>NZ_JBDGJD010000001.1:0-1407813 GCF_057657095.1 Cereibacter sp. Soil_C_27 | reverse complement strand
TCCTCGGCATCAAGCACATTGCCATGCCTCTCCACCGGCAGCATCCGCCGCGCCATGTCGAGGGCCGTCTGCTTGGCGGTCTCCTCGGTGGCACTCTCGCGGGTCAACAGCGCGGCATGGGCGGTGGCATCGGCGACGATCTGCAGCTTGGTGCGCGCGCGCACCGCGTTGCCAACGTCGATGGCATAGCCCGAGAGCATCAGACAGGCGGTGAAGATGAAGAGCCCGAAGGCTGTCATCGATCCGGCCTCGTCGGCAAGGGCGGCCCTCATCGTCACGCCTCCGACAGATGTTCGGCAACGATGGAGAGCTGCAGCCCGGCGAAAGCCGGGATGAGCTGGGTCGCGCTGAGGTCGGAGGCGGGCAGGATCACCCGGCTGACGATCAGCCCATCGGTCACCGTCGTCTCGGCCGTCGCATTGGCGGTCAGCCCGCCGATCTGCTGCAGGATGAAGGCTTCGGTTTCCTCGGGCGTGCGGAAGCGGCCGATCGACAGCGAGCGGTTGGCATCCTGCACCACCCGCAGGATCCGCGCTTCGCCGCCGAAGATGATCGCCGCATCGGCCATCAGAAACAGCAGGAAGGCGAAGACGGGAATCCAGAGCACCGTTTCAACCGTCGCCGAACCATCCTCTTTGCGGACAAGCCGCCAGATCCTCGAGAAATCCATTCCTGCCATGCCCCTGCAGCCCCGAGTCTTCGGCTTAACTATGAAATTGGGGCACAAATGGGGCAGGCGCTCCAAGCAAGGCGCTGGAGCGGCGTTCGGCTTGACGCTGGGGAAGAGATACGCCCGGAGTGACAACGACCCGTCTGGAATGTAGGCAGCGGCGCTAGTCGGCGCTGAGGTTAGCGCTCCCCCTCCCCACGCGACCAGGCCGCGGCGAGCGGGCACATGTTGGCAAGCTCGGGGCTGTCGGAGAACAGGCGCTGCAGCGTGGCGCGGGTTACCGACATCGACACCTCGCTGCGCGGGTCAAAGGTGTAGAGCGCCTCGGAGATGCTGTTGATCGTCTTCAGCCGGGTCGCGTCATCCTTCAGGTCCCAGGCCCGCAGCGCGCCCGAGATGTTGCGGATCGCCGCCATCCCCTCCTGCATGATGTCGCAGCCCGTCTCGATCGTCCGACGGTCCAGCTCTTGCGTCATGGCCTTCTCCTCTGCCCTGCCCGCCCCGCGCGCGGGGCCTGCGGGAACAAGACCCGGCCCGCGCCGGAGTTCCCCCGCGACCGCCCGCGGAGGCGCGGCGGGCCCTGCGCAAAGCCCCCGAAGGCGTCCGGCGCAGCGAAGCCGGAGCCGCCAGACATCGAAAGGCTTGGCAAATCGGCGCAAATGCGCTACCTCCGCCTCATTCGTCTGGACCCGGGTGAGATCCCCGGGTGGCTCTTCCGGCCGCCGAACCGCCGGACCACCGTTCACGATCAACAAAAACATCTGCCGATCCCGCTTCCCTTCGCGAAGCCGTCGGTCAGGAACGGGACTTTCATGTTTTCACTCGCTACCTATCGTCAGGAGTGGCTCGGCAATGTCCGTGCCGACCTGCTCGCCGGGCTGGTCGTCGCTCTGGCGCTGATCCCCGAAGCCATCGCCTTCTCCATCATCGCCGGGGTCGACCCCAAGATCGGGCTCTACGCCTCCTTCTCGATCGCGGTGATCACCGCCATCGTGGGCGGGCGGCCCGGGATGATCTCGGCCGCGACCGCCGCGACCGCGGTGCTGATGGTCACCCTCGTGCGCGAGCACGGGCTCGACTACCTTCTGGCCGCCACCGTGCTGGCCGGGCTGATCCAGATCGTCCTGGGGCTGCTCAGGCTCGGCTTCGTCATGCGCTACGTCTCGAGATCGGTGATGACCGGCTTCGTCAACGCGCTCGCCATCCTGATCTTCATGGCGCAGCTGCCCGAGCTCGATCCGCGCAATGTCGGGCTTCTGACCTATGTGCTCGTCGCCGCGGGGCTCGCCATCATCTATCTCTTCCCGCTCCTGACCAAGGCGATCCCTTCGCCTTTGATCACCATCGTCGTGCTCACGGCGCTGACGCTCGGCCTCGGCCTCGACGTGCGCACGGTGGGCGACATGGGCGCGCTGCCCGATACGCTGCCGGTCTTCCTCATCCCCGACATCCCGCTGTCGCTCGAGACGCTGCTGATCATCCTGCCCTATTCCGTCGCCGTGGCTGTGGTCGGGCTGCTCGAAAGCCTGATGACGCAGAACATCGTCGACGACCTGACCGACACGAAATCGAACCGCAATCAGGAGTGCATCGGTCAGGGCGTGGCCAATGCTGCGACCGGCTTCATCGGCGGCATGGCGGGCTGCGCCATGATCGGTCAGTCGATGATCAACGTGAAATCGGGCGGGCGCGGGCGGCTCTCGTGCTTCGCCGCCGGGGTGATCCTGCTGTTCATGGTGGTGGTGCTGGGCGATCTGGTCAGCCGCATCCCGATGCCCGCGCTGGTCGCGATTATGATCATGGTCTCGATCGGCACCTTCAGCTGGTCATCGATCACGTCGCTGAAGACCCACCCCGCCTCCTCCTCGGCGGTGATGCTCGCCACCGTGGTGACGGTGGTCTACACCCATAACCTCGCCATCGGCGTGCTGGTTGGCGTGCTTCTGTCCGGCATCTTCTTCGCCGGCAAGATCGCACAACTCTTCCGCGTCACCTCGCATCTGTCGAAGGACGGGCGCGAGCGGACCTATGTGGTGGAAGGCCAGATGTTCTACGGCTCGGTCGAGGATTTCATGGGTGCCTTCGATTTCCGCGAGGCGCTGGACCGGGTGGTGATCGACGTGAGCCTTGCCCATATCTGGGATATCTCCTCGGTGCAGGCGCTGGACATGGCGGTGCTGAAGTTCCGCCGCGACGGGGCCGAAGTGCAGATCGTGGGGATGAACGCCGCCAGCGAGACGCTGGTCGACCGTCTGGCAGTCCATGACAAGCCGGGCGCGATGGACAAGCTGATGGCGCATTGAGGAGGATGACCATGACCAACCGCATACTCGCCCTCGTGGACGGCTCGGCCCATGCCCGCAGCGTCTGCCAGCACACCGCCTGGATCGCCGAGACGCTCGGCGCCTCGGTCGATCTGCTGCATGTGCTGGGGCGGCGCGAAGGAGGTGCCGTCACCGACCTCTCCGGCGCGCTGCGGCTGGGCGCGCGCAGTGCCCTTCTGGCCGAACTGGCCGACCTCGACGCGAAACGGTCCAAGCTCGCCCAGGCCAAGGGCCGCGCCATCCTCGACGATGCGCAGGCGCTTCTGACCGAGGGCGGCGTGGCCGACATCACGCCGCGGCTGAGACAGGGCGACCTGCTGGAAGCCCTGTCGGAGATCGAGCCGACGCTCCGCGCCCTGGTGATCGGCAAGCGCGGCGAGGCGGCGGGCTACGCTGCCGACCATCTGGGCTCGAATCTTGAACGCGTTCTGCGCGCCACCCGTGTCCCTGTCTTCGTCGCCGCCGAACGCTACCGCCCGATCCGTCGGGCGCTGGTGGCCTATGACGGCGGCGACAGCGCCCGGGTGGCGCTGGGGCGTATGGCGGGCAACCCGGTCTTCGCCGGGCTGGAGATCACCCTCGCCTGCGCCAGCGCCGGTGCCAGGGATTGCCAGAGCCGGCTCGACGAGGCGCAGGCCATCCTTGCGGCGGGCGGGATCACCGCGCAGACCGCCGTCGTCAGCGGCGAGCCGGACGTGGCGCTGCAGCGGATGGTCGACGAGGGCGGCTTCGATCTCCTGGTGATGGGCGCCTATGGCCACAGCCGCATCCGCAGCCTGATCATCGGCTCGACCACCACCGCGATGATCCGCTCGGCGCGGATCCCCGTTCTGCTCTACCGCTGAAACCGGCCGAGCCTACCCCCGCTTTCCGACAGAGCGGGCAACGCGGCCCGGGGCGCCTCATTCGCAGGCGCCCGACACAACCTATGGCAGTATCTTGACAAAATCGCCGTTCGCCGGTTGCCCCTTCGGGAAAATCCTCTACCTTCAAGATTAATCACCAGGACCCGGTGTGATTCCGGGTGGCTCTTCCGGCCGCCGATCCGCCGGACCACGTTCGACTTCTTGATGTAATCTGACGACGCGCAAGCGCTTTCCGATCGCTGTCAAAGCCGTAACGCCCTGATGACTCCGTCATTTGATCCCGATGGCTTTACACTCATGAAGCGTGAGGAAGGACCCTGCCGACGCATTTCGCATCACTGGTCGGGTCAGTTGGTTTATTTGTGAATTTTCATCAAGTTGACAGACGAATTTAATCTTGGACTGAATGAACGAACGTATTGAATCGCCTGACAAAGCCTCGGCATCGCCTCCCCCGCAGCCCGCATCGGAGCCTCCGGTGCAGCCACACCCGGTCTCGCCCGCCTTCGACGGCGACGAGGCTGCGCTGATACGGTCGATGGGCTTCCTGTCGATCATCCGCGAGGATTTCTGGCAGCACGAACGCCAACCCTTCCGGCCAGGGCTCCATGCGCTTTGGGTCCACAGGATCGGCGTGCATGCCGCCAACCTGCCCACGCCGCTGCGTCAAGTTGCGGGCGCGGTCTACCGTGTCGGGCAGGTGTTCTGCCGCAACGTCTACGGCATCGAGCTGGAGCGCAGCGTGCGCGTCGGGCGCCGGCTGCTGATCGGCCACCAGAGCGGCATCGTCATCCACCGCCACGCCACCATCGGCCATGACTGCGTCATCCGGCAGGGCGTGACCTTCGGCGCGGGCACTGACTGGGTCGAGGGCAAGGGCCCTGTGATCGGCAATGACGTGCGCTTCGGCGTCGGTGCGGTGGTGATGGGCAATGTCAGCATCGGCGACAACGTCACCGTCGGGCCGAACTGCGTCATCTCCAGCGACGTCGCCGCCAACTGCACCCTCTTCGTGCCGCCGCCGCGGGTTCTGCCCAAGGCCCGGCCCGAGACCGCGCTGCCAGCCTGACTGCCAGCAATTTTTATCAAGAAGAGAAGGATTTACCCCAATGTCTTATGATCAGGCCCAGATGCTGCAAGCGCTGCAGAACGCCGTCGCCGAGATGAACCTGACCCTGCCGGCCGAGCAGCGGATCTCCAGCGATCCCGACAGCGTGCTTTATGGCGAGGGCGGTCTTCTCGACTCGCTCGGCCTCGTGAACTTCGTCATGTCCGCCGAGCAGCACATCGGCGACGAGACCGGGCTCGACATCGTTCTGGCCTCCGAGGCCGCCATGTCGCGCCGCCGCAGCCCCTATCGCAGCCTGCGCAGCCTAGCCGACTACGCGACCGAACTGGCGACGCAGGCAAGCGCGGCATGAAGAAGGTCATCGCCATCACCGGCACCCGAAAGGGCATCGGCCGCTTTCTGGCCGAAGAATATCTCGATCGTGGCTGGTCGGTCGTCGGCTGTTCGCGCGACGCCAGCGACCTCAGCCACGACAGCTACACCCATTACGAGCTGGACGTGGCCGAGGAACGCGCCGTCGCGGGAATGATGCAGGATGTGCGCCGCAAGCACGGGCGGCTCGACGCGCTGTTGAACAACGCGGGCATCGCCTCGATGAACCATGTGCTCCTGACCCCGGCCAGCACGCTGCAGCGGGTCTTCGCCACCAATGTCATGGGCACCTTCCTGTTCTGCCGCGAGGGGGCCAAGCTGATGGGGCGGCACAAGACCGGGCGGATCGTCAACTTCGCCACGGTGGCGACGCCGCTGAAGCTGGAGGGCGAGGCGGTCTATGCCGCCTCCAAGGCCGCGGTCGTCTCGCTGACCGAGGTGCTGGCGCGCGAGCTGGCGCCGATGGGGATCACCGTCAATGCCGTTGGCCCGACCCCGGTGCCGACCGATCTGGTCGGCTCCGTGCCCGAGGCCAAGATGACCGCGCTGATCGCCCGGCAGGCCATCCCGCGCTACGGCACGATGCAGGACGTGCTGAACGTCTGCGACTTCTTCCTCCGCGACGAGTCGGATTTCGTGACCGGCCAGACCCTCTATCTGGGCGGCGTGTGATCGTGGCGGACTGCGTTCAGTTCCTGATCGACGGCTTCGCCGCCGCCGGTCAGAAGACCGCCTTCGTTGAGGCCGACGGGCGGGTCTCCAGCTATGCCGATCTGCTCGCGCAGATCGAAAGGGCCGAGGCGCGGCTGCTGGCCGCCGGTGTGGCGCCGGGCGCCTCGGTGCAGCTCGCCGGCGATTTCGGCTCGGCCTCCGCCGCATGGCTGCTGGCGCTCTGGCGCCAGCGGGCCATCGTCGCTCCGGTGGCGCCTTCCAGCGCCGAGAAGCAGGCCGAGTTTGCCAGTTTGGCCGATGCCGCATGGCGCATCGAGGCCGCGACGGGCGAGATCGCCCCCCTGCCCGGCAGCTCGGCCCATCCGCTGCTGACGCAACTGCGCGAGGAGGCGGCGCCGGGTCTGATCATCTTCACCTCGGGCACGACCGGCGCCTCCAAGGGCGCGGTGCATGACGTGCGGCGGCTGCTGTCGAAGTTCGCGAGACCCGGCAAGGATCTGGTCACGCTGGCCTTCCTGCTCTTCGACCATATCGCGGGCATCGACACGCTGCTCTACTCGCTCGCCAACCGCTCGACCCTCGTCTGTCTTCCCGACCGTTCGGCCGAGACGGTGATTGCCCGCATCGCCGCGCATGGGGTGGAGGTGCTGCCGACCGCGCCCTCCTTCCTCAACATGCTGCTCCTGAACCGCCTGCCGGAGCTGCCGAGCCTCAGGGTCATCACCTACGGCGCCGAGATGATGCCGCAGGGCCTTCTGGACCGGGTGGCCGATGCCTTCCCGGCGGCGCAGCTGATCCAGAAATACGGCACCTCCGAGCTTGGCGCCCTGCGCTCGCAATCTGCCGGGGCGCGGTCGCGCTGGCTGCGGCTCGATGGCGAGGGAGCCGCGTGGCGCGTGGTGGACGGGCTGCTGCAGATCCGCGCCACCACGGCGATGCTCGGCTATCTGAACGCGCCGAGCCCCTTCACCCCGGACGGCTGGTATCGCACCGGCGACCGGGTCGAGGTCGAAGGCGACCGGCTGCGCTTTCTGGGCCGCGACAGCGACATGATCAATGTCGGCGGCCAGAAGGTGTTTCCGGCCGAGGTCGAGAATGCGGTGATGCAGATCCCCGGCGTGGCCGAGGTCGCGGTCTTCGGCGCGCCGCATGCGCTGCTCGGCGCCGCGGTCTGCGCCCGAATCCGCATGGCCGATCCCCTCGCCCCGCCCGCCGCGATCCGCACTGCGATCCGGCGCGGGCTTGCCGGGGTGATCGAACCCTACAAGATCCCGCAGAAGATCGAGGTGGTGAGCGAGACGCTCGCCACCGCCCGATTCAAGCAGAAGCGGCTCTGAGCCTCGCCTCCGCGCCACGGGTGCGGAGGGGTTTTTCACAGATAGGGCGCGATCACCGCCCGCAGATCGACCCGCGCCTTCAGACGGCTCGCCAGCAGGAAGATCCCGCCGAACTTGCGCTGCAGGAACAGCGTGTCCATCGGCGGCAGCGGAAAGGCCCCGCGGTCCTCGGCGATTGCCATGCCCGCATCGCGCAGCCGCAGCGGCAGGTCCGAGGCGCCGAAGTCGAACGCCCCCTCGCGGCGCAGCGGCTGCATCGACAGGTCGAACATCGCCAGCATCGCCCGCTCCAGCCGCTCCGGCGTGGTCTCGGCCAGAAAGCCGATCTCCCGCGCCGCCGTCCGGATGCCATCGGCGTCCTCGGCCACCCCGGCCCGCAGCAGGCGGCGATAGCTCTCGGCCAGGTCCGGCGCAAAGGCCCGCGTCGCGCCGAAGTCGAGCAGGATCAGCTTGCCCGTCTCCGGCGCATAGCGGTAGTTGGCAAAATTCGGATCGGTCTGCATCAGACGGAACACGAAGAGCTCGCGAAACAGCAGATCCACGAGCAGCGTCACGATGCGGTCCCGCTCCGCCTGCGGCGCCTGCGCCAGATCGTCGACCGGCACGCCCTCCATGAAGCTCATGGCCAGCACGTCCTTCGTCGTCAGATCGGCCTGCAACACCGGCACGGCAAAGGCCGGATCGTCCTGCAGCAGGCCGCCGAACTCGGTCAGGCAGCGCCCCTCGCGCTGGTAATCCGCCTCCTCGTGCAGCTGCCGCTTGGCCTCCTCCAACAGCGGCGCAAGGTCGAGCCCGCTCGGCACCAGCCCCGACATCCGCATCAGCGCCGCCACATTCGTCACGTCGGAGTCGATGCTGCGCCGCACGCCCGGATATTGCACCTTGATCGCCACGTCCCGCCCGTCCCGCGTCAGCGCCCGGTGCACCTGCCCGATGGAAGCGGCCGCGATCGGGCGCACGTCGAACTTCTGGAACTGCCGCAGCCAGTCCGGGCCCCAGCTCGCCGCCAGCACCTTCTTCAACTGCCCGCCCGGCATGTGATGTGCATCGGCCCGCAGCCGCCCGAGGATCTGCGCCAGCTCCGGCGGCAGCATGTCGCCCGCGTCCATCGACAGAAGCTGGCCCACCTTCATCGCTGCACCGCGCATCTGTGCCAATTGGTCGGCCACCTTCATCGCATTGCCCGGCGTCAGCAGCAGGTCGCCCATCGAGGGCCGCTTGCCCTGCGCCATCTGCCGCACCCCCTGCACGGCCATGCCGCCCGCGATGCCCGAGGCGAGCCCGCCCAGCCGGGCGATCCGCGACAGGCGGGAACTGGGAACGGCGAGGGATTTCGGCTCGGGGCTGCGATGCGGCACGCGGTATTCCTTGCTGGAGGAGGATCGGGTTGCAGAAGGCAGATAGGCCGCGGCAGGCAAAGGGCGCCGCCGCGGCGCCTCGGTGACCGGAATGTGAAGCAGGGCTCAGTCCGCCAGACAGATCTCGTGCCGCCAGATGCCGAGCAGGGTGCGCAGGATCAGCCCCGCCACCACCAGCACGAGAAGCCCGAGCAGCCCCAGCCCGATCAACCGGTGCGGCGCCGACAGGGCGGCCCCGGCATAGGCGAAGCTCGCGATGCTCAGCGCCGCCAGCGGGAAGGACAGCGCCCACCAGGACATCGCAAACGGCATCCGCCGGAACTTCGCCGCCTGCATCGCCACGATCAGCGCGAAGACATAGGCGATGCTCAGCAGGATATGCCCGAAGGCGCCCACCTCACCCGTCAGCCGCAGCCAGGCGACGAAGGAGACGGCAGGCGGGGCGACGAGGATCATCAGCGTCGGCACCATCTTGCCCGGCAGCGGGTCGTGGAACATCAGCCGGTTGATGACCAGCGTCAGCAGCACGATCCAGAACACCAGCCCGCCCGAGAAGAACAGCCACGAAATCTCGGGATGGCCCAGCGGCACGCCCGCCAGCGGTACGATCACATTGCCCACCGCCGGGATGAACCAGGCGGGGGTCAGCTGGCCCTGCTGGAAGCTGCGATGTCCGATCCATGCCGCGATCACCGCCAGCGCCAGAAGCCCCTGCAGCGCCGTGCCGGCCATCCAGACCACCCGCGCCGCCTCGGGCCGCTCGCCGAGCAGCGCCACCGACAAAAGCAGCATGGAGATCGAGATCGCCGGGAAGAAGGCGATTCGCACCGGATGATGCCACTCCGCCGCCACCGCCGCCGGATGGCGCAGCGCCTTGGCCAGATAGCCGAGCGCCACCAGCCCCAGAAGCCCCAGCGCCCCCCCGAGCGCCGCGCGCGACACCTCGGGCTCCCGCCCGAAGGCGGTCTCGGCCGCATGAAGCGCGAGGGTCAGGCCCATCATCCCCATGCCGATGGCAAAGAAGGTGACCGGGTAATGCGCGAGACGGGCATCCCCGGCGGGGGCGGCGGATGGGAGGGAGGCGGAGGAACTGTGCATGGCGGAAACCCCGGCAAAGACAGCGGCAGATCGGCGCCGCCCGTCCCTCCTAGCGCGGCCCGCGCCGCCGCACCGTGACCTCGTCACACAGGGCCTACCGCGCGCGGCGCTTGACCTCACCAATCGGTGAGGCTAGGCAAGATCTGTCGGTTTCCACATGGAACTAACAGGGAATCCGCCACGGCCTCGGCCGTGAACCGGAACTGCCCCCGCAACTGTAGGCGGTTAGCTACGCTCGATTTTCGCCACTGGGGCCCACGCCCCGGGAAGGCCGGGCAAAGCGTCGATCCGCCAGTCAGGAGACCTGCCGACAGCAGAAACGTAACGCCGGGCGGGGTGTCCGGAGAAGGATGCGTATGACCTGTGTCTGGCTTTGCGGCCTGCCCTTGGCCGACCCGCGCTCTCCTGTGGAGGCGCCCCCGTCCGGTGAGCGATCTTCCCCTCATCGGAGACCCAATCCATGACCCTCAGCCGACTTCCGGGCGCCGTTGCCCTGTTCTGCCTCGCGGGCGGCGCGGCACAGGCCACGACCTATCCGCTGTCGATCGACAATTGCGGCCAGACCCTCGTCTTCGACGCGGCCCCGCAGCGCGTCGTGACCATCGGCCAGTCCACCACCGAAATGCTCTATGCCCTGGGCCTTGCCGACAAGGTGCAGGGCACCTCGGTCTGGTTCAACGAGGTCCAGCCCGCCTTCGCCGAGGCCAATGCCAAGGTGGAGCGGCTGGCCGACAACCATCCCGGCTTCGAGGCCGTGATGGCCAAGGAGCCGGAACTCGTCACCACGCAATTCGAATTCCACGTCGGCCCGCAGGGCGCCGTCGGCACCCGCGCCCAGTTCAACGAGCTGGGGACCGAGGTCTATGCCATGCCCGCCGATTGCGTCGGCAAGGACAACATGGTGGGCGGCGACGGGGCGCGGACGCAGGAATTCTCGATCGAGCTGATGTATCGCGCGGTGCGCGAACTGGCGCAGATCTTCGACGTGGAGCCGCGCGGCGCCGATCTCGAGGCCGAGCTGCGCGCCCGGGTCGACGCGGCGGCGGAGAAGGCCAAGGCTCTCGGCATCGAGGGCAAGACCGCCGTGGTCTGGTTCTCCAGCCCCGATCTGGCGCTCGACCCCTTCGTGGCCGGGCAGAACGGCATCGCGGGCTTCCTCCTCAAGACGCTCGGCCTGCGCAACGTGGTCGACTCGAACGAGGAATGGCCCGCGGTCGGCTGGGAGACCATCGCCAGCGCCGATCCCGACTACATCATCGTGGCCCGGATGGACCGCCGCCGCTTTGCCGCCGACGATTACGAGGTGAAGCTCGACCACCTCTCGACCGATCCGGTGACCAGCCGGATGCGGGCGGTGCGCGAGAACCGGGTGATCGTCATCGACGCGCACCAGATCCACGCCGGCATCCGCATTCCCTCGGGCATCGAGACGGTGGTGGAGGCCATCGCGGCCGAGGGCCCGGCCAAGTGATCTCCGCCGCGACAGGGTCGGTGCGGCTCGGATCGCGGAGCCTGTCGCGCGGTGCGCTGGGGCTGGCGGCGCTCATGGTGGCGCTGACCCTCGGCATCTCGGTGGGCGAGACCATCATCCCGCCCGCCGTCATCTGGCAGACGCTGGCCAACCGGCTCTTCGGCAGCGACTATCCGCTGCCGCCGATCCAGGAGGGCATCGTCTGGAACTACCGCCTGACGCGCGCCATCGTTGCCGCCGCCTGCGGCGCGGGGCTCGCCGTCTCGGGCGTGGTGCTGCAGGCGCTGCTGCGCAACGCGCTGGCCGATCCCTATATCCTCGGCATCTCGGCAGGCGCCTCCACCGGAGCGGTGCTGATCCTCGTGCTTGGCATCGGCGCGGGCACCCTGCCGCTCTCGGTCGGGGCCTTCGCGGGCGGGCTTCTGGCCTTCACGCTGGTCGTGCTGCTGGCGCGGGCGGCGGGCGGCAGCACCGGGCTGCCGCAGGCCGGGCTCATCATCCTGTCGGGCATCGCCGGAACCCAGCTCTTCAACGCCCTCACCTCCTTCGTCATCGCCCAGTCAGCCAGTGCCGAGCAGGTGCGCGGCGTCACCTTCTGGATGATGGGCAACATGAGCGGCGTGCGCTGGCCCGATGTCTGGCTGGCGGTGCCGGTCTCGGTCGCGGGCGTGCTGCTCTGCCTCGTGCAGACCCGCGCCCTCGACGCCTTCACCTTCGGCGCCGAATCCGCGCTCACCATGGGCATCCCGATCCGCCGCACCCAGGCGCTGCTGATCGCGGTGGTGACGATGATCACCGCCACCATGGTCAGCATCGTTGGCGCCATCGGCTTCGTCGGTCTGGTGATCCCGCATGCCGCGCGCTTTCTCGTCGGCGTGCGCCACGCCCGGCTGGTCCCTGCCTCGGCCCTGATCGGTGCGGTGTTTCTGGTGCTGGCCGATGTGGTCTCGCGGGTGATCGTGCCCAATCAGGTGCTGCCCATCGGCGTGGTGACCGCGCTCGTCGGCGCGCCGGGATTCGCCGTCATCCTGATCCGCGGCCGGAAGATGCGGTCATGATCCAGCTCTGCAACGTGGGCTGGCGCGCGGGCACGACCCCGATCGTCGAGGATGTCAGCCTCGAGGTGCGCCCGGGCGAGACCTTCGGGCTGATCGGCCCGAACGGCTCGGGCAAATCCACGCTGCTCAGGCTGACGGCGGGGGTGCTGACGCCTGCCAGCGGCGCGATCCGGCTCGACGGCAAGGATCAGGCCCGGCTCTCGCGGCGCGCCATGGCGCAGATGCTGGCCTTCGTCGCCCAGCAGTCCGAGACCGCCGACCGGGTCAGCGTGCGCGATGCCGTCGATCTCGGCCGCACCCCCTGGCTCTCGCTGCTCTCGCCCTTCGGCCCGGCGGACGACGAGATCGTCTCGCGCGCCATCGCCCGCGTCGGCATGACCGACAAGGCCGACCGGGTCTGGCAAAGCCTGTCGGGCGGCGAGCGGCAGCGGGTGCATCTGGCCCGCGCGTTGGCGCAGGAGCCCAAGATCCTGCTGCTCGACGAGCCGACCAACCACCTCGACATCCACCAGCAGCTGTCGATCCTGCGGCTGGTGCGTGGGCTCGGCGTGACGGCGCTGATCGCGCTGCACGACCTGAACCAGGCGCTCGACTGCGACCGGATCGGCGTGATGCAGGAGGGCCGGCTGGTGGCCTGCGGCACGCCCGAGGACATCCTGACCCCCGCGCTTCTGGCGCGCGTCTTCGACGTACGCGCCAGCGTGCTGACCGACCCCGCCGATGGCCATCGGCTGATCCGCTTCTCCCTGCCGGAGGTCTGAATGTCCCTGCCCCCTCGCCCCTCTGATCGCGACCCAGCCGCCGAGACACCGGCCATGAGCATCGCCCCCGAGACCGCCGCGGCGATGGCCGCGCATTGGGACGGGCGGGCGCAGCGCTTCGACGCCACAGCCTCGCACAACCGCCACCGCGACGCCTGGCGCACAGTGCTGGCCGCAGCCATCGGCCCCGCGCGGCGGCGGGTCGTCGATCTCGGCTGCGGCACCGGCGGCTGCGCGGTGCTCCTGGCCGGTCTCGGTCACCGCGTCACCGGGGTCGACGGCTCGGGCGCGATGCTGGCCGAGGCCCGCCGCGCCGCCGACCGCGAGGGCGTGCCGCTGCGGCTGATCCATGCCGACATGGACCGCTGCACCCTGCCGGAAGGCGCCGCCGATCTGGTGAGCCTGCGCAACGTGCTCTGGACGCTGGAACGCCCGAAAGAGGCGCTGCGGCTCGCCCGGCGGCTGCTGCGGCCCGGCGGCATGGTGCTGGTCTCCGACGGGATCTGGCGCCGCAGCCCCGACGCGCGGATGGCCGAGCTTGCGCCGCATCTGCCGCACGCCTGCGGCGTCACCGAGACCGAGGCGCGGGACTGGCTGGCGGAAGCGGGCTTTCACGGCATCGCGGCATGGCAGGACCGTTTCGGCGGTCACCCCTACGGGGGGCTCTACGACGAGCCCGAAACGCCGATCCCCTTCTTCCTCCTCACCGCGATGACCGACTGAAGCCGCGCAGGCCGGAGAGCATCCCCTCCCCGGCCCGCACGGCCCCTAGCCCGCCGCCATCAGCCGATCGATCAGGGCCAGCCGCGCGGCGTGGGCGGCGCCAATGACGCCTGCCCGGTTGCCGAGGCTGCTGATCCGGCACTCCGGCGGCATCGGCATACAGCGCGACAGGTGGTGCCGCGTCCGCTCCAGCACCTCGGTGCGCGAACCAATGCTGCCGCCGAAGATGACGAGGCTCGGGTCGAGCACCGAACTCACGGCAAGCACCGCCTGCGCCAGAAGCCGCGCCAGCCGCTCCACCGTCGCCTCGAAGGCCGGGTCGCGCTCGGTGGCAAGGAACAGCTCGCGCAGCGACCCGCCGCCTGTGCCGCCCCGCTGCAGGTAATCCGCCAGCAGTGCCCGGCTGGAGATCGCGGTCTCCAGCGCCCCTTCCTCGAAGGTCGCGGGGTCGAACGGGTCGGCGCCGAGAGGCAGCGCGGCGATCTCGCCCGCCGCGCCCTGCGCCCCGCGCAGAAGCGTGCCGCCCACCACCGACCCCATGCCGATCCCGGTGCCCATGGCGACGAAGACGAAGGTCTCGTGCCCCCGGCCATGCCCCAGCCAGCCTTCGCCCAGAGCCGCGAGATTGGCGTCGTTCTCGATGGCGACCGGCAGGCCCAGATCCTCGGCCAGGAGCGCCCGCAGGTCGCGCCCCGCGAGCCCCGCGACATTGGGCATCCGGTGGATCACCCCGGTCGCCGGATCCACGGCGCCCGGCAGGCCGATCCCCGCGGCCAGCAGCGGCAGCGGCTGCCCAAGCTCCGCCAGCAGCCGGTCGCGCTGCGCCCGGATCTGGCCCAGCACCGCATCGCCCCCCGCGGAGACGGTCGGCTCCTTCGTCTCGGCCAGCACCCGCCCCGCCAGATCGGTCAGCACCGACTGCGTCTTGGTGCCCCCCACATCGACCCCGAACAGCAGCCCCGCATCGGCGGCAAGCGCGCCTTCGGTCAGCCGCCAGCCGGCGGCGGCAAGCTCTTGCGCCTGCAGATCCGGGATCGCCGCGCCGGAGCGCAGCGCGCCGACAAGCGCCGCCCGGGCCGCGCCGGAGAGCGGCGGTTCAGTTTGAAGATCCCCCATCATCAGCGCCGCGGCAGGGCTTTTTGCGTGGTGGCGTCGAACAGATGCACCCTTCCCGGCTGGGCATGGGCCACGACCTCGGTGCCGATGCCGGGCACCAGACGCGGGGGCGCCGTGGCGATCACCGGCTTGCCCGCCACCTCGAAATGCACCAGCGTCTCGGGGCCGAGCGGCTCCACCGCCGTCACCCGCCCGGCAAGGCTCAGACTCGCCCCGGCCCCGGCCTCGCCCACCAGCAGATCATGCGGACGGATCCCAGCCAGCACCGTTCCCGGATCGGCGGGGCGCATCACGCCGCCCTCCTCGACCACCGGCAGGACGTTCATCGACGGCGTGCCGATGAAGCGCGCGGTGAAGACATCGACCGGGTTGTCGTAGATCTCCATCGGCGCGCCCGATTGCAGGATATGCCCGTCGCGCATCACCACGATCCGGTCGGCCATGGTCATCGCCTCGACCTGATCGTGGGTCACGTAGGCGATGGTGGTGCCGAGCCGCTGGTGCAGCGCCTTGATCTCGATCCGCATCTGCGCCCGCAGCTGCGCGTCGAGGTTCGACAGCGGCTCGTCGAACAGGAAGGCCGCCGGGTCGCGCACCATGGCGCGACCGATGGCCACCCGCTGCCGCTGCCCGCCCGAGAGGTCCGAGGGACGGCGGTCGAGCAGCGGCTCCAGCCCCAGCATCGCGCCGGCCTCGGACACTTTCGCGGCCTTCTGCTCCTTGGAGAGCGTCGAGGTGTAAAGCCCGAAGGCGATGTTCTGCCGGACGGTCAGATGCGGGTAGATCGCGTAGTTCTGGAACACCATGGCGATGTTGCGGGTCTTCGGGTCGAGCTCGTTCACCACCCGGTCGCCGATCAGGATCTCGCCGCCCGAGACCTCCTCGAGCCCCGCGATCATCCGAAGCGTGGTGGACTTGCCGCAGCCCGAGGGCCCGACGAAGACGACGAACTCGCCATCCGCCACGTCGAGGTTGATGCCGTGGATCACATCGGTCTTGCCGTAGGATTTGACCAGATTTCTCAGCGTAATGGTCGCCATCAGCCGGCCTCCACCAAAGAGTTGAAACAAGCGGCGAGCTCTTCCGCCGCGGCGCGCTCGCGGGCGGCGGCGGCGGATGCAGCCTCGGCAAAGCCTGCGGAGGCGGCCTTGTAGGCGGCCAGCGCCTCGGCCATCGGTTCGGGCGCCGGCCCGCCAAAGCGGGCGCGCACCGCGACGAAATACTCGGGCGAGACGATCTCGGCAAAGGCCTCGGCGCTCAGCACCGGTGCCGCCCCCGTCGCCGCCTCGAAGGCCGCGCGGAACGGGGCGTAGCCGCCGCTCGGCAGGTCGGTCCCGGCGGCCACCACAGCGCGGGCGACGCTGGCCGCGATCTCATGCGCCTGCCGGAACGACAGCCCCTCGCGCCGTACCAGCGTGTCGGCAAGCTCGGTGATGGTGATGCAGGAGCGGCGGATGTTCTCGGCCACCCGCGCCGGATCGACCTTGATCGCGCCGATGAAGGCGGCCAGCAGCTCCAGCACCCGGCCCGCCGAATGGAAGGCCTGATAGCCCGCCTCCTGGCTCTCGCCCTCGCTGTCGTTCATGTCGGTGAAGGGCGTGTTGTGCACGATGTCGAGCATCATCCGCGCCCGCCCGACCGTCTGGCTCGACAGGTGGCGCATATGCTCGATCGGCACCGGATTGCGCTTCTGCGGCATGATCGACGAGATCTGCACGAAGGCATTGGGCACATAGATCTGCCCGACCTCGAAAGCGGTCCAGAACTGGAAATCCTGGATGAGCCGCCCGAGGTGCAGGAAGGTCAGCTCCAGCGCGCTGTAGCTCGCGGTGATGTAATCCACCGCCGCGATGCAGCTGTAGGAATTGCGCTGCGGGCCACTGAAACCCAGCAGCTGCGCCACCCGCGCCCGGTCGATCGGGAAGCCTGAGGTGGTGATCGCCGCCGCCCCCATCGAGGACAGATCGACAACGGCCCGCGCCGCCTCGAGCCGCTCGATATCGCGGATCAGGATCTCGATCGCCGCCGACAGGTAATGCCCCAGCGTGGTCGGCTGCGCCGGCTGGCCGTGGGTATAGGCCACGATCAACGTGGCAGCCTCGCGCTCCGCCGTGGCGATCATCGCCTCCAAGAGCGCCAGCGCCTGCGCCAGCACCGTGTCGAGCCGCGCCTTCAGCGAAAGCTTGAACAGCGTGTGGTCGATGTCGTTGCGCGAACGCGCCGTGTGCAGCCGCCCCGCGTCATCGGGACCGAGGCGCGCTTTCAGCTCCTTCTCGATCAGGAAGAAGAAATCCTCGACCTCGCCGGTATAGGTCAGCGCGGCGGGATCGACCTCGGCCGCGATGGCCTCCAGCGCCCGGGCGATGCGCCCCGCCACGTCGCGCGGCAGGATGCCGGTCTCGGCCAGCATCACCAGATGCGCCCGGTCGATGCGCTGGAAGCCCTCGACATGATGGGTCTTGGCGCCATCGAACAGCGGGCGCAGCACGGTCTCCTTGTAGACCAGGTTCGGAAACACCGAGCTGTCGCTCTGGCGGGGATCGTTGGTCATCGTCATCCTTTCAGCCCCGCCAGCATGACGCCGCGCACGATGTAGCGTTGCAGCAGCAGGAACACGAGGAGGGTCGGCAGCGTCGCCAGTGCGGCGCCTGTCATGATCATTTCCCACTGGATCGCCTGTTCGACGGCAAAGCTCGAAAGGCCGATGGGCAAAGTGTAGAGCTCCTGGCTGGTGGTGACGATCAGCGGCCAGAAGAACGCCGTCCAGTTGCCGAGGAAGGTGAAGATGGCCAGCGCCGAGAGCGCCGGGGTGACCAGCGGCATCGCCACGCGCCACCAGATGGTGAACTCGTTCAGCCCGTCGATCCGCGCCGCCTCGAGGAAGTCGTCGGGGATCGTCTCGAAGAACTGCTTCATCAGGAAGGTGCCGAAGGCGGTCATCATGCCGGGGAACATGATGCCCCAGTAGCTGTCGAGCCAGCCAAGGTTCGCCGACATCAGATACCACGGGATCACCAGCATCTCGGTCGGGATCATCAGCGTCGAGAGGATCGCGATGAAGATCAGGTAGCGGCCGCGGAAGCGGAACTTGGCCAGCGTGTAGCCGACGAGGCTGTCGAAGAAGACGTTCGACAGCGTCACCGTGATGGCGATGAAGCTGGAGTTCAGGAACCAGCGCAGGAAGCGCCCGTCCGACAGCACGCGGATGTAGTTGTCCAGCGTCGGCGCGGCGGGGATCAGCCGCAGGTCGTAGACCTGCGCCGCCGTCTTGAACGAGGTGGAGAACATGAAGAGCAAGGGCGTGACCATCAAGAGGCCGCCTATGAACAGGATCGTCCAGATCACGATGCGCCCGGGGCGGATGCGCTTCATGGCAAGGCTGCGGGACGTGGTGGGGGATGCGGTGGGGGTCATCTCAACGCTCCCTCAGAAGCCAGAGTTGCAGGAGCGAGACGCAGAGCAGGATGGTGAACAGCACCACCGTCTGGGCCGCGGCATAGCCCATCTCGTAGGAGGAGAAGGCGGTCTGGTAGATCATCAGCACGAGGGGCTTCGTCGAGCCGAGCGGCCCGCCCGGATCGTTCGTGGTCATGTTGTAGACCTGATCGAAGATCCGCAGGAACCCGATGGAGGAGAAGACGACGAGGAAGACGGTGGTCGGTTTCAGCAGCGGCAGGGTGATGCGCCGCAGGATCGACGCCTCCCCCAGCCCGTCGATCCGCGCCGCCTCGTAATAGGTGGTGGGGATCGCCCGCAGCCCGGCCATGAAGATGATGATCTGGAACCCGAGCCCCGCCCAGATCGCCGTCACCATGATCGAGGGCAAGGCCCAGGTGGTCGAGTTCAGGAAAGCCATCTGCGGGATGCCGACGCGCCCCAGCAGATCGTTGATGAAGCCGATCGGCGCGGGCTGGTAGAACCAGCGCCAGACCCAGGCCATCGCCGAGGCGGTGGTGATGTAGGGCAGGAAGTAGAGCGCCCGCAGGAAGGTGTGGCCGAAGCGGATACGGTCCAGCGCGAAGGCGATGAGGAAGGACAGCACGAGGCTGATCGGCGTGCCGACGATCAGATAGGTGAAGGTGTTCCTGAACACCTTCCAGAACTCGGGGTCCGAGAACATGCGGGTGTAGTTGTCGAAGCCGATGAACTCCGGCTCCGACATCAGGTCCCAGTCGGTGAGCGACAGCCAGAAGGCGTTGAGTGTTGGGTAGAAGCGGATCACCCCGTAGAACAGCACCGGCAGGGCCAGAAAGCCCCAGACCCAGAAGAGCTGCCGGGTGCGCATCGACAGGCCCCGCCCGCGCGGCTGTCCTCCCGGCGAGCCGGGGATGCCGGGGCGCCGCTCGGGCGCCCCCTGATTTGCCATGCTGGCCATGCCTGTCGTGCTCCGCCCGTTACTTCGCCGTCACTTCGCCGTCACTTCGCCTTGTCGATGATCGCCTGCTCGGCCTCGGCGGCCTGCGCGAGCGACTCCTCGACCGACTGGCCGTCGATCAGGATGCGGTTGGCCATGTCGATGGCGTTCTGCCGCTGCGCCGCCTCGTCGACGAAGAGCGTGGTCTTGGCGTAGTCCAGCCCCTTGAGGAACGGCGCATAGATCGGGTCCGCGAGGTTCTCCTCGGTCAGCGCCACGTCGCGCCGCGCCGGAAGCTCGCCCACCACGTCGAGCCAGATCTTCATCGCCTCGGGCGAGCTGATATAGGCGAGGAACTTCTCCGCCGCCGCCAGCTCCTCACCCTCGGCACCGATGCCGATGCCATTGGCGAAATAGCTGGCATAGTTCGAGCGCACCCCCTCGGCATTGGCCGGAAGCTCGGTCACGCCCCATTCGAAATCCTCGATGCTGCTGAACGAGCCGAGCCGGAAGGTGCCGTCGATGGTCAGACCGGCCCGCCCGGCGCGGAAGGCCGCCTGGCCCTCGTCCATGAAGCCGCGCTGGCCGACCTTCTCGACCAGCTGCAGGTCGGTGTAGAACTTCAGCGCCGCCGACCCGGCGGCATCGTTGTAGGTCACCTGGCTGTAATCGGCGTTGTAGGGCTCGCCGCCGAACTGGCGCACCAGAACCTCGCGCCACCACTGGTGATCCTGCCCGCCCATGTCGAGCGTCATGCCTGCGGTCGACAGGTTGCCGCCCGCATCCATCTCGGTCATCGCCTTGGCGGCTGCGACCATCTCGTCCAGCGTCTTCGGCGGGTTCTCCGGGTCGAGCCCGGCCTTGGTCATCAGGTCCTTGTTGTAGAACAGCGCCAGCGAGCGCACGGCGGTCGGCAGGCCGTAGTAGTCGTCGCCGCGCTTCATCGCCGTGACGATCGGGAAGAACTCGGCCTCGATCTCGTCATGCGGGAAGACCTCGGGCGACAGCGGCTGGATCACCTTGCCGCCGACGAACTGGTCGGTCCAGCCATAGAACATCTGCAGCACGTCCGGCCCCTTGCGCGCCATGTTCGCGGCGACGACCCGGGTCTGGTAATCGGCATAGGGGAAGGTGACCTGCTTGACGGTGATGTCGGGGTTCGCCGCCTCGAAGGCGTCGATCAGCTGGTCCATCGCGGTGACGCGCGTCTCGTAGACATACTGCCAGTATTCGATCTCGACCGCCTGGGCAGCCGTTCCAGCCACGAGGCTGGTGCCAGCCAGAAGGCCGGCCATCAGGATTTGCGTGCGCATTCTAACCTCCGTTGCGCCCGTGCGTTCGTGGCGACGGGCCTTTTTTCAGTTCCCGCGGCAGGCCACTCGCTTTCGCGACGCGCCCTCTCTTCCCGGCGCGTCAGCCCTCCACTCCGGCAAGCGTGGCGCGTCGGGGGGCGGGCTGTCAATAAAATAATTTACTTGTCTTATTCTTATTGCCCCGGCAGTCTTGACCTCGCAAGACCGGGCGCGGATCGTGAGCCAGCGCCAAGGTGGAGATGAACGTGCCGATTTCGATGACCCCTGCAGCCAGAGACCGGCTGGTCATAGCCCTTGGCCGCAACCCCGGTCGCAGCCGCAGCCACAACCGGCGCGTCGTGCTCGATCTCTTGCGCTCGCACGGCCAGCTCGGCCGCAAGGAGCTGGCCGACATGACCCAGCTCACCACGCAGGCGGTGGCCAACATCATCGACGAGCTGATGGCCGAGAACCTGCTGGTCGATCTGGGCCGCCGCCGCTCGGGCCGGGGCCAGCCGCCGATCCAGTTCGCGGTGAACCCCGACGGCGCGATCACCATCGGCATCGAGGTCTCGGTCTCGCATCTGGTGGCGACCGTGCTCGATCTCGGCGGCAACCTGCGGCACGAAAGCCGGCTCGATATCGACGACACCCGTCCCGAGGCACTGCTGCCGATGATCGCCCGGCAGGTCGAAACGCTGCGGGCGAAATTTCCGGTGCTGCTGATGGGCGTCGGCGTCGTCATGCCCGGCCCCTTCGAGATCGAGGGCCTGTCCGGCGTCGGCCCCACCACCCTGCCCGGCTGGGCCGGCATCGACGCGGCAGGGCGGCTGTCGGAACTGGTCGGCATGCCGGTGCTGGTGGAGAATGACGCCAACGCTGCCGCCGTGGGCGAGACGCTGTTCGGCGCCGGTCAGGCGCTGTCGAACTTCTGCCTGATCTATTTCGGCGGCGGCATCGGCCTCGGCATCATCGCCGACAACCTGCCGATGCGCGGCGCCTTCGGCAACGCGGGCGAGATCGGCCATGTCGTCGTGCAGCCCGGCGGGCGCGCCTGTCTCTGCGGCCAGTCGGGCTGTCTCGAACGCTACGCCTCGCTGCACGCGCTGCGCGAACATCTGGAGGGCCACGGCCATTCCGCCGATTTCGCCACGATCGAGGCGCTGCATCAGGAGGGCGACCCGCTGCTGACTGGCTGGATCGCCGAGGCAGCGGCGCATCTTTCCACCATGATCGGGTTTCTGGAAAACATCCTCGATCCGCAGACCGTCATCCTGGGCGGTATGCTGCCGGATTCGGTGATCGACGCGCTGATCGCCGGGCTGCGCCTCGGCCCCTCGGTCGCCAACCGGCAGGACCGCAGCGAGCCGCGCGTGACCCGCGGCCAGACCGGGCAGCTGACGGCGGCCCTCGGCGCAGCCGCCCTGCCCTTCTTCAACGCGATGACGCCGCGCCTCGACCTCTCGGAGGGTCCGGGGCGCAGCAGCGAGCCTGCCGCACAGGCTCTGGAAAAAGGAACCGTTGCATGAACGATCACGCCCGTCTCGCCGCCCGCGAGGCCTCGCCCGCCCTGATGCGCCTGCACCGCGCCCTGTCGCGGCTCGGCTCGGTGGTGACGGTGATGAACACCGGCGCCCATCCCGACGACGAGCAGAACGGCATGCTGGCCTGGTTCCGGCTGGGGCTCGGGATGCGGGTGATCGTCGCCTGCTCGACGCGCGGCGAGGGCGGGCAGAACATCCTCGGGCCTGAGCGGGGCGGATTGCTTGGCGTGCTGCGCAGCCGCGAGATGGAGGAATCGGCGCGGGTGATCGACGCCGACGTGATCTGGCTCGGCCACGGCCCCGCCGACCCGGTGCATGACTTCGGCTTTTCCAAGGACGGCGACGCGACCTTCCTGCGCTGGGGCGAGGAGCGAACGCTCGAGCGGCTGGTGCGCGCCTATCGCAGCGCGCGGCCCGACATCGTGATCCCGACCTTCCTCGACGTACCGGGCCAGCACGGCCACCACCGCGCCATGACCCGCGCCGCAGAGACCGCGCTGGCGCTGGCCGCCGATCCCGCGGCCTTCCCCGAACATGCCGCCGAGGGGCTGGCGCCCTGGCAGGTGGCGAAGTTCTACCTTCCGGCCTGGTCCGGCGGCGGCGCCACCTATGACGATGCGCTTCCCCCGCCCCCCGCCACGCTGACCGTGCGGATGCCCGGCCGCGAGCCCTTCACCGGCGCGCCCTATGCCGAGATCGGCGAGTGGTCGCGCAAGCGCCACGCCTCGCAGGGCATGGGCCGCTGGCGCGATGCCCCGGCCACCGAGATCGCGCTGCATCTGCTCGGCGGCGCTGCAGAGGAAACCATCCTCGACGCCCTGCCCGCCACACTGGCCGCCCTCGCCGCGATGGAGGGCGCGCCGGCGCCACTGGCCAAGGCCGCCGCCGCCATCGACGCCGCCACGGCAGCTTTCCCCGACCGCGCCGCGATCCTCGTGGCCCTCGCCGACGCCGACCGCCTGCTCGAAGCCGCCGAGGCGGCCAGCGACCCCGCCTTCCGCACTGCCCACGGCCACCGCCTGTCCCGCAAGCGCCGCGAGGTGCAGGCGGCGATGGCCGAGGCGGCGGGCCTCGGCCTCATGGCCCGCGCCACCCCCGCCGAGCTTGCTCCCGGCCAGTCGGGCGAGATCCGCGTCATCCTCCCCGAGCCTTTCACCCTGACCTTCCCGCTGCGCCTCGTGCCGCATCTGCCCGAAGGCGTTACTGCGGAACCCGTCGAGGCGCAGGCGCCCGGCGCGCTCACCCTGCCGGTGACAGCCGCCGCCGATGCCCCCTTCTCGTCTCAGTTCTTCGCCGATTGGCAGCCAACCGGCGGCAATGGCCAAAGCTGGCTGGAGCTTTCCACCACCCTCGCAGGCCGCGCGATCCGCTGGTCGGTCGATCTGGAGGAACCGCTCCGCATCCTGCCCGCCGCCAGTGTCGAGCCGCGCCCCGATGCCTTCCTGCTGCCGCTCGACCGCATAGCCCCGCTGCACGCCACCCTCTCCGACCCCGAGGGCGCCGTGGGCTTCACCCCGCCCGAGGGCTGGCAACTGACCCGCGACGGCGCGAAGCTGACGCTGACGCCCCCCGCCGCTCCCGCGCCCGGCCTGACCCGCATCCCCGCGACCCTCTCCGGCCGCCCCGCCGCCCGCATCCGCCGCGCCAGCCTGCCGCATGTCGGCGGGATCGCCTTCCGCGAACCGGCGGAGCTGCGGGTGCTGGCGCTGGACCTGAAGCTGCCCGAAGGCGCCCGCGTCGCCTATGTCGGCAGCGGCGACAGCGTCGGGCTCTGGCTGCAGCGCATGGGCGTCGATGTGACGATCCTCGACCGGATCGAACCCGGGATGGAGTTCCAGCGCTTCACCACCGTGCTGATCGGCGTCGTGGCCTTCGCCCGCCCCGACCTCGCCGCCGCCGTGCCCGCGCTGCACCGCTTCGTCGAGGCAGGCGGGCATCTGGTGACGCTCTACCAGCGCCCCGATCAGGGCTGGCTGCCCGGTGTTCCGCCGCGTCCGCTCACCGTCGGCACCCCCTCGCTGCGCTGGCGCGTCACCGATCCCGAGGCGCCGGTGACGCTGCTCGAGCCGGAGCATCCGCTGCTCGCCGGGCCGAACCGCATCGGCCCCGCCGATTTCGCCGGCTGGAACAAGGAGCGCGGCATCTACTTCGCCGCCGATTGGGATGCCGCCTATCTGCCGCTGCTGTCGATGGCCGACCCGGGCGAGGCGCAACTGACCGGGGCGCTGGTCTCGGGGCGGATCGGCGCCGGGCGGCACAGCCATGTGGCGCTCGTGCTGCACCACCAGCTCGACGCGCTGGTCCCGGGCGCCTTCCGGCTGATGGCCAATCTCGTCCAGCCCGCGGGCTGAGCCGCCGATGACCGAAACTCCCGAGCGCCCGCGCAGCGACATGGCGGCGGGGGTGGTCTGGCTCCTGTCGGACATGACGCTGGTCACCGGCATGACGGTGCTGGTCAAGCTGCAAGGTCAGACCTATCCGGCGCTGCAGATGGTCTTCATCCGGGCGCTGATCGGGCTGGTCGTCATCCTGCCGCTGCTCTGGCGCCACCGGGCCGATCTGGTCGCCATGCGCCAGCCCGGGCGCAACCTGCTGCGCGTCTCCTGCAATGCGGTGGCGCTCAGCGGCAACTTCCTCGCCATCGCTTCCCTGCCGCTGGCCTTGGTGAACGGCATCGGCTTCACCCGCCCGCTCGTCACCATGCTGCTGGCGATCCTGCTGCTGGGTGAACGTGTTGTCGCCCGCCGCTGGTTCGCCGCAGCGCTCTGCTTTGCCGGGGCGATGGTCATGCTGATCCCGGCGGGCTTCGAGGGCCGCCTCTCGCTCACCGGCCTTGCCGCGGCGCTGGTGTCGGTGATCTTCGGCGCGCTCGCGCTGGTGCAGACCCGCGCCCTGCGGACCGAGAGCCGCACGGTGATGATGCTGTTCTACACGCTGGGGCTGGTGGTGCTGACCGCCGCTCCGGCGCTCTGGGTCTGGCAGCCGGTTGCGCGGCAGGACTGGCCGGCGCTGCTCGCCATCGGCTGCCTCGCGCAGGCCGGTCAATACTGCTTCCTCTGCGCCTACCGGCTCTGCGAGGCGAGCCGGCTCGCGCCCGTCTCCTATCTCTCGGTGCTCTTCGCCACCGCCGCGGGCTGGCTGTTCTTCGACGAGCAGCCGACACTTGCCGTGGGCCTCGGCGCGCTGCTGATCGCGGTCTCGGTCGCCGTGCCGATGCTCGGGCCGCGGAAATGATCACATCGAGACGTGACTAGATCACAGACCGGCGGCCGCCCCCGGCCTAGGCTTGCGGTGACGTTACCTCCAGCGTTGCACAGAAAGGCAAAGCCATGTTCAAGACCAATGTCGGCGGCATCGACCGCGTTCTCCGCATCGTGGTGGGCCTTGGCCTGCTCGCGGCCTTCTTCCTCTTCCCCGCCTCGAACCTGCACTGGCTGTTCCTGATCGGCATCGTGCCGCTGGCCACCGGGCTCATTTCCACCTGCCCGCTCTACACGCTGCTCGGGGTGAACACATGCCCGATGAAGGACAGCACCCGCTGACCCGAGGCCGGACGACCGGAAGGGGCGCAGCACTGCGCCCCTTTTTGCTGCGCGAAGGTCGCGACTCCCGCCCGGATGCCTGCTGCAGCACATCTCCTCCGAAGGGCGCAGCGGCCGAAGCCCCCTTCGCAGGCGGAGAATGAAATATTCTCCCACCCGAAACGGGAGTTAACTCTCGTCGCAACGCAAGGTTGCGTCACTTTCGCAGAATTTCCACCCATGCGAGTGCCCGCATGACAGGCCGCCAGCGCATCGCCCTTCTGCCAATCCCCTGATTTCGCTGCCTCCGCAGCCGCTTTTCACCGCCTTCGCGCTCCCGGGACGGCCGGCAAAGCCCCGTTTTCCCGCCCCTCGCTTTTCTGGCGTCACCCTCCCCCACGGGCCGGGGTCCGTTACAAAACTGTCATGCAACTGTTGTAAATGGTTCCCACACGCGGCGTAGGACGACCGCGAGGACGCCGAAGCGCCCTGTTCTGAAGTCAAGGAGTCAACCATGTCCCTTCTCAAAGTCACCGTCTCGACGCTGGCGATCGCCGCCGTCTCCGCCGGCGCCGCCGCTGCGCGCGACAACATTCAGACCGCCGGGTCGTCCACCGTTCTGCCTTACGCCACCATCGTGGCCGAAGCCTTCGGCGAGAACTTCGACTTCCCGACCCCGGTCGTCGAATCGGGCGGTTCGGGTGCCGGCCGCAAGAAGCTCTGCGAAGGCGTGGGCGAGAACACCATCGACATCGCCAACTCCTCCAGCCGCATCAGCCAGTCCGACATCGACCTCTGCACCGCCAACGGCGTGACCGAGATCATGGAAGTCCGCTTCGGCTATGACGGCATCGTCTTCGCCTCCGACATCAACGGCGAAGCCTTCGCCTTCACCCCGGCCGACTGGTTCAAGGCTCTGGCTGCCCAGGTCGTCGTCGACGGCGCCGTCGTGGCCAACACGAACACCAGCTGGAACCAGGTGAACCCGGAGCTGCCCGATCAGCAGATCCTCGCCTTCGTCCCGGGCACCAAGCACGGCACCCGCGAAGTGTTCGACGAGAAGGTGATCCTCACCGGCTGTGAAGAGTCGGGCGCCATGGAAGTCTTCGCGGCCCAGAACGGCGGCGACGAGGACAAGGCCGAAGAAATGTGCATGGCCCTGCGCACCGACGGCGTGTCGGTCGACATCGACGGCGACTACACCGAGACCCTGTCGCGCATCGCCGCCAACCCGAACGCGATCGGCGTCTTCGGCCTGTCGTTCTACCAGAACAACACCGACAAGCTGCAAGTCGCCACCATGTCCGGCGTGACCCCCTCGGTCGACACCGTGGCTTCGGGCGAGTACCCGGTTTCGCGTCCGCTCTACTTCTACGTGAAGAAGGCGCATCTCGGCGTGATCCCGGGCCTGCAGGAGTACATCGACTTCTTCGTGTCCGATGACATCGCCGGCCCGAACGGCCCGCTGGCCGAATACGGCCTCGTTGCCGACCCGGAACTGGCCGCGACCCAGGAAGCCGTCGCCGCCGGCACCGCGATGGGCCCGCTGAGCAACTGATCTCCCTGCGGGTGGCGCTCCGGCGCCACCCGTTTCCCGATTGCCCCGGATGGCGCCGCCGCGGCATCCATCCCTCCTGACACGGACCTTTCATGAGCATCGGCATCCTCGTCCTCATCGTTCTGGCGCTCGCGGGGGTCGGATACGTCCTTGGCCGCAAGCGTGCGCTCGCCGCCGCCGGGGGTGACCCGCGCAAGCTGCACTCCCTGCCCGCCTATTACGGTCGGACGGTCGCGCTCTTCGCCGCCGTGCCGGCCTTCGCGCTGATGGCGCTCTGGCTCGTCGTGCAACCCGAGTTGATCGAGAGCCGCGTCGCCGGCCAGATCGCCGAGACCGACATCGCCGAGGGCACCTCGCGCAACCTCCTGATGAGCGACGTTCGCCGGATCAGCGACGCGCTCGACCGGGTGAGCATCCTCGACGGCATGAGCGAGAGCGATCTCGCCGCCCTCACCCCCGAGAACGAGACGCTGCGCACCCGCCTTGCCGAGACCGGCATCACCTCGACCACCGCCATCACGCCCTCGGTCTTCACCGCCGCGCAGTCCTACCGCACCCTGACCGACGGCGCGCAGTTCTGGCGCGGCATCGCCGTGCTGGCCGCCGCCGTGGCAGGCTTCGCCTTCGCCCTGTCGCGCATCCATGTCGATTTCCGCGCCCGCAACGTGTTCGAGCGCTTCGTCATGGTGCTGCTGATCGCCTCGTCGCTGGTCGCGGTCCTGACCACGCTCGGCATCGTGCTCTCGCTCCTGTTCGAGACGATCCACTTCTTCAGCATCTACCCCTTCGAGGACTTCTTCTTCAGCACCACCTGGAACCCGCAGTTCCGCGGCGGCTCCGACCTCGGCATCTGGCCGCTGCTCTGGGGCACGATGTATGTCTCGCTGATCGCCCTCCTTGTGGCGGTGCCGCTGGGGCTGCTCTCCGCGATCTACCTGTCGGAATATGCCGGTCCCCGGATGCGCGCCTACGCCAAACCCGCGATCGAGGTGCTGGCCGGGATCCCGACCATCGTCTACGGCCTCTTCGCCCTGATCACCGTGGGCCCCCTGCTGCGCGACTACTTCGCCCAGCCGCTGGGCTTGGGCAACTCCTCCTCCTCGGTGATGACCGCCGGTCTGGTGATGGGGGTCATGCTGATCCCCTTTGTTTCCTCGCTCAGCGACGATATCATCAACGCCGTGCCGCAGTCGCTGCGCGACGGCTCCTACGGGCTCGGCGCCACGCAATCCGAGACGATCAAGCAGGTCGTGCTGCCCGCGGCCCTGCCCGGCATCGTCGGCGCCATCCTTCTGGCCGCCAGCCGCGCCATCGGCGAGACAATGATCGTGGTGCTCGGGGCCGGTGCCGCCGCCCGGATGGACGTGAACCCCTTCGAGGCGATGACCACCGTCACCGTGAAGATTGTGAGCCAGCTCACCGGCGATACCGAATTCGCCTCGCCGGAAACGCTGGTAGCCTTTGCCCTCGGTCTGACGCTCTTCGTCATGACCCTCATCCTGAATGTGCTGGCGCTCTATGTGGTGCGCAAATACCGGGAGCAGTACGAATGACCGACGCGTCGATCCCCATGAAAGCCGCTGGCGTCTCGCTGATCGCCCCCGACGAGCGCACCCGCAAGCGCAACGCCGCCGAACGCCGCTTCCGCGCCTACGGGCTCATGGCAGTGGGCATAGGCCTCTTGGCGCTCGTCGTGCTGATGACCTCGATCCTCGGCAACGGCGCCAGCGCCTTCCGCCAGACCTTCGTCACCGTCGAGGCGACGCTCGATCCGGCGATCCTCGACCCCAAGGGCCAGCGCAACCCGGACGATCTCGCCAAGGTCACCACCATCGGCTACGGCAAGCAGATCGACACCGCGGTGACCGCGGCCATCGCCCGGGCGGGCATCCCGACCGACGGGCTGACGGCCAGGCAGATGTCGGGCATCCTCTCCAAGGAGGCCCCGGCCCAGCTGCGCAATCAGGTGCTGGCAGACCCTTCGCTGATCGGCCAGACCGTGCCGCTGCGCCTCCTCGCCAACGGCCGGGTCGACGGCTACTTCAAGGGCCGCGTCAGCCTGGCCTCGGCCGAGCTCGACAGCAACACCTCGCCCGAGCAGCTCGAGCTTGCCGGCGCGATGCGCGCCGCAGGTCTGATGGAGGTCGGCTTCAACCTCGGCTTCATCACCTGGCCCGACGCCTCCGAGCTGCGGCCCGAGGCAGCCGGTCTCGGCGTCGCCATGCTCGGCTCGGCCTACATGATGATCATCGTGCTGGTACTGTCGCTGCCCATCGGCGTGGCCGCCTCGATCTACCTGCAGGAATTCGCGCCGAAGAACCGCTGGACCGACCTGATCGAGGTGAACATCGCCAACCTCGCCGCGGTGCCCTCCATCGTCTACGGTATCCTCGGCCTTGCGATCTTCATCAACTTTGCCGGTCTGCCGCAATCGGCCCCCGTGGTCGGTGGCCTGATCCTGACGCTGATGACCCTGCCCACCATCATCATCGCCACCCGCGCCAGCCTCGACGCGGTGCCGCCCTCGATCCGCGACGCGGCCCTCGGCGTCGGTGCCTCCAAGATGCAGTCGGTCTTCCACCACGTCCTGCCGCTGGCCCTGCCCGGCATCATGACCGGCACCATCATCGGCATGGCCCGCGCCCTCGGCGAGACCGCGCCGCTCCTGCTGATCGGCATGGTCGCCTTCGTGCGCGACTATCCCGCTGCCCCGCCGGAGGGCTTCTTCGACCCGGCTTCTGCCCTGCCGGTGCAGGTCTATCAGTGGACCCAGCGCGCCGACCCGTCCTTCGTCGAACGCGCATCGGGAGCCATCATCGTGCTGCTGGTCGTGCTGATGCTGATGAACACCGCGGCGATCATTCTGCGCCGCCGCTTCGAACGCCGCTGGTAAGGGGTCATAGCCATGAACGACATGAGAATTTCGGAGAGAACCGTGGACACTACCAAGGCCAAGATCGCGGCGCGCAAGGTGCAGGTGCATTACGGCGCCAACCACGCGCTGAAGGATGTCGATGTCGATATCCTCGACAAGACCGTGACGGCCTTCATCGGCCCCTCGGGCTGCGGCAAGTCCACCTTCCTGCGCTGCCTGAACCGGATGAACGACACCATTCCGGGCTGCAAGGTCACCGGCAAGATCACCCTCGACGCCGAGGACATCTACGATCCCAAGGTCGACCCGGTGCAGCTGCGCGCCAAGGTCGGCATGGTGTTCCAGAAGCCGAACCCCTTCCCCAAGTCGATCTACGACAACGTGGCCTACGGCCCCAAGATCCACGGCCTGACCCGCAACAAGGCCGAACTGGACGAGGTGGTGGAGAAATCCCTGCGCCGCGCCGCCCTCTGGGGCGAGGTGAAGGACCGTCTGTCGAGCCCCGGCACCGGCCTCTCCGGCGGCCAGCAGCAGCGGCTCTGCATAGCCCGCGCCATCGCCACCTCGCCCGAGGTGCTCCTGATGGACGAGCCCTGCTCGGCGCTCGACCCGATCGCCACCGCGCAGGTGGAAGAGCTGATCGACGAGCTGCGCAGCCAGTTCTCGGTCGTCATCGTCACCCACTCGATGCAGCAGGCCGCCCGCGTCAGCCAGAAGACCGCGTTCTTCCACCTCGGCTATCTCGTGGAATACGGCGAGACGGGGCACATCTTCACCAACCCCAGCGACCCGCGCACCGAAAGCTACATCAGCGGAAGAATCGGCTAAGAGCATGAGCATGAACAACGAACGCCACATCGCCACCGCTTTCGATCGCGATCTCGAAGCGATCCAGGCCATGATCATGAAGATGGGCGGGCTGGTGGAAGCCGCGATCTCGCAATCCGCGATGGCGCTGGAAACCCGCGACGAGGAATTGTCGGAACAGGTGCGCAGCGCCGACAAGGCCATCGACGCGCTGGAAGACCTGATCAACACCGAAAGCGCCCGGCTCATCGCCCTGCGCTCGCCCACCGCGAGCGACCTGCGCACCGTGCTCACCGTGATGAAGATCGCGGCCTCGCTCGAGCGCTGCGGCGACTATGCCAAGAACCTCGCCAAACGCTCCACCGTCCTCGCGCAGATCCCGCCGATCGGCGGCGCGGCCGGCTCCATCCGCCGGATGGCCAAGGAGGTCGAGCTGATGCTGAAGGATTCGCTCGACGCCTATATCCAGCGCGACGCGCAGCTGGCCAGCGACGTGCGCCAGCGCGACCGCGACGTGGACCAGATGTACAACGCCCTCTTCCGCGAATTCCTGACCCACATGATGGAAGACCCGCGCAAGATCACCGCCTGCATGCATCTGCATTTCATCGCCAAGAACATCGAGCGCATGGGCGACCATGCCACCGGCATCGCCGAACAGGTGATCTACCTCGTCACCGGCACCCTGCCCGAAGAGGCGCGGCCCAAGGGCGACACGACCTCCTTCGAACTGCCGGTGAAGTGATGGCAGGCAACGCTCAGCCAGTGGTGCTGCTGGTCGAGGACGAACCGGCACAGCGCGAGGTCCTGGCCTACAATCTCGAGGCCGAGGGCTTCCGCGTCACCACCGCCTCGAACGGCGAGGAGGCGCTGCTTCTGGTGGACGAGGTCTCGCCCGACGTGATCGTGCTCGACTGGATGATGCCCAATGTCTCGGGCATCGAGGTCTGCCGCCAGCTCAAGACCCGTCCCGACACGCGCAACGTGCCGATCATCATGCTCTCGGCCCGCTCCGAAGAGGTGGACCGGGTGCGCGGGCTGGAGACCGGGGCGGACGACTACGTGATCAAGCCCTATTCCGTGGTGGAGCTGATGGCCCGCGTCCGCGCCCAGCTGCGCCGCAGCCGCCCCTCCACCGTCGGCGTGGTGCTCGACTATGACGACATACGGCTCGATCCCGAAAGCCACAAGGTGTTCCGCGCCGACAAGGTGCTGAAACTCGGCCCCACCGAGTTCCGCCTGCTGACCACCTTCATGGAAAAGCCCGGCCGGGTCTGGAGCCGCGAGCAGCTTCTCGACCGGGTCTGGGGCCGCGACATCTATGTCGACACCCGAACCGTCGACGTGCATATCGGCCGACTCCGCAAGGCGCTCTGCCAGTTCGGCGGCGAAGATCCATTGCGCACGGTGCGCGGCGCGGGCTACGCTCTGGGCTAGTCTCCCCCTAAAGTCGGATTGCCGCCCCGGCGGAAATCCGGCAAGCCAAAGGGGTTAGCGCCTCAGGGGGGTTCGGTGACAACGCCTGTGACACAGCCGCAGCGGCCTGCCCCGCCCCGGCGGGGTGCCGCGCCATGATCCCGGCGCTGCGCCTCGGCTTTCTCGGGTTGCTGCTCCTGCTCTGGGCCTGGGCGGCACAGACCATGCCGCGCAACCTGATCCCCAGCCCCGCCGCCACCGTCGATGCGGGCCTCAGGCTTTGGGCCGAGGGGCGGCTGCAGACCGCGCTCATCGACAGCCTCTCGATCTACCTCTCCGGCCTCGCCGCCGCCGTGCTCGTCGGCATCCCGCTCGGCGCGCTGATGGGCGGCATCCGGCTCTTCGGGCGCACCGTCGATGTCTTCGTCTTCGCGCTGGCCGCCACGCCGCGTGTCGCCTTCATCCCGCTGATCATCGTCATCCTCGGCCTCGGCTTCGAGGCCAAGACCTTCATCGTCTTCCTCGGAGCGGTGATGCCGATCATCCTCAACACCTATGCCGGGGTGCTGAACCGCGACGAGGAGCTGATCGAGATGGCGCGCTCCACCGGCGCCGGCCTGCCGCGGATCTACCGCCACATCATCCTGCCCGGCGCCGTGCCCTTCCTCGTGGTCGGGCTGCGGCTCGGCGCGACCATCGGGCTGATCAACACCGTGGTGGCCGAACTCTACACCGCCGTGAAGGGGCTGGGCGGATTGCTCGCGCTCTACGGCAACACCTTCCGCATGGCCGAATATTTCGTCATCGTGCTGATGCTGGCGCTGATCGGCGTCATCGTCACCGAGGGCCTGCGCCTGATCGAGCTGCGGCTGTCGCGCTGGCGGCTGCACGACCGTCTGTAAACGTCTGGGAGGACATCATGAAAGAGTATTTCGCGCCGCTGGTTCTGGCCGCCGCCCTCGCCGCTCAGCCCGCGCTGGCCGAGCCGTTCCGCCTGATCGTCTCCGATCTGGAAACCCCGCTGGTGCCGAATTCGGTGATGGATCTGGCGCTGGCCAACGGCTATTTCGACCGCGCCGGTGTCGAGGTGGAGCTGGTCCGCGTGCAGCAGACCCCGATGGCCATGGCCGCGCTGCAGGCCGGCGAGGGCGAGATGGCCAATGTCTCCACCGACGCCCTGCTGCAGCTCGTGGCGCGCGGCGCCACCGATCTCCGCGCCGTCACCTCGCCCAACAAGGCCCTGCCCTTCCTGATCGCCGCTGCCCCCGGCATCGCCTCGCCCGCCGATCTGGCCGGCAAGAGCTTCGGCGTCGGCCGCGTCGGCAGTCTCGACCATTCGCTCAGCATGAAGGTGCTGGCCGCTGCGGGCGTGGCGACCGACGGGCTGGAAATCGTCTCGCTCGGCCAGCCCGCCGTGCGGGCGCAGGCGCTGATGGCGGGGCAGGTCGATGCCACCACCATGTCCGTCGGCACGCTGATGTCGCTGCCCGAGCGCGACAGCGTCAACGTGCTGATCGACGCCGACGCCTATTACAAGGCCGCCCCCGTGGTGACAAAGGTGAACGCCGTCACCACCGAAACGCTCGAAACCCGCGGCGCCGAGGTGCAGGCGGTGATCGAGGCGCTGACGCTCGCCTCGCGCGATTTCGCCGCCGATCCGGCGCTCTGGGTCGACAGGATGGCCGTCGCCCGCCCCGACATGGCCCGCGCCGATCTGGAAAACCTCGCCGAAGCCTACCGCCAGAGCTGGAGCGTGAACGGCGGCCTGCAGGAGGCCGAGCTTCAGGCGACGACCGAGTGGATGTATCAGGGCGAGGATTTCACCGGCCTGCGTCCGGTCGCGCTGGAGGAATGGACGGATTTCGCCCCGCTCGGTGCGGTGCTGGCCAAGATCGGCCCGGCGACAGGGATGGACACGCCATCCCAGTAACGCCGCTCCCCCCGCATGTCCGCCTCGACAGGGTCTCGCGCAGCTTCGGCCCCGGCGCGGGGCCCGTCTTGGCACTGGACGGCATCAGCCTCGACATCGCCCGGCAGGAGTTCGTGGTGCTGCTCGGCCCCTCGGGCTGCGGCAAGACCACGCTCCTGCGGCTGATCGCCGGGCTGATCGCGCCCGACAGCGGCAGCGTGCAGGTCGGCGGCCAGCCGCCCCGGCCGGGGCGCGACGCGGCGATGGTATTCCAGTCCTTCCGCCTCCTGCCCTGGAAGACCGCTGCCGAGAACATCGCCTTCGCCCTCCCCAGCCTGCCCGCCGCCGAAGCCCGCGCCCGCGCCGCGACCTATCTCGACCTCGTTGGCCTCGCCCGCTTCGCCCAGCGCTACCCGGCGGAGCTTTCCGGCGGCATGCGCCAGCGGCTGGCGCTGGCCCGCGCCCTCGCCGCCGAGCCGCAGATCCTCCTGATGGACGAACCCTTCGCCAGCCTCGACGCCCAGTCGCGCGAGCTGATGCAGGGCGAGCTGATGCGGCTCACTGCCGTCCGCCCGGCGACCGTGGTCTTCGTCACCCATTCCGTCGATGAGGCGCTGCTGCTTGCCGACCGGATCGTGCTGCTTTCACCCCGTCCCGGCCGCCTCGTCGAGACGCTCGACGTGCCCTTCCCGCGCCCGCGCTGGCAGACCGACCTGCGCGCTGAGCCGCTCTTTGCCGAGCTGCGCCGCCATCTCTGGGACCGGCTGCGCGACATGGTGCTGACCGACCCGCAGTCGGATTTCTACGGGCGCCAGATCCTCTGATCCCTCAGTAACAGGTGATCTCCGCCTCGGCCTGCGCCCGGCGCAGCTCGGCCACATCCGCCGTCGCCACCGACATGCCGCGGAACATCGCCCCGCGCTCGCCCCCCGCCAGCCTGAGGCTCAGCACCGTCTCGGCCTTCACGTAATCCTCATAGGGCAGGATCGAGGCGATCACATCCACCGAACAGGCGCAGCGCGCCATGCTGTCCGGCCCTTGCCCGTTGGTCGCCATGCAGCCGAAGATGTAATCCGCCCGCGCCAGCGTCGGATAATCGTTCACCTGCTGCGCCACGCCGACCGAAGGCAGCAGCGCCAGCGCCAGCCAGAGCCCGCGCATCACGACCCCTCCAGCGTCAGCGTCTCGCGATAGGCGCCACCCGCCGCCGTGGTATCCGCCGACAGCAGCCGCAGCGGCACCGGCGCCCCCGGCGTCAGCTCGAAGCGCAGCACCAGATCGGCGAAGGCACCCATCCGCTCGCGGTTCGGATCATCGGCAAAGGGTTTCACCTCGGCCACCACCGGCTCTCCGGCCACCGCCGTCTCGGCGCTGACCAGCGCATCGCGCACCCGGTTGCGGATGTAGAACGGGCTGCCCCCGGTCAGCGCCGCCATGCTGCGCACCGTGTTCTCGAGGAAATAGAGCAGCACCGGATCGCTGGAACTGGCGGCGAAGGCCGCCACCGGGATCGTCTTGCCCGCATCCTCATGGGTCAGCACCAGCCGGCTCTTGCCCTCGGCCTGCTCCGGCGTCACCACCAGCACCCCGTCCACCACGGGCCGGAACTCCGGCCCCTCGGGCCCGCTCCGCTCGTGGTCATAGCGCGTCACCGCCCCCGGCTCGGTCGCCGTGAAGGCCCCCGGCGCAAAGATCGCATCCGCCAGCGCCCCCGCCTGCACCGCCGTCCCCGTCAGCAGCGAGATCGCCACCGCGCGCCAGATCATCCGCATCAGATCGTCCTCCCCTTCATTCCGCCGCGGTCCGCCCGCGCAACCGCCGCCTGTCCAACAGCCGCAACAGCGTCGCCCGCAAATCCGCCTCCGCCACCGGCTTCTCCAGCAGCGCCGCATCCAGCCGTTGCGCCTCCGCCGCCAGAAACGGCTCGCGTTCCGCCGTCACCAGAAGCGCCGGCAGCCGTGGCCCCAGCCTGCGCCGCAGCGCCGCGATGGTCTGCACCCCGGTATCGCCGCGCTCCAGACGGTAATCCGTCACCAGCACCTCGGGCAGCACGCTCGCCTCGCGCAGCACGGCCACCGCCGCCTCCGTGCCCTCGGCCTGCATCACCTGCATGCCCCAGCGCCGCAGCAGCAGCACATAGGCGTCGCGCATGGCGGGATCGTTCTCCACAACCATCACCCGCCGCCCGGCCAGCGCCTGCGCCGTCTCCATCACCCGCACCGCATCGGCCACCAGCATCGGCTCATGCGCCCCGGCCAGCCGCTGCACCGCCCCGCTGGTCGCCGCCGGCTCCGCCCCGCAGGCCAGCGCGCCGGGCGCCTCCACTGCCAAAGGCAGCCGCACGCGGAAGAGCGCCCCCTCACCGGGGGCCGAGCGCACCTCGACCTCGTGATCGAGCCGCAGACAGGCACGCCGCACGATCGAGAGCCCGAGCCCGGTGCCCTGCGTCTCGCCCTCGGGCGACAGCCGCTCGAACTCGTTGAAGATCCGCTCCTGATCCTCCTCGGCGATCCCCGGCCCGGTGTCATGCACTTCCAGCCAGATATCCGTCCCCTCGCGCCGCGCCCCCACCAGCACGCGGCCCCGGGCGGTATATTTGATCGCGTTCGACAGCAGGTTCTGCGCGATCCGCCGCAGGAAAACCGGGTTCGACATCACCGTGGCCGAGGAGATGACAAAGCGCAGGTCCAGCCCCTTCGCCTCCGCCGCGCCCTGGAAATCACCGGCAAGCTTCTGGAACAGCCGCCCCAGCGACACCCGCTCCGACGCCACGTCGAGCCGCACCGAATCGAGCCGCGAGATCTCCAGCAGCGCCTTGATCAGCTCCTCCGTCGAATCAAAGGCATTGCCGATCCGCCCCACCAGATCGGCCTGCAGCGGCTCGGTCGCGACCTCGGCCAGATGCGACAGGAACAGCTTCGCCGCACTCAGCGGCTGCAGCAGGTCATGGCTCGCCGCCCGCAAGAAGCGTGACTTCGACCGGTTGGCCTCGTCTGCCGTCTCGCGTGCCAGCGCCAGCTCGCGGTTGATCTCGCCCAGATGCGCCAGCGCCGCCTCCAGATCGCGGTTGCGCGCCAGCACCTCCTGCTCCAGCACCGCCGCGGTCTGGAACAGCATGTAGGTGGAGCCGCGCGCCGCATCGGCCCGGTCGATCCGCTCGATCAGCGCCTCGTTGATCCGCGTCAGCTTCTCGATCCGCCGCTCGGGGCTGTCGCTGTCACGCAGCATGCACCGCCTCCGGCTCGAGGAAGGCGAGGCCGACGAAGGTCTGGTTCACATGCACCCCGCCATGCTGCTCGCCATAGGTGTTGAACCCGGCGATGCGATACTGACCGAAGATCCGCGCCACCGCCGCCTCCAGCCCGGCCTGCTCCAGCGCCAGACGCCGCAGGATGCAGTCGAAGGTCAGGATCAGCGCCGGCTGCCCCGCCAGGGCCCTCAGCCGCGCCTCGAACCCATGCGTCAGGTCATCGGCCCGGCCCAGCGTCATCATCACGCCGGTCTCGATCGACGACATCAGCGTCAGCCCGCCCTGCGGCGTCACCTCGCGGATCGCCCGCACGTAATACTGCCCGCCCATCCGCACCAGCAGCGGGTTCTCGGCAAAGGTGCGCGGGTTCAGCGCCGCCACGGGCACGCCGATCAGCCGCGCATATTCCTCCGCCGCAGGCTCGGCATTGATCTCGAGGATCAGCCGCTCCTCTGGGATCGCCTGCGTCACCACCATCCGCGTGGCCGAGGGGCTGAAATGGTCGAAGATCACCTCCTCAATCGCGAAATCGGTCTCGATCAGGCAGAAGATCGCGCTTTCGGCATGGCTTTCGCCATCCAGCACCAGCGAGGTCTGCTCGAAGCGCAGCCCGTCACCCGCCGAGCCGCCCAGCACCGGCAGCCGGTGCGAGACCGCATCCACCGTCGCTGCCACCAGCTCCTCCTGCTGGCTCAGCCCGTCGATCAGCAACAGCCCGAACCGCGCCCGCTGCGGGCTGGCCTCGAACCGCGCCATCTGCGCCCTGAGGTCCATCATCCAGTCCGAGACTCCCAGCCCCGGCAGGTTGCGCAGCCAGATCGCATCGGCGCGAAACCGCGCCGCAGGCAGGCCGATCGCCACCACCGTTCCGGTGCGATAGCCGCCGCAGGCGAACTCCCCGGCCGAGGAACAGCCGATCACCCGGCACCCGCGCGGCAGGCCCTGACCCAGCGCCCGGGCGATCTCCGGCAGGGCCGCACTCGGCGAGGCGAACAGCATCACCGCCGCCGGAGCGGCAGGCGCCAGGGCGGCCAGCAGCCGCTCCACCACATCCGGCGCGTCGCTCGGGGCCCACGCAACGACAGGCGCCCCGGCGCTTGCGGGCGCGGGGCGGTCAAGGTCCGGCATCAGGCTCTCGCTCACCAATCGGTCCTCGTTACATCCCGCCCTCACCGGACGAAGATACGCGCCTTGCTGGCCAGAAGCGCCGCCTGCGTCCGGTTGCGCACGTTGATCTTCGACATGATCGCGGCGATGTGGGTCTTCACCGTGGCCTCGGCGATGGACAGCTCATAGGAGATCAGCTTGTTGGGCCGCCCCTGACAGATCAGCCGCAGGATGTTCATCTGCTGCGGCGTCAGCGTGGCGAAGCTGCGGGTCAGCTCGCGCATCTGCTCGCCAGTCTCTTCCGAAGGCCGCTCGCTCTCGTATTCCTCCGGCGTCACCGCCTCCCCGGCCCACATCCGCTCGAAGGCATCGATCATCTGCAGCCGCGGCAGGCTTTTCGACACATAGCCCTGCGCCCCCGCCGCCATCACCGCCGAGACCATCTCGGAATCGAGATCGGCCGAGATCACCGTCAGCGGCACATCGGGCGCCAGTTTCTGCAGGGCCATGACCCCCTCGATGCCGCAGACATCCGGCAGGTTGAGGTCGAGCACGATGGCATCGGGCATCGTCGCCTCGCGCATCAGCTTCTGCGCGGCGGCAAGGCTGGCGGCAGTGCGCACTCGGCGCAGGCCGAAGGCATGTGTCAGCGTCATAGCCAAGGCATCGCAGATCAGCGGATGGTCGTCGACGATCAGGATATCGGCAACGGATCGCGGCTGACTGCGCTGAGCCGGAACGCAGACGCCCGCGCCCCAGTTCGGAACATGTCCCATGTTTTCCTCCCATTCCCCGCGCGGGCTTCCTCCTCCCGGCGCGAGTCCTCAAACTCTACGGACAACCTGTGCGATTGGGAAAGGATTAAACGCCCCCACCCATCCCCCTTTGGTATCCGTCGGCATACAAACGCCTGCCGCCCCCGACGCCCCTGTGCTCATCCCGCCTCCACGGCGAAGCTCTGCTGGAAGATCGCGCCATCGGTGTCCACCGCCCGCACGCTCAGCTCTCCAGCACCATTGTCGAGATAGTGGAACAGGATGACCGGATCTTCCGAGATCGAGATGCCCCCGGTCAGCGAGAACAGCAGCTCGTCCCCCTGCCGCACCTCCAGCACGTCGATGAACTCCGCCGGGATGGTCAGCAGCGAAACCTGATCGCGCTGCAGCCCGGAATAGTTCGGATGCCGCAGCATCAGCTTGGCCAGCCGCCGCACCCCCTCGGGCCGCTGCTCCGCCGCGATCTGCTGCACCCGCATCTGGCCTTTCTGCGCCAGCGCCGCCGCCGGGTCCTTGCCCGCCGGGGCCGAACAGCCGCCCGCCGCGCGCACATAGCGCCCGGCCATGACGTAGTCGTCCCCGACCTTCGCCACGGCCCGGATGTTGGAATAGGCGTTCACCCGCACCCGGATCTCCATGTCGAGGGGATGCATCGCCTTGCCCATGGTGAACACCGCCGCCACCGGCGAAGGGTTCTCGTCGATGACCAGAGTCAGCTCCTCGATCACGTCGGCTGCCCCCGCGGGCTGGCGCAGCTGCACCGGCACCACCGCCGGATCGTGCGAGCGGAACGGCGCCTCCAGCGTCAGCCGGGCTTCATCCTCCACCGGCGTCACATCGCCCAGAACGTCGAACCGCATCGCCTCCCAGCTTTCGCTCGGCTGCATCGGGTTGCTCTGGCTCGTATCCTCCGCATGGGCGGGAGAGAGGGCGGCCAGACAGGCCGCAAGCGACAGGGACAGCATCTTCAACCGGACGATGCGCATGGCGATCTCCTGTGTTGTCACCCGCATGAAACCACGGAGCCGCGCCGAACGCCTATGCGACTTTCGGATGAGTATCTCCCCGGCCCCCCTCTGGCGCAGGGTCGGGCGCGGAGGACCGCGATGTTCCACCTGATGCTGACCGCCTGCCTAGCCGCCGCGCCCGACAGCTGCGCCGAGCGGCTGCTGCCCACGCCCGAGCCGCTGACCGAGGCCGCCTGCGCCGCCAGCGCCGACACCCGTGCCTCGCTCTGGCTCGCCGCCCATCCCGGGCTCACCCCCGGCCCCACCCGCTGCGCCGAGACCGCCAGCCTCCCCGCCCTGCCGCTCACCGATCTCGGCGACGGGCTCTGGCTGCACCCCGGCATCACCGCCATGCCCGCGCCCGAGAACGGCGGCGAGATCGCCAACCTCGGCGTCATCATCGGCCCGCAGGCCGTCGCGGTGATCGACGCGGGTGCGACCCGGTCGGAGGGCGAAAGGCTCTACGCCGCCATCCGCCAGAAGACCGGCCTGCCCATCACGCTGATCCTCACCCACATGCACCCCGACCACAGCCTCGGCGCCGAGGTCTTCCGCGAGGCCGGGGCCAAGATCGTCGCCTCCGCCCGGCTCGGCCCCGCATTGGAAGCACGCGAGGAGACCTATCTCACCAGCTACGCGGCCCAGCTCGGGGCGGAGGCACTGCTCGGCAGCCGGTTCGTCCAGCCCGACGTAAAGCTGACCAGCGAGACCGAGTTGACCCTCGGCCCCGGCCACACCCTGCAGCTGACCCCCGTTGCCACCGCCCATACCGACAACGACCTCACGGTGCTGCATGTCGAGACCAACACCCTCTTCTCTGGCGATCTGGTGTTCAACGGCCTCTTGCCGACGCTCGACGGCTCGCTCACCGGCTGGCTCGACTGGCTCGGGCAGGACCGTGCGCTGCGTCTGATCCCCGGCCACGGCGCCGCCCCGACCGACTGGCCGCAAGGCAGCGCCGCCACCCGCCGCTACCTCACTGCGCTGCGTGACAGCATCCGCGCCGCCATCGCCGCCAACATCCCGATGAGCGCGGCCATCACCCGGCGCGACGAGTCCGAGGCCGCGCGCTGGGTCGGCTATGACGCCAGCCACCCGCGGAACGCCTCCGCCGCCTATGCCGAGCTGGAATGGGAGTGAGCTACTCCGGCAGATGCGCCGCCACCGCCCGCCCCAGCGCGAAGGCGCGCTGTTCGAGGATCACCGGCGTTTCGCAGACATAGGTCAGCGACTGCTGCCTGTCGCGGAACACCCGCGTGTCCCAGTCGAGCTGTTCCTCCAGCGCGTCGATCCGGTCGAAGTCCGGGCTCTCCGCCGCCTCCAGCTTCGACATCTCGGCACGCCGCTCGTCGATCTGCGCGTCGAGCGCCTCCTGCTTGTGGGCATAGCGGGCGATGCCGTTCATCACCCGCGACCGCAGCGCATCGATCCGCTCGAAGGTTGCAAGGTAAAGCGCCGCCATCTGCTGCGCGTCCTTGCCTTGCGCAAATTCCGCGATCAGCGCCTCGGCCTCCTCCACCGGCAGGCGCCGCTGCTCCAGCCGCTGCGCCAGGGCCTGCACCTCGGGCGCCTTCGCAAGTTCCTCCACCGCCGCATCCGGCAAGGGGCCGGACCAGACGCTGCCCAGCGACAGATGCGGCTGCTTGCGCTGGATGCAGGGCCAGTCGGGGTCGGAGAAATCCGCCGCTCCCGCAGTCCCCGCCATCAGCATCGCCATGAGTGCCAGCCGTTTCATCCTCATCCTCCCTTGCGTCTGCCCCAGAGGCCCTTCGACGGATCATACATGAAAACCGAGGCCGCGAAAAAACCCACCGCGCAGCCCGCGACCACCAGCAGCGCCACCGGCTCGACCTGACGGTAAAGCGCGAAGCGGATCAGCTCCACCGCATGGGTGAAGGGGTTCGCCAGCGCAATGTCATGCAACAGCGTGCTCGACTCCTGCAGCCGCCACAGCGGGTAGAGCGCGCTCGAGGCGAAGAACATCGGAAAGATCACGAAGTTCATCACGCCCGCAAAATTCTCCAGCTGCCGGATGGCGGAAGAGATGAACAGCCCCATCGCCCCCAGCATGATCCCCGACAGGATCAGCGCGGGCAGCACTGTCAGATAGCCCAGCACCGGCGGCTCGATCCCCCAGAAATACGCGATCAGCAGGAAGGCATAGACCTGCAGCACCGACACCAGCACCCCCGCCACCAGCTTCGATCCCAACAGGAACCAGCGCGGGTATGGGCTGACCAGCAGCGTCCGCATCGCCCCGGTCTCGCGGTCATAGACCATCGACAGCGAAGACTGCATGCCGTTGAACAGCTGGATCATCGCGCAAAGGCCGGGGGTCACATAGACCTCGTAAAGCACATAGGTCTCGTAGGGCGGCACGATCGACAGACCCAGCACCGACCGGAACCCGGCGGCGAAGATGAAAAGCCACACCAAGGGGCGCACCAGCGCCGCCAGAAACCGCTCGCGCTGCCGGGCAAAGCGCAAGACCTCGCGCCAGGCGATGCCCATGAAGGCAATGCCGTAGCCCGTCATGCCTCGCCCCCGGTCAGCGCGAGGAAGCCTTCGGTCAGGCTCGAACCCAGCTCCGATGCACGGCCCTGCGCCTTCACCTCGCCCTTGTGCAGCACCACCACCAGATCCTCGGGCGCGATCTCGTCCATCGCATGCGTCGCCCAGAGCGCCGAGACGCCGCCCGCGATCAGCCGCCGCACCAGCGCCTGCACATCCGCCCGCGCCCGCACATCGAGCCCCGCCGTCGCCTCGTCCAGCAAGAGCAGCTCCGGCCGATGCAGCAAGGCCCGCGCGATCTCCGCCCGCCGCTGCTGCCCGCCCGAGAGGGTCGAGACCCGCGCCCCCGCCTTCTCGGTCAGGTTCACTTCCTCCAGCACCTCGGCGATCCTGAGCTTCGCCGCCCGCCGCCCGATCCCGTGCAGCGCCGCGTGATAGGCCAGGTTCTGCGCCAGCGTCAGGTCGCCGTCCAGCGCCTTGCTCTGGAACACCACGCCCAGCCGCTTCAGCGCCTCGCCGGGGGCACGGCGGGCGTCATGCCCGCCGACCAACACCCTGCCGCTGGTGGAATCGTAAAGCCGGGTGATCAGCGAGAAGAGCGTCGTCTTCCCCGCCCCGTTCACCCCCAGCAAGGCCACGAAAGCCCCGCGCGGCACGGTGAAGCTCACGTCATCCAGCGCCCGCACCGCCCCGAAGGCATGGCTGACCCCCGCGATTTCCAGTGCGGGGGTCGCATCGCTGTGGGTCATTCCTTGCGTTTTTCCGTCACGTTCATCTCGGCATCCAGATCGATGTCATACTGGCCATCGGCGCAGAACACGTCGTCCAGCTCGTAGCCGCCGTCATCGGTCTCGATGTTGCTCGGGTCGACCTCGCATTGCATGCCGCTCAGCAGGGTGTTGATCTGCTCGATCACCGCCGGGTCGGTCACGTCATCGGCAAAGGCGGGGGCGGCGACCAGCGCCAGAGCTACGGCAAGTTTCTTCATGGTCTTCTCCTTGAACTTCAGCGGATGTTGAACACGGCCTTCTGGGTATCGCCCGACGAGCCCGGAATGCTGAGCGTGAAACTGCCCGGCACCACGGCGACGAAAGTCATCTCGATCTCCCCCGCCTCGTCGAATTCGATGCTGTGCACCCCCATCGGCCTGATCTCGATCGAGTTGATGACGATCTCGTTGATCCAGATCGCCCGGAAGAAATCCCCGCCGGACAGCGCAAGTTCCGCAGAACCGTCGGCCACGATCTTGATCCGGTAGAAAGTCCCCGATTTCAGCTCATAGGGCGCCTCCGCCACCGGCTTGCCCGAGGCCAGCGTCAACGGCGCCAGATCCTCGCGGTTGCTCGACGACATCAGCCCGGCAAAGCCGAACTCATGCGCCACCGCCGGCGCCGCCATTCCCAGCGCCGCCACCACGGCCATCGTTCTCCAGATCATCCTCGTCCTCCCCTTCATTCCGCCACCACCACGACGCCCCAGGGCTGCTGCCCCACCTGCACCGACTTGATGACCTCGTTCGTCGCCACGTCGATCACCGACACGTCGTTGGAATTGCCGTTGGTCGTGAAAAGATACTTGTCGTCCGGCGAGAAGGCCAATTGCCAGACCCGCTGCCCGACCAGCAGGTAATCCGTCACCTCCCACGTCGCCGGATCAATCACCGCCACCCGGTTCGCCGGCCCCAGCGCCACGAAAACCTTGGAGCCGTCCTGCGTTACCCGCACCCCCACCGGCTGCAGCGCCTCGGGCAGCACGCCCGGCACCTCGAACTCGATCTTGTGGGTCACCTGCGCCGTTGCCGGGTCGATCACCGACACTGTCCCGCCGATCTCCGACGACACCAGCAGCGCCGAGCCGTCAGCCATGAACTGCGCGAAGCGCGGGCGCTGATCGACCAGCACGTTCTGCACGATCTCGAAGGTCTCGGTATCGATGAAATGCGCCATGTTGGTCGTTTCGGAGGTGTTGATGACGATCTTGCCATCGGGCGACACGCCCATCCCCTCCGGCTCCACCCCTACCGGCACCTCGGCCAGCACCTGCCGCGTCTCGACATCGACCACGGTCACGATGTTGTCGTCCTCGTTGGCGATATACAGCGGATTGCCCGAGGGATGCAGCACGAAGAGCTCGGGGTCCGGCCCCGAGGGCAGCGAGGGCAGCTCCTCATAGGTATGCGCGTCGAACACCCGCACGAGGTTGTCGTCCGAGGCGCAGACATAGATCACCTTGCCATCCGGCGAGGCGGTGATGCCGCGCGGGCGCTGGCCGCCGTTGAAGGTGTGGATCACCTCGAAGGTCGTGCCGTCGAGCACGGTGATGTCATTGCCCTTCTCGTTGCTGACGAAGACCCGGTCAGCCAGGGCCGGGGTTGCCCCCAGCAGCGAACAGGCAAGCAGGGCGGAAAAGCGGGCCATCGGTATCCTCCTCATTTCGTCAGCATGCATTTGCTCTCGGCCCGGTCATGGCCCAGCGTGTCGAGTTGCGTCACCTGATGCAGATATTCCGCCTGCGGCGAGACCGAGGTGGTGATCGGCCCCGAGGTGAGCAGGATCGGCTGGCGCAGCTGGCCGTCCCAGTCGCGGAACGACAGATCCTGCCCCTTGTAGGCCGCGAGCTTCAGCTCCGGCCCGCGGATATAGGCGGCGAGCGTGGCGAACTCCCCCGACTGGCTGCGCGTCGCCGCCTCGCCCAGAGCGCGCATCGCCTCCCAGACCTGATAATCCTCTTCCCGCGCCGGGCGCCCGGCAGACTTCTCGAACCGGGTCTGGAACTGCGTACCGCCCCAGGCTTCCGAAGCCGGGTGCCAGGTCTGCGGCCGGAGGCCCGCCGATCCGGCAACGGGCCGCGCCTCCCAGGTGTGATAGGGCAGATAGGCCGCAAACCAGCCGGTCGCATCGGCGGCCACCACCACGTCGTGATCCTCGGCGCGCTGGGTGAAGACCGGGATCTGCGCCTGAATCTGCACATGCCCGCTGTCGGTGGACCGCGCCCCGCCGGTATCCTCGAACACCCGGCTCTCGGTGATCTCGGCGCCGAACTTCGCTGCAGCCCGGCGATAGGCATCGGCCAGCGCGGTATCCTCGGGGCGGCTGCCCTCGACCAGGAACCACTCGTCCCATTTCTTCCACATCAGGAACTGCGCCAGCGCATCGGTCAGCTGCGCGTCGCTCGCCGCGGTGTGCAAGAGGTTCGCCCGGCACTCCTCGTTGCGCAGCCGGTCCTCGGTGGCGCGGGCGTTGAACAGCAGCGCGGTATCGCCCGCCGCATCTGCAAGCTGCAGCGTGGTCGCGGCATCGGCCAGCGTGACGATGAACTGCGTGCCGCCCTCGATCAGCTTCTGCAGCTCGGCCACGGCGGTCTCGGGCGTGGCAATCACCTCGGCGGTGGTGAAGCTCTGGCCCATGAACTGCCCGGTGGTGGCATTGTCGGCGGTGCCGACCCGCCCTCCCGCGATGCCCAGATCCTCCGGCGGCAGATCGAGGCGCGATACCGGCGGCAGCCCCGCCACATCGACGCGCAGCACCGCCGCGCGGATCTCCACCTGTGCCAGCGCCACGCAAGGCACAAAGGCGGCGGCTCCGCAAACTGCGGTCCAGATCAGCTTCATGCGACCCCTCCCCTGGTCTCGATTGTGCATCCGCCCGCGCCCTCCCGACACGGACAGTCCCGGTTTACGGACCGGGCGCCGGCTTCGCCTCCTGCAACTCCTCGCCCAAAGCCTGCCACGCTTCCGTGCCTCCGGGAAACCATTTTATTCCGGAATATCCCATCGAGATCGCGCGCTTGGCGGCATTCCACGACATCCAGCAATCGGTCCGGCAGAACAGCACCAGCGGCGCGGCCTTGTCGCCGCCCGAGACCTGCTCCAGCCCGGCCCGGAAATAGGCCTCGTCGGGCGCGGCCAGCGCCTCGTAGCCGACATTGGGCAGCCAGACCGCGCCCGGAATGCTCATATGCGGCTTCTCGCGCCAGATCGTGCCCTCGGGCAGCCCCTCGGGCTTGCCCTGCCGTGGCATCACATCGACGAAGGGCACCCCCTGCCCGTGCAACGCCCGGGCCTCCTCGGCACCGATGCCGGGCTGGCCCAGTACCGTCTCCGGCACCGGGGCGCGGTAGGGCTCGCCGCGATAGGCCGCAGGCTCCGCCACCCCTTCCGCCAGCGCCGGAAGCGCGAAGCAGATCAGCAGGGCGGCGGCGGCTCTCATGGGATCTCCTTCAACGCCTTGCCATAATCGTCGACCAGAGGCACCCCCGCCTCGCGCAGGATGGCGTCGATCTGCGCCTGCTCGCGCCGGATCAGCGAGTTCAGCTCGCGTTTCCAGACATCCTCACCGGCGCGCACGCCCATGGTGATGCGGTAGAACAGCCGCGGCGGCTTGGTCTCCTGCAAGAGCGGAATGACTTTCAGCCCGCCCCGCTCCTTGGCCAGCGGCCCACCGACCGGCCCCCAGAGCACCGCCGCGTCGATCACCCCCGCCGCCAGATCGTCCAGCATCGTCCCCGCCGGGTTCTCCACCCGCCGGTCCACCACCAGATTGTAGCCCTTGGCCTTGCCGATCAGCCCGGCCCGCGCCAGATGCGTCGCGGGCGGCGCCCCGGCGATCACCCCCAGCCGCTTGTCCTTCAGCGCCGGATCGGCCAGCGTCTCGACACCGGCCAAGGCGCTGCCCTCCGGCACGATCAGCACATGGGTGGAGGTGTAGTAATGGTTGGTGTTCAGCACCAGCTCGTCGCCTTGGGCGTAGCCGATCACCACATCGCATTTCCCCGCCGTCAGCGTCTGGCGCACGAAGCCCGTGACCATGGGAAACCAGCTGTATTCCAGCGGCCGCTCCATCTTGGCGGCGAAAAGCTCGGCGATCCGGTTCTCGAACCCCTGCCCGTTCTCGCCCGACAGCGGCAGGTTGGCCGGGTCGGCGCAGACCCGGAAGGCCTGATCCGACACCAGATCGGCCACCTGTGCCGAGGCCGGCCCCGCCAGCCCCAGCACCAGCGCCACGGCCAGCCTCACTCCATGCACGACTTTTCCACTTCGGCATATTCCTCGGGCTTCTCCGCCCGCTTGGCCGGACGCCCCCGGTCCAGATCGCCGGTGCCGCGCGCGCGCAGATAGGTCCAGATGTCGTCGGTGTAGCACATCACGTTCGGGTTGGTCCCGAAGGCCGGCATCACCAGGTTCTGGGCCGCGCCCACTTCCTGCTTGCCGCCCGCGATGACCTCGAGAAACTCGTAGTAATCCAGCCGCATCACCGAGTCCTTCAGCGCCGGCGCATAGCTCGAGCCCTGCCCGTCCGGCCCGTGGCAGACGTGGCACTCGGCATGGTAGCGACGGTAGCCCGAGAAGGTCGGCCAATCCACCGTGCCGTCCTCGGCGATCGCATAGGTCGGGATGTCCTCGGCGTTGAACGACCGGATCCCGTCCGACGACGCGACAGCGACATCCACGCCCTGCGCGGCAGCGGTCTGGGCCGTCGCCAGCGACGAGGCGCCTGTCACGACGCAGAGCGCCGCAGCGGTCATCGCAATCGCACGAAGTGGCGTAGTGATAGTCATTCTGATCTCCTCCCGGGTGAAAAAGCCGCCCCCGACATAACGCGCAAGGGCGGCTTCCGTTGCTTCTTCTGGGCTCAGACTTTGGTACCGGCCGGCGTCCTCCCGCCAGCCGGAGTCCGGATCAGTCCGGCACCGCGAAGACGGTCAGCTGGCCGCCGAGCTCGGTGTAGTCGGACAGCGCCGAATAGCCGCCCACCGCGCCGAGACCTTCGTTCGGGTTGGTCAGGCCGGCCGCGAGGCCGATCCCGGCCCAGCCACCGATCCCCGAGAGGATGCCGATGTACTGCTTGCCGTCCAACTCGTAGGTCATCACGTTGCCGATGATCCCCGAGGGCGTCTTGAACTTGTAGAGTTCCTCGCCGGTGGTCGAGTCGACCGCCTTCAGATAGCCCTCAAGCGTGCCGTAGAACACCACGTCACCCGCGGTGGCCAGAGCCCCCGACCAGACCGAGAAGGCTTCGGGCAGCGACCACTTGATCTCGCCCTTCACGGCGTCCCAAGCGATGAAGTTGCCCAGACCCCCGTGGCTTTCCGGCGCCGGATACATCGACAGCGTCGCCCCGACATAGGGCTGACCGGCGGCGTAGCTCACGCGGAACGGCTCGTAATCCATGCAGACGTGGTTCGTCGGCACATAGAAGAGCCCGGTCTTGGGCGAGAACGACGCCGGCTGCTGGTCCTTCGACCCCAGCGCCGCCGGGCAGATGCCGGTGGAGTTGGTGTCTTCGCCGTTCTGCTCGGTCGAGTATTCGGCCACGACCTGCGGACGACCGTACTGATCCGAGTTCGGGTCCATGACGACTTCCGTCGCCCAGTTCACCGCCGGATCGTATTTCTTGGCTACCAGAAGCTCGCCCGTCTCGCGGTCCAGCGTGTAGGCAAAGCCGTTCCGGTCGAAGTTCACCAGCAGCTTGCGCATCGTGCCGTCGATCTCCTGATCGACGAGGATGTTCTCGTTCACGCCGTCGAAGTCCCACTCGTCATGCGGGGTCTTCTGGTAGACCCATTTGGCCACGCCGGTATCGGCATCGCGGGCCATGATGGTCATCGACCACTTGTTGTCGCCCGGACGCTGCGACGGGTTCCAGGTGGAGGGGTTGCCGGTGCCGTAGTAGATCAGGTTCAGATCCGGGTCATAGGAATACCAGCCCCAGGTCGTGCCGCCGCCGATCTGCCACTGGTCGCCTTCCCAGCTCTTCAGCGAGCTGTCGGCGCCGACCGGCTTGCCCAGCTCCATGGTGTTTTCCGGGTCGAACAGCATCTCGGCGTCCGGGCCGGTGGAATAGGCGCGCCAGGCCTGCTCGCCGGTCTTCATGTCATAGGCGGTGATATGGCCGCGCACGCCGAATTCGCCGCCGGAGATGCCGACGATCAGCTTGTCCTTCACCGGCATGACGGTGGCGGTGTTGGTCTCGCCCTTGGCCGCGTCGCCGTTGACCACCGACCACTTCACTTCGCCGGACTTGGAGTCGAGCGCGACGACGGTGGTATCGGCCTGATGCAGGAAGATCATGCCGTCGGCATAGGCCACGCCGCGGTTGACCGTGTCGCAGCACATCACGCCGATCACGTCGGGGTTCTGCTGCGGGGTGTAGCGCCACAGGATCTTGCCGTCATTGGCCAGATCGAGCGCGTAGACGTTGTTGGGGAACGGGGTATGGACATACATGATCCCGTCCACCACCAGAGGCGAGCCCTCGTGACCGCGCAGCACGCCGGTCGAGAAGGTCCAGGCAACCTGAAGATCCTTCACGTTGTCCTTGTTGATCTGGCTGAGTTCGGAATAGCGGGTGTTGGCGTAATCGCCGGTCTGGATCGCCCATTGCTTGGCGTCAGCCGTCGCAGTGAGCACGGAGTCATTGGCAAAAATTGGTGATGCCGCACCCAGCATCAGACTTGCACATAAGCCCAGCTTGAACTGTTTCATTAGGCTCTCCTCCCGAGGTTTAGTTGGCTCGATTTCAGCTGAAAACAGAGACTTTTGCGCATCGCAGGACGCGGGTAGCCCTCTTGATGTTTATTTCTAAGTCGCGGCGAAACGCCACGTCAACGCTGCTGGCAATCCTCTAAGCCCAAAGTATGAGCAGCCTGCAAATGCTGTCTTTCCAAGAAAAACATTTGCATTTGCAGGCATTTGCAAGGTCAGCCCTCGACAGCGGGCGCAGCCGGCGTCTCGGCTTCGGCGGCATCGGCCGCGCCTTCCGAAACCGAGGCCAGGAAGGCGATGATATCGGCGCGTTCCTCGGGCTTCTTGATGCCCGCAAAGGACATCTTGGTGCCGGGGATCGCCTTCTTCGGGTTCTCGAGGAATCCGTCCAGCGTCTCCGCCGTCCAGACCAAACCGCCCTCGGCCTGCTCGGTCATCGCCGGGGAATATTTGAAGTCGGGCGCCGAGCCCGCCGGCCGGCCGACCACGTCGTTCAGCACCGGCCCGACCCTGTTCTTCGCCTCTTCGCCGACCTGATGGCAGGCCATGCACTTGCGGAACGATTTCTCGCCCGCGGCAACATCGCCTTGGGCAGAGGCCGCGAAGGGGGCCGCAGCCATGGTCAGCGCCGCAAGCATCGTGGTGAACTTCATTCGGTAGTCTCCCAGAGAGGGCAGGCCAAGCCTGCCGCAAGTTTGAAGCCGGCTGCCGCAGGGGGCAGACCGCCGGCAAAGGCGTTTCGCGCGCACCCTGCCTGGCCTGCCCGCAGCGCGGACAGACCTTGCCGAAAGGTTAACAAAAAGGGGAACCTATAACGAAATCAGCGCCTTGAGCCGATTTTCACGCGTGAAACGCTGTCAGAATACCACGACAGAGCGGATGCTTTCACCCGATTTCATCAGGTCGAAGCCTTTATTGATGTCTTCCAGTTTCAGGATGTGGGTGATCATCGGGTCGATCTGGATCTTTCCATCCATGTACCAGTCGACGATCCGCGGCACATCCGTCCGCCCCCGCGCGCCCCCGAAGGCCGAGCCCTTCCAGATCCGCCCGGTCACCAGCTGGAACGGCCGCGTCTGGATCTCCGCCCCCGCCGGCGCCACCCCGATCACGATCGACTGCCCCCAACCCCGGTGGCAAGCCTCCAGCGCCTGACGCATGACCTTCACATTGCCCGTGCAATCGAAGGTGTAATCCGCCCCGCCGATCTGATCGAAGGGCGTCTTCGTCATGTTCACGAGATAGGGCACGATGTCGCCCTCGATCTCGGACGGGTTGACGAAATGGGTCATGCCGAACCGCTCGCCCCACTCCTTCTTCGAGTTGTTCAGATCCACCCCGATGATCATGTCCGCGCCCGCGAGCTTCAGCCCCTGGATCACGTTGAGACCGATGCCGCCGAGCCCGAAGACGATGGCCTTCGCCCCGATCTCCACCTTGGCGGTGTTGATGACCGCCCCGATCCCGGTCGTCACCCCGCAGCCGATGTAGCAGATCTTGTCGAAAGGCGCGTCGTCCCGCACCTTCGCCAGCGCGATCTCCGGCAGGACGGTGTAGTTCGAGAAAGTCGAGCAGCCCATGTAATGCAGGATCGGCGTGCCATCCAGCATCGAGAACCGGCTGGTCCCGTCCGGCATCAACCCCTGCCCTTGGGTCGCCCGGATCGACGTGCAGAGATTGGTCTTCTGGCTGAGGCAGGAGGGGCAGTTGCGGCATTCCGGCGTGTAGAGCGGGATGACGTGATCGCCCGGCTTCAGCGAGGTGACCCCGGGGCCGACCTCGACCACCACGCCGGCACCCTCATGGCCGAGGATGGCGGGGAACATGCCTTCCGGGTCGGCGCCCGAGAGGGTGAATTCGTCGGTGTGGCAGATGCCGGTGGCCTTGATCTCGACCAGAACCTCGCCGAACTTCGGCCCTTCCAGGTTCACTTCCATGATCTCGAGCGGTTTGCCGGCCTCGACGGCCACGGCGGCGCGGGTGCGCATGTCTGTCCCTCCTTCTGGGCCGGAGAGCGAGCCTCGGGCCATCTGTTCCCGCCAAGTGTAGGCACAAACGCGCGGCGCGGCAGATCGGAAAAAAGGATGAGACGCAGGGGCTTGTGCGCCCAAGCGAAAGCGCCCCCCGGCGGGACCGGAGGGCGCGGTGCATGGGGCTTCGGAGGTCAGGCCGCCAGAGCGCCCGACTTCTTGGCGACGTGGGTGGCGATCGCATCCATCAGCGCCGGCGAGAGCGCGTCATAGGGTGGCAGGCCGAGCTCGGTCAGCCGGGCGCGGATATCGCCCATCCGGTCGGGCGAGACGCCGCTCTCGATGACCGAGGAGACGAAGGCCGCAAAGCCGGGGGCCGACCAGCCCTCCTCGCCCGAGAGCTCGGTGTGGATGAAATCGAGCCCGTAGAACGGATGCTCGGTGTTCTCGATGCGGCCATACATATGCGTGCCGCATCCGGTGCAGGCATGGCGCTGGATCGACATCTTCTCGTCGACGATCTTCAGCTTGTCGCCATTGGCCACCACCTCGACCGCGCCGCGCGGCACGACGGCGACCATCGAGAAGGTCGCCCCGTCCGGCTTCCAGCATTTGGTGCAGCCGCAGACGTGGTTGTGCGCCGACTGCGCGTTGATCCGCACCTCGACCGGGCGGTCGGTGCAGTGGCAGCGCAGCGTGCCGCCCTGAAACCCGTCCTGCCCCTGCTTCACTCCCCCGTCGACCGACGGATGAATCTTCACGCTGCCATGAGACATCTCTGCCATTGGTCAATCCTCCCTGAATTGCAGCCCGAGTGTCGCAGGTGGGAGGGCGTCCCGCTACTCAGCCAAAGGGGGGAGAAACCGGGCCTGTCAGCCTTTGGTGCCGGTTGCGGGAACCCGCTTGCCGCCGCAGGGTCGGCGGATGAAACAGCTCTTTCCCCTCATCGCCGCCCTCTGCCTCGCCCTGCCCGCCAGCGCGCAGGAGTGGCAGGGCAGGACCGCCGCCTTCTTCGGGGTCACCTTCCTCGATACCTCGACCGAGGGCAGCATCAACGGCGTGCGCGCCGATGAGACGGCGCGGGTCGCGCTGATCGAGGATTACATCACCAAGGCGCTGGAGGCGGAGGGGCTGACGGTGCTCGACCTCGCCCCGGTGCAGGAAGAGCTGGACCGCACCGCGAACCCGGCCAAGTGCAACGGCTGCGACCTGCGCATGGCCGAACGGCTCGGCGCCGACTACACGGTGGTGTCGGAGGTGCAGAAGGTGTCGAACCTGATCCTGTCGATGAACCTCTACATCAAGGATACCGCGACCGGCAGGCAGCTGCGCGGTCAGGCGGTGGACATCCGCGGCAACACCGATGACAGCTGGACGCGCGGCATCCGCTATATCCTGAAGCGGAACGTCTTCAAGTAGCTCAGCCGTGCTGGGCCACGCGCCGCCGCCGCTCCTGTCGCGGCATCACCTCGACCAGCGTCGAGCGCATGTCGGCCATCTCCTCCAGCGCGGCAAGATCGCAGAGCTCGATGGCCGAGCCCTCGTGCAGCGCGATCAGCCCCTGCCCCTCTAGCGCCAGCTTGGCCTCCTCCAGCGCCGCCACCGTGGTGCCGAGCAGCACGGCGATGTCGTCGCGGCGGCAGGCCAGCGTCAGCCGCAGCCGGCCCAGCGCGTCGCGCTCGGCGATGCAGCCCGCCAGCGCGACGAAGAGCTTGGCCAGACGCTCGGGCACGCTGCCGACAGTGCGCAGCCGCGTGAAGCTCTGCCGCGCCTCGCTCGAATTGCTGGAGGCGTCGAGCAACGCGCAGGACAGACGCCTGTCGCGCAGCGCCGCGGCCTCGACATCGTGGATGTCGAACCAGCAGACCCGCGAGGGCACGACCGCCGTCACCCGCATGTCGCAGTTCGGACGGAAAGCCTCGGTCAAGGGTTCGCCGGGCAGGACAAGCTCCATCCCGCCCGCCTCGCCGCCGCAGCGCAGGAGGAGACCGGAATGCAACATGCCAAAACGCCCCCCGCGCAGACTGACGTCAACGGGCCCCTCGCCGGGCATCAGCGTCTCGTTCAGCGGCAGCAGCGGCAGCACCGAGGCCGCCCGCTGGCGGATGGCGGAACACAACCGGCCTTCACGCATCTTGCAATGCTGACAATCCGCCATGAGGGTTTTTGCGACATCGGCCAATTGGTAAAGCGCCATTCTGTCAGTTCCTCCGGGGCTCGCTCGGGGCGATCTGATAATTTGATTGCACATCACAGGGTGATGCCGATCCGGGACGCAATGGACCGGCTTCTTCTTGTTAATAGATGAGTAACAGCCTCGCGTTGACCTGCGTCAATTTGACGGGCCTTCTACGACAAGAGACTCAGGCCCGCCGCAGCATTGCCAGAAGCGCCTCTGAATCGAAGTCGTCGTTTGTTGACAATAAGTGCCGGCAAATCGAGTATCTCGAACTGCAGGGGCGTGAGAATGCGGATCAGCCCCTCGCGTGAGAAGTTTTGCACCGTGCGGCTGATCGATTCCACGGTGGTGCCAAGATAATGCGCCAGATCGCTGCGACCGACCGGAAGGCGTACGACGATTCGCTGCGCATCCGAGGTCAATTCGCTGGTCTGGTGCGGCCAGCGGCGGCAGAGGATCAGGAGATAGGTGGCAAGCCGCGCCGCCACCGTCTGCACCGCCAGAAGGCTGATCCATTCGCGCGCCGCATCCAATTCGTCGAGCACGGCCAGAAGCACGGTATGCTCCAGATCCGGGCAGCTTGCCATCAGCGCCTCGAAGGCGTGGCGCTCGAAACAGCAGAGCGTGACTTCGGTCGCGGCCTCGATGGAAAACTCCGACCGCTCGGTGAAGACCCGGCCGAAGAGATCGCTCGGGATCAGCAAGCCGACGATATGCGAGCGGCCGTCGCTTTGCAGCCGCTCCATCCGCAACACGCCGCGCACCACGTTGCCGACAAATTCCAGCGGGCCGCCCTGCTCCACCACCACCGCATCGCGCGGGAAGACCCGGAGGCGGGCGATGGCGTCGAGCTTGCGCAACGTGGCAGGCGAGAGGCCCCGGCGCAGGCCGGCATGGTGGAACTTCGCCTCCACGGCCAGCCGCATCACATCCTTCTGCGCCGAGACTCGTTCCACGGGCATCCTCCCCTCCACGGACGGGCCACCGGAACCGGGCGGTGCGCCCGTGGATGCTGCACCTGCGAAAGGCTTAGCAGATCTCGCTGCCGGAGCCTATCGCGGAACGGGGAAAGCGGCAATCAGCGCAGGGGCCTCAGGCGGCGAGGATTTCCCGCACCATCGGCATGACCCTGGTGCCGTAGAGCTCGACCGAGCGCATCAGCGCCTCGTGCTCCAGCGGGCCCACCGAGTATTTCATCTGGAAGCGCCCGAGACCCAGCGTCTGCACCGTGGCAGAGATCTTGCGCGCCACGGTCTCGGGGCTGCCGACATACATCGAGCCGTGATCGACCTCGCGGTCGAAATCGGCGCGGGTCAGGGCGGGCCAGCCGCGCTCGCGCCCGATGCGGTCGTGCAGGCGCTTGTAGGCCGGGAAGGCCTCGTCGCGCGCCTGCGCATCGGTCGCGGCGACATGGCCGGGGGAATGGACGCCCAGCGGCTTGGGGTCTCCACCGATCTGTTCGTAGGCGCGCTTGTAGAGATCGACGAAAGGCAGGAAGCGCTGCGGCGCGCCGCCGATGATGGCGAGGATCATCGGCAGGTCATGCCGCACCGCGCGCACCACCGATTCCGGGCTGCCGCCGACGCCGATCCAGGTCTTCAGCCCGGCAGGCGAGAGCGGCGGATGGACCCGCTGCTGCTTCAGGGGCGCGCGGGTCTCGCCGCTCCAGCTCACCTTCGGCTCGCGGATCAGCCGGGCGAAGAGATCGAGCTTCTCCTCGAAAAGCTGCTCGTAGTCGCGCATGTCATAGCCGAAGAGCGCGTAGGACTCGGAGAACGACCCCCGCCCCAGCGTCACTTCGGCCCGACCGTTCGACACGGCATCCAGCGTCGAGAAGCGCTGGAACAGCCGCACCGGATCGTCGGAGCTCAGCACCGTCACCGAAGTGGCGAGCCGGATGCGCATCGTGCGCCCGGCGATGGTGCCGAGGATGACCTCGGGCGCGGAGATGGCGAAATCGTCACGGTGATGCTCGCCGAGGCCGATCACGTCGACGCCCACGCTGTCGGCAAGCACCGCCTGCTCCACCACGTCGCGCAGCACCTGCGCCTGCGGCATGGGCTTGCCATCCGCGCCGAAGGGCACGTCGCCGAAAGTGTCGAGGCCGAGTTCGATGTCCTGTGCCATGGGGGCTCCTGCTTTGCTTGCCCCCTACCTAGGCAGTTTTGCCGCGGATGTCGCTGCCGATGGCGGCACAGACACCTCTCCACCGCCGCACAAAGAGCCTGTCATTCGTGCTTCCTGAACGAAATCTCATCCCTAAGTCTGAGGCCGGGATGGTGGCGCAGCGCCCGTTCCTCTGCCAGTCTGGCGCCAGACACGTTGATCGGGGAGGAGAAACGTGGACACGATGGACCACACGCAGGGCACCGCCATCAGCCGGCTCGCCGGGCAGATCAGCGCCGGACTGATCGGGCATGAGGTGCTGGTGGAACGGCTGATGACGGCGCTGCTTACTGGCGGGCATGTGCTGATCGAGGGCCCGCCCGGCCTTGCCAAGACCCGCGCTGTGAAACGTCTGGCCGAGGGGCTGGATGGCAGCTTTGCCCGCATCCAGTGCACGCCCGACCTGATGCCCTCGGACCTGACCGGCACGCAGGTGTTCCGCCGCGACAGCGAAAGCTTCGATTTCGCGCCCGGCCCGATCTTCCATTCGCTGGTGCTGGTCGACGAGATCAACCGCGCCCCGCCCAAGGTGCAATCGGCGCTCCTGGAGGCGATGGCGGAAAATCAGGTGACGGCCGGCGGCGTCACCCGCAAGCTGCCCGACCCCTTCATGGTGGTGGCGACGCAGAACTCCATCGAACACGAGGGCACCTTCCCGCTGCCCGAGGCGCAGCTCGACCGCTTTCTTCTGCATGTCGATCTGGCGCTGCCGGGGGCGGAGGCGGAGCGGGCGATCCTCGATCTGGTCGAGGGCGAGGCGCGGCATCTGCCGCAGGCGGCGCCGTTGCTGCTGAGCCATGCCGATCTGAGCGCCGCCAAGGCGCAGGTGGCGGGCATCCATCTGGCCCCGGCGCTGAAGGATTTCATCGTGCGGCTGGTGATCGCCACCCGCGAGACCCCCGGCACCCCGCTGGAGGGGCTGGTGGACCATGCCGTCTCGCCGCGCGGCACGCTGGCGCTGGCGGCCTCGGCCCGGGCGCGGGCGATGCTGCTGGGGCGCGACCATGCCCTGCCCGAGGATGTCGAGGCGCTGGCCGCCGACACGCTGGCGCACCGGCTCATCCCTTCATGGCGCGCGACCTCCGAAGGGGTGAGCGCGCGCGAGATCGTCGCCCGGCTTCTCGGGCATGTCCGGCCCTGGTGATGCCGGGGTCGCCGCATGAGGTGAGCGTCGAGGCGCTCCTGGCACTCGGGCCGATGGCGGGCCGCCTGCCCCATGCCGCGCCCGAGCTCGCCCGTCGCCCCGGCGTCACCGCGACGCGGCCGCGCGGTCAGGGCCACGAGATCCGCGAGGTGCGGCCCTATGCCGAGGGCGACGACCTGCGCCATCTCGATGCGGCGGCCACCGCGCGGACCGGGGCGCTGCAGGTGCGCTCCTTCCACGAGGACCGCGACCGCACCGTGCTGCTGATCGCCGATTTCCGCCGGCCGATGCTCTGGGGCACCGTCCGCTTCCGCTCGGTCGCCTGTGCCGAGGCGCTGGCGATCGCCGGGTGGCAGGCGGTGGGCGATGGCGGCTCGGCCGGGGTTGCGGCCTTGACCGATGCGGGCATCCAGTCGGAGAAGCCCGCGAGCCGGGTGCGCGGCATGGCGCGGGTGGCGGGGTGTCTGGCGCGGGCGCATCTGATCGCCGGGCGGGCGGTGCATCATCCGGTGCGCGATCTGGCACCCGATCTGATGCGCGCGGCCCGGCTGGCGCCGCGCGGGGCGACGGTTGTGCTGGCCTCGGCGCTCGACCAGCCCGGGTCGGGGCTGGAGGCGGCACTCGGCGCGATCCAGCGGCGCGGGCCGCTGCGGCTCATGCTGCCGGTGGACCCGTTCGAGGCCGCGCCACCGCGCGAGGCGCTGCCCTTCCTCACCGCGGCGGGTCAGACCGCGCGCGGGGCCTTCGACGCCCTGCCCGAGGCCCGCGCGGCGCTGCTGGCCCGGCTTGCCCTTCTGGGCATCGGGGTGGAGATCCTCGCCACCGACCGGCCGGCGGAGGCGGCATGAGCCTCGATCCGTTCCGCGACCTGCATCCGCCCCGCCTGCCGCTCGATGTGGCGGCGCTCGGCTGGCCCGAGGTGCTGGCGGGCTTCGGTCTCGGCCTCTTGCTGGCGCTCGGGATCTTCGAGCTCTTGCGCCCCGCCTTCACCCGCAAGGCGCGGCCCGATCTGGAGGCGGAGCTGGTGCGGCTGAGGTCGCTGCCCGCCGCCGAGCGGCTGCTCGCCGAGGCGCGGCTGCTTGACCGGCTGGGTGCGCCCTTGCCTGACGAAGCGCGCGCGCAGCTTTACGCGCCGGAGGCGACGGCGCCCGATCTGGAGCCGCTGATCCGCCGCGCCTGGCGGGCGAAGGGCGGCGCGCATGTTTGATTTCGCGACGCCGCTCGCCTTCCTGCTGCTGCCCCTGCCCTTCCTTGCCCGCTGGCTGCTGCCGCCCCGCGCGCCGGGCGATGGCGCGGTCTACCTGCCCGACCGCATCGCCCGCGCCGCCGCCCCGGGCCGGGCCAGCGCCACGGCGCGCCGGCTCTCGACCCTGCTCTTGGCGCTGCTCTGGGTCGGGCTGGTCACCGCGCTGGCCGGGCCGCAGCGGTTGGTGCCAACGCGCGACCTCACCGCCTCGGGGCGCGAGATCCTGCTGGCGCTGGACATGTCGGGCTCAATGCTGATCGAGGATTTCGACATCGACGGAGTGCAGAGCACCCGGCTCGACGCGGTGAAGCAGGTGGCGCAGCGCTTCGTCGAGGAGCGGACCGGCGACCGGATCGGGCTTGTGCTCTTTGCCGATCGCGCCTATGTCGCCGCGCCGCCAACCTTCGACCTGCCCGCCGTATCGCGCGCCATCGAGGAGGCAACCATCGGCATCACCGGGCGCTCCACCGCCATCGCCGACGGGCTGGGGCTGGCGCTGAAACGCTCTGCGGCCTCCGACGCGACCTCGCGGGTCATCGTGCTGATGTCGGACGGGCGAGACACGGCGAAGCGCCTCGACGCGGTGCAGGTGGCGCGGCTGGCGGCGGAGCATGGGGTGCGGGTGCATACCATCGCGCTGGGGCCGGAGGATCTGGAGACCCGGCCCGCCTCGCGCGATGCGGTGGATACGGTGACGCTGAGGGCGATTGCCGAGGCCAGCGGCGGCAAGAGCTACCGGGTGCGCGGGATGGAGGATCTGACGGCGATGGCCGAAGATCTGGACCGGCTGGAGCCGAACCCCTCCTCCCGCCCGCCGGTGATCGTGCCGCAGCCGGTCTGGATCTGGCCCGCGCTGCTGGCGCTGCTGGCGGCTCTGGGCATCGGCATGAACCGGAGGGCCGAGGCATGATCCTGCTGCGCCCGTGGTGGCTGCTTGCCCTCCTGCCGCTGGCGCTGCTGGCGCTCTGGGTCTGGCGGCGGCAGTCGGCGGGGGCGTGGGAGGCGATCATCTCCCCGGCGCTGCTGGTGCGGATGCGGGCGCTCGGCTTCGTCTCGCCCGCCGCGCGGCGCGGGCTGGTGCTGCTGCCCTTCGTTGCCGCCGGGATCGTGGTGGTCGGGCTTTCGGGCCCGGCGCGGCTGAAGGAGGGGATGGGGCAGGACCGGATGGACCCGATCATCCTGATGCTCGACATGTCGCCCTCGGTCGCGCGTGCGGGCCAACTCGCCGATGCGCAAGCGGCGGCGGGGCTGGTTTTGCAGAACGCTGCCGGTCGGCCTGTCGGCATGATGGTCTATGCCGCCGATGCCTATGTCGCCAGCGCGCCGACCTCGGATGCGGCCTCGCTGCAGAGCCTCGTCGCGGTGCTGGGGCCCGAGACCATGCCGATCACCGGCAGCCGCCCCGACATCGCGCTCGGGGCGGCGCGCGACCTTTTCGCCAGCCCCGAGCGGCCGGATATCGGCGGGGCCGACCTGATCCTGATCTCCGACGGCGGCGGCGCCGGGCCGCGGGCGATGCAGGAGGCCGGGCGGCTGCGCGAGGCGGGCGCGCGGCTCTGGACGCTGGGACTTTCGGGCGATGCCGCCGAGGGCGCGCCGCCGCCCGATGTCGAGGCGCTGGTGCGACTGGCCGAGGCCGGCGGCGGGGCCTTTGCCCCGGCCCGCTCGCCCCGCCCGGTGCTGGAGCGGATCGCCGCGGCGCAGACCGGGCGGCTGGCGCGGAGCAGCTTCGCGCCGCTGGTCTTCGACGATCTCGGGCGGTGGCTTATGGCGCTGGCGCTGCTGCCGGCGCTTCTGCTCTTTCGCCGCCGCGCGACGGGGGTGCGGTGATGCGCAGGCTCGGGCTCCTTCTGCTGGCCTTGGGCGCCATCGGTCTCGCCGGCCCGGCGGCCTGGGCGAAGCTCGCCCTGGTGGCGGGGTTGCCTGGCCTCGCGGTGCCTTTTGCCAGCGACCCGGCGGTGCGAGGCGTGGCGCTCTATCGCGCCGGGCGCTTCGCCGAGGCTGACGACGCCTTTGCCGAGGCCGGGCGCTCCGTGACCTACAACCGCGGGCTCAGCCTTGCCGCCATCGGCAACTATCCCCTGTCGCGCGCCTATTTCGATGCCGTGCTCTTCGCCAATCCTGCCGACAGCCAGGCACGCGACAATCGCGGCGTGGTGGCAGCGCTGATCGACCCGGTGGTGGGCGACGGCAACGAGACCGGGCGCACCGCGGTCCGCGTCATCACCCCGCCCGACGGCCCGCCGGTGGAGCGCTTCTCGGCGGATAGCCCGCCGCTCGACACCGGCGGGCGGGTGGCCGATGACACCTGGCTCGCGACTCTCGCCGACGATCCGGGCGAGTTCCTGCGGCTGCGCATCGCCGACGAATACACCCGCCGCCTCTCGCTCGGCCTGACCCCGCCGCAGGAGGGCGACCCATGGTGATCCTGCGCGCCGCCCTGCTCTGCCTTTTCGCTTCATCCGCCATGGCAGAACTGCCGGACAAGTCATTGGAGATCATCGCATCTCCGACAGCGCGCAGCATCGTCATGGGCGAGATGATCCCGGTCACGGTGCGCGGCATTTACGCCAAGCGCGCGCGGCTGGAGGAGATGACGCTCCAGCCCTCCGACGCTTTCGACTGGCTGCCTCTGGCCAAGGACGACTGGCACGAGGAGCGGATCGAGGGGCGCAGCTTCATCGTGGTGGAGCGCAAGATGGCGCTCTTTGCCAAACACTCCGGCTTCAGCCGCTTCGGCCCGGCCGAACATCGCATCACCTTCGTCGGCGAGGACGAGCAGGTGCTGGTCTCGCATCCGCTGGAGCTGACCATCGCGCCGATGCCGGACGATCCGCCCTTCCACAATCCGCATGGCTGGCGCTTTGCCGCCGGGAAGCTGACGATCCGCGACGAGCTGAGCACCGATCCCGCGCATCTGGCCGATGGCGAGACGGTGACGCGCCGCGTCACGCTGCGGGCGGAAGGCGCGCTGCCCGAGATGCTGCCGCCGCGGCCGGTCGTGTCGCAACCGTGGCTCATCACCTTCGCGGCGCCGGTGAAGCGCGAGTTGGAGCTGACGCCGGACGGGCCGGTGGCCAGCGTGATCTGGGAGTGGCAGTTCCGTCCCGAGACCGGCGAGCCCGGCGTTCTGCCGCCGGTGCCGATCCCATATTTCAACACGGTGAGCCGCAAGGTCGAGCAGATCGAGATCCCCGCCCTGCCGATCGGCTATGCCAGCTTTGCCGCCTCGCAATCGGCGGGTGGAGCACTGACCCCGGGCAGCCGCTGGGGGATCGCGCTGGCGCTGGTGGCGGGGCTGACGCTGGGCCTCGGGGCGCTGGTGGCCGGGCATCGGACGAGTGCGGCGGCGGCGAGTGGGCTCTGGCGGCGCTGGTCGCCGCTGCCCTGGCTCGCGATGCGCCGGGCGGCGCGGGACGGCGATCTTCTGGCGCTGCGCCGCGCGGCGGCGGAGCTGGAGGGTGACCGGAGTGCGGCGCTCGGCCTGCTGGACCGGGCGATCTACGGCCCCGCGCCTGGGCCCTTCGACAGACACCGTTTCTTCCGTGCCTTGCGCCGCAAGGCGGACGGCTGAGCGAAATCCGGCGTCACCACCCGAAGCCCGGTGACCCCAAATCGGCAAGGGCTTGCCGAGTGTTGCCAAATATTCATTCGACGGATTGTGTGAAACCTTTTAGGCAGCAATTTGTTACAGCACGCGGCATGAGCCGCGACAGGCGATGGAACGTCTGGTTCCCGAAGGAGGCTTCATGCGGATCGCAATTCTGGGCGGAGACGGCTTTGTTGGCTGGCCAACCGCGCTTCATCTGTCGGCACTGGGTCACGAGATCCATATCGTCGACAACCTGTCGCGCCGCTGGATCGACACCGAGCTGGGCGTCCAGTCGCTGACCCCCATGGATTCGATTCAGGAGCGGTGCCGGATCTGGCATCAGGAGACCGGCCACAAGCTGCACTTCCACCTGCTGAACCTCGCCACCGAATATGACCGCCTGCGCGGCTGGCTGGCCGATCATCATCCCGATGCGATCATCCACTTCGCCGAACAGCGCGCCGCGCCCTATTCGATGAAGACCGACCGTCACAAGGTCTACACCGTCAACAACAACGTCAACGCGACGCATAACCTCCTGGCGGCACTGGTCGAGACCGGGATCGACGCACATCTGGTGCATCTGGGAACCATGGGCGTCTACGGCTATTCGACCGTCGGCGCGCCGATCCCCGAGGGGTATCTCGACGTGTCGGTGGAAACGCCCACCGGCCCGCGCGGGCTGGAGATCCTTTACCCGACCCGTCCCGGCTCGGTCTATCACATGACCAAGAGCCTCGATCAGATCCTGTTCCAGTTCTACGCCCAGAACGACGGGCTGCGGATCACCGACCTGCATCAGGGCATCGTCTGGGGCACCCATACCGACCAGACCCGGCGGCACGAACAGCTGATCAACCGCTTCGACTATGACGGCGACTACGGCACGGTGCTGAACCGTTTCCTCATCCAAGCCGCCATCGGCTATCCGCTGACCGTGCATGGCACCGGCGGCCAGACCCGCGCCTTCATCCACCTGCAGGACTCGGTGCGCTGCGTCGAGCTGGCGCTGTCGGATGCGCCGAAGCGCGGCGAGCGGGTGAAGATCTTCAACCAGATGACCGAGACGCACCGCGTCCGCGACCTGGCCGAGATGATCGCCAAGATGACCGGCGCCCGGGTTGCCTATCTGCCGAACCCGCGCAAGGAGGCCGACGAGAACGAGCTTCTGGTGAAGAACGACCAGTTCCTCGGCCTCGGGCTGAAGCCGATCACGCTGGCCGAGGGGCTTCTGGCCGAGGTGGTGGATGTGGCAAAGAAATACGCCCACCGCATCGACCGCAGCCGCGTGCCCGCCGTGTCGGCCTGGACCAAGGACATCGCGCAGCGGGTCGAGCATGACCCGGAAGGCAAGCGCCTGCGCTCCGTGTCCTGAGTGCTGGCCGCCGACCGACCGGCGCGGGGCGACCGCGCCTATGTCACGCTGGTGACGAACCCCGACTATGCGCTGGGGGCGCGGGCGCTGCTGCGCTCGCTGACTCTTAGCGGCACGACGGCAGATCTGGTGGTGCTGCACACTGACGTGGCCGCCGAGGCGCTGGCGCCACTGTCGGCGCTCGGGGCGCGTCTGGTGCAGGTGGATCTGCTGCCCACCTCGCCCGCCTTCAACGAGGTGCATGCCCGCGACGCGCTGCACGCCCGCGCCGCCTTCACCAAAGGCACGAAGCCACCGTTCCACACCCCACTCGACAATTTCGCCAAGCTGCGGCTCTGGCAGCTCGACTATGCTTCGGTGGTCTTCATCGACGCCGATGCGCTGGTGCTGCGCAATGTCGACAAGCTGTTCGCCTATCCGGAGTTCTGCGCGGCACCGAATGTCTACGAGGGACTGGGCGACTTCCACCGGATGAACTCCGGCGTCTTCACCGCGAAGCCCTCCGAGGCGACCTTCAACGACATGCTGGAGAAGCTCGACCGCCCCGGCGTCTTCTGGCGGCGCACCGACCAAAGCTTCCTGCAGGCCTATTTCCCCGACTGGCACGGGCTCCCCGTGGTCTGCAACATGCTGCAATACGTCTGGTTCGCGATGCCCGAGCTGTGGAGCTGGGACGAAATCCGCATCCTGCACTTTCAGTATGAGAAACCCTGGCAGCAGCATGACAAGGCGGACCGGCTGCGGGTGCTGATCGACCTGTGGCAGGCCTATGCCGGCGACGGGCCGGTTCCGGATCTGGCGAGCCTGCCCGCACCATGAGGCTCGCCATCACCGGGGCGACGGGGCTTGTCGGGCGCTTCCTCACCGAAGCCGCGCTGCGCGAGGGCTTCGAGGTGACGACGCTGGGGCGGCGGCGCGGGCAGTTCTCGGCCCCGGTCGCGCATCTGCCCTACGATCTGCGGGAGGCACCGCCCGCGCTCGACGGCTTCGATGCGCTGATCCACGCAGCCTTCCTGCACGAACCCGGGCGCTATCGCGGTGGCGAGGGCGACGACCCGGAGGGGTTCCTCGCCGCCAATCTCGAGGGCACGCAGCGGCTGTTTCGGGCGGCGCAGGGGCTTGACCGGGTGCTGTTTCTCTCCTCCCGCGCCGTCTACGGCGATCACCCGCCCGGCACGGTTCTGACCGAGACAACGCCGCTGCGGCCCGACACGCTCTATGGCCGGGTGAAGGCCGACGCCGAAGCCGCGCTGGCTGCCCTGCCCGTCGCGGGCGCAAGCCTGCGGGCGACGGGTGTCTATGGCCCGCCGGGCCCCGGCCAACGGCACAAATGGGCCGATCTCTTTGAGAAGTTTCTGTCGGGTGGGCCCGTGACCCCGCGCGTTGCGACCGAGGTGCATGGCGCCGATCTCGCATCTGCAGCAATCCTGCTGCTGCGCAGCGAAAGGGGAGCGATCCGCGGCCCCTGGAACGTCTCGGATCTGCTGCTCGACCGGCACGACCTGCTGACCGAAGTTGCCGCGCTGACCGGCGGGCCGATGCCGCCGCCGCGCGCCGATGCCACGAAGGTCAGCGCGATGGACTGCAGCCGTTTGCAATCCTTTGGCTGGCAGCCGGGCGGCTGGGAGCGGCTGCACGAGACGATTCCCGCACTGCTGTAATCGGCGCAGGCGAAAAAATGCGAGACATTCGTCCCATTGCCCAAGGATCGCTTTGACCCCGGGCGAAAGATCGCCTACGAATCAGAAAGTCTTTAGTAAATCGGCAAAAAACAGCTTAAGATTGCATCCGTGATTGATAAAACACGCTAAATCCGTTCCCGACCCGGAATCCTCTCTCTCAGAACACAGAAATTTCACGATTCAGCACTGGTGATTTCACGGACGTTCAGCATTCTGAAGAGAGTGCAGTTCTGCCGATGTGCCTGGTTCCGCCGACGACCCGCTACGCTTTCCGAACGCACCTTTGCAGGTGCAGCATTTCATGAAACATTGACTTAGGCACGTGAGGCTTACCTTGCGCGATATTGACACCAAAAGAGGTCGCAAATGACATCGAAAGTTACCACTGCGATATTTCCGATTGCCGGTCTCGGGACCCGTTTCCTGCCCGCCACGAAATCCGTTCCGAAAGAAATCCTTACCCTCGTCGACAAGCCGCTGATCCAGTATGCTGTCGAAGAGGCACGTGCTGCCGGTATCGAAGATTTCATCTTTGTCACCTCGCGGGGCAAAGGCGCTCTGGAAGACTTCTTCGACGTCCACCCGTCGCTGGAGACCTCGCTGCGCAACTCGGGCAAGACCGACCTGCTGGCGACGCTGCAGGAAACCAACATGGACAGCGGCCATGTCGCCTATGTGCGTCAGCACAATGCGATGGGGCTCGGCCATGCCGTCTGGTGCGCGCATCGTCTGGTGGGCGACAAGCCCTTCGCGGTTATCCTGCCCGACGATCTGGTGGTCAGCGACAAGCCCTGCCTCGCCCAGATGATCGAGGCGCATAACGAGGTCGGCGGCAGCATCGTCGCCGCCATGGAAGTGGCCCCCGAGCGCGCCTCCTCCTATGGCATCCTCGACGTGGAATCGACCAACGGCGCGATCATCCGCCCGCGCGACTTCGTCGAGAAGCCCAAGGCCGGCACGGCGCCCTCGAACCTCGCGGTGATCGGCCGCTACATCCTGACGCCCGAGATCATGAGCCATCTGCAGAAGAAGCAGGTCGGTGCGGGCGGCGAGATCCAGCTGACCGACGCCATCGCGCAGGAACTGCGCGCGAACCCGGGCTCCGTCCACGGCTTCCGCTTCAGCGGCGAGCGCTACGATTGCGGCTCCAAGGCGGGCTTCTTGCAGGCGACGGTCGCGCTGGCGCTGCGCCGCCCGGACCTGCGCGACGAATTCGGTGCCTTCCTCGATGCGGTGGCGCCGCGCAACAGCGTGGTCCAGCCGAGTGTGGTCCCGCTGCGGTCGGTGGCGGCGGGCTGATCCGCAGATTTGCGAAAGGACAGCGTACAGAGTGCAACTGCTCTACCTTGCGCACGACCTTGACGATTCCGCGGTCTGGCGGCGCGTGGCAATGCTGCGCGCCGGCGGGGCGGAGGTGCGTGTCGCAGGGTTCCGCCGTCGCACCGGCGCTCTTCCGGGCGAGGCGATCTGCCTCGGCCGGACCGCTGACGCACAGATGCTGCAGCGCGCGGGCTCCGTCCTGCGCACGCTGCTGACGCTGGACGCGCATCTCAAGGATGTGCCCGCCCCCGAGGTGATCGTGGCGCGCAATCTCGAGATGCTGACCCTGGCGGCCCGCGCCCGCAAGCGCTGGCCCTCTGCCGCGCTGGTCTACGAGGTGCTCGACATCCACCGCATGATGCTGGGCGACGGCCCCAAGCCCCGGGCGATGCGGGCGCTGGAACGTCATCTGCTGCGCGATGCGGCGATGGTGCTGACCTCCTCGCCGGGCTTCATCGCCGAATATTTCGAACCCTACCGTCAGACCCGGGCGCCGATCCGGCTGGTGGAGAACAAATGCTTCTTTCCCGGCGTCGCCGCCCCTGCCCCCGCAGCCGCCGTGGCGCGGACCGGCCCGCTGCGCATCGGCTGGTTCGGCATCCTGCGCTGCGCCTGGACGCTGGATTGCCTCGACCGGATCACCCGCGCCGCGCCGGGGCGCTACCATATCGTGCTGCGCGGCAAGCCTGCCGCGGATCAGCTGCCGAATTTCGCCGAGGTCGTCGCCGCCAATCCCGATCTGCATTTCGAAGGGCCCTACCGCAGCCCGGACGATCTGCCCGCGATCTATGCCGATGTCGATCTGGCCTTCCTGATCGACCGCTACGATGCCGGACAGAACTCCGACTGGCTGCTGCCGAACCGGCTCTACGAAGGCTGCCGCCATGGCGCCGTACCGATCGTGCTGACCGGCACGCAGGTGGCGCGGACCCTGGCGGAACGGGGCCTTGGTGTCGCCGTCCCCGCCCCCAAGGCCGAGGAGGTCGCCCGCGTGCTCGAAACTCTCGACCGCTCCACCATCGCCCGGATGAAGGCCGCCGTCGCCGCGGTGCCTGCCGCCGTCTGGACCACCGACGGCGCCGAATGCGCCGATCTCGTTGCCGCGCTGCGGGACCGCCTGCCGGATCGCGCCGCGTCGCAACGCAGGGAGGCCGCGGAATGACCGTGCTCATCATCATCCCCACCCTGAACGAGGCGCTGCACATCGACGGGCTGCTCGACAGCCTGCTGCCCTTCGCCCGGCACTGGCCCGCTCAGATCGTCGTGGCCGATGGCGGCTCCAGCGATGGCACCGACCGGATCGTGGCGCGGCGCGCGGCGGCGGACCCGTCGATCATGCTGCTGCACAATGCCCGCAAGCTGCAGAGTGCGGCCGTCAACCTCGCGGTCGAGACGCATGGCGCCGAGGCCGAATGGCTGATCCGCATCGACGCGCATTCGGCCTATCCCGCCGACTACTGCGAGACGCTCCTGCGCGAAGCCGAGGCGACGGGCGCGGATTCGGTGGTGGTGGGCATGCGGGCCGTCGGCTCGGGCTTCTGGCAGGGGCTGATCGCCGCCGCACAGAACTCACGGTTGGGCAATGGTGGCTCGGCGCATCGCGTGGCACCGCAGGGCCGCTTCGTCGAGCATGGCCATCACGCGCTGATGCGGGTCTCGGCCTTCCGCGCGGTCGGCGGCTATGACGAGAGCTTCAGCCACAACGAGGATGCCGAGCTGGACCTGCGGCTGACCGCGGCGGGCTATCGCATCTGGCTGACGCCGAAGACCCGGGTGGATTACTTCCCCCGCCGCAGCATCCCCGCGCTGGTCCGGCAATATTTCCATTTCGGCAAGGGCCGGGCGCGCAACTTGCTCAAGCACCGCAACCGCCCGGGGATGCGGCAGGTGGTGCTGGTCGCGCTGATGCCCGCGCTGCTGGCGGCGCTGCTGACGCCGCTGAGCCTCGTCTTCGCGCTGCCGCTGCTGCTCTGGCTGGTCGGCTGTGCCGTGGGCGGTCTTGTCATCGCCGGGCAGACCCGCGACCTGCGGGCGCTGTTCTCGGGGCTGGCCGCAGGAGTGATGCATGCCGCCTGGTCGGCGGGGTTCTGGAGCCAGCTGCTCGGCCATCTTGGCGGGCGGAGGGCGCGGGCATGACGCGCATCGCCATAGGCGTCTGCACCTTCCGCCGCCCCGGCCTTGCCGACACGCTGGCCTCGCTCTCGGCGCTGGACTGGCCGGAGGGGCTGAGCGGGGTGATCCTCGTCGCCGACAACGACGACACGCCCTCGGCCAAGGCGCTGGTGGAGAGCTACGCGGCCACGGCGCCGCTGCCGGTGCACTATGTTCATGCGCCCGCCCGCAACATCTCGATCGCGCGCAATGCTGTGCTGGATGCGGCGGCGGAGCGGGGCGTGGGCGCGCTGGCCTTCCTCGACGATGACGAGACCGTGGCGCCGAACTGGATCGCGGCGCTCTGTGCGGCACGGCAGGAGACTGCGGCCGAGGCAGTGCTGGGCCCGGTGCGCGCACATCATGCGCCCGACGCCCCGGCCTGGATGCGCGAGGGTGCCATCCACGACACCCGCCCGGTCTTCCTGCCCGGTGGCGCCATCAAGTCGGGCTACACCTGCAACGTGCTGCTCGACCTCTCTGCCCCCGCGGTGAGCGGGCTGCGCTTCGACCCGTCACGCGGCGTCTCGGGTGGCGAGGACACTGCCTTCTTCGAGACGGTGCTGCGCCGGGGCGGCAGGCTCGGCTATGCCGCCGAAGCCTGGGCGACCGAGGTGGTTCCGGCAAGCCGCGCGCGGCTGTCGTGGCTCCTGAAGCGGCGTTTCCGCATGGGCCAGACCCACGGCAGCCTGATCGGCGAAGGCGCCGGATACGCGCAAAGGCTGAAGCTGGCGGTCGTGGCACTCGCCAAGGCGGCATTCTGTGGTTTTTCAGCCCTTACACGGCTCTTCAACCCTCTGTTACGCAACACGTCGCTGTTGCGTGGGGCCCTGCATGTAGGCACAATGGCTGCGCTCCTCGGAGCTCGGTCCATCTCTATTTATGGTCAAACCGATAATTTCTTGTCTGCCCCCGCTGCGAAGTCCCGCCGCACGTTCTTTCCAAGGAGCCCATTTTGAAGCAGTTCGGATTTCGCATTGCCGACAGTGACAGCCGTCTCGACCAGCCGAGCGCGCCGCCCTCGGGCGATACCATCGACCTGAGCCGTCTGCTGAGCGCCGCGCGCCGTCAGCGCAAGGTCGTGTTCCTTTCCATGGGCGTGGCGCTCTGCCTCGGCCTCGTCTACCTCGCGACCACGCCGAAGACCTATCAGGCCGGCTCGACCGTGCTGCTGGCCGGCAAGGTGAACCGCAGCATCGAGGAAGTCTCGGCGCTCGACACCAGCGCCGTGTCCGACAACGCGCTGGAGAGCGCGCAGGAGGTGATCCGTTCGCAAGCGGTGGCGCTGTCGGTGGTCAAGATGCTCAATCTCGACACCAACGAGTCCTTCCTCTCGCCGCCCTCGTCGCTGTTCTCGCAGGTGACCGGCACGATCCGCTCGGCGATCCGTGCGCCGATCCAGCTGCTGACCCCAGCGGCCCCGGCCGTCGACGGCCCGCCGCCCACCGAGGAAGAACTGGCGGCCCGCCGTCAGGAAGAGGTGGCGCAGACCCTGCAGCAGCAGGTCCGGGTGCAACGCGTCGGACGCAGCAGCGTCTTCGGCATCTCCTTTGCCTCGCATGACCCGGCGCTCGCCGCATCGATCGCCAACGCCTATTCCGAAGCCTATGTCGCCGACCTGCTGAACGCAAACTACGAGGCGACCGAGCGGACGACCGAATGGCTGCAGCAGCGGCTCGAAGAGCTGCAGGAAGCCTCGCGCGAGGCCGCCGTGGCCGCCGAGATCTTCCGCGCCGAAAACGGCCTCGTCTCCTCCCGCGGGGCGCTGATCACCGAAGAGAACGTGGCCCAGCTGAACGCCGATCTGGCCGATGCCGTGACCGCCAGCGCCCGTGCCGGCGCGCTGATGCGCACCTACGAGGCCATCCTCGCCCGCGGCTCCGAAGCCTTCCTCGACGACAGCACCAGCTTCAGCCTGCAGGGCAACGAGCGGCTGATCGAGATGCAGGACCAGCTTTCGGCGCTGAACTCGCGCCTCGAGCGGATCGAGCGCGACTTCGGCGAGGATCACCCGCAGGCGGTGCGTCTGCGCGATCAGGTCACCGAACAGTCGAACCTGCTGTTCAGCGAGCTGCGCCGTCTGCTGGAAGAGGCCCGCGGTGCCTTCGACGTGGCACAGGCGCAGGTGAACGCGCTGCGCGACAGCCTCGGGCTGGCGGTGGACGTGAACTCCGAAGCCGGGCAGAAGCAGGTGCAGCTGAAGTCGCTGGAACAGCGCGCCGACACGCTGACCACGCTCTACCAGACCTTCCTGACCCGCTTCCAGGAAATCGACCAGCAGAAGACCTTCCCGATCTCCAACGTCCGCATCCTCTCGGCCGCCGACGTGCCGCGCGATGCCGCGGCTCCGGGCACCACCTCGGTTCTGGCGCTGATGCTGGTGCTGGGTGCGCTGGCCGGCTCGGGCATCGGTGTGCTGCGCGAATGGCGCGACCGCTTCCTGCGGACCTCGGAAGACGTGCAGATCGACGCGGGCCAGCGGTTCCTCGGCTACCTGCCGACCTTCGAATCCGCCACCTCCGCACCGCAGATCAGCCGCCAGTCCCGCGCCGCCGCGCTGAAGCTCACGGCGCCCGTCCCCGGCATGCCGGTGATCCGCCAGCCGATCTACGCGCTGCAGAACATGCGCTCGCATTACGCCGAGACGCTGCGCAACATCCGCTTCGCCTCCGAGGTCAGCCTTGCCGGCAAGTCGCAGATCGTGATCGGCGTCACCTCGATCCGCCCGGCGGAGGGCAAGTCGTCCGTCGCGCTGAACCTCGCGGGTGTCATGGCGGCCTCGGGCCATTCGGTGCTGCTGATCGACACCGACCCGCGCAACCCCGGTCTCAGCCGTCGCCTCGGCCTGTCGCGCGGTATCGGCCTCGTCGAAGCCGCACTCGGCAAGAGCGACTGGACCAAGGCGCTGCGGGTGATCAGCGACACCGGCGTGCATGTGCTGCCCTGCATCACCCCCGGCTCGATGACCCATTCGAGCGAGCTTCTTGGCTCCAAGGGCATGCGGCAGCTTCTGGCCGCTGCCCGGGCGCGCTACAGCCATGTGATCCTCGACCTCGCGCCGCTCGGCCCGGTGGTCGACGCCCGAGTGGCCCTGCCGCTGCTGGATCAGATCATCATGGTCGCCGAATGGGGCAAAACCCCCAAGGCCCTGATGCGCGAGACGCTGATGCATGAGCCTGCCCTGCAGGAGAAGATGCTGGGCGTCGTGCTGAACAAGGTCGACATGGATGTGCTTCGCGAATACGTGCCCGTCAGCTCGGGCGAGCAGTTCTACGAAGAGTATGGCGACTACATCAGCGGCCGCGCATAATCGCAACAGTTGAGTGACGTTGCGCCGCAGGTTGTAACGGGCCCTTTCCTTTCGGCAGTTTCACGCCTATCTTCCTCCGTAGATGCAATTCAAAGTTGCATTTCTTCGGGGGGAGAACGGTATGAAGCTTGCGACCTTTCTCGCGGGAATGGTGGCTTCGACAGCGCTGGTTACCGGCGTTGCTCTAGCGGCAGAACTGCCGATGGCTGCGGTCATCGGTCTTGCCGTGGCGACGGTGGTGCTGGCTCAGGTTCTCTATCTTGCCCTGATCCTCTTGCTCACCCGGAGCGAGCGCCAGCGGCGCGTGGCAGAGGAGAGCACGGATGCGCAAAACGCGCCCACAGCGGTCGAGTTGGTCATCGCCGGCCGGCACCGTGAGTCCCGCCGGGGTTAGTCCCCTTGCTCCCTGACTGACGCAAGTTCCTCGCCGTCGTCACGGACGCCCATGCGACCCGGTCGGCCGTGCACCCCGGCGCTCAAATCGTCGGTCGAGGCACGATCACCCATCCTACCCTGTCGCTATTCAGACCGAGGTATGGCCCTCAACGTCACGCCGGACTCCTCCGGTCGCTGAGGCTGCGGCCCGGGGTTTCGCGCCGCTCCAGCCATTCCGCCAGCCAGAGCGCCGCCCAGACTTGCCGCAGTGTCGCGCCATCGGCCTCGCCCTTCCGCAGCGCCGATACCCCGCTGCGGAAGGCTTCCATGTCCACATGATCGGCCATCGGCCCGGGCGAGGCGCTGCAGAGTTCGGCCAGACGGTCGCCCGAGGCATCCAGCATGGCGCGGCGGGCGCTGGTCGTGAAGTCGGTCTTGTCGCGCCGCAGCCGCACCTTGTCGGGAAGCACACCTTCCATCGCATGGCGCAGCAGGGCACGGGTCATGCCGTCGTGGAACTTGGCCGAGGGCGGTTGCGCCACGCAAAGCTCCACCACTCTGCGGTCGAAGAACGGATAGCGCGGGTCCACCCCCTGCCGCGCCGCGGCCCGGTCCAGCACCTCAAAGGCGGTCGCGATGCCGGGATTGGTCAAAAGGCTGATGTGATGCTGCTGATCCGGCGTGCGCCCCGTGGCCACGCCATGGGCAGAGCGTACCCGGTCCACCAACGAGGTGCGCCGGGCCAGATCGGACCGCACCATGCGCCGCCACTGGCTGTCGTCCTCCACCCCGCTGCCGCCGAGCCGCCGCGCAAGGCCGCGCAGCATGCGGCTGCGGGCATTCCCCGCCACGAGATCGCAGAACACGTCGAACTTCGGCTCGTCATGGACCGCCGCCAGCCCGTCGGACTGCCGCCAGAGGTCACGCCACCGCCCCTCGCGCGCCAGTTCCTGCAGCCGGGTGACGCCGGAGGAGATGACCTCGTCACCGCCATGCCCGTCCAGCAGGACCCGCACCCCGGCCTGACGTGCCGCCGCGTAAAGCCGACGCTGGGTCGGCAGACCGATCCCGGGAAAGGGCTGCTCCTGCTCGGCCAGCAGGGCGGCGTTGTCGACAGGCCCACCCGTCGCCGCGCCGACCCAGTGCAGGTCGAAATGGCCGAGCGCATGGCTCGCCGCGATATAGGGCCGCTCGTCCAGTTCGGGGCGGTCGTTGAACAGCAGCGAGAAGACCGGCAGCGGCTGCGGCAGATGCCGCGCCGCCAGCAGCGCAAGCGAACTCGAATCGAGCCCGCCGCTGAGCATCGCCCCGACGGGCGCGCCCCGCAGACGGCAGGCCACGGCCCGATCGAGCGCGGCGCGCAGGGCTTCGGGGCCCGAGGGCGCGGCGAAGGGTTCGGGTTCCAGCTTCCACCAGCGCCGCGTCTCGGCCCGCCCCGCCTGCACCATCAGCAGATGGCCAGGTGCCAGACGGCTGATGCCGCGCCAGGCGGTGCGGCTGTTGCAGGTGGGCTGGCCCGCGAGGAACTCCGCGATCCAGACCTCGTCGGGTGTCTCGCGGCCCTTGCCGAAGATGCCGAGCAGCGGGGTGATCTCGCTCGCCACGGCGATGCCCTGCGGTGTCACGCGGAAGACGAAGGGCTTCACGCCGAAACGGTCGCGGGCGCAGAAGAGCCGCTGCAGCGCCGGGTCCCAGAGCGCGAAGGCAAAATCGCCCTCGATCCGCGCCAGAGCGTCGATGCCCCAGCGGTCATAGGCCGCGAGCACCAGCGCGGCATCCCCCGCCAGCGGCTGGCCCAGCTGCCGCGCCAGATCCTCCGGCGCATCGAGCCGGATTTCGCCGGTCAGCACCGGCCCACCGGCACGCAGTTGCCAAGGCCCGGCGCTGTCGCCCAGATCGAGCCAGGCATGACCAAGCGCGACACCCCGCCCCTCGTGCAGATGCAGCCCCTGCGGCCCGCGATGGCGCAGCGCCGTGAGTATGGTCTGGGTGCGTGCTCTGGCGACCGAAGGATCGCCCGCAAAGGCAACATAGCCGGCGAAACCGCTCATGCCGTCGGGCCCTGCGACGGGGAGGCAAAGCGCGGCGGGGCGGCTTTCATGCTCGGAGGGCTGGGGGTCGTGTCGAGGAGGGCGATCTTGTCCGCAGAGGCGCAGTCGACGCAGCCGGGCGCGGTCAGGACGGTGTCGATCCGGAAATTCTTCATGGGAAGCCTGCAAATTCAAATTCAAAGGGTCGGGCCAGGCGCGGAATGAGCGAGGAAGCTCTATGCAGATCTGTCAATTCAGAAGCTGCGGATCAGGAGGTGGTCAGCTTGCCGCCACGCGGCTGCCGGTCGGCAAGGTCAATCTCTTGGAGTCAAGCAGGGCACGGAGCAGCGGAGATGATCTGCACTTCAATGATCCTCGTTACATCACTTGGCGGGCATGTCGTTCAGCGTTGTCGCGTCTCGAGGACCTGTCAACTTGTCCGGAAGACCAAAGATCCGCGCGACCTCGCCGATCCGGGCTTTCCTCGCTCCGAACTGCGGCTTTTTCCTGTTCGCCGGGCATGGGAACCAAGGGTGGTTAAAAGAGCCTTTCACATGTCGCTTAATTAATGCGCATTCGTCGCGCGCCCCGGTAAAGCCCTTCAATTGAAAGTTGCATCGCCCATTTTGCTTTCGCTTTTGAACTGCATGACGCTTCCAATTCGAATCGTATCGTCCGGATGTCTTCTTTCGCAGAGGTCTGTCACCAGTTGCGCCCTCGCCAGAAGGTCCGGCCGCCCCTGCGTCATCGCCAGCTCGCCCCCGCCGCATCCCCGCTGAAATCCCGCCGCGGCTGCTGGTCTCGCCCCGGGCAGGGCAGGATAGACTGCCCGCGCCCCCGGTCCCTGCTCCGGCCATTGCGCGGCAGAGGGCCGATGCGCTATGCCGGGGCCGGGCCTGCGCCCTCCGAAGCCCATCGCCGCAGCATGAGCCTTGCGCTGCCCCGGCACAGCGGCCCCGCCGCGGAAGGAAGCCCTCCATGACCCAAGCCACGATCTGCGTCATCATCGCCGCCCGCAACGCCGCCGACACCATCGGCCGCGCCGTCGCCTCGGCGCTGGCCCAGCCCGAGGTGGCCGAGGTGCTGGTCGTGGATGACGCCTCCACCGATGCGACCGGCGCCGCTGCCGGGGCGGTGAGCGATGGCAGCGGGCGCCTGCGCGTGATCCGGCTGGCGGAGAACGGCGGACCTTCGGTCGCGCGCAACCGCGCCATCGCCGAGTCGCAAGCACCGTTGATCGCCATCCTCGACGCCGACGACTTCCTGCTGCCGGGTCGTTTCGCCGCCATCGCGGGCAGCGATCTGGATCTGGCTGCCGACAACATGGTCTTCGTCTCGCCCGAACGGGCCGAGACGATCTCGCCCGCCGATCTGCCCGCGTTCCCCGCGGGCTTCCGACCGGTCGATGCCATCGGCTTCGTGCTGGGCAACATCTCCAGCGGCAAGGTGCGGCGCGGCGAGCTCGGCTTTCTCAAGCCGGTGATGGCACGCGCCTTCCTCGACCATCACGGGCTCCGCTATGACGAGAGCATGTGGCTCGGCGAGGATTACGACCTTTACGTGCAGATGCTCCTGCGCGGGGCGCGTTTCGGTCTGACGCGGCACGTCGGCTATGTCGCGGTGGAGCGGGGCGGCTCTCTCAGCGGGCGGCATCGCACTTCGGATCTGGTGGCGCTGGAGGCGGCCTGCCGGCGCCATGCGGCGACGCCGGGGCTCGCGCCGGATCTGCGCGCCGCCATCGCAGCGCACCTGCGGCAGGTGACGGGCAAGCGGCTGCTGCGCGAGTTCCTCGACACCAAGCGCGCCACGGGCTTCGGCGGGGCACTGGCCTATGCGCTGTCGCCGCCCTCGCGCTTCCTGCCCATCGCCCGGGGTGTGGCGCGCGACAAGCTGGCGGCGCTGCGCCCTGCCCCCCCGGCCCCAGAGACCGACCGGCTGCTTCTGACCGAGTGATCAGCCCCGCGTCGCCCCCGGCGGCAGCACCCCCTCGGCGCCGGTGACCCGGGCCGAGGCGAAACGTGGCACCATCCAGAGCAGATGCAGCGCCTCCGCCCCGCGCACCTCGAGCCTGAGGTCATGCCGGGCAGCAAGGTCGGAGAGCCGCGACAGCAGCGGCGCGGGCGGCACCGCCACCGGCGTCTCGGGCGGCAACAGCGGGGGCACCGACTCGCCGCCCTCGCCCAGCACCAGATCGAGCGGCGTGCGCGCCACCGACACCGCAGCCTTGCGCTGCATCCGCTCCTTCACCGAACGCGCGAGCTCCAGCGACAGACCCGGTCGCGCCGCCAGAGCGCCGAGCGAGGCCCCTGCCTGCCGGCCCTTCATCGCCGCCACCAGCCGCTCGAAGGCCAGCATCCGGTCGAGCGCCGCCCGCCGCCGCGCCATCGCCGCGGCCAGCGCCGGATCTGAGAGCCCCAGTGCCGATCGGTCGTGCGCCGCGATCAGCGGCTCCAGCGCCGCCACCGACAGCCGGTGCGAGATCGAGGCCGAGTGGCGTCGATAGAGATAGAGCGCCTCGGGCAGCAGGAAGACCCGCGCCCCGCGCAGGATCAGCCGGAGATAGACGTCGTAATCCTCGCCGATCCGCACCGCCTCGTCATAGCGCAGATCCCCCCAGGCCGAGCGCCGCACCAGAGGCTTCAGATAGCCCAGCGGCGGCAGGTCGGCCCGCCCGCTGTTGGCCTCGACGAAAAGCCTCGCATCGACCGGCTTCGGCGCGGTCAGCGCCAGGGAGCCGAGCAGCGTGCGCCCGCTCGCATCCACCGTCTCGCCGAAGAACAGCATGTCATCGGCCACCGCATCGGCCCCGAGCGCCGTCGCCGCCGCCAGCAGACGCTCCAGCCGGGCCGGGTGCATCAGATCGTCCGAATCCATGATCGCCAGCCACTCGCCCGTCGCGGCCTCCACCGCCCGGTTGCGCGCGGCGGAGGGGCCGGCGTTCACCGGCTGCTCGATCAGCCGCACGCGCGGGTCTTGGGCCATCGCCTGCCGCACCAGCGCGGCACTGCCGTCGCCCGAGGCATCGTCGACCACGATCAGCTCCAGATCGGCATGGCTCTGCCGCAGCACCGAGGCCATGGCCTCGGGCAGATAGGCGGCGCCCCGGTAGTTCGCCATCAGCACAGAAATCCGCATCCGTCCTCCGTCATTTCGTTCCGCCTAGCACATCGCGCGGCGGATGTGGCGGGGCGATCTTCGCCCGGCTCCTTCTTGCTCACCTTTGCGTCAATGCTTGCCGCAGGCGCGAAATTCCTGCCGGCGAGGGGTGCAATGCCTGAGGCTTTGGGCTAGTCTCGCGGGAGTTTGCATTACATTCGACCAAACGGATTATATGGAGAAGACTTCGGGATGATCTTCAACCCGCGTACACCGCTTTCCGGTGCAGCCCTCGCAACGCTCCTTCTGGCCCTTCCCGCCGCGGCAGCCGAGCCCACCAGCTTCTTCGACCCCTTCGACCAGATCAGCGAAGACCGCTGGTTCATCTCCGACGGCTGGAGCAACGGCCCGCACCAGAACTGCACCTGGGGCCGCCGCGCCATCGGGCTGACCGACGGGGTGATGCAGTTGTCCTTCCTCCCCGACCCGAGCGGCAACAACGCCAATGTCTGCTCCGAAGTCCAGACCCATGCCGTCTTCGGCCATGGCGTCTACGAGGCGCGGATGAAGACCGACCACAGTCAGTCCGGCATCAACGCGGCCTTCTTCACCTATATCGGCCCGGTGCACAAACAGCCGCATGACGAGATCGACTTCGAGATCCTGACCCGCGACACTGCTTCGGTGGATGTGAACACCTATGTCTCGGGCGAGCCGAAAAACGGCGGCAAGGTCGCACTGCCCTCGCCCGCCAACGAGGAGTTCCACGTCTATTCCTTTCACTGGCAGCCCGACCGTCTGCGCTGGTATGTCGACGGCAAGCTGATGCACGAGGCGACCGAGAACCTGCCGACGACGCCGCAGAAGATCTTCTTCAGCCACTGGAGCACCGATACCCTGACCGACTGGATGGGCCCCTTCGCTGTGCCGGAAGCGCCGGTAACGCTTGAGGTGGACTGGGTGGGCTTCACCAAGGAGGGGGAGCCCTGCCAGTTCCCCGAGTCCGTGCTCTGCACCGCCGCCGACTGAGCAGAGAGGCCAGACCATGACCGCCCGGCCTCTGGCTCTGCCCTACAACCGCGATCTCAAGCTGATCGACGTCTGCCCGACCAGCGTCCTCGCCTTCATGGTGGTGATGTCGCTTCTGCTGGTGCCGTGGATCGGCACTCTGGCAGCGCTCGTCTTCCTTCTGTCGGGCCTCGTCCTCGTGGTGCGACGGCCGCAGACCATGCTGATCGAGATTCGCCAGTACTGGACGGTGCTGGCGATCGCCTTCTGGTGCCTGCTGACGGTGCTCTGGTCGAACTACGGCACGATCACCCTGCGGGCGGCGATCCAGCTTCTGATCACCTTCGGCATCGCGATCTCGATGGCGAACCGGCTCTCGCCACGCGCCTTCCTGCGGATGATCTTCCTCTCGCACCTCGCGGCCGCGGTGTTGAGCGTGCTCTTCGGCGAGATCCGCTCGGACGGGGGCGGCTGGATCGGCATCTTCGGCTCGAAGAATGCGCTCGCGGGCGTCATGTCGCTTCTGGTGCTCGCCGCCTTCGCCGTGTCGATCGACAAGCGGCAGTCGATGTTCTGGCGGCTTCTGGGGCTGGTCGGGCTGGCGGCGGGGTCGTTCATCCTGGTGCAGGCGCAGTCCAGCGGCGCGCTGCTCACCACGATCATCGCGGTGATGTTCGGCATGCTGCTGCTTGCCGCCCGCTGGATGAGCCCCCTGCAACGGATCGTCATCATCGGGCTTGGCCTCATCGCCGCGCTGGCGGCGGCGATCCTGATGTACACCCTGCAGGACATGCTCTTCGACCTCCTGCTGGAAACCACCGGCAAGGATGCCACCCTCACCGGGCGCACCGAGCTCTGGCAGCGCGCCTTCGACGAGATTTCGCTGAACCCGCTGTTCGGGCAGGGCTTCCAGGCGGTCTGGGTCGTCGGCAATCCGGTGGCCGAGGCGATGTGGGCCGAATTCGGCATCGAGAGCAAGACCGGCTTCCACTTCCACAACACCTTCATCTCGAACGCGGTGGAGATCGGCCTGATCGGGGTCGCGCTGCAGGCGGCGGGTCTGATCGGCGGTGGCATTCTCACGCTGCTCTGGGCGCTGCGCGAGCCGCGGGCCGACACGATCTTCCTCGCCATCGTCATGCTCCGGGTGCTGATCTTGAGCATCACCGAGGTGGTGGGCTATCTGCAGTTCGACCTGAGCACGGTGATTGCGCTCTGCGCGCTGGTCTTCGGGACCAGGGCGCAGCGGGCCTACCGGATGAGCCAGCAGCCGCCACGGCCCACGCCCGTGCCGCTGCGGCCCGCCGATCCCTGGCCGATGGCCGAGGACGGATCGGAGCCGACCCCAGCCTGAGCCCCCGCAGCAGACAGCAAAAGGCCCCGCCTGTGGCGGGGCCTTTTGTCTGGCTAGTCGTCTGTCAGTTTGTCGATGGCGGGCGCAGCGTCATCTCGATCAGGTCACCCGGCTTTAGCTCGACATCCATCGCATCCGGGATCTCCTCGGCACCGTCGCCTTGATGCCGGATGATCGTCACCTCGACCTGCGCCGCCAGTGCACCGGAATCCACCGCCAGATCCTGTCCCTGCGCCTGCGTCATCAGGCTGATGGCAAGGCTGCGCTCGGTATCCACCCGGCGCTCGGCTTCCAGCACAGAGGCCTCGACCTCCTGCAGCTGCTCGGCCACCTCGGAGGAGCGCGTGTCGATCAGCGCGATCCGGTCGCGCTCGGCATTGGCGACACCCTGACGCGCCCGCAGCACCGCGGTGGAGACGTCGAGCAGCGAAGCCTCGATCGAGGCCAGCGTGCGCTGTGACTCGAAGAGCCGCGCATTGGCCACCAGTCCACGTTCCGACAGGTTGGTCGCGTTCTCGACCTCGCGTTGGCCGAGCTCGATCTGGGTCTCCAGCGCCGTGCCCTTGGCGGTCAGCGACTCGATCTCGGCCTCGAGCAGTTCCTTCTGGCTCTGGATCGCCGCCAGTCCGCGCGCCAGCTGGTCGCGGCGCAGCGCCATGAAGGCGACTTCTTCCTGCACCAGCGCCTGACTGCGCGGCGTATCTTCCAAGAGCGGCACCGGGGTGAACTCGGTCTCCCCGTCCCGCTCCGCCTCGAGCCGTGCCCTGCGCACCCGCAGGGCATCGAGTTGGTCGAGATAGATCCGCAGCGTGCCCTGCCCCGAGATCAGCTCGCGCAGCGTGGCCGGGGTGCGACGGATCTCGTCGCTTGGCCCGCCCGCCATGGCGATGGCCTGACGCGCGGTCAGCCCGGGGCGGTAGACCACCTCGCCGGGCGTCTGCACATGTCCGGAAACAATGATCGGCTGATATTTGGCGATTTCCACCGTCGCGTCCGGCAGGTCGGCCAGCGCCAGACGCTGCTTCAGCCCGTCGGAAATCTCGGCTCCCACCTCGAACGGCGCCTTGCCCGCGGCCAGCACCGGCCCGAGAAACGGCACCGAGATCGAACCGTCCGGCCCGACCTCGTATTCACCGGCCAGCGCTTCCCATTCGCGCATCGTGCCATCGACCGGCAGCCACTCCAGCACGCGCAGCCGCAGCACGTCGCTGACCGAGATCTTATAGGGTTCGGCGGCGAGAGCGCCGGGCATAATCCCGATGATCATCGCCGCCAGAAGAGGGAACTTCATCCCTGCCATTGTCGTACCTCGTCTACTCTGCAACTGCCACGCATAGGGCGCCAATAGGCCCTCAGCACGAGCCGCGCGATTTCAGCACAGCCGGGATGGTGCGCAGGATGATGGAAAGATCGGCAAGAAGATTCCAGCGCATCACGTAGAAACGGTCGAGCTGGACGCGCTTGCGATAGCTCAGATCGCTGCGCCCGCTCACCTGCCACATGCCGGTCAGGCCCGGGCGGGTCCGCAGGTAGTGGCCGGCCGAGGCATTGTAGCGGCGCAGCTCGGCAGCAACAACCGGGCGCGGGCCAACGACGCTCATTTCACCCATCAGGATGTTGAACAGCTGCGGCAGTTCGTCGATCGACAGCATGCGGATCACCGCACCGATCGGCGTCACCCGCGGATCGTTGCGCAGCTTGCGGTCATTGGCCCATTCGCGCTGCGCCTCGAGATTGCCGCGCAGATGGCGCTCGAGCACGGTGTCGCCGTCCACGACCATCGAGCGGAACTTCCAGCAGCGGAAGGTCCGCCCGCCGAAGCCGACGCGCTGGTGACCGTAGAGGATCGGTCCGTTGCTGCTGGCCCAGATGATCAGCGCCACGCCGATCATCAGCGGGGCGAGAGCGATCAGCGCGTTTACCGCGATGAAAATATCAAGAGCGCGTTTGGCGATACCCCCGACCGGACGGGTCTGGGGATCGTTGATCGCGGGAAGGGTGGCGGCGAAAATATGGTCCGGATTGTATTGGTCCGGCGTCAAAGAAGACTGCGGGTTGAATTTCATGAAACACCTTTTCGTTCGAGCGTCGCCGCTCATCACATAGCGAAGTTAACCGTAATTTATGACGAACTCCCGCAACATTCAGAGCGACAGGCGAGAACCTGCAAATGGCCGCTCCGAAAAGGACGGAATTCGCCAATAAGGCGAGTTAAGCACAAATTTTAAGCATAATGTAGGCGAAAATGCTGCACCTGCGTTGCTGCGGCCGCGAAGCCAGTTGGGGTCGAAAACTCGAATCACTGTCGAATGCCACTCGTGATTCTTGCAAGAATGATTCGTGGAAACGACCGTACACTTCTGTAGAACCAATGCAGGCTGCCCGAAAGGAGTAGTTTCGCAGGCAAAATCCTGCCGAGCCGCCGGGTCTCTCGCGTGAGCGCCCGCCGCCAAGCTTCTGCAATCGTGGCCCAAATGAGGCGCAGCGCCGGTTTTCCGGCGGCCGATCGATGAAATTTCCCGAAAGCGACGGCCAAGCCACGCCGTAACGTGATACAACTTATAGGTGCGCGGCGCCGCTTCTCCAGTCACCTCAGGCTGCAGGGCAGCATGCCCCGCCGAGGGGGCGACAGGCAGCCGCGATGCCGCAGCTGCATCCTGCAGGGGAGCCACGCTCCAAAGGCGCGCCGAAAGATGCGCGCCTTGATCTGCAACCGGAGGTTCTTGATGGGTCATGGACTGCCTTCTGCCTTGGGTCACCGTCTTCGCGGCGTTCAGCACGTTTCAACCCGAAGCGCCACGGAAGGTTCCCTTCTAAGGGGCTGACTCTGCGTCATTGGCAAAGAGGTCGCGGTCGCGGCCCAAGTCGGGCCGCCTGCCCGTCTCTCGCTTTACCACCGGGCTGGCCTCGTCTAATCAGGGGATGACCCAACACAGGCGGCCCCATGCGCATTCTGATCACCAACGACGACGGCATCAACGCACCGGGCCTGGAGGCTTTGACTGAAATCGCGACCGAACTCGCCGGGCCGGAGGGCGAGGTCTGGATCGTCGCCCCTGCCTTCGAGCAGTCGGGGGTCGCGCATTGCATCAGCTACACCCACCCGATGATGATCGCCAAGCTCGGCGAGCGCCGCTATGCCGCCGAGGGCAGCCCCGCCGATTGCGTGCTGGCGGCGCTTTACGACGTGCTGCAGGGCGCCAAGCCCGATCTGGTGCTCTCGGGCGTGAACCGGGGCAACAACTCGGCCGAGAACGTGCTCTATTCCGGCACCATCGGCGGCGCGATGGAGGCGGCGCTGCAGGGCCTGCCCGCCATCGCCCTGTCGCAGTTCCTCGGCCCGCGCACCGAAGGTCTGGCCGACCCGTTCGAGACCGCCCGCACCCATGGCGTCGCGGTGATCCGGGCGCTGCTCGACCGCGGGCTCTGGGATGGCGAAGATTACCGGCTGTTCTACAACGTCAACTTCCCCCCCGTTCCCGCCGCCGAGGTGAAGGGCCACCGCGTCGCGGCGCAGGGCTTCCGCCGCGATACCTCCTTCGGGGTGGAGCCGCATATCTCGCCCTCGGGCCGGAAATTCCTCTGGATCAAGGGCGGCGCCCAGCAGTCGCCCACCCTGCCCGGCACCGACGCCGCGGTGAACCTCGAAGGCTACATCTCGATCACCCCGATGCGCGCCGACCTGACCGCCCATGACCGGCTGGCCGAGCTCGAGGCCCTGCTCGGATGACAGCGGACGCGCCCGGCGACGATACCCCGGCCGAGCGCCAGATGCGCTTCCTCTTCGCCCTTCGCTCGCGCGGGGTGACGGATGGGCGCGTGCTGACGGCGATGGAGCGCATCGACCGCGGTGCCTTCGTCAAGGGCCTCTTCGCCGACCGCGCCTACGAGGACATGCCGCTGCCCATCGCCTGCGGCCAGACCATCAGCCAGCCCTCGGTGGTCGGGCTCATGAGCCAGGCGCTGTCGGTCAGCCCCCGCGACAAGGTGCTGGAGGTCGGGACGGGCTCGGGCTATCAGGCCGCGGTCCTGAGCCAGCTCGCCCGCCGCGTCTACACCGTCGACCGGCACCGGCGGCTGGTGCGCGAGGCCTCCGAGATCTTCCGCCAGCTGCATCTGACCAACATCACCGCCTTTGCCGCCGACGGCAGCTTCGGCCTGCCCGATCAGGCACCCTTCGACCGCATTCTTGTGACCGCTGCGGCAGAAGACCCGCCCGGCCCCCTATTGGCGCAACTCAAGATCGGGGGTATCATGGTGGTCCCGGTCGGGCAGACTGACGCCGTGCAGAACCTGATCAAGGTGACCCGCCTCGAACAGGGGTTCGACTACGAAGAGCTGCGGCCGGTGCGTTTCGTGCCGCTGGTCGAGGGGCTCGGGTCCGACTAGAGACGCCCCGGGATCAACCCGGGCCTGACGAGAGGCAGAGCCATGATGAACCGCCCCCCGCTGAAGCACGCCCTCGGCCTGACCACAGCGCTCGCGCTGCTGGCCGGCTGCAGCACCAACGGCTCCGATCTGGACTGGGACCTGCGCAGCAGCGTCGGCGCGGTCAATACCGCCGAAGCCGCGCGGCAGGCCACGGCGCAGCGCCCGCAGGCCGATGCGCGCGGCGTGCTGTCCTACCCCGGCTATCAGGTCGCGGTGGCGCAGCGCGGCGACACGGTGACGACGCTGGCCACCCGCGTCGGCGTCAACGTCAACGAGATCGCGAGCTTCAACGCGCTCCAGCCCGGCGATCCGCTGCGCCCGGGCGAGGTGCTGGCCCTGCCAACCCGCGTCGCCGCCGCGCCGACACCGATGACCCCGGTTGTCTCCGGCACCGCCTCCCCGGGAGCCATCGACGTGAGCGCCATCGCCACCACCGCGCTCGACCGCGCCGGCAGCGCGACGCCCGCCGCCGCCCCTGCCCCGGTCGCCGCCGCCCCGGTCGGCGCCGAGCCCGCGCGCCACAAGGTCGTGCGCGGCGAGACCGCCTATTCCATCGCCCGCACCTACAATGTTTCGGCCAAGGCACTGGCGGAATGGAACGGCCTCGGCCCGGATCTGGCGGTGCGCGAGGGCCAGTTCCTCATCATCCCGACGGCGATCCCCGGCCAGCGCGCGCCCTCGCCCGTGGCGATTACCACCGCCCCCGGCAGCGGCTCGCCCACGCCGGAGCCGCCCTCGGCGGCGAAGCCCCTGCCCGACGAGAAGCCGCTGCCCGCCAATGCGCCGACCCCGGGCACGCCCAGCTCGCCCGACCTCGGCAGCCAGCGCAGCGCCGCCTCGGCCTCGCGTCTGGGCTTCCCGGTGCAGGGTTCGATCATCCGCGGCTATGTGAAGAAGAAGAACGACGGCATCGACATCGCCGCCGCCGCGGGCACCAGCGTCAGCGCCGCCGCCGACGGCACGGTGGCCGCGATCACTGCCGACACCGATCAGGTGCCGATCCTCGTGATCCGCCACCCCGACAACTTGCTGACAGTCTATGCCAATATCGACGGCATCAAGGTGCAGAAGGGCGCATCGGTGAAGCGCGGCCAGCCCATTGCCGTGGTGCGTCGGGCCGATCCGGCCTTCCTGCATTTCGAGGTGCGCAAGGGGTTCGAGTCGGTGGATCCGATGCCTTACCTGCAATAGGCCCGTCCGGCCCCGGCCCCGGGGGCTGTCTGCCCCCGGACCCCCGAGGATATTTTTCGACAGAAAATGGGGGTGGGAGGCGCTGCGCCTCAGATCCTCACGCCGTGCCGGGCGGCGAGGTCGGTGAAGAACTGCCAGGCGACGCGGCCCGAACGGGCGCCGCGGGTCGCCTGCCATTCGATGGCCTCGGCCCGCAGCACGTCTTCGGCCACTTCGACGCCATGCGCCGCGCAATACCCGCGGATCATCTCGAGATATTCGTCCTGCGAGCAGGGGTGGAAGCCGAGCCAAAGGCCGAAACGGTCGGAAAGCGAGACCTTTTCCTCCACCGCTTCCGAGGGGCTGATCGCGGTGGAGCGCTCGTTCTCGATCATGTCGCGCGGCATCAGGTGGCGGCGGTTCGAGGTGGCGTAGAGGATCACGTTATCGGGCCGCCCCTCGATTCCGCCGTCGAGGATCGCCTTCAGCGACTTGTAATGCTGGTCGTCATGGCTGAACGACAGGTCGTCGCAGAACAGGATGAACCGCGCCTCCGAGGCCCGCAGATGCTTCAGGAGCCGCTGCACCGAGGGCAGATCCTCGCGGCTCAGCTCGACGATCTTCAGGGGCAGGCCCTTGGCCACCACGGCGGCATGCACCGCCTTGACGAGGCTCGACTTGCCCATCCCCCGCGCGCCCCAGAGGAGCGCGTTGTTGGCGGGCAGGCCGCGGGCAAAATGCTCGGTGTTCTCCAAGAGGATGTCCCGCGCCCGGTTCACCCCGATCAGCAGCGCCAGATCGACGCGCGAGACCCGCGCCACCGGCTCCAGCCGGTCGGGCGCGGTGTGCCAGGCGAAGGCCTCGGCGCCGGAGAAGTCCGGGGCGGCGGCGGGGGCCGGGCTCAGGCGCTCCAGAGCCTCAGCGATGCGCAGGAGCGTATCGGTCATGCCTTGTCGTCAGCCTCTTCCTCGTCATCCTCGAACCACAGGCCCTCCGCACGCAGCTTGGCCTCGCGCTTCTTCTCGATGCGGCGGATCAGGAGGATGGAGATCTCGTAGAGCGGGTAGATCGCGCCGAACAGGATGGCTTGCGACATCATGTCGGGCGGCGTCACCACGGCGGAGAGGATCAGGATCAGCACGATGGCGTATTTGCGCATGCCGACCAGGCTCGCGGCCGAGATCAGCCCGGCCTTGCCCATCAGCGTCAGCAGAACCGGCAGCTGGAAGCAGAGGCCGAAGGCCATGATGAAATTGGTGGTCAGCGCCAGATACTGCTCCATCGAGCCCTGGAACAGGATGCCCGCCGTCCCCGGCGCCGCCGTCACCACGCCCTCGATGGCGGTGGGGTTGGCGGCGTTGGTCATCTGGAAGCCGAGGAAGAAACTGAACGCGATCGGCAGCACGATGTAGAAGGAGAAGGCCGCGCCCAGCAGGAACATCAGCGGTGAGGCCACGAGGAACGGCAGGAACGCGTTCTTCTCGTTCTTGTAGAGCCCGGGCGCCACGAAGCGCCACATCTGATAGGCGATCAGCGGGAAGGACAGCATCAGCCCGCCCATCACCGAGATCCGGATGGCGACGAAGAAGCCCTCCTGCAGCTTGATGAGGATGAGCGAGCAGGCCTGATCGCGGGCCGCCAGCGCATCGCACATCGGCTCGGTGAGGAAGTTGAAGATCGGGCTCCAGACCGTGAAGGCGATGCACATGCCGACGAGGAAGGCGCCGAGCGAATAGATGATCCGGTTGCGCAGTTCGGCCAGATGCTCGATGAGCGGAGCGGCGCTGCTGTCGATGTCGTCGGCGCTCATGCGTCACCCTTCGGCGGTTCGGCAGGCTGCGGCGCAGCCGGGGTCTCGGGGGCGGCAGCCTCGGGTGTCGGGACCGACGCCGGAACCGGCGGCTTCGGCGCCGTGCCTGCATTGGCGGCGGCAGCGGCGGTGGCCGCCTTGGCCGCCTGCGCATCGGCCAGCGCCTGCGTCGCGGGGCCCTTCGGCAGCGTCGGGCGCGACTTCATCGGGTCCCAGGCCTCGAACTTGGTCGCGGCATCCTTCACCGCGTCCAGCCCCATGCTCTTTGCCGAGGTCGCGTTCTTCACGTCCTTGGCCACGTCTTTCAGCCCGGTGTCATCCGCCGCAGCCTCCATCGCGCGCTGGAACTCGCGCGCCATGCTGCGGGCCTTGGCCGTGAAGCGGCCCAGCGTGCGGAACATCTCGGGCAGGTCTTTCGGCCCGATCACGATCAGCGCCACCACCCCGATCACCATGAGTTCGGACCAGCCGATATCAAACATGAGTCACCTCAGCGCTGCGCGGCAAGGTCAGACCTTATCCCGTTCCACCGGCGTCACGTCGCGCACGTCGGTGCGGGCGTCGCTGCGCAGGTCGGGGGCCGTCGCCGGCTTCTCCAGTTCGGCGGTTTCTTCCTTCACGCCCTTCTTGAAGGCGGAGATCCCCTTGCCAACCTCGCCCATGAGCGAGCTGACCTTGCCGCGGCCGAACATCACCAGCACGACGACTGCGATCAAAAGAAGGCCGGGCAAACCGATATTGTTGAGCATGTGTCTCTCCTTCGGGCCGCGGAACGGCCTCAGACTGTTCACTGACCTCATTTATTGATTAGAACGGCCTAATCAAAGCCCCATTCCATCAATGCGACGGAATTTCTGCGTGAACGCGGCGAACCGCTCACCGATGCGCCGGGAAGACGAAGCAGCGGTCGCGGCGGATCATCAGCCAGAGCGGGGTGCCCGTCTTGGGCATGAACACCCCCGGCACCGAGGCGGTGAGCCGCGAGCCGTCGAAATCCATGGAGAATTCGACGAGGCTCTCGCGCCCGAGGAACCGCGCCCGGACCACCGTGCCACGCGCCGCCGTCCCGTCGGAGGGCGTCGGCAGCGGGCCGCGGCCGCCGCGGTCGAAATCGATCTTCAGATGCTGCGGACGGATCACGATCTCCACCGGGGCGCCGTCGGCATGGCCGGGGGTGAGGAAGGCGCCGAAGGGTGTCTCGGTCAGCGCGCCGCGCGACTGGCCGCGGATCACATTCACGTCGGAAAAGAAGGCCGCTGCCGCCCGGTCCACCGGCGCGTTGTAGACGTTGTAGGGCGAGCCGCGCTGCACGATCCGCCCGTCGCGCATCAGCGCGATCTCGTCGCCCATGCGGAGCGCCTCGTCCGGCTCATGCGTCACCAGAAGGACCGCCGTGCCCTCCTCCTTCAGCACCTCGAGCGTGGTGTCGCGGATGCCATCGCGCAGTCGGTTATCGAGCCCCGAGAAGGGTTCGTCCATCAGCATCACCCGCGGGCGCGGCGCCAGTGCGCGCGCCAAGGCCACCCGCTGCTGCTCGCCGCCCGACAGCTCGTGCGGATGCTTCGCGCCGTAGCCGCGCAGGTTCACCCGCTCCAGCAGTTCGTCCACCCGCCGCGCCTTGGCCTCGCGCCCGTCGCGCAGGCCGAAGGCGACGTTCTGCGCCACCGTCAGATGCGGAAACAGCGCGAAATCCTGGAACATCAGCCCGACGGAGCGGGCCTCGGGCGGCAGAAAGCCGCCCTCGCCCGCAACCAGCCGTCCGTCGATCTCGATCCGGCCTGCGTCGGCGCGCTCCACCCCGGCGATCATCCTGAGCGTGGTGGACTTGCCGCAGCCCGAGGGGCCGAGCAGGCAGGTCACCTGCCCCGCCGCCACGGTCAGCGACAGATCGGCCACCACCGGCTTGCCGCCGAAGGCGCGGGTCAGGTGCCGGACCTCGAGCCGGGCGGCGGGGGCGGAGCTCTGGGTCACGGGGCGCAGTGTCCGATCAATTTCGTCAGGTTTCTCCCGGTTCTGCCGGGAAATGCGGCGGAGTTCAACCCGTCAGCCCTGCGACGCTTTCCATCCGGCGCCAGCCATGCCGCGCCCGGCCCGTCTCGCGCTCCACCTCCCAAGCACAGCCGCCGCCCGCGGGTTGATCCTCCGCCCGCCGGATCGCCGCGCCGGTCAGGGCGCACCACAGAAGCGTGCCCACCGCGCCATGCCCGACCAGCAGCAGATCCCCCGGCCCGAGGTCGGCCAGAGCCCTGAGCATCCGCGCCTGCGCGTCCACCGCCCGCTCCCAGCCTTCGGCGCTCTGCGAAGGCGCCGCGAACAGCGCATCCGCCAGCGCCTCGTGCCGGTCATGCGGCACATAGCCGGTGGCGGAGCGGTCCACCTCGCCCATGCCGGGATGCAGCTCGAACGTCCCGAGCAGCGCCGCCGTCTCCTGCGCCTTGCGCTCGGGGCTGGCGACGATGCGCAGCGGGCCGGGCCAGCCCGCCGCCGCCACCGCCTGCACCCGCGCCCGACCGAGAGCACTGAGCCCCCAGTCGGGCACCGGCACGGCCGGGTCGATCTCGACCTGCGGATGGGTCAGATAAACCAGCCGCGCCATCAGATCGTGGCGTTGGTCGCCCCGCCGTCCACCAGCAGGTTCTGCCCGACGATGAACTTCGCCTGCTGCGAGCAGAGGAAGGCACAGGCCGCGCCGAAATCGTCCTGCGCGCCATAGTGCCGCGTCGGGATCGTCGCCTGACGCTGCTTGCGCGCCTCTTCCATGCTGACGCCCTGCGACTTGCTCACGCCGGTATCGAGCGCCTCGGCACGGGCCGTGTCGTGGATGCCCGGCAGCAGGTTGTTGATGTTGACGCCATGCTGCGCCACCTGCCGCGCGGTCCCCGCGACATAGCCGGTGAGCCCGGTGCGGGCCGAGTTCGACAGGCCGAGCTGCGCGATCGGCGCCTTCACCGATTGCGAGGTTATGTTGACCACCCGGCCCCAGCCACGGTCGATCATGCCCGGCAGCAGTGCCGTCATCAGCGCGATCGGCGTCAGCATGTTGGCGTCCAGCGCCTTGATGAAATCGTCCCGCGTCCAGTCCGACCACACGCCCGGAGGCGGCCCGCCCGCATTGGTCACGAGAATGTCCACCGGCCCCGCCGCCGCCAGCACCTCGGCCCGGCCCGCCTCGGAGGTGATGTCGGCGGCGACCGTGGTGATGGTCACGCCGAACCGCGCCCGCAAGTCTGCCGCCGCCGCTTCCAGCGCCTCGGCGCCGCGCGCGTTCATCACCAGATCGACGCCCGCCTCTGCCAGCGCCGTCGCACATCCGAGGCCCAAGCCCTTCGACGCCGCGCATACCAGCGCCTTCTTGCCGCGAATCCCAAGATCCATCCGAGATGCCTTTCCTGCTTCCATTCCGCCAAAGGGATAGCAGCCGACCCGCCCTGCGGAAAGCCCGCGCGGCCCTCGGGGCGAGCGCTCCGGCCACGCCACAACCTGAGGTGGGCGTCGGACCTGTCTAAAAGATGCGTCAAAGAATTTGAAAAAGATGGCGCGTTGACAGGGGTTAAAAGCCTTTGCTAACGCTTCTCTGGCTTGGTGGGGACTAGGCTTTGCAATCTCGCGATTGCCTTTCAGATTTTGAAATATGGTGCTTCCGTCATGACCGTCCCGTCCCCCGCCGCCGCTCCGCTTCCCGGTCACGCCTGCGAGGTCTTCGCCGCCGACGATGTTTTCGTCAGCATCGGCGCCAATCTCGGTGACGGTCTGGACGAGCCCGACGTGGTCTGCCCCGGCGACATCTACGAACTCGCGCGCGAGGCGCGGACCCTGCGGCTGACGGTGGTCCCGGGCGAGAGCGGGGCGCTCGGCGTCGCGGCGGAGTCCGACGTGGGCCGCACCGGCGCCGCGGTCACGCTCACCGCGCGCTACACCATGATGACCGCCGACGGCGATCCGACGGACCTGCTCCTGCTCCGTGTCTCCGGCTCCGGCGGCGGGCTCTTCGCCCTGCCGCTCTCGCCGCTCGGCCCGCGCATCGAATACACGCTGGTCAAGGTCGATGCCTCCCCGCCGGTCAGCGCGCTCTCCGATCTGCTCTGCGTCTCCTTCGTGCATGGCACGATGATCACGCTTGCCGACGGCAGCCAGCGCCCCATCGAACGCCTGCGCGCCGGCGACCGGGTGTTGACCCGCGACCACGGCCCGCAGCCGGTCCGCTGGATCGGCAATGCCACGCTGCGCGCCACCGGCGTCTTCGCGCCGGTGGTCATCCCGCGCGGCACGCTCGGCAATTCCGGCGACCTGATCGTCAGCCAGCATCACCGCCTCTTCCTCTACCGCCGCAACCGCCGCCCCGACCTGCCGACGGCGGAGCTGCTGGTGCAGGCCCGGCATCTGGTCGATGGCGACACCGTCTACCTGCGCGAGGGCGGCTTCGTCGACTACTTCAGCCTCGTCTTCGACCGGCACGAGATCATCTATGCCGAGGGAATCCCCGCCGAAAGCCTGATGGTCAACGACGCCACCGTTGCCCGCCTGCCCTCCGGTCTGGCACAGGCGGTGAAGGCGCGCTTTCCCGGGCTCAGCCAGCGCCAGCATTTCGGCACCGAGGCCAGCCGCCAGATGCTCGACGTGCTCGGCCGCGGCGTGCTCTACCCGGCCCGGGGCTCCAGCGCGGCGCGCTGAACAGCCCGCTTTCCAAGCTCCGGTCCAGCCGCTATATCCCCGCCATGCTGGACCAGACAAACCGCCCCGCCCTGCCGCCCGAAATCGCCCGACGCCGGACCTTTGCGATCATCTCGCATCCCGACGCCGGCAAGACCACGCTGACCGAAAAGTTCCTGCTGTTCGGCGGCGCGATCCAGATGGCCGGTCAGGTGCGCGCCAAGGGCGAGGCGCGGCGGACCCGCTCGGACTTCATGCAGCTCGAGAAGGACCGCGGCATCTCGGTCTCCGCCTCGGCGATGAGCTTCGACTTCGCGCAGTACCGCTTCAACCTCGTTGACACCCCCGGCCACTCCGACTTCTCGGAAGACACCTACCGTACCCTGACGGCGGTGGATGCCGCGATCATGGTGATCGACGGCGCCAAGGGCGTGGAAAGCCAGACCCGAAAGCTCTTCGAGGTCTGCCGCCTGCGCGACCTGCCGATCCTGACCTTCTGCAACAAGATGGACCGCGAAAGCCGCGACACCTTCGAGATCATCGACGAGATCCAGCAGAACCTCGCGATCGACGTCTGCCCCGCCTCCTGGCCGATCGGCATGGGCCGCGATTTCCTCGGGTGCTACGACATCCTGCACGACCGGCTGGAGCTGATGGACCGCGCCGACCGAAACCGGGTGGCGGAATCGATCCAGATCAAGGGGCTGAACGACCCCAAGCTGGCCGAGCACATCCCGGCCGATCTCTTGGCCAAGCTGCTTGAGGATCTGGAGATGGTCCGCGTGCTGCTGCCCGCGTTCAACCGCCAGTCCTTCCTTGAAGGCCACATGACGCCGATCTGGTTCGGCTCGGCCATCAACTCCTTCGGGGTGAAGGAGCTGATGTCGGGCATGGGCGAATACGGCCCCGAGCCGCAGGTGCAGAAGGCCAAGGAGCGCGGCATCGCCCCCGAGGAGGATCGCGTCACCGGCTTCGTCTTCAAGGTGCAGGCCAACATGGACCCCAAGCACCGCGACCGCGTGGCCTTCGTCCGCCTCGCCTCTGGCCACTTCCTGCGCGGCATGCGGCTGAACCATGTCCGCTCGAAGAAGCCGATGGCGATCACCAACCCGGTGCTGTTCCTCGCAGCCGACCGCGAGCTGACTGAGGACGCCTGGGCGGGCGACATCATCGGCATCCCGAACCACGGCCAGCTTCGCATCGGCGACGCGCTGACCGAGGGCGAGGATCTGCACTTCACCGGCATCCCCTCCTTCGCGCCGGAACTGCTGCAGGGCGTGCGCGCGGGCGATCCGATGAAGGCCAAGCATCTGGAAAAGGCGCTGATGCAATTCGCCGAGGAAGGTGCGGCAAAGGTGTTCAAGCCGATGATCGGCTCGGGCTACATCGTCGGCGTCGTCGGCGCGCTGCAGTTCGACGTGCTGGCCAGCCGGATCGAGCTGGAATACTCGCTGCCCGTCCGTTTCGAGGGCTCGCAGTTCAGCTCGGCCCGCTGGGTCAACGGTCCGAAGGCCGCGGTGGACGCGTTCGTGAACATCAACAAGGGCCACATCGCCCATGACAGCGACGGCGACCTCGTGTTCCTGACCCGCCTGCAATGGGACATCGACCGCGTGCAGCGCGACCACCCCGAGGTGAAGCTGACCGCCACCAAGGAGATGATGGTCTGACACCGCGGCCCACCTACCCCGGCGGGGCCGAGGCGCTGATCGCCCATTGGCAGAAGCGCCGTGCCCCGCTGGATCTGGCCGAGGGCGAGGCGCTGCCGCTCGAGGCCGATCTGGCCGCCCTCGCCCGGATCACCCTGCCCGCCGAGCCTCTGCCGCTGCAGAGCCCCGCCTCCGGTCAGGCCCGGAAACTCTACGAGCTCCGCCGCGATCTTGCCGGGCAGAGCGAGTTGGCGCTGTTGAACGCGCTCTGCATCGCCCATCTGCGAAAGCGCAGCTTCCCGCCCGAGGCGCCCCGCCTCTTCCGCCGGATCTGGAGCGAACAGGGCGCGCTGCTTTGCGACAGCCTCGACACCCGCTGGCTGATCTCCTCCATCGTCACCTTCGCCGACCACGGCGAGACCGAGGCGCAGCGCAGGCTCGGCACCGCGCTGAACATGCTCTTCTCGCTGATGAAGCTCTACGAGGCCGAAAGGCTCTACTCCGGCCACGCGCCCGACGCGCCTTTCGGCTTGGGCAAGCGCGCCAAGGCGGCGCTGCCGATGGGCATGGCGGGCTTCTCGCTCACGGCGGGCGGGCTCGACGTGAACCTCCTCGCCCCGATCTGGGACGAGGCGCGGCGCACTCCCGTCGCGGGCCCCCTCGCCTGCCGGCTCCTGGAGCGGCTAAACACGGACGGCGGCACCGTCTTCCGTCGCCTCTCTCACCTGCGCGCGGCGCAGCGCGCCCGGCGGAAACCCGCGGCAAAACCGCCGGGGGTCGCCCCGAAAGCCTGAACTTTCCACAGTTTCGCCCAGAGGCGGCAGCAACCTTGACCTGAGCGTCTTTTTGCGATACTGCGCCAGCAGGCTTGACTTAGCCAAAAGACGCCGGGACGCCCGGATGATCAGCGTCCCCTTTGATTTACATGCGGTCCGATACCGCATTCACAGGACGCTCATGACCAAATTCTCCGACCTCGCGCTGGACCCCCGCGTGCTGAAAGCCGTGCAGGAAGCCGGCTACGAAACCCCCACGCCCATCCAGGCGCAGGCCATTCCGCATGCCTTGCAGGGCAAGGACGTGCTGGGCATCGCCCAGACCGGCACCGGCAAGACCGCGAGCTTCACGCTGCCGATGATCACCCTGCTCGGCCAGGGCCGTGCCCGTGCCCGGATGCCGCGCAGCCTCGTGCTGGCCCCGACCCGCGAACTGGCGGCGCAGGTGGCGGAGAACTTCGACATCTATGCCAAGCACACCAAGCTGACCAAGGCCCTGCTCATCGGCGGCGTCTCCTTCGGCGAGCAGGACAAGCTGATCGACCGCGGAGTCGACGTGCTGATCGCGACGCCGGGGCGGCTGCTCGACCATTTCGAGCGCGGCAAGCTCCTCCTGACCGGCGTGCAGATCATGGTGGTGGACGAGGCCGACCGGATGCTCGACATGGGCTTCATCCCGGATATCGAGCGGATCTTCTCGCTGACGCCTTTCACCCGGCAGACCTTCTTCTACTCGGCCACCATGGCGCCCGAGATCGAGCGGATCACCAACACCTTCCTGACCGGCGCGGTGAAGATCGAGGTCGCGCGTCAGGCGACCACGTCGGAGACGATCGAGCAGAAGCTGTTCTCGATCACCCCGGCCCGCAAGGACCGCAGCTTCGCCGACAAGCGCTCGGTCCTGCGCGCGCTGATCCGGCAGGAGGGCGAGGCCTGCACCAACGCGATCATCTTCTGCAACCGCAAGATGGATGTCGATGTGGTCGCGAAATCGCTGAAGCAGCACGGCTTCAACGCCTCGCCGATCCACGGCGATCTCGACCAGTCGGTCCGCACCCGCACGCTGGAAGGCTTCCGCGACGGGTCGGTGCACCTGCTCGTCGCCTCCGACGTGGCGGCGCGGGGGTTGGACATTCCGGCGGTGAGCCACGTGTTCAACTTCGACGTGCCGAGCCATCCCGAGGATTACGTCCACCGCATCGGTCGCACCGGGCGTGCCGGGCGGAAGGGCAAAGCCTTTACCATCGCCACGCCGCATGACGACAAGTATCTGTCCGCCATCGAGAGCCTCGTGAAGCAGCCGATCCCGCGGGGCGAGCTGCCGGAAGGTTTCGCGCTGGCCGATCCGGGCGAGGCTCCGGTGCGGGGCGAACGTGGTGAGGAGAAGAAGCCGGGCCGCAGCCGGACGCGGGGTCGCGAACGGCCGCGCGACGAGTCCGCCCGCCCGAAGGAGGCCGCGTCGATGGAGCCCGTGAAGCAGACCGAAGTGCCGGTCGAAACCGTCGCCGAGGTGCAGGAAGACCGCGCCCCGGTCCGGGAAGAGCGCGCCCCGGCACGTGAGGCGGCGCCGCGCGAAGAGCGGGCCCCGGCCCCGCGCCGCGACGATCGTCGGGGGGGGCGCGAGCATGGCCGCGACCGCCGCGAGGGGGGCAACGACCGGGTGGTCGGCATGGGCGATCATGTGCCCGATTTCATCCTGCGCAGCTTCCGCATCGACAGCGCTTCGAGCGCCGCCGAAGAAGATGGCGAGACGATGACGGATGACAGCGAAAGCTGATCCCGGCGCGTGGAACGGGGTGCCGTTTCACGCGTGAAAACCTGCGCAAGCGATTGATCTGACTGGGTTTCGGAAACGCTGTTAAGCTTTCCGAAACCTTTTCATTTGCGCCAACGGCGCCCGGGATGCCAAGCCGAATGAACAAAGCGGCGCTGCGATGCGTTGGACCGGCAGATCAACCCAACAAAGGATTGCTGCCATGCCCCGCTCCCTGACCCTGCTTGCCCCTGCCCTCGTCCTGATGCTCGCCGCCTGCGGCAGCAATGACACCGAACGCGCCGCGACGGGCGCGCTTGGCGGGGCTGTGGTGGCGGGACCGCCCGGCGCGCTGGTCGGTGGCGCGGCCGGGACGCTGGTCGACTGACGACGGTGGTCGTCAGCCCTCCATCAGGCGGCTGACGACCACGGTCACTTCCGGCTTCTTGCCGATCTCTTCCATCGCGACCTGACGCACGATCCGGCGGATCGCCTCGTCAAGCTTGTCATCGTCGCGCAGCACCTTGGCACCGGCGCGCGAGAGGAACTCGCCCAGCTGGTTTTCCAGCGTCTCGGCCAGCGGCTTGCCGGTCTTGCCGCGCTCCGGCAGGCCCATCAGCTCCACCCAGGCATCGCCCAAGGGCGCGTCGGATTCGTCGAGGATCACGGTCGCCAGCGCATGACCGTTCAACGCCATGCGGATCCGGTCGCGCACCACACCGTCTCGGGCGCCGATGAGGACGGAGCCGTCGAGATAGGTGCGGCCCGTCTCGATATATTCCACCACCTCGATGCCGCGGGTCAGATCGACCATCATGCCGTTGGTCACGACATCCGAGGTCAGCCCCTTGCCCGAGGCGATCCGCGCGTGTTCGCGCAGGTGGCGGTGCTCGCCATGCATCGGAATGACCATCTGCGGCCAGAGAAGCGTGTGCACGGCCTCGAGGTCGGGACGGTTGGCGTGACCGGAGACGTGGTAGAGCCCGCCCGCGTCATCCATGATGTCCACCCCCATCTCGGAGAAGGAGTTCATGATGCGGATCACGCCGCGCTCGTTGCCCGGGATGGTCTTGGAGGAGAAGAGGAAGAGATCGCCCTCCTTCATCTCCAGCCCGAGATACTTGCCGCGCGCCAGCTGCGCCGAGGCCGCCCGGCGTTCGCCCTGCGAGCCGGTGACGATCAGCATCAGGTGATCGCGCGGGATGTCATGCGCCTCTTCCGGGCTGACGGTGCGCGGGAAGTTCTGCAGGACGCCGGTTTCCTGCGCTGCCGTCACCATGCGGCGCATGGCGCGGCCCAGGAGGCAGACGGTGCGCCCGGCAGCCGTGGCGGCCTCGGCCAGTGTCTTCAAGCGGGCGACGTTGGAGGCGAAGGTGGTGGCCACCACCATGCCGCGCGCGCCTTTGATGAGGTCGCGCAGCGGGTCGGCCAGCGTCGCCTCGGAGCGGCCGGGATGCAGCGAGAAGACGTTGGTCGAGTCGCACATCAGCGCCTTGACCGGCTTCTCGGCGGCGATGGCCCGGAAGGCCTCGTCGCTCCAGGCCTCGCCGACGATGGGCGAGCGGTCGAGCTTGAAATCGCCGGAGTGGACGATGCGGCCCGCGGGCGTGTCGATGACCAGCGCCGAGCTTTCCGGGATCGAGTGGCTGACCGGGACGAATTGCACCTCGAAGGGGCCTGCGGTCACGGTCTCGGGGCGGGCGGCGACGATGCTGATCGCCTCGGTCGGCAGGCCGTATTCCTCGAACTTCAGCTTGCCGATGGTGCCGGTGAAGCGGCGGGCATAGACCTTGGCCTTCAGCTTGGGCCAGAGATGGCCAAGCGCGCCGATATGGTCCTCATGCGCGTGGGTGATGAAGATCGCCTCGATCCGGTCCTTGCGGGCCTCGAGCCAGGCGATGTCGGGCAGGATGAGATCGACGCCGGGCGTCGTGTCCATGTCGGGGAAGGTGACGCCGAGATCGACAACGATCAGGCGCTCGCGGTCTTCCGGGCCATAGCCGTAGACATAGCAGTTCATCCCGATCTCGCCCGCGCCGCCGAGGGGAAGGTAGATCAGTCGGTTCGTGTTCATTCCGTTTCCTTGTTGTAACGGTGGATGAGGACGAGACCCTGCATGGTCAGATCGTCCTCCACCTTGTCGAAGAGTTTGAATCCCTGGTCGAATAAGGGTGCCAGGCCCCCTGTTGCGATGACCTTCATCGGGCTTTCGCGCTCCAGCCGGATCTGGCGCACGATGCCTTCAACGAGGCCGATATAGCCCCAATACACGCCGGACTGCATGCAGGCCACCGTATTCGTGCCGATGGCATGCTGCGGGCGGCTGACATCGACGTGTGGCAGCGCCGCTGCCGCCATATGCAGCGCTTCGAGGCTGAGGTTCACGCCGGGCGCGATGACGCCGCCGATATAGGCGCCGTCCGCATCGACCACGTCGAAGGTGGTGGCGGTGCCGAAATCGACCACGATGAGATTGCCGCCATGGGCGTGGAAGCCCGCGACGGTGTTCACCAGCCGGTCGGGGCCGACGGTGGTGCCCTGATCGACGCGGGGGGCCACCGGAAGCCGGCATTCGGGCTTGCCGACGACCAGCGGGCGGCAGTCGTAATAGCGGTTGCAGAGCACGCGCAGGTTGAAGACGACGCGCGGCACGGTGGAGGAGATAATCGCCTCGGTGATCGGCGCCTCGGTCTTCGTCATCGCCATCAGGCTGGAGAGCCAGACGAAGTATTCATCCGCGGTGCGCTTGTGGTCGGTGGCGATGCGCCATGTGGCGACGAAGCGGGTGCCGTCCCAGATCGAGAAGACGGTGTTGGTGTTGCCGCAGTCGATGGCGAGAAGCATGGGCAGCCTTTCAGAAAAACACCTCGGCGGCCGGAATCGCGACGCGGCCCTCGGCGGTCATCATCACCAAAGCGCCGGTGGCGTCCACCGTCTCGAAGATGCCGTCACGGGTGGTCTGGCCGGTGCGGGCGCGGATCGGCTCGCCAAGACGCGCGGCATGGGCGAGCCAGGCGCTGCGGAGCGGGGCAAAGCCCTGGGTGGTGAAGACCTGCTCCCAGCGGGCATAGGCGGGGGCGAGCGCGTCGAGCAGCGCCGTGGGGGTGATGCGCAGGCCGGTTTCCTCGAGCAGGCTGACCGGGCGCAGGGCGCCGGGTTCGACCAGCGCGGGGTCAGGGGCGGCGATCAGGTTGACGCCGATGCCGATGGCCAGATGCTGGACCTGCGCGCCCTGACCCAGGCTTTCCAAGAGGATGCCGGCAAGCTTGCCGCCGTTCAACAGCACGTCGTTCGGCCATTTCAGGGTGAAGCTGTCCGGGAGGCCAGTGAGCGCCACGCAGGCGTCGCGCAGCGCCAGGGCGGCGGCGAAGGAGCGCAGGGCGACGATCTCGGGGCGTTCGGTCGGGCGCAGGATCAGCGTGGCGCTGAAATTGCCGCGCGGGCTGGACCAGGCCCGGCCCCGGCGGCCGCGCCCGGCAGTCTGGAGCCCCGCCATGATCCAGGCGGGGCCCGAAAGGTCGGGGGCGAGGCGCGCGGCGAAGGCGTTGGTGCTGTCCACCGTGTCGAGGACATGGCGGGCAACACCCTCGGGCCAGGGCTCAGCGGACAAGCGATTCCGCCGCCGTCGCCGCCATACCCTCGATGCCGAAGAGGTTGATCATCCCCAGAAGCATGATCGCCGCGGAGCCCATCAGCATGAGCCATTGCACCGACCCCATCTTGCCGTCGAGCCCCTCGTTCTCCTTGCCGAAGAACATCAGGTAGACGATGCGGATGTAGTAGTAGGCGCCGATGACCGAGGCGATCACCGCCAGCAGCGCCAGCCAGACCATGCCGCCATCGACCGCGGCGCGCAGCACCGAGAGCTTGGCCGCGAAGCCGAGGAAGGGCGGCACGCCGGCGAGGCTGAACATCAGGAACAGCATCGCCCAGGCCCGCATCGGCTCGCGCGTCACATACATGTTCAGGCTGTCGATGGTGGTGACGGGGCGGCCGTCCTTCTCCATCGAGAGGATGAAGGCGAAGGTGCCGATGTTCATGGTGACGTAGATCGCCATGTAGATCAGCATCGCCTGCACCCCGCCCACCGTGCCGGCGGCGAGGCCGACCATGGCGTAGCCCATGTGCGCGATCGAGGAATAGGCCATCAGGCGCTTGATGTCGCGCTGGCCGATCGCCGCCACCGAACCGAGGAACATCGAGGCGACGGCGAGGGCGGCCAGGACCTGGCTCCAGTCGGCGGTGATGCCGCCGAAGGCGTCGAAGACCACGCGGGCGATCAGCGCCATCGCGGCGACTTTCGGCGCGGTGGAGAAGAAGGCGGTGACCGGCGTCGGCGAGCCTTCGTACACATCCGGCGTCCACATGTGGAACGGCGCGGCCGAGACCTTGAAGGCGAGGCCCGAGAGCATGAAGACGAGGCCGAAGAGCAGGCCGTAGGGGATGTCCGCGTTCAGCGTCGAGAGGATGCCCGAGAACAGCGTGGTGCCGGTGAACCCGTAGACCAGCGACATGCCGTAGAGCAGCAGGCCCGAGGAGAGCGAGCCGAGGATGAAGTATTTCAGACCGGCTTCGGTGGATTTCACCGAGTCGCGCCGCAGCGAGGCCACGACGTAGAGGCCAAGGCTCTGCAGTTCGAGACCCATGTAGAGCGCGATCAGGTCGCCCGCCGAAACCATCAGCATCATGCCGACGACCGAGAGGCTGACGAGGATCGGGAATTCGAAGCGCAGGAGGTCGCGGCGGCTCATGTAATCCTGCCCCAGCGCCAGAACGGCGGCGGCGGAGACGAGGATCGTCACCTTGGCATAGCGGGCGAAGGCGTCGTCGGTGAACATGCCGCCGAAGGCGATACGGTCTCCGTCACGGCTGAGGCCAAGCCAGATCGCCAACGCCAGCATCAGCCCGGCGGTGGCCCAGACCAGCATCGGCGCCGCCTTGTCCTTGCCGGTGTAGACGCCGAACAGCAGCGCCAGCATGGCGTAGATGGCGAGGATGACCTCGGGAAGGACGGTCGAGAAATCGGCAGCGGTCATCTTGCGTCCCTCAATGCATGGCCAGTTGCGATGCCGGAGCGGCAGGTATCGCGGCCTGGTAGTCGGTCGTCAGCTTGGCCACGGAGGGGCCAATGATATCGGTCACGAGGCTGGGATAGACGCCCAGCAGCAGGGTCATCACCACCAGCGGCGCAAAGATTGCCCGCTCGCGGCGGTCCATGTCCTTGATGGTCAGCAGGCTTTCCTTGACCAGCTGGCCGAAGACGACCCGGCGATAGAGCCAGAGCGCATAGGCCGCCGAGAGGATGACGCCCGAAGTCGCCACCGCAGCCACCCAAGTGTTCACCTGGAAGATGCCCATCAGCGTCAGGAATTCACCGATGAAGCCGGAGGTGCCGGGCAGACCGACGTTGGCCATGGTGAAGAACATGAACATCAGCGCATAGACCGGCATGCGGTTCACGAGGCCGCCGTAGGCGTCGATCTCGCGGGTGTGCATGCGGTCGTAGATCACGCCGACCAGAAGGAAGAGCGCGCCCGAGATGAAGCCGTGCGAGATCATCTGGAAGATCGCGCCGTCGACGCCCTGCTGGTTGCCGGCGAAGATGCCCATGGTGACGTAGCCCATGTGGGCGACCGAGGAATAGGCGATCAGCTTCTTCATGTCGCTCTGCGCCAGAGCGACGAGCGAGGTGTAGACGATGGCGATGGCGCTCATCCACAGGACCAGCGGCGACAGCAGGTCTGCGCCGATCGGGAACATCGGCAACGAGAAACGCAGGAAGCCGTAGCCGCCCATCTTCAGCAGGATCGCGGCCAGCACGACCGAGCCAGCCGTCGGCGCCTGAACGTGGGCGTCGGGCAGCCAGGTGTGAACCGGCCACATCGGCATCTTCACCGCGAAGCTGGCGAAGAAAGCGAGGAACAGCAGCGTCTGTAGCCCGCCGACGATCTGGAAGCCGGCGATGCTCATGGTGCCCGAGGAGAACTCATGCGCCATCAGCGTCGGGATGTCGGTGGTGCCGGCGTCGAAATACATGGCGACCATCGCCACCAGCATCAGCACCGAGCCGAGGAAGGTGTAGAGGAAGAACTTGAACGCGGCATAGATCCGGTCCTTGCCGCCCCAGATGCCGATGATCAGGAACATCGGGATCAGCCCGGCCTCGAAGAAGATGTAGAACAGCACCATGTCGAGCGCGCAGAACACGCCGAGCATCAGGCTTTCCAGCACGAGGAAGGCGATCATGTATTCCTTGACCCGCACCTCGACCGTCCAGCAGGCGGCGATGGTGATGGGCATGAGCGCGGTGGTGAGCATGACGAACAGCACCGAGATGCCGTCGACGCCCATCTTGTACTTCAGGCCGAGGATCCAGTCGTAGGTCTCGACGAACTGGAAGTCGGTGTTCTGCGGATCGAAGCCCGAGAGCAGGAACAGCGAGACGAGGAAGGTCGCCGTGGTGGCCAGGAGCGCCAGCCATTTCGCGTTCCGCTGGGCGGCGGCATCCTCGCCCCGAAGGAACAGCGCCAGGATGAGGGCTGCGACCAGCGGGATGAAGGTGATGATGGAAAGCAGGTTTTCCATTAGTGCGCGCCCCCCGAGAGCGTCATCCAGGTGATGAGGATCGCGATGCCGAGGAACATGGCAAAAGCGTAGTGGAAGATGTAGCCGGACTGCGCCCTGCCCGTGAGACGGGTGAGCATCGGGATGAAGCCGAGCGCCACGCCGTTGATGGTGCCGTCGATGACATTGCCGTCGCCGCGCTTCCACAGGAAGCGGCCGAGCCACTTGGCGGAGCGGACGAAGACCACGTCATAGAGTTCGTCGAAATACCACTTGTTCAGGAAGAACAGGTAGAGCGGGCGCTGGTTGGCCGCGAGACGACCCGGCAGGCTCGGGTTGCGGATGTAGAACTGGTAGGCCAGCGCCAGACCCAGGAGCATCGCGACGAAGGGCGAGACCTTGACCCAGACCGGCGCCTCGTGCGCGGCGTGGATCACGTGGTTCTCCGGCCCGAGGAAGAGCGCGCCCTGCACCGGAGCGGCGGCGTGATGCTCGGCCTCGGCTGCGGTATCGGCCACCACGGGGGCTTCGGCTGCGGCCGGTGCTTCGATCGCGGTGTCGGCCACGGCGGGAGCTTCGGCTGCGGCCGGAGCTTCGGCCACGGCTTCCGCCCCATGCTCTGCCCCGGCTTCGGCCTGATGTTCCGCCGCGGCGGGCATGCCGAACCAGGAGCGCATCTTGGCCTCGTCGCCGAAGAAGGAATTGTACCAGACCATCCCCGAGAAGATCGCGCCGAGGGCGAGGACGCCGAGCGGGATCAGCATGACCTTGGGGCTTTCATGCGCGTGGTCATGCGCATGATGGTCGCCGCGCGGCTTGCCGAAGAAAGTCAGGAACATCAGCCGCCAGCTGTAGAAGCTGGTCATGAAGGCGGCGATCACCAGCATCCAGAAGGCATAGGTCGAGCCGACCCAGGCGCTCTCGATCACCGCGTCCTTCGACAGGAAGCCGGCGAAGCCGATGTGGGTCAGGGGGATGCCGACGCCGGTGATGGCCAGCGTGCCGATCAGCATCGCGGCGAAGGTCAGCGGGATCTTGTGGCGCAGACCGCCGTAGTTCCGCATGTCCTGCTCGTGGTGCATGGCATGGATCACCGAGCCCGCGCCGAGGAAGAGCATGGCCTTGAAGAAGGCATGGGTGAAGAGGTGGAACATCGCCACCGAATAGACGCCGACGCCGGCGGCCACGAACATATAGCCGAGCTGCGAACAGGTCGAATAGGCGATGACGCGCTTGATGTCGTTCTGCACGAGGCCCACGGTCGCCGCGAAGAAGGCGGTGGTGGCGCCGACCACGACGATCATGGTTTGCGCGTCGGGGGCGTATTCGTAGAGCGGCGACATGCGGCAGACGAGGAAGACGCCGGCGGTGACCATGGTGGCGGCGTGGATCAGGGCCGAGACCGGGGTCGGGCCTTCCATCGCGTCGGGCAGCCAGGTGTGCAGGCCGAGCTGGGCGGATTTGCCCATGGCGCCGATGAACAGGAGCACGCCGATCAGGTTGGCGGCATTCCACTCGGTCCAGAGGAAGGTGAGGTTGGTTTCGGCCAGCATCGGCCCGGCGGCGAAGACGTCGTCGAGACGGATCGAATCCACCAGGAAGAACAGCGCGAAGATGCCGAGGGCGAAGCCGAAGTCGCCGACACGGTTGACCACAAAGGCCTTCATCGCCGCGGCATTGGCCGAGGGCTTGCGGTAGTAGAAGCCGATCAGCAGATAGGAGGCGACGCCGACACCCTCCCAGCCGAAGAACATCTGCACAAGGTTGTCCGAGGTCACCAGCATGAGCATGGCGAAGGTGAAGAACGACAGGTAGGCGAAGAAGCGCGCCTTGTAATGCTCGTGATGGGTCCAGTTGTCGTCATGCGCCATGTAGCCGAAGCTGTAGAGGTGCACGAGCGCCGAGACCGAGTTCACCACCACCAGCATGATCGCGGTCAGACGGTCGAGCCGGATGCCCCAGTCGGTCGAGAGCGAGCCGCTCTCGATCCAGCGCAGCAGCACGACGTGCTCGGTGACGCCGTCATGGCTGAAGAAGATGATCCAGCTGAGGAAAGCCGAGAGGAAGACCAGCGCCGTGGCGATGACCTGCCCGGCCCGCTCGCCGATGAGGCGCCAGCCGAAGCCGCAGATCAGCGCGCCGAGGAGCGGCGCAAGGAGGATGATCGTTGCCATGATGCGCTCAGCCCTTCATCACGTTGACGTCTTCGACGTCGATGGTGCCACGGGTGCGGAAGAAGGTGACGAGGATCGCGAGGCCGATGGCAGCCTCGGCGGCGGCCACGGTCAGCACGAACATGGTGAACACCTGCCCCGTCAGATCGCCGAGGAAATGCGAGAAGGCGACGAGGTTGATGTTCACCGACAAGAGCATCAGCTCGATCGACATCAGGATGACGATGACGTTCTTCCGGTTGAGGAAGATGCCGAAGATGCCGATCACCAGCAGCAGCGCCGAAACCGTCAGGTAATGCTCAATTCCAACCATGTCCGTCCCTCCGGGTCATGCGCCCGTTATTCGTGTGCGGAGATCGCTCCGCCGTTCCGTAGGGTGGGGTTTACCCCCACCGTCCCTGCCGAGCGGGTGGGGCGGGCCCCACCCGAGGGGGTCAGAGCCCCTGCCCCGGCTTCACGTCCTTCAGCTCCATCGCCTTGCCCGGATCGCGCCACATCTGGTGCAGCACGTTCTGGCGCTTGACGTCCTTGCGCTCGCGCAGCGTGAGCACGATGGCCCCGATCATGGCGACGAGCAGGATCAGCCCGGCGATCTGGAACAGGTAGAGATACCTGTCGTAGATCAGGAGCCCCAGCGCGCGGGTGTTCTCGATCTGCAGCGGATCGGGGGTCACGGCCTGACGCAGTGCGCGGGCGTTGTCGGCCTCGATCCAGGCGCCGATGCCGAAGCTGAGCTGCAGCAGGATGATGATCCCCATCAGCAGCGCCAGCGGCATGTAGCGCGCCACCTCGCCCTTCAGCGCCTCGAAATCGACGTCGAGCATCATCACGACGAAGAGGAACAGCACCGCGACCGCGCCGACATAGACGATGATCAGCAGCATGGCGACAAACTCCGCCCCGAGCAGCACGAAGAGCCCGGCGGAGGAGAGGAAGGTCAGGATCAGCCACAGCACGGCATGGACCATGTTGCGCGACAGAACGACCAGCGCCGCTGCCGAGACGCCCATGATGGCAAAGACATAGAAGGCCAGATCGGCAATGCTCATTCGCTTTCCTCCTCGGTCTCGGCAAAGACGGACTGGGCGATATCCAGTGCCTTCTGCATGGCGGGAACCCCGCCGAACATGCTCATCTGATAGATCACTTCGGCGATCTCGCGTTTGGTGGCGCCCGCGGCGATCGCGTGGCGGATGGTGAGACGCAGCTGCGGCTCGGCCTGGGCACCGAGCACCGTCAGTGCGGCGATGGTGACGAGCAGCCGGGTTTTCGCATCCAGCCCCTCGCGGTTGAAGGTCTTGCCGAACCACATCTCCATCATGTCCTTGGAGAGCGTGGGGATCAGCTTTTCGAAGCCCTTCACCTGGAAGTTCTCCAGCGTGGGGTTGAAGGCGCGGGCCATTTCCTGGCCCTGCTCCATCATCGCCTTGAACATCCGGGTGAGATCGTCGGTCATCTGTAGGGCGCATCCAGCTCGAGGTTGCGGGCGATCTCGGGCTCCCAGCGGGCGCCGTTGTCGAGAAGCTTGGCCTTGTCGTAGAACAGCTCTTCGCGGGTCTCGGTCGAGAATTCGAAGTTCGGCCCCTCGACGATGGCATCGACCGGGCAGGCCTCCTGGCAGAAGCCGCAGTAGATGCATTTCGTCATGTCGATGTCGTAGCGCGTGGTGCGGCGGCTGCCGTCTTCGCGCGGTTCGGCGTCGATGGTGATGGCCTGCGCCGGGCAGACGGCTTCGCAGAGCTTGCAGGCGATGCAGCGCTCTTCCCCGTTGGGATAGCGGCGCAGCGCATGTTCGCCGCGGAAGCGCGGGGAGAGCGGGCCCTTTTCGTGCGGGTAGTTGATCGTCTCCTTCGGAGCGAAGAAGTACTTCAGCCCGAGGCCGAAGCCCTTGAAGAAGTCGAACAGGAGGAAATATTTCGCAGCCCGTGTGTAGTCGATCGTGCGTGCCGGACCCATCTCAGCCTCCAATCGCCCAGCGGGCCCAGAAGCCGCCGAACACTTCGAATTTCGCAAGGAACGCCACCAGCACGACCCAGCCGAGGCTCATCGGCAGGAAGACCTTCCAGCCGATCCGCATCAGCTGGTCGTAGCGGTAGCGCGGCACGATGGCCTTCACCATCGCGAAGAGGAAGAAGAAGAACGCCATCTTCAGCACCATCCAGAAGGCGCCGTCGGGCAGCCCCGGGATGGGCGAGAGCCAGCCGCCGAAGAACAGAAGGCTCATCAGCGCGCACATCAGGAAGATGGCGATGTATTCGCCGGCCATGAAGAGAAGGAACGGCGTCGAGGAATACTCGACCTGGAAGCCGGCGACGAGTTCGGATTCGGCTTCGGGCAGGTCGAACGGCGGGCGGTTCGTCTCGGCCAGGGCCGAGATGAAGAACAGCGCCACCATCGGCAGGTGCGGTAGCCAATACCAGTTGAACAGGCCGAAGTCACCGCGCTGCGCATCGACGATATGGCTGAAGTTCATCGAGCCGGTCGAGATGATGATGCCGATGATGATGAGACCGAGGCTGACCTCGTAGGAGATCATCTGTGCCGCGGAACGCAGCGAACCGAGGAAGGGATATTTCGAGTTCGAGGCCCAGCCGCCCATGATGACGCCGTAGACCTCGAGCGAGGAGGTGGCGAAGACGAAGAGGATGGCCACGTTGATGTTCGACAGCACCCAGCCATCCGAGAACGGGATCACCGCCCAGGCGAGGATGGCCAGGACGAAGCTGACCAAGGGGGCGAGGAAGAACACCGGACGATCGACGCCGGCGGGGACGACGACTTCCTTGAAGACGTATTTCGCGGCGTCGGCCACGGTCTGCAGCAGGCCGAAGGCGCCCACGACGTTGGGGCCGCGCCGCATCTGCACGGCGGCCCAGATCTTGCGGTCGCCATAGACGAGGAACAGCAGCGAGATCATCACGAAGGCGATGACCAGCAGACCCTGCGCCGCCATCAGCAACGTGATCCCCAGCCCGGTTTGCAGAAAATCAGCCATGATGCCTCGTGTCCCTCAAGCCGCTCATATCGTCGGTATTCCCTGTTCGCCGCAATCGCGCACCGTCACTTCGGCGTCGATTGTCTTCAGCCCGCGGGGCAGCGCGGACGAGATGGTGTAAACCGCATCGCCGCGCCAAATGCCACCCTCTTCTGCGACATTCGTCCGCAGATGGCGGGCGAAACCGAAGCCCCGGATCAGCGCATATTGCGCCGCCGCACAGCGGGCATAGGCATCCACATCCGGAATGCCGCGCCCGCCGGTCATCTCGACCCGGAAGTTCACCAGATCGCCGTCGAGCAGCAGCGTCTCGATGCCGTTGTAGACCGGCGGCGTGTCGGCGCGCGTCACCTCCGCCTCGCCCGCGCAGCCCATCAGCCCCGCCAGAGCGAGTCCGAGAGGTGCGAGGGCGACCGGCTGCTTCATGTCGTCACTCGGCGGCGAGCGAGGCTTTCGCCCGCTCTGCCGCATTGGCCGAAAGCTCGCCCATCAACGCGGAGGCGCGGGCAATCGGGTTGGTCAGATAGTAGTCGCGGATCGCGGGCCGGAAATCAGCCTGCCCCGGGTCGCGCAACTCCAGCGCCGGGCCCTCGTTCGCCGGCACCTCGTCGATCCGACCCAGATGCGGCACGGCCTTGACCAGTGTCTGACGGAGCGCGGCGAGGCTGTCGAAGGGCAGCGTGGCGCCAAGCTCGGCCGAGAGCGCGCGCAGGATCGCCCAGTTCTCCTTCGCCTCGCCCGGGGGGGTGCCGGCGCGGAACGCCAGTTGCGGGCGGCCCTCGGTGTTGACGAAGAGGCCGTTTTCCTCGGTATAGGCGGCGCCCGGCAGGATCAGGTCGGCACGATGCGCGCCCCGGTCGCCGTGGCTGCCCTGATAGATCACGAAGGCACCCGCCGCGATCTCCACCTCGTCGGCGCCGAGGTTGTAGACCACCTCGGCCCCGTCGAGCGCGGCACTGAGCCCGCCCTCGGTCACGGCGCCGATGTCGAGCGCGCCGACGCGCGAGGCGGCGGAATGCAGCACCAGAAGCTTGGCGCCATAGGCCGAGGCGAAGGTCATCGCCTGCGCCAGAACCGCCTCGCCGTCAGCTTCGGTCAGGGCGCCCTGCCCCACGATCACCACGCCCGGACCTTTGACATCCGGGTTCACCGGCTCGGAGGCGAGACGCACCAGCGTCGCGCGGTCGGTGCCGTAATGGGTGTAGTCATAGGTCAGATCCGCCGCGGCACCGATCAGGCCGACGGTCGCGCCGTTCAGCCAGGCCTTGCGGATGCGGGCATTGAGCACTGCCGCCTCGAGACGCGGGTTGGTGCCGATCAGCAGGATGTGGCCTGCGGTGTCGATGTCCTCGATGGTGGCGCTGCCGACATAGGCCGCGCGGTTGCCCGCCGGAAGCCGCGCACCGTCGGTGCGGGATTCGACGCGGCCACCCATGCCCTCGATCAACTGCTTCAGCGCGAAGGCCGCTTCCACCGGGGCGAGATCGCCGACCAGACCGGCGACCTTGCGGCCCTGCATGGCACGGGCGGCGACTGCCAGAGCCTCGCCCCAGCCGGCTTTGCGCAGGCGACCGTTCTCGCGGATATAGGGCGTGTCGAGCCGCTGGCGGCGCAGGCCATCCCAGACGAAGCGGGTCTTGTCGCTGATCCACTCCTCGTTCACGCCGTCATGGTTGCGCGGCAGGATGCGCATCACTTCGCGGCCCTTGGTGTCGACGCGGATGTTGGAGCCGAGCGCGTCCATCACGTCGATGGTCTCGGTCTTGGTCAGCTCCCACGGGCGGGCGGTGAAGGCATAGGGTTTGGAGGTCAGCGCGCCGACCGGGCAGAGGTCGATGATGTTGCCCTGCAGGTTCGAGTCCAGCGTCTCGTTGAGGTAGCTGGTGATCTCGCTGTCCTCGCCGCGGCCGGTCTGGCCCATCTGGGTGATGCCCGCCACCTCGGTGGTGAAGCGGACGCAGCGGGTGCAGGAGATGCAGCGCGTCATCTGGGTGGCGACCAGCGGGCCGAGGTTCAGGTTGTCGGTGGCGCGCTTCGGCTCGCGGTAGCGGCTGAAATCGACGCCGTAGGCCATCGCCTGATCCTGCAGGTCGCATTCGCCGCCCTGATCGCAGATCGGGCAGTCGAGCGGGTGGTTGATGAGCAGGAACTCCATCACCCCCTCGCGGGCCTTCTTCACCATGGGCGAGTTGGTCTTGACCACCGGCGGCTCGCCGTTCGGGCCGGGGCGCAGGTCGCGCACCTGCATGGCGCAGGAGGCGGTGGGTTTCGGCGGGCCGCCCACGACCTCGACCAGACACATGCGGCAGTTGCCGGCGATGGTCAGCCGCTCGTGGTAGCAGAAGCGCGGGATCTCGATCCCGGCCTGCTCGCAGGCCTGGATCAGCGTCATCGCGGCATCCACCTCGACCTCGACGCCGTCGATGATGATTTTCTTGAGGGTGCTCATCAGCTTACTCCGCCGAGATGATCGCAGCCGGGAGCGTGCCCGGCGGCAGGTTGTTCTGACAGGCTGCGCCGCTCATGCGCAGGCCCCCGCGAAGGTCCACACGCCCGCGCCGGTGACGCGGCCGATGGCCGAGGGGTTGAAACGGTGACCGCCCGAGAGGCAGGCGGCCTCGGCGGCCTTCTTGGCAGGCGCGCCGTCGCTGTAGTGCAGCGGCTGGCCCTCGCGGGTGACAGCCACGGAGAGGCCCGAGGTGCGGCGGGCGCCGCCCGGGGTCAGCATCTCGCCGGGGATGCCCGGACGCAGGTCGGCGCGATAGGCCACGCCCTCGACCGTGACCGGCAGCTGCGCGGCAGCAACGGGCCCGCCCGCCTGCGGTGCGCCGCAGGCCGCGAGAGCCCCCGCCCCGACCAGACCGAAGAGGACCGCTGCCCGCACCCTGCTTACTCCGCCGCCATGGCGCCCATGCGCCCGGTCCGCTTGGCCTTGATGCGGTCCTCGATCTCCTCGCGGAAATGCCGGACGAGACCCTGGATCGGCCAGGCCGCCGCATCGCCCAAGGCGCAGATGGTGTGGCCTTCGACCTGCTTCGTGACGCTCAGCAGCATGTCGATCTCCTCGACCTCCGCCTCGCCCTTCACCAGCCGGTCCATGACGCGCATCATCCAGCCGGTGCCTTCGCGGCAGGGGGTGCACTGGCCGCAGCTTTCGTGCTTGTAGAACTTCGACAGCCGCCAGATCGCCTTGATGACATCGGTCGACTGGTCCATCACGATGACGGCCGCGGTGCCCAGACCCGACTTCTGCTCGCGCAGCCAGTCGAAATCCATGATCGCATCCTCGCATTGCGCCGCGTTCAGCATCGGCACGGAGGAGCCGCCGGGGATCACCGCCTTGATGTTCTTCCAGCCGCCGCGCACGCCGCCGCAATGGCGGTCGAGCAGCTCGCGCAGCGAGATCGACATGGCCTCTTCGACCACGCAGGGGTTGTTCACATGGCCCGAGATGCCGAAGAGCTTGGTGCCGGCGTTGTTCGGGCGGCCGAAGCCTGCGAACCATTCCGGTCCGCGGCGCAGGATGGTCGGGACGACGGCGATGGATTCGACGTTGTTCACCGTGGTCGGGCAGCCGTAGAGCCCCGCCCCCGCCGGGAACGGCGGCTTCATCCGCGGCATGCCCTTCTTGCCTTCGAGGCTTTCCAGGAGCGCGGTTTCCTCGCCGCAGATATAGGCGCCGGCGCCGTGGTGCAGGTAGAGATCGTAGTCGTAGCCCGAGCCGCAGGCGTTCTTGCCGAGATAGCCGGCGTCATAGGCCTCGTCGATGGCGCGCTGCAGCGCCTCGCGCTCGCGGATGTATTCGCCGCGGATGTAGATGTAGCCCGCCACCGCGTTCATCGCGAAACCAGCGATCAGGCAGCCTTCGACCAGCGTATGCGGGTCGTGGCGCATGATCTCGCGGTCCTTGCAGGTGCCCGGCTCGGACTCGTCGGCGTTCACCACCAGATAGGAGGGACGGCCATCCGACTGCTTGGGCATGAAGGACCACTTCAGACCGGTCGGGAAACCCGCGCCGCCGCGACCGCGCAGGCCCGAGGCCTTCACCATGTCGATCAGCTTGTCACGCCCGAGCGCCAGAAGGTTCGCCGTGCCGTCCCAATGCCCGCGCGCCAGAGCGCCCTTCAGGCTGCGGTCATGCATCCCGTAGAGGTTCGTGAAGATCCGGTCCTGATCTTTCAGCATCGCGTCGTCCTCATTTGCCCTGGCGTCTGCGCCAGATCCGCCAGGTTACCACCAGCGCCCATATGAACCCGGCCAGCGCGGCCAGATCGAAGAGGAAAACATAGCGGGCTTCCCAGCCCAGCACGCTTCCCAGCCATTGCGCCCCCATCCACAGGACCATCGTCGCTACCAGCACGATGGCCACGAGCCGCGCCTGGTCTGCCAGATGCCGCTCGGGGTCGGGGGAGCCTTTCATCAGTCGTCCTTCGGCGCGTCGTCGGCGGTCGGAGCGCCGGGCTCCGCCGTGGCCGTGCCGCCGGTCGCCACACCCTCGGACTCCGGACGGCCCTTCTTCACGGCCTCGGCCTCCTGCACGGAGATGCCGGTCTTGTCGATCGTCTCGCCCGCGCCGGGGGTCGGCTCCTGCGCCGCGCCGACCGCCTCATGCACCGCTGGCTTGCGCCAGGGGGTGAGGATCGGCACTTCGGTGCCGTCGATCCGCTTCACCGTGTCGCCGATGTCGGTCGCCAGCTGCACCGAGGCGTTGTAGCGGTGACGGCCCTCGGCGTGGGACTCGAGGCTGGTCAGCCCCGACAGCGGCTCGGAGGCGTAGCGGCCGTTCTGCGGGCCGGGCACCGGAACCTCGCCCGCCGAGAAGCGGTCGATCAGGTTCGAGAGCACCTCGGCGGTGAGATCCTCGTAATAGTCCTTGCCGATCTGGGCCATCGGCGCGTTGGCGCAGGCCCCGAGGCATTCGACCTCTTCCCAGGAAAACTTGCCATCCGCCGAGAGCTGATGCGCCTTCGGCGCGATCTTTTCCTTGCAGATGCGGATCAGATCCTCGGCGCCGCAGATCATGCAGGAGGTGGTGCCGCAGATCTGGACATGCGCCACCGTGCCGACCGGCTGGAGCTGGAACATGAAGTAGAAGGTCGCCACTTCCAGCGCGCGGATATAGGCCATGCCGAGCATGTCGGCGACGGTCTCGATCGCCTTGCGGGTCAGCCAACCCTCCTGCTCCTGGGCGCGCCACAAGAGCGGGATGATGGCCGAGGCCTGACGGCCCTCGGGGTATTTCGAGATCTGACCCTCGGCCCATTCGAGGTTCGCCGGGGTGAAGGCGAAACTGGCGGGCTGGTCTTGATGCAGACGGCGAAGCATTAGCGGTCGATCTCCCCGAACACGATGTCGAGCGTGCCGATGATGGCCGCGACGTCGGCAAGCTGGTGGCCCTTGGAAATGTAGTCCATGGCCTGAAGGTGCAGGAAGCCCGGTGCGCGGATCTTGGCGCGGTAGGGCTTGTTGGTGCCATCGGCAACCAGATAGACGCCGAATTCGCCCTTGGGCGCCTCGACCGCGGCATAGACCTCGCCCGCCGGAACGTGGAAGCCTTCGGTGTAGAGCTTGAAGTGATGGATCAGCGCTTCCATCGAGGTCTTCATCTCGCCACGCGGCGGCGGCGTGATCTTGCCCCGCGCCAGCACGTCACCGGGCTCTACCCGCAGCTTGGCGATGACCTGCTTCATGATCTTGAGCGACTCGCGCATCTCGGCCATGCGGCAGAGGTAGCGGTCGTAGCAGTCGCCGTTCTTGCCGACCGGAATCTGGAAATCGAGCTCCGAATAGCACTCGTAGGGCTGCGAGCGCCGCAGATCCCAGGGCAGGCCCGAGCCGCGCACCATGACGCCGGAGAAGCCCCAGTCGAGGATGTCCTTCTCGGTGATCACGCCGATGTCGGCATTGCGCTGCTTGAAGATGCGGTTCTCGTTCAGCAGCCCCTCGATGTTGTCGAGGAGCGTCGGGAAGGTCTCGCACCAGGTGTCGATGTCGTCGATCAGCTTGGGCGTGAGATCCTGATGCACCCCGCCCGGGCGGAAATAGGCCGCGTGCAGGCGGGCGCCCGAGGCGCGTTCGTAGAACACCATCAGCTCTTCGCGGGCCGTGAAGCCCCAGAGCGGCGGGGTCAGCGCGCCGACGTCCATCGCCTGCGTGGTGACGTTCATCAGGTGGTTCAGGATGCGGCCGATTTCGGAGAAGAGCACCCGGATCAGGCTGGCGCGGCGCGGCACGACGGTGCCGGTCAGCCGCTCGATCGCGAGGCACCAGGCATGTTCCTGGTTCATCGGCGCCACATAGTCCAGCCGGTCGAAATACGGCAGGTTCTGCAGGTAGGTCCGGCTTTCCATCAGCTTTTCGGTGCCGCGGTGCAGAAGCCCGATATGCGGATCGCAGCGTTCCACGATCTCGCCGTCCAGCTCCAGCACCAGACGCAGCACCCCGTGCGCCGCAGGGTGCTGCGGGCCGAAGTTGATGTTGAAGTTGCGGATCTTCTGCTCGCCCGTCTGGGCGGCGTCGAACTGGGTGTCCATCAGGCGAGACCCTCGCATTTGCCTGCGCGGAGCAGGTGGGCATCGGTGGGCTGTGGCAGCGGCAGGGTCATGCGGTCACGCCTTCGCCTTGTCGTCGCCGGGCAGGATGTAGCTGGCCCCTTCCCAGGGCGACATGAAGTCGAACTGCCGGTACTCCTGCACCAGGCTCACCGGCTCGTAGACCACGCGCTTCTCGACCTCGTCGTAGCGCACCTCGGTGTAGCCGGTGGTCGGGAAATCCTTGCGCAGCGGATGGCCGCGGAAACCGTAGTCGGTCAGGATGCGGCGCAGGTCGGGATGGCCGGTGAAGAGGATGCCGAACATGTCGAACACCTCGCGCTCGAACCAGTTGGCCGCGGGATGCACGCCGGACAGCGAGGGCATCATCTCGTCCTCGCGCAGATTGACCCGCAGGCGGATGCGCTGGTTCTGGTACATCGACAGGAAGTGATAGACCACCACGAAGCGCGCCGGGCGTTCGGGATGGTCGATCGCGGTGATGTCGACGAGGCTGGAGAAGCGGCAGGTGCCGTCGGACTTGAGGAATTCCACCAGCGAGACCAGATGGGCCGCGGGCACCTCGAGCGACAGCTCGTCGAAGGCGATGCGCGAGGAGAGCACCGCCTGCGGCTGGCGCAGTTCGATATGGGCGGCGAGTTCCTTCAGGGCGTCGGACATGCGCGCCTCCTTCAGCGGGTGATGGTGCCGGTGCGGCGGATCTTCCGCTGCAACTGCAGGATGCCGTAGAGCAGCGCCTCGGCCGTGGGCGGGCAGCCCGGGACGTAGATGTCGACCGGCACGATCCGGTCGCAGCCGCGCACCACGGAATAGCTGTAGTGATAGTAGCCCCCGCCATTGGCGCAGGAGCCCATCGAGATCACGTAGCGCGGCTCGGGCATCTGGTCATAGACCTTGCGCAGCGCCGGGGCCATCTTGTTGGTCAGCGTGCCCGCGACGATCATCACGTCGGACTGGCGCGGCGAGGCGCGCGGCGCCACGCCGAAGCGTTCCACGTCGTAGCGCGGCATCGAGGTATGCATCATCTCGACCGCGCAGCAGGCCAGACCGAAGGTCATCCAGTGCAGCGAGCCGGTGCGCGCCCAGTTGATCAGATCCTCGGTCGTGGTCAGCAGGAAGCCCTTGTCCTGCAGCTCACGGTTGAGGCTCGCGGTCGCGTGGTCGCGATCGACCCCCGCCGTGTTGGCGCCCGCCATCATTGCCATTCCAGCGCACCCTTCTTCCATTCATAGGCAAAGCCCACCGTCAGCACCCCGAGGAAGGCCATCATCGCCCAGAAGCCGGTCATCGAGATCTCGCCGAAGGCCACCGCCCAGGGGAAGAGGAAGGCCACTTCCAGATCGAAGATGATGAACAGGATCGAGACGAGATAGAAGCGCACCTCGAACTTCATCCGGGCGTCGTCGAAGGCGTTGAAGCCGCATTCGTAGGCCGAGACCTTTTCCGGGTCCGGGTTGCGCACCGCGAGGATGATCGCGGAGAGCATCAGGACGAGGCCGAGCCCGCCTGCCAGTCCCGTCAGGATGAGGATGGGAAGAAACTCTCGGAGAAGATCGTCCATGAGCGGCTCCTTCGGCTGGCGGCTGGCCACCGGACAGGGGGGCGCAGGCGATCACGTGCTGCGCACCGTTTACTCCTCGCCCCCGCCGGGGTCAACCGAAGGTCGCGACAAAACACCGCTGCGCCACGCGCTGTTATCGCATTGGTATGCAATGGTGAACTGAAATTTCGCAGTTGCAGCAATGCGCCGCAGGCAGAGCGGAATTGCAAACCGGGCGAGTCGGGCTCAGCCGCTCCAGCCGGGTCGGCGGCGCGCGAAGAAGGCCGCGACTCCCTCGGCGGCCTCGGCGCTTTCCCAGCGCCGGACAAGGGCGGCGCCGGTGGTCTCGACGGTCTCGGCCCCGGGGGCGAGGGCGAGCCGGCGCAGGAGCGCCTTGGTCTCGGCCACCGCCCCGGGGGCGGCGGCAAGGAAGGGGGTGATCTCGGCCTCGACCGCCGCCGCAAGCTCGTCGGGCGGCAGCACGCGGGAGAGGAAGCCGAGCCGCATCGCCTCTTCCGCCTCAAAGAGCCGCCCCGAAAGCGCGATGCGCCGCGCCATCGCCTCGCCGATCCGGGCGAGAACATAGGGTGCGATGGTGGCGGGGATCAGCCCCAGCCGCACCTCGGTCAGCCCGAAGCGCGCCGAACTGGCCCCCAGCGCCAGATCGCAGACCGAGATCAGCCCGAGCCCGCCGCCGAAGGCCTGCCCCTGCACCCGGGCGATCAGCGGCTTCGGGAGTTCGTTCAGGGCGCGCAGCATCAGCGCGAGCTTCTGCGCCTCGGCAGCGCGGGTCGGGGCGTCGGCCTGCATTTGCGCCCGCATCCAGCCGAGATCGCCACCGGCGCAGAAGCTCTCGCCCTCGGCCTCGAGCAGGACGACGCGCACCGCAGGATCGGCACCAAGTGTCTCCGTCGCCTCGGTCAGCTCGGCGATCATCTGCGCCGAGAGGGCGTTGTGTTTCTCGGGCCGCGCCAGCGTCAGGCTCGCCACCCCGCGCGGATCCGTCGTCAGCCTGATCGTCTCGAACATCGCATCCCTCCCGCGCCTCTGAAGTCTCGCTGTCACCCGGTCCGCAGCCGCTGCGCCAGAGCCGCCGCCTCGGCCAGCCGCGCCGCATCGAGCCCGGTGGCATAGCCGCCCCGCGCGACATGCGCCGCCACCGCCTCGGTCGCCACATTGCCCGCCGCCCCCGGCGCATAGGGGCAGCCGCCGAGGCCGCCGACCGCCGCATCCACCACCCGCACGCCGTGCTCCAGCGCGGCGTCGATCACCTCCAGCGCGCGGCCCGCGGTGTCGTGGCAATGCACGGCGAGGCGGGTCACCGGCAGTTCGCCAGTCACCGCCGCCAGCATCCGCGCAAAGCTCTCGGGCGTGGCGCGACCCAAGGTATCGCCCAGCGCGATCTCGTGGCAACCTAGGTCGCGGAGCGCGGCGGCGACCCGGGCGACGGCGGCGGGATCGGTCGGGCCGTCGAAGGGGCAGTCGACCACCATGGAAATATAGCCCCGGAGCGGCATCGCATCCTCCCGCGCGGCCTCGGCGAGGGGGGCGAGCCGGGCGAGGCTTTCGGCCACGGAAGCGTTGAGATTGGCGCGGGAGAAGCCTTCGGAAGCCGAGACGAAGACCGCCACCTCATCCGCCCCGGCGGCGCGCGCGGCGTGGTAGCCGCGCAGGTTCGGCGCCAGCACCGACCAGCGCGTGCCGGGGCGGCGGGCGATCCCGGCCATGACCTCGGCGGCATCGGCGAGTTGCGGCACCCATGTCGGGCTGACGAAGCTCGTCACCTCGATCCGGCGGAAGCCGACCTGCGACAGGAGATCGACCAGCGCGATCTTCTCGGCGGCGGGCACGGGACGCTTTTCGTTCTGCAGCCCGTCGCGCGGGCCGACCTCGACGATCTCGACGAACTCAGCCATCGGCCTCCTCCAGCCGGATCAGCGCCGCCCCGGCCTCCACCTGATCGCCCGCCGCCACCAGCACCTCGGCCACCACGCCGTCGCGGGCGGCGGTCAGCACATGCTCCATCTTCATCGCCTCGAGCACCGCCAGCCGGTCGCCCGCCGCCACCGCCTGCCCTGCCACCACCGCGACCGCGCGCACCAGCCCCGGCATCGGCGAGAGCGTCAGCCCGCCCTGCCCCGCCGCAGCAGTGTCGCGGGCCAGAGGATCGGGCAGCGTGAAGCGGAAGGTCCCGAGCCGCCGGGCGAAGACGTCGATATGCGCGCCGTGGCGCAGCACCTTCGGCGCGGGATGGCCCTCCACCGCCCAGCCTTCGGGGGTGAGGTGGGCAGAGAGTTCGGTTCCGCCGAGCTCGACCAGCGCCCGCCCCGGCGCGGTGAGGCGGAGATGGGCGGTATGCAACTCGGCCCCCAACAGCAGCGTCACCCGGTGGCGCAACGGCTGCCAGAGGGTGAAGCCCTGCAACGCCGGGACCTTGTGGCCCAGCGCGGCGGTCAGCAGGGCGGCGGCGAGGATCCCGGGCGGGAGCGCGGGGCTCGCGGCCAGCCTGTCGATGTCGCGGGCGATCAGGCCGGTGTCGACCTCGCCGCGCGCAAAGCCCTCGTGCCGCGCGAGGGCGGCGAGGAAGCCGAGGTTGGTGACGGTTCCCGCCACCTCGGTCTCGTCCAGCGCGACGGCGAGGCGGTTCAGCGCCACGGCGCGGGTCGGGCCATGGGTGACGATCTTGGCGATCATCGGGTCGTACCACGGGCTGATCGTGTCGCCCGCCGCCACCCCGGTATCGGCCCGCGCGCCCTCCGGGAAGCGCAGGTGGTCGAGCCTTCCGGTGGCCGGCAGGAAGCCCGCGGGCACGTCCTCGGCATAGAGCCGGGCCTCGACGGCATGGCCGGTGATGGAGAGCTGGTCCTGCCGCAGCGGCAGCGGCTCGCCCGAGGCGACGCGCAGCTGCCACTCCACCAGATCGACGCCGGTGATCGCCTCGGTCACCGGATGCTCGACCTGCAGGCGGGTGTTCATCTCCATGAACCAGAAGCGGTCGGGGCGCAGGCCCTCGGAGCCGTCGACGATGAACTCCACCGTTCCCGCGCCGCTGTAGCCGATGGCGCGGGCGGCGCGCACCGCCGCCTCGCCCATCGCCGCGCGCATCTCGGGCGTCATGCCGGGGGCCGGGGCCTCCTCAATCACCTTCTGATGGCGGCGCTGCAGCGAGCAGTCGCGCTCGAAGAGATGCACGGCCTCGGCGCCATCGCCGAAGATCTGCATCTCGATATGGCGCGGGCAGTCGATCCATTTCTCGATCAGCACGGCGGCATTGCCGAAAGCGCCCAGCGCCTCGGCCCGGGCGGAGGCGAGGGCCGCCGCGAACTCGCCCGGGCGCTCCACCCGCCGCATCCCCTTGCCGCCGCCGCCCGCCACCGCCTTGATCAGCACCGGATAGCCGATGGCCGCCGCGGCCTCGGCCAGACGGTCGTCCTCTTGGTCGGCACCGTGATAGCCCGGGACCACCGGCACCCCGGCTTCGGCCATCAGCGCCTTGGCGGCATCCTTCAGCCCCATGGCCCGGATCGCGGCGGCGGAGGGGCCGACGAAGATGAGCCCCGCCGCGGTGACCCGGTCGACGAATTCCGGGTTCTCGGAGAGGAAGCCGTAGCCCGGGTGGATCGCCTCGGCCCCGGCTTCGAGCGCCGCGGCGATGATCGCCTCGCCGCGCAGATAGGAGTCGGCGGGGGCCGGGCCGCCGATGCGGATCGCCCGGTCGGCAAGCGCCACATGGCGGGCCGTGGCATCGGCGTCGGAATGGACTGCCACGGTCGCCACGCCGAGGCGGCGGCAGGTGGCGATGATGCGGCAGGCGATCTCGCCGCGGTTGGCGATCAGGAGCGTGCGGAACATGCGGCCTCGCGGCTCTGGCTGGCCCCGGAGGGCTGTCTGCCCTCCGGACCTCCCGAGGATATTTTTGCCAAGATGAAGGGGATGCGGGTCACGGGCGTCACATCCGGAACAGGCCGAAGCGGGTCGGCTCGATGGGGGCGTTGAGGGCGGCCTTCAGCGACAGGGCGAGGGTGGCGCGGCTCTTGCGCGGATCGAGGATGCCGTCGTCCCAGAGCCGGGCGGTGGCGTGGAGCGGGTGGCTCTGGCGGTCGAACATCTCGATCGTGGGGCGCTTGAAGGCCGCCTCCTCCTCGGGCGACCAAGTGCCGCCCGTCCGCTCGATCCCGTCGCGGCGCACCGTGGCGAGCACGCCTGCCGCCTGCTCGCCGCCCATCACCGAGATCCGGGCATTGGGCCAGGACCAGAGGAAGCGCGGCGAGAAGGCGCGTCCGGCCATGCCGTAGTTGCCCGCGCCGAAGCTGCCGCCGATCAGCATGGTGATCTTGGGGACGGAGGTGGTGGCCACCGCCGTCACCATCTTGGCGCCGTGGCGGGCGATGCCTTCGGTCTCGTAGCGGCGACCGACCATGAAGCCGGTGATGTTCTGCAGGAACACGAGCGGGATGCTGCGCTGCGAGCAGAGCTCGATGAAATGCGCGGCCTTGATCGCGGCCTCGGAGAAGAGCACGCCATTGTTGGCGACGAGGCCGACCGGGCAGCCCATGACATGGGCGAAGCCGGCGACGAGGGTCTCGCCGTAGCGGGCCTTGAACTCGTCGAAGCGCGAGCCATCGACGAGCCGGGCGATCACCTCGCGCACGTCATAGGGGGTGCGCAGGTCGGCGGGGACGGCGCCGAGGATCTCCTCGGGGTCATAGGCCGGGTCTTCGGGGGCCTGCCACTGCACGGTCGCGGGGGTCGCGCGGTTCAGGTGGCGCAGGGCGCGGCGCGCGAGGGCGAGGGCATGGGCGTCATCCTCGGCGAGATAGTCGGCGACGCCGGAGAGCCGCGTGTGCACATCGCCGCCGCCCAAGTCCTCGGCGCTGACCACCTCGCCCGTGGCGGCCTTCACCAAGGGCGGGCCGGCGAGGAAGATGGTGCCCTGCTCCTTGACGATGATGGTCACGTCCGACATCGCCGGCACATAGGCGCCGCCCGCGGTGCAGGAGCCCATGACCACGGCGATCTGCGGGATGCCCTTGGCCGACATCTGCGCCTGATTGTAGAAGATCCGGCCGAAATGGTCGCGGTCGGGGAAGACCTCGTCCTGATTGGGCAGGTTGGCCCCGCCGGAATCCACCAGATAGACGCAGGGCAGCGCGCAGGCCTCGGCGATCTCCTGCGCGCGCAGGTGCTTCTTCACCGTCATCGGGTAGTAGGTGCCGCCCTTCACCGTGGCATCGTTGCAGAGCACCATGACATCGCGGCCCTCCACCTGCCCCACCCCGGCGATCAGCCCGGCGGCGGGGGCCGCGCCGTCGTAGAGGCCATGCGCGGCCAGCGCGCCGATCTCGAGGAAGGGCGAGCCCGGGTCGAGCAGCGCCGCCACCCGCTCGCGCGGCGGCAGCTTGCCGCGGGCGGCGTGGCGGGCCTGCGCCTGCGCGCCACCCCCGGCGGCGGCGAGGGCGGCGGCCTCGGCGATGCCGTCGAGCAGCGCGAGATGCGCGGCGCGGTTGGCCCGAAACGACTCGGAGCCGGGGAGGAGGCGGGAAACGAGCTTCATGCGGCGCGCTCCGGAAGACGGGATGCCGCCGCATGCCATGGCATGCCCTGCGACATCTTCGCCCGGAGGCGGGGATTTGGGGTCATCGCGGGCCTCCCCGGCCGGTAGCCGACATTCGGTTGATGCAGGTCAAGGAATCCGCGGCGGGGCGCCGCGATGGTCCGCCTCGTTCGCAACCTGAAAGCAAGACCATGACCCTGAACCGTTCGGCCCTCGCGGCCACCGCCCTCGCCCTTCTCGCCGCTCCCGCCTTCGCCCAGTCGCAGGGCGACATGACGCTGGGGATCGGCTTCCATCAGGTCGCACCGAAATCCGACAACGGCAGCCTCGGCGGCGGCACGCTGGATGTGTCCGTGGGCGACGGCGCCCGCCCGACCTTCACCTTCGAATATTTCATCCGCGACAACATCGGCATCGAGGTGCTGGCCGCCACCCCCTTCAGCCATGCCATCGAGATCGACGGGCTGGGCCGGGTCGGCACCACCAAGCATCTGCCGCCGGTGGTCTCGATCCAGTATCACTTTACCAATGGCAGCGCCTTCACGCCCTTCCTCGGCGCGGGCCTGAACTACACCGCCTTCTTCAGCGAGGACACCGAAGGCGCGCTGGCCGGCGGCGATCTGAAGCTGGACGACAGCTGGGGCGTCGCGCTGCATGCGGGCGTTGACTACAAGCTCGACGAGCACGGCTCGATCCGCACCGATGTGCGCTGGGCCGACATCGACACCGACGTGAGCCTCGACGGCGCCGATCTGGGCACGGTGGAGATCGACCCGGTCATCTTCGGCTTCGCCTACGTCTACAAGTTCTGAGCCTGCCGCTGCCGGTCCGGGCGATCCGGGCCGGCAGCCCCCAGGGTGCGGGAGCCGCGTCATTCCTCGGCATCCTTCTTCAGCGACAGAAGCTCGCGGTCGAGGAAATAGGAAATGGCCGAGCGGATCAGCACCAGAAAGCCGAGATAGAGAAGATCGCCCAGCTCCTGCGACAGGGCGGTGTGGATCAGGTCGGCGACGATGAAGAGCTCGAGCGCGGCGAGGATGTAGCGCCCCAGCTCCACCCGCTCGGCATTGGTGCGCGAGACCCGCAGCGACCTCTGCCGCGTCAGCTCCGCCCGCACGCCGCCAAAGACGAAGCGGCCCGTTCCGACCAGCAGGATCAGGATCGCGGCGAGCAGGATGCCCGCCGCCAGCCATTCCAGCGGCCCGACCAGCCAGGCCAGATGCTCGTGCAGGATGTTGGGCCGGCCGAGGCTGACGAGATCCATCAGCGCCCCGCCATCAGTTCGCGGCCGATCAGCATGCGGCGGATTTCCGAGGTGCCGGCGCCGATCTCCATCAGCTTGGCGTCGCGGAACAGCCGGGCCACCGGCGCATCGGCGAGATACCCTGCCCCGCCGAAGGCCTGCACCGCCTGATGCGCCTGCACCATCGCCTGTTCCGAGGCATAGAGCACGCAGGCCGCGGCATCGGCGCGGGTGACCGTGCCCTTGTCGCAGGCCCGCGCCACCTCGTAGGTGTAGGCCCGCGCCGTGTTCAGCGCCACGAACATGTCGGCGAGCTTGGCCTGCATCAGCTGGAACGACCCGATCGGCTGGCCGAACTGCTCGCGCCCCTGCAGATAGGGCAACACCTCGTCGAGACAGGCGGCAAGGATGCCGGTGCCGATGCCCGAGAGCACCACGCGCTCGTAGTCGAGCCCCGACATCAGCACGCGGGTGCCCCGCCCCTCCTCGCCCAGCACGTTCTCGAAGGGCACCTCGCAGCCGTCGAAGATCAGCTCGCCGGTGTTGGAGCCGCGCATGCCGAGCTTGTCGAAATGCGGGCCGGTGGAAAAGCCCGCCATGCCCTTCTCGATCAGGAAGGCGGTGATGCCCTTGGAGCCCGCCTCGGGGTCGGTCTTGGCATAGACCACCAGCACATCGGCATCCGGCCCGTTGGTGATCCAGTATTTCGTGCCCGACAGCCGGTAATGCCCGTTGCGCTTCTCGGCGCGCAGTTTCATCGACACCACGTCCGATCCCGCCCCCGCCTCCGACATGGCCAGCGCGCCGACATGCTCGCCGGAAACGAGGCGCGGCAGGTAGCGGGCCTTCTGCGCCTCGGAGCCGTTCAGCACGATCTGGTTCACGCAGAGGTTGGAATGCGCGCCATAGGACAGCGCGACCGAGGCCGAGACGCGGGCGATCTCCTCCACCGCGACGGTATGGGCGAGATAGCCCATGTCGGCCCCGCCGAAAGCCTCGGGCACGGTGATGCCCAGAAGCCCGAGCTCGCCCATCTCGCGCCAGAGGTCCGCCGGAAAGACGTTGGCCCTGTCGATCGCCGCCGCCTGCGGCCTGACGCGGGCCTCGGCCCAGGACCACACGGTGTCGCGCAGCGCGCCGATATCCTCGCCCAGATCGAAGGTCGTTGCTGCGAACATGGTCCGGCCTTTTATTGAACAGTTGTTCAATAAGCTGCACGATGCACCGAGTCGGGTCAAGTGCGTCGCGGCGGGCACTGGGAAGACCGGCGGAAATGCTCCATGCTCCGCGCGAAACCAACGGAGGTATGGGCATGCGGTGGGTGTTGAGGGCGGCGGTTCTGGCGGCGGCGATGGCGGGCTCGGCAGTTGGGGGCCCGGCGGTGGCCGAGGTGGTGGGCAAGGTCGGCGTCGACTGGGTCGGCAACGACATCCTGATCGACGCGATCCCCGACCCGGGGGTCGAGGGCGTCACCTGCCACATCGCCTATTTCGACCGCTCGCTGATCGACCGTTTCCGGCAGGGCAACTGGTTCGAGGACCCCTCGAACGCCTCCATCGCCTGCCGCCAGACCGGGCCGATCACGCTGGGCGACATCGACCGCAGCAGCGACGGCGAGGAGATCTTTTCCGAGGGCCGCTCGCTGGTGCTGAAATCGCTGGTGGTGACGCGGGTCTTCGACGAGCCGAACCAGACGCTGATCTATCTGGTCCATGCCCGCGAACTGACCGAGGGCTCGGCCAAGATGTCGATCTCTACGGTGCCGCTCTATCGCCCGTGACCGGCCGCGCGCCGAGATCCTCGGCGAAGCGCAGCAGGTAGCCGTCGGGGTCGGCGACGATGAACTGGCGGTTGCCGACCTCCTCGGCGCCGCGCCGATACCAGCGCTCCTCGAGCGGCAGGAGGAGGGCGATCCCCGCGCCCTCCAAAGCCTGCAGCAGCGGCGCCACCGCGCTGACCGCGATCTGCAGGTTCAGCCCCCTGCCGAAGGGCTGCACCTCGGGGCCATGCCCGCCGTCGAACGTGCGCCCCAGCCCGATCTGGTCGAGCATCAGCTCCGCGCCTTCCCGCTCCAGATAGGCAAAACCCTCCTCGGGCCGCGCATAGCGCACCGAGAAGCCCAGCAGATCGCGGTAGAAGCGCAGGCTCGCGGCGCAGTCGCTCACCGCGAGCTCGGGCACCAGCGCCGGCATCAGGGCAGCAGCCGCGCGGCCAGCGCCGGCAGATGGTCGAAATGATCGAGCAGCGCCTCGGGCGAGAGCCGCTCCACCCCGCGCCCCTCCGGCCCGAAGGTCACCAGCGCCACCGGCACCCCGGCCGAGATCCCAGTCTTGCGGTCGGTCTCGGTATCGCCGATCAGCATCGAGCGCGCCACCGTGCCCCCCGCCTGCTCCACCGCCGCCACATAGGGCGCGGCATCGGGCTTGCGGGTCGGCAGCGTGTCGGCGCCGATCATCGCGTCGAAGAGGTGGCGGATCTCCAACAGCCCCAACAGCGTCTCGGCCAGAGCCTCGGGCTTGTTGGTGCAGATCGCCGTGGCAAAGCCCGCGTCGCGCAGCGCCTGAACCGCCTCGCGCGCACCGGGATAGAGCTGGGTATGCACGTCGATCGCGCAGCGGTAGTTCTCCAGCAGGAGCGGATACTGGATGTCCACCTCCGCCTCCGACCAGCCCTGCCCCAGCCGCTCGAACCCGAGCCGCAGCATCGCCCGCCCGCCGTGAAAGGCGGTCAGCGCATCTTCCAGCGGGTCGAGCAGGTCGCCATGGCCGAGCGCCCGGAAACAGGCATTGGCCGAGGCGATCAGGTCGGCGCTGGTATCGGCAAGCGTGCCGTCGAGGTCGAAAACAACGGTGCGCATGGGCTCTCCTGAAACAGGCCGTAAGACAGAGTGATGGCCGCCACCCTTGCGGTGCGGCGGAACCGAGGTAAAACGGGCCGACCGCAAAGGAAAGAGGCTCCATGGCATCCCCCTCCGTTTCTCTGATCGTGCTCGCCGCCGGGCAAGGCACGCGGATGAACTCCGACCTGCCGAAAGTGCTGCATCCTCTCGGTGCCGCGCCCCTGCTGCATCATGCCATGCGCGCGGGCCAGGCGCTGGACCCCGCCCGCATCGTCGTGGTGGCGGGCCATGGCGCCGAGGCCGTGACCAGGGCCGCCCGCGCCTTCGACGAGACGGTGGATGTGGTGGTGCAGGCCGAACAGCTGGGCACCGCCCATGCCGTGGCCCAGGCCGCGCCGCTGCTGGCCGGCGTGCCGGGCGAGGCCGTGGTGCTCTATGGCGACACCCCCTTCGTGCGCACCGAGACGCTGGAGGCGATGCTTGCCGCCCGCTCGCGGCATGCGGTGGTGGTGCTGGGCTTCCACGCCCGCGATCCCGGGCGCTACGGGCGGCTGGTGACCTCGGGCGACACGCTGGAGAAGATCGTCGAATTCAAGGATGCGACGGATGAGGTTCTGGCGATAAGCCTCTGCAATTCCGGCGTGATCTGCGCCGAGGCGAAGCTTCTCTTCGATCTGGTCGCCGCCGTGGACAACAAGAATGCCAGCGGCGAATACTACCTGACCGACATCGTCGAGCTGGCCCGCGCTCAAGGCCATTCGGCAGGCGTGGTGATCTGCGACGAATCCGAGACGCTGGGCATCAACACCCGCGCGCAACTCGCGGAAGCCGAAGCGGAATTCCAGAAACGCGCCCGCGCCGAAGCGCTGGAGGACGGTGTGACCCTGACCGCGCCCGAGACGGTGTTCTTCGCGCTCGACACCCATATCGGCCGCGACGCGGTGATCGCGCCGAACGTGGTCTTCGGGCCCGGCGTCACCGTCGAATCCGGCGCCGAGATCAAGGCCTTCTGCCATCTGGAGGGTTGCCATGTCAGCCGCGGCGCCACCGTCGGCCCCTTTGCCCGGCTGCGCCCCGGCGCCGAACTGGCCGAGGATGTGCATGTCGGCAACTTCGTCGAGATCAAGAACTCCGTGCTCGACGAGGGCGTGAAGGTCGGCCACCTCACCTATCTCGGCGACGCCCATGTCGGCGAGGCGACCAACATCGGCGCGGGCACCATCACCTGCAACTACGACGGCGTGTCGAAGCACCGCACCGAGATCGGCGCCCGGGTCTTCATCGGCTCCGACACCATGCTTGTGGCCCCGGTGAAGATCGGCGCCGGGGCGATGACCGGCTCCGGTTCGGTCATCACCGAGGATGTGCCGGCCGAGGCGCTGGCGCTGGGACGGGCGCGGCAGGTGAACAAGCCGGGCTTTGCCACGAAACTGATGGACGTCTACCGCGCGGCCAAGGCCGCCAGAAAGGGCAAGTGACATGTGCGGCATCGTAGGCGTTCTCGGCGATCACGAGGTGGCCCCGCTTCTGGTCGAGGCTCTGAAGCGGCTGGAATACCGCGGCTATGACAGCGCCGGCATCGCCACAGTGAACCACGGCACGCTCGACCGCCGCCGCGCGGTGGGCAAGCTGGTGAACCTGTCGGATCTGCTGGTGCACGAGCCCTTGGCCGGCAAGGCCGGCATCGGCCACACCCGCTGGGCCACGCATGGCGCGGCCACGGTGGTCAACGCCCATCCGCACAAGGCCGGCCCCGTCGCCGTGGTGCATAACGGCATCATCGAGAACTTCCGCGAGTTGCGCGCCGAGCTGTCCGAGGCGGGCTTCGCCGCCGAGAGCCAGACCGACACCGAGACCGTCGCCCTCCTCACCCAGCTGCACATGTCCAGGGGCATGAACGCGGTCGAGGCCGCCACCGCCACCATCGCCCGGCTGCACGGCGCCTTCGCGCTCTGTTTCCTCTTCGACGGCGAGGACGACCTGATGATCGCCGCCCGCAAGGGCTCGCCGCTGGCCATCGGCCACGGCAAGGGCGAGATGTTCGTCGGCTCCGACGCCATCGCGCTTGCCCCCATGACCGACGAGATCACCTATCTCGAAGAAGGCGACCGCGCCGTCATCACCCGCGCCGGGGCCGAGATCTTCGACGCCGAGGGCCGCCGGGTGAACCGCGCCATGACCCGCATCCAGCTGTCGGCCACGCGGATCGAGAAGGCCGGCTACAAGCATTTCATGGCCAAGGAGATCGCCGAGCAGCCGGTGGTCTTGGCCGATGCGCTGCGCCATTACGTGCAGGATCAGCACCTCAACCTGCCGGTCGATTTCACCGGCGTCGACCGGCTGACCATGGTCGCCTGCGGCACCGCCTCCTATGCCTGCCATGTGGCGAAATACTGGTTCGAGCAGCTCGCGGGCCTGCCGGTCGAGGTCGATATCGCCTCGGAATTCCGCTACCGCGAACCGCCGCTGTCCCCGACTTCCTGGGCGCTCTTCGTCAGCCAGTCGGGCGAGACCGCCGACACGCTGGCCGCCCTGCGCTATGCCAAGGAGAAGGTGGCCAAGATCGTCTCGGTGGTCAACGTCCCCACCTCCTCCATCGCCCGCGAATCCGATCTGGCCCTGCCGATCCTCGCCGGGGTCGAGGTGGGCGTGGCCTCCACCAAAGCCTTCACCTGCCAGCTGACAGTGCTCGCCCTTCTCGCGCTGAAGGCGTCGGTGGATCGCGGCCGGCTCGACGCCGAAGGTCTGGCGAAACACCTCGCCGATCTCGCGAGCCTGCCCGGCCTGATGAACCACGCACTCAGCGGCGGCGACTACCCCGAGATCGCCGAGGAACTGGCCGAGGCGCAGGACATCCTCTTCCTCGGCCGCGGCGCCATGTTCCCGCTGGCCCTCGAAGGTGCACTGAAGCTAAAGGAAATCAGCTACATCCACGCCGAAGGTTACGCATCGGGCGAACTGAAGCACGGCCCAATCGCGCTGATCGACGCCCGCGTGCCGGTGATCGTCATGGCGCCGCGCGACGTGCTCTTCGACAAGACCGTGTCGAACATGCAGGAGGTCATGGCCCGCCACGGCCGCGTCCTCCTCATCTCCGACGCGCAGGGTGTGGCCGAGGCCGGCGCCGGCTGCTGGCGCACGCTGACCATGCCGCAGGTGCCCGATGTGCTGGCCCCGATCCTCTACGCCCTGCCGGCGCAGCTTCTGGCCTATCACACCGCCATCGCCAAGGGCACCGACGTCGACCAGCCGCGCAACCTTGCGAAATCGGTGACCGTGGAGTAACCCGCCCGCAACAGCCGGGAGGCCCGCCATGCTCGATGCCCACCTCGACCAGATCCGCGCCCATGCCGTCTCCGGCAAGGCCCTTGAGATGCGTGCCTATCACAAGGCAGACCGGGTCTATCTCGGCACGTCGAACCCCGAGATCGATCTCCTGGTGAAGCACTGGCGCACCGAGCTCTCGCTCGAGGAGCGCCTGTCGCTGGCCGCCGATCTCTGGGCCAGCGACATCCACGAAGGCCGGATCGCGGCGGCAAAACTGCTGACCCAGGCCCGCATCCGCCCCTCCGACGAGGAGGCCTGGGCGCTGATCTGTTCCTGGGTGCCGGAGTTCGACGCCTGGGCCATTGCCGACCATGTCTGCATCGCCGCGCAGAAGCGCATCATCGCCGACCCCTCGCGGCTCGACGATGTCGAAGCCTGGACGACCTCCGAGCTGATGTGGGCCCGCCGCGCCGCCCTGGTCGCGACCCTGCCCTTCGCCAAGCTCAACAACCCCAAGCCCGCCGAGATCGAGGCGCGCGAACGGGTGCTGGGCTGGGCCGCCTCCTATCTCGGCGACCGCGACTGGTTCATCCAGAAAGCCGTCGCCTGGTGGCTGCGCGACCTCTCGAAACACGACCCCGCCCGCACCCGCGCCTTCCTCAACGAGCACGGCCCCTACATGCGCAGCTTCGCGCGCAAAGAGGCCGCGCAATATCTGCCACCAGAGGACGACGCGCCCTCTCCCCCCATTTTCTGTCCTTAAATATCCTCGGGGTTGGGGGGTGATAAGCGCCCGGAAAATCGTCCTGTGGACGATTTTCAGCGGCTCGGGGGGAGGGGCAGACAGCCCCGCCCCCCGGCTTCCGCCCTCAGCCGCCGTAGACCGTCACCTGCGGCAGGTCGGTCAGCGACAGCCCCAGCGCACGGAAGGCGGACAGCGACAGCGAGGCCGCGCCGCTGCCCGGCAGCAGCGTCACATTGGCCGATTGCCCGCCCGCCGTCTCCACCCGCCCCGGCTGCTCGGCGCTGACCAGGGACGAGCGCAGCCAGAAGCCGGGCTCGGCGGGCGGGCCCAGTGCCACCACCACCTCGCCCAGCGCGGCAGCCCCTGCGGCGGGCGGCGCCAGGGCGGCGGCGCGCTCTTCGGGCGTCGTGGTGTCCATTGCCGCGGCGCTGCTGGCGGCGGCGGGGGGCACGGCGGCGGGCCGGGGGGGCGGCGCGGTGGTCGCGGGCGCGTCCTGCATGCCGGTGCGTTGCATCAGCTGGTCGCAACCGGCCAGGAGCGGCAGGGCGACGAGGGCGATCAGGAGGGGGTTCTGCTTCATCCCTAGGACGATAGTCGCCCCCGCCCCGTCGTCAACCCGCCGCGATCGCCCTTGTGGACAGCATGTCGCAGCCCTAGGTTGGACGACATGGATGCTCCGCTCATCGACCCCTTCGCCCGCGCTATTTCCTACCTGCGCGTCTCGGTCACCGACCGCTGCGATTTCCGCTGCCTCTACTGCATGTCGGAAAACATGACCTTCCTGCCGAAGGCGGAGCTCCTGACGCTGGAGGAGCTTGACCGGCTCTGCACCGCCTTTGTCGGCATGGGCGTGGAAAAGCTGCGCATCACCGGCGGCGAGCCGCTGGTCCGGCGCGGCATCATGACCTTCTTCCGCGCCATGTCGCGCCATCTGGAGAGCGGCGCACTCAAGGAGCTGACGCTGACCACCAACGGCTCGCAGCTGCGCAAATATGCGCAGGAGCTCGCCGATTGCGGCGTCAAGCGGATCAACGTCTCGCTCGACACGCTCGATGCCGCCAAGTTCGCCGAGGTCACCCGCTGGGGCCGGCTGGCGCAGGTGCTGGACGGCATCGCGGCGGCCAAGGAGGCGGGGCTCAAGGTCAAGATCAACGTGGTGGCGCTGAAGGGCTTCAACGAGGACGAGCTCTTCGACCTCGCCGCGTGGTGCGCCCGCGACGGCCACGACCTGACCTTCATCGAGGTCATGCCGATGGGCGACATGGGCGAGGAGCACCGGCTCGACCAGTATTGGTCGCTGAAGGACCTGCGCGCCCGTCTGGCCGAGCGCTTCACCCTGATCGATCTGGCCGACCGCACCGGCGGCCCCGCCCGCTATGTGCGTCTTGCCGAGACCGGGCAGCGGATCGGCTTCATCACGCCGCTGACGCATAATTTCTGCGAAAGCTGCAACCGCGTCCGGCTGACCTGCACCGGCGAGCTTTTCATGTGTCTCGGGCAGGAGGATGTGGCCGACCTGCGCGCGCCGCTGCGTGCCTCGACCGACGACGCGCTCTTGAAACAGTCGATCCGCAATGCCATCGCCCGCAAGCCCAAGGGCCATGACTTCGACTACTCGCGGCAGAACGTGGCCGGCCAGATGACCCGCCACATGAGCCACACCGGGGGCTGAGCCTCAGGCTCTCCCCCGCGCTTCCACCATTCCGGCATACCAGCTCGCGCCAAGGGGGATGGCGCTGTCGTCGAAGACATAGGCCGGGTGATGCACCATCGCCGTGTCGCCATTGCCGAGGAAGATATAGGCCCCCGGCCGCTCGTTCAGCATGAAGGAGAAATCCTCGGCCCCCATCATCGGCGCCGTGTCGGTCTCCACACCCCCCGCGATGCCCGCCGCGACCTCGGCGGCAAAGCGCGTGTTCTCCACCGCATTCACCGTCACCGGATAGCCGCGGCGATAGACCACCTCGGCTCGCGCGCCCAGAGCGGCGGCCGTGCCGGTGACGATCTCGCCCACCCGCCGCTCGACGTACTCCTGCACGGCGGGGTCCATGCTGCGCGCCGTGCCGCGCATCTTCACCACCTGCGGGATCACGTTATGCGCCGTGCTGTCGGTCGAGACGGTGCAGACCGAGACCACCACCTGCGCCAGCGGGTCCACCCCGCGTGAGGCGATGGTCTGCAAGGCCAGCACGATCTGCGCAGAGACAACCACCGGGTCGATGCAGTCCTGCGGCTTGGCGGCGTGACCGCCCTTCCCCGTCACCGTGATGTCGAACTGGTCCGCCGCCGCCATGATCGCCCCGGGCCGGATCGCGAAGCTGCCGAGCGGGATGCCCGGCATGTTGTGCATGCCGTAGACCTCCTCGATGCCGAAACGGTCGAGAAGCCCGTCCTCGACCATCGCCCGCCCGCCGCCGCCGCCCTCCTCGGCCGGCTGGAAGATCACCACCGCCGTCCCCTCGAAGCCGCGCGTCTCGGCCAGATATTTCGCGGCTCCGAGCAGCATCGCCGTATGCCCGTCATGACCGCAGGCGTGCATCCGCCCCGGCACGGTGGAGGCATAGGCCACCCCGCTCTGCTCGTGGATCGGCAGCGCGTCCATGTCGGCCCTGAGCCCGATCACCCGCCCCGGCCCGCGCCCGCGGATCACGCCCACGACGCCGGTGCGCCCGATCCCCTCCACCACCTCGTCGCAGCCGAAGTCGCGCAGCAGTCCGGCCACCTTCCCCGCCGTGCGCTGCACCTCGTAAAGGAGCTCCGGATGGGCATGGAAATCGTGCCGCCAGGCGGTGATCTCGGGCAGCAGCTCGGCGAAACGGTTCTTGATCGGCATGGGTCTGTCCTGCGGAAGGTCTCTTGGATGGCGGTTACAGCGACGGCCCGAGGATGATCTCGGAGCCATCGGTGAAACGCGACAGGCGGAAGCGGCTGAGGTCGTGCCCCACGGCATTGCCGGTGACGAGATCGGCCACCACCCGCCCGATGCCGGGACCGATGCCGAAACCGTGCCCGCTCATCCCCGTCGCGATGGTCAGCCCCGGCACGGTCGGCGCGCGGTCGATCACCGGCACGACATCGGGCATGGTGTCGATCATCCCGGCCCAGACCGCCCGCAGCTTCGGCCGCCCGAGCCCGGGGAAAGCCTTGGCGAAGGCCGCCTGCGTGCGCGAGATCGTCGCCATGTTGGGCTGCGGGTTCAGCACCCGGATCGCCTCGAAGGGCGAGGCCCGGTCGGCATCCCAGCGCCGCGGCGTCGTCCAGCCATCGGGATAGCCCTTCGGTGCGGCGGCGCGGAAGTGGGTGGACTTGCGGTCCTTGCGGAAGACCTTGAGATATTTCGTGGCATGGCGCAGCGCGTCGGGGCCGAGGAAGAAATCGTGCTCGGCGCCGGGCGCAAGGCTCAAGCCGCCATCCTCGCGGCGGCGGAAGGCGAAATCGTCGGCCGCCGCCCCGCCGGGAAAGATCTCGGCCATCGGCTCGGTCGCCGCCACCGAAGCCAGCACCGACAGCTGCGGAATGTCCACCCCATGCGCCCGGGCAAAGAGCGAGGACCACGCGCCTCCCGCCAGCACCACCTGATCGCAGGCGATGCGGCCCTGTTCCGTCACCACCCCGGCCACCTTTCCGGCCTTCAGGTCCAGCGCCCGCACCGCGCAATCCTCGATCACCGTCACCCCGCGCGCGATGGCCCCCTCGACCAGCGCCGGCACCGCGACCCAGGGCTCCGCCCGCGCATCCGACGCGGTGAAAAGCGCCCCCGGCCAGCCCGCCGCCGACCCGGCCAGCTTCGCCGCGACCTCGCGACCGCTCAGCAGCCGGCTGTCCACCCCGTTGGCCTGCGCATGCGGCAGCCAGCCCTCGTAGCCCGCGATGGCGCTCTCCGACCCCGCCAGATACAGCACGCCGGTCTGGTGAAAGCCCAGCCGGTCCCCGAACTGCTGTGCCAGCCCCTGCCACAGCCGCAGGCTCTCCACCATGATCGGCAGTTCCGCGGCATCGCGGCCCTGCTGGCGGATCCAGCCCCAGTTGCGGCTCGACTGCTCGCCCGCGATCCGGCCCTTCTCGCAGAGCGTGACGCGCATGCCGCGCTCGGCCAGAAACCACGCGGTCATCACCCCGACCACGCCGCCGCCGATCACCACCACATCGCAGGCAGGGGGCAGCGGCGCGGTGAAGCGGGCGGGAACGGCCATCGAGATAGGGAAGTGCAGCATCAGGCAGGGTCTTTCGTGGCAAGGTCTTGGATCAGACGGTCGAGGAAAGCCTCGCCCGCCTCGAATTGCGCCAGTTCGAGGTATTCGTCCGGCTGATGCGCCTGCGCGATGTCGCCCGGGCCGCAGACCACCGCCGAATAGCCTTCGGCCTGAAACTGCCCGGCCTCGGTGCCATAGCTCACCACCCGCGTGGCATTGTCGCCCGTCAGGCGCCGCACCAGAGCCTCGGCAGGGCCATCGGTCTCGGGGCTCAGCGGCGGCACGTCGAAGATCGGCTCCATCGTAATCCCGGCGTCGGGATGCACCGCCTGCATCTCGGCCTCCAGCCGCGCCGCCTCGGCTTTCAGCGCGTCGATCCAGTCAGACGGGCTTTCATCCGGGACGACACGGAAGGAAAAGCCGAAGCGGCATTCGGCGGCGGTGATGTTCTCGGCGGTCCCGCCCGAGATCGTGCCGACATGCAGCGTCGTCCAGGGCGGATCGAAGAGGCCCGCCACCGCAGAGGGCTCTTTGGCCCGGTTCTGCTCGTTCATCCGGTTGGCCCAGTCGATCAGCCGGGCACCCGACATGATCGCATTGACCCCCTTGTGCAGCAGGGAGGAATGCACCTCATGGCCGCGCACCAGCACCCGGAAGGCGGGGCTGCCCTTGTGCGCCGTCACCACCTGCATCCGTGACGGCTCGCCGACGATGACCGAGGCGGCCTTCGGCAGACGCCGCGCCATCTCGGCGATCATCGCCGGGGCGCCGGTGCAGCCGAACTCCTCGTCATAGCTCAGCGCCAGCTGCAGCGGCAGGCGGAGCCCCGCCTCCTGCGCCCGCGGCAGCGCCGCCAGCGCCAGCGCCACGAACCCCTTCATGTCGCAGGTGCCGCGCCCGTAAAGCCGCCCCTCCCGCTCCGTCACCGTCCAGGGGTCCGAGGACCAGGCCTGCCCGTCCACCGGCACCACATCGCTGTGCCCCGACAGCACGACACCCCCCGGCACCTCCGGCCCGACATGGGCATAGAGCCCGGCCTTGGTCCGCTCGGCATTCCAGACCCGGTAGGCGGTGATGCCGAAACCGTCGAGATACTCCTCCACCCAATCGACCAGAGCCAGATTGCTGTCACGGCTCACCGTGGGAAAGGCCACCAGACGGTCGAGGATCTGGCGCGGGCTGAGCATGGTGGGCATGGGCGGTCTCCTCGTGAAGCCCGCAGCGTGGCCGGGGCATCCGGCAAGGTCAAGGGGAGGCGCCGGGAGAGGGGCGGTCTTCCCCTCCCCGCCGGGCCCTGACGGGCGTGCTCCGCTGAAAATCGTCCAGCGGACGATTTTCCGGGCGCTCATCACCCCCCCGAGGATAGTCCTCGATAGAAAAAGGGAAGAACCGAGGGCCCTAGTGCATCTTCCTGTGGATGCGCCGCACCATCAGCCAGACAAGCAGCATGACCAGCGGGGTCAGAACGGCCGTGGCCACCCCCTTGCTGATCCCCAGAGGCTCGGTCGCGGGATAGGCGACATAGGTCGCGAGATTCACCGCGTAATAGCTGATCGCCACCACCGACAGCCCCTCGACCGTGCGTTGCAGCTGCAGCTGCGTGTCCGCGCGCCGGTCCATGCTTTCGAGCAGCTTCTGGTTCTGCGCCGAGCGTTCGACATCGACCCGCGTGCGCAACAGTTCCGCGGCGCGCTGCGCCCGTTCGGCCATGTTGCGCAAGCGCGCGTCTGCGGATTTCACCGTGCGCATCGCCGGATCGTAGCGGCGCATCATGAATTCGGCGAAGGTCTGGCGCCCGCTGATCCGCTCCTCGCGCAGCGCGTCGATGCGCTGGTTGACGATGGCCTCATAGGCCCCGGTCGCGCCGAAGCGGAAGGTGAACTGCACGGCGAGGCTTTCGAGCTCGGCCGAGATCTTCAGGAGTTCATGCAGCGCGGTCTCGGGCGACTGGGCGCTCTGGTCGAGACCGGTCACCAGCGACGAAAGCTGCGGATCGAGCGCGTTCAGCCGCTTGTTCAGCTGCCTGGCCCGCATCAGCCCCAGCATCGACATCGAGCGGTAGGTCTCGATCTCGCAGAGCCGCGTCACGATCCGCCCGATCCGCCGCGGCCCGGTGCCGGGGCGGACGAAGACGGCAAAGCGCATGTGCCCGGCCGGGTCGATGCGGAAATCCCCCGCCACGATCGCCGCGCCGTCGATGATGCGCGAACAGGCGAGGCTTTCGGCCACGAACCAGTCTTCGATCTTCTCCACCAGCGCGCGGTCGTCCTCGGGCATCATCTCGATGCGGATCAGCACAGAGGACATGCGCTTTCCCGGGGTGCGCGCCAGCCAGTCCTCGGGCAGGATATCGGCCTTGGCCGGGTCGAAGGCCCGCTCGGCCAGACCGGGGACATAGGCGGTGTAGGTCACGAATTCGGTATGGCTCTCCCAGCGCAGGTCGGCGCGGCCGATGGTGCCGGCGAAATGCGTCGCCTCGGGCGGCGGATGCGCGGTGCCGTTGCGGTCCAGAAGCTCCAGCAGATGCGCCCGCTCCGCCGCGCGGTCGCGGTTGGCGGCATCGACCGGCTCCTTGAAGGTGACATAGACCGCGTGACAGGGCGCCTCCAGCGCCGGAAACGGCCGCGCGTGGAGTTCGTTGACGAGCGGGTAGCGTAGCGGGTGGTCTTCGACGGACATCTCGGGCTCCGATCCAATGCCCCGAGGGTAGTGGCGCGACCGGAGGGCGGAAAGCGGATTTGCCCGCCCCGGGCGGCGGGACGCGGGAATACATCGGCATACTGGCAGCGATGCCGCAACCCGAAATGCAAACGCCCCGCCGGAGGGGCGGGGCGTTGCTTCGGCATCAAGCGCCGGCGTCAGTCGATCATCGGCAGCAGGCTGTCGAGCGACTTCTTGGCGTCGCCGTAGAACATCCGCGTGTTCTCCTTGTAAAACAGCGGGTTCTCGATGCCGGAATAGCCGGTGCCCTGCCCGCGCTTGGACACGAACACCTGCTTGGCTTTCCAGACCTCCAGCACCGGCATCCCGGCGATGGGCGAGTTCGGGTCTTCCTGCGCCGCCGGATTGACGATGTCGTTGGAGCCGATGACGATGGCGACGTCGGTCGAGGGGAAATCCTCGTTGATCTCGTCCATCTCCATCACGATGTCATAGGGCACCTTGGCCTCGGCCAGGAGAACGTTCATGTGCCCCGGCAGACGGCCCGCGACCGGGTGGATGGCGAAGCGCACGGTCTTGCCCTTGGCGCGCAGCTTGCGCGTCAGTTCCGACACCGACTGCTGCGCCTGCGCCACGGCCATGCCGTAGCCCGGCACGATGATGACCGAATCCGCATCGTTCAGCGCGGCGGCTACGCCCTCGGCATCGATGGCGATCTGCTCGCCCGCGATCTCCATCGCCGGGCCCGTCGTGCCGCCGAAGCCGCCGAGGATCACCGAGATGAACGAGCGGTTCATCGCCTTGCACATGATGTAGCTCAGGATCGCGCCCGACGAACCGACCAGCGCGCCGGTGACGATCAGGAGGTCATTGCCCAGCGTGAAGCCGATCGCCGCCGCCGCCCAGCCCGAGTAGCTGTTCAGCATCGACACCACCACCGGCATGTCGGCGCCGCCGATGCCCATGATCAGATGCCAGCCGATGAAGCCCGCGATCAGCGTCATCAAGAGCAGCGTCCAGACGCCCGCGCCGTTGAAATAGATCACCAGCAGCACGAGCGAGGCGACGAGCGCCGCCGCGTTGATCATATGCCCGCCCGGCAGCTTCTTCGGCTTGCCGTCGACCTTGCCCGCCAGCTTGCCGAAGGCCACCACCGAGCCGGTGAAGGTCACGGCGCCGATGAAGATGCCGAGGAAGACCTCGACCTTCAGGATCGAGATCTCCACCCCGGTCTTGTGCGCCAGCACGGCGGCGAAACCGGCGAGGTTGGTCATGTCGAGCCCGGCCGCCTTCTGCGCCATCACCGAGGACAGCTCGAGCTGCGCGTTCAGACCGATGAACACCGCGGCAAGGCCGACGAAGCTGTGCAGCGCCGCCACCAGCTGCGGCATTTCGGTCATCTCGACCTTCTTGGCGACATACCAGCCCGCCACCGACCCGGCGAGGATCATCACCGCGATGATGACGTAATGCCCCATGCCCGGCCCGAAGACCGTCGCCGCCACGGCCAAAGCCATGCCGACGATGCCGTACCAGACGGCGCGCTTGGCGCTCTCCTGCCCCGAAAGGCCGCCGAGCGAGAGGATGAAGAGGATGGCCGCGGCGATATAGGCGGCGGATGTCAGTCCGATGCTCATCGGGGCCTCCTTAGGATTTCTGGAACATGGCAAGCATCCGGCGCGTGACCAGGAAGCCGCCGACGATGTTGATCGAGGCGATCAGCACCGAGATTGCCGCAAGGATCACGACCAGCCAGTTGCCCGAGCCGATCTGCAGCAGAGCGCCGAGGATGACGATGCCCGAGATGGCATTGGTCACCGCCATCAGCGGCGTGTGCAGGCTGTGCGAGACGTTCCAGATCACCTGGAAGCCGATGAAGCAGGACAGCGCGAAGACGATGAAATGCGACATGAAGCTCGCGGGGGCATAGATCCCCACCAGCATCAGGAGCGCCGTGCCCACGGCCAGCAGCGTGACCTGGCTCACCGTCGCCTTGCGGAAGGCGGCAGTCTCCTTGGCGCGTTTCTCCGCCGGCGTCAGCTCCTTGGCCTTCTCCTTGGGTTTCTGCGCCGCGATGGCCGCGATCTTCGGCGGCGGCGGCGGGAAGGTGATCGCGCCGTCATGCGTCACGGTCGCGCCGCGGATCACGTCATCCTCCATGTTCTGCACGATCACCCCGTCCTTCTTGGGCGTGAGATCGGTCAGCATGTGGCGGATGTTGGTCGAGTAGAGCGTCGAGGATTGCGCCGCCATCCGCGAGGGATAGTCGGTGTAGCCGACGACGGTCACGCCATTGGGGCTGACCACCTTCTCGTCCGGCACCGTCAGGTCGCAGTTGCCGCCACGCTCGGCGGCAAGGTCGATGACCACCGAGCCGGGCTTCATCAGCGACACCATGTCGGCGAGCCACAGCTTCGGTGCGGGGCGGCCCGGGATCAGCGCCGTGGTGATGACGATGTCCATCTCCGGCGCCAGCGCGCGGAACTTCTCCAGCTGCTTCTCGCGGAACTCGGGGGAGGACGGCGCGGCATAGCCACCCGTGGCGGCCCCGTCCTGCGCCTCGGCGAAGTCGAGATAGACGAATTCCGCGCCCATCGATTCGATCTGCTCGGCCACTTCGGGCCGCACGTCGAAGGCATAGGTGATCGCGCCGAGGCTCGTCGCCGTGCCGATGGCGGCCAGACCCGCCACACCGGCGCCGACCACCAGCACCTTGGCCGGGGGCACCTTGCCCGCCGCAGTCACCTGTCCGGTGAAGAACCGCCCGAAGTTGGCCCCCGCCTCGATCACCGCGCGGTAGCCCGCGATATTGGCCATTGACGACAGCGCATCCATCTTCTGCGCCCGGCTGATGCGCGGCACCATGTCCATGGCGATGACCGTGGCGCCCTTGGCCTTGCACTGCTCCAGAAGCTCGGCATTCTGCGCCGGCCAGAAGAACGAGATCAGCGTCTGGCCCGCGCGCAGCATCTCCGCCTCGGCAGGCTCCGGCCCGCGCACCTTCACCACCACATCGGCGGCGTCATAGAGCGCCTGAGCCGAAGGCAGGACCGTCACGCCGGCAGCGGAATAGCTCTCGTCGGAGAACCCGGCCTTCGCCCCCGCCTCGGTCTCGATGACACAGGTGTGGCCCAGCTTCTGCAGTTGCAGGGCCGAGTCGGGCGTCATGGCGACCCGCGCCTCGCCCGCGAAAATCTCTTTGGCTGCTCCGATCTTCAACAGTCTCTCCCCCTCTGGCGATGCCGCGCGGCACCGGATCAACATGCCGTGCTGTTAAACACCGCGAAAGAAAATATCACAAGCCGCTAGCGACGCTGCGTCAAAGTGCGGCCCGGAGGGCTGTTGCCGAAAGATCAGAGCCAGCGGCGCGTGCGAAGGCACCAGTCCGCGAAGTCCGGACCGAAGGCCGCGGCCAGCTTCGCCTCCTCCGGCAGGATGAAGCGCCGCGTCAGCACCGCCATCAGCACCGGCAGCATCACGAGCCCCAGCGGCGCGTCGATCCAGAGCGTGATGCCCAGAACCACCAGCACGTCGCCCAGATAGATCGGGTTGCGCGACCAGCGGAACACGCCGCCCGTCACCAGCGCCGAGGGCGCGCGATGCGGGATCACCGTGGTCGCCGCCGCCCGCATCCGCATGACCGCCGCCAGCATCAGCCCGAGCCCGGCCAGCACTGCCGCAGCCCCGACGACCCGCCCGGCCATGCCGAAGAGATCGAGCGGCAGCATCCGGTCCAGCGCCAGCACCGACCCGAGGCACAGCAGCGTCCAGAGCGGCGGAAGGTCGAAGACTTTCATTGGCACCCTCACCCAAAACCCCTGCCCGCAGGGATGCCATGCCGCCCCGCGCCGGAAAAGCCCGTTCTTCGCGCTTGAACCCGGCCCGGCTTCCTCGCTATCCCGCGACGGGGCACCCCCCGGAGGAGAGACAGATGACCGATTTCGCCGCAACCCGCGCCATGTTCGACCTGCCCGAGGGGGTGATCTACCTCGACGGCAACTCGCTGGGGCCGCTGCCGCGCGCCGCCAAGGCCCGGGTGGCCGAGACCGTGGCGGCGGAATGGGGCCAGATGCTGATCACCGGCTGGAACAAGGCGGGCTGGATGGCCCAGCCGATGCGGCTCGGCGACCGGATCGGCCGGCTGGTGGGCGCCGAGCCGGGCACGGTGGTGGTGGGCGACACGCTGTCGATCAAGGTCTTTCAGGCGCTGGCCTCGGCAGTGCAGCTGCGCCTCGACCGCAAGGTGATCCTGTCCGACACCGGCAACTTCCCCTCCGATCTCTACATGGCCGACGGGCTCTGCCGGATGCTGGGTCAGGGCTACAGCCTGCGCACCGTCGCCCCCGAAGCGGTCGAGGCAGCGATCGACGACAGCGTGGCGGCGATCCTGATCACCGAGGTGGATTACCGCACCGGGCGGCGGCACGACATGGCGCGGCTGACGGCAAAGGCCCATGCGGCGGGGGCGCTGGCGATCTGGGATCTGGCGCATTCGGCCGGGGCCGTCCCGGTCGATCTGGCCGGGGGCGGCGCCGACTTCGCCGCGGGCTGCAGCTACAAGTACCTCAACGGCGGCCCCGGCGCGCCGGCCTTCATCTATGTCGCCCCGCGCCACGCCGAAGCCGCCCTGCCGGCACTCTCGGGCTGGCTCGGCCATGCGGCGCCCTTCGCCTTCGATCTCGACTACCGCCCCGGGCCCGGTATCGAGCGGATGCGCGTCGGCACCCCGCCGGTGATCCAGATGGCGGCGCTGGAGGCGGCGCTCGACGTCTGGGACGGTGTCGAGATGGCCGATCTGCGGGCAAAATCGCTGGACCTCGGCGATCTCTTCATCAAGGGCGTCGAGGCCGCCTGCCCCATGCTCACCCTCGCCACCCCCCGCGCCCACGACCAGCGTGGCTCGCAGGTCAGCTTCCGCCACCCCGAGGGCTATGCCATCATGCAGGCGCTGATCGCCCGCGGCGTGATCGGCGACTTCCGCGCCCCCGACATCCTGCGCTTCGGCTTCACCCCGCTCTACATCGGCGCGGAGGAGGTGAGCCGCGCGGTGGAGATCCTCGCCGAGGTCATGGCCGGCGGGCTCTGGGACCGGGCAAAGTATCGCCAGCGCGCCGCGGTGACCTGAGCCGGGCAAGCAGCAGCCCAAGGGCCGTTTGCCGCAGGGTTTTCGCCAAAGCCTGCACAAAACCGTAGATGTCAGGCTTTGACCATGGCGCGAGGATGGTCTAGCCTGCGCATTCAGGCAATCCGGCGGCTCCAAGACCGCCCGCAGGCAGGAATGACGGAATGCAAGGCATCGGCATGAAACTGGCCTCGGCCGCGATGGTGGCTCTGATGCTGGGGGCCTGCGTGCCCGATCCGGCGATGGTCGAAGCGGGTCTGGCCAAGCCCCCCGCCCCGCAACTGATCCCCGACGTCTATGCGGCCCGCGCCGACGGCACCTTCACCGTGCCCGCCGTGCCGGTCGACAAGGTGCCGGTGCAGTATCAGCGCCAGTCGGTCTATTTCCCGACCGAGGAAGCGCCGGGCACCGTGATCATCAACCCGCAGGCCCGGCTGCTGCATCTGGTGACCGGCAAGAACCAGGCGATCCGCTATGGCATCTCGGTGGGCGCCGCCGGCTTCGAATGGTCGGGCGAGGCGATCATCGCCAACCGCCGCCACTGGCCGACCTGGACCCCCCCGCCGGAGATGATCGAGCGCAAGCCGCAGCTGGCGAAATGGGAAAAGGGCCAGCCCGGCGGGCCGACCAACCCGCTCGGCGCCCGCGCGCTCTATCTCGAGACCAACGGCCGCGACTACGGCTACCGCATCCACGGCACGCCGGAATGGCAGTCGATCGGCAGCAATGCCTCCTCGGGCTGCATCCGCATGATCAATCAGGACGTGATGGATCTCTACGAGCGGGTGCCGGACGGGGCGAAGGTGATCGTGATGACCCGCGACGGCCAGATGCCGACCGGCCTCACCCTGCCGCCGCCCGCGCCGAAAAAGCCGAAGCCGGCGGTGGTCGCCGCCGTCGAGCCGGTCGAGAAGGTCGTGGTGCCCTCGGGGCTGAGCAACCTGCCGATGCTCTCGCCGATGGGCGCCGCCGCCGGTGCGCCGGTCGTGACCGCCCCGGCTGCCGCGACGCCCGAAGCCGCGGCCCCTGCCCCCGCAGCCGAAACACCTGCTGCCGAGACACCTGCCGCCGACACGCCGCCGACCGCGCTCGACACGCCTCCGGCAGCGACGCCTGCCCCGGTCACCCCGGCTCCGGCAGCCCCGGCCCCTCAGGCCGAAGCCCCCGCCGCCCCGGCGCCGGTGCTGCCCACGCCGGGCACCACCACCGGGGCCACCGGCTCGCTCTGACAAAAGAACGGCCCGCCTCATTGGCGGGCCGTTTCAGTTTCGGGCCCACGCGCTGGCGGATCCCCTTCCAGACAGGATCAGGCGCTGAGCCGGGCCGGGGCCACCCCATGCGCCCAGTCACGCACCGCATCGCCGAAGGCCGAGAACAGCGGTCGCGACACCGGGTCTGAGGCCGCGTTCCATTCCGGGTGCCACTGCACCGACAGGGTGAAGCCCGGCGCGTCCTTCACGTAGATCGCTTCCGGCGTGCCATCCGGCGCCGTGCCATCGACGACGATCCGCCCGCCCGGCCGGTTGATCCCCTGCCCGTGCAGCGTGTTGGTCATCACCTCTTCCGCGCCCATCAGCCGATGGAACACCCCACCGCTGGAAAACTTCACCGGATGGCGCAGGGCGAATTTTTCCTCGATCGTGCCATCGGGCGGCATGCGGTGGTTCATCCGCCCCGGCAGGTCGCGGATCTCGGGGAAGAGCGTGCCCCCCATCGCCACGTTCACCTCCTGAAAGCCGCGGCAGATGCCGAAGAAGGGCTGGCCGCGCTCGACGCAGGCCCGCACCAGCGGCAGGGTGATCGCATCGCGCGCCCGCTCGAAGGAGCCATGCGCCGGGGTTTCGTCCTCGCCATATTCCGACGGGTGCACATTGGGCCGCCCCCCGGTCAGCAGGAAGCCGTCGCAGAGCTCCAGAAGCTCGGCCACCGAGACGAAATTCGGATCGGTCGGGATGATCAGCGGCAGGCAGCCCGAGACGAGCGCCACGGCTTCGGTGTTCATCGTGCCGCCGGCATGAACCGGGTAGGTTTCGTTCAGAAGCGTCATGTTGCCGATGATGCCGACGACAGGACGGCGGGTGGAGAGGCAGTGCATGGCGGGGCCGGTATGAGAGGAGTGCATCGTTAAAGAATAGGGTCTTGTGACGCTTCGGTGAAGGGGCAATGCGGATCTGCTCCGCTCGTGACTGCACAGACTGCCTGCGGAATGTGCAACAAGGCCGCGGTCTGGCCGCAGCAAGGCGCTGCCGCGCTGCCCTGTCGCAGGGCTCTCACGCCGCTGTGACTTGCCTTCCCGCCACCGGAAGGCCCGATCAGGAGGCATCCCAATCAGGAGCCTGCACATGACCCTTCTCCGCCTCACCCTCGCCGCCCTCGCCCTCGGCGCCGCCCCGGCCTTCGCCCAGGGGATGGACCACTCGGCCCACGGCATGACGGGCGACGACAGCCCGGCGACCATGGCCTACCGCGAGGCCAACGAGGCCATGCACGGCGCGATGGCCATTCCCTACAGCGGCGATGCCGATGTCGATTTCATCCGGGGCATGATCCCGCACCACGAGGGTGCCGTGGCCATGGCCCGCATCGTCCTCGAACACGGCAGCGACCCCGAGGTGCGCAAGCTGGCCGAGGAGATCGTCGCCGCGCAAGAGAAGGAGATCGCCTTCATGCAGGACTGGCTCGCCCGCCACCCGCAGTAAGGACCCTCAGTTCCCCGCGGCTTCGGCCAGCGCCGGGCGGATCGTGTCGTTCAGCGACCGCTCGGTGATCGGCCCGGCAAAGCGCAGAACGATCTTGCCCTCGCCGTCGATCACATAGGTCTCGGGCACGCCATAGACGCCCCAATCCAGCGCCATCCGCCCCGAGGCATCGGCGCCCATCCCGGCGAAGGGGTTGCCCAGCTCGTCGAGGAAGCCCATCGCGTTCTCGGGCTTGTCCTTGTAGTTCACCCCGAGGATCGGAATGCCTTCCGCCGCCAGCGCGGTCAGCGAGGGATGCTCGGCCCGGCAGGGCGCGCACCAGCTCGCCCAGTAGTTCACCAGCTTCACCCCAGGCGCACGCAGGCTCTCGTCGGTGAAGGGCGCCTCCGGCCCCAACGGCTCCAGCTGCACCGCAGGCGCCGCCTTGCCGGTCAAGACCGAGGGCAGCCCGTCCGGGTCGTCGCGCTGCATGCCGATGTAGAACATCGCCGCCAGCCCGGCGAAGATCACCGGGGGGGCCAGCATCAGAACCTTAGCCATTCCGTTTCGCCTGCCGTTCTTCCAGATCGCGCAATATCCGGCGCACCCGCGCACCGCGCCAGAGGCTCGCGCCGATCAGCACGAGGATCAGCCCGATGCTGGCCCCGTAGGCCGTCAGCACCGCAGCCGCGTATTTGCCGAGATCGGGCATCATGCCATCCGGTCCCGCGCCAGCAGCGCCTGCACCCGGCGCACGCGGATCTCGGTCCGGGTGCGGAGCAGCACCAGTGTCACGAACAGCGCGACGAAGCCCGCAATGCACAGGAGCAGCGGAAAATAGAACACATCCGACACGTTCTCTTCCTTGTCGAGGCTCAGCGAGGCGCCCTGATGCAGCCCCTGATTCCAGAAGTTCACCGCATAGCGGCTCAGAAGCGCGAAGACCGAGCCCACGAGGCAGAGCACCGAGGTGAGATCCGCCGCCGTATCCGGCGTGTCGATCGCCTGCCAGAGCGCGATATAGCCCAGATAGAACAGCCCGAGGATCAGGAACGAGGTCAGCCGCGGGTCCCAGGCCCACCAGGTCCCCCACATCGGCTGGCCCCAGACCGCGCCGGTCACCAGCGCCACCAGCGTGAAGGTCAGCCCGATCGGCGCCGCGGCCTTGGCCGCCAGCGCCGAGACATGGTGCCGCCGGATCAGCCAGATCAGCGAGGTCACCAGCATCATCAGCCAGGCATTGATTGCCATCAGCGCGGCGGGCACATGCAGGTAGATGATCTTGACGGTGGAGCCCTGCTTGTAGTCGTCAGGGGTGAAGAAGAAGCCCCAGACCAGCCCCGTCGCAAGGCAGATCACGGTCAGTGCGCTCACCCAGGGAAGGGCGGCGGCGGAGGTCGTCATGAACCTCTTCGGATTGGCATATTCCCAGATCGACATGGCGTTCCGACTAGGGCCTCCCGGCTTCTGATGCAAGCCTAGCATGCTGCTTTCACCGAAGGTTGACGCGGATTGCCGCAGCAGAGGCGAAGGGCAGCAATGCCGTCACGCCCAGCGTCAGACCGGCCAGCAGCAACAGCGGCGCGCCGACCTCCAGCCCCGCCGCGCCGCGCTTCACCACCTCGGCGCCGAAGATCAGCGTCGGCACATACAGCGGCAGCACCAGCAGGCTCAGAAGCAGCCCGCCGCGCTTCAGCCCCACGGTCAGCGCCGCGCCGAAAGCGCCGATCACCGACAGCGCCGGGGTGCCGAGCGCCAGCGAGGCGACGAGCCAGAGATAGCCCTGCGGCGGCAGGTTCAAAAGCAGCGCCAGCACCGGCGAGGCCAGCGTCAGCGGCAGGCCGGTGACCGCCCAATGCGCCAGCGATTTCACCGCAACGGCCCCCTCCAGCGGCATCGGCGCCGTGGCCAGAAGATCGAGCGAGCCATCCTCGAAATCGAGCGCGAAGATCCGGTCCAGCGACAGAAGGCAGGCGAGCAGCGCGCCGACCCAGAGGATCCCCGGCGCGATCTTCGCCAGCGTCGCAGGCTCCGGCCCGACGCCCAGCGGCACCAGCACCGCCACCAGCAAAAAGAAGGCCAGCCCGAGACCGAAGCCGCCGCCGGCCCGGATCGCCAGCCGCAGGTCGCGCAGCAGAAGGGCGATCATGCGAAATCCCCGCCGAACGGATCGTCGGCCGCCAACTCGGGCCGCAGCTCGGCACGGAACGGCGTCAGGTCCAGCACCTCCGCCTCCAGCCCCAATTCGATATGCGTGGCAATCAGCGCCGAGCCGCCCTCGGCCAGATGCGCCCGCACCACATCGCCGAAGAGCGCCACCGAGGCCGCGTCGAGCGAGACGGTGGGCTCGTCCAGCATCCAGAGGGGCCGCCCCGTCACCAAGAGCCGCGCGAGGCCCAGCCGGCGTTTCTGCCCGGCGCTCAGGTTCTGCGCCTGCCGGTCGGCCAGCGCGCCGAGGTTCATCCGCGCCACGGCCCCCGCCACGTCGCGCGTGCCGTAGACCGCAGCCCAGAAGCTCAGGTTCTCGGTGACCGTCAGCGTCGCCTTCAGCCCGTCGGCATGGGCGGCATAGGCGATGACCTCCGGCGGCATCGAGATCCGCCCCGCCACCGCCGGCTGCAACCCGGCCAGCGTGCGCAGAAGCGTCGTCTTGCCGATGCCGTTCGGCCCGCGCAGGATCAGCGCCCGCCCCGCGCCGAGCGTGAAGCCCACACGCTCCAGCACGGTGACGCCGCCACGGGCGCAGGCAAGGTCGGTGACTGTCAGGTCCATCGCCCTGCCCTAGCGCATCTTTTTCGTTACGGGAAGCTCAGACCGGCAGCAGCAGGACGGCGATCCGCCGCCCCTCCGACAAGAGCACGTTGTAGGTCCGGCAGGCCGCGGGCGAGGACATCACCTCCACCCCCATGCCCGCCGCCTCCATCGTGTCGCGGAATGCCTTCGGTGCATGGGCGACATCGCCGCCCATCCCGACAAAGAGAACGTCGATCCGCCCCTTCAGCGCCAGGGGCGTCTCGGTATCCTCGAGCCCGCCCCAGGTCCCCGCCCCCCAGGGCGAGATCAGGCAGGCGCCCTCCAGCCGCTGACCGCCGATGCGGAAGAAGCCCGGGCCGTAGCCCTCGATCGGCATGGCCTCGTCATAGGTGATTTCGGTCAGCTGCACCGCCGCCTCCTCAGTTCTCCGCCTCGGCAAAGCGCGTGCCCGCAGCCGAGTCCTGCTTCGGCCCACTCCGGTCCACGCCCAGCATCAGCACGATGTTCTTGGCGACATAGAGCGTCGAATAGGTCCCGACCACCACGCCGAACATCATCGCAAAGACGAAGCCGCGCAGCACGTCGCCGCCGAAGACCAAAAGCGAGGTCAGCGCGATCAGCGTCGTCAGCGCCGTCATGATCGTCCGGCTCAGCGTCTCGTTCGTGGTCAGGTTCATCAGGTCGCGCAGCGGCATCTTCTTGTATTTCGGCAGGTTCTCTCGAAGCCTGTCGAAGATCACCACCGTGTCGTTCACCGAATAGCCGAGGATGGTCAGCAGCGCCGCCACGATGGTCAGGTCGAACTTCAGCTGGAAGACCGCGAAGATCCCCACCGTCAGCAGCACGTCATGGATCAGCGCCGCCACCGTCCCCACGGCGAACTGCCACTCGAACCGCAGCCAGACATAGATCCAGATCCCCGCCGACCCCGCCGCCACCGCCAGGAGCGCCGACCAGATCAGCTCGGCCGACACCTTCGGCCCCACCGATTCCACCGACGGGAAGGTGATCGCCGGATCGACCGCCCTGAGCGCCGTCTCGATCGCGCCGATCACCTCGGGCGTGATCGCCTCGTCGCCGTCCTGCGCCTCGATGCGGATCATCGCGACATGCTGATCCGGCCCGAAGGTCGGGTCGAACACCTCCGAGATGGTCACGTCGCCCAGATCCAGCGTCTGCATCGCGTCGCGATAGGTGCCGACATCCACCGCCTGCGTCGACTCGGTGCGGATCGTCGTGCCGCCGCGGAAGTCGATGCCGAAGTTCAGCCCGAACACCGCCACCGCCAGCAGCGACAGGACCATCGCCACCACCGAGGCGCCGAAGGTGACATATTGCCAGCGGAAGAAGTCGATGCTGGTCTTTTCGGGAACGAGTTTCAGACGCATGGGTCTTCCCTTACACGACGATGGACTTGGGGCGCCGGAACGCCAGCCAGGTCGCGATGATGAGCCGGGTCACGTAGACGGCGGTGAACATCGAGGTCAGCACCCCGATCCCCAGCGTCACGGCAAAGCCGCGCACCGGACCCGAGCCGATCCAGAACATGATGACCGCCGTCAGGATCGCCGTGATGTTGCTGTCGACGATGGCCGACAGCGCCTTGTCGAAGCCGATCTCGATCGCCCGCGCCGGTCCCTTGCCCTGCCGGATCTCCTCGCGGATACGCTCGAAGATCAGCACGTTGGCATCGACTGCCATGCCCATGGTCAGCACGATGCCGGCGATCCCGGGCAGCGTCAACGTTGCCCCGATCACCGACAGAAGCGCGAAGATCATGGCGATGTTGATCGCCAGCGCCACATTGGCCATCATGCCGAACCAGCCGTAGCAGGCGACCATGAACAGCACGACCGCGATCATCCCGATCACCGAGGCACGCGACCCCGCATCGATGCTGTCCTGCCCCAGTTCCGGCCCGATGGTCCGCTCTTCCAGCCAGGTCATCTCGGCGGGCAGCGCGCCCGCGCGCAGCAGGATCGCCAGCTCCGACGACTCCTCGACCGTGAAGCTGCCGGTGATGATGCCCGATCCGCCCGGGATATGGCTCTGGATCACCGGGGCCGAGATCACCTCGCCGTCGAGCACGATGGCGAAGGGGGCGCCGATGTTGTTGGCGGTGTAGTCGCCGAACCGGCGCGCGCCGGTCGGATCGAAGCGGAAGCTGACCGCCGGGCGGTTGTTCTGGTCGAAGGCGGGCTGCGCATCGACCAGATCCTCGCCGGTGACGACCGGCGTGTTCTCGATGATGTAATAGGCGCCCGGCTCGTCTGCGGCGGGCAGCAGCAGGTTGCGCGGCCCGGGGTTGGCCCCGGCGTCGGTGGTGCGGTTGACCACCGGATTGAAGGTGAGCTTGGCCGTTGTGCCGATCAGCGCCTTCAGATCCGCCGCCGAGCCGATGCCCGGCACCTGGATCAGGATGCGGTCATCGCCCTGCCGCTGGATCGTCGGCTCGCGCGTGCCCACCTCGTCCACCCGGCGACGGATGATCTCGAGGCTCTGCTGGATGGTGCGCGTGTCGGTCGCGGCGCGTTCGGCGGGCGACAGCTGCACGACGATCGTATCGCCCTCTGCCGTCACTTCCAGATCGTTCTGCCCCACCCCTGTCAGCGAGACCATCGGCTGGGCCAGCGCACGCACCGCCTCCAGCGCCTGCGGCATCGCCTCGGGGTTGGAGATCGCCACCCGCAGCACGCCGGGCGGCGAGGGCTGGCGGCGGACGTTGCCCACCGTGTCGCGCAGCGGACGCAGCGCATCGCGCACGTCCGGCCACATGGCGTCGATCCGGTTGGCATAGACATCGGCGACCTGGACTTCCGCCAGCAGATGCGCCCCGCCCCGCAGGTCGAGGCCGAGGTTCACCAGCTCCGACGGAAGCCAGCTGGGCCATTGGGCCACTGCCGCTTCCTGTTCGGCAGTGGCGGTGCCACCGGCCACCTCGATGGCCGCGACCGCATCGTTATGACCCTCCACCCGCGTATAGAACATGTTCGGCACGGCATAGGCGATGCCGAGGGCGCAGATCGCCCAGATCAGAAGGCGTTTCCAGAGCGGGATGTAGATCATCGGTCAGGTCCGGTTCAGGCGGCGGGTTCGGTCTTGGACATGACTTGCACGATGGTGGCTTTCATCACCCGCACCTTCACGCCCTCGGCAATCTCGACTTCGACGACGCCGTCCTCATGGACCTTGGCGACCTTGCCGATGATGCCGCCGCCGGTCACGACCTGATCGCCGCGACGCAGCGCCTCGACCATGAGCTTGTGCTCTTTCAACTTCTTCTGCTGCGGACGGATCAGCAGGAAATACATGATCGCGAAGATCAGGATCAGCGGCACGAAACTGGTGAAAGCGCCGGCAGCGCCACCGGCGGCCTGTGCATAAGCGGGGGTCACAAACATGAATCGTCCTCTTGGTTCACCGGGGTTTCCCCCCGAAATTCGGTGGCGCACCCTATCCACGGGGGGATTGGAAGGCAAGCGAACCCCTGTGGATCTACAATCCCCGCTGGCGCAACGGAAGTCACGGATGCGACAACGCGGCGGCGGCTTCCGCAAAACAAACCTGCGCGCTGCGGCGAAGCGTGGTAGACCGTAGCTGCATCTTGCGTCCCTTCCCTGCAGTTCGACTCCTTCTGCGGCGGCCCCGGAGTCTCCGGCGCCTGCTGCGCGTGTCCCATTTTGTGCGTTTGCGCAGGAAGACCTTCAAATGCCCGCGTCGCCCTCGCCTGCCGATCTCTCCGTGGATCTGGCGCTCGCCGTCATCCTGACCTCGGATGCGCCGCTGTTGCTCCTGAACAGCGATCTGGCGGTTGTCGCCGCCAGCCGCTCCTTCTGCCGCGCCTTCCGCATCGACCCGATTCTATCACCGGGCTGAAGGTCTCGGCGCTGGGGAGCGGCGAATGGGATAACCCCCAGCTCGAGTCGCTGCTGCAGGTCACCGCCTCCGGTGCAGCGGCGGTGGAGGATTACGAGATGGACCTGCGCCGGCCCGGCCAGCCGATCCGCAAGCTTCTGGTGAATGCGCATCGGCTGGAACAGGGCAGCGAGGGCCGGACGCTGGTGCTCCTCTCCGTCTCCGACCAGACCGAGGCGAGGGCCCGCGATGCCCACAACGCGGATCTGATGCGCGACAAGGCCACGCTGATGGCCGAATTGCAGCACCGCGTCGCCAACAGCCTGCAGATCATCGCCAGCGTGCTGATGCAGAGCGCCAAGCGGGTGCAATCCGATGAACCCCGCACCCATCTCTATGACGCGCACAACCGGGTGATGTCGGTCGCAGCCCTGCAATCGCAGCTCTCCGCGGCGCAGGTCGAGGATGTGGAGCTGCGGCCCTATTTCACCAATCTCTGCCGCAGCATCGGCTCCTCGATGATCCGCGACCGCGACTCGGTGATCCTCGAAGCCGTGGTCGATGGCAGCGTGGTGAAGGCCGAAGTCTCGCTGAACCTCGGGCTGATCGTCACCGAGCTGGTGATCAATGCCCTGAAACACGCCTTCCCCGGGCAGCGCAGCGGACGCATCACCCTCGATTTCCGCTCCGAGGGCGAAGACTGGACGCTGACCGTCACCGACGACGGCATCGGCATGCCCGGCAGCGCCGCGGACGCCAAGCCCGGCCTCGGCACCAGCATCGTCAAGGCGCTGATCACCCAGCTCGACGCGACCGTCGGCACCGCCGATGCCGGCCCCGGCACCCTCGTCACGGTCCGGCACCGCGCCTCGGACAGTGCGTTCCGGGCGCCGGGCGCCGCCGCAGCGAAGAAAGCAGTCTGACCCGCAGCCGATGCGGCAGAAGTTGCCAATTCGTTAACAGATTGCGGGTATTCCTGCGATTACAGCGGCTTAACCGTCGTTTCACGCGTGAAAATTCCCGGTTCACCTGAGCCCCGCAATCGGGCATACCTTGCCCCGGACAAGAACCCCGAGGTCTGACATGCACGACATCCGCGCGATCCGCGAAAACCCCGCAGCTTTCGACGCCGCCCTTGCCCGCCGGAACCTGCCGGGTCAGTCGCGCGAGATCCTCGCCCTCGACGAGGCCCGCCGCGGCAAGATCCTCGCTGCCGAGACCGCCGCCGCCGAACAGAACCGGGCCAGCAAGGAAGTCGGCGCCGCGAAAGCCGCCGGCAACGATGCCGAATTCGAACGGCTGCGCGCCCTCGTCGCCGACAAGAAGGCCGAGATCGCCCGCCTCACCGAAGAGGCGAACGCCGAGGACGCGAAACTGCGCGACCTCCTGCTGACGATCCCCAACCTGCCCCACCCCGACGTCCCCGTGGGCCGCGACGAGTCGGAAAACGTCGAGCTCCGCCGCTGGGGCACGCCGCGCGGCTTCAACTTCGCCCCGCGCGAACATTTCGACATCCCCGCCGTGAAACCCGGCATGGATTTCGCCACCGCCGCCAAACTCTCCGGCTCGCGCTTCGTCGTGCTGAAAGGCGCCGTCGTCCGCCTCCACCGCGCGCTGGCCCAGTTCATGCTCGACACCCACGTGGCCGAGCACGGCCTGACCGAGATGTGGACCCCGGTCCTCGTCAAGGAAGAGGCGATGTATGGCACGAACCAGCTGCCTAAATTCGCCGAGGACAGCTACCAGACCACCAACGGCTGGTGGCTGATCCCCACCTCCGAGGTCACGCTGACCAACACCGTCGCGGGCGACATCCTCGAGGCGGCGAGCCTGCCGATCCGCATGACCGCCCTCAGCCAGTGCTTCCGCTCCGAAGCGGGCTCCGCCGGCAAGGACACCTCCGGCATGCTGCGCCAGCACCAGTTCGAGAAGGTGGAGATGGTGTCGATCACCACCCCCGACACCAGCCTCGCCGAACACGACCGCATGACCCGCTGCGCCGAGGCGATCCTGGAAAAGCTCGGCCTGCCCTATCGCACGATCGTGCTCTGCACCGGAGACATGGGCTTCGGCGCGCAGAAGACCCATGATCTGGAAGTCTGGCTGCCCGGTCAGAACACCTACCGCGAGATCTCCTCGGTCTCGGTCTGCGGCGATTTCCAGGCCCGCCGGATGAACGCCCGCTTCCGCCCCGTTGGCGAGAAGCCCGAGTTCGTCCACACGCTGAACGGCTCCGGCCTCGCCGTGGGGCGCTGCCTGATCGCGGTGCTGGAGAACGGACAGCAGGAGGATGGTTCGGTCGAGCTGCCCGAGGTGCTGCACCCCTATCTTGGCGGCAAGACCCGGATCAGCGCCGCCGGCGTGCTGGAATGACGAAGGGGGCCGCGGCCCCCTTTTTCGTCGCCGCCCTCAGCGGCCCCAGATCACCTGAACGTAGTTCTTGGTCTCGGCATAGGGCGGAATGCCCGCGTGCTTCTCGACCGCGCCGGGGCCGGCGTTGTAGGCGGCGAGCGCCAGCTGCCATGTGCCGAACTTGGAATACATCATCTTCAGATAGCGCGCCCCGCCCTCGAGGTTCTCGTGCGGGTTCAGGATGTCGACCCGCAGCAGCTGCGCCGTGCCCGGCATGAGCTGCGCCAGCCCCGTCGCCCCCTTGGGTGAGACCGCGCCGGGGTTCCAGCCGGATTCCTGCTGCACCAGCCGCAGGAAGAGGTTCTCGGGAATGCCGTGCTTGCGGGCGGCGGCCTTGGCCACTTCGAGGTATTCGCCCTTGTAGCGCCCGGAATAGCTGCGCACCGGCGCGTCCGGCACCACGGGAACCTTGGGCTTCAGCCGCGCCGAGCTCTCGTATTGTCGCGACAGACGGCTGTCGAGCAGGCGGACCTGCGACTTGAACAGGCTGCCGCGGTTCTTGGTGGATTCGGAGAGCGTGAGCCCCTGGGCCGTGACCGGCCCCGCCGTATAAACTGTTGCACCCATGGAGAGAGCCGTAACGAAAACCGCACCAATCAGCCGCCGCATAATGTGTCGCCTTCATTATCCCTTGGCGTGACTATACGTTTTTTCTCGAACGGCGCCAGAGTTTTGCGCGCAACCTTCGGGCGACCGGCGGCTCCCGCCCCCGGAAAGGCCCGGCGCATCTGCGGGGTGGTGCGGGCCGGAAGGGCACGATATAGGCATTTGTTAACCAGTCCGGGCGAAGCTGCCCGGCAAAATCAGGACGAAAATCGGGATTCGGAGGACGACATGGCAGGCTCGGTCAACAAGGTCATCATCATCGGCAACCTCGGTCGCGACCCTGAGGTGCGCAGCTTTCAGAATGGCGGCAAGGTGGTGAACCTGCGGATCGCCACCTCGGAGACCTGGCGCGACAAGGCCAGCGGCGAGCGCAAGGAGCGGACCGAATGGCACTCGGTCGCGATCTTCAACGAGAACATCGCCAAGATCGCCGAGCAGTATCTGCGCAAGGGCTCGACCGTCTATGTCGAGGGCCAGCTCGAGACGCGCAAGTGGCAGGATCAGTCGGGCGCCGACCGCTACACCACCGAGATCGTCATCCGGCCGTTCCGCGGCGAGCTGACCCTGCTTGGCGGGCGCGGCGACGCTTCGGGCGGCGGCGGCGCGGGCAGCGGCTCGGGCGGCTATGAGGATCGTGGCGGCTACGACAATTACGAGGGCGGCGCCAGTTCCGGCGGCGCGTCGCGCGGCGGCTCTTCGGGCGGCGGCGCACGGCGCAACGACATCGACGACGAGATCCCGTTCTGAGAGCCGCCCCCGCGAAAGCCCGGCTTTCGCCCGATACCCATCCGATGCCCCGCCGGTCCGTCCGCGCGGGGCATCATCCTTTTTGAGGTAGGGGGTAGGCCCGGCTACCCCTATCGGCGCCTCGACACGTCTTGGCCAATTCCGCTCGCCGCATCCGAGGGTTGCACGCCCTCCTTCACGTGCATCCAGGCCGGATTCGCGCAGGAGCGGTCAATCGACGGACCATACAATCTGTGCGATCATTTCTGTCATTAATTCTTGAATTAGCCGGATGATCAGCAATGTCTTTACGCAGCCGCATGGTTTTCGTCGCCCTGTGCACCGCAGGGCTTCCCGAAGCCGCCCTGCCACAGGACGGCGCCCCCGCGCTCACGTCCCCTGCCGCGGAAAGCTCCTACCACAGCATCATCGCGCTTCTGGAGGACGAGATCGAGGAGCTGGAATCCAGCATCTCGTCGCTGACCAGCGAACGGCGGCGCGAGCTCACGCGGCTGGAGAAGACGCGGACCAGTCAGGAACAGGTGGAAAGCCGCCTCGCCCTCCTCGCCCGGCGCGAGGTGCGGGCGGCGCGCGAACTGGCCGAGCTGGAGGCGGAGCAGAGCCGGATCATGGCCGCGATCCGGGCGACGCGGCAGGCGCGGCCCGACCTCGACGCGATGACGACGGCGCAGGCCGATCTGGAGCGGGTGAGAACCGAAACGGCGCGGGTGGCTGCCGAGGCCGAGACGCGGCGGGAGGCGGATGAGGCGGCGCTGGCCGAGCGGGCGGCCCGGGCCGAGACGCTGGACAGGGCGATCCGGGAGCGGCAGGCGATGCTGGCCACGGTCGCGGCCTCGCTGGCGGCGCTGCAGCGCGAGGCGCAGCAGGCCGAGACTGCGGTTCTGGCCGCCGCCAACGACCGCTCGGCGCAGAACGCGGCCGAGGACCGGCTGGGCGCGACGCTGGCGCAGATCGACAGGGGCACCGGCGAGCTCGCGACGCAGGCCGAGCGGCGTGCGGCACTGGGGGCGGAGCTCGACTCGCTGAGCGAGACGATCGCGCAGGGCAAATCCGAGCTGACAGGCCTGCGCGCCGAACGCGAGACGGCCGCGACCGAGCTTGCCGAACTGGCGGAGCGGCAGGCGGCGGTGCAGGTGGAGCTGGAGGGCCTCGGCGCGGCGCTGGATGAAAGCCGGGCGGAGCTTGCCGCGCAGGGCGAACAGCGGGTGGCGCTGGAGGCCGAAGTTGGCGCGCTGACGCAGGCGCTGGCCGAGAGCACGCAGGCTCGGGACGCGGCTCTGACGGCGCGCAATGCGGCGGAAGCGGAGGCGGTGGCGCTGCGGGAAGCGACGGAGAAGACGCGTTCGGAAGCAGAAGCTTATGCGACGAAACTGGCGGCGGACATCAAGAGCGCGGAGGCCTCGCTGGCGGCGCTGACCGAAGAGCGGGCACGGGTTGCCGGAGAGGTCGAGGCCGAGGGCGCGACACGACGGGAGGCGCTCGGCGCGGAGGTCGCTGGGCTGGAGGCGGAACGGGAGCGACTGGCGCGGGAGGTGGAGAGCGCCGGGGGCGAGGTTGCGGCGCGGAAAGCCGCGTTGGAGGCTGAGGTTGCAGAGCTTGGGGCCGAGCGGCAGCGGCTGGCGCAGGAGCTGGAGGCCGCTGGAGCCGAGGCTGCCGGGCGTGAGACGCTGGACGCCGAGGTCGCGGCGCTCCGGGAGGAGAAGGCGCGGCTGGCTGCGGAGGTGGAGGCTGCTGGGGCCGAGGCTACCGAGCGGGAGGCGCTCCAGACTGAAGTTGCGGCGCTGCGAGATGAGAAGGTGCGCTTGGCCGCGGAGGTCGAGGCCGCTGGTGACGAAGGCGCGAAGCGAGCGGCGCTTCAAGCCGAGGTCGCGGGGCTGGAGGGAGAGCGCGAGCGGCTGGCTCGGGAGGTCGAGGCCGCCGAAGCCGCAGAAGCGGCGCGGAAGGAGGCGCTCCAGACCGACATGGCGGCGCTTGAGACGGAACGGCAGCGGTTGGCTCGGGAGGTGGAGACTGCCGGAGCGGAGGTTGGGACCGCGCGGGAGCAGCTTGAGGCTGAAGTTGCGGCGCTTCGGGAGGAGAAGGCGCGGCTGGCGGCCGAGGTGGAGGCTGCCGGCGCTGAGGCTGCGCAACGGGAGGCGCTGGAGGCTGAAGTCGCGGCGCTTGGGGAGGAGAAGGCGCGGCTGGCTCGGGACGTGGAGGCTGCCGGGGCCGAAGGCAGCGCGGCGCGGGAGGCGCTTCAGGCGGAGGTCGCGGAGTTGGAGGCGGCGCGAGAGCGGCTGGCTCGGGACGTGGAGGCTGCTAACGCCGAGGCTGCGGGGGAGCGGGAGGCTCTGGCGGACGAGGTAGCCACGTTGCGGGATGAGAAGGCGCGGCTCGATGCGGATCTGGCGACGTTGAGCGAGCGGCAGGCGGCGTTGCGGGAGGAGAATTTGGCGCAGGAGCGGGGTGTTGCGGCTGCGCGGGAGGCAGAGGGGATGGTGGAAGGTGCGGGGACGCAGGTCTCTGACAGCCTCCCCGAACCTGCCGCGGCGCGGGCTTCCGCAGGCCGGGTGGAACCTGCCGTGGCGCAGGCCGCCGTGACACCCCCTGCCGTGACGCTGCCCGCGACGGAGCCGGAGGTGGCTGCCGCCGTGCCACGCGCGCTTGCGGTGGTCGAGGCGGCACTCAACCGCGCGCCCGGCTTGCCGGGGACGGGCAGTGCCGAGCGGGCGCGGTTGCGCGAACTTCTGGCCGGCGGCACCTGCCCGACCGAGGCGCTGCGCCAGAGCCTGCAGACGATCAACCGCCAGACGCTCGTCTCGCTCGTGCGCGATCTGGGGAGTTGCTGACGACCTACTTGCCGACCGATTTCTGGACCTGTTTTCATCGAAAGGTATCGACCGTGACCGTTTTCCGCCTTCTGCTGCTTCTTGCCAGCCTCGTGCTGCCAGCCCTGCCCGCCGCCGCCCAGTCCTTCGAGGCGAACATCCTCACCGGCGGGCCGAAGGGCACCTATATCCAGATCGGGCGCAACATCGCCGCCTCGGCGGAGCGTTGCGGCGTGTCGCTCACCGTGCGGGAAAGCGCGGGGTCGCTGGAAAACTTCCTCGGCGTGCGGGCGCGGCGCTTCACCCAGTTTGGCATCGTCCAGTCCGATGTCCTTGAATATCTTAAGACTTTCGCCGCCGACGATCCCGAGGTGGCGCGGGCCGTGCAGGGGGTGCGTATCGCCTTCCCGCTCTACAACGAAGAGGTGCATCTGCTGGCGCGGCGCGACATCGGCTCGCTTCAGGATCTGGCGGGCAAGCGCGTCTCGATCGGGGTCGAGGACAGCGGCACCTTCCTCACCGCCTCGCTGGTGCTAGATCTCGCGCAGGTGGCGCCGGCGGAGCGGGCGATGCTCAATCAGGACGACTCGCTGGCAGCCCTGCTGAAGGGCGATCTCGACGCCTTCTTCTATGTGGCCGGCGCCCCTGCCGCGCTGTTTCAGGCACCGGAGATCGACGGGGCGCAATACCATCTGGTGCCGATCGCGGACCCGACGCTGCAGGCGGTCTACCAGCCGACGGTGATCCCGGCGGGGGCTTACCCGTTCCAGACCGAGCCGGTCGATGTCATCGCGGTGAAGGCGGTGCTGATGACCTATGAATACGACCGCCGCCGCAACGCCTATCACCGCGAGAGCTGCCGGGTGGTGTCGAACATCGCCCATATCATCCGCAACGGCTTCGCCGAGCTCCAGGCCACGGGCCATCCGAAGTGGAAGCAGGTCGATCTGACCGACCTTCCGCCCGGCTGGGATATCGGCGATTGCGTCAACACCGGGCTCGCTCCCGATTTCTCGCTGGCCTGCACCCCGGCCGAGGGCATGGCCGAGGCGGCGGCCCCTGACCCGGCTACGGCGGAAAGTGCCGCCAATCAGGCCTATCGCCGCCGGATCTGCGCCACCGTCGGCTGCTGAGCGCGGCGGGAGCGCTTGCTCCCGCCCCGTCTTGCCACTAGCCTCGGCGCCCGGACGCCCTTCGCGACCGAAGGACGACCGATGACTGCCGCACCTGCCCGCCTGACCGTCACCAGCCGCGCCATCCTGTGGATGCTGCTGGCGATTCTTCTGTTCACCGCGATGGACGCGCTGGCCAAATCGCTGCTGCGGCTGGGCTATCCGACGCTGCAGGCGGTCTGGGCGCGCTATACCGGGCAGACGCTGATGGTGGCCCTGTTCCTGTTCCACCGGCTCGGGCCGCTGCTGCGCACCCGCCATCCGGGGCTGCAGGCGCTGCGATCGCTGTTCCAACTGGGCGCGACGGCACTGTTCTTTGCCAGCCTCGGCTTCATCGGGCTCGCCGAGGCGACGGCGATCATGGACACCAACCCGGTCCTCATCACGCTGGGGGCCGCGCTGTTTCTGGGCGAGAAGCTCGGGCCTCGGCGGCTGATCGGCATCGGTGCGGCACTGGCGGGGGCGCTGATCATCATCCGGCCTGGCTCGGGTGTCGTCTCGCTGGCCGCCCTGCTGCCGCTGGCCGCCGCGGTTTGTTATGCAGGCTATGCCATCGCCACCCGCAAGGTGGGCGCGACCGAGAATGCCTGGACCTCGCTGATCTATTCCGCGCTTCTGGGCACGGTGGTCACCACGGCGGCGCTGCCCTTCGTCTGGATGCCGATCGCGCCGGAGCATATCGCGGGCTTCGTCGGACTGGCGCTGCTGGGCACCGGCGGGCAGTTCTGCCTGATCCGCGCCTTCACCATGACCGAGGCATCGGTGGTGGCGCCCTTCGGCTATGTCGGGCTGATCTTCGCGACCTTCTGGGGCATCCTGCTCTTCGGCGAATATCCCGACCGCTGGACGGTGGTCGGTGCGCTTGTGATCGTGGCCGCGGGTCTCTATGTCTGGCATCGCGAGACAAGGGCGGCGCGCACCGCCGTTTGAGGACCAATGGCAGGAAAGAAGACCGGACCGGGAGCATGGCTGGAAGATCGCGCCCTGCGGCTCCTCTTCGCCGGATTGCTGGCCCTGCCCTACAGGTGGCGCGTGCCGCTCTGCGGCTGGGTGATGTCACGGGTGATCGCGCCGCTGGCGGGCTATCACAAGCGCGTGCGCGACAATCTCGCGCTGATCCTGCCCGACCTGCCCGCCGCCGAGGTGCGCCGCCTGATGCGCAAGGTGCCCGACAACGTGGGGCGCACGGTGATCGAGATCTACTCGGGGCAGGAGTTCATCGACCGCGCCGTGACCCATCCGCTGAACGGCCCGGGACTGGCGCCGCTGGACAAGGCCCATGCCGAGGGGCGGCCCGTCGTGCTGGTGACCGGGCATTTCGGCAATTACGAGGCGAGCCGCGCCGCGCTGATCGCGCGCGGCTATCCGATCGGCGGGCTCTACCGCCCGATGAACAACGCCTTCTTCAACGAGCATTACGTCCGCGCGATGGAAACCATCGGCAAGCCGCTGTTCCCACGCGGCAAGCGGGGTTTGGGCGAGATGGTGCGGCACCTGCGCAAGGGCGGGATGCTGGGGATGCTGATCGACCTGCACATGCGCGAGGGCGTGGCGCTGCAGTTCTTCGGGCATGAGGCGATGACGGCGCTGTCGGCGGCGGATCTGGCGCTGAAATACGACGCGCTCCTTGTGCCGGTCTACGCGATCCGCGCCGAGAACGGGCTGGATTTCGAGATCCAGATCGACGCGCCGATCCCGCATGGCACGGCGGGAGAGATGACGCAGGCGCTGAACGACTCGCTGGAAGCGGTGGTGCGCAAGCATCTGGACCAGTGGTTCTGGATCCACCGCCGCTGGCGCGCGCCGCGCAAGAAGACCTAGCGCAGGACGGCGGCGGCGAGGATCGAGGCCGGGCCCTCGTGCTGCAGGATCACCACCACCGGCTCGTCGCCCTTGGCCTCGGCCTGCATTTCGAGCGGGGCCTTGCCGCCCCATTCGCCGACGATCCGCCAGGAGGTGACGATGTTGCGGTAGGTCACGGTCTTGCCCGCATTCTCGCCGGTCTCGATATCCACCGTCTCCTTGGGGCGGTAGCGCACCAGCTGCACCCGCACCGCGCTGGTCAGCGGCGGATCGGCCTCGGCATGGATCTGCAGCAGGTCGCCCGACCGCTCCAGCCGCAGCGAGACGGGCTGCCCGGCGCCGAGATGGGTCTGCACCAGCATGGCCAGCTGCTCGGGCTGATGCCCCTCGACCCGCTCCTTGCCGCCGACGATCATCTGCGGGGTGTAGATGGTGCGACTGCCTGCCGCGCGGGCATAGGCCTTCTGCCGGTCGGTGAACTGCGGCTTGGCGAAGCGGTCCTTCCAGCCGATGTAATCCCAGTAGTCGACATGCAGCGCCAGCGGGATGATGCGCGGATCGGCGGCCAGCATGCCCAGATATTCGTCTGCCGGCGGACAGGAGGCGCAGCCCTGCGAGGTGAACAGCTCCACCACGACAACGGGTTCGGAACGGCTGGAAACCGCAGAAGATTGCGCGTGAACCGCGCCTGCAACCGCAACCCAGAGGCCGCATGCGGCGCCGACAATCATTCGCATCTCAATTCCCCGACCCCCCGCATCCTTTCCCGTTTGTAGACGCAGCCCCCCGCCCCCGCCAATCAAGGTTTTGCGAGTGCAGGGCAATGCGGGCAGCAGGCGTGCCGCAAAGGACACGAAATTCGCTCTGGATTTTCGGCATACAATTGCATACATAGGACCTGCTCGCTTGCGTCATCCGCCCCCGTCGGGCATGAACGCTGCGGAACCCGTAGCCAAATTCACCTCGCCACGTTGCCAGGAGGCCCGTATGACCGTCACCGTCGGACACGACAGCCAGAAGACCCGCCAGACCCTGACCGCGGGCGGCGCCACCGTCGCCTATTACTCGATTCCCGCCGCGGAAGCTGCCGGGCTCGGTCAGTTCTCGCGCCTGCCGGCCGCGCTGAAGGTCGTTCTCGAGAACATGCTGCGCTTCGAGGACGGCAAGACCGTCACCGTCGACGACATCCGCGCCTTCTCGGACTGGGGCGTGAACGGCGGCAAGAACCCGCGCGAGATCGCCTACCGCCCGGCCCGCGTGCTGATGCAGGACTTCACCGGCGTTCCCGCCGTGGTCGACCTCGCAGCGATGCGCGACGGCATCCTCGGGCTCGGCGGCAACGCCCAGCAGATCAACCCGCTCGCCCCGGTCGATCTGGTCATCGACCACTCGGTGATGATCGACGAATTCGGCAACCCGCGCGCCTTCCAGCTGAACGTGGACCGCGAATACGAGCGGAACATGGAGCGCTACACCTTCCTCAAGTGGGGCCAGAAGGCGTTCAACAACTTCCGCGTCGTGCCGCCGGGCACTGGCATCTGTCACCAGGTGAACCTCGAATACCTGTCCGAGACCGTCTGGCTCGACGCCGATCAGGACGGCCAGCAGGTCGCCTACCCCGATACGCTGGTCGGCACCGATTCGCACACCACCATGGTGAACGGCCTGGCCGTTCTGGGCTGGGGCGTGGGCGGGATCGAGGCGGAGGCCGCGATGCTGGGCCAGCCGGTGTCGATGCTGATCCCCGAGGTCGTGGGCTTCAAGCTGACCGGCGCCATGGTCGAGGGCACCACCGCCACCGACCTCGTGCTGAAGGTCGTGCAGATGCTGCGCAAGAAGGGCGTCGTCGGCAAGTTCGTCGAGTTCTACGGCGAGGGTCTGGACCGTCTGCCGCTGGCCGACCGCGCGACCATCGCCAACATGGCGCCGGAATATGGCGCGACCTGCGGCTTCTTCCCGATCGACAACGAGACGCTGCGCTACCTGCGCAACACCGGGCGTGACGAAGCCCGCGTGGCGCTGGTCGAGGCCTATGCCAAGGCGAACGGCATGTGGCGCGATGCGACCTACGACCCGATCTACACCGACACGCTGCATCTCGACATGGGCGAGATCGTGCCGGCCATCTCGGGCCCGAAGCGCCCGCAGGACTTCCTGCCGCTGACCGACGCGAAGGCCTCCTTCGCCCGCGAGATGGAAGCCTCGTTCAAGCGTCCGCTGGGCAAGGATGTCGCCGTCGAGGGCGAGGACTACAGCATGCATTCGGGCAAGGTGGTGATCGCCTCGATCACCTCCTGCACCAACACCTCGAACCCCTATGTGATGATCGGTGCCGGTCTGGTGGCGCGCAAGGCGCGTGCGCTGGGTCTGACCCGCAAGCCCTGGGTGAAGACCTCGCTCGCCCCCGGGTCGCAGGTCGTGTCGGAATATCTGGAGGCGGCGAACCTTCAGGAAGATCTCGACGCCATCGGCTTCAACCTCGTGGGCTACGGCTGCACCACCTGCATCGGCAACTCCGGTCCGCTGCAGCCGGAGATCTCGGCGGCGATCAACGAGGGCGACCTCGTGGCGGCGGCGGTGCTGTCGGGCAACCGCAACTTCGAGGGGCGGATCAGCCCGGACGTGCGGGCGAACTACCTCGCCTCCCCGCCGCTCGTGGTGGCCTATGCGCTGGCCGGTGACATGAACATCGACCTGACCACCGAGCCGCTCGGGATGGGCACCGATGGGCCGGTCTACCTGAAGGACGTCTGGCCGACCAATGCCGAGATCGCGGAACTGGTCGAAGCCACCGTGACCCGCGCCGCCTTCCAGAAGAAATACGCCGATGTCTTCAAGGGCGACGAGAAGTGGCAGGCGGTGCAGACGCCGGACTCCGAGACCTACGACTGGCCGGCAAGCTCCACCTACATCCAGAACCCGCCCTACTTCCGCAACATGTCGCGGGAGCCGGGGGTGATCTCCAACATCACCGGCGCGCGGGTGCTGGCGCTTCTGGGCGACATGATCACCACCGACCACATCTCGCCCGCGGGCTCCTTCAAGGAGAACACCCCGGCCGGCCGTTACCTGAACGAGCATCAGGTGCCGGTGCGCGAGTTTAACTCCTACGGGGCGCGGCGCGGCAACCACCAGGTGATGATGCGCGGCACCTTCGCCAACATCCGCATCAAGAACGAGATGCTGGCCGGTGTCGAGGGTGGCTACACGCTCGGGCCGGACGGGCAGCAGACCTCGATCTTCGACGCCTCGATGGCCTATCAGGAGGCGGGCACGCCCCTGGTGATCTTCGGCGGCATCGAATACGGCGCGGGCTCCAGCCGCGACTGGGCGGCCAAGGGCACGGCGCTCCTGGGCGTCAAGGCGGTGATCGCCGAGAGCTTCGAGCGCATCCACCGCTCCAACCTCGTCGGCATGGGGGTCATCCCCTTCGAGTTCACCAACGGCGACACCCGCAAGTCGCTCGGGCTGAAGGGCGATGAGGTCGTGTCGATCTCGGGTCTCGACGGCGATCTGGTGCCGCTGTCGATGGTGCCCTGCACCATCACCTATGGCGACGGCACGGTGAAGACCATCGAGCTGAAGTGCCGGATCGATACCGAGATCGAGATCGAATATGTCGAGCATGGCGGCGTGCTGCACTACGTGCTGCGCGATCTGGCCAAGGTGGGCTGAGGCCCGAGCCCGACGAGAAAAGCGAACGCCCCGCCGGATCGGCGGGGCGTTTGTCGTTTTGATGAAAGTCTTCAGAAGACTTTCGCGCGCAAGGCGTCAGTCGGAAGTGTCTCGGTCCGCCGGAGACGCCTCCGGCGGGAGTCCTGTCACCAGGAAGATGTCAGGGGTGCCGCGGCCTTGCCGATATGGGCTGCGGCCGCGGCGAGGGCGCCCTGCCCGTGCGGAATGTCGAGCGCGACCATGCCGGCCTCCATCACCGCGAGCGCGCCCAAGGTCATGTGGGCGTTCACATGCCCCATATGCGCGACGCGCAGGAAACCGTGAAAGGCGGGCTCGCTCGGCAGCGCCATGCCGAGGCCGATGCCCAGCGTCACCCCGCCGCGATGCTCGGTCCATTCGCGCAGCCGGCTGGCATGCGGCGCGCCGAGCCGGGCGGCGGTGACCGAGCGGCCGCGGAAGGCGGGGTCGGCGACGTTGAGGCCGATCTCGGGGTTGCCTGCGCCCCAGGCCTCGAAGGCAGCCCAGACGGCGCCCGCCAGCGCGTCGTGGCGGGCCCAGACCTGCTCCAGCCCCTCCTCGGCAATCATGTCCAGCGCCTCGCGCAGGCCGAAGAGGTGGTGGGTCGGCGCGGTGCCGGCGAAGTTCTGGTAGAACTCGGTGGCTCCCGCGCGCGGCGTCCAGTCCCAGTAGGGCGTGCGCAGGTCGGAGCCGCGGCAGCGCTCCTTTGCGCGGTCGGAGAACCAGACGAAGCCGAGACCGGGCGGCGTCATCAGCCCCTTCTGGCTGGCGGCCACCGTGAGATCGGCGCCCCAGTCGTCCATCCGGTATTCGTCGCAGCCGAGCGAGGCGATGCAATCCACCGCCAAGAGCGCCGGATGGCCGAGCGTGTCGAGCAGCCGGCGGATTGCCGCGACATCGGTGCGGATCGAGGTCGATGTGTCGACATGGGTCAGGAGCACGGCCTTCAGCTCATGCGCAGCGTCGGCCCGCAGCGCCGCCTCGACGCGGGCGAGATCGACGGGGGCGGATTTGCCGAAATCCAGCACCTCGGCAGCGACGCCCATCGCGCGGGCGGACTCGGCCCAGCCGATGCCGAAGCGGCCGCAGGCCAGCACCAGCGCCCGGTCGCCCCGGCTGAAGAGATTGGCATTCGCCGCCTCCCAGGCGCCATGACCGTTGCCGATGTAGATCGCCACGTTCTGGGTGGTGCCCGCCACCGCTTTCAGATCAGGCCAAAGGCTGTCGACCAGACGGTGCAGGTCGCCCGCATAGATGTTCGGCGCGGCGCGGTGCATGGCGGCCAGCACCCGGTCGGGCATGACGGAGGGACCGGGAATGGCGAGATAGGGACGACCGTTGGCAAGGCTCATGAGGTTCTCCGAAGGCTGCGCTCCTTGGCTACGCGGCGGCTTGACGAAGGTCAATGCGAGGGGGCTGCCTTGCAAGCCGCGCGGCTTTCGCGCTAGACCTGCGGGGACCGGCGCCGCCTGCGCCCTCCCCCGTGAAGGCCGTCCCTTGCCCCGCACACCCCAGGATCCGCGCTATGCTTCCGGCCGTCTGTTCGGTCGGCTCTGGCGGGGCTACCTTCGCCGCCATGTCGGGCTGATGGCGGTGGCTTTCGGGCTTACCGTGCTCGAGGGCAGCACGCTGGGGGCGCTCAGCTATCTGATCCAGCCGCTGTTCGACCGGGTCTTCGCCCCCGGCGGCGAGGGGCTGCTGATCTGGGTCGGCTGCGGCATCCTCGGGCTCTTCGCCATCCGCGCCGTGACCTCGGTCGCCTCGAAGGCGATTTTGACGACGGTGGCGCAGAAGAGCTCGACCGCGATGCAGGTGGATCTGCTGCGGCATATCCTGACGCTGGATCAAGGTTTCTTCCAGACCAACTCGCCGGGCGCGCTGATGGAGCGGGTGCAGGGCGACACGCTGGCGGTGCAGGGTGTCTGGTCGAGCGTGATCATGGGGCTGGGGCGCGATGCGGTGGCGCTGTTCTCGCTCTTTGCCGTGGCGCTGGCGATCGATCCGGTCTGGACGCTGGCCGCCCTGATCGGGGCGCCGCTGCTGATCCTGCCTGCTGTCGGGGTGCAGCGCTACATCCGGCGCAAGACCAAGCAGATGCGGCTGCAGTCGGGGCTGCGCTCCACCCGGCTGGACGAGATCTTCCACGGCATCCAGGCGATCAAGCTGAACCGGATGGAGGGCTATCAGACCGAGCGTTTCAGCCGGATCGTCGATACGATCGTGCGGGCGCAGACGCGGATGGCGGTCGGGCGGGCCAGTATTCCGGCGCTCATCGACATCATCACCGGGATCGGTTTCTTCACCGTGCTGATGCTCGGTGGGCGCGAGATTGCGGCGGGCGATCGCACCACGGGCGAGTTCATGTCCTTCTTCACCGCGATGGCGCTGACCTTCCAGCCGCTGCGGCGTCTGGGGGATCTGTCGGGCGTCTGGCAGATCGCGGCGGCCTCGCTGGAGCGGATCTACCGGCTGTTCGACACCGAGCCCAGCGTGGCGCGGGCGCCAGCCTCGGCCCGCCCGGCGCCGGGCGCGCCGGAGATCGTGCTCGAGAATGTCAGCTTCGCCTATGGCGACCAGCCGGTGCTGCGCGGGCTCAGCTTCACCGCGCGGGCGGGGCGGATGACGGCCTTGGTCGGCGCCTCGGGCGCGGGCAAGAGCACGGTGTTCCATCTGCTGACCGGGCTGGCCGAACCTGCCGAGGGGCGCATCCTGCTCAACGGCGTGGACAGCGCGACGCTGGGGCTTGCCGATCTGCGGGCGCAATTCGCCGTGGTCTCGCAGGATTCCGCGCTCTTCGACGAGACGGTGCGCGAGAACGTGACGCTCGGGCGGGCGGTGAGCGACGAGCGGCTGCGGGCGGCGCTCGATGCGGCGCATGTCAGCGACTTCCTGCAGGCGCTGCCGCTCGGCGTCGATACGGCGGCGGGCCCGCGCGGCTCGGGCCTGTCGGGCGGGCAGCGGCAGCGGGTGGCGATCGCCCGGGCGCTGCTGCATGACGCGCCGGTGCTCTTGCTGGACGAGGCGACCTCGGCGCTCGACGCGCAGTCGGAGACGCTGGTGGCCGAGGCGCTGAGCCGCCTCGGTGAGGGCCGCACCACGCTGGTCATCGCGCACAGGCTCTCGACAGTGCGCGAGGCCGACCGGATCGTGGTGATGGACAAGGGACAGGTCGTGGATCAGGGCAGCCATGAGGAGCTGCTTGCGCGTGGCGGGCTCTATGCCGATCTCTACCGTCTGCAATTCAATGCCGAAGGAATACGGGATGCTGGGTGAAGTGGCGCGCGACCGGGTCGTCCATGTGCTGACGGGCAAGGATGCCCTGCCCTTCCTGCAGGGCATGGTGAGCAATGATGTGCTGCGGCTGGAGAAAGGCCCCGGCATCGTCTGGGCGGCCCTGCTGACGCCGCAGGGCAAGTATCTGGCCGATTTCTTCGTGGTCAACACCGGCGAGCGGCTGCTGCTGGACATTAAGGCCGACTTTGCCGAGGTGACGGTGCGGCGGCTGACCATGTACAAGCTGCGCGCCGATGTGCAGATCGCGCCGACCGATCTGGCGGTGTCGCGCGGGCTGGGGCTGGCACCGCCGGGCGCCCTGCCCGATCCGCGGCACGAGACCTTGGGCTGGCGCGGCTATGGCGCGGCGGGCGGCGAGCCTGCCATCGACTGGGACGCGATCCGTGTCGCCGAGTGCATCCCCGAGACCGGGATCGAGCTGATCCCCGACGACAGCTATCTGCTCGAGACCGGCTTCGAGCGCCTGCACGGGGTGGATTTCCGCAAGGGCTGCTATGTCGGGCAGGAAGTGACCGCGCGGATGAAGCACAAGACCGAGCTCCGCAAGGGGCTGGCGCGCGTCAGCGTGGAGGGTGCGGCGCCGGTCGGGACCGAAATCGTCGCGGAGGGCAAGCCGGTGGGTGTGCTCTATACCCAGTCGGGCGGCCATGGTCTCGCCTATCTGCGCTTCGACCGGGCCACGGGCGAGATGCGGGCCGGGGACGCGGTACTGCGGCTGGCATGAGGAAGGCCGCCCCGAGGGGCGGCCCAAGATCCTTGACACAAGGATCTTGCAAAAATCTTGCTCAAGATTTTTGCGCGCCCGGATCAGGCGCGTTCGGAATATTCCAAGAGCTCGGTATGGACGATGATGTCCTCGTCCGGCCCGATGAACGGCGGGATCATGATGCGCACGCCGTTGTCGAGGATCGCCGGCTTGAAGCTGTTGGCCGCGGTCTGGCCCTTCTGCACCGGCTCGGTCTCCACCACCTTGCAGCGCACCTTCTGCGGCAGGGTGACGTTCAGCGGCTCGTCACCGTAGTAGTTCACCGTGGCGGTCATGCCATCCTGCAGGAAGGGCCGACGGTCGCCCAGCAGCTCGGCGTCGATCTCGGTCTGCTCGTAGGTTTCGGCATCCATGAACACCAGCTTGCCGTCGGTCTCGTAGAGGAACTGCTGGTCCTTGTTCTCCAGAGTGACCCGCTCCACCTTGTCTTCCGACCGGAACCGCTCGTTCAACTTGCGACCATCGCGCAGGTTCTTCAGCTCAACCTGTGCGAAAGCCCCGCCTTTACCGGGCTTTACATGGTTGACCTTGACAGCGGCCCAGAGACCGTTGTCGTGCTCGAGGATGAACCCCGGCTTGATTTCGTTTCCGTTGATCTTCGGCATTGCGGCGAAACCTTGACAAAAGGTTGAAGGATAACTTGCCGCCCCTATATATGCCGCTTAGCCCGCTGGCAATCCAACTAGATACGGTGATGGAAAGCGCGAGACATGTGCTACACGCATGGCAGCAATTCCAAACCGGAAAGACCGAATCGCGGTTAAACCGTCATATTCCCGGGACGCCGGAAAAGACAAGAGCAAGAACAGGACGACCTCATGGCCGATTTCATAGACAGCACCGCCTTCAACTTCGAACAGGGGCAGCGTGCCCGCAAGCTGTTCGCAGCGGTGGTGCTGGCCGCGCTGGATGACGCGATTGCCGATGACAAGAAGTATGGCAACGGTCCAGAACAGATTGCACGCTGGGCCCGCTCCCGCGATGGACGCGAAGTGCTGTCCTGCGCCGGGATCGACCCGAACGAACGGGTCGTGAAGGGCCTGATGGAATTCGTGACGAAGGGCATCCGCACCTCGGTCGCGCTGTCGCGCGAAGAGAGCGAACGCCGTCACGCGCTGGAACTGGATCAGGCCGAAGCCGCCTGATCTGCACTGGACGATCCAAATGAAAAACGCGCTCCTGCGGGAGCGCGTTTTCGTTTGTCAGGGGATGTGCTGAGGTCGCTCAGCCGATGTCGCGGCTGGTCCGGGCGCGGTTGATCTCGGCGCGCACCAGTTTGCGGACGTTGCGGGTGATGCGCTCGCCGAGCGGGCCCTGCAGCTCTTCGCGGATGATCTCGCGCACCATGTCGCGCAGCATCTGCTCGTCGAAGGCGGCGGGCTGGTCCAGCGGCGCGACCTCAACAGGCTCGTCCTCCGTCTTCAGCTCCGTCTTCAGCTCCGTCTCCGGCTCCGGCTGCAGCAGGTCCAGCGTGGCGGTGACTTCCCAGTCCTCCTGCCAGTCGTCGCCTGCGAAGGTATGCGGCGCCTCAGGCACCTCTTCGGCCTGCATCGGCTCCTCTGCCCCGATCGAGGCGTCGGAATGCAGTTGCATGAGGGTGATGCGGGCGGGCGGGGCCGCATGCTCTGCCGGGGCCTCCACGCGCAGCGCGGGGGTCAGCAGGAGCTTGTCGGCCTCGGGTTTGCGGGTGGACACGAAGTTGGGTGTCACGGGCCGGAGGTCATCGGAGACGAGCCGGCGGATTGAGGACAGCACATCCTCGATCTCGATATTGGTCATGCGGTCTGACATGGCGCCCCGCGCGGATGAGTACACCAGCAGTGTATGCCTGCTCATCCTCGGACACAAGACTTAGGCGCGGGTCCGTTAACTTTTCGGCGGGGTCGCCCCCGCCGAAAGACGTATCTGCCGACGAAGCGGGCAGAGTCAGTTCTGGCCGATCGACTGCAGCACGCGATCGAGCCGCTTGCCCTGGGAACTCGTGGCCGGGGCATGCTTGACCGAGTTGTAATAGGCCGAAGCGTCATAGGTCGGGATGCCCAGCTTGAGGTGGTCGACGGTCAGCAGACCCATCGAGGCCAGAAGCTGGTAGATGCCGATGTAGCGCTGTGCCACCGCCGAGAGCCGGTCGGCCTGCGCGTCGAGCAGGTCCTGCTCCGCATTCAGCACGTCGAGCGTGGTGCGGGCGCCGAGCGTCGCCTCTTCGCGGACACCTTCGAAGGCGGTGCGGGCAGCGCTGACTTCCTGATCGCCGGCCGAGATGCTGGCCGTGGCGACCTGCACGTTGGACCAGGCGTTGCCGACGCTCTGCGTGATGGTCACGCCGGTCTGCAGCAGGTTGGCGCGCTGCGCGTCACGGCTGGCCAAAGCGCTGCGATAGAGCGCCGAGGTTTCGCCGCCCGCATAGAGCGTCTGACGGAAGGAGAGGCCGACGGAGGAGTTCTCCTGCCCTTCGTTGTCGATGCCGACGCTGGCGTCGCCGGTCAGCGTCGGTCCGAACTGGGCCTTGCCGCGCGCCACGTTGATCTCGGCCACGGTGACCTGACGCTGGGCCTGACGCACCTGCGGATGGCTGCGCATCGCGACCTGACGTGCCTCTTCCACGCTGGGGGCGGTGCGCGGCGGGGTCGGCAGGGCAGCGAGGTTCACCGGATAGGCGCCGGTCGCCGCCCGGAAATACTCGCGCGCGACGACGAGATCGCCTTCGGCGGCAACGAGGTTCGAGCGGGCTGCGGCCAGAGCGGCCTCGGCCTGCGCCACGTCGGTCCGGGTGACCTCCCCCACTTCGAAGCGGTCCTGCGCTGCCTGCAGTTCCTGCGAGATCAGCCGGTTGTTGTTCTGCCGCAGATCGACGATCGACTGCGCCAGCTGCACCTGCACATAGGCGGTGACAGCATCGAGCAGCACGTTCTGCTCCACCGCGATCAGCGCCTCGCGGGTGGCGAGCACGGTTTCCTTCGCAGCCTCGATCGCCAGAGCGTTGCGGCCGAAGTCGTAGAGGGTCATGCTGGCGACGAGGCTGAGCGAGGAGTTCAGGCTCTCGTTGTTGCTGCGGTTCGGCGGCACAACCACGCCGTTGACGAGGCCGCCGGCATTGTGGGTGCGCGAGAAGTTGTAGTTGGCATCCGCCGCGAACTGGACCACCGGGCGCAGGGCCGCGACGGCGACAGCCACATCCTCGTCGGTGGCACGCAGCAGGGCGCGGTTCTGTTCCAGAAGGTTGCTGTTGCGGTAGGCGGCAATGAGCGTGTCGGCAAGCGTCTCGGCGCGCAACGCGCCCGCCGAGGTCAGCGCCGCCACCGACAGGGCCGCCACAGCCAGAAATCTCATCTTACGCATTCACGTCTCCAGTTCGGTCCGGTCGATTTGCAAAGCCGTGGTGGCAGTCACAGCGCGAAGGTTCGTTTCAGCGCGAAGCCGGGCAGAACCGGCGCGCTGGCATTGAAGACGGAGCGCCAGGTCATGGCGCCGTCGAGGCGGTAGCCGATGCGGGCCACGCCGAGGGCGCCCTCCATGAAGAGACAGCCGATGCGGCCGCCGTCCTTCAGTTGCGCGAGCAGCGCCTCGGGTACGGTCTCGACCCCGCCCTGCAGGGTGATGACGTCATAGGGGCCGTGCTTGGCCGCGCCTTCGGCGAGCGGGCCGACGATCACGGCGGCGTTGTCGACGCCTTCTTGCGAAAGGGTGCGCTGCGCCTCGGTCGCCAGCGCCTCGTCCTCTTCCACCGCGACGACGGCTTCGGCCAGACGGGCGATCACCGCCGTCGAATAGCCGAGCCCGCAGCCCAGATCGAGCACGGCCTCGCCGGGCTGGATGTTCAGCGCGTCGAGGAACTTGGCGAAGGTGCGCGGCTCCAGCATGACGCGGCCGGGGCCGATGGTGACGTTGTCGCTGACATAGGCAACATCGCGGCGGTCACGCGGCACATAGACTTCGCGCGGCACGGACAGCATGGCATCGATGATCGGGAATTTCGTCACGTCCGACGGACGGATCTGTGTGTCGACCATCATCACACGCCGCGTGGAAAAATCCGTCATGGGCTAAACTCTTGGGTCTAGTGAACATTGGTTCTCTTGTTGCCACAGAACAAAGGGCGCGGCAACAGAGGGCAGTCAGTCAATTCCGTGAGCGTGGCACATAATACACGTCAGCGGAAGGGCGCCCGTGCAGATTTTGCGCAGCGTCTCGGCAACCCTAGGGCGAGCCAGAGGAAACCTGCGCCCGCCGGCTGGGGATAAGCCCGCCCCGCTCCCGGGACGGCTTGCCAAGCGGCCCACCGCGCGTCCATCGTTCGCCTTGCCTGACAGGGAGCCCCAAGGATGCCGCAGACCCCCGCCCGCAACGGCGACATTTCCTTTTGGTATGCCGATATCGGCGGCCTGCCCGCCCCCCGCCCGCCACTGGAGGGCGACCGGACGGCGGATGTCTGCATCGTCGGTGCGGGCTACACCGGGCTCTGGACGGCCTGGTATCTGAAACAGGCCGATCCCTCGCTCGACGTGCTGGTGCTGGAGCGGGAGTTCGCGGGCTTCGGCGCCTCGGGGCGCAACGGCGGCTGGCTCACGGGGGGCTTTGCCTGGAACCACGAGAGCTACCTGTCGCATGGTTCGCCCAAGGGGGTGCGCGCCCTGGTGACCGCGCTCGGCGGCACGGTGGAGGAGGTGATCCGCGTGGCCGAGGCCGAGGGGATCGACGCCGACATCCGCCGCACCGACGAGCTGATGGTGGCGACCAACCCGGCACAGCTGGAACGTGTCGCCGCCGAGGTGGCGCATCGGCAGAGCTGGGGCGAGGGACCGGAGCGCATCCGCATGATCGGCGCCGAGGAGTCGCTGGCCCGGGTGAAAATTCCCGGCACGATGGGCGCGCTGCTGGTCGGCGGCGTGGCGCGGGTGCAGCCCGCCAAGCTGGTGCAGGGCCTCGCCCGCGCGGTGGAGCGCGCCGGGGTGCGGATCGCCGAGGGCACGGCGGTGACGCGGATCGACAAGGGCGTGGTGACGACCGAGCGGGGCCGCGTCCGCGCCTCGGTGATCCTGCGCGCGACCGAGGGCTTCACCGCCGGGCTGCCCGGGTCGGAGCGCGACTGGCTGCCGCTGAACTCGGCGCAGATCGTCACCGAGCCGCTGCCGGCGGAGGTCTGGGAGAAGATCGGCTGGCAGGGGCATGAGATCCTTGGCGATTTCGCCAATGCCTATTGCTATTGCCAGCGCACCCGCGAGGGGCGGATCGCCGTGGGCGCGCGCGGGGTGCCCTACCGGATGGGCTCGAAGACCGACAGGCGGGGACAGGCCGATGCCGAGACGGTCGCACGGCTGACCGCCATCCTGCAGCGGCATTTCCCGGCGGCCCGCGAGGCGCGGATCGACCACGCCTGGTGCGGGGTGATCGGCGTGCCGCGCGATTGGTGCGCGACGGTGGGGCTCGACCCTGCGACGGGGATCGGCTGGGCGGGCGGCTATGTCGGCGTCGGGGTCTCCACCAGCAACCTCGCCGGGCGCACGCTGGCAGATCTGGCGCTGGGGCGGCAGACCGACCTCACCGCCCTGCCCTGGGTCAACCGAAAGGTGCGGGTGTGGGAGCCGGAACCGCTGCGCTGGATGGGGGTGCGGGGAATGTATGCGCTCTTGAACGCCGCTGACCGGCGCGAGGCCGCGCGGCGGGGCCCGACCTCGCGGCTTGCCACCTTCGGCAACTGGCTGACCGGGCGCCACTAGCGCAAAATCCTTGGAAAGGATTTTGGGAAGAGTTTTGCGGAAAACTCTTCCCTGCGCTTCAGACCAGCCGGGGCTTGCGGGGCTGGCGCAGCGGGGTCACGCGGCCCGGTGCGAGCGCGTCGCGCAGGGTGGTCGCGATATCCTCGGCCCGGAGCCCGGCGTCGGCATACATCGCCTCGGGGCTGGCCTGCTCGATGAAACGGTCGGGCAGCGTCATTGCCCTGAGGATGAGGCCGCCATCGAGCCCGCCCGAATTGGCGAGATAGTGCAGCACATGGCCGCCGAAGCCGCCCATCGCCCCCTGCTCCAGCGTGACGAGTGCCGCGTGATGCCGGGCCAGCTGGTCGATCAGCAGGGTGTCGAGCGGCTTGGCAAAACGGGCATCGGCCACGGTGACACTGATGCCCTCCGCCTCCAGCAGCTCCGCCGCCCGCAGCGCCTCGTGCAGATGCGCGCCGAAGGAGAGGATCGCCGCATCCGTGCCCTCGCGCACCACCCTGCCCTTGCCGATCTGCAGCACCTCGCCCTGCGCCGGCAGCTCCAGCCCGACGCCCTCGCCGCGCGGGAAGCGGAAGGCGATCGGGCCCTCGTCATGCGCGACGGCGGTGGCGATCATGTGGACCAGTTCCGCCTCGTCGCCCGCCGCCATCACCGTCATGTTGGGCAGAGTGGTGAGAAAGCCCACGTCAAAGGCCCCGGCATGGGTCGCGCCATCGGCGCCGACCAGCCCGGCGCGGTCGATGGCGAAGCGGACCGGCAGGTTCTGCAGGGCGACGTCATGGGCGATCTGGTCGTAACCGCGCTGCAGGAAGGAGGAGTAGATCGCGCAGAAGGGCTTCATGCCCGAGGCTGCAAGGCCGGCGGCAAAGGTGACGCCATGCTGCTCGGCGATGCCCACGTCGAAGACCCGGCCTGGGAAGCGGCGCTGCATGATGTCGAGCCCGGTGCCTGAGGGCATGGCGGCGGTGATACCGACGATGCGCGGATCGCGCGAAGCGGCTTCGGTCAGGGTGTTGCCGAAGACGGAGGTGTAGCTCGGCGCGTTGGATTTCGACTTGGCCTGCTCGCCCGTCACCGGGTTGAACTTGCTGACGCCGTGATACTTGTCCTCGGCGAGTTCAGCCGGGGCGAAGCCCTTGCCCTTGACCGTGATCGCGTGGATCAGCACCGGCCCGGTGGTGCGGGCGCGGGCGGCGCGCAGCGTGGCCAGAAGCGAGGGCATGTCGTGGCCATCTACGGGGCCGATATAGGTGAAGCCCAACTGCTCGAACAGCGTGGAACCGCCGGGCATGCCGGTGACCAGCTGCCGCGCGCGGCGGGCACCGTCGCGCAGGGGCCCGGGCAGCACGGATTCCAGTCCGTCCGCTGCCGCCTTCAGCGCGGCGAAGGGCGCGCCGAGGCCGAGCAGGTAGCGCGACATCGCGCCCACCGGCGGGGCGATGCTCATGTCATTGTCGTTCAGGATCACGAAGAGCCGTTTGCCCAAGTGTCCGGCATGGTTCATCGCCTCATAGGCCATGCCCGCAGTGATCGAGCCGTCGCCGATCACGGCGATGGTGTCGCCCACCGGCTGGCCCAGCTCGCGCCCCATGGCAAAGCCGAGCGCCGCCGAGATAGAGGTGGAGCTGTGCGCCGCGCCGAAGGGGTCGTAGTCGCTCTCCGAGCGCTTGGTGAAGCCCGAGAGCCCGCCGCCTTGGCGCAGGCTGCGCATCCGGTCGCGGCGGCCCGTCAGGATCTTGTGCGGGTAGCACTGGTGGCCCACGTCCCAGATCAGCTTGTCGGTGGGGGTGTTGAATACGGCATGGAGTGCCACCGTCAGCTCGACCACGCCGAGCGAGGAGCCGAGATGACCGCCGGTCTCGGAGACAACCGAGATCACCTCGGCCCGCACCTCCTCGGCCAGCCGCGCCAGATCGGCGTCGGACAGCACCTTCATGTCAGCCGGTCCGCAGACGCGGTCGAGAAGCGGGGTTTCGGGGCGGGGGTGGGCCATCTGTGCCTCCTGAATGCAAAAGGATGCCGTGCGGTGAACCACACGGCATCAGGTTCCTGTCGCCACCAGGAAGGGAACCGGGCTGTGGTTGCGCCGCGGACCCGGGCCGGCGTCTGGCCCGAATGGCTGGGGCAGGCAGCGCTCCCGCCTGCCCCGGTGTTGCGTCAGACCAGCCGCGACAGCGCCGTGGCGCTCTCGTAGAGGAAGCTCGTCACCGCGGGGTCGATCGGGTTGGGGTTCTCCGGCAGCATCCGGCCGATGACGCGGATGATCCCGATGAAGATCACGGTCCCGAAGAACAGCGCGGCGGCGACGCCGGCCCCCTTCATCATCTGGAACGCGATCCAGTTGCGGAGCGCCGTCTTGGGATGGATGGAGAGGTGATCGTTGAATTTGTCAGACATGTAGATCGCTCCTCATCAGCGGGTCAAGGGCGCGTAGCCGTGGACCTGCGCCCAGACATACCAGTTGTCGACCACGGTGCCGGTCAGCAGGATGCCGATGCCGCCGGTTAGCGTGACCAGCACGGCGAACCACCAGGCCCAGCGGTGGATGCCCTCGAACGTGGCGTTGAAGCCCATGGTCCAGCGCCAGAACAGCGCGGCCCGCTCGGCGGCGGTGCCGCGGTCGACGATCTGCTCCAGCTCGCGCTCGCCGCCGAAGCGGGAGACCGCGAGGATGGTCGCGCCATGCATGGCGAACAGCAGGGCCGAGCCGTAGAGGAAGGCGATCGAGAGAGCGTGGAACGGGTTGTAGAACAGGTTGCCATAAGTCAGCGAGAACATGTTCGTCCAGTCGAGGTGCGAGAAGATCCCGTAGGGAACCGCCTGCGCCCATTCGCCCATCAGCACCGGGCGGATGAGGCCCAGCACCATCCACAGCCAGATGGCCGAGAGGAAGGCCCAGGAGGTGTGGGTGCCCATGCCGAGCGCCTTGGCGCGCAGATAGGTGCGGGCCCACCAGGCCCAGACCGAGATCAGCATGAAGAACGAGGCGATCAGCCAGAGCCCGCCTTCCTTCAGCGGGGCCGAGAGCGTCAGCCCGTATTCCGGCGCCGGCGGCTCGAGCGAGAAGTAGAACAGGTCGCGCATGAACACGGCCGGGTTCCATCCCGCCTGATACCAGAACCAGAAGCCGATGGTGAAGAACCACAGACCGCCGGCGATCAGCGACAGCACGCCGAGGCTCCCGAGGTAGATCGGGCCGAGTTGCGCGTTGCCGAAGTAGCCGAGCAGCGTGAAGAAGGGACCGGGGTTGGAGCGGTTCGAAAGGTTCACGTCCTCGGTCATCCCCAGGTCGGCAGGTCCCCGGACCTGAACCTGGGTGAAGATGTTCTGATACTCAGCCATTGACGCCTCCTGCGATATTGGCCCACCAGGGAAGGTCAACCCACCACGTCCACCAGGTCGCCCATTCGTCGAACCAGATGGTGCCCGAGATGATCATGCAGACGGCGCTGAAGAAGGTGGCGTTGAGCGCCAGGAGCAGGCCGAGGCGGTGAATGCCGAGGGTGCCGATCGAGTAGCCGACCAGGTCGCGGAAGAACGTGTCCTCATGATCGGGCCCGCGCATCTCCTTGCCCTTTTCGGGGTTGGCGGCCGAGAGCACCAGGGCGCCGTGCAGCGCCAGGGCCAGCGCGTTCGTGAAGAAGAACGTGATGGCGATCATGTGGGCGGGGTTGTAATGGAAGTTGCCGTATGTGTAGCCGGTGTTCGACACCCAATCGAGGTGGGTCCAGATCCCGTAGGGGAAGCCGTAGCCCCAGGCGCCCATGAGCACGGGCCGGATGACGACGAGCGTGATGTAGGCGAAGATCGCGAAGCCGAAGGCGACGGGGACGTGATACCCGATGCCCAACTTCCGGCAGATTTCCACCTCACGCAGCGCCCAGCTGACGAAGGCACCGATGGCGCAGATCGTGATGACCTGCCAGAGCCCGCCCTCGGCCAGCGGTGCCGCTGCCAGACCGGCCGAGACCGGCGGCGGGTTGATCGATATGAGCTGGGGGTTCCAGGTGCCCTGCATCGCAGCGCCCCAGAGGATCAGTAACGTTCCAAGGGCCGCGAAGAAAAACGTCGTGACCCCGAAGAAGCCGACGTAGAAAGGGCCGACCCAGAAGTCGAACAGGTTTCCGCCGACCAGCGTGCCCCCCGGCACGCGATATTTTCGCTCGAAGCTGAGCAGTGCCATGCTTCCCTCTCCGCTTGCAGTCGGCCCGGCCGGCACGGGATGCGCGCGGCGGAGCCGTCTCATGTGCTTGATGGTGGATCGTCGCGGGCGGTGCGCACCGCCCGCAACAGAGGGTGTTCCCGCTTATTCGACGGGAGCGACGCGCTGGTATTTCGCAGCCGCGATGTCCAGCCAGTTGTAGCTGGGCGTGCTGAGCAGGACGAGGTGGATCATCGCCGCCAGCAGGAACAGGAACACGCCCTGAGCCACGAACACGCGACGGGGGTCGAAGATCATCCAGATTTTGTAAAACTTGCTCATGATCTTGTTCTCCTCAGAACCACGGACGCCAGATGTACACCGCCAGGTGGGCGACGACGGCCACCGCTGTGAACAGCCAGAGCCCACTCATGTAGACGGAGTGCAATTCCTGCGCCTGCTCGTCCGTAAGACCTGTGTATCCCAGGTCAGATTTATCAGCCATGCTATCCTCCGGATCGTAAGACTGACGCCACGTGCCCCGTGGCGTGGTCACGGAAAGGGCACCATGCCCTCCCGATGATCCGCCATCCCGTTGGGATGGCGAATGGTGTGTACCGGGCCCTCAGGCCCGGAAAATCAGTGGCGTGATCGCCTTGGCATCGAACCAGGCGGACGCGAAGGGACCGCGCGCCGGCAGACGGCCATGGCGCACAACCGACGCCATCCAGGTGAGCAGCGCGACAGGCAGCGCTCCCAACAGGATCACGGCGAAATAGGCGTAGAACTCGGCACGCGGAGCGCGGTGGCCATGGGCCCTGGCGGCATGAACCGGTGAATTGGCGGTATGATCGCTCATTGGTTCTCTCCCCTCATCATGCCGAAGCCCGGCCCGCGCAGGGCTTCGACGGTTTCTCGCACGACCCTCTCGGCGCCCTGATCCAGGGCAGCCTTCTCCGCGGCGTCGCGCAGGGTGCGCGCGGCGCTGATCCGCGTGAGGATCGGATGTTCTTCCACGATGCGGTCCAGGGCCGCCTGCGCATCGGCATCCCAGGGGAAGTCGCGGCGCAAAGTTGTCGGCGTGGCTGCCGCACTGTCCATCTCCGTGCCGAGAGGCAGGATGTGGAACAGGGCATCGAACAGGGCGTTGCAAACTTCCTGAAGCAACCACGTTGCCCCTGCATAGCCCATAAACGGCGTTCCGGTAGCGCGCCGGATCGCCGCACCCGGAAAAGATGCATTGATAAAAGAGGGTTGCGGGCCATGCCCGGCCTTCAGCTCGGCGAGATAGATCTTCTCGTTGATCGATCCCATCATCACCAGGGGCCGATGCTGGCGCAGCAGGGCGCGCACGGCCTCGTTGTTGGTCTTCTTGCCTCTGGAACGGGCCACGGCGAAGGCGCAGGGCAGCCCCAGATCGTTTTCCAGGTAGTTCCGGATGCCGCGCGCATAGGTTTCGGTGGCCACGATGGCGAAGCTGGCGGTGCCGAAGAAATCCTGCGTGACACTGCGCCACAGGTCCCAGACCGGCTTCAGCGTCGAATGCTTCTCGCGCTCGATGAAAGGCTCGGGGTCGAGCCCCAACATCTCGCCCAGTGTGCGCAGGAAGGCGGTGGTGCTCTCCACCCCGATGGGGGCTTGCAGGTAGGGCTTCCCCAGCAGCTCGGCGAGGCCGCGGCCGAATTCGCGATACATGACGATGTTGGCGTCGGCGTTGACCAGATGTCGGATCTCGGCCAGATGCGCGCCGAGCGGCATCACCATGTTCACCTCGGCGCCGATTCCCTCCACCAGACGGCGGATCTCGTGCAGGTCCGAGGCCATGTTGAACACGCCATACATCGGCCCGAGGATGTTCACCCGCGGCCTGGCGCCTTCGGGGCGTTTCGCCTCGGGCGGCATGCGCCCCTTGGTCATCCCGAATTCCGAGAAGATCCAGGTCATCGCGCGGTCGGCGCATTCCCACTGGTCCTCGTCGATGGTGCGCGGCAGGAATCGCTGGATGTTGGTGCCCTGCGGCGTCACGCCGCCGCCGATCATCTCGGCGATCGAGCCGGTGACGACCACGGCAGGCAGCGCCGGGTCCAGCACCTTCCAGGCACGCTTCATCGACTCTTCGGTGCCCGAGCCCATCTCGCCCTCACCGAGGCCCGTCACCACGATGGGCAGTTCGTGCGGCGGCAGGCCGTCGGTGTAATGCAGCACCGAGGTCACCGGCAGGTTCTCGCAGCCCACCGGGCCGTCGATCACCACCTGCAAGCCCTTGACGGCGCAGAAGGCATAGACCGCCCCCCAGTAGCCCCCTGCCCGGTCATGATCCTGCAACAGCATCAGATCATCTCCTCGGCCTTGGCGGCCTTCGCCAGCTTGTCCAGCTTCTTCTGATGCGCGGCGCGGAAGTCGGGGCGCAGGTTGGGCGAGCCTTCCCAGATGCCAGCGGTATCGCCGCTTCCTACGCCCTCGAAGAAGCCGCGCATCTTCGTCATGCGGTCGCGGTTGGCGATGGCCGCATTGACCACCTGCGCGAGGCTCCCCGCCCCGGCGGGCCCCATCAGCGGACGGGCCGAGATGAGGTTGGTGAAATAGAGCGCCGGGATGCCGAGCGCCTTGGCCTTCTGCACCACCGGCGTCGTGCCGACGGCGAGATCGGGCTCGAAGCCTTCCATCGCGGCGCAATCGTCTTCCAGCGAGGCGCGGAACTTCACGGCGACGCCGCGATCCTCCAGCCATTGCCGGTCGAGGTCGGACCAAGGCGAGCGGGCGCAGGCGGTGCCGACGTAAGGCACATCCGCGCCGCTCTCGATCAGCAGGCGGGCGACCAGCAGCTCCGAGCCCTCGTAGCCCGAGAGGGTGATGCGGCCCTTGATCGGCGTGGCGGCCAGCGCGCCGCGGATCGCGGGCAGGAAGGCGTTCTGCGCGGCGGCGATCTTGTCGGCGGTGACGCCGTAAGCCGCGCCGATGGCGGCGAGCCATGCCGCCGTGCCGTCATGGCCCACCGGAGCGCTGCCGACGATGGTGCGACCGGCCTGCTGGAACTCGCGGACGGCGGCGGTGTAGAACGGGTGGATCGCCGCCGCCACGTCGCAGTCGAGCGCGGCGTAAAGCTCGCGCCACTCGCGGCAGGGCACGACCGGCCCGGCGGCGAGGCCCAGCGGGGCCAGCATCGCGCCGATCATCATCGGGTCGGCGGGGAACATCTCGCCCAGAAGCGCAACTGTCGGACGGTCGGAGCGACCAGAGACCGGGGCCTGCACCGGCCCGGCCTCGATCTCGGCGCGGGCGTATTTCAGCATTGCCCCGGCCAGCACATCCTTGGCCTCGGCATGGGTCGGGATGCCGAAGCCAGGCACGTCGATGCCGACGATGCGCACGCCGTTGATCTCGGAGGGCAGCAGCTTCAGCGGCACGCCGGAGGCCGTCGGCACGCAGAGGTTGGTCACCACGATCGCGTCGTAGCGGTCGGGGTCGGCCATCTCATGCACCGCGTCGCGGATGTCCTCGAAAAGCTTTCCGGTGACCAGCGTCTCGGAGTTGAACGGGACATAGCCGACCGAGCGGCGCGCGCCGTAGAAATGCGACACGAAGCTGAGCCCATAGACGCAGCAGGCCGAGCCCGACAGCACCGTGGCCACCCGGCGCATCCGCAAACCGACGCGCAGCGAGCCGAAGGCGGGGCACATGCTTTGCGGCTTGTCATGCGGGCCGACCGGATAGTCGGAGGCGAACTTGGCCATCAGCTCGGGGTTCGCGGCACGGGCGGCACCGGCCATCGTCGGGCCGGACTGGCAGCCCAGGCCCTCGGCCGAGACCGCCACCGGCGCCTCCGGCCCGGCCTGGTCCACGGACGCCTCGGTCAGGGGCGTTTCGCGGGCGCTGTCATATCCGATCTCGGAGGTCATTTCGCCCCCACGGTCACGGGTTTCGGACGGATCGCGAGCCGCTGCAGGGCACGGTCGAGTTGAGCCAGGGCATCGAGGTCAAGCATTGTCGTAGACCACTTCCAGAGACTTCTTCAGCACGGTGTTCTTGCCGCGCATGTCCTCGTCCGAGGCCGGCACCAGCACGAAATCCTTGCCGGTGGTTTCGGCGGAGAAGAGATTCAGCAGCCCGTCCTGCGACAGCGGATTCGGGCGGATCGGCGGCGCTCCGGCGACAGCTTCGGCCAGTTGCGCGAACAACTCGCCCCATTGCGTCGCATAGCTGCCGACGATCTGGTAATTGGCCGACTTGCGGCGCAGATCCTCGTCCTGCGGGATCGCCGCCAGAACCGGAATGTTCACCGCCTTGGCGAAGGCTGCTGCCTCGCCAGTGCCGTCGTCCTTGTTGATGACGAGGCCGGCCACGCCGACATTGCCGCCGAGCTTGCGGAAATACTCCACCGCCGAGCAGACGTTGTTGGCGACATAGAGCGACTGCAGGTCGTTCGAGCCGACAAGGATCACCTTCTGTGCCATGTCGCGGGCGATCGGCAGGCCGAAGCCCCCGCAGACCACGTCGCCGAGGAAGTCCAGGAGCACATAGTCGAAGTCCCAGTCGTGGAAGCCCAGCTTCTCCAGCAGCTCGAAGCCGTGGATGATGCCCCTGCCGCCACAGCCGCGTCCGACCTCCGGCCCGCCGAGCTCCATGGCGAAGACGCCGCCGCGCTTGAAGCAGACATCGCCGATCTTCACCTCCTCGCCCGCCAGCTTCTTGCGGGTCGAGGTCTCGATGATGGTCGGGCAGGCCTTGCCGCCAAAGAGCAGCGAGGTGGTGTCGGATTTCGGGTCGCAGCCGATCAGCAGCACACGCTTGCCCATCTCGGCCATCATGTGGCTGAGGTTGGCGAGGGTGAAGGACTTGCCGATGCCGCCCTTGCCGTAGATCGCGATGATCTGCGTCTTCTTTGTCGGCTCCGCCTGCGGGATCTCCAGCGTCGGCTCCTCCGCCGCCTCGTCTCTCAGCCGTTGATCGAAATCTTTGAGGTTGGGAACATCGAGCGTCATGCGGTGGCCCTCCAGTCCAGGATCATCTTGAGGCAGTCGGGGTCGGTGAAGGCCGTCTCGTAGGCCTCCGGCGCCTCAACGGCCTGGCGGGTGTGGGTGATGAGATCCGACAGCGACAGCGCGCCCGACTCGATCAGCGCGCGAGTCGCCACCATGTCTTCCGGAGCCCATTCGGCGGCGATGCGCAGCCGGGCCTCCTTCATGAAGGCGGGGATGAAGGAGAAGCTGATCGGCTGGGTGTAGAACCCGGCCAGAACCACCTCGCCGCCCTTGGCCATGCGACCGATCAGGCTGTCCAACAGCTGCGGATCGCCCGAGGCGTCGTAGATCGCCTGATAGTCGCGGCGCGGGTCTTCGGCGGGATCGACGCAAGGGTAGCCCTGCATGGCATGCCGCCGCTCGGCCCGCTTTTCCCAGACCATCGGCGCCGCCCCGCCCGCCGCGATGGTCAGCCGGGCCAGCAGCCGCCCGAGCGTGCCATGGCCGACGATCAGATCGGGCAGCGCGGTGTCGAGCCCCGCCAGCGCGTGCCGCGCGGTCGCGGCCAGCGCCAGGAGCGCGCCTTCGGCCTGAAGGCCCTCGTCGATGCGGACGGCGCGATGGGCGGGGGTGACGAGATAGCGCGAGGCGGCGCCGAAGAGGCCGCGCACCGGGCCGGTCTCGGTCGGGGCAAAGCAGTTGGCCCCGGGCACGAAAACCCGGTCGCCGGGCTTGAAGCCGGTCTCGGGTGCGGCCTCGACCACCTGCCCCGCCGCCTCGTAGCCGGGCACCAGTGGATAGCCCATGCCCGGGAAGGGCGGCATCGTGCCGGACCAGAACAGTTTCTCGGTGCCGGTGGAAATCCCGGAGTGAGAGATCTCGACCACCAGATCGCCCGCCACCGGCGCATTGAGCACGAGGCTTCCCAGACTCAGGTCCTTCGGACCGGACAGGATGACAGCAGTAGTTCTCACAGCGATTCCCCTGCGACTTGTCTGGCGTGACGTCCCTCCGAGGGACTCATCGCCAATCCGACGCTTCAGGTGTAACTTTAATCGGACATTACCAACTGTCAACTTTATTAGACAGTTTTGCCCTGCGTCGGATTTACACTTCCGCTGTCCTGCGACGCGACCAACGGACGCACGGCGGTGATCGCGCTGGTCACATAGGGCCGGAAGCCGGGCCGCGGACGGATCTCGGCGAATCCGGCCTGCGCCAGCAATGCGGAGATCTCGGCGGCAGACCGGGTCCGCCCGGTGCGCATCGCGGCGGTGTAGAGCGCGAAATAGGTATCGGTCTCGCGGTCGGGCCGGGCGCCGCCCGACATCGGCTCGGCAATGATGATCCGCCCGCCGGGCGGCAGGGCGGCGAAGACCTTGGCAAGCAGCGCCGCCACCGTCGCATCCTGATGGTCGAAGAGAATGCGGATCAGGCTGATCGCATCGGCGCCCTGCGGCAAGGGGTCGTCGCGGAAGCTGCCGCCGTGGATCTCCACCCGCTGCATCAGCCCCGCCTTGGCCAAGCGTTCCGGCGCGGCCTCGACCACCGCTGGCAGATCGAAGAGGCTCAGCCTGATCAGCGGATAGGCCCGCCCCACCGCCGCCAGAAAGGCCCCGGTGCCGCCGCCCACATCCATCAGATGTTTGATGCCCTGGAAATCCACCAGCCTCAGCGTGTCGGCGGCCACCAGCGACTGGCTGTCGGCCATGAGCCCCGAGTATTTCGCCGTCACCGCCGGATCGGAGGCGCCCGCCGCACCGAAGACATAGGGCCAGAAGCCGGAAAGCTCGGTCTCCACCTCGCCGCGGAAGAAGGCGACGGGATCGGCCAGATCGCGGTAGAGCACGTCATGGTGCCCGACCATCGCCTCGAGCCCCGGCACCGCGAGGAAGGCCGCGCCGCGGGTCGCGAGGTCGAAGCGCCCGTCGCGACGGCGTTTCAGCAGCTTCAGCGCCGCCCCGCCCTGCAACAGAAGCTGCATCCGATCCACCGGCACGGCGCAACGCGCGGCCAGCGCCGTCACGCTCTGCGGACCCTCGCGCAGCGCCGGCATCACCTTCAGCTCCACCAGCGCCAGCAGGATCTGCGAATGGACGAAGCCCGCCACCAGATCGAAGATCGCCTCGCCCTCGCGCCGCACCAGCCAGCGCAGGCCGGGGGTGCGGGCCGCCAGCGCTTGGACGCGCGGCGACCCGGCAAGGCGCAGCCCGAGCCGGGCGAGCTTGGGCAGCCCGCGCGCGGGACGGGGCGTCGCGGGCACGGCGGTCATCAGACGCGGCTGGCGACGGGGGCGGAGAGCGCGCCGGGGGTCATCTTCTCGGCATAGCGGCGGACCATCTCGGCCAGCATCGCCTCGCCTGGGCAAGAGGGGATCGAGGCGATGGCGCCGCCAAGGATGTCCTTCAACCGCTTCATCGCGCCCTGCACCCCCAGCTCCTTCACAGCGTTCGGTCGGGCGTGCAGCACGTCCTGCCCCACCGGCTTGCCGATCTCCTCGACGGCGCAGACCGCGTCGCGCAGGTCGTCGGCCACCTGGAAGGCCTCGCCGATCCGCGCGCCCAGCTCTTCCCAGGGCTCGGGCTCGTAGCCCGCCGCGATGGCGCCCATCTGGGTCGCCGCGATGAACAGCGCGCCGGTCTTGGCGCGGTGATAGGCCGAGAGGTTGATCTGGCTTTCGCTCTCCCAGCCCTGCCCGGCGCAGATGCCCATCGGCATGCCGGTGCGGGTGGCGAGGGCCGAGACGAGCTGCAGCGCGCGCAGCGGGTCGGCGGCGCCGGCACGGGCCAGCACGTCGAAGCCCATGACAATCAGGCTGTCGCCGGTCAGCACCGCCAGCGGCTCGGAATAGGCGCAGTGCACCGTGGGCTTGCCGCGCCGCAGGTCCGAGTCGTCGAAGCAGGGCAGGTCGTCATGCACGAGGCTGGCGCAATGGATCAGCTCCAGCGCGACGGCGGCGGCATCCGATAGGCCGGGCCGGTCGTCGCCGCAGGCGATGGCCACGCTGAGCAGCAGCGTCGGGCGGATGCGGGCCCCGCCGGGCGTCACCGCATAATCCAGCGCCGAGGCCAGCCGGGCGGGGGCGTCACCGCCCTGCCCGCGCGCAATCGCCGCCGTCATCGCCGCTTCAATCCGCCTGTCCAACGCCATCCGATGTTCCTCTTGCGGTTCCCGCGCGCCCCGGGCAGCCCGCCCGTTGGTCGCGTCCTCCAGCGCCGATCTGCATCGGCCGCAGTGTGTCATTTTTTTCTGACACACTATGTCATTCATACTGGACAGTTCACGGTGGAGTGTCAACAATCCCGGCCATGACGCGGACAGGCAGACGAGTGGTGGTGATCGGCGCCGGGATGGGCGGGCTGGCGGCGGCGATCCGTCTGGCCCGGGCCGGGCTCGAAGTGACATTGGTCGAGGCGCGCGACGGTCCGGGCGGCAAGATGCGCACCCTCCCGAGCATTGCCGGACCTGTCGACGCAGGGCCGACGGTGCTGACGCTGCGCAGCGTTTTCGACGATATCTTCGAGACTTGCGGGCAGAGGCTCGACGATCACCTCACCCTGCTGCGCCAGCCGCTGCTGGCGCGACACTGGTGGTCGGACGGCAGCACGCTCGATCTCGGCTCCGACCCCGAGGCCAATGTCGAGGCGATCGGGCGCTTCGCCGGGGCGGCGGAGGCGCGGGGCTTCCGGCGCTTCCACGATCTCTCGGCGCGGCTTTATGCCGCTTTCGATGCACCGATGATGCACGCGGCAGCGCCGGACCAGAGAGCCATCGCGCTGGCCGCGCTGCGCGACCCGAAGATCTGGCCCGCGCTGCTGCCCGGCATGTCCCTCGCGCGGCTTCTCGCGCTGCAGTTCCGCGACCGTCGGCTGCGCCAGCTCTTCGGGCGTTACGCCACCTATGTCGGCGGCACGCCCGACCGCTCGCCGGGGGTGCTGGCGCTGATCTGGGCTGCCGAGGCGCAGGGGGTCTGGGCCGTCGGGGGCGGGATGCACCGGCTGGCGCTGGCCCTGGCGAAGCTGGCCGAGGCGCAGGGGGTCTCGCTCCGCTACGGCAGCCCGGTCGCGCGGATCATGCGGCAGGGCGGCCGGGTGTCGGGCGTTCAGCTGGGCGACGGGCATGCGCTGCCTTGCGACCATGTGGTGTTCAACGGCGATCCGGCGGCGCTGCTGGCAGGGCTTCTGGGCGACGGGCCGAAGCAGGCGGTGGCCGAGGCGCAGGTGCATCCGCGCAGCCTGTCGGCCTGGGTCTGGTCCTATGCCGCCGTGCCGAGCGGGCTGCCGCTGGTGCATCACAACCTGTTCTTCGGCGACGATCAGGCGCAGGAGTTCGGGCCGATCCTGCGTGGCCAGATGCCCGCCGATCCGACACTCTATCTCTGCGCCGAGGACCGATCCGGGGGCACGACACCCACGGGGCCGGAGCGCTTAGAGATCATCATGAACGCGCCGCCGGGCCAGCCCCTGCAGCCGGAGGAGGACCGCCAGTGCCGCACCAGAACCTTCGACCGGCTGAGCCGCTTCGGCCTGAGCTTCGATCCGCTGCCGGGGCCGGAGTGCCTGACCGCCCCGACGGGGTTCGCCCGGATGTTCCCGGGCTCGCAGGGCTCGCTCTACGGGCTGAGCCCGCACGGGGCGCTGGCCTCGCTCAGACGACCGCTGGCCCGGACCTCGCTGCCGGGGCTCTATCTGGCGGGCGGGGGCGCGCATCCGGGAGCGGGGGTGCCGATGGCGGCCCTCTCCGGCAGGCACGCGGCCGAGGCGATTCTGGCGGACCTTGCTTCAGCGTCCAGGTAGCGCCGGACGGCTACGCCTGGTGGTATCTCGACGGCGTGTCGGACGAGGGCGACAAGGCCGTCTCGGTCATCGGCTTCATCGGCTCGGTGTTCTCGCCCTGGTATCGCTGGTCGGGCCGGCGGGAGCCGCAGGACCACTGCTGCCTCAACGTCGTGACCTACGGCCCCGGCGGGCGCTTCACCATGACCGACCGTGGCCGGGCAGCGCTGCGGCAGAGCGACGAGCGGCTGACGGTCGGCCCCAGTTCGATGCACTGGACAGGGCGGCAGCTGATCGTCGAGGTGAACGAGGTGAGCGCCCTGCCCCGCGTCTCGGCGGTGAAGGGGCGGATCGTGCTGACGCCGCAGGGGCTGACCGATGTCGAGGTGGCGTTGACCGAGGATGGCGCGCACGTCTGGCGGCCCTTCGCGCCGACCTGCCGGATCGAGGTCGATCTGACGCAGGGTCACCGCTGGCAGGGGCATGGCTATCTCGACGCCAACTTCGGCAGCGCGGCGTTGGAGGCGGATTTCCGGTTCTGGACATGGGGGCGCTACCCGGTGTCGGACGGCGCCGCCTGTTTCTATGACGCCACGCGCAAGGACGGCTCGCGGCTGGAGATCGGCCTGCATGTCACGGCGGATGGCGAGGCGCGGATGATCCAGCCGCCGCCCACCGCGCGCTTTGCCCGCAGCGGCTGGCTGGTGGAGCGGCACACCCCCGCCGATCCCGGCACGAGGCCGCGTCAGGTCATGCCGATGCTGGACGCGCCCTTCTACACCCGGGCGTTGGTCGAAACGACGATCGACGGCGAGCGGACGGTGGGGGTGCATGAGGCGCTCGACCTGCGCCGCTTTGCCTCACCGCTGCTGATGCCGATGCTGGCGGTCAGGGTGCCGCGGCGGGCGGGATGGCGCTTCGGCGACGGCTGAGCGCCGCCGCCGAAAGACCGGTCAGGCCCGCGCCTCGGGCAGCGCGCGGTTCAGCCGGATCGCCTCGAAGTTGAGGCCGGTCGCGGCGGTGGCCCAGATCAGATAGGGCACGAACAGCACCCCAGCCCAGGTGTCGAGCTGGAAGAACGACCACATCGTCGCCGCCACCGCGATCCACATCACGATCACCACGACCAGCGCCGAGGCCATCCGCTTCAGCCCGAAGAACACCGGGGTCCAGAGTGTGTTGAAGGCGATCTGCACCGCATAGAAGGCCAGCGCCTGCCCCGAGTCGGGCAGCTGCGCCACGCGCATCGCGGCAAGGCTCATCAGGAAATAGAGCGAGGTCCAAGCCACCGGGAAGACCCAGCGCGGCGGGTTCCAGACGGGCTTGTTCAGGTTGTCGTACCACTCGTCCGGTTTCATCATCGCGCCGGTGGTGGCAGGTGCTGCGCAGGCAGCGAGAAAGGTGAGGAAAAGCCCCCAGTCCATCATCATGACCGATACTCCAAGGTTACTCGCGCACAACCTAGACCGCCCGAGAGCGGTTCCCCAGTCTTTGCCGCGACATAAGCCGGTCTTGTGCTTCAAGTTGCGCCAAAACCGACAGCAAGGCCTCGCTGCGCCCGCGGTGCGCCCGGCTGCGGGCGGCGGCGCTCACCAGAAAGGCGACTTCGGGCTCCGGCGCGGCATGCAGTTGCGCCAGGGCGGGGCCGAAGGGCGAGGCGGCGGCGCGCGTGGCCGACAGGAGCAGCCAGCCCATCTTCTGCGCCTTGCCGGTATGGGCGCGCCAGCTCACGCTGTCATAGCCGTGCCGCGCCACCTCGCCGCCGATCCCGGCATAGATGTAGCGCGCGGCATAGATGCCGGGACGGCAGGCCAGAGGCAGCGCCGTCACCCCCGCCTCGGAGCGCTGATAGAGCCGGTCGGCCTCGGCCAGCAGCCGGGCGGTAACGCGGCGGATGCGGTCGCAGGCGACGGGATTGGCGAGGAAGGCCTCGGGGCTGAGCCCCTCCGCCTCCATCCAGTCGCGCGGCAGGTAGACCCGGCCCGAGCGCGCATCCTCGCCCACGTCGCGGGCGATGTTGGTCAGCTGCATCGCGAGACCCAGATCGCAGGCGCGCGCCAGCGCATCGGCCTCGCGCACCCGCATCAGCACGCACATCATCGCCCCCACCGCGGCGGCGACGCGGGCGGAATAGTCGAGCACGCCCGACAGCGTGTCATAGGTCTTGCCGACCGCATCCCAGGCCAGCCCCTCCAGCAGGGCTTCCGGCAGGGCGCGCGGCATGTCGAACTCCTCCACCACCTGCGCGAAGGCGCGGTCGGCGGGGGCGTTGCGCGGGCGGCCGGCATAGACCAGCTCCAGCCGGTCGCGCAGCGACAGCACGGCGCGGGCCTTCACCTCGGCATCCTCGGCATGGCCGGAGCCCACCGCCTCGTCCACCGCATCGTCGGCGACGCGGCAGAAGGCATAGAGCGCCAGCGCCGGATCGCGCACCGCGGCGGGCAGCAGTTTCGACGCTGCGTGGAAGGACAGCGAGCCGGTGCGGATCATCTCGCGGCAGGCCGCGAGGTCATTCGGGTCGATCATTCTGCAGCGAGCCTCAGGTCCGGGGCGGAACGGGTGGCGGTGAAGCCGGGTGCATCGGGGGCGAGCTTGCCCAGCACCTCGGCAGAGGCGACGACGCCGGGCAGGCCCGCGCCGGGATGGGTGCCCGCGCCGCAGAGGAACAGGCCCTTGGCCTCCTCCGAGACATTGTGCGGGCGGAACCAGGCCGATTGCAGGATGCGCGGCTCGATCGAGAAGGCCGCGCCGAAGGGGCTGAGGTAGCGGTCGCGGAACTGGTTCGGGGTGAAGACCAGCGAGGCGCTGATCGTTTCGCCGATGCCGGGCATATACTGCTCCAGCACGGTCTCGACGCTCTGCCGGTAGGGCTCGGCCTCGCGGTCCCAATCCACCCCGTTGTCGAACTTCAAGTTCGGAACCGGCGAGAGCGCGTAGAAGGTGTCGTCACCTTCCGGCGCGACCGAGGGATCGGTGATCGAGGGGCGGTGCAGGTAGAGGCTCATGTCCTTGGCCAGCTTGCCCTTGATGAAGATGTCGTCGCAGAGGCCCTGATAGCGCGGCGCGTTGAGGATGGTGTGGTGGCCGATGTCCTTCCAGCGGCCCGCCGTGCCCTTGGTGCCGAAATACCAGACGAAGAGGCCCATCGACCAGCGGCGGCTGGCGACATGGCTGTCGGTCCAGCGCTTGCGCGGCAGGTTGCGCAGGAGCCGGGTGTAGGTGTGGCCCGCATCGGCGTTGGAGACGACGAGCGCCGCCGGCATCACCTCGCCCGAGCCGAGCCGCACGCCCTTGGCCACGCCCTTCTCGACGACGATCTCGTCCACCTCGGTCTGCAGCCGCAGGCTGCCGCCCTGCCCCTCGATCACCTTGGCCATCGCCTCGGCGATCGCCGCCACGCCGCCCATGGCGTAATGCACGCCGAACTGCTTCTCGAGGTGGCTGACGAGGATATACATCGAGGTGACGTGGAACGGGTCGCCGCCGATGAACAGCGGGTGGAAGGACAGCGCCATCCGCAGCCGCTCGTCCTTCACCCGGGCGGCGGCATGGGCATAGACCGACTTGTCGGCGCGCAGCATGCCGAAGGTCGGCAGCACCTTGATCAGATCCCAGAGCCTGTGCATCGACCGCCGCCCCAGATCCTCGAAGCCGAACCAGTAGCGCCGCTCGCTGTCCTTGAGGAAGCGATCATAGCCCGCGAGATCACCCGGCGAGAGCCGCGCCACCTCGGCCCGCATCGCCTCGGTCGACTGCCGCGCGGTGAAGGTCGAGCCGTCGGGCCAGCGGATCTCGTAGAACGGGTCCATCGGGCGCAGGTCGACGTCGGCGTCGAAGTCGCGCCCGCAGGCCGACCAGAGTTCGCGGAACACCTGCGGCACGGTGACGATTGTCGGCCCCAGATCGAAGCGGTGGCCGTTCTGGCTGATCGACGAGCCGCGCCCGCCGGGCATGTCGAGCTTATCGATCACCGTCACCCGCCAGCCCTTCGCCCCGAGCCGCATGGCGGAGGCAAGCCCCCCGATCCCGGCCCCGATCACGATGGCATGGTTGGCGCCAGCTGTCGTGGCGTTGGGAGTTCTGGCGGGGCGCAACGGCTGATCTGTAAACATGCTCATACAGTATACTGTCTAGCCTGATTTACAATCGTCCTTGAGAGAGGTGCGACTTCGCGACTAATGTCGGGCAGGCAAGGTTGGATGTTGTATCGGCTTTACCCCGTTTCTGCAGGAGGAAAACACATGCAGACAGTTACGCTCAGCTTCTTCCGCTTCGACAGCTTCGAAAAGCGCCTCTGGGTCATCGGCCAGATGAGTGCCAATGCTCTGGGCATGCACTATATCCCGAAGGCGAAATTCTGGAAGATGTTCGGCTCCGGCACCGGCCAGGGCTTCACGCCCAAGCCGAACTGGAGCACCTGGGCCATCCTCGCGGTGTGGCCCGACGAGGCGACGGCGCGCAAGGAAACCGTCGATTCGCCGATCTTCGCGCGCTGGCACCGGATCGCCGACGAAAGCTACACGGTCCTGCTGTCGGCGACGAGCGCACGGGGCAAATGGGACATGAAGGAGCCCTTCGAGGCGCAAAAAGCCGAACCGGACATGCGGCCTATCGCCGCCCTGACCCGGGCCACGGTGAAGTTCTGGAAGGCCGAACGCTTCTGGGGCCGCGAACCCGCGATCTCGAACGCCATCGGCAAGGACACCAACGTGAAGTTCAAGATCGGCATCGGCGAGGTGCCCTTCGTGCAGCAGGTGACCTTCTCGGTCTGGCCCGACACCAAGACGATGGACGAGTTCGCCCGCGCCGAGGGTCCGCATGCCAAGGCCATCGAGGCAGTGCGCGCCGAGGGCTGGTTCAAGGAAGAGCTCTATGCCCGCTTCCGCATCCTCGGCACTGTCGGCAAATGGGAGGGCAAGGACCCCATCGGCGCGGCGCTGGCCGCATCGCCAGCCACCCCTGCGCCCGCGGTCGAACCCGCGAAACCCGCCGTTGCGGCGGCGAAACCGGCCTATCAGCCCCAAGGCAAGCCCGGAAAATCGGGCCGTAGAGAGAACGCATGAAACAGCCTTTCCCCTTCTCGGCCATCGTCGGCCAGGAGCAGATGAAGCAGGCCATGGTCCTGACCGCGATCGACCCGGGCATCGGCGGCGTGCTGGTGTTCGGCGACCGCGGCACCGGCAAGTCGACCGCCGTCCGCGCTCTGGCAGCCCTGCTGCCGCCGATCACCGCGGTCGAGGGTTGCCCGGTGAACTCTGCCAGACCCGAGGATTGCCCGGAATGGGCGCATGTCGCCTCGAGCAGGCTGGTGGAAAGACCGACCCCCGTGGTCGATCTGCCGCTCGGCGTGACCGAGGACCGTGTCGTGGGCGCGCTCGACATCGAGCGCGCCCTGACCCGCGGCGAGAAAGCCTTCGAGCCGGGCCTGCTGGCCCGCGCCAACCGGGGCTATCTCTATATCGACGAGGTGAACCTTCTGGAGGATCACATCGTCGACCTGCTGCTCGATGTGGCCCAATCCGGCGAAAACGTCGTCGAACGCGAGGGCCTGTCGATCCGGCACCCCGCGCGCTTCGTGCTGGTGGGCTCGGGCAACCCCGAAGAGGGCGAGTTGCGCCCGCAGCTTCTGGACCGCTTCGGCCTGTCGGTCGAGGTGCGCAGCCCGCGCGACATCGAGACCCGCGTCGAGGTCATCCTGCGCCGCGACGCCTATGACAGCGATTTCGACGGCTTCATGGCGACATGGGGCGCCGAGGACGGGGTGCTGCGCGAGCGCATCATTGCCGCGCGCGCCGCGCTGCCGAAGCTCAAGACGCCCAACACCGTGCTGCACGATTGCGCGGCGCTCTGCATCGCGCTCGGCTCGGACGGACTCCGGGGCGAACTCACGCTGCTGCGGGCGGCCCGGGCGCAGGCGGCTTTCGAGACCGCGCCGACCGTGACGCGGGCGCATCTGCGCGACGTGGCCAGCATGGCGCTGAGCCACCGGCTGCGGCGCGATCCGCTGGACGAGGCCGGATCGGGGGCGCGTGTCACCCGCTGCGTGGCGGAGGTGCTGCCCTGACATCCGCTCCTGCATTCACCGCCTGGGAACGGGTGGAGGCGGCGCTGGCGCTGCTGGCCGTCGATCCCGCCGGGCTGAAGGGCCTGTGGCTGCGCGCCCGCGCCAGCCCGCTGCGCGATCTGGTGACCGGGGCGCTGGCCTCGCTGCCGCTGCCGCTGCGCCGCATCCACCCGACCATCGGCGACGAGGCGCTGTTCGGCGGGCTCGATCTGGCGGCGACGCTGGCCTCGGGCGCGCCGGTCATCGCGCGGGGGCTTATTGCCGAGCCCGCGGCGCTGGTGCTGGCCATGGCCGAACGCTGCCCGGCGGGGCTGGCGGCGCGGCTGGGAGCGGCGCTGGATCAGCCGAAGCACTGCCTGATCGCACTGGACGAGGGCGCGGAGCGGGACGAGCTGCTACCGAACGGGCTGATCGACCGGCTGGGGCTGTTCCTCGATCTCGACGGGCTACAATCCGCCGACACCCGCTCCCCGGCGCTGGACGCTGACCGGCTGGCCGAGGCGCGGGCGCGGCTGCCGCAGGTCGTGCTTCCCGAACGGGCGGGCGAGACACTGGCCCGCGTCGCGGCCCAGCTCGGCATAGCCAGCCTGCGCGCGCCGACGCTGGCGCTGGCCGCCGCCCGGGCGCAGGCGGCGCTGGAGGGGCATGATGTCGTCACCGAGGACGATCTGCGCCGCGCCTGCGATCTGGTCTTTGCCCATCGCGCCCTGCCGGCGTCCGAGGAATCCCCGCCCGAACCGGAGCCGCCGGAAGACAGCGAGCCGCCTGAGGATCAGCCGCCCCCCGAGGAGCAGCAGGGCGAAGAGGTGTTCCCAGAGGAGATGCTGGTAGAGGCGACCCGCGCCGCCCTGCCCGCCGACCTTCTGGCGCAGCTCGCCGCCGGTCGTGCGGCGCGGATGGCGCGCGGGGCCAGCGGCACCGGCGCGGCCAAGGGCGGCAACCGGCGCGGGCGGCCCCTGCCCTCGCGCGCCGGACGTCTGGGCACCGGGGCGCGGATCGACCTCGTGGCCACGTTGCGCGCCGCCGCCCCTTGGCAACCGCTGCGCCGCAAGCAGCAGAACAGCGACGCGGTCCTGCTGGTGCGCCCCTCCGACATCCGGCTGAAGCGGTTCCGCGAGACCTCGGACCGGGTGCTGATCTTCGCGGTGGATGCCTCCGGCTCCTCCGCCATGGCGCGGCTGGCCGAGGCCAAGGGTGCGGTGGAGTTGCTGCTGGGTCAGGCCTATGCGCGGCGCGACCATGTGGCGCTGGTGGCCTTCCGCGGCCGCGATGCGGAACTGATGCTGCCGCCGACCCGCAGCCTGGTGCAGACCAAGCGCCGTCTGGCCGGGCTGCCGGGCGGTGGGGCCACGCCGCTGGCGCATGGCTTGCAGATGGCGCTGGCGGTGGGAATGCAGGCCCGCGCCCGCGGGCTGACACCGACCATCGCGCTTCTGACCGATGGGCGGGGCAATATCGCGCTCGACGGCTCGGCCAACCGGGCGCAGGCGGAGGAGGATGCGCAGAAGCTGGCGACCTCGATCCGCGCTTCGGGCCTGCCTGCGTTGGTGATCGACACTGCGAACCGGCCGCAACCCGGGCTCGCGGCGCTGGCCCGGGCGCTGGATGCACCCTATCTCGCCCTGCCCCGGGCGGATGCCTACAAGCTGTCGGCGGCCCTCGGTCAGGCGCTGGGGGACTGAGGATGGATCTGGCGCGCATGCCGCGGGACTGGCCGGGCCGCGCCGAGATGCGCCGGATCGACGCGGCGCCGCATCAGTGGTGCGTGTGGGAGACCGGCAGCGGCCCGACGCTGCTGCTGCTGCATGGCGCGGGCGGCTCGGCCCATTCCTGGCGCCAGCTGATCCCGCTGCTGGCGCCGCAGTATCACGTCGTCGCCCCCGACCTGCCGGGCCAGGGCTTCACCCGGGCCGGGGCGCGGCGTTTCTCGCTCGACGCCATGGCCGAGGATCTCACCCGGCTCTGCGCCCATCAGGGCTGGCGCCCGGCGGCGATCATCGGCCACAGCGCCGGGGCGGCGCTGGCGCTGCGGCTGACCGAGACCCTGCCCGAGCCGCCCCGCGCGGTGATCGGGCTCAATGCCGCGCTCGGCGCCTTCGAGGGCACGGCGGGCTGGCTGTTCCCCCTGGTGGCGAAGCTTCTGTCGCTGAACCCCCTCGTGCCGAGGATCTTCACCACGCTCTTCGGTGGGGCCGACAAGGTGGAGCGGCTGATCGGATCGACCGGATCGACGCTCGACGCCGCGGGGTTGCGCCAATATGCGACGCTGGTCGGCGATCCGGTGCATGTCGAGGGCACGCTGGCGATGATGGCGCAATGGGATCTGCAGGGCATGCGCCGCCGCTTCCCGGCAATGGACGTGCCGGCGCTGCTCATCGCTTCGGGCGGCGACCGCACCGTGCCGCCGCGCATCTCGCGCGAGGCGGCGGAGCGGCTGCCGAAAGGGCGTTATGTCGAGATCCCGCGGCTCGGCCATCTGGCGCATGAGGAAAACGCCGCGCAGGTCGCGGCGCTGATCCTGCCCTGGCTGGCGGAGAAGCTCTGACTACTGCACCAGATGCAGCTTGCCGAAGATCCGCTCCATATGCTCGGCAAGATAGATCCGGAGCCAGGGGGTGAAACGCTCCGGCGTCGCCTCCACCTCGCGGGCAAGCGCGTGCAGTTCCACCCAGCGGGTTTCCCAGACCTCTTCGGGGTCGGGCGACACCGGCAGGTCGAGCGTCGCCTCGGCGAGGAAGATGTCGACCACCTCATGCTCGATCAGCCCGTTGCCGACCTCGGCGCGGTATTCCACCCGGTCGGCGAAGACCGTGACCAGCCCGGAGATCCCCAGCTCCTCGCGCAGGCGGCGGAGGGCGCAATGCTCGGCCTCCTCGCCCCAACGCGGATGGGTGCAGCAGGTGTTGGCCCAGAGCCCGGGCGTGTGGTATTTCGACGCCGCGCGGCGCTGGATCAGCACCTTCGCGCCGCACATGACGAAAACCGAGATCGCCATGTGCCGCAGACCGCGCTGATGCGCCTCGAGTTTCTCCACCGGCATCAGGCGACCATCGACCCAGGCAGGCACCATTTCCACGGCGCTGCTCATGTCCAGACCGGCGAGACGAGCCGCATCAGATGGGCGAGGTTCTTCACGCCGATCTTGAGATGCGCCATCGGGCGGGCGCTGACCAGTTTCTTGTTCATGTAAGCCTCGAAGGTCAGTTTCTGCACATCGGTGTCATGGCACAGGCTGACGAAACGCTCGCGCCGTTCGTCATCCCGGTAATAGGCGTCCTGCATCGAGCGCAGAACCTTGAACACCGTCTTGTGATCCTTCATGAACAGCTTGCGCGCAAGCTGAAGATCGGTGGCGCGGCCGGATTTCAGCACGGCGAGGCAGGCTTTCGCCGCCACCTGACCGCCCACGAAGGCATAGTAGATCCCCTCGCCCGAGGACGGCGCCACCACCCCCGCCGCATCGCCCGCCAGAACCACGTCGCGGCCGTTGTCCCAGCGGTCCATCGGCCGCAGCGGGATCGGCGCACCCTCCTTGCGGATCGTCTCGCAATTGGTGAGCCCCGATTGCACCCGGAGCGCCGCGGTGCAGGCCTTCAGATCCACCCCGTCCACCCCGGTGCCCATGCCGACCGAGCAGTTCGGCCCGTGCGGGAAGACCCAGCCGTAGAAGTCAGGGCTGATGCGGCCGTCATAGATCACGTCGCAGCGGGTCGGATCGTAATCGACGCCCTGCGCCTCCAGCGGCGCCTTGATGATCTCGTGATAGGCGATGACATAGGGTGTCTTGTCGCCATCCGGCACCTCGGCCTTGGCCACGACCGAGCGCGCGCCATCGGCGCCGATCACCAGCTTCGTCTCGCTGCGCTGCTCCTCGCCGGTCAGCTTGTCGCGCCAGACGACGAAGGTATGGAAGCTGTCGTGCTCGATCCTGAGAAAGGTACCGGTCAGCCGCTGGGCGCCGGATTTCACCGCCCGCCTGCGCAGCCATTCGTCGAAATGCTCGCGGTCGACCATGCCGACGAAGCCGCCCTCGATCGGGATATCGACCTTGCGCCCGGTGGGCGAGACCATCCGCGCCGTGCGGATGCGGGCGACGATCTGGCTGTCGGGGATGTCGAAATCCGCGATCAGCCGGGGCGGGATCGCGCCGCCGCAGGGCTTGATCCGCCCGTCGCGGTCGAGAAGCGCCACGCGCTTGCCGGCGCGGGCCAGCTCATCCGCGGCGGTCGCCCCCGAAGGGCCGCCGCCCACCACGAAAACATCGTAAGCCATGGTCACTCTCCTGGCACAAGCCGCGTGGCGGGCATTACACGCCCGCCGTCCATGATCCGCAGCGCCATCAGGGCCGCCGCAATGAAAAGCCCGGCCTCGGCCAGGAAAACCAACCCGAAGGCCGAAGGCGCATCGGTCCAGAGCCGCAGGACATCCGCAGCCGCCGCCCCGGTCAGCCCGCCAAAGCCCGCCGCCACCGCCTGCGCCGCGCCCCAGAGGCCCATGCGCGTGCCCTCGCGTGCGCCGCGCCCCTCGCCCGCCAGCGCCATCATCGAGCCGATGGCGGCCACGGCGAACATGCCGTTGAAAAGCCCCATCAGCACGACCGCAGGCACGAGGAAGGGCAGCCCGGTCTGGCCCAGCAAGGCTATGCCGCTCAGTGCGAGCGCCGAGCCGAGACAACCCGCAATTACCCAGGTGCGCAGGCTACCGAGCTTCAGCCCGGTGCAGCCGATGCCGACCGCCAGCATGCCGACGAAGACGCCGCCATTCTGCGCCCCCGACAGCGAGGTGGACTGGCCGGGGGTGAAGCCGAAGACCATGCCGGCATAGGGTTCGAGGATGAGTTCCTGCAGGAAATAGGCGGTCATCGAGAGGAAGACGAAGATCGTGAAGGCCCGCGCCTTCGGCTCGCCCCAGACCTCGCGCAGCCCGTCGCGAAAGGGCATCGGGTCGGGCTCGGGCCGGGCGACGATGCCCCGCTCGATGCGGAAGGTGGCAAGCGCCGTGAGGGCAAGCGCGGCCGTGCAGACGGTGGCCACGATCTTCAGAAGCAGGCTGGGGGAATAGGGCTCCAGGAGCTTGCCGACGGTGCCTGCCGTCAGGGCGATCCCGAAGATCATCATCAGCCAAGTGATCGTCGCCGCCGCCGCGCGCCGGTCGGGGTGGGTGGCGGTTGCCAGAAGCGCCAGCAGCGAAGTGCCCGAGGCCCCTGCCCCCAGCCCGATCAGCGCATAGGCGACGAAGGACAGCACCAGCCCCGGCCAGAAGGCGCCCTGCATCAGCACGACCCCCAGCGCCGCCGCAAAGCCGCCGAGCGCGAGGATCGCCATGCCGCCAAGGATCCAGACCGTGCGGTTGCCGCCGGTATCCGACTTGTAGCCCCAGGAGGGCCGGGTGATCTGGATCGCGTAATGCAGCGCCACCATCAGGCCGGAAAGCACGGCAGGCAACGCCAGCTCCACCACCATCAGCCGGTTCAGCGTCGAGGTGGTGATCACCACGATGGCGCCGAGGCACATCTGCACCAGACCGAGGCGGAAGATGGCGAGCCAGCCGAGCGTCACTGGATGGCCTCCAGCGTACGGATGGCAAAGGCCGAGACCATCATCCCCGAGACGTAGAGCACGACGCCGGTTCCGTTGTACCACGGCGCCTTGGCCTTGGGATCGCGCAGCATGACCCGCATGGCGGCAAGCTGCGCCAGCAGCAGCGCCGTCACCGCCAGCGCGTGCCAGGGGCGGCCCCAGATCAGCAGCAGCGCGATGACCAGAAGCTGTGCCATCGCCATGACGGTGCAGGCGATCTTTGCCGCGACCTCCGGCCCCAGCATCACCGGAAGCGAGCGCACGCCATGCTGGCGGTCCCCCTCAAGCGCCTTGAAATCATTGAGCGTCATGATGCCATGCGCACCGAAGGCATAGAGCGCGGCCAGCGTCACGACATAGAAGCTCGGCACCCCCTGCGCCAGCACGGCGGCGCCGGTGAACCAGGGCAGCCCCTCGTAGCAGAGCCCGACCAACCCCGGCCCCCACCAGCCCGAGCGCTTCAGCCGCACCGGCTCGGCCGAATAGGCCCAGGCCGCCAGCACGCCGAAGATCGTGGCGTAGAAGCCCCAGGGCCCCAGCATCCAGCCGACCGCCAGTGCGACGGCCGACATGGCGAGCGCGATCCACAAGCCCCAGCGGCCCGGGATGCGACCCGAGGGGATCGGGCGGTAGGGTTCGTTCACCGCATCCACATGGCGGTCGCACCAGTCGTTCGCCGCTTGGCTCATGCCGCAGACGATCGGCCCGGCGAGAACCATGCCGAGGATCATCATCGGCCAGTTCGACCCGAAGCCCAGGCCCGCCGAAACGGCGCCGCAGAGATAGGCCCAGATCGGTGGGAACCAGGTGATCGGCTTGATCAGCTCCAGCATCGCTGCGGGCTGCGGGATGGTGCGGGGCTGTAAGGACAGATTTACACTCATGTGTAAACTAAACACTACATCAGGGAGTCGGGCAAGAGGATTGCCGCGCTCGGTGGGGCCGCGTCCGGGGCGTCAGCGCCCGTTCGGCAGCAGTTCGAAACGGCAGGCCGAAGCCCCGCAGGCGCAGCAGGCAGTTTCGCGCACCGCGACTTTCGGCCAGACCAGCCGGGAAAACAGCCGCTCGAACACGGCGGCGTGCCAGTGGCAGAGAGGCTCGGCCGCAACCTCGCCCGCCACCAGCGGATTGGCGGCGATCTCGAAGACCACCGGATGCTGCGACAAAATGCGGAAGCGGCCCGACCCGGCAAAGGTCCAGGCATGCTTGGCGATGGCCGCGCAGAGCAGCCGTGCGCCGAGCCGGGCCGGCAGCGCGCGGATGATCGTCTTGGCGAAGCCCGGGATCCGGTTGGCGAGGATGTAGTCGCCCGTACCGAGGCCGGCGTCACGCAGAAGCTGCGGCGCCTCGCCCGGCCAGATCCGGCGCACCACCCCGTGCAGGGTGGCGACGCCGGTTTCGGGCAGCATCCCCGCATCGGCCCCCGGTCGTGGGATACCCGCCGCCGCCAGCGCCTGCCCGGACGCGTCGGGCCCGAAAGCCCGGTCGAGCACCGGCAGGAGCTGCAGCACGGCGTTGGGGCCGATGCGGAAGACCTCCGGGGCGGCAGGGTGCCGCAACCCGGTGTTCGGCGCGTTCATCGCGCCTCACTCCGCCGGACGGACGAGGGTTCTCTCCTCGGCCGCCTTCGCCTCGGTGGGCGTCATCGGCACGTCGAACTCGTCCATCTGCTGCTTGCCACCACCGCAGGCCATCGGCACCGCGGGGGTTTCCTCCATCTGCTGCCGCCCGCCGCCGCAGGCCAGTGGCGCGAGGATCGGCACCTCGCCCCGCCCCGCCGCGGCATTGCGCTCGACGGCGCGCTCCTTGCCCTGCGCCCGCAGCGCCTCGCGGCGTTCGGCGGCCTTGGCGGCCTTGTCGGCGCTGGCCTCCCAGTCGGCCATCTGCGCGGCACCGATCTTGCGGGTCTCGTCGAAGTGGAAATCGACCTTGTCTTTCGACTGCGGCCCCCAGTAGCCAGCCTTTCCCAGATCGTAGAAGGTCCGCCCTACCCCGGCCTTGAGAAAGGCCTTGAGACAGCCGAGCAGGTAGCGGCGGCGGAAGCCGGTGCCGCGCCACGGATAGTGGAACAGCGCCTTGCGCATGTAGAAGCGGCGGTAGTTCTTCATCACCCCGTCCAGAAGCTCGCCGCGGCTCAGCGCCTTGGGCTTCATGATCGGCGTGACGAAATTGTATTTCGAGTAGTCGAAGACCTCGACCTGATCCTTCAGCTCCTGGAACAGCGGGGTGAAGGGCCAGGGGGTATACATGGCCCAGTTCGCAAGGTCGGGCTGCCAGTCCCAGGCCATCTGGAAGGTCTCTTCCAGCGTCTCCTTGGTCTCGTTGTCGAGGCCGACGATGAACTGCGCCTCTGTGAAGATGTCGGCTTCGCGAAGCAGGCGGATCGCCTCCTTGTTCTCGGCGACGGTGGTCTCCTTGTTGAACACGTCGAGCTTGAGCTGCGCTGCCGCCTCGGTGCCGAGCGAGATGTGGACGAGGCCGGCCTTGCGGTAGAACTTCAGCAGTTCCTTGTCGCGCTTGATGTCGGTGACGCGGGTGTTGATGCCCCATTTCACCCGGTCGGGCAGGCCGCGGGCGATCATCTCCTCGCAGAATTCGATGAATTTCTTGCGGTTGATGGTCGGCTCCTCATCGGCGAGGATGAAGAAGCCGACGTTGTGCTCGTTCACCAGCCGTTCGATCTCGTCCACGACCTTCTTGGGGTCGCGCACCCGGTAGTCGCGCCAGAATTTCCACTGCGAACAGAAGGAGCAGGTGAAGGGGCAACCCCGCGCCATGTTCGGAATGGCCACGCGCACGCCGAGGGGTTCGTAGATGTAGGATTTCCAGTTCAGGATCGACCAGTCCGGCTCGATCCCGTCGAGATCCTTGATCGTTGGCGCCGCCTGCGTCGCGATGATCTCGTCGCCGTCAAGGAAAGCGATCCCCTTGATCTCGCGCTTGCCGGTCTCGTAGCGCCCGTCCCGCACCGCATCGAGCAGGTTGACGAGGATTTCCTCACCCTCGCCGCGCACGATGACGTCGATCCAGGGCGCTTCCTCCAGCACCTGTCGGAACATAAAGGTGGCATGGATGCCGCCGAGCACGCGCAGCGCATTGGGAGCGGCCTCCAGCGCCGATTTCATCACCTCTTCCGCCTCGTAGATCGCCGGGGTGATGGCGGTGGTGGCGATAACGTCCGGCTTGAGATCGCGGAAGCGCTGGCGCAGCGCGTCATGATCGATGTGATCGGTCATCGCGTCGATGAAGGTGATGTCGGTGTAGCCCGCCTTCTTCAGCGCACCCGCCAGATACGCGACCCAGGCAGGCGGCCAGCTGCCGGCAATTTCAGCGCCGCCGGAATGGTAATTGGGGTGAACGAATACAATGCGCATGGTGGACTCCCGCTGTGTCCAGTTCAGTTGACACATTTCGATCTGCGGGAATTTGATACATGTCAAAGCGACTATTCGGCCCGGGATGACGGGGCGGGCCATGACGCCGCATCACCGGAAGGAGTGGCCGCGGTGGCAGGCCGATGCCGCCACCGGGGGTTTTCACTCGTCCCGGTTGATGAGCCCGAACTTGCGCAGCTTCACATAAAGCGACTGGCGCGACAGGCTCAGCATCTCCGCCGCCGCCACGCGGTTGTTGCGTGTCAGCTCCAACGCGGTCTCGATGCACATTTTCTCAACGACATCCGTGGTTTCCGCCACGATGTCCTTCAGCGTGGAGTTGCCCACCAGCTCCATCACGTTGCGCACCGGCTCCTCGGTGCTGGCGGCGGGCGCGGCGGGACGGCGCAGCGTCTCGGCCCGGCTCGCGTCGCGGATCACCAGAACGAGGAGCGGCTGGGCACGATCGGCCAGCCAGGTCGCCGAGAGCTCTGCGGCAATCTGCCCCGCGAAATCCGTCGTGAGGCGCGTGGCGTAAAGCCGCAACTGTCCGGTCCGCTTGACACTGTCGAGCAGCACCCTCAGATCCACCGTGCCCCGCGCGAGGAAATCGGCCAGCGATCGCCCCCGCACCGAGGCGAGGCTGGACGAGTCGGTGAGGTTCAGGAAGGCCTCGTTCGCGCCGCGGATGTTGCCCTCGGCATCGGTGAAGACCACCCCATCGACGCCCTGATGATAGAGCCGTGTCAGGTTGTCGGTCAGCTCGTCGGAGGAGGTCACCTGCGCCTCCGCCGGGTCGAGCTGGCAGAGCAGCAGCCGCTCGCCCGCGGCACGGAAGACCTTCGGCGTCACCAGCAGCCGCTTCTGCGAGCGTCGCGCCGAAACCTCCATTGGCGTCGCGGCATCCGCCACGGCAAGGTTGGCCATCGTCTCCATGAACTCGCCGCGCCGCCGCCCCTCGAATTCCTGGGCGATGGCGGCTCCCAGCAGATCCTGCCGCACGCCACCAAGAAGCGCCGCCGCCGCCTGGTTGAGATCGGTGATCCGCCCGGTGGACATGCTGACCAGCAGCATCGGATCGCGCGAGACGTCCATGATGACGCGATACCGCGTCTCCATCTCGCGCTGGGTCTCGTAGTCGCGCTCCATTGCCAACTGCGCCGAGACGAGCTGTTGCTGCACCTCGGCGATCGGGCGCAGGTCGTGGCCCAGCATCAGCACCGACTGGTCGGCCTCGATCCGGTGCATGGAATATCGGATCGGAAATTCGAAATTGTGGTGGTCGGCGTGGTTCAGCTCCACCGCGACCGAGCCCTTGCCGCTCTGCAGGGTCGCGAGCCGGGCCTTGAACTTGGCGACGCTCTCGCTGGTCAGCACATCGGCGATCGCGGCCCCTTCCCAGCCCGAGAGCTGGCCGAAGGAGGCATGATGCGGGTTGATCAGCACCGACTCGATCCGGCCTGCCGCAGAGACCAGCAGCGAGATGTCAGCGGTGGTCGAGATGATCTCGCTCAACAGGTCGGGGGCGATGAGCGGGATGTTTCCGCCGTTGAGAAGATGTCTACCGTCTGATGTCACGGAGGTACCGATTGTTCTTGCCGCCTACCCTGAACACGGGACAACGGGTGTTATGCACGCTTCCACGCGCGGGTGAGGCCACCGAACAGGCCGCAGGCCTGAAGGGCCACGTCGAGATCGCTGGTCACGATGTCAGCCCCCAAGCATAGCAACTCGTCCTCATTTTGCAAAAGCACAGCGCCCCCTACCGCGACCGGCACGGTGTTGCCCGAGAAGTCCTTGAGGGTTTTGACTAACTTTCTGCAAACTTCAAGTTTATCCGTGGTCGCGACGGAAAGTAGCACAGCATCAAAGCTCCGGCGCGCGAAAAGTTCCCTCAGTTCCGAAATTCCCGGCCCGATCCTGAGGCAGACCGACACGCCCATGCGCCGCAGCCGCGCCACGGCCACCATGGCGCCCAGCGTGTGCTGCTCGCCCGATGGCATCAGCACCAGCACCGTCGGCCCGTCGCGCGCCCCATGCTCGTCTGCCGACCAGACCGCCGCGATGTCGCGCAGGATGGCCTGCAGCCGGGCGGCGCCGATGCTCACCTCGGCAAAGGTCGCGGTATCCTCGTGCCAACCCTGCCCCAGCCTGCGCGCCACCTCGGGGATGTAGAGATCGGCCAGCATCGCCATGCTGACCCTCGCGCGGCGCAGGTCGGCCTTGAGCAAGGCGAGCGGCTTCGGATCGAAGCTGCGCACCGCCGCCATCAGCTGCAGCACCAACGCCTCGCGCAGCGCCGGGGGGGCTGCGACATCACGCGCCACCAGCCGGGAGACGACTTCGGCGGCGAAGTGGTTTACAGCAGCCGGAGCCTGATCCGCGCGCCCCGTCACTCCCCTGTGCTGGCCATCGTGCATCTGCTGCGCTCCGCGGTGCGCCCAGCCCTCGACGCGCCTCCGGACCGCCTCTGGGCCACGGCCCGGCTCCGGGAGGGGCGCTTGCGAGAGCCGCAGGGCGCTTGTGTCGCGACTGTCCACCAGAGCCGAAAAAATGTCAAAGTAAATTGACACTTCCCGGATGGCGCCAGGATCTGCCTGAGCCCAATCATTTGATTTCAATCATTCTATCTTCGAAATCATGCGCCGGACCCGCGACGATTTGCGCAGTCGAATCCCGCATGCAAACCGCAAAAGATGTAAGTTAGAGTTGACACTTTCAGAATCGAAACGGTAATCTTGGCCATCGGCAGCCCCCTGCCCTTGGACTTCTCTGCGGAAGGCAAAGGTAAAGATGCAGCTCTCCCATCAGACCCCACGCAAGCGCCTCTACACCGAGGCGGAGCGCGCGCGGCGCGATGCCACCCCCTGGACGCTGGTGCAGGCCATCCTCGCGCCGACGCAGTTCCTCGCCTTCGCCATCTCGCTGGTGCTGGTGCTCTGGTTCCTCGTGACCGGCGAGGGCTACACCGCCGCGACGATCTCGATCCTCGTCAAGACGGCGCTGCTCTATCTCATCATGGTCACCGGCGCGATCTGGGAGAAGACCGTCTTCGGCCAGTATCTCTTCGCCCCCGCCTTCTTCTGGGAGGATGTGTTCTCCTTCGCGGTGATCGCGCTGCACAGCGCCTATCTCTGGGCGCTCTTCACCGGCTCCGTCTCGCCCGCCGGGCAGATGGTGATCGTGCTTGCGGCCTATGCCACCTATGTCATCAACGCCGGGCAGTTCCTGTGGAAGCTCCGCCTCGCCCGCCTCGATCTGGAGGCCGTGCGATGACCATGGCCCAGCTTCCCGTCCCGCCCGCCCGCGGTTGCCGCACCACGCCGATCCTGAAGGAACGCGGCCAGCGTGAGGTGTTCTGCGGCCTGACCGGCATCATCTGGCTGCACCGCAAGATGCAGGACGCCTTCTTCCTCGTCGTGGGCTCGCGCACCTGCGCCCATCTGCTGCAATCCGCCGCGGGGGTGATGATCTTCGCCGAACCGCGCTTCGGCACCGCCATCCTCGAGGAGAAGGATCTCGCCGGCCTTGCCGACGCCAATGCCGAGCTCGACCGCGAGGTGGCGCGGCTCCTGGCGCGCCGGCCCGACATCCGCCAGCTCTTCCTCGTCGGCTCCTGCCCCTCCGAGGTGATCAAGCTCGACCTGCATCGCGCCGCCGAGCGGCTCTCGGCGCTGCACGCGCCTTCGGTCAGGGTCTACAACTACAGCGGCTCCGGCATCGAGACGACCTTCACCCAAGGCGAAGACGCTTGCCTCGCCGCCATGGTCCCCGCCCTGCCCGCCAGTCAGGCGCGCGAGCTTCTGCTGGTCGGCGCACTGCCCGATGTGGTCGAGGATCAGGCGCTGGCGCTGCTGAAGGCGCTCGGCATCGGCCCGGTGCGTTGCCTGCCCGCCCGCACCGCCGAGGACCTGCCCGGAGTCGGACCGAACACCGTCTTCGCCCTGACCCAGCCCTTCCTCGGCAACACCCATGCCGCCCTGATCGGCCGCGGCGCCCGCCACATCCCGGCCCCCTTCCCCTTCGGCGAAGAGGGCACCACCGCCTGGCTCGCCGCCGTCGCCGCCGAGTTCGGCGTCCCGGCCGCGCTCTTCGAGCAGGCCACCGCCGCCCCCCGCGCCCGCGCCCGCAAGGCTGTCGCCGCCCATTCCACGACGCTGAACGGCAAGTCGCTGTTCTTCCTGCCCGACAGCCAGCTCGAACCGCCGCTCGCCCGTTTCCTCACCCGCGAATGCGGCATGACGGCGATCGAGGTCGGCACCCCCTACCTGCACCGCGACATCCTCGGCCCCGATCTCGACCTTCTGGCCGAAGGCCCGGTGATCTCCGAAGGCCAGGACGTCGAAAGGCAGCTCGACCGCGTCCGCGCCGCCCGGCCCGATCTCACCATCTGCGGCCTCGGCCTCGCCAACCCGCTGGAGGCCGAGGGGCTGACGACGAAATGGGCGATCGAGCTCGTGTTCACCCCGGTGCATTTCTACGAACAGGCGGGCGATCTCGCCGGCCTGTTCTCCCGCCCGCTGCGCCGCCGCGCGCTGCTCAACCCGGAGGCCGCAGAATGACCTCCTTCACCTTTGCCCAAATATCCCGCGGGGGTCCGGGGGCGCGAAGCCCCCGGGGTCGGACATGAAGCTCACACTTTGGACCTACGAAGGCCCCACCCATGTCGGGGCGATGCGCGTCGCCACCGCGATGCAGGGCCTGCATTACGTGCTGCACGCGCCGCAGGGCGACACCTACGCCGACCTCCTCTTCACCATGATCGAGCGGCGCAACGCCCGCCCGCCGGTGAGCTACACCACCTTCCAGGCCCGCGATCTCGGCTCCGACACGGCGCATCTGTTCAAGACCGCCTGCAAGGAGGCCTATGACCGCTTCCGTCCCGAGGCGATCCTTGTCGGCGCCTCCTGCACCGCCGAGCTGATCCAGGACGACACCGGCGGTCTCGCCGAGGCGCTGGAGCTGCCGGTCCCGGTGATCCCGCTGGAGCTGCCGAGCTACCAGCGCAAGGAGAACTTCGGCGCCGACGAGACCTTCCTGCAGATCTGCCGCAAGCTGGCAAAGCCCATGGCCCGGACCGAGGCCGTCAGCTGCAACCTCCTCGGCGCCACCGCCCTCGGCTTTCGCCACCGCGACGACGTGGCCGAGATCACGGCGCTGCTGGGCGAGATCGGCGTCGCGGTGAATGTCTGCGCCCCGCTCGGCGCCGCGCCGCATGACATCGCCCGGATGGGGGCCGCGCATTTCAACGTGCTGCTCTACCCCGAGACCGGCGAAAGCGCCGCCCGCTGGGCCGAGAAGGCCCTGGGCCAGCCCTACACCAGGGTGGTGCCGATCGGCGCCGGCGCCACGCGCGACTTCATCGCCGAGGTGGCGGCGCTGGCGGGGCTCCCCCCGAGCGTCGACGAGAGCCGGCTGCGCCAGCCCTGGTGGTCGGCCTCCGTCGACAGCACCTATCTCACCGGCAAGCGGGTCTTCCTCTTCGGCGACGCCACCCATGTCATGGCGGCCGCCCGCATCGCCCGCGACGAGATCGGCTTCGAGGTCGTCGGCATGGGCTGCTACAACCGCGAATTCGCCCGACCGATGCGGGCGCTGGCCAAGTCCTACGGGCTCGAGGCGCTGATCACCGACGACTATCTCGAGGTCGAGGAGGCGATCCAGGGGCTCGCGCCCGAGCTGATCCTCGGCACGCAGATGGAGCGCCACATGGCCAAGCGGCTCGGCATACCCTGCGCCGTGATCTCCGCCCCGGTGCATGTGCAGGATTTCCCCGCGCGCTACTCGCCGCAGATGGGCTTCGAGGGCGCCAATGTCCTGTTCGACACCTGGGTGCATCCGCTGGTGATGGGGCTGGAGGAACATCTCCTGACCATGTTCCGCGAGGATTTCGAGTTCCACGACGCCGCCGGAGCCTCGCACCACGGCGGCAAGGCCGTGGCGGCGGTGCCGCAGGCATCCGCCCCGGCCGCCGAGGGCTCGATGCCCGAGGCGGACGGTCCCCCCGCCCCGCTCTACACCCGGGCCCCCGATCCCGCCAGCATCGTCTGGCTGAGCGACGCCGAGGCCGAGCTGAAGAAGATCCCCTTCTTCGTGCGCGGCAAGGCGCGGCGCAACACCGAGAGATACGCGGCTGACAAGGGGCTGTCCCGCATCAGCATCGACACCCTGTACGAGGCAAAGGCCCATTATGCGCGGTGATGTGAGTATCCAGAGTTCCGGGGCGAAGACCGGCTACAGCGTGGTCATCGTCACGCTCGACGCCCATGCGGCGGGCCCCGCCGCCCGGGTCGCGCCCCGGCTGCAGGCGAGCTTTCCCGGCCTCAGCCTGTCGATCCACGCCGCCGCCGAATGGGCCGAGACCCCCGCTGCGCTGGCCGAGGCCAAGGCGGCGGTCGAGGGCGCCGATCTGGTGATCTCGAACCTGCTGTTCATCGAGGAGCACATCAACGCCATCCTCCCCGAGCTGCAGGCCGCTTCCGCCCGCTGCGACGCCTTCGTGGGCATGATCGCCGATCCGGCCATCGTCAAGCTGACGCGGATGGGTGATCTCGACATGTCGAAACCCGCCTCGGGTCCGATGGCGCTGTTGAAGAAGCTGCGCGGCTCCAACAAGGAGCTGTCGGCCAACAATGGCGAGTCGCAGATGAAGATGCTGCGCACCCTGCCCAAGATGCTGAAGTTCATCCCCGGCAAGGCGCAGGACCTGCGGGCCTGGTTCCTGTCGATGCAATACTGGCTCGGCGGCTCCGACGACAATCTTGAGCAGATGATCCGCTATCTGGTCTCGCGCTATGCGAGGCACGCGGCCTGGCACAAGGTCACCGCCAAGCCGCCGGTCGATTACGCCGAGGTCGGGCTCTACCATCCCGAGCTGAAGAGCCGCATCACCACAGACCCCGCCGACATGCCGCGCCCGAAGGACGCGAAGGCGACGGTGGGCCTTCTCATGCTTCGCTCCTACATCCTCGCCTCCGACACCGCGCATTACGACGCGGTGATCTCGGCTTTCGAGGAGAAGGGCATCGCCGTGCTGCCGGCCTTCGCCGGCGGGCTCGACGGGCGGCCGGCGATCGACGCCTTCTTCCGCGACGTGCATGGGGTGAAGATCGACGCGATGGTCTCGCTCACCGGCTTCAGCCTTGTCGGCGGGCCGGCCTACAACGACAGCCCGGCGGCGGTGGAGGCTCTGGCGGCGCTCGACGTGCCCTATATCGCCGCGCATCCGCTGGAGTTCCAGACCCTCGGCCAATGGTCGCGCGCCGGCGGCGGGCTCGGCCCGGTGGAGACGACGATGCTCGTGGCCCTGCCCGAGATCGACGGCGCGACCAACCCGACCGTCTTTGCCGGGCGGCATGACATGGGCGGCTGCGACGGCTGCCCCGGCGGCTGCCACATGAAGGTCGTGGGCGCCGACGCCCGCGCCATGTCGCCCTGCCACGAGCGGATAAAGGTGCTGGCCGAGAAGACCCTGCGCCTCGCGCTGCTGCGCCGCTCGGAAGTGGCCGCGCGCAAGGTGGCCGTCGTGCTCTACGGCTTCCCGCCCAACGCGGGCGCGGTCGGCACCGCCGCCTATCTCGGCGTCTTCGAGAGCCTCTACAACGTGCTGCACGCCATGGCGCGAGAGGGCTACAGCCTGACCCCGCCCGAGTCGGTGCAGGCGCTGCGCGACGCGGTGCTGGGCGGCACCTCGAGCCAGTATGGCCAGCCCGCCAACATCGCCGCGCATGTTCCGGCCGAGACCATCGTCGCCCGCACGCCCTGGCTCTTGGATGTCGAGAAGGCCTGGGGCCCGGCGCCGGGGCGGATCCAGTCGGACGGGCGCGGGGTCTATGTGCTGGGGCAGCAGATGGGCAATGTCTTCGTCGGCATCCAGCCGGTCTTCGGCTACGAGGGCGACCCGATGCGGCTGCTGTTCGAGAAGGGCTTCGCCCCGACCCATGCCTTCTGCACCTTCTACCGCTGGCTGCGCGAGGATTTCGGCGCGGATGTGCTGCTGCATTTCGGCATGCATGGCGCGCTGGAGTTCATGCCGGGCAAGCAATCGGGCTTGAGCGGCGGCTGCTGGCCCGACCGGCTGATCGGCGCGCTGCCCAACGTCTATCTCTACGCCGCCAACAACCCGTCCGAGGCCTCGCTGGCCAAGCGCCGGTCGAATGCGATCACCGTCACCCATCTGACGCCGCCCCTGGCCAAGGCCGGGCTCTACCGCGGGCTGCAGGATCTGAAGGACAGCCTGATGCGCTGGCGCCAGCTTGCGCCCGATGCGGCGGAGCGGGCCGAGCTGGAGCTCTTGATCGCGGAACAGGCGCGCGCGGTGAACCTCGACGGGCAGGAGCCCGAGACGATGTGGCTGAAGCTCCTGGAGACGGAGGGGTCGCTGATCACCGACGGGCTGCATGTCGTGGGCCGGCCGATGACCGAAGAGCAGGTGCAGGAAAACCTTGCGCTGATGCCCGAGATGACCGAGGAGCGCCGAGCCGAGGTGGCGGCGCTGTTGCGCGACGAGACCGAGATCCGCGGCATCCTCAAGGCGCTCGGCGGGCATTTCATGCTGCCGGTGCCGGGGGGCGACCTGATCCGCGCGCCCGAGATCCTGCCGACCGGCCGCAACATCCACGCCTTCGACCCATTCCGCATGCCCACCGCCTTCGCCCTGCGCGATGGTGCGGCGCAGGCCGAGCGGCTGCTTGAGGCGCACCCCACCCTGCCCCGCTCGGTGGCGCTGGTGCTCTGGGGTTCCGACAACATCAAGTCCGACGGCGGCCCGATCGCCCAGGCGCTGGCGTTGATGGGGGCGAAGCCGCGCTTCGACCATTACGGGCGTCTGGCCGGGGCCGACCTGATCCCGCTGTCCGAGCTCGGCCGTCCGCGCATCGACGTGGTGATGACGCTCTCGGGCATCTTCCGCGACCTCCTGCCCTTGCAGACCCGCATGCTGGCCGAGGCCGCTTGGAAGGCCGCCCATGCCGAGGACGAGCCCCTGTCGCAGAACTTCATCCGCGCCCATGCCCTCGCCTATGCCGAGGAGATGGGGGTGGACATGGAGACCGCCTCGCTTCGGGTCTTCTCCAACGCCGAAGGGGCCTACGGCTCCAACGTCAACGTGCTGGTCGGCTCCTCGGCCTTCGGTGAGGAGGACGAACTGGCCGACGCCTACGAGGCGCGCAAGTCCTTCGCCTATGGCCGCACCGGCAAGCCGGTGCAGAACGCGGCGCTGCTGCAGAAGTCGCTGAAGACCGTCGACGTGGCCTATCAGAACCTCGAGTCGGTCGAGCTGGGGGTCACCACGGTCGACCACTACTTCGACACGCTGGGCGGCATCGCCCGCGCGGTGAAGCGCGCGCGGGGGGTGGAGGCGTCGGTCTACATCGGCGACCAGACCCGCGGCGCGGGCACGGTGCGCACGCTGAAGGACCAGATCGCGCTGGAGACCCGCGCCCGCAGCCTGAACCCGAAGTTCTACGAGGGGCTCTTGAAACATGGCGCCGAGGGCGTGCGGCAGATCGAGGCGCAGGTGACCAATACGCTCGGCTGGTCGGCCACGACGCAGCAGGTGGAGCCCTGGGTCTACCAGCGCCTCAGCGAGACCTTCGTCCTAGACGAGGCGATGCGCAAGCGGCTGGCCGAACTGAACCCCGAGGCGAGCGTGCGCATGGCCGAACGCCTCTTGGAAGCGAGTGCCCGTAACTATTGGCAGCCCGACGCCGCGACGCTCGCGGCGCTGCAGGGGGCTGCGGACGAGTTGGAAGACCGGCTCGAGGGGATCGCCGCCGAATAGGCGCGCGCCCGAGGCCCGGCAAGCCCTGCCTGTCAGGGATGGTGCAAACAGAGGAAAGGGGCCCAAGATGAGCCCGAGAGACGAAATACCGCTGCTGCGCGGTCAGGATGGCGAAGGGTCGGTGCAGGTGCATCTCGACCCCGAGGAGAAGATCACCAGCGCCAAGGTGTTCTCGGTCTATGGCAAGGGCGGGATCGGCAAGTCGACCACCTCGTCGAACCTGTCGGCGGCCTTCTCGATGCTGGGCAAGCGGGTGTTGCAGATCGGCTGCGACCCCAAGCATGACAGCACCTTCACCCTGACCGGGCGTCTGGTGCCGACGGTGATCGACATCCTGAAGGAGGTCGACTTCCACGCCGAAGAACTGCGCCCGGAGGACTTCGTCTTCGAGGGCTTCAACGGGGTGAAATGCGTCGAGGCGGGCGGCCCTCCGGCGGGCACCGGCTGCGGCGGCTATGTGGTGGGGCAGACGGTGAAACTGCTGAAACAGCACCACATGCTCGACGACACCGATGTGGTGATCTTCGACGTGCTGGGCGACGTGGTCTGCGGCGGCTTTGCCGCCCCGCTGCAACATGCCGACCGGGCGCTGATCGTCACCGCCAACGACTTCGACAGCATCTACGCGATGAACCGCATCATCGCGGCGGTGCAGGCCAAGTCGGTGAACTACAAGGTCCGGCTGGCTGGCTGCGTCGCCAACCGCTCGAAGAACACCGACGAGGTGGACCGCTATTGCAAGACCGTCGGCTTCAACCGGCTGGCGCATATGCCCGACCTCGACGCCATCCGCCGCAGCCGTCTGAAGAAGAAGACGCTGTTCGAGATGGAGGATGCCGAGGACGTGGTGCAGGTCCGCAAGGAATATGTCCGGCTGGCGGAAACGCTCTGGGCCGGCACCGACCCGAGCGCGCCGCATCCCCTGCCCGACCGTGAGATTTTCGAGTTGCTGGGTTTCGACTGAGCCTTTCCCCGCCGGCTGCCTCCGGTTCTTCAGGAAGATCCCATGAACGACTACTCAACCACCCGCGACCGCGTCGAGCACTATTTCGACCGTACCGCGACCCATACCTGGGAGCGGCTGACCTCCTCCGCCCCTGTCAGCCGCATCCGGCAGACGGTGCGCGAGGGGCGCGACATGATGCGCGACACGATGCTGTGGCGGCTGCCGCGCGACCTGACCGGGCTGCGCGTGCTGGACGCGGGCTGCGGCGCGGGCCAGACCACGGCGGCGCTTGCCGCGCGGGGGGCCGAGGTCACGGCGGTCGACATCTCGCCTCAGCTGGTGGAGATCGCCCGCAAGCGCCTGCCGCCCGAGCATCTGGACCGCGTGCGCTTCCATGCGGGCGACATGCTGGCCGATGAACTGGGGTCGTTCGACTACGTCGTCGCGATGGACAGCCTGATCTATTACACCGACGAGGATATCGCCCGCGCGCTCGACCGGCTCGGCGCGCGCACGCGGCATTCGGTCGTCTTTACCGTCGCGCCCAGAACGCCTTTCCTGATGGTGTTTTGGTGGATGGGAAAGCTGTTCCCGCGATCCGACCGCTCTCCGGTCATGATCCCGCACCCGTTCAAGCCTCTGAACGAGGTGACCGGGCGCAGGCTGGTGAAGATCGGTCGGGTCTCGCGCGGCTTCTACATCTCCGAGTGCCTGGAGTTCCGGCCATGATCCTGGGGCGGAAGCAGATCAAGAGACTGTCGATGCGCTCGCTTCCCTTCGCGGATGCGGCCTCGGAAGGTCTGCCGCTCGGTCAGCTCCTGCGGCTGTCGCTGTTCCAGCTTTCGGTCGGCATGGCGACGGTGCTGCTTCTGGGCACGCTGAACCGGGTGATGATCGTCGAGCTGTCGGTGCCCGCCACGGTGGTCGCGCTGATGATCGCGTTGCCGGTGCTTTCGGCCCCGTTCCGCGCGCTTCTCGGCCACCGCAGCGACACCTACCGCTCCGCCCTCGGTTGGAAGCGGGTGCCCTATCTCTGGTTCGGTTCGCTCTGGCAGATGGGCGGGCTGGCGATCATGCCCTTCGCGCTGATCGTGCTGGGCGGTGACCAGACCTTCGGGCCGACATGGGCGGGCGAGCTGCTGGCGGCCCTCGCCTTCCTGATGGCGGGTCTCGGCATGCACATGACCCAGACCGCCGGGCTGGCGCTCGCCTCGGACCGCGCGACGGACGAGACGCGGCCGCGCGTGGTGGCGCTGCTCTATGTCATGTTCCTCGTTGGCATGGGGATCTCTTCGCTCGTCGTCGGCTGGCTCTTGCGCGATTTCTCCGACATCCGGCTGATCCGCGTGGTGCAGGGTTGCGGCATCGCCACGCTGGTGCTGAACATCATCGCGCTCTGGAAGCAGGAGAAGGTGCGCCCGATGTCGGCGGCCGAGCGGGCCGAACCGCGGCCGCGCTTCCGCGACGCCTGGCGCGACCTTCTGTCGGGCGGCACGGCGGGGCGGCTTCTGGCCGTGGTCTTCGCCGGGACGCTGGCCTTCAACATGCAGGACGTGCTGCTGGAGCCCTATGGCGGCGAGATCATGGGCCTCTCGGTCTCGGCCACCACGCTGCTGACGGCGATGTGGTCGCTGGGCGCGCTCCTGGGCTTCGGGCTCGCCGCGCGCTGGCTCGCCCGCGGGCTCGACCCGATCCGCATGGCCGGGCGCGGCATCCTCATCGGCATCGCCGCCTTCGCGCTGGTGATCTTCGCCTATCCCGCCGGGTCGCAGCCGATGTTCTACCTCGGCGCCTGCTGCATCGGCATGGGCGGCGGGCTGTTCTCGGTCGCCACGCTGACCGCGGCGATGACCATGCCCGCGGGCGGCCGCGCCGGGCCCGGGCTGGCGCTCGGCGCCTGGGGCGCGGCGCAGGCGACCGCGGCGGGGCTTGCCATCTTCATCGGCGGCGCGCTGCGCGACGGCATCGGCCACTGGGCCATGGCGGGCCATCTCGGCTCCGCGCTGCAGGACCCGGCCTTCGGCTACAGCTTCGTCTATCACCTCGAGATCGGGCTGCTGTTTGCGACCCTCATCGTGCTTGGCCCGCTGGTGCGGACCACGATCCTTCACCCCGAAAGACTTGCCGGCGGTTCCAAGATGGGCATCGCCGACTTCCCCACCTGACACCGGAGGACCCTGCAATGGTTGGTGTAACTTTCTTTGGCGACTTTGACTTGGCAAGCCTCGCGATCTGGCTGTTCTGGGGCTTCTTCGCCGCCCTGATCTACTATCTGCAAACCGAAAACATGCGCGAAGGCTATCCGCTGGAGAACGAGGACGGGACCGTCGCCGCGAACCAGGGCCTGTTCCCGGTGCCGAAGCCGAAGACCTTCCTCCTCCCCTTCGGCCGCGGCTCGGTCACCTACCCCGGCCCGGAGAGCGAGGATCGCCCGATCCCGATGGCCCGCACCGCGGTGTCCGAAGGCTTCCCGCATGTGCCGACCGGCGATCCGATGAAGGATGGCGTGGGTCCGGCCTCCTGGGTGGCGCGGCGCGACATCCCCGAGCTCGACGGCCACGGCCACAACAAGATCGTGCCGATGTCGAAATGCGGCTTCGTCGTCTCGGCCGGGCGCGACCCGCGCGGCCTGCCGGTGCGCGCCAACGACCATGAATATGTCGGCAAGGTCACCGACCTGTTCATCGACGTGCCCGAACAGCTGATCCGCTATCTGGAGATCACTCTGGACAACGGCGGCAAGCGCCTTCTGCCGATGCCGATGGTGCTGGTCCGTCAGGGCCGGGTCGACGTGAATTCGCTGTCCTCGGACCTCTTCGTCGGCATCCCGACGCACAAGTCGGCCGACGAGGTGACGCTGCTCGAGGAAGACAAGATCTCGGGCTATGTCGCCGGCGGCATCATGTACTCGGCCGAGAAGCGCAAGAGCCGCTGGTCGGCTCTGGCGGGCCAGTTGGCCTGACCTCTCCGGCGCGGCCTCCAAGGGGGCCGCGCCGCATCCCCTTCCGCACGGAGCGCCCGACATGGACCACGACGATTTCGCCTTCGAGCCGCTTCCCGGCCTGCCCGCCCATCCGCCCAAGGGCGAAACGCTGCTCTGGCAGGGCAGCCCCGCCACGCTGCCCCTCGCGCGCGAAGCCTACAAGCTGACCTGGGTCGCCTGCTACTTCGTGCTCGTGGTGCTCTGGCGCGCCTCAACCGGCTATGCCGACGGCGGCGCGCCGATGGCCCTGGCCTATGGCCTGCCCTATGCGGTGATCGGGCTCTGCGCCTGCGGTCTGATCGTGCTTCTGGCCCATTGGCAGGCACGGACCGCCATCTACACCATCACCACCGCCCGCGTAATCCTGCGCATCGGCGCGGCACTCTCGGTGACGATCAACCTGCCCTTCAAGCAGCTGCTGTCGGCCAGCCTCGACAAGCGTCGCAACGGCACCGGCACCATCGCGATGCAGATCGGCGGCGACACGAAAATTTCCTATCTCGTCTGCTGGCCGCATGTCCGCCCGTGGTATCTGCGCGACGTCGAGCCCGCGCTGCGCTGCATCCCCGAGGCCGAGCGCGTCGCCCGCATCCTCAGCAATGCCGCCGAGGCCCGGCTTTCGGTACCCTCCGTCGCCCCCCGCGCCGCTGCGCAAGCGCCGCAGGGCGCCGTTCCGGCAGAGTGAGGAAAATCAGATGACAAAGACCACCAAACAGCCCGCCCTGCGCAACGAGGACAAGGAGATGATCCCCCCGGGCCTGCTGCGCATGATGCTGGCGCTGGCGATCGTCTCGCTTCTGGTGGTGACCTATGCCGTCGTGACCGATCGCGAACATGTCGGTCAACCGGTGGCAGCGGCGATTGTGAGTGAACGGACCATCATCTTCGAGGGACGCGGCGCCAAGGCGGTGGCCGTGCGCGCGGAAGATGGCTCCATGTTGTTTGAATCGGAGAACGGCGGCTTCGTCACCGTGATCCAGAACGGCCTTCAGCGCGCCCGCACCGTGGCGAAGGTGGACCAGGAACTCCCTGTGCGGTTGGTAGAGTACGAGAACGGCAGGCTTACGCTGCATGACGACGCAACGGGCTGGAGCGCGGAGCTTCAGGCCTTCGGCGATGACAACAAAGCCGCGTTCGAAAGGCTGCTCGCCGACTGATGCCAACAAAGGGAACCGAGCCATGGGAATTTTCACAAGGGTAGCGGAAGAGGTGCCTTGCACCGTCGAGGTCAGTCACAAGTTCGAAAGCCTGCATGCGCATGTGCGCTTCAACAACGGCGCGGTGGTCCATCCGGGCGACGAGGTGCTGGTGCATGGCGCGCCGGTGCTGGCCGCCTATGGCGAGGTGATCGTCGAGGACCGTCTGGCCACCATCACCCGGGCGAGCGCGCTGGAGCGGCTCTGGACCCGGCTGACCGGCGATTTCGATTTCATGGAGCTCTGCGAGTTCTCCTTCTCCGAAGAGGTGAAGCTGTGAACGCGCGCGCCCAAGAGATCGCCCCCGAGGTTTCCGCCCAGGCCGTGGCCGACACCACGGCGATGGCGACCGAGACCACGCTGCTCAATCCGCGGTTCTACACCACCGACTTCGACGAGCTGGACCGGATCGACGTCTCCTCGGTGCGGCCCGAATGGGACCGGCTGATCGCGCAGATGAAGTCCGACCCGAACAAAGGCCATTTCAAGAAGACCGACGCCTGGGACAAGGTGGATTGGGCGGGGATGGACCCTGCCCTGAAGGTGGAGTTCATCGATTTCCTCGTCTCCTCCTGCACCGCCGAATTCTCGGGCTGCGTGCTCTACAAGGAGATGAAGCGGCGCGGGAACAACCCCGACATCTGCGAGCTGTTCAACTACATGGCGCGCGACGAGGCGCGGCATGCGGGCTTCATCAACGACGCGCTGCGCGAGGCGGGGGTGGCGGTGAACCTCGGCTTCCTGACCAAGGCGAAGAAATACACCTATTTCCGGCCGAAATTCATCTACTACGCCACCTACCTGTCGGAGAAGATCGGCTACGCCCGCTACATCACCATCTACCGCCACCTCGAGGCGAACCCCGAGCATCGCTTCCACCCGATCTTCAAGTGGTTCAAGGAGTGGTGCAACGACGAGTTCAGCCATGGCGAGGCCTTCGCCCTGCTGATGAAGACCGACCCCAAGCTCACCACCTCGACGGTGAACAAGCTCTGGATCCGCTTCTTCCTGACCGCGGTCTATTCGACGATGTGGGTGCGCGACCACGCGAGGCCCGAGTTCCACAAGGCGCTGGGGGTGGACATCGACTGGTATGATCAGGAGGTCTACCGCAAGACCTCGGCCATCGCCCGGCAGATCTTCCCGGTGGAGCTCGACATCGACCATCCACGCTGGATTCCGGGGCTGAACCGGATGAACCGCGCCTTCCTCGCCATGGACGAGGCGAAGCGTTCGGGCGGTATCCGGGGCTGGGCGCGGCGCATGGTGGCGGGCGCGCAGGCGCTGACGGCCTTCGTGTCGCTCTACACCATCCCGGTCAAGACGAGCACCCTGCCCGACAGCGTGCGGATGGAGCCGGTCTATTGAGACGCGAACAGCACCGGGGGCGGGATTTTCCCGCCCCGACCGCCGCAGGAGACGAGGCGTGATCTTCACCAGCCCATGGGCCGTTGCGCTTTCGGCGATGTTCATCTGGTGGTTTTCCACCGGCATCCTGCTGATGCGCGTCCGCTATGCCGACAATCGCGGGCCCGATGCGCATATGGCCTCGGTGGTCCTCGGGCTGCCGCTGCTGTTCGGCGGGATCTTCGGCTATGTGCAGACGCTGACCGACATGAGCGTGGGGGGGGTCTATCTTGCCTTTCTCTCGGCGCTCTCGGTCTGGGCCTGGATCGAGCTGGCGTTTCTCTCCGGCGTCATCACCGGGCCCAACACCGCCCCCTGCCCGCGTTTTGCCAGCGAGGGGGAGCGCTTCCTGCGGGCGATCGGCGCCATCGCCTGGCACGAGTGCCTGCTGATCGTGGTGCTCTCGGGCATGGCGCTGCAGGCGCAGGGGGCGGCCAACCTTTTCGGGCTCTGGACCTTCCTCGTGCTGTTCATCGCCCGGATCTCGGCCAAGCTGAACCTGTTCTTCGGCGTGCCCCACATCAACACCGAGTTCCTGCCCTCGGCGATCTCGCACATCTCGACCTATTTCCGCCAGTCGCGGATGAACGGGCTCTTCCCGCTGTCGGTCACCTTCCTGACCTTCGCCACCGGCTGCTGGGTCGAACGGGCGCTGGCCTCGGCGGATGTGGGCCGATCGGTCGGCTTCTGGCTGCTTGCGGCGCTGACGGCGCTGGCGCTGCTGGAACATTGGTTCATGGTGCTGCGCCTGCAGGACCAGAAGCTGTGGCGCTGGATGATGCCCGCGCCGCGCGTCATGCCTCACGAGTCTGCCCTGTCGCGGCCCGCCCTGACCGATGAGAACACCCATGGACTCTGACAACCCCGCCTGCCTCTGCAGCGCTGCGGTGCGCGCCCGCGTCACGCACGCGCGGCGCCTTTCCGTCGCCACTGCGGCAATCCGTCACCTCAAGGCTTCCGAAGGCACGCGGCATAGTCGGCCCGATCGGGTTGCCCCCTCGCGGGCGCGGCTCGACGGTCTGGACCGTCCGCATCCGGCGCCGGAAAGCCGCATCATCCGTGGGATGATCGGCGATCGCGTCAGGCGCCGCCAGATCAGCGATGGCCTGCTGGGTGACTGGGGAAGACATGTTCTGCCGATCAACGACCCCACCGTCTTCCAGAGCAGCAGACGGCAGCCCTCCGCCCCCTTTCAGCCTCAGCGCGGCGCCGGGTTTCACCCGCGCGCGGCACGGCTGGCCCCGCTCTGGCAGCGCCCCGCGCTGGCCCCTGCCGCAGCCTGAGTTGGATGCAGCCGTGACCCCCGCCCCGAACCGCCATGCCGACCTTGTGAAGAGCCGCGCTTGGCCTACCGTTATACACTCTACAGCAATAGGGAGGACCCCCATGAAGCTTAGTACCCTCGCCGTCATCTCCGCCTTCGTCGCAGCCCCCGCCTTCGCCCAGGAAGGCGATCCGGCAGCCGGCGAAAAGGCGTTCAGCCAGTGCCAGACCTGCCACGTGGTGGTGGATGATGCAGGCAACGTGCTCGCCGGTCGCGCCGCCAAGACCGGGCCGAACCTCTACGGCGTCGTCGGGCGCACCGCAGGCTCGGTTCCGGACTTCAAGGGCTACGGCGACTCGATGAAGACCGCCGGCGAGAAGGGCCTCGTCTGGAACGAAGAGGAGTTCACCGCCTACACCAAGGACCCGACCAAGTTCCTAAAGGACTACCTCGAAGATCCCAAGGCGCGCGGCAAGATGACCTACAAGGTCCGCAAGGAAGAAGACGCCCACAACATCTGGGCGTTCCTGTCGACCTTCTCCGCCGGCCCGACCGAAGCCGCAGCTCCTGCGGCCGACGCACCCGCGGCTCCGGCAGCCACCACGAACTGAACGCTGCGAACAGAAGTCACCGGCGGGTCACCCCCGCCGGTTGTTTCATTCCCGTGGCTCAGACCGAGACCGCCTGCCGCATCCGTTCGCGCCCCAGCTCGGCCTTGGTGCCCGACACCTCGACCGTGCCGCGCTTCAGCACATAGAAGCGGTCCGCCAGATCGAAGGCGAAGTCGAAATACTGTTCCACCAGCACGATGGCGATGTCGCCCTTGGAGCGGAGGTACGAGATCACCCGCCCGATCTGCTGGATGATGTTGGGCTGGATCCCCTCGGTCGGCTCGTCCAGCAGCAGGAGCTTCGGCTTCATGATCATCGCCCGGGCAATGGCCAGCTGCTGCTGCTGTCCGCCTGAAAGATCGCCGCCCCGGCGATGGCCCATGTCCTTGAGCACCGGGAAGAGGTCGTAGATCTCGTCCGGCACCCGATGCTCGCCGCGCGGCAGGGTAGCGAAGCCGGTGTGCAGGTTCTCGGTCACCGTCAGCAGCGGAAAGATCATCCGGCCCTGCGGCACCACGCCCAGCCCGCGCCGCGCCATGCCCTGCGGCTTCACGACCGGCAGATCCTCGCCGTCGAAGATCACCCGCCCGCCCGAGCGCGGATGCGTCCCGGCGATGGCCTTGAGGAGCGAGGTCTTGCCCACCCCGTTGGTGCCCATGATGCAGGTCACCTCGCCCGCCCGCGCCTCCATGTCGATCCCGTAGAGGATCTGGCTGCCGCCATAATGCAGAGTCAGTCCTTCGGTCTTCAGCATCAGCCCCGCCCCAGATAGACTTCGATTACCGAAGGGTTCTTCGTCACATGGTCAAGCGTGCCCTCGGCCAGCACCGACCCCTCGTGCAGCACCGTCACCTTGCAGTCGAGGCGGCGGACGAAATCCATGTCATGCTCCACCACCACCACCGCGCGGGTCTTCGCCATCTCGACCAGAAGGGCGGTCGTATGCTCGCGTTCGGCCAGCGTCATGCCCGCGGCGGGTTCGTCCACCAGCAGAAGCCGCGGTTCCTGCGCCAGCAGCATGCCGATCTCCAGCCATTGCTTCTGGCCGTGGGAGAGCTCGCCCGACTTGCGCTCCAGCTGATCGCCCAGCCCCACCTCCTCGGCCAGATCGCGCACCTTGCGCGCATCGCCCTTCGAGGCGCGGAACATCAGCACGGCGAGCGGCCCGCGCGGCTTCTTCAGCGCCATCATCAGGTTGTCGAACACCGACTGATCCTCGAAGACTGTGGGCCGCTGGAACTTGCGCCCCACCCCGGCCCGGGCGATCTGCGCCTCGGACAGCGACAAGAGCGAGACCGACCGCTCGCCGAAGGTGACGCTGCCCTCATCGGGCCGGGTCTTGCCGGTGACGATATCCATGAAGGTGGTCTTGCCCGCGCCGTTCGGCCCGATGATCGCGCGAAGCTCCTGTGCGGCGATGTTGAAGGACAGGTTGTTTATGGCGCGGAAGCCGTCGAAGGTGACGGAGACGCCGGAAACCTCGAGCAGCGCGCTCATTCCACCGCCTCCTTCTCCTGGAACGAGCCGTCATCCGGCCCCAGCGGCGCGCCCCGGCGCTTGGGATGTTTCGTCCCTTGCCAGAGGTCGAACAGTCCGCCGATGCCCTGCGGCGCGAAAAGCGTCACCAGCACGAAGGCGAGCCCCAGCAGGATCAGCCACCAGTCGACCCAGTTCACCGTGTAGAAGCCGAGGTTGATGCTCGGCGCCCGCCCGCCGGTGAACCAGGAGGAGAGAAGCGAGACGAAAGCCGCGCCGATCACCGCGCCATAGAGCCGCCCGCGCCCGCCGATGGCGACCCAGACCGCGAGATAGATCGAGGCGATGGGCGCGAGCTCGGCCGGGTTGATGATCCCGGCCTGCGGGTAGTAGAGCGCGCCCGCGATGGCGGCGATGATCGCCGTGAGGGTGAAGACCGCCAGCTTGTAGCTTTCGACCGAATAGCCGAGGAAGCGCACCCGCTGCTCGTCGTCGCGGATCGCCCGGATCACCGAGCCGAACTTGCCCGAAACGACCCAGGCGCAGAGCAGATAGCCGAGCCCCAAGGCCAGGGCCGAGGCCCAGAGGAACCAGACCGAGAGCTGGTCCTGCGTCACCGCCCCCTGTCCCGGCATGTTCTGCAGGCCCGAGAGCCCGTTGTTGCCGCGCAGCCCCGAGTCGTTCTGGAAGAGATAGAGCGCCAGCGCCAGCGTCATCGCCTGGGTCAGGATCGAGAGATAGACCCCCGTCACCCGGCTGCGGAAGGCGAGCCAGCCAAAGACCAGCGCCAGGAGCCCCGGCACCAGTACCACCAGCATCAGTTGCAAAGGCAGGCTGTGGGCGAAGCTCCAGACCCAGGGGATCTCGGAGCCGCCGACCACGCCGAAGATCTGGGTGCCGATGCCCGAGACGATCTCCTCCGGCGTCGGCGGCAGTGGCGCGCCCGACAGCGCCTGCACCACGATCTCCTCGGTGCGGGCATACATCAGCCACATGCCGATCATGTAGCCGCCGAGGCCGAAGAAGGCGAAATGCCCGAGGCTGAGGATGCCCGCATAGCCCCAGACCAGGTCCATCGCCAGCGCGATCAGGCAGAGGCAGAGCGTCTTGCCCAGCGTCTTCACGAAGGAGGTGGAGAGGAAGGAGACGCCATAGGCATGCGACAAGAGCGTCACCGCGAGGGTGAAGAGCGCGAGGGCGGCGAGGAAAATCAGGACGGAGGGGTTTTTCGCGAAGAAACCTTGGGTCATGGCAGGCTCCGGCCGGAGAAGCGGGGGGCCAGCTCCCCGCGCCCCCCGGGATATTTGGACCAAGATGAAGGGGGAAGGATCATCTTCAATCCCCCGCCGCGCGGCCCTTGAGGGCGATGATGCCGCGGGGGCGGAACTGGATGAAGATGATGATAAAGATGATCATGTAGGTCTGCGCCGCCAGCGTGTTCGAGGGGTTCAGCCATTCGATCCCCTTCTGCATGCCGCCGATCATCAGGGCCCCCGCCAGCGTGCCCCAGATATTGCCGACCCCGCCCACGACCACGGTCATGAAGCTTTGCACGATGTAGTCGGAGCCGAGCTCGGAGGTGACCTTGGCGAAGAGGCCGATGGCCACGCCGGCGATCCCGGCGATGCCGGAGCCCAGGCCGAAGGTCAGCATGTTGATCCGGTCGGGGTTGATGCCCATGGAGGCGGCCATCGAGGGGTTCTGCGTCACGGCGCGGACTTCGAGACCAAGCCGGGTGCGTTTCATGATGAACAGGAAGACGCCGAGGAAGACCAGCGCCAGCGCGAAGATGGCGATGCGGATGTAGCTGATCGAGACCACGTCGTTGAACACCAGCGCCCCGTCGAGCCAGCCGGGCGAGGTGAGCGGGCGGGCCTGGGTGCCGAAGATGTTCTTGGCCAGCTGTTGCAGGGCGATGGAGATGCCGAAGGTGGCGAGCAGGGTTTCCAGCGGGCGCTTGTAGAGATGGCGGATCACCAGCCGCTCCATCGCCACGCCCGCGGCGAAGGTGACGAGGAAGGCAAGCGGCAGGGCGAGCAGGATCGACAGCGTGCGGTCGGCGACGACCTGCTGCACGACATAGCCGGTATAGGCGCCCATCATGATGAACTCGCCATGCGCCATGTTGATCACCCGCATCACGCCGAAGGTGATGGCGAGGCCGATGGCGGCGAGGAAGTAGATCGAGGCCAGCGACAGCGCGTCGAGCGAGAGGTCCGCGGCCTGCATCGCCCCGACCTTGAGGCCGATCCGGGCGAGCGCCGCCTCTGCCGCCTCGGTCACCGCCGGGTCGGGCTCGGCGTAGACGTCGTGGAAGCTGTGGGCGGCGAGCGCGGCGCTCACCTCGTCCTCGGTCGCGGCGGCGGGGGCGCGGCCCTCGGCCTCGAGCGCGGTATAGGCGCGGTCGCGTTCGGCGCGGTTGTCGAGCGCGGCGACGGGGATGCCCGCGACACTGCCGTTGTCGATGTTCTCGATCAGCGTCGTGCGCTGGTCGGCCTCGGTCAGCCGGGCCGGAGCGAGGTCGGCGGTGACGAGCAGGTCGTAGGCCGCCTCACGGGTGATTTCCTTGCCGGGGGTGAGGCTGGCGGCGAGGTTCTCCCCCTCGGGCGCCCCGCCTGCCACGGCGATGCGGCGGGTGGCCACCAGCGGGTTGAGCGCCGCGCGCAGGTCGAGCCCGAGATCGGCGCCGAAGCTCTCGATCGCGGCGACGCGGGCGGCAGAGTCGGGATCGAAGCGCAGGGTCAGCAGCCGCTCCAGCCGCACCATGGCGGGATCGGCGGCCTTGGCCATGGCGGCGCGCAGCGGCTCGAGATGGTCGGGCGATGGGTCACGGGCAATGGAGGCCAGCGCATCGGAGCGGCGCGCGGGATCGGGATCGGCGAGCTGGAACTGCACCAGCGCCGTGGCGATCAGGCCGCGCACCCCGGAATTGGGGCGCAGCTGCTTGATCTCGCCCTTGGCCGCCTGCCCCGCCTCGGCCCCCGAAAGGTCGCGCAGCGCCCAGCCGGCCTCGGCCTCGGAGATCAGGAGGAAGCGGCCGTCGTCATGCAGGCCGAGCCCGCGGTCGGCCCAGGCCGCGAGGATCGCCGCCGCTGCGGGATCGCCGCTGGAGGCCAGCGCCTCGATCACCGGCCCGATGGTCTGGCGCGAGGATTTCTCGAACAGCGCGCGGTTGTCGGCAAGGATCTGCGCGGCGGGCGTGCCCTGCGCGCCCGCGGGCAGCGCCAGGAAAAGCGCCGCAAGGATGGTGAGGAAAAGCCGCATTCTGCCCCCGGCGTGAGAGAGGGGGGCGGCGCACCGCCCCCGTCCGCATCAGTAGTTCGACTTGATCTGCACGCAGGTCTTGGTCTCGGTGTTGTACATGCCGCAGTCGAGCTCGGCCCAATCGGCCTCGAGCACCGCCGATTCCGGCAGGAAGTCGGTCCAGGCGTCGCCGGCCACCGGCTCGGTCTGGCTGACGATGTCGAACTGGCCATCGGCCTGGATCTCGCCGATCAGCACCGGCTTCGTGAGGTGATGGTTCGGCAGCATCTTGGCGGTGCCGCCGGTCAGGTTCGGCACTTCGAGCCCGTACATCGCCTCGCGCACCGCGTCGACATCGGTGGTGCCCGCCTTCTCGACCGCCTGCACCCACATGTTGAAGCCGATCACATGGGCTTCCATCGGGTCGTTGGTCACGCGGTTCTCGCCGGCGAATTCCTTCCACTTGGCGATGAACTCGTCATTGGCGGACTCGTCCGCCGACTGGAAGTAGTTCCACGCCGCCAGATGGCCGACGAGGTTCGAGGTATCGAGGCCCGAAAGCTCTTCCTCGCCGACAGAGAAGGCCACGACCGGGATGTCATCGGCCGAGATGCCCGCCGCCGCCAGCTCCTTGTAGAAGCCGATGTTGGCGTCGCCGTTGATGGTCGAGATCACGCCGACCTTCTTGCCATCCGCGCCCAGCGCCACCACGTCGGCCACGATCTTGGACCAGTCGGAATGGCCGAAGGGGGTGTAGTTCACGAAGATGTCTTCCTTCGCGATGCCCTTCTGCTGCAGGTAGCTTTCCAGGATGTTGTTCGTGGTGCGCGGATAGACGTAGTCCGTGCCCAAGAGCGCGAATTTCTCGACGCCCAGTTCCTCGAGGAAGTAGTCGGTTGCCGGGATCGCCTGCTGGTTCGGCGCGGCGCCGGTGTAGAACACATTCTTGGAGGATTCCTCGCCCTCGTATTGCACCGGATAGAACAAGAGCCCGTTCAACTCCTCGATCACCGGCAGCACCGATTTCCGGCTGACGCTCGTCCAGCAGCCGAACATCACATCCACATCCGACACGGTCAGCAGCTCGCGCGCCTTTTCGGCAAACAGCGGCCAATCCGAGGCCGGATCGACCACGACGGCCTCGATCTGCTTGCCCAGCACGCCGCCCTTGGCGTTCTGCTCGGCGATCAGCATCAGCATCGTGTCCTTCAGCGTCGTCTCCGAAATCGCCATAGTGCCCGACAGCGAATGCAGGACGCCGACCTTCACCGTGTCCTGCGCCGCGGCGGCGCCGGTCAGCGTCAGACCGACCCCCGCGCCGATGATCATTCCCCTCAACCCGTTCATGGACTTCCCTCTCGAACGGCCACCCCTAGGGCGCGCCTTCCCTTCGCGGGAAGCGGCCTGTATCCAGAGACGGCAACCATGTTGCACCCCGTGCGGTGGTGACGGAGTTCCAATCGCTCGCCACCGCACACCTGTTGTCTTCGCGGGTCTTTGCGACCTTCGCGTCAGCCAGAAGACGTGGCGCGTGACGGTGCGGCAAGGCGATGCGTTCGGCGCGGCAGGCGGGCCGAAGCGGGAGTTTACTTTTTAGGCAATTGCGCGTGAGCCGCCGCGAAATGCGGCGGGATGCGGTCGGATCAGGCGGTTTGCGGCTGGCTCTGCCCCGCGACCGGAACCAGACGCAGGCCGCCCTCGCGCTCGAGGAAGGCGACGATCTCCGCGATTCCCACACCCGCGCGCATCCGCCCCATGACATAGGGCCGGCTGCCGCGGGCGCGCTTCGCATCCTCCTCCAGCAGCACCACATCGACGCCGACATGCGGCGCGAGGTCGGTCTTGTTGACCACCAGCAGATCCGAGCGGGTGACGCCCGGGCCCCGCTTGCGCGGGATGTCCTGCCCCGCCGCCGTGTCGATGACGTAGATCGTCAGATCCGCCAGTTCCGGGCTGAAGGTCGCCGCCAGATTGTCGCCGCCGGATTCGATCAGGATCAGGTCCAGATCGTCGAACTGCCGCCGGAGATCGGCGATGGCCGCGAGGTTGATCGAGGCATCCTCGCGGATCGCGGTATGCGGGCAGCCGCCGGTCTCCACCCCCCGGATGCGCTCGGAGGGCAGCACCTGCGCCCGCATCAGGAAATCGGCATCCTCGCGGGTGTAGATGTCGTTGGTGATCACCGCCATCGAGCAGCGGTCGGCCAGCGCCGCGCAGAGCTTTTCCGTCAGCGTGGTCTTGCCTGCGCCCACCGGGCCGCCGATGCCGACGCGAAGAGGTCCGTGTTGCGTCATGTGCGAAAGATCCTTACATCCATGGTTTCATGCTGCATCGCCGCCAGATCGGCGCGCAGGGCGGAGGTCGCGAGGTCGTCGAGCGTCGCAGTCGCGGCCTCCAGCGCCAGCGCGTCGATCAGCGGATGCAGCGCCGCCAGCACCCGCTGCCCCTCGGTCTGCCCGAGGGGAACGAAGCGCACCGCCGCCGAGACGAGATTGGCGGCAAAGGCGTGCAGGTAGAGCGCCAGCACCTGCGGCACCGGCAGCGCCAGCGTGCGCGCCGCCTGCCCCACGGCAACGGGCAGCGGGCGCGGCAGAAGGTCGAGCCCGGTCAGCGCGGCGGTGGCGGCGGCGAAGCCCGCGCCCTGCTCCTCGGTCTCGCGCAGCCGCTCCGCCGATGGCGCGAGCGCGCGGGCGATGTCGGTCAGCGCGCCCAGATCGGCATCGGCGCACAGCGCCTGCGCCAGCAGGATCGCATCCGTCCGCCCCGCGCCGAAGCGCAACACGTCGCCGAGCCAGCGTTCCACCGAGGCGCCGTCACGGACCTCGCCCGCCGAGATCGCCCATTCCAGCCCGTGCGAATAGGCAAAGCCCCCGGTCGGGAAGGCCGGGGAGAGCCATTGCACGAGGCTCAGGAGGCCGGGAGGTGCGGCGCTCATCCGGGGTCGACATCGGGGGTGATGTCGTCCTCCTCCACCTTGCGCGAGACATGGACGTGGACATGCGGATGCGAATGGCCCTCGCCTTGGGAATGGCCAGCCTCCGGCCCGTGGTCATGGCCCATGGTGCGACCGTGGCCATAGGCGCCACCCTCGGGGGTGAAGGGTTCGACCGCCTCAGCCACCGTCAGCCCCAGCCCGCGCAGCATGCCTTCCAGCACATGGTCGCGCTTGATCAGCAGGCGATCGGCCTCGATCTGGCAGGGCGTGTGCCGGTTGCCGATGTGCCAGGCCGCGCGGGTCAGTGCGCCGGTCACCACCAGCACCTCCTCGGGTGCCGCGCCGATCTCGACCAGCGAGCCATCCTCCAACTCGAAGGCGTCGCCCTCGCCGAGGCTCACCGTCTCCGGCAGGTCCACCAGGAAGCCCTGCCCGTCCTCGGTCTCGAGCCGTTTGCGGCGCAGGAAGCGGGCGTCGTAGTCCAGCAGCACGCGGGCGGCGGCGGCACCCTCCCAGGCACCATGGCGCAGCAGGCGGCGGGCAGAAGGAAGGTCGGTCATGGTTGGGCCCTTTCGATGTCAGGCAAGTCAGCGATTCGGCAGCCCTGCCGTGGCAGGCTGCACGATACCAGAGTGATGAGCGGCGCGGCCCGGCACAAGCCGCAGCCTGCCCCCAGCGGCCATGCCGCAGGGCCGCGCCGTCAGGCGGGGATCAGAACAGGAAATACCGCTGCGCCAGCGGCAGCTCGGCTAGGGGCGCGCAGGTCAGGATCTCGCCATCGGCGCGCACCTCGTAGGTCTCGGGGTTCACCTCGATCTGCGGGCGATGCGCGTTCAGCCGCATCTCTGCCTTGCCGATGCCGCGGGTGCCCTCCACCGCCAGCGTCCCCTTCTGCAGCCGCAGCCGGTCGCGCATCCCGTCCTCCTGCGCCGCCTGCGACAGGAAGGTGACGGCGCTGGCATGCAGCGCGCCGCCGAAGGCGCCGAACATCGGCCTCGTGTAGAAGGGCTGCGCCGGGATCGAGCCGTTCGGATCGCCCATCTGCGCGCAGACGATCATCCCGCCCATCAGCACCATGTCGGGTTTGGCGCCGAAGAAGGCCGGCGTCCAGAGCACGAGATCGGCACGCTTGCCCTCCTCGACCGAGCCGATGTGGCGCGAGATGCCATGGGTGATCGCGGGATTGATGGTATATTTCGCAATGTAGCGCCGGACACGGAAGTTGTCGTTCGCCCCAACCTCCTCGGCCAGCCGCCCGCGCTGCACCTTCATCTTGTGCGCGGTCTGCCATGTCCGGGTGATGACCTCGCCCACCCGGCCCATCGCCTGACTGTCGGATGAGATGACCGAGAAGGCGCCCATATCATGCAGGATATCCTCGGCAGCGATGGTCTCGCGCCGGATGCGGCTTTCGGCGAAGGCCACATCCTCGGGGATCGAGCGGTCGAGGTGATGGCAGACCATCAGCATGTCGAGATGCTCTTCGATGGTATTGGCGGTGTAGGGCATCGTCGGGTTGGTGGAACTGGGGATCACATTCGCCGAGCCCACCACCTTGATGATGTCGGGCGCATGGCCGCCGCCCGCGCCCTCGGTGTGGAAGGCATGGATCGTCCGGCCGCGGATGGCGTCGAGCGTGTTCTCGACGAAGCCGCTCTCGTTCAGCGTGTCGGTGTGGATCATCACCTGCACATCCATCGCATCGGCCACCGTCAGGCAGCAGTCGATGGCGGCGGGCGTGGTGCCCCAATCCTCGTGCAGCTTGAGGCAGGAGGCCCCGGCGCGCACCTGCTCCTCCAGCCCGGCGGGCAGCGAGGCATTGCCCTTGCCGGCGAAGGCGAGGTTCATCGGGAAGGCGTCCGCCGCCTGCAGCATCCGCCCAATATGCCAGGGCCCCGGGGTGCAGGTGGTGGCGAGCGTGCCATGCGCCGGGCCGGTGCCGCCGCCGAGCATGGTGGTGATGCCGGAGTGCAGCGAATCCTCGATCTGCTGCGGGCAGATGAAATGGATATGCGCATCCATCCCCCCGGCGGTCAGGATGCGCCCCTCGCCCGCGATCACCTCGGTGCCCGGGCCGATGATGATGTCCACCCCCGGCTGGGTATCGGGATTGCCCGCCTTGCCGATCTTGTGGATCAGCCCGTCGCGCAGGCCGACATCGGCCTTGTAGATCCCGGTATGATCGACGATCAGCGCATTGGTGATGACGGTATCCACCGCGCCCTGCGCCCGGGTGATCTGGCTCTGGCCCATGCCGTCGCGGATCACCTTGCCGCCACCGAACTTCACCTCCTCGCCATAGGTGGTCAGGTCGCGCTCCACCTCGATGATCAACTCGGTATCGCCCAGCCGCAGCTTGTCGCCGGTGGTCGGGCCGAACATGGCGGCATAGGTGGCACGAGAGATCTGGGCAGGCATGATACCTCCTTCAGCGGAAGCGCAGGCGGGTTGATCCCGACCGATGCGACAAGTTGACAGGTCCGGCGGCGGCTGGCGAAATCACCGCGCTGCGAGGAAGCCCTGACGCCAGGAGGCCGGGGCCGCCCGCAGGGGGCGTATAGAAAAGAGGGACAGAATGATGACGCTGCGCAGGACCTTGCGCGGGCTGCTGCCCGTGGACCTTGCTATGGCCGTGAGCCTTGCTCTGGCCGGAATGGCCGAGGCCGGACCGACGCTGGAGCGAGGGGAATATCTGGTGCGCGGCCCGGCGGGCTGCGGCAACTGCCACACGCCGCTGGGGCCGGACGGCCCGGTGATGGATCAGGAGCTGTCGGGCCGGCTGGTGATCGAATTGCCCGAGTTCACCGCGGTCGCGCCCAACATCACCCCGGCGAGCCGCATCGCCGAGTGGAGCGACGCCGAGCTTGCCCGCGCGATCCGCGAGGGCATCCGCCCGGACGGCACGGTGATCGGCCCGCCGATGCCCTTCTCCGTCTATCGCGGCCTCTCCGACGACGATCTCGGTTCGGTGGTCCTGTTCCTGCGGACGCTCGAGCCGGTGGCGAACGAGACGCCGCCCTCGACCTACCGCATCCCGCTGCCGCCGGCCTACGGCCCGCCGGTCGAAAGCGTCACCGCGCCGCCGCGCGGCGTCAGTGTCGAATACGGCGCCTATCTCGCCGGTCCGGTCGCGCATTGCATCGAATGTCACACGCCCCTCGGCCCCCAGGGCTTCAAGTACGACACCGACCTCGGTCGCGGCGGCTTCGAGTTTCCGGGGCCCTGGGGCACCTCGGTCGCGGCGAACCTGACCAGCCACAAGGACGGGCTGGCCGATTACAGCGACGAGCAGATCGCCGCGATGATCACCAAGGGCATGCATGCCGATGGCACGCCGATGCTGCCACCGATGCCCTACGGCTATCTCGCAGGCTTCACCGAGGACGACCTGAAGGCGGTGATCCTCTATCTGCGCAGCCTGCCGCCGCTGCCGGACGCGCCCTGAGGCCGGAGGGGGGGCGGCGCGCATCGCTCAGACCTTCTTCGCGGCGCGGGTGAGCCGCGCCGCATTGGCCCGGGTCTTGCGGCGGATCGGGCGCAGCGCGGCCATCGCCACCTGATCTGGCTGCTTGCCCTGCAGCGCGGCAAGGCTGGCGGCCTGCGCCGATTGCGCGAAGGCCGCGCCCTTCTCGGCCAGCATACGCCCGTTCTCCGATGGATGCGCGGCAAGCACCCCGGTCATGCCCAGCATCCGCAGCGCGATGACCTGCTGCGCCTCGAACATCATGAGGCCCGTCTGCATCGACAGGCGCATCATCTCGGCATAGCGGAAGAAGGGGGACATGGCGGGCTCCGGTGTCTGGGGTGGGGTCAGAGCTTGCCCATGACGGCAGCGTTGAAGCCATAGACATGGCGCGCGCCGCCATAGGGCACCAGCCGGACCTCGCGGGTCTGGCCCGGCTCGAAGCGCACCGCGGTGCCCGCCGGAATGTCGAGCCGCCGCCCCCGCGCCGCCGCCCTGTCGAAGGACAGCCCGGCGTTGGTCTCGGCAAAATGGTAATGCGAGCCCACCTGCACCGGACGGTCGCCGGTGTTCGAGACGGCAAGCACCAGAGCCTCGGCCCCGGCGTTCAGGGTGATCTCGCCCTCGGCGGGGAACAGCTCTCCGGGGATCATCGCGCGCTCCTCAGGACAGGGCGAGCACGAGGCCCGCCAGCGCCGTGCCGCCGCCCAGCAAGCGCGAGGCCAGACCGTTCAGCCGCGCCAGCCCGAGCCCGGCCAGCAGCCCCGCGCCATGCAGCGCCGCGGTGGCCAGTACGAAGCCCCCTGCATAGAGCATCAGCCCCGAGGCCGGACCTTCCGCGCCATGGGCGTGGCCATGCGCCAGACCGAAGAGCGCGATCGCCCCGAGGGCAAGCGGCAGCGTCAGGCGCAGCGCCAGCGCCACAGCGGCGCCCAGCAGCACGATGGAGGCGAGGATCATCGGCTCCACCGCCGGGAAGGGCAGACCCGCGGCGCCCAGCGCGCCGCCGCCCAGCATCGCCAGCACGAAGGCCAGCGGCATCGCCCAGAGCGCCCGGCCGCCGGTCGTCGCGGCCCAGAGCCCGACCGCCAGCATCGCCAGCACATGGTCGAGCCCGCCCAGCGGATGCCCCATCCCCGAGGCGAAGGGCGAAGCCGCCACATGGCCCGGATGCGCCAGCGCGGCAGCCGGCAGAAGCAGCACCAGCGCCGCCAGCGGCAGGGCCGACAGGAGCCTCAGCGGGCGGTCATCGGCGGGTTTGGCGAAGGGGGCAGAACGCATGGAAACCTCTCAGCGGATCGGATGGTGGACGGTGACGAGCTTGGTCCCGTCGGGGAAGGTCGCTTCGACCTGGATGGAATGGATCATCTCGGGGATGCCCGGCATGCATTGCTCGGCGGTGATGACGAAGGCCCCGGCCTGCATCAGATCGGCGACCGTGCGCCCGTCGCGCGCGCCCTCGACCACGAAATCCGAGATCAGCGCGATCGCCTCGGGGTGGTTCAGCTTCACCCCCCGCGCCAGCCGCCCGCGCGCCACCATGGCGGCGACGCTGATCAGCAGCTTGTCCTTTTCCCTCGGTGTCAGGTTCATCGCAACTCCCTCTCAAACCTGCCAGACGCGCGGCAAGGCGGTCCCGCGCAAGGCGCCCAGCACCCGCGCCACCTGACGGCGCAGCGGCCAGCCATCGGGCGCGAGCAGCCGCAGCACCAGTTTCCCGTCGAAGGCCGAGGCCGCGGCCTCTACCCCCGGCTCATCCAATACGGCCCGCGCCCGGGCCAGCGCATCCTCGGCGCCCTGCCCGATCATCGCCAGCGTGGCGAAGGCCCGCGCCCCGCCCAACACGGCAAAGCCGCCCACCGCCGCCAGCGCCGCATCGTCGAAGGCCAGCGGATCGAGCAGCACCGGCCGCCCGTCGCGCCGCACCGTCCGTGCATCGCGAAATCTCAGCCGGCTCACGGTCTCGCCCATGGCGGCGCGGCCCAGCACCACCGACTCGAGCATCAGACAGCCCGCATCGCCAGCCAGCTCGATCTCGGTCCGCCTCTCCAGCGCCGCGCCGTTGTAAAGGATCGTCTCCTGCGGCAGCCAGTCGAGCCAGCCGCCCGCGCCGACCGAATGGCTGACCCGCACCTCCGCCACGCCCTCGCCCGCCGCATAGGCGCGCTCCGCCGTCTGGGTCGTCGCCAGCACCCGGCAGCCCGCGCCGACCTCGAGCCGGTAGCTCAGCCGGTCGCCCCCGGTCAGCCCGCCAGAGGTGTTGAGAAACACCACCTCCGGCACCGCTCCCGCCACCCGCGGCAGGATCGCCTTGGCCGAGCCTGCCTGCGCCAGATCGGCCAGCCGGGTCGCGCCGCGCGACTGCCGCAGCGTGACGAAGGCGCGGCCGAAACTGCGCTCCATCACGGCGGGCCGTGTCTCGGGACTCAAGGGGGTCACTGCATTCATGCCGCGCATCCGATCACCGCCGCCGGAGAGGGGCAACCGGCCGCCGCGCAACTGCCGCTTTTTGCGCCTCCCGCCGTTCAGCAGGCGACCGATCTTTCAGCACCCCGCCCAATCCGCAGGCATTCGGGGAACCCGCCGCCCCGCCCTTGGCATCCGGGCACGGATCGTCAATGATCCCGCTAGCCAAACGCCACGAGGAGCCCGCCTTGCCCGACCTGTCCCCGCCGCTCGGCGCGCTCTTGGCCTCTGCCCCGCCCGACCTCTCCGACACCGAGGCCATGGCCTTGGCCAGGCTGCATTTCGGGCTGGAGGCCGAGCCGAAGCGACTGACTTCGGAGCGTGACCTGAACCTGCTGCTGCGCGACGCGAAGGGTGCGGGCTATGTGCTCAAGATCGCCAACCGGGCCGAGCCGCATGCGGTGACCACCTTCCAGACCGAGGCGCTGCTGCATCTGGAAAGCACCGCCCCCGATCTCTGCGTGCCGCGGGTGTTGCGCACCTTGGACGGCGCGACCGAAGTCACGCTGGCCGATGGCAGCCTGCTCCGGGTGCTTACCTATCTCGAGGGCACGCCTCTGCATCTCGCGCCGCGCTCAGGCGCGCAGCGCCGGGCCATGGGGCGGGTACTTGCCGACCTGTCGCGCGCACTGGCCAGCTTCACCCACCCCGCGGCAGAGCAGGACCTGCTCTGGGATATCCGCCACGCCGCCCGGCTGCGGCCGCTGTTGCCGAGCTGCCCCGACCCCGCCTCGCGCGATCTCTCGCTGCGCTGTCTCGACATCTTCGAGGCCGAGGTGGCGCCGCTGCTGCCGACGCTGCCCTGGCAGGTGGTGCACAACGATCTTAACCCGCATAACGTGCTGGTCGATCCGCAGAACCCCGATGCGGTGGCCGGGGTGCTCGATTTCGGCGACATGGTGCGGACCGCGCGGGTTTGCGATCTGGCGGTCGCCGCCGCCTATCAGATCGACCCCGAGGATGCGCTCGGCTCGCTCACCGCTTTCGTCGCGGGCTATCACGAGGCCTATCCCCTGCTGCCCGGGGAGGTGGACGTGCTCTTCGACCTCACCGCCACGCGGATGATCACCACCATCGGCATCGCCAGCTCCCGCGCCGCGAGCCATCCGGAGAACGCCCCCTATATCCTGCGCAACTTCCCCGCAGCCCGCACCGGATTGCAGGCGCTGACCGCCCTGCCCCGCGATGCGGCGCGCCGCGCCCTGCGCCAGACCTGCGGGATGGAGTGAGCCATGAGACCCGACAGCACGATGATCAACGCCTTCGTCCCCGGCGCGGCCAACCTGACCGAGGAAGAGGCGCTTCTGGTGCGGAAGCGTCAGGCGCTGCTCGGCCCGGCCTACCGGCTGTTCTACGAGCATCCGGTGCATCTGGTGCGCGGCGAGGGTGTCTGGCTCTATGACGCCGCCGGTGAGGCCTATCTCGACGTCTACAACAACGTGGCCTCGGTCGGGCACTGCCACCCGCATGTGGTCGAGGCCACGGCGCAGCAGGCGGGCACGCTGGCGACCCACACCCGCTATCTGCATGACGGGGTGCTGGCCTATGCGGAGAAGCTGCTCGCCACCTTCCCGGCAGAGCTCGGCCATGTGATGTTCACCTGCACCGGCAGCGAGGCCAATGACCTCGCGCTGCGCATGGCCTTCGCCAAGACCGGCGGGACAGGGGTGATCGTGACCGAGACCGCCTATCACGGCGTGACGCTGGCGGTGTCGCAATTCTCGCCCTCGCTCGGGCCCAGCGTGAACCTCGGCCCGCATGTCCGCACCGTGCCCGCTCCCGATCCGGCGGGCAGCGGCGATGCGGGCTTCGCCGCAGCTGTCGAGGACGCGATCGAGGATCTGCAGCGTCACGGCATCAAGCCCGCGGTGCTGATCGTCGACACGATCTTTTCCAGCGACGGGGTGTTCACCGGCACGGGTTTCCTGAAGGGCGCGGTCGAGGCGATCCACCGGGCCGGGGGCCTCTTCATCGCCGACGAGGTCCAGCCCGGTTTCGGCCGCACCGGCGAGGCGATGTGGGGCTTCCAGCGCCACGGCGTCCTGCCCGACATGGTCTCGCTCGGCAAACCGATGGGCAATGGCTATCCGGTCGCCGGGCTGGTGCTGCGGCCCGAGGTGGTGGCCGAGTTCGGCGCCAAGGCGCGCTACTTCAACACCTTCGGCGGCAATGCGGTCGCCGCCGCCACCGCCATGGCGGTGCTCGAGGTGGTGCAGCGCGAGAGGCTGCAGCAGAACGCCCTGACCGTGGGCCGCGCCTTCCACGCGGGGCTGGAGCAGCTCGGCCAGCGGCACGGCTGCATCGGCGCCGTGCGCAGCGCCGGGCTGTTCCTCGGGGTCGAGGTGGTCAGCGACGGCGCCGCCGATGCGGCCAAGGCTGCGCGGATCGTCAACGGGTTGCGCGAGGCGCGGGTGCTGATCTCGGCCACCGGGCCGCGTGCCAATGTGCTGAAGATCCGCCCGCCGCTGGTCTTCTCCGAAGAGCATGTGGGCATCTTCCTCGATCGGCTCGACACGGTGCTGGCCGCGCTCTGAGGTGATTCCCCGGCCCCGCGGCCGCCGCCGGATCAGGATGCGGCGGCGGCGCCGCACCCCCGGGGGAAGCGCGTGTTTTTCCCGGAAATATTCTCGGGGACGTGGGTTGACAGCGCCGGACGGCAGCCAGGTCGAAAAGCCCAAAGCCAGCCATTTCTGCGCCACGCCGAGCGCCGCCCGGAGCGGGCGCTGGGCAGTGAAAACTGCGACAGATTCGACAAAATGCATTATTTACAGTGTCTTGGGAGCAAACTGCCCTTCGAACCCCAGCCAATAAGTCGCACCCGAAACGGCCATGTCAACCGCCCTTTACATTGCAAATGTCAGTAACTTGTGACACCTCTACGGGTGAGCCGGACAGGTTGGATGGCGCCGTAACAAGTGCAGACGATCCGCCCGGTCTCTTCGAAGCCAGCGTGCAGGCCCTACACGCAACGTCGAATTTACCAGTTGGGGAGACGACAAAGTGACTGACGATCTGAACAAGGTTTGGCCGACCGGGCTGACCGTAGCCGAAGCCGAAGAAGTGCAAAAACAGCTCATCCTCGGCACCCGCGTTTTCGGCGGTATCGCCCTTCTCGCGCACTTCCTGGCAGCTGCTGCCACCCCGTGGCTCGGCTAAGGAGGACATAGACATGACCAACGGAAAAATCTGGCTTGTGGTGAAACCGACCGTCGGCGTCCCGCTGTTCCTCAGCGCCGTCGCGATCAGCTCCTTCGCTGTTCACTACGCCCTGCTGACCAACACCACCTGGCTGTCGGACTACTATGCCGGCTCCGCCAAAGTGGTGGCCGCTGCTCCGGTGGCTGGCTAAGACGCCGGCGGTGAGGGCCCTCGCCGGGCCCTCGCCCCTTCGTCCGTGACCGATGTGCGCAGGCCGGGATCCTCGGGTCCCGGCCTGCGCGCACAGTGACGCCCCGCCGTCACCTTGCCCGTGCCTCGGGTCGCGTAGCGTGACTGACCCGGACCCCGACCGCAGGACGATCTTCGCCAGCCCAACGGCATTCCGGGATACCCACACATGAGCCGCTTCGCCAAAGCCCTCGTCGCCATCGGCCCACGCTTTCTGCCCTTCGCCGATGCCGCCTCCGACACGCTGCCACTGAGCCGCCTGTTGCGGCTCTCGCTGTTTCAGGTGGCGGTCGGCATGTCGGTGGTGCTGCTGGTCGGCACGCTGAACCGGGTGATGATCGTCGAGCTCGACGTGCCCGCCTCGCTCGTGGGGGTGATGATCTCGCTGCCGCTGCTCTTTGCACCGTTCCGCGCGTTGATCGGCTTCAAGTCCGATACCCATGTCTCGGCCCTCGGCTGGCGGCGGGTGCCCTTCATCTGGAAGGGCACGCTGGCGCTCTGGGGCGGCTTTGCCATCATGCCCTTCGCGCTGATCGTGCTGGGCGGCAAGAACTACGCCGAGGGCACCCCGGAGTGGATCGGCCTCAGCTCGGCGGCGCTGGCCTTCCTGCTGGTGGGCGGGGGTGTGCACACGATCCAGACCGTCGGCCTCGCCCTCGCGACCGATCTCGCCCCGCGCGAGGATCAGCCGAAGGTGGTGGGCCTCATGTATGTCATGCTTCTGGTCAGCATGATCGTCTCGGCCATCGGCTTCGGCTGGGTGCTGACCCCCTATTACGACGCACAGCTCATCAAGGTGATCCAGGGCGTCGCGGTGGTGGTGCTGATCCTGAACGGCATCGCCATGTGGAAGCAGGAGCCGCGCAACCGCGCCTATACCCAGAAGCCCGAGCGCGAGCCGGAGTTCGGTGACGAGTGGCGGCAGTTCATCAGCCGCAAGAACGCCTTGCACGGGCTGATCGTCATCGGTCTGGGAACGCTCGGCTTCGGCATGGCCGATGTGCTGCTGGAGCCCTACGGGGGGCAGGTGCTGCAGATGACGGTGGCGCAGACCACGCGGCTGACGGCCACCTTCGCCGGGGGCGGGCTCGTCGGTTTCTGGCTCGCCTCGCGGGTGCTGTCGCGGGGCTTTGATGCCTTGCGCATGGCGGGTCTCGGCGCGGCGGTCGGCATCCCCGGCTTCTTCGCCATCATCGGCGCCACGCCGGTCGCCAACACGCTGGTCTTCGGGCTGGGCACGCTGGTCGTGGGCTTCGGCGGCGGGCTCTTCAGCCACGGCACGCTGACCGCCACGATGCGGCTTGCGCCCAAGGAGCAGGTCGGTCTGGCCCTCGGCGCCTGGGGCGCGGTGCAGGCCACGGCGGCGGGTCTTGCCATCGCGGCAGCGGGGGTGATCCGCGATGTGCTGCAGGCGCTGCCGCAGGGGCAAAGCTACGGAATGGCGACGCCCTATCTGGCCGTCTTCGCGCTCGAAGCAGTCTTTCTCGGGCTGACGGTTCTTGTCATCCTGCCGCTGCTTCGCTCGGCCCTAGTGGCCGAGCGTCGGGCCTGAATCCGGCGAATCGAAGGCAGCGGTTGGACGCATCGAAGGCCGAGCAGCCGGCCCGGAAGTGCGTCCCTTGGACCGGAAGATGATTAACACCGGCTCGGCCCAAATCCCTGAGTTGATCAACGCCCGATTTTAATACCGCAAAAGTTGCAAACGGGAAATAATGATTGGCATTTTAAGGGTAGAACCCCCGCGCCCAATGTGACAGGATGCAGACACCAAAAACTTAAGCTCCGGACCGCAAGGTCTTGTATTCTTGCAATTGATTTACCATCCCTCGATGCTCTCCGGCAAAAGGGGACAGACCGCGCCCACGACAGGAGACAGTGCCCCCCGCCCCCCTTTCACCTGCTGACCGAGAACCTCGTCGGAAGGAGTATTTGTCAGGGTGTGACGATATGTTAACGTTCTCAAGGGGGCACGACTAGCAGAAGGAAATCAGTAGGGGGCGCACCCACTAATACGGAAGTGGATAGCACATAGCATGGAACACTCATCTGACACGGTTTCCGGGTCGAATACCGATTTTGAAGCATCTACACTTTCCACAGGCGTCGCGGCCAAGGCCGGTCACGCCCTGAAGCCAAGAACACTCGTTGCCATCGACCCGCGCACGCTGGAGCGACAGTGTTTCGTGCGCTGCGTCGAGCTTGCCCATCCGGATCTGCCGGTCACGGGCTGCGGTTCGCTTGGCGAATGGCAATCCCGCACCGATCTGGCCGGGGCTGCCCAGGTGATCCTGTTCAACACTGGCAACCGCGAGGTCGCCGAGCCTGCGGTGCAGGCCGAGCTGACCGCGCTGGTCGAGGCGGCACGCCCTAGCCCCGTGGTGGTGCTGGGCGTCTCCAACGACCTGCGCGAGATGATCACGGCCTTCGACTGCGGCGCGCGGGGCTACCTTCCCGCCTCAGTCGGGATCGACGATATCGTGGAGGCCACGCGGCTGACATCGTCGGGCGGGATCTTCCTGCCGATGGCCAGTCTCGGGGCGCTGCGCGAGGCTCTTGCCAACAAGCCCGAGCCGAAGTCCTCGGTCGAGGACCAGCTGACCGAACGCCAGCTTGCCGTCTGCAACGCCCTGCGGCGCGGCAAGTCGAACAAGATCATCGCCTATGAGCTGAACCTCTGCGAAAGCACGGTGAAGGTTCATATCCGCAACATCATGAAGAAGCTGCGGGCGACCAACCGGACCGAAGCGGCGTTCAAGTTGAACGCCACCTATTTCGGCAACGACGACGCCCGGGCCAACTGAAGCCGGCACCACAATGAAAGAGGCCGCCGCAGCACCCGCTGCGACGGCCTTTTGCGTTCCGACGGCTCAGGAGGCCTGCGAGTAGCGCGCCCCCGGCGTCTCGTAAGCGTCGAAGGTCTTGGCGATCATCCGGCACAGCGCCCTGCCCTCCGGCGCAATACTCAGCGAGCCTCCGTCGGTCGAGACGAAGGGCGCGAACTGCCGCGCGGCATCCTCCACCCTCTGCAACAGCTCGTCCGCCGCCGCGCCGAACTGCGCCCTGAGCGCCGGCATGTCGAGGTGGAAGTCGCACATGATCATCTCGATGGCGCGGCCGTGCAGGCGGTCGGCCTCGGTCATGCGGTGGCCGCGATAGCCCGGAAGCTCCCCCGCCTCGATCTGCTTGATGTAGGCGGCAGTAGCGGCGGTATTCTGCAGATAGCCCTGCTCGAACTTCGAGATCGACGAGGCGCCGATGCCGAGCAGCGTCGGGCACTCGTCATCGACATAGCCCTGGAAGTTGCGGCGCAGCTTGCCGTTGCGGGCGGCGACGGCCATGCTGTCCTCGGGCCGGGCGAAATGGTCGATGCCGATCCGCTCGAAGCCGCCGTCGGTGAACAGCCGCGCCGCGAGGTTCGCCAGTTCGTGCCGCTCCATGTCATTGGGCAGCACAGCCTCGTCGATCAGCTTCTGTCGCTTGGCCATCCACGGCACATGGGCATAGCCGAAGATCGCCACCCGGTCCGGCTGCAGCGACAGCACCTTGTCGATGGTCGCCGCAAGGCTCTCGCGGTTCTGATGTGGCAGGCCGTAGACCAGATCGGTGTTCAGCGAATGCACCCCGTAATGGCGCAGCATGTCGACGCAGGCCTTGGTGGCCTCGAAGGGCTGCTCGCGGCCGATGGCGCTCTGGACGATGTCGGTGAAGTCCTGGATGCCGATGGAGGCCCGGTTCATCCCCTCCTCGCTCAGCGCGCGGATCTTTGGCTCGTCCACCATCATCGGGTCGATCTCGACCGAGAACTCGTAATGCTCGGCAAAGGGGATGACCGCCTTTATCGCCTGCGCCAGCCGGTGGATCAGGTCGGGCGTGAGGATGGTCGGCGTGCCGCCACCCCAGTGCAACCGCCCCATGCGCACGCCCTCGGGCAGATGCGCGGCGACCAGCTTCAGTTCCTGCAGCAGGGTGCCGACATAGGCCTCCACCGGGGCGAGGGTCTGGGTGCCTTGGGTGCGGCAGGCGCAGAACCAGCAGAGCCGCTCGCAGAAGGGCACGTGGATATAGACGGAAATCGGCACAGCCGGGTCCAGAGCCTTGATGGCTTCGGCCTGGAACTCGGCCCCCACGGCACCCGTGAACACGGGCGCCGCAGGGTAGCTTGTGTAGCGCGGAACGCGGGCGTCGAAGAGTCCGAGACTCTGGAGTTTGGCGATATGTGTCATGTCGCCCGTCATACCCCCGCCGGGAAAACCCTGCTTTGCGCAAGATCAAATCGATCTGCCGCAGTCAGGCCGGCAGGGGCGAGACGCCGATCACCGCCTGATGCCACCACAGGATCACTGCCCAGAGCACGATTGCGATGGCGACCCGCAGCGAGAGGGCGGATTCGTTCATCTCGCGCCAGACCGGACTGAACAGCGGCAGCGGCGACAGCAGCGCCGTCGCCCGGAAGGCGATCTGCGCCTCCTGCGCCGACATTGCCCGCCGCGCCCGCGCGTCGAAGATCCGCAGCGCCGCCAGCGAAAGGCCGAGAAAGCTGCCGAACAGGATTACATGCGCCAGATCGCCATTCGGCAGCAGATGCGCCCCCGACCACAGCGCCATGGCCCAGATCAGCGGATGCCGCGTCACCGCCGCGATCCCGGGATCGAGCGGGTCGAAAGGCCGCGACCGGCGCCCCCCGAGCGTGTGCGGATAGGGCACGCCGATCCCTGCAACCACCAGAAACAGCGCCAGCGGCATGACGAGGTTGGGCACCCAGCGCTGCCACGTCAGCTGCGGCCAAAGCTGCACAAGCGGCGCCGCCCCCGCCGCCAGGATCACCCAGGCGAGGGCGACGATGGAGACGAAGCCGTAAAGCGCAAAATAGACCCGGCGCCCGAGAAAGCCGATCAGCCGCCCGCGCAGCCCATGGCGCGACGGCAGGAAATGGGTGAGGAAAAACGCTGCCAGCGCCAGCAGATAGATAAGCCAGCCCCTCATCGCACCCGCCCCCCATGACCCTTCCCTTGCGTAAACCGCGCCCGCCGACGAGAGGCGCAGGATTGGCTGGATCGAAGGCTGAACATGCGAAACTCCCGTCTCCGGCGAGGATAGAGCCGTGGCCCAGCGCATGGAAAGCCTTGGAGGGGGCGGCAGTCTGACCCGCGGCAGCCTGAGCGAGGCGGGCGGGGTCGGGCTTGTCGAGACGGCGAGAATGACACTCAGTAAATCACTGTTATTTATACCTATTTCCTAGATTTCCTAGAAAGCTTCGCCTGCCAACAATTCGATCCTGCCTCGCGTGGCGGATCGACGCACCGACGGAGACAAGCCTTGGCAGGCCGCTTCTCACCACCCTGCCCCAGCCAGGATCTCGCGCAGAAGCTCCACCGCTCCACTCCGCCGCCAGACTCCTGCCGCAATCGGGTGGCGCGGGCCGACCCTGCCCCGCAGACAGGCCGCAAACGCGCCTCATTTATGACGCACCCGGACTGCAAGTGTTAACCCTGTCCGAGGCGAGTCCCGTCGGGCTTGGAAATGCCGGGGCTTGGCGCGATCCTCGACATCACGACAGGCCCGCCACCGGCGCCTACACCGATGGGCAGGTTGTGCAGCGCCCGGGGCGAAACGTAGACGGTTGTGCCGATGTGCGGCAGGGCAGCAGGCAGTCAAGTCCAGAAGGACGCGGCGACGCAGAAGCGAGGCGAGTGGAAGATGTCCAAACTGGATGACGAGGTGGCGCGCCTCATGGCGCTGAAGCGTTATGAGCTTCTGGATACCGCGCCGGAGGTCGAATTCGACCAGCTCGCGGATCTGGCACGCTCGATCTTCGCGGTGCCGATGGCCGGGATCGCGCTTGTCGACGAGAACCGCCAGTGGTTCAAGTCGCGCCGTGGCTTCGACGCCAGCCAGTTCCCGCGCCAGCTCGGTCTCTGCGAGGAGGCGATCCGCAGCAACGCGGTGATGCTCGTCGGCGATACGCATCAGGACGAGCGCTTCGCCCATTCGCCCCTCGTCACCGGCGGGCCGATGGTGCGCAGCTACATGGGCGCGCCGCTGACCACGCCGGATGGCTACAACATCGGCACGATCTGCGTGATGGACACGCTGCCGCGCGACTTCTCGTCCATCGACCGCGAGGTTCTGGCCAATATCGCCCGGGTGATCGTGACGCAGATGGAGCTGCGGATGATCGTCAGCGAGGATCAGCAGACCGGCGCGACCAGCCGCCGCGCCTTCATGAACCTGCTGACCAAGGAGCTGGAGCGGCACAAGCGCAACTTCCAGCCCTCCTCGCTCCTGATCCTCGATCTCGACAACTTCCGCGCCATCAACGACAGCCACGGCCACCCGATCGGGGACGCGGTGTTGCGGGTGACGGCGCAGACCGTGTTCCGCTCGATCCGCCGCGGCGACGTGCTGGGCCGGATCGGCGGCGAGGAGTTCGGCATCTTTCTGTCGGGCGCCGGCGCCAGCGAAGGCATGGAGGCCGCCGAGCGCATCCGTCAGGCCATCGAGACCGCGCTGGTGCCCGACCGCCCCGACCTGCGCTTCACCGCCAGCGTCGGCGTCGTCGCCTGCTGCGAGGAATTCGGCGCGGCGAGCGACTGGCTTGCCGCGGCCCGGGCTCTGGTGAAGGAAGCCAAGAGCGGCGGGCGCAACCGCACGGTGGCCGCGATGGGCCGGGTCAACGCCGTGGCGCAGGTTCCGGCCAGCCGCATCCTCCACTGACCGCGCGCCAGCCTCAACGGCTGGCGGCGCGCAGCCCGTTGCGGGTGTCCTGAGTGGCCAGCTGGTCGTTCAGCTCCTGAAACTGCGCCCGCGCCGTCACCCGGTCGCCGTTGTTCAGATAGGCATAGGCGCGCAGCACCGCGAGGTCCCGGCGCAGCGTGCCCGTCAGCTCCTCATAGGCATCGAAATAGGCGATGGAGCGGCTGTACTGCTTCTCGTCATAGGCGCGGGTGCCGCGCTGGTCGAGGATGATGGTCTCGACCTCGACCCGCTGCTGCTGGGTCAGGTCGGTCGCTGCGGCAACCCGGGCCGCCTCCTCGGTCATCTGCTTGGCGAGGAACGCCAGCGCCATGCCGAAGCGCGCATCGCGCTGTACCTCGGCGCCGAGGCCGCTGCGCTCTGCCGCGCGGAAGGCGGCCAGCGCCTCCAGCGGACGGTCGAGGTTGTAGGCACACCAGGCCCGCTCGTAGAGCACGTCGGCCGAACGCGGATCGTTCGACAGTGCGATGCACTGGCTGTAGGCACCGCTGCGCGCCGCGGCCTGCACCCGGCCCAGACGCCCGTCGCCGCGCGTCGGCAGCGCCCGGGTCGAGGGGGCCGGCCCGCGCAGGGCGGTGGTCGCAACCCGGGGGGCGGGAGCGGCGGAGGGCGCTGCCGGGGCGGCAGGCGCGGAAGAGGGCTCCGCGCTGCGCACCGGGGCTGTCGTGCGGGCCGGGGCGGTAGGCGCTGCCGGACGAGCCGAGGGCGTCTGCCCGCGCCCGGCCTGCAGCCGCGTCTCCAGCGCCGCAAGCTCGGTCGCATTGCCCGAGAAGCGGCTGCGCGCCACCGAGAAGAGGTCGGTCATCTGCGCCGCCGACGCAACCGCATCGGCCTTCTGCAGCGTCGCGGTCACTTCAGGCAGGCTCGGACAGGAGTTGATGATGCCGCGATAGGTCTGCACCGCGGCAGTGGTGTCCTGCAGCGAGCGCTGCATCTCGGCCAACTGCCAGGCATTGTTCACCCGGTCGCAGCGCAGGAGCGAGGGCGACCGCCGCGCGATCTCCACGGCCTGCCGCCCCTGATTGGCGCGCACTGCGGCATCGAAGGCCACCTGCGCCTCGGAGGTTTCCAAGAGCCGCATCATGTCGTCGGGCGGCATCCACGAAGGGAAGGCCGCCTGCGTATCGGCGATCGATTTGCGCGCCCCGGTCAGGTTGCCGCTGGCGATCTCGCGATAGATGCGGTCGATCTCGGCAGTGGGCTGCGACTGGCGCAGGCTCGACAGGTCGCTGGGCGGCTGCCAGTTCGGGAACTGGGCGCGCAGGCGGCGCAGCTCGGCCTCGGCGGCGGTCGTGTCGTTGCTGCCGACATAGTAGTTCAGCGCTTCGAGATCGCGCGGCGAGGGGGTCGAGCCCTGCCCCAGCGCAGGCCCGGCCACCGCCGCCACACAGGCGAGCGCAAGGGCTGCATGACGCAGGCGGGTCAGATCGGAACGCATGCGGAGTAACCTTCGACTTGTGCGACAAGTGCCATCAGATGCAGCGTCGCGGGGTAATAGGGCTGGTCGACCGTGAAAGGCGGGATCGCCGCGCCGGGCCGCCCGGACAGGGCGCAACTCGCCAGCGCCGGTATCGCGCGGTAGCCCGCGTCCGAGCTCTGCTCGCGCACCGCACCGCTGGTGCCGTCGAACACCACCGGAACCGCTTGCCCGGCCGCCTCCGCCGCCTCGTGATCGGTCTGGAAGCGCCGCAGCGCCGGCGCGGCCGTCAGGCCGGACCAGAGCAGGAAGAGCGGCACTCGCATCGCATCGTAGCCCGAGTTCGGCGAAAGATCGGGCGCCGCGACATGGCCGGTGGGCGTGACCAGCGTCCAGTCCGGCACGGGGCCGCTGCGCGAGATCTGGTTGATCCAGTCCACCCCATCCTCGGCGCATTGCCGCAGCCGGGTCTGCCCCGTGGCCTCGGCCAGCTCGCGCATCGCCCGCGGCATGTAATAGGACGGGTTGAGCACCACCCCGGCCTCGGAGTTGAACCCCTCCACCGCGGGCATGAACAGCAGACGCGCCGAGCCGTCGGGATGCGGCACCACGCAGCTGAGCGCCAGCGCCTCGGCCAGCGCCCGCGCCCGCGCCTCGAAGCGGTCGGTCTCGAAAGCGGCTGCGGCCCGCACCAGCGCCCAGGCGTAGAACAGGTCGCCGTCGCTGGCGTTGTTGCGGTCGGGCACCGACAGCGCCACATCCGGCAGCCAGCGCCAGGCCAGGAGCCCGTCGGGACGGCGCGCGAGATTGCTCTCGGTCCAGGTGACGATGCTGTCGAAGGCGGCACGGTCGCCGAAGGTTACCGCCAGCGTGGCTCCATAGCCCTGCCCCTCGGAATGGCTCGCCCGCTGTTGCGGCCCGTCAACCACCCGCCCCGAGGGCAGCAGGAAAGCGGCCTTCCATGCTTCCCACGCGGCCTGCAGCGGGTGATCGCCGCCGAGCAGCAACGGTTCGCTCGGCGCCTGCGCGAAGGCAAGACGCGGCATGAGCAGGGCAGCGGCTCCGGTCCGGAGCAAGGTGCGACGCTTCATCTTTTGCGGCTCCTTCGGGTTGAGACGACAAAATACAGCGCCAGCAGCGCGGTGATCCAGGCGAGGCCGAGCATGGCTGCGGTCAGCGCGCGCGGTTGCCAGGAGACGAGATTGCCCAGAACCGGGCGGACATTGCCGACGCTCAGCGGCTCCAGCAGCAGCGGGCGCGCATCGGCGGCGGTCCAGCTGACCCACTGGCCATCGCGCTGCAGCACCGACACCTGACCATGCGGCCCCCCCGCCGAGCGACGGCCCGCATCGAGGTCGGAGGCCACATCCACCGGATCGACCCCCGGCGCCAGCACCAGCCACAGCCGCTCCGGCCGGTCGGCCTCGAGCGACAGAAGCACCGCCACACCGTTCTGCGCGGCGAGCCAGGGCGCGAGCTCGCCATCGCCGGGATGCACGAGGCTGTCGATGCCACGGGCGATCGGCGCCTTCAGCCCGGTCCAGGCGCGTTCGAGCCAGTCCGGCAGACCGCTCGGCAGTGCCACGGTCCGGTTCGGTGCGGCCCGCTCCAGCCGCGCGGGTTCCGCCTCGGCCCTCGGTTGCGCGGGTCGGGCGGGCGCGGACGTCTGCGCCGGAGCGACGACGACCGGCGCGGGCGGCAGCAGCACCGTTTCCAGCTCGCGCACCGTAAGGCCACGATGGCTCAGCGGCATCTGCGGGATGTCGCGAAAGGCGGCCACCACCAGCTCGCCCTCGGCCTCGGCCTCGGAGCCGAGGCTCTGCAGCGTGGCGGCGAAGGGCAGCGAGCGCGCCGCGGCATCGCCCACCACCTGCACGTCGCCGCCGTCGAGTCCGGAAAGGATGCGCGCCATGTCGGGCTGCTGCATCCGCGGGCTCTTCGGCACCGACAGGCTGGAGCTGTCGAGGATCGTCAGCATGTCGGTGGTGCGTACCGGGCAGGGTTGATCCGCCGGATCACCGGGGATGATCGCCTCGAAGCTCAGCGCATTCACCCCGGGCCGCAGCAGTCGCGCGTTGAAGCCCACCGGCAGGCGTGGCTGGATCGAGCCGCCGTTGCGGTCGAGCGGCAGCATCCGCACCGTCGTGCCGTTGACCTTCACCAGCATCAGCCCACCTTCCGGTAGACCCTCGGCAAAGCCGTAGTCGAGCTCCGCCGTGGCCTGTTGCGAGGCGAGGATCAGCCAGTCCTCCGGCAGGCGGAAGTTCACCTCGGTCCGGAAATAATACTCGCTCGACACCGCGGTCTCGAAGCCGAGATCCGCGAAAGGCACTTCCTGCCCCGGGGTCAGCAGCGAGGGCGACGAGGCCTGCAGCGGTTTCGGGATGCCCGAAAGCGCCTCGGTGATGAGCCGGGCATCGGGCGTCGTGCCCTCGGGGTATTCGATCACCAGCACCATGGCGCCGTCGCCGCCGCGCTTGACCGAGACGGCCCCCCGGTCGGACGGGATCAGCGCGACCCGCGCCAGCGCCGGCCCCTCGGCCATGTCCCAGGGCGAGGCGGCGGTCAGCGGCAGGGCAGCACCGCCCATGGTCTGGCCCAGCGTCATGGCGATGCTGCGCAGCGCGGCATCGCTCACCGCCGCGCCGCGGATCTCCAGCGGGCGGCCGAGCCCGGCCTGCGCCGCCAGCGCCGCGACGAAACCCGCCGTGTCGGGCCGCACCGCCGCGGCCTCCAGCTGCACGCCGCTCTGCGACAGGTCGATGTCGGTCCAGAGCGCGAAGCTCGCGTCCGGGCCGCAGTAGATCCGGTGACGCTGCCTGGCGCGCAGGGTGACGATGTTCTCCCCCGCCCGGGCGCTCGAGCCCTGCAACGGGAAGGCGACCGAGTTCAGGCTGCTGAAGCTTTCGGGGCGGAAGCTGCCGAGTTCTGCGCCATTCAGCAGCACCACGATTTCGGACGCCTCGGGCAGCACGTTGATGCTGCTCATCTGCGCGAGGGTCAGCGTGCCGCCAAGCCCGGTGGGCGGCAGCACCAGCCGGAACGACTGTTCGCCGCGCTGGCCCTGCAGCCGCGCCAGATGGTCGGGACCGACCCGCCCGAAGACCGGGCGCAGCGGCAGCAGCAGCGGCGGCGTCGGCCGCGCCTTCTCGGTCGCGTCGCGGATCAGGACCGAGGGCGTGGCCGCTGCGGCGGGAACTGCCTCGCGGCCCATCCCCTCGATGACGATCATCGGCACCGGCGCCTGCTCCTGCGGCGAGGAGGGCTGTTCTTGTGCTGCAGGCGCCTGGTCCTGCGCCAGCATCGGTTGGGCCGCGAGGGTGGCCAGCATCAGACCTGTCGCCACCCGCCTCATTGCGCGCCCCGCAAGCCGGAAGCGGCGGCTGGCCGCATGACGTCGATCTTCGGCTCGACCGGATCGGTCTCGTTGCTGAAGTCGCCGCCGAAGGCCAGAAGATGTGCCGGCTTGCCGCGCGGCGCTTCCAGATCGCGCTTGGCGCGGCGGGCGGGCTCGCGCATGAAGTCGCGCAGCGTCAGCGGGATCGAGGCGACGCTGAGCCACAGCACATAGGCCATGCCCGACAGCATTCCCTTGCGGCGGCTGGAGGACTGCCGCACCCGCAGCCAGTTCTCGCTTTCGCCGAAGATCAGATAGGCCACCGTCTCGCGCACCTGGATCGACTGGTCGGCATCGAACAGAAGTCCCACCGTCACGGTGGAGCCTTCGCGCGTCGCGCTGCGCACGCGCGAGCGCACCGGACGTTCCAGATGCGGCGCATCGGGGAAGCGCGGCTGGAAATGCAGCGTCTCACCGGGTTCGATGGCGATGCGCCCCTCAGGCGAGGGCGGCAGACGCAGCGTGATCCGCGCACCGCCGGTAGAGGCGTCGATTACCGTGGCCGGCACCGGCAGATCGCCGAGCGAGGCCGAACGCACCTCTGCCGGCGTCTGCATCACCACCCGCGGGGCGGCGCGGCGCTGCTGCTTTTCCGCGACGGCGCGCAGCGACAGCGACATCAGCAGGAAGTTGAACACCGCCCAGCCGCCGACCACCACGAGCACCGAACGGTCACCGGGGAAGGCGATCCAGCGCACGATCAGCGCGATCACCCCGGCCAGCATCAGCCCGAAGACCACCAGAAGCGGCTTGTAGATCGGCGAGATGTAGTCTTCCGACAGCGTCTCGTCCTTGGCGGTCACGTTGAACTTGGCGCCGCGCGGCTTGATCAGCGTGCCGAGCACCGCCTTGGCCAGATAGGGCGCCTGCGCCACCTCGTAGATCTCGGAGATCAGCGGCCAGCGGTGTCGGGCAAAGAGCGCGTTCTGTACCATGAAGCTGACCGCCAGGTAGCACAGCATGTAGGCCATGACCTCCTGGAAGGTCGAGACGAAGATCTGGATGCCGAAGAACAGATAGACCAGCGGCGCCAGCAGGAAGACCATGCGCACGATGGGAAAGAGCCAGAAGCTCATCGAGTTGATGTAGCAGAGCCGCTGGGTGATGTGCAGCCCGCGGCGGAACAGCGGGTTCTTCAGCATCAGCATCTGCATCATCCCCGCCGCCCAGCGCCCGCGCTGCTGGATGAACGAGGCGAAGGTTTCCGGCTGCAGACCGGCGATCATCGCGCGGTTGATGTAGAGGCTCTTCCAGCCGCTCGCGTGGATCTCCAGCGCCGTCTCGGCATCCTCGGTGATCGTCTCGCCGGCAAAGCCCCCCACCGCGTCGAGCGCCTTGCGGCGCAGGACGGCAGCCGAGCCGCAGAAGAACGCCCCGCCCCAGCGGTCGAGCCCGCGGTGGATGAAGCTGTAGAACATCTCGTTTTCCGGCGGGCAGGCCTCGGTGAGGTTGAGGTTCCGCTGGATCGGGTCCTTGTTGATGAAGAAGTGCGGCGTCTGGACGAGGAAGAGCTTGGGGTCCTCGACGAAATAGCCCACCGTCCGGGCCAGGAAATCGCGGCTCGGCACGTGGTCGGCGTCGAAGACCACCACCAGATCGCCGTCGAGCTTCTCCATCGCCGCCGACATGTTGCCGGCCTTGGCATGCTCGTTCCGCGCCCGGGTCGAGTAGGTCACGCCCAGATCGCGGCAGAGCTGCTGCAGCTCGCGCCTCCGCTCCTGCGCGGCCTGCGCCAGTTCGAGATTGTCCGACTGGCAGCGCTGATCGGTGCCGCCATCGTCGCAGAGCACCACCGTGCGCAGCTTGGCCGGGTAGATCATGTTCTTGGCCGCAGACAGCGTCACCGACAGCATCTCGGTCGGCTCGTTGTAGGAGGGCACCAGAATGTCGACGCGTGGCAGATCCTCCGGCTCGACCTTCGGCGGGAAGGGGCGCGTGGTCGGATCGGCGGTCAGGAAGCCGTTCAGGAAGAAGACGAGGATCGAGTAGGTCTCGATCGCGAAGAGGATCGCGCCGATGATGAAGGAGGGCGTGAAGCCGACCGGCGGCAGCGTTTCCAGCAGGCGCCAGGACCAGTAGCGCAGCACCACGACGCTGGCGCTGGCGATGAGGAAGAAGCGCGCGACGATATGCTCGGCAAAGGGTTTGAGCACCGCCACCGTGATGACGGTGGCGATGCCCAGCATGGCCTGTGCGGTCGTCGAGGTGGGGATGCTGGCCAGTACCGCAAAGGGCACCAGCAGGATGATCCACAGCGCCAGGACCAGATAGGGCGCGATGACGCCGCCGCTCTTTGCGCTTGCCTTGCTCATGGCATGGGCGCCGCGAGCGGGGAGAGAGATCGGCTGGCGCGGGGCCCTGCGCCCACCGCGGTGCCGGGGAAGAAGGCGACGCTTTCGGCAAGGATCGGCTGCAGCGCCTCCTCCACCGTGCCCGAGACGCAGTTGCGCAGCATGATGTCCAGCGCGTTGGTGCCGCGCGGCAGCGGCCGCCCCTCGATTGTGGCGCGGCGCAGGGCCAGCACGCAGATCGTGTCGGCCCCCAGCCGCTTTTCGGTCCAGAAGTAGCTGCCCAGCTCATCGTCGCGCGAACGAAGGTCGCTGTCACTCAGCTCGCCGAAGGGTTCCGGCGCGCCCCCTACCCGTTCGAGGAACTCCGCCAGCTGGAAGCGCGGCCGGTCGGCGCCGTCGCCGACGCGGGCCCGCAGGAGGATGGAGTTGTCGCCGCGCATTGCGGTTTCGTTGGGAAGGGCCACGATCTGCTCCTTCTCGCCGCCCAGGTCGCGCTCCAGCGTCAGGAGGCCCTGCGGCGCGCTGATCCAGGCTCGGTTGTCCGGCACCAGCCGGTATTGTGCGACGTTCTCGCGCTCGACAAGCGAGGGAACGCCGGGCAGGCTCACCTTGGCACAGGCGACCAGCAGCCCCAGAAGCGAAATTGCACCCACTTTAAGGCAAAATCCGACGGGACTATGCCGTTCATCACCCTGCCGCATGCTCAGTCCAATTCGTAAGGGGGGCCCATCGAATGAGCGGTCACGCGACACGGCCCGGCAAAGGTTCCTATCCCACAGGTGGCCCTCCTCATCAATTCTGATCAGGTTAAGATTGTCCGCAGTGCCCCCAGTGTTGCAATCCCGCCGCTGAGAGTGAATCTCCGTGACAATTTTTCGCGCTTAGCGTGTAACTGCTCTCGACAAGGATTAACGTTAAGATACGGTTAGCGACGCGCCCAACTATTCATGCTACGCTGAGAGGCGGTTTTTCGATGTTCCCGTCTGCCATTTCATCCGGCTCGGAGGCCTCGCGCGGGAGCCTGTCAGCGGCCTGTCATTGTGTTGTGTGACCACGTATTCGGTTTGACATGAAATCTGCCACTGGACTACGCTTGGCGCCGACCAACGCGACAATCCCGCTGGCTCGCAGCGCGAAGAAGCCAATCAGATGACAGCCGACAGATTGGCAGGTCCCCTCTCCCACGGCTCAGGCCGCCTCTCGGGTGCAGCCTTGACCGAAGCGCGCCTCACCCCCGCCGATGTCGTCGAGATCGTCACCACCCTCGCCCATGCCGCGAGCGATGCCGTGGACCCGGCCATTGCCGAGGCCGTCGCCCGCATGGGCACCGCCTGCGGAGCCGACCGGGTGCATGTGCTGCGCATCGGCGCCAACGACCATCTGACGCGCACGCATCACTGGTCGCGCCCCGGCACGCCCGCCACCGCCGTCCTGCGCGAGGCCCAGCGCGCGAGCCTCTTCGACAGCTGGCTCCCCTCGCTTGTGGCCCGCAAGCCGTTGATCGTCACCAAGACCCGCGCCCTGCCCGATGCCGAACCGCTGCGGGCGAGCCTTCTTGCGCAACAGGTGACCGGCCTTGTCGCCCTGCCGATGGTGGTGGACGGCGGGCTCTTCGGCCTGCTCCTTCTCTCCTTTGTCGGCGATCAGGCCACGCTCTCCGACGGCGACGTGGCCCTCCTGCAATCCCTGACCGAGATCATCCTCTCCGTCCTGACCCGCCGCGAAAGCGAGCGCCGTGCCGAGGAGGCCGCGCAGTCGCTCTGCGAGGACCGGGCGCTGCTCGACTCCATCCTGCAGACCAGCACCTCGGCGATCTTCACCTTCGACCGCGCGGGCTGCCTCGTCTTCGCCAATGACGAGGCCGAGGCGATCACCGGCCTGCCGCGCGCGGCGCTGGTCGGGCAGATGCACGACAACCCGATCTTCGGCTCGGCCACGCTCGAGGGTCGCCCGCTTCTGCCCGAGGATTATCCCGTCGCCACCGTGCTGCGCAGCGGCCGTGCGCTGCGCGACCAGCGGCTGACGCTGATCGACACCGAGGGCGACCGGCGCATCCTGTCGGTGAACGCGGCCCCGGTCGTGGTGGACGGCACGCTCATCAACGTCGTCTGCACGTTCAGCGATGTCACCGGGCAGGTCTCGGCGGACACCGCGCTGCGCACCGCGCTGGCCGAGGCGCATCAGCTGGCCTTCTTCGATCCGCTGACCGGCCTCTACAACCGCCGCGGCATCATCGAGGTGCTGCGCGACGGTCTGGCGCTCTGCGACCGCGAGGGCGGCTTTCTGGCGCTGCTCTACATCGACGTCGACGGCATGCGCTCGGTGAACGGCAACCACGGCCATTATCAGGGCGACATGCTGCTGCAGGGCGTGTCCGAGCGCCTCATGCGGCTCAGCCCGCCGAGCAGCGACCTCGGGCGGATGTCGTCGGACGAGTTCGTGCTGATCTTCGGCGAGCTGCAGCCCGATGCCGAGGCCGCCACCACCGTCGCCCGCATCCGCGCCGAGGCGATCCTGAACGGTCTGCGCGAGCCCTACGATCTGGGCGGGGTCGCCGTGGACGTGACGGTGAGCATCGGTCTCACCCCGATCGCGGCGGGCGACACCAGCGCCGGGCTGATGAAGAGCGTCGATCTGGCGGTGATGTCAGCCAAGGCCGCTGGCGGCAACCGGATCACCACCTTCGAGCCGGGGATGGAGCAGCAGCTCGCCGCCCGCATGGCATTGGCGCAGGATCTGCGCGACGGTCTGCGGCGCGACGAGTTCCGGCTCTATTACGAGCCCAAGATCCGCAAGTCCGGCGATGCGCTGACGGTGATCGGCCACGAGGCGCTGATCCGCTGGCAGCATCCCGAACGCGGCCTGATCGGCGCCAGTGACTTCGTGCCCTTCGCCGAGGAGACCGGCTTCACACAGGAGATGGACGTCTGGGTGCTGCGCGAGGCCTGCATGGAGCTGCGCCGCCGGGCCACCGACCGCAATTCGCGCAACCTGCGGCTCTCGGTGAACATCAGCTCGGCGCATTTCCTCTCCGCCGATTTCGCCGCCCTCGTGCAGCGCACCCTGAGCGAGACCGGCGCCAACCCGCGGCTGCTGGAGCTGGAAGTCACCGAAGGCACGCTTCTATCCAACCTCAGCGCCGCCCGCGCCACCATGATGATCCTGCGCGACATGGGTCTCACCCTCGCGCTCGACGATTTCGGCACCGGCTTCTCCTCGCTCAGCTACCTGCGCGACCTGCCGGTGGACGTCATCAAGATCGACCGCAGCTTCGTCGTCGATCTGATGGACCAGCGCTCGAACAAGACGATCCTCGAGGGCATCATCGGGCTGGCCCGCGGGCTCGGGGTGAAGATCGTGGCCGAGGGGGTGGAGACCGAAGCGCAGCTGGCATGGCTCTACGACAAGGGCTGCCGGGTGTTTCAGGGCTACTACTTCGGCAAACCGAACCCGGTGGCGATCACCTCGCTCGGCTCACGCCTGCAGCTTCCAACGGCCGCCGCCGCCCAGAAATGAGCGTTGCTCGCTGACCTCGTAGGTCAGCGCCTCGTCCGAGACCGCATAGCGCAGCACGTCGATCCGGTCGCCCGAGATGCGCAGCAGGTTGAAGTCGTTCACCTCTCCCCGCATCCGCGTCGAAAGCCCGGTGCCCGCATGGATCTGCAGCACCACCTCGCGGCCCGCCACCTCGGCGAAGGGCTCTGCCCGCCAGGTGTGCAGATGGCCGGTCAGGATCACATCGGCGGCGCAGCCCGACAGATAATCCACCGCCCGCTCGGCGCCGCGCATCAGCTCCTTGCGCTCGCCCGGGGCATGTTCCATCGGGTGATGCGCCACGACGATCCGGGTCTGGCTGCCCTTCCCGTCCGCGGCGCTGTCGAAGGCGCGCTTCACCCGCTCCAGCGAGCGTGAGCGGAACCAGCCCTGCTGCCAGGCCAGAGGGTTCACCGTATTGGCGCCGACGACGATCATCTCCTCGTCGCTGTAATGCGGCTCCAGATCGCGGCCGATCCAGCGCTTGTAGCGCCGCCACGGCATCACCACCCGCAGCACGAGATTGTGCAGCGGCACGTCATGGTTGCCCGGCACGCAAAGCACCGGCGCGGCCAGCGCCTCGATGAAGGCGGCAGCGGCGCGGAACTGCTCATCGGTGGCGCGCTGGGTCAGATCGCCCGAGATCGCCACCAGATCGGGCTTCGCCGCGTTCACCGCCTCCAGGAGCGGGCGCAGCAGCTCGGGGCGGTCGCGTCCGAAATGCAGGTCGGAAAGATGGACAAGCGTTCTCATCGCACCGTGGCGTCCCAGCCCTCCGGCACGGTGACGGTCAGCCCGTCCTGCAGCACCTCGAGCTTGTAGGGCGAGGCGATGCGCTCGCGCTCGCCGTCCCGCGCCACCTGGTGCGGCTTGCGGCGGCGGGTGACGATCTCGATACCTACGCTCCTGCCGCTCATCATCTCGAAGTTGCGCGACTCCGCCGCCTGCCCCACCGCCAGCGCCAGCGCGTGCCGCACCATGCCGAGGCGGGTGGAGTTGTGGGCGATGAAGACCACGAGCTCACCCGCCGCGATCCGGTCCGCGCCTTCGAGCCCGATCTGCTCGAGCTGATAGGCGTTGTTCACCACGAAGGCCAAGGGCGTGCGCACCATCCGCTCCTGCCCGTCGGCGCTGATCCGCAGCTTCATCGGCCGGCCCATCCGGGCCAGCGTCTTCAGCACCGACCAGTAGGCGGCGGTGCGGCTGCGGCCCCAGCGCTCGTAGATGTCCTCCCGCGTCTCGAGGATCGCGGGATAGATGCCGAGGCTCGCATTGTTCAGGAAGACGCGGTCATTGATCGTGGCGACACGCACCTGCGCGGTATGGGCGGCGCAGACCACGCCGACCGCCGCCTCCAGCTCCTCCGGCAGATCCAGGGAACGGGCGAAGTAGTTGAAGGTGCCGAGCGGCAGGATCCCCATGGTGCGCCCGCTGTCGCGCAGCGCCGCGGCCACGGCGCAGATCGTGCCGTCTCCGCCGGCCGCGACGATCGTGGGATAGCCCTCGTCGATGGCCTTCTTGGCAGTGGCGGTGATCCGGGAACCGTCAGTGACGAGCATCAGCGTCACCGGCACATCCAGCGTCTTGAAGACTTCGCGGACGCGCTCGGCATCCTCGCCCTTGCCGGACCCGGCGTTCATCACCACACAGATTTCGGATTGTCTCATCGACTGGCCCCTCGGTCGCCGGACCCACAGTGGCACCGGCCCGGCTTAACGGGCCGGGCCGCTGGCTGTTCCGTCGCCGGTCAGTCGGCCTGCAGCCCCTCGCCCCCCGCGAAGACGTCGATGCGGAAGCCGCGCCCCACATGGCTTGCCGTCAGCGGCCAGCCCAGTTCCTGCGCCAGACGCGCGGGCGCCCGGCTGCCGGCAAGATCCTCGCCCCGGGGGATGTCGCTCACGCAGACCACATCGGCGTCGGGTGCCACCTTCTCGATCCGCGCGGCGAAGGCGGCGATCTCCTCGGGGGTCATCGCGGCCAGACAGTCGGAGACCACGACCAGATCGAAGGCCCCCTCCGGCATCTGGGCGATGCTGCCGTGCAGGAAGGTCTGGCTCATGCCCCGCAGGGCCAGCAACTCGGCCGTGCCGATTGCCGCCGGATCGGCATCGATCCCCACATAATCGTCCGAGCGCAGCGCGAGATAGCGCGCCAGCCCGCCCTTGCCGCAGCCCAGTTCCAGAACCGACCCGTAATGCTGACGCGGCAGGAAGGCGAGTGTCTGCGCATCGCGGGCGCGACGCGCGTCGCTGCGGAAGAACAGATCCGGGCTGGCAACAGGCTGGCCATGCATGTCTTCAGACGTCATCAGGGTCATGAGGGTCTCCAGGGGGGTCGAGTTAGAAAAGAGGCGCCATGGCAGCACGGCCGCGCGCGGCACCGCCCCATCGCGGAGCAGGCTGTCGAGATATGGCAGGGGAAGTCGGGTCGAGGCCTGACCGGTATGCATATTTCCAGATCCTGTGCGATGGACCTGACAAACCTCAACAAGGGCTTCCTGTTCCCGCCCCTTGAAAGATTTTTCCGCGCCCTATGGCCGAAGTGTCACACCACCCGCTGCCACCGGTTCCGCCTCGAGATAGTCATGCACATAGAGCTCGCGGAACAGCGTCATGAACAGGGCCGCGAGCGGTGTCGCCAGCGCCAGACCCATCAACCCGAACAGCACCCCGAACAGCAGCTGCGCCGAGATGATCAGCGCCGGCGGCAGCGACACGCGCTCCTGCTGGATCATCGGCGTGATGAGATAGCTCTCCAGCGTCTGCACCAGCAGATAGACCGCGACCACCATTCCCACGGCATGCATCCCGTCAGGCATCGCCAGCAGCAGCGCGGGGGCTGCGGCGATCACCGGGCCGATGTTGGGGATGAAGGCCAGCAGCGCCGCGATCACCCCGAGGATGAAGGCCAGCGGGATGCCCAGCAGCCAAAGCCCGAGCCATGTCAGAAGGCCAACCACCGTCATCGAGATCAGCTGCGCCCCGAGCCAGCTTGCGAGGGTGCGCCCCACGTCATCCATCACCTGCTCGCCCCGCGCCCGCAGCGAAGGCGCCAGCATCGCCCTCAGCCCGCGCCGGTAGAGCCCGGGATCGAGCGCCCCGTAGAGGCCGATGAACAGGATGATGACCGCATTGCCCAGCGCCCCGAAGGTCGAGGTGACTGCCGTCGCCACGCCCCCCGCCCCGCCCGAGAACAGCCGCGACGGCGTGAGCCGGCTCAGCAGCAGCTCGCCCCCCGCAATGGCGGAGATCCGGTCGTGCAGGTCGCGGAAGGACTTGGGCAGCTGCGAGGCCAGCTCGTCGAACTGCTGCATCGCCGCCGGGGCGAAGGCCACGAAGGCGCCGCCGAAGGCGAAGAGCAGGATCAGGATGAAGAGCCCGATGCTCCACCCGCGCGAAAGCCCGGTGAGCCGCGCCAGAAGATCGCCGCCCCCGCTCAGGAACACCGCGAACAGCAGCCCGGCAAAGATCACCAGCAGCACGTCGGCGGCGACGAGCGTCAGCAGGGTGAGCGTAAAGCCCAGCACGAAAAGGGAGGTCTGGCGCCGGGTCATCTTCTCTCCGTCATCTGCCGGGGCCAACGCGCCCGGTAGGCGGAGGGTTCCGGGCGGGTTCAGAGCCAAGCCGAGGAGGCCGACGCCCCTCCCGACCAGCCCCAAATCGACGGAATCGCCGCACCTTTCACGGCTCCCCGGAACCCCTTGCGCGCTTTCCTTTCGTTTCTGCGCGCTCGCCGCAGCCCGAACCGCATGCCTCGTCAATTTTCTCTGGCATTTCAGGCGCCCAGCCCGAAGGACGCTTTCGTTACAAACGCGCTTTTCTGTGAAAAAATTGTTACCTGAGCCAACTAGACAGCTTGCAAGAATCCGCGTCGCCCCGTTACCTGATTGTTACAAATGCCGCCACGGCAGGTCAGGGCGATCGGCGCGGAGAGAACGGCATCCTCTGTTATCCAATCGGGAGACTATCATGAGTGTGAAATACGGACTGGTCGCATCGGTCAGCATCCTGTCGATGCTGAGCGGCGTCGCGGCTTCGGCGCAGAGCATGGACGAGCTGGTGGCCGCCGCGAAGGCCGAAGGCATGCTGACCACCATCGCCCTGCCGCACAGCTGGTGCGGCTACGGCGAGGTCATCGCCGGCTTCAAGGCGAAATACCCCGAGATCACCGTGAACGAGCTGAACCCCGATGCGGGCTCGGCAGACGAGGTGGAGGCCGTGAAGGCCAACAAGGGCAACACCGGCCCGCAGGCGCCCGACGTCGTGGACGTGGGCCTAGCCTACGGCCCGGCGATGAAGGCCGAAGGCCTGCTGCAGCCCTACAAGGTCTCGACCTGGGACGAGATCCCCGAGAACATCAAGGACGCCGACGGCTACTGGTATGGCGACTACTACGGCGTCATGTCCTTCATCGTGAACAAGGATCTGGTCGAAACCGCGCCGACCGACTGGGCTGACCTCCTGAAGCCGGAATATGCCGGTCAGGTGGCGCTCGCGGGCGACCCGCGCGCCTCGAACCAGGCGATCCTGTCGGTGCTGGCCGCCGGTCTCAGCAAGGGTGCCGCGGCGGGCGAAGAAGCCGGCAAGGCCGGGCTCGAATACTTCGGCGAGATGAACACCGCAGGAAACTTCGTGCCGGTCATCGGCAAGGCCGGCACGCTGGCTCAGGGCGCCACCCCGATCACCGTGATGTGGGACTACAACGCCCTCGCCGCGCGTGACGAACTGGCCGGCAACCCGCCGGTCGAGATCGTCGTGCCGAAATCGGGCGTGCTCGCCGGCGTCTACGTGCAGGGCATCTCGGCCTATGCGCCGCATCCGAACGCCGCGAAGCTCTGGATGGAGTACATCTACAGCGACGAGGGCCAGAACCTCTGGCTGAAGGGCTACTGCCACCCGGCCCGCTTCAACGCCATGGTCAAGGACGGCAAGGTTCCGCAGGAGCTGATCGACGCCCTGCCGCCGGCCGCCTCCTACGAGGCTGCCTATTTCCCGACGCTGGAAGAGGTCGACGCCAACAAGGCCGCCGTCACTGCCGGCTGGGATCAGGTCGTCGGCGCCAACGTCCAGTAACGCGCCAAGCCTGTCCGCCGCCCCGGTCCCGTGCCGGGGCGGCTGTCTTTTCCCCAAGGACCGCCCCCATGCCAGAGCCCCTGCCCGGCCGGAAACGATGGCGCCTGCCGATGAACTGGCTCGGGCTGCTGCCTTTCCTGCTGTTTTCGCTGCTGTTCCTGATCCTGCCGACGATGCATATCGTCATCGGCGCCTTCCAGACCCGTGACGGCAGCTTCACGCTGCAGAACATCCGCGATCTGAATACCGGCACGATCCCCTCCTCCTACTGGATCTCGATCAAGGTCAGCTTCACCTCGGCGGTGCTCGGCTGCCTCATCGGCTTCGGCATGGCGGCCGCCGTGACCTTCGGCGCGGTGCCGAAATGGATCCGCGCGCCGCTCCTCACCTTCTCCGGCGTCGCGTCCAACTTCGCGGGCGTGCCTTTGGCCTTCGCCTTTCTCGCCACGCTCGGCCCCGCCGGTCTGGTGACGCTGTGGCTGCGGACCGAGTTCGGCATCGTGCTGAGCCGCGATCTCGGCTTCAACCTCCTGTCCTTCTGGGGCCTGACCATCACCTATCTCTTCTTCCAGATCCCGCTGATGATCCTGATCATCGCCCCGGCGCTGGAAGGGCTGAAGCGCGAGTGGCGCGAGGCGGCGTCGATCCTCGGGGCCAGCGGCTTCCAGTACTGGCGCATGGTCGCCTTCCCGATCCTCTTCCCCTCGCTTCTGGGCACGCTGGCACTGCTCTTCGCCAATGCCTTCGGCGCGGTCGCCACCGCCATCGCCCTCACCGGCTCGGCGCTCAACATCGTGCCGATCCAGCTCTATGCGCAGATCCGCGGCGACGTGCTGGGCAATCCGCATCTGGGCTATGCCATGGCCTTCGGCATGATCGTGGTCACCGCCGCCGCCAATGTCCTCTACATCTGGCTGCGCGCGCGGTCGGAAAGGTGGCTGAAATGAGCCTCTGGACCCGTCTCACCGGCTGGTTTGCCCTGCTCTTCGGTCTGGGCTACTTCGCCCTGCCGCTGATCGGCCTCACCGAATTCTCGCTGCGCGCCCGGCGCGGGGTCTATTCGCTCGACGCCTATGCCAAGGTGATCGCCGATCCCGAATTCCAGCAGACCTTCCTCTATTCGGTCAGCATGGCGCTGGTGACCATCGCCCTCGGCGTCTTCCTCGTGCTGCCCACCGCCTTCTGGGTCCGGCTGCGCCTGCCCGCCGCCCGGCCCTATGTCGAGTTCATCACCCTCCTGCCGCTGGTGATCCCGGCCATCGTCATCGTCTTCGGCTACATCCGGCTCTACAACACCTCGAGCTGGCTGCCGCTGACCGGCACCGTCATGGGCACCAACTTCCTCCTGGCCGCGGGCTATACCACCCTCGCCCTGCCCTACATGTATCGCGCCGTCGACACCGGCCTGCGCACGATCGACGTCGCCACCCTGACCGAGGCCGCCCAGAGCCTCGGCGCGGGCTGGACGACCATCCTCGGCCGGATCATCCTGCCCAACGTGCTGGTCGCGGTGCTGTCGGGCGCCTTCCTGACCTTTGCCATCGTCATCGGCGAGTTCACCCTCGCGGCCCTGCTCGACCGCCCCGCCTTCGGCCCCTACCTGCAGCGCATCGGCGCCAACAAGCCCTACGAGCCCTTCGCGCTGTCGGTCATCACCTTCGTCATCACCTGGGGCTGCATGGGGCTGATCCAGCTCGCCAACCGCTTCACCACCTATACGAAAGCGCCGCGCTGATGTCCTTTCTCGAAATATCCCATCTGGAGAAATCCTTCGGCCCGCTGCGCGTGGTGAAGGACTTCAACCTCAGCGTCGAGAAGGGCGAGTTCGTCTCGCTGCTCGGCCCCTCGGGCTGCGGCAAGACCACGGTGCTGCGCATGGTCGCCGGCTTCGAGACCCCCGACAGCGGCGCGATCCACATCGAGGGCAAGGACGTGGTCCGGCTCGGCCCCAATCCCCGCAAGATCGGCATGGTGTTCCAGGCCTATGCGCTGTTTCCCAACCTGACCGTCTCGCAGAACGTGGCCTTCGGGCTCAAGGTCGCGGGTGTCGGCAAGGCCGAGATCGCCGACCGGGTGAAGGAAATGCTCTCGCTGATCGGCCTGCACGATCTGGGCGACCGCTATCCGTTCCAGATGTCGGGCGGCCAGCAGCAGCGCGTGGCCCTCGCCCGCGCCCTCGCCGTGCGCCCGCGCGTGCTCCTGCTCGACGAGCCGCTCTCGGCGCTCGACGCCAAGATCCGCGTCAGCCTGCGCAGCCAGATCCGCGAGATCCAGCAGCGGCTCGGCATCACCACCATCTTCGTGACCCACGATCAGGAAGAGGCGCTGTCGATGTCGGACCGCATCGTGGTGATGAACGGCGGCATCGCCGAACAGGTCGGCACCCCCTTCGACATCTACAACAAGCCCACCACCAAGTTCGTCGCCAATTTCGTCGGCACGCTGAACACCTTCAGCGCCGACGTGACCGATGCGGCGGCGGGCCGGGTCTCGGTCGGCGGCACCCCGGTGCAGCTTCCAGCGGCGGTCGAGCCCGCCAAGGGCGACCGTATCGGTCTCGCCTTTCGTCCCGAGGCGCTGCATCTCGGCCGCGCCATCGGCCGCGAGGTGACGCTGCCCGCGGTGATCCGTGCGGTGAACTTCCACGGCTCGGTGATCCGCATCGAGGTGGAGGCCGCCGGAACCAAGGTGGCTCTCGATACCTTCAACCGGGCGGACACTCCGCCGCCGCAGGTCGGCGACGCTGCCGAAGTCAGCTTCTCCGCCCGCGACGTGATCGTATTGGAGTACTGACATGGCCGACGCCTTCGCCGATCTGCACGCCGCCGCCGCGGCTTTGGGCACCAAGCTCTTCACCGTCACCGTCCACGACCCCGAGGCGCATCTGTTCCGCCGCGCCTATACCTCACATCCGATCGACTACCCGACCTCCGGCACCAAGCCGATGGTCGAGGACGACTGGAGCCGGCTGGTGATCGGCGAGGGCAAGAGCTTCGTCGCCAACACCACCGCCGCCTTCGCACCCTATTTCCCGGATCACGAGCTGATCAACGCGCTCGGCTGCCATTCGGCGATGAACATCCCGATCAAGCGCGGCGATGGCGCGGTGGTCGGCACGGTGAACCTGCTCTCCGACGCCAACCACTTCACCTCCGAGAAAGCCGCCGCCTACGAGGCGCTGGTGGATGAAGCCACCCCCGCCCTGCTGCGCGCCATCGCCGCCATCCCGCTGGCCTGAGCCGCCCGAACCGGAACCGCGGCTTCATCTTCGCCCAAATATCCCCGCCGGAGGCTCTGCCAGAAGCCCCCGGCGCATCCTTCACTCCTCAGGCGGAATGACCCCCTTGCGCAGCAGGAAGCAGCCGTAGAACCGCCGCTCCCCGGTCTGGATCACCGCATAGGCCGCCTTCGCCTGCTCGTAGAAGGCGAAGCGCTCGACGGAGACCATCTCCCGCGCCCGCCCCTCGGCGGCGTCGATCTTCGCCTGCACCTCGATCTGCACCGCCGGCCGCTCCTCGGCCGCGCCGACGACTTCCATCCGCCCGGCGAAATCCTCGACGAAAGTGTCGAGCGGCAGCACCGAGAGCACAGCTTCCACCGCCTCGGCGGCGGTCAGGTTGTCCATCCGCAATAGCTCGCCGAAGGCGGTCTGCCGCGCGATGGCATCCGCCGGAAAGTTGGTGTCGGCAATCACCAGCACATCGCCATGCCCCATGGCACGCAGCGCATAGAGCACCTCGGCATTGAGCCGCGGATCGAGACCTTTGAGCATCCTGTCCTCCCCGAATTGATGCATCGAGACATGCACCAGATCCGCCCGGCGCACCAGATCCGGCAGGGCGCGGGCAAAATCCTTCACAAGGATTTTGCAAGGATCTTTCTCAAGATCCTTGCCCGTGACGACCTTGCGACCGCGTACCGGGTGCAACCCGGGGAAAAGCTCCCTAGACTGCGGAAAAGACGGAGGATGCCATGCCACTCACCCAGCGACATCTCGACCGCCCCGGCGGCGCCCGCCTCGGCTTCACCGAGCTCGGTTTCGGCGGCGCACCGATCGGCAATCTCTACCGCGCCATCTCCGACGGCGAGGCCGCCTCGGTGCTGGCCGAAGCCTGGGCCGGCGGCCTGCGCCATTTCGACACGGCGCCGCTCTACGGCCACGGGCTTTCCGAACGCCGCCTCGGCGCCTTCCTGCAGACGAGACCCCGCGACAGCTTCCTCGTCTCGACCAAGGTCGGCCGCCTGCTTGAGCCCCTGCCCCGCGGCACGCGGCAGAAGGAAGGCCCCTTCGTCGATGACGCGACGGAACACACGGTCTTCGACTACAGCTATGACGGGGTGATGCGCAGCTTCGAGGCCTCGCTGCAGCGGCTCGGGCTCGACCGGATCGACATCCTCTATGCCCATGACCTCGACAGCCGCGCCCATGGCTCCGAGGCGGCGCTGCAGGAGCGGCTTCACGCCTTCCTTGCCGGCGGCTACCGCGCGCTTCTCGCGCTGCGGGACCAAGGCGCGATCCGTGCCTTCGGCGCCGGGGTGAACGAGGTCGAACCCTGTCTCTGGCTGGCCGAGCGCGGCGATGTCGATCTCTTCCTGCTGGCGGGGCGCTACACGCTGCTCGACCAGACCGCGGGCGAGCGTTTCCTGCCGCTGGCGCAGGAGCGCGGCATCGGCGTGGTGATCGGCGCGCCCTACAATTCGGGCATCCTCGCCACCGGCGCCAAGCCGGGCGCGCCCTTCAACTACAGCGCCGCGCCGCAGCCGATCCTCGACCGGGTGGCGCAGATCCACACGATCTGCGATCGCTATGGCGTGCGGATGTTCGAGGCCGCCTTCCAGTTCCCGCTGCGCCATCCCGCCGTGCTCTCGGTGATCCCCGGGGTGCAGAGCGTGACCGAGATGAAGGGCAACCTGATCGCCGCCGAGGCGGAGATGCCTGCCGGTCTCTGGTCCGATCTCGAGGCCGCCGGTCTCCTGCACGAGCGCCTCGCCTGAAGATTGCGGGAAGGTGACAACTGGCATATTACCATATTACCAATTCCCAACTTCCGGTCCCGCCATGACAGCCGACGCGCTCCGCCTGCATCCCGAAGACAGTGTCCTGATCGCACTGAAGGACCTGCCGCCCGGCACGGCGCTCGAAGGCTGCGTCACCGCCGCCGCCATCCCGCGCGGCCACAAGATCGCCGCCCGGGCCCTGGCCGCAGGCGCGCTGGTGCGGCGCTACGGCCAGATCATCGGTCAGGCGACCCGGGACATCGCGGCGGGTGATCACGTCCACAGCCACAATCTCGGCATGGGCGGGCATGAGGAGCGGCACGAATTCGCCAGCGACATCCGCCCCCTGCCCGCGCCCGCAGCCCCGTGCAGCTTTCTGGGCTATCACCGCGCCGATGGCTCGGTCGGGACCCGCAACTACCTCGGCATCCTCACCTCGGTGAACTGCTCCGGCTCGGTCGCCCGCTTCATCGCCGAGGCCGCCGAGAAACCCGGCTGGCTCGAAGCCTTCCCGAATGTCGACGGGGTGGTGCCCATCGTGCATGGCACCGGCTGCGGCATGTCGGGCAAGGACGAAGGCTACGACACGCTGTTCCGCACCCTGCAGGGCTATGCCCGCAACCCGAATTTCGCGGGCATCCTGCTCGTCGGCCTCGGCTGCGAGGTCATGCAGATCCCCGACCTGATCGGGGCCGGGCGGATGCGGGCCGATGGCAACTTCCGCTACATGACCATCCAGCAAACCGGCGGCACCCGCAAGACCATCGAGCGCGGGCTCGAGGTGCTGCGCGAAATGGCCGAGGTGGCCAACCGCGCCACCCGGCAGCCCGCCGGGCTCGAGCATCTGGTGATCGGCATGCAATGCGGCGGCTCCGACGGCTATTCCGGCATCACCGCCAACCCGGCACTCGGCGTCGCCTCCGACCTCCTCGTCGCGCACGGCGGCACCACCATCCTGTCCGAGACCTCCGAGATCTACGGGGCCGAACACCTGCTCACCCGCCGCGCGGTGACCCCTGAGGTCGGGCAGAAGATCCTCGACCGGATCCGCTGGTGGGAGGACTACACCGCCCGCAACGGGGGCGAGATGGACAACAACCCTTCCCCCGGCAACAAGAAGGGCGGGCTGACCACCATCCTCGAGAAATCGCTCGGCGCCGTGGCCAAGGGCGGCACCGCGCCGCTGACCCAGGTCTACCGCTTTGCCGAGCCGATCACCGAGCGCGGCTTCGTCTTCATGGACAGCCCCGGCTACGACCCCTGCTCGGTGACCGGCCAGATCGCCTCGGGGGCCAACCTGATCGCCTTCACCACCGGGCGCGGCTCGGTTTCCGGCTACAAGCCGACGCCCTGCATCAAGCTCGCGACCAATTCCGAGATGTTCACCCGGCTGGCAGAGGACATGGACATCAACTGCGGCGATATCGTCACCGAGGGTGTGACGCTGGAGGCGAAGGGGCGCGAGATCTTCGAGCTCTTTCTGCGCGTGGCCTCGGGCGAGCAGACGAAGTCGGAGGAGTTGGGCTTCGGCGGGGCGGAATTCGTGCCGTGGCAGATGGGCGCGGTGATGTAGCCGCCCGGGGGTGCCGCCCTCGGGGGCATCGAGCCCCCTCGGACGGCGCTGCCGCGGCACGACCTTTGCGGTCGCGCGAGGTGGGGCATCAGTATCTGCGCCCGGAGGGGCGCATGGTCGCGGTGGCGGGGGCTTGACGGGCGGGCGCGGGGTGGGCCTTCTGGCGGGGCGGCGCCCTTGCCGCCGCTCTGGCTGGAGGCTCCCCGTGAAGATCAATGGCACCCCGTTCCGTTCCATCTGGGTCGAGGAGGGCGAGGTCCGCATCATCGACCAGCGCTGGCTTCCGCATGAGTTCCGCATCGTCTCCCTGCGGGAGCGGGGGGAGTTCGCCACGGCGATCCGTGACATGTGGGTGCGGGGGGCGCCGCTGATCGGGGCGACGGCGGCCTGGGGGATGGCGGTGCAGATGGCGGCGGACCCGTCGGATGCGTCGCTGGCCGAGACCTGGGAGGTGCTGCACGCGACGCGCCCCACGGCGATCAACCTCCGCTGGGCGCTCGACGAGATGCGGCGGGTGCTGGCGCCGCTCCCCCCGGCCGAGCGGGCGGCGGCGGCGGCGGGGCGGGCGGCGGCGATCTGCGACGAGGATGTGGAGATCAACCGGCGGATCGGGGTGGCGGGGCTGGAGATCATCACCCGGATCGCGGCGCGGAAGGCCGGGCCGGTCAATATCCTGACCCATTGCAACGCCGGCTGGCTTGCCACGGTGGATTGGGGGACGGCGACCTCGCCGATCTATCACGCGCTCGAGGCGGGGATCGGGGTGCATGTCTTCGTCGACGAGACCCGGCCGCGCAATCAGGGGGCGCTGCTCACGGCCTGGGAGATGGCCTCGCACGGGGTGAGCCACGAGCTGATCGTGGACAATGCCGGCGGGCATCTGATGCAGCATGGCGAGGTGGATCTGGTGATCGTGGGCACGGACCGGACCACGGCGAATGGCGACGTCTGCAACAAGATCGGCACCTATCTGAAGGCGCTGGCGGCCAAGGCGAACGGGGTGCCGTTCTATGTGGCGCTGCCCTCGCCCACCATCGACTGGACGGTGCGGGACGGGGTGCGGGAGATCCCGATCGAGGAGCGGTCGGGGGCAGAGGTGACGCATGTCCAGGGCAAGGACGGGTCGGGGCGGGTGATCTCGGTCCAGATCTCGCCGGACGGGACACCGGCGCGGAACCCGGCTTTCGACGTGACCCCGGCTTCGCTGGTGACGGGGCTGATCACCGAACGGGGGGTCTGCGCCGCCGAGCCGGGAGCGATGCGGGCGATGTTTCCCGAGGCGGGGGTGTGATTTTCACGCGTGAAAATGAGGGTAAGTGGTTGAAATTTATGTTTTATTTTTCAGATATTCACTAAATATTAGTGATTGAACCGCACATAGAGTGCCCGCGCAAAGCACCGTCTGAAAATAGTAGCGACAGGAAAGAAAATGAAGTTCTTGCCCCCTGAGGAAAGTGTCGATCTCTACAATCAAGGATTCAACGATGATATCCTCGACCGTGGCTCAGTAAGCAAGGCACTTTCAGAGGTGCTTGAACGAATAGAGGATCCACTTGTCGTGGCCCTCGACGGACGATGGGGAACTGGTAAGTCCCACTTTTTAAAGCGATGGGTAGGAGCGCATACACTACAAAACGGTGGAACGGCGACAACGCTCTATTTTGACGCATTCTCGCACGACTACCTTGATGATCCCCTAATCGCTCTTGTCGGTGCCTTGGCTGAGCGCCTACCCGCTGCAAGCAAACCGAACCTCGACAGAGTTAAGGCGGTTGCCTTGAAATTCTTCCGCCCAATCGCGCGCATTGGTTTATCTGTGGCATCGTTTGGAGCTACCGAAGCTTTAGGTGATTTGGGGGATGCAGTAGTAGAGTCGGCAAAAGGCGAAGCCGACGTGGCGCTACAGGGCTTTTGGCAAAGAGAGGAAGGTCGCCGTGCCGCAATGGAAGAATTTCGCTCGGCACTCACTGCTCTAATGACCGAAGGTGCAGGGCAAGAGCAACAGATTAAGCCATTTGTTATAGTCGTTGACGAGCTGGACAGGTGCCGCCCCGACTATGCATTGGAAATTCTTGAGATCATCAAACATTTCTTTAATGTGCCTCGGCTGCATTTCGTGATGGGAGTCAATCTTCTGGCATTGGAGAATAGTGTAAAGGCGCGCTATGGTGGTAGCATCGACGCGAAGGCATATCTTGGAAAGTTCATCAGCTTCAGCTGCAACCTACCTGAGCATGTCGGTAATGATAAACGCGTTTCTTCTGTCATAAAATATGCCGAGCATATGGGAAGGCTGATGGAGACGCCACCGCTTCTACTAGATACCCTGACTAATCACCTAAGACTCGTGTCGGCACTCCATCCAATAGCCATTCGGGATATTGGAAAAATGCTGTCTGCAATTTCTCTCTTGCCAGAAGCCGTTCTGAAGCAAGAATACCTATTTGGCTGGAACTGCGTATTAGCGACACTGATTGTCACAAAGACTTCTTTCCCAGATCTTTTCCCGAAGTTTCTTAACAGCACTGTCAGCAAAGTTGAACTGGAAAGTTACTTCGGTGCAACCCAACTAGTTCTAGCGCATTACCTGCAAAACGGGGATGCAAACCCCGACTATGACCATGCAAGGTACCTGCAGTTCACACTATGGCTTTATATAGTTCAAAAGGGAAAGATAGATGATCCTGACGAGGCCAAGCAATTTGGAAAGCTGTTTGATGTTTTTGGCAATGCCAGAAGCGTTTCCTCACTGCCGAGACGGATCCACGACGACTGGCTCAACATTATGCGAGTGACTTAAGATGGGTCGATCTGGAGGATTGTTTTACCCCCGCGTCCCCCGCATCAGCACCACCGCCGCGATCGAGAGCAGCAGGATGGCCGAGGCCTCCAGCACGATGTTCTGCGGGTCCATGTCCTTCCCCTGCAGCACGATCAGCCGGGCGAGCGCGGTGATGGCGATGAAGATTGGGTAGACGAAAGGCAGGCCCGTGCCCGTGTAGAAGACGGCGACCATGGCGATGACCTCGGTGTAGAGGAACATCAGGAGGATGTCGCCGAGGCCGACCGTGCGGTTCTCGAGGATCGAGCCGATCTCCACCGCGGTGGCGGCGAGGGTCATCAGGGCGACGAAGATCAGGAGACCATGCTCGACGAGGCTCAGGGCGCGGACCACGAGGGTCTTCTCGGGCGAGGCGAGCGGCGGCGGGAGCGGGTCGGGCACGGGATCGGGCGCGGGGTTTGGCATGGGCATTGTCCGCTGGCACTGGCACGGGAGAGAGCCTAGCCGGGACGGGACGCTGCGGCAACGGGTTTGCGGGGTGGCGACGCTGTGGGCCTGCGGGCGCCGCCGGGGGCGGCGCCGCTGTAGATTTGTGGGCGCCGCTGGGGGCGGCGCCGCTGCAGGTCTGCGGGCGCCGCTGGGGGCGGCGCCTCGCGGGGGGGGGCCCTGCGGTGCCCCCTGTCAGTCCGCGGGGGCCTGGGCGAGGAAGAAGCGCAGCATCTCGCGGCTGGCGTCGGGGCCCGTGGGGGCGGTGTAGCTGCCCTCGGCGCTGCCGCCCGACCAGGCGTGGCCCGCGCCGTGCAGCACCCAGTGCTCGGCGCGCGGGATGCCCCCGGCATCGGCATGGACGGTGCGGGTGAAGGCCATGCCGCCGGCGGAGGTTCCGGTCTCCGCGCGCTCGGTCAGGGTGGCGTCGGCGGGCGGGGTGAATTGCGCCAGCACCTGCGCGCCGTTCACCGGGCTCACCGTGGTGTCGCGGTCGCCGTGGAAGACGATGGCGGGCATCTTGCGGCTGCCGCTGCCCGCCCCGCCCTGGCGCATGGCCTGGAAGGCGGAGGCGACGGAGGTGGCGGCACCATGGGCGAGGCCGGAATGGACGCCGATGGCGGTGTAGAGATCGGGATAGGTCGCGCCCATGATGGCGGCGGTGGCGCCTCCGGCCGAGAGGCCGGCGACATAGACCCGGGCGGGGTCGATGTTCTGGGCGGCGATGACCTCGCGGGTGATGCCGGCGATGAGCGCGGGTTCGCCCTGATCGCGCTGCTGGTCGGCGGTGTTGAACCAGTTCCAGCAGCGCTGCATGTTGGCGGCCTGCGGCTGTTCGGGCCAGACGGTGACGAAGCCGAGCTCGTCGGCCAGCGCGTTCATCTGCGTGCCGGCGGCGAAATCCTCGGGGTTCTGGGTGCAGCCGTGCAGCATGACGACGAGGGGGAGCGGGCCGTCATGGCCGGCGGGGACGTAGAGGCAGTAGGCACGCTGGCCCTGGGCGGCGGCGAAGCTGTGGGTGGTGAGGCCGCGGGATTTCGGCGTCGCTTTGGGGCGGAGCGACCAGGCCTTCGAGGCGGCGCCGGGCGGGGCGAGGTCGATCACGTCGGGGTCGGTGGGGCGGGCTGCGGCAGCGGTGGGGGCGGCGGGAGTGCCGCCCATGGCGCCGCGGATGACTTCCATGGCTTCGCTGAGACGGCCCTCTCGGGTCAGGCGGGTGGCTTCCGCCATTTTCGGGTTCATGGGGCTGATCCTTTCAGCGGATACGGTCGGAGAGGGCTGCACGCACCTCGGGGCTGGCCTGCAGCGAGCCGAGGACGTGGAGGCTGGCGATGGTGGCGCGGGCGAGATCCGGCGGGACGTCGCGGGCGATGATGGCGAGGCCGAGCACCTGGATGTGGAGCACCTCGCCCGCGGCCTCGACGGCCTCGAGATCGGCGCGGGAATAGGCGCGCAGGCCGAGGTCGAGCTGGTGGCGGGCGACGGATTTCTCCACCTGATCGCCGTGCCGGTCGAGCAGGTTGCGGATGGCGCTGCGGATCAGGTCGGTGCGGTTGGAGTAGAAGCCCTCCTGCACCAGAAGGTCGATGCGGCCGAGATCGACATAGCCGAGATTGATGGTGATCTTCTCGCTCTCGGGCGCCCGGGGGCGCAGTTCCTGCATGTTGCTCGACATCGGATCATCCCCTTGCCATCCACATGGATGGTATATGACTGGTAAAGTCGGTTCGGCAAGGGGGAGCGCCGGGTTTGTTGCTGCAGGTGCGAAGGGAATGCTGCGGCTGCACGGCCCTTAAAGCCAAGAAGCGCAGCCTTCTTTCGAAGACTGCGCTCCCTCGGTTCACGGCTGACGACGTCGCGTCACATCAGCTTGCCGGGCTGGTTCTTGACCGGGCGCGGCTTGGCTTCGGTGGCCTGCAGGATCGGATGTTCCTGGGTCTGGGCGACCTGGGCCAAGGCATCATGCGCCGGGGCGTCGCTGCGGGCCGGAGAGCGCTCCGGCTGGTAGGCTTTCCGGTCGGCATAGGAGGGGCCGAAGCTGCCCACCGGGTTCAGCTTGGCGGCGGAACGGGAGGCCGTGGTGAAGCCGATCAGGCAGACCGCGAGCATCCCGCCGAAGACGACGATCGCAAGAAGGAATTCCATTGCTGTCTCTCCCTTGGTGACATCGGGCGGAACCCGCGTCGCCGGTCAAAGTTCCCTCAGCCGAAGCTCACGACGTTGTGGACGCCGACATCGGGATCGCTGTCGGTCATGTTGGCCTTGGCGATCTCGTAGGCGAAGCGCGTGGTGCTGGAGGTCGAGGCCCAGAGCGCGGCGCTGTCGAGGGTGACGACGATCATCGCGAGATCCGGATCGGTCTTCTCGTCGAACCAGGCAGCGACCACCGGATTCCACATCTCTTCGAGCATGGCGCGGTCCATCTGCTCGACGATCGGACCGGACATGCAGGCGTGGAAGTCCTGCGCCTTCGAGATCACCACGAAATGCGCGACGCTGCCGGGCTGGATCGCCTTGAAGAGATCGGTGCTGCGCTTGGTCAGGAACCAGAGCTTGCGGCCCGGCTCATCGACGTGATGCGACATCGGCTGGAAATGCTGGCCCGAGCCGACGATGCCGAGCATCCCGGCACGGAGGTCTTTCAGCTCTTTCCAGAGCAGCGATTTGGGGTCGTTCTGGGCGAGGTCCATATCGGACATGGGAAAGCTCCTGAAGTTGGTTGCCCGCCTCAACCCGCCTGCCCCGGGCTTCGTTCCCTGCGCCCGGGCGCTGCGGGCGGCGGCTTTCCCCCCATCTCGCGCGCGGGACGCGGGTCGAGGCCGCGAACGCCGCGAAACCCGCTCGGTTCCCGTTTTTTAACGCCGGAGGGCTGCGGAACAAATCCCCGGCACCCCCTGTTTTACTGCCGAGCCGGGTCGCTGAGACCCTTCCCATTTTACGCGAGGAGATGAGCATGCAAACCGATAAGACGAAGCCGGGCACGGCAGATGCCGGTGGATCGCAATCGCGTCCGGGCCTCGCAGATCAGGCCAAGGACGCCGCGCGTCGCGAGATGAACGAAGCCAAGGCCGGCCTGCACAGCGCCGCCGACAAGGCCCGCAGCGAGGCGTCCAAGGCTGGCCGCAGCGTGCAGAGCCTGATGATGGACGAGATCGACAAGCGCAAGGGCATGTTCTGCGAAGGTCTGGAAGGCGTGGCGCATGCGATGCGCAAGGCCGCCGACGATCTGGACAAGAACGAGGATGCCCCCGCCGCACCGCGCATGGTGCATCAGGCGGTGAATACCATCGAGGACATGGCCGACCGGCTGAAGTATCAGTCCGCCGAGGACATCGGTCGCAACCTGTCGCGCTATGGCCGCGAGAACCCGACGCTGTTCATCGCTGGCGCGCTTCTGGCCGGTCTTGCCGCGGGCCGCTTCCTTGTCGCCAGCAACTCGGGCAGCACGCGCAGCCGCGGGTTCTGGGACGAGGACGACTATGACCGCGACCAGACCGAGCGCCCCGCCGTGCTGCACCGTGGGCCCAAGGGCCACGAGCCGAGCTATGGCCAATCGGGCGCCGCCCAGCCGGGCGCACGTCCCGACACCGCCGCCTATGGCAGCGGCCGTCACGAAGACCTGCCCTCGGGCACCGGCCAGCCTTCGGCGACGCCGAGCTCGGTTCCGGGTGGCGCGCGCGATCTGAGCTACGGTCAGGGTGGCGTCGGCCAGCCGGGCGGTGCCCAGGCCGGTGGCGTGTCGAACCTGGGCGCGGGTTCCGGCACCGCGGGGTTCACCAAGCCCGCCACGACCCCGGGAGCCAAAGATGGAAAATCGTGAGCGCGAGCCGCTGAACGGGGGCAGGTCCATCGCGGACCTGCTCGGCGATCTGATCCGCGACCTCTCCGGTCTGGTGCGCACCGAAGGCAAGCTGGTGCGGGCCGAGCTGATGGAAGCCGGCAAGACCATGGCGGTCGGTGCCGAGATGATCGCCGCTGGCGGCATCCTTCTGCTGGTGGCCCTTCTGGTGCTGGTACAGGCCCTCGTGGTGCTGCTGGCCCATTGGGTCGGGCCGGCCTGGGCCGCCACCATCGTGGGTGCTGTGCTGGCGCTGATCGGCGCGATGCTGATCCTGCGCGGCAAGAAGAGCATGAGCGCGGCCAATCTGGTGCCTGAACGCACCATCGAACAAACCAGCCGTGATGCACGGCTTGCACGGGAGCAAATCTGATGAGCGATACCGCAGACCATCTTGAACGCGAAGTCGAAGCCCGCCGGGCCAGCGTGGAAAGCACGCTGGACGCGCTGAAGGACCGCATGTCGGTCAATCAGGTGATCGACGATGTGGGCCAGTTCATCGGCATCGAGGATGCCCGCAGCGCGCTGCACAGCGCCGGGCGCCAAGTGCGCGAGAACCCCGTCGCCCTCGGCATGATCGGCCTCGGGCTGGCCTGGCTCGCGCTGAGCAACTCGGGCGGCAAGGATCGTCCGCGCCGCGTCGATTACGACGGCTACCGCGGCCGTTCGGGCAGCTATGAGCCCTACTCCGGAAGCAGCGCCTCGCGCGACTGGCGTGACGAGCGCGGCCAGCGCAGCGGCGTGATCGACCGGGTCGTTGGTGCCGTTTCGGGCGCAGCGGACAGCGTCAGCCATGCGGCTTCGGCGGCGGGCGAGAAGATCTCGTCGACGCTGAGCGGCACGCGGGATTCTGCCGGGCGCTATGCCGACGACGTGTCGGAACGCTCGGGGGCGATGCGCGACAGCGCCTATGACCGCGCCCAGCACCTGCGCGAGAGCATGGGTGAGCGGGCCGACGGGCTGCGTCACCGCGCCGACGACCTGCGTCACCGGGCGAGCGACATGCGTCATGCCGCCTATGACCGCGCCAGCCACGCCCGCGACAGCGTGTCGGCCACGATGGAGCAGCAGCCGCTGCTGATCGGTGCCGCCGCGGTGGTGCTCGGGGCCGTGATCGGCGCCGCCCTGCCCCGCACCCGGACGGAAGACCGGATGATGGGCGACTACCGCGACAGCCTGCTCGACGAGGCGAAGGTCGCGTCGTCGGAACTGCGCGAACGGGCGATGAGCGCCGCGCATCAGACCTATGACGCCGCCGTGGATGCGGCGCGCGATGAAGGTCTGGTGCCGGAGAAGGGCGAGACGGTCGTCTCGAAGCTGGAGCGCGTGGCCGATGCCGCGGTGCAGGAAGCCAAGGATCAGGTCGATCCGGTGCTGCATGGCGATGCCAAGGCCGATGCGAACAAGACCGAGACGGGCAAGTCCGAAGCGGGCAAGTCCGAGACGGGCAAGACCGAAGCGGGCAAGTCGGATTTCGGCAAGCCGGTCGGGGCCTCGGGCGTCGGCAGCACGGATGCGTCGAAGCCGAAGTACAACGTCTGATCCAAGATCAGGCCGGGGAACGGGCGGGGATTTTCCCCGCCCTTTTTCTTTGCTCTGACGGGGGCGCAAAAAGAGAGGGCGGGGAAATCCCCGCCCTTCGGTCGTCTCAGGAATAGATCGGCGGCGTTTGCTCGCCCGGGTTGGGCATCGGCGGATCGCCTGCCGGGATCGGGTCCGGGTCCGGCATCGGATCGGGATAGGGATCCGGGCCGGGATCGGGCATCGGGTCCGGATCGGGCGGGCTGATCGGCGGGTCGGTCGGAGGATCGTTCGGGCCTAGGATAAGGGTCATCTGCGACTCCTGCGTTGCTCGGGCGGTCGTGCCGCCTCTGGGTAAAAAGCGCGGATGGCGGCGGAATGTTCCCCGCCGCCGCCCTCAGAACCGGCGGCTGAGGAAGGCCGAGCTTCGCAGGCCGAAGCGCCAGGGGAGCTCTGCCGCGCGGCTGATGCCGATGCGCGGACCGGCGATGCGCGCCGTCTCCGGCAGCGGATCGGGGCGCAGGACATGGCTCTCGCCATCGAAGGCCACCCCGTCGTCGGCGCGGTCGATGCCGAGCGCCTGCCCCAGCTTGCCCGGCCCCGAGCAGAGCGCGCGCGGGTTGTCCTGGCCGCGCCGCGCCTGCATCTGCTCCACCCCCTCCAGCGGCTCCAGCGCCCGGATTAGCACCGCCTCACCGGGCAGGCAGACCACGTTGAGGCACCAGTGCAGCCCGTAGGAGCGATAGACATAGGCGTGGCCGGGCGGGCCGAACATCGCGGCATTGCGCTGTCCGGGCCCGCGGAAGCTGTGCGAGGCGGGATCGTCGGCGGCATAGGCCTCGGTCTCGACAATGCGCCCGCCGCAGCCCCGGATCACCAGCAGCGCGCCTAGAAGATCGGCGGCCACCGCGACGGCGGGGCGGTTGCAGAAGCTGGCGGGCATGGCGGTCTCCGGGCGGGGCATCGCCTCATTCTAGGGCAGCGCGTCCGGCCCCGCACGGCCAATCGGCCCTGACTTTGCGGAAGCGCCACGCTCGACGGAACATTAGGCGCGGCGCCCGGTTGAGGCCACGTCCCGGGGCCGCAGGCTGCGCCCCCCTTGCCTGACCCTGTGCAGTTCTTGTGAAAGGATCCCCCATGACCCGTTTGCCCCTCACCCTGACCCTCGCCGCCACGCTGGGCCTCGGCCTCGCCACGGGCGTCGTCGCGCAGAGCAGCGACACCACCGCCCCCGGCACGCCCGATGCCGGTGCCACCGGCACCGGCACCGCCGAGGACATCTCTGCGCGGAGCTGGAACGAGCCGGTGCGCGAGGTGTTCTTCACCGATGCCACCATGACCGAGATCCGCCCGACCGAAGAGGTCGAGACCCGCTGGGCCGCGCTCGATCCCGAGGAAAAGCAGAAGGCAAAGCGCGACTGCGCCGCCTTCCTGATCGACGCGGGTGCCATGGGCGGCGCGGGCGGCCCGAGCGACGGCGACACGGCGGCCCAGCTGCCCGAAGCCAATGGCACGACCGAGACCGGCGGCGCGCGTGACCCGAGCTCCGTCTCCACCGATACCACCACGACCTCGGATGCCCTCGCATCGCCCGGCGATGCGACGCTGTGGAACCAGGCCTGCGCGCTGGTGAAATCCTTCGATCCCGAATGAGCCCCCGGGGCCCCCGCGCCCCGGCCCTCCCCCCTTTCCCCAAGCAAGGAGCCGTCAATGTCGGCCGATGACAAGCCAGCCCACCGCCCCGGAAGTTTCGAAACCCTGGTCTCCGACTACGGCGCCGGTGGCGAGTTTCACCAGCATGCCGGCGACGGCGACAACCGGCTGACCACCGCTCAGGGCGTGACCATCGCCGACAACCAGAACACGCTGCGCGCCGGTGCGCGCGGCCCGGCCTTGCTGGAAGATTTCGTGATGCGCGAAAAGATCTTCCACTTCGACCACGAACGCATTCCGGAGCGTGTTGTCCATGCCCGCGGCTTCGGCGCGCATGGCATCTTCGAATGCACCAAGGCCCTGACCGACATCACCCGCGCCGCCCCCTTCCAGTCGGAGGGCAAGGTGACGGAGACCTTCGTGCGCTTCTCGACGGTGGCGGGCTCCAAGGGCTCGGTGGACCTTGCGCGCGACGTGCGCGGCTTTGCGGTGAAGTTCTACACCGACGAGGGCAACTGGGACCTGGTCGGCAACAACATCCCGGTGTTCTTCATCCAGGACGCGATCAAGTTTCCCGACCTGATCCATTCGGTGAAGCCCACCCCCGACCGCGGCTTCCCGCAGGCGCAGTCGGCGCATGACAACTTCTGGGACTTCATCTCGCTGACGCCCGAGTCGATGCACATGGTGATGTGGCAGATGTCCGACCGGACGATCCCGAAAAGCTTCCGCACCATGGAAGGCTTCGGGGTGCATACCTTCCGCTTCGTCAATGCCGCCGGCAAGTCGACCTTCGTGAAGTTCCACTGGAAGCCCAAGCAGGGCCTGCAGTCGGTGCTCTGGGACGAGGCGCTGAAGATCAACGGCGCCGATCCCGACCGTCACCGCCGCGACCTCTGGGACGCGATCAAGGCGGGCGACTTCCCGGAATGGGATCTGGGCGTGCAGCTGTTCGACGAGGACTTCGCCGACAGCTTCGACTTCGACGTGCTCGACCCGACCAAGATCATCCCCGAGGAGCTGGTGCCGGTGGAGATCGTCGGCACGCTGACGCTCGACCGCGTGGTCGACAACTTCTTCGAGGAAACCGAGCAGGTCGCCTTCTGCACGCAGAACGTGGTGCCGGGGATCGATTTCACCAATGACCCGCTCCTGCAGGGGCGCAACTTCTCCTATCTCGATACGCAGCTGAAGCGGCTGGGCTCGCCCAACTTCACCAAGCTGCCGATCAACGCCCCGCGCGGCTGTCCGGTGCACAACTACCAGCAGGACGGTCACATGCAGACCTCCAACCGCAAGGGCCGGGTGAACTACGAGCCGAACGGCTGGGGCGTCGGCCCGCGGGCGCATCCGCTGGAGGGCTATGTCTCCTATGTCGTGAAGGAAGAGGGCGAGAAGCGGCGGCTGCGGCCGGAAAGCTTTGCCGACCATTACAGCCAGGCGCGGCAGTTCTACCTGAGCCAGACCGAGATCGAGCAGGGCCATATCCAGAATGCGCTGATCTTCGAGCTGTCGAAATGCCACGAGGAAGAGATCCGCGCGCGGATCGTGGCGCATCTGCTGAACATCGACGCCGATCTGGCCGAGACAGTGCGCGACGGTCTGGGCCTGCCCGAGATGCCCGAAGCCGCCCCGGCGGCGCGGCCCACGCGGCAGGATCTGGCGACCTCGGACGCGCTGAGCATCCTCAAGAACGGCCCGGACAATTTCGCCGGGCGCACCGTCGGGGTTCTGGTCGGCAACGGCGCCGATGCGGGCATCCTCTCGGCGCTGAAGGCGGCGCTGGCGGCGGAGGGCGCGATGATGAAGCTGATCGCGCCCAAGGTTGGCGGCATCAGGGACAGCGCGGGCACGCTGCATCCGGCGGACGAGAAGATCGGCGGCGGGCCGTCGGTGCTCTTCGACGCGGTGGCGATCCTGCCGGGCGATGACGCGGCGATGATCGCCGAGCATCCGTCCGCGCAGGACTTCCTCAAGGATGCGCATGCCCATTGCAAGGTGATCGGCCATGACGGGGCAGAGGCGCTGGTGGCGGCCTGCGCCTTGGGCGAGAAGATCGACGGCGGCTACATGGCACTGTCGGAAGGCTCGGTCGAGGGCTTCGTCACCGCCTGCCGCGCTCTGCGCTTCTGGCCGCGCGAGGCGACGCTGGTCGGCTGAGCCTGCGGCGGACCGGGGAACCCTGCCCCGGTCCGCGCGTTTTTCCAGGCGCCTCTCGCGCAAGACAGAAAGGTATTTCGATGAGATACGATTCCGACAACCGTTCCTCCACCATCATGATCGCCTCGGCCGTGGTGCTGGGCGCCTTCGGCGCGCTGGCCGTGCGCCAGCTGATGAAATCCTCCGACCGCGCCGGCTTCCGCGAGATCCGCTCGGCGGGCACGCATGACATGGACACGCCGCCGCGCAACTGGGACGAGGTGGACGAGCAGATCGACGAGTCCTTCCCGGCCAGCGATCCGCCGGGCAACTACTGATCCGGCACCGGCGGGAGGAGAGCCGAGCGCTTTCCTTCCCGGCCCTGCGGATCGGCGGATTGCCGCCGGATTGTGCAAGGGCTTGGCGCTGCGGCGCAAAATCGCAACACCCTGTATTTTCAGTCGGAACCTGAACCGCGCGTCACTCATTTGTGCCTTGCCAAGGGAGCGGAACGTGCAATGCGTCCTGCTTTCGAAGGATCCAGGCTTGCAGAGGAGAGTGCGATTGGCGGGCAATGGCAAGCATCCGGGCTTTCTCCAGGGTGGCGGCGAGATGGCAGTGGCGGTCGCGGGTTTCGACTGGGCGGCAACCCCGCTCGGCCCGATATGCGACTGGCCGCCCGCGTTGCGCGTCTCGGTTTCCAACGTGCTCAACTCGCCCTTCCCCGCCTTCCTGGCCTGGGGGCCGGAGCTGACCACCATCCACAATGACGCCTTTCGTCCGATCCTCGGCACCAAGCCCGCACCTCTGGGCAAGCCGATGCGGGAGCTCTGGGCCGAAGCCTGGAGCGAGATCGGCCCTTTCGTCGAAAGCACCCTGCGCGGCGAGCCGGTCTTCATGCAGAATTACGAGGTCGAGATCGACCGCTCCGGCAAGATGGAGAAGGCGAACTTCACCTTCGCCTACAGCCCGCTGCGCGACGACAGCGGTGCCGTCTGCGGCATGATGGACACGGTGGTGGAAACCACCTCGAGCGTGCAGGCCGAGCGCAAAGCGCGCATCCGCAACGGCGAGCTGATGCACCGGATGAAGAACACGCTGGCCATCGTCTCGGCCATCGCCAACCAGACCTACCGCAGCTCGCAGACCGTCAAGGAGGCCAACGAACGGTTGACCCGACGGCTGACCACGCTGGGCAATGCGCAATCGGTGCTGATGAGCGACGATCACGAGGCCGCCGACATCCGCGCCGTGGTCGAAAGCGCGCTGGCCCCTTTCCGGCAGGCGGGCGTGCAGATCGACGTCGAGGGCCCCGCCCTGCATCTGGGCGAGCGGCATGTCTTCTCGCTGGCGCTGGCGCTGAACGAGCTGGCGAGCAACGCCACCAAATACGGCGCGCTGGCGACCCCCGAGGGCCGCGTGGCGCTGACATGGCAGCAGACGGCGAGCGAATTCGTGCTGGAATGGCGCGAGCAGGACGGGCCGCGGGTGAGCGAGCCCAATTCCAGCGGCTTCGGCAGCTTCCTGATCCGCAGCGTGCTGGCCGATGACTTCAACGGCGCGGTCACGCTCGACTATCTGCCCGATGGCGTGGTCTGCCGTCTGGTCACCGCGCGCGAGAACCTGACGCTGCGCCGCGACGCGCCACAGCATCACGCGGCCTGAAACGGGCGGCGAAGACGGCGCCGGCCCGAAACTGAGAAACCTTTTGTCCCGACGCGCGTTGCCTTTCCGACCCTAATGGAAAGGCTTTATCATGTTCAAGTTCATCGGTGGCACCATCGGCTTCATCTTCCTGATCGGCCTTCTGGTCGTGGTCGGGCTGCTCGCGCTGATCTTCTGAGGCCTCAGCCCCAGTCGAGCACCACCTTGCCGCTCTGCCCCGATCGCATGGCGGCAAAGCCCTCCTCGAACCGTGCGACCGGGAAGCGATGCGTGATCACCCGGCGCACGTCGAGGCCATTTTCCAGCATGGCGATCATCTTGTACCAGGTCTCGAAGATCTCGCGACCGTAGACGCCCTTGATGGTGATCGCCTTGAAGACGATCCGGCTCCAGTCCACCGGCGACTTGCCGGGCGGGATGCCGAGCATCGCGATCCGGCCGCCCATCACCATGGCGTCTACCATCTGGTCGAGCGCCACCTGCGCACCCGACATCTCCATCCCGACATCGAAGCCCTGCACGATCTTCAGCCGCGCCATGACCGCGCGCAGATCGTCGGTGGCGACGTTCACCGGGGTGACATCGGCCACCTCGGCGGCCAGCGCCAGCCGCGCCGGGTTGATGTCGGTGATGACCACATGCCGGGCGCCGACATGCCGGGCCACCGCCGCGGCCATGATGCCGATCGGCCCCGCCCCGGTGATCAGCACATCCTCGCCCACCAGATCGAAGCTGAGCGCGGTGTGGACCGCATTGCCCAAGGGATCGAGGATCGCGCCGATCTCGTCGTCGATCGCATCGGGCAAGGGCACCACGTTGAAGGCCGGCAGCCGCAGGTATTCGGCAAAGGCGCCGGGCTCGTTCACCCCGATGCCGCGCGTCTCGGGATCGAGGTGGAACTTGCCCGCCCGGCTCTGGCGCGAGTGCCGCCCGATAAGATGCCCCTCGCCCGAGCAGCGCTGGCCGAGGGAGAGCCCCTCCACGTCGCGGCCCAGTTCGACGATCTCGCCGGCGAATTCATGGCCGGTGACCAGCGGCACCGGCACGGTGCGCGCCGCCCAGTCGTCCCAGTTCCAGATATGGATGTCGGTGCCGCAGATCCCGGTCTTCCGGACCCGGATCAACACGTCGTCCGGCCCGATCTCGGGCACCGGCCGCGTCTCGCGCCAGAGACCGGGCTCCGCCCTCGCCTTCACCAGCGCCGTCATCTCGTTGGTCATATCGCCCCCACCTCGCGCCCCGCCTCGCGGAAGGCCTGCAGCGCCAGATCGAGATCGGCGCGGCCGAGCGCCGCGTTCATCTGCGTCCTGATCCGCGCCTGCCCCTTCGGCACCACCGGAAAGAAGAACCCCGCCACATAGACGCCGCGCTTGAACAGCGCCTCGGCCATGGCCTGCGCGAGCCTGGCCTCGTCCAGCATCACCGGGATGATCGGATGCTCGCCGGGTAGCAGCCGGAAGCCCGCATCCGTCAACCCCGCCCGCCAATGCGCGGCATTGTCGAAGAGCTGCGCCCGCAGATCATCCGCCGCCTCCACAAGATCGAGCGCCGCGATCCCGGCGGCGACCACGGCGGGCGGCAGAGCGTTCGAGAAGAGATAGGGCCGCGCCCGCTGGCGCAAGAGGTCGACCACCGCCTGCGGCCCGGCGATATAGCCGCCGAGCGCGCCGCCCAGAGCCTTGCCCAGCGTGCCGGTGAGGATATCCACCTCCACCCCGTGATGCGCCGGCGTGCCGCGCCCCTCTGGCCCCATGAAGCCGGTGGCATGGCAGTCGTCCACCATCACCAGCGCGCCGTAGCGTTCGGCCAGCGCGGTGATCTCGGGCAAATTCGCGAGATAACCGTCCATCGAGAAGACGCCATCGGTGGCGATGAGGATGAAGCGCGCCCCCGCCTCCCGCGCCTCCTGCAGCCGCGTCTCCAGCTCCGCCATGTCGGAATTGGCGTAGCGGTAGCGCCTGGCCTTGCAGAGCCGGATGCCGTCGATGATCGAGGCATGGTTCAGCGCGTCGGAGATCACCGCATCCTCCGGCCCCAGGAGCGGCTCGAAGAGCCCGCCGTTGGCGTCGAAACAGGCGGCGAAGAGGATGGCGTCGTCCTTGCCGAGGAACCGCGCGATGCGCCCCTCCAGCTCGCGGTGCAGATCCTGCGTGCCGCAGATGAAGCGGACCGAGGCCATGCCGTAGCCATGCTCGTCCATCGCCCGCTTCGCCGCCGCCACCAGCGCCGGATGATCGGCGAGCCCGAGGTAGTTGTTGGCGCAGAGGTTGATCACCTCGCGCCCCGCCACCTCGACCCGCGCGCCCTGCGCCGAGGTGATCAGCCGCTCGCGCTTCGTAAGCCCCTCGGCCTCGATGCCCTGAAGCACCCCGCCCAGATGCTCCAGAAATGCCACCCGTCCCGTCTGCATGTCGGATCTCCCGCGCTTTGCGCTTCTTCTTGGCTCAAATACCGATGCGGCGCCAGCCCCGCGCGCGGCGGTCAGGTTCCGCAGAAGGTGCGGTAATGACCGAAGCCCGCCGGCGCCGGCAGCGCATAGGCCTCGAGCCCCGGGCGTTCGGTGAACGGGTCGGTGACCACCGCCAGAAGCGCGTCGAAGGGCAGCATCTCGCCGCGCCCCGCCGCCTGCAGCGCCGCCTCGACCAGATGGTTGCGCGGGATATAGAGCGGGTTCGCCGCCTCGATCCGTTGCCTTGCATCCGGCGCCAGACGTGCGCGCCAGCGCGGCAGCCAGGCGTCGAGCGCCGACGGATCGGTGAAGAGCGGTCGTAGCGACCCTGCGTCTTCCACGGCTCCGGCCAGCCTGCGGAAGGTCAGCGTCCAGTCGGCGCCCTGCCCCTCCATCGCCGCGAGGAGCCCCTCGGCAAGCTCCATGTCGCCCGCCTCCTCGCCCGCAAGCCCCAGCTTGTCGCGCATCCCCGCCAGCCAGTAACCGCGGTATTCGGCGCCGACACCTTCCAGCACCGCCATCGCCTTCTCCACCGCCCGCTCGGGGTCGGCGTCGATCAGCGGCAGCAGCGTCTCGGCCAGCCGCGCGAGGTTCCAGCCGAGGATCAGCGGCTGGTTGGCATAGGCGTAGCGCCCCTGCGCGTCGATCGAGGAAAACACCGTGCCCGGCGCATAGGCCTCCATGAAGGCGCAGGGGCCGTAATCGATGGTCTCGCCCGAGATCGCCACGTTGTCGGTGTTCATCACCCCATGCACGAAGCCCACCAGCATCCAGCGCGCCACCAGCGCGGCCTGTGCCGATTGCACGGCGGCGAAAAAGGCGAGATAGGGGTTTTCGGCCCCGGCAACCTGCGGGTAATGCCTGGCGATGGCGTAATCGGCCAGCTGGCGCAGCTTGTCCTGCTCGCCGCGCGCCGCGAAATACTGGAAGGTGCCCACGCGGATGTGGCTGGCCGCCACCCGGGTGAGGATGGCGCCGGGCAGCTGGCCCTCCTGCCGCAGCACCGGCTCGCCGGTGGCCACGGCGGCGAGCGCCCGCGAGGTGGGAATGCGAAGGGAGTGCATCGCCTCGCCGATCAGATATTCGCGCAGCACCGGCCCGACCGCCGCCTTGCCGTCGCCCCCGCGCGAGAAAGGCGTGCGCCCCGAGCCCTTCAGCTGGATGTCGCGCCGCGCGCCCTGCCGGTCATGCACCTCGCCCAGAAGCAGCGCCCGCCCATCGCCCAGCTGCGGCGAGAAGCCGCCGAACTGGTGCCCGGCATAGGCCTGCGCCAGCGGATGCGCGCCCTCGGGCACAGCGTTGCCGGAAAAAAGCTCCGCCCCCGCATCCTCCAGCGCCTCGGGGTCGAGCCCGAGCTCCTGCGCCAGTGGCCGGTTCAGCCGCAGAAGCAGCGGCGCCGGAACGCGCGCCGCCTGCCAGTCGACGTAGAGGCCGGGCAGGTCACGGGCATAGCTGTTGTCGAAGGCGAAGGTCGGACCGGGCATTCTGTCTCGCTTTGCGAAGGAGGGGGTCCGCCTGATATGGGCCCCCTGCCCCCGTCCGGCAACCCGGCGCCGCCCTCAGGAGGGCGCGCGGTCGCCGCGCGGGCCGCGGTTCAGCCGGGTGGCGAGCCGCACCACATTGCCGCCGAGCGGCAGGGGCGCGGGCACCTTCTTGCGCGGCGCATCGATCAGCCGCTTCTCCATGCGCTGGATCTCCAGATCGCGGCGGGCGATCTCGGGCACGGCGGCAAGGCAGATGCCCAGCGCCGCACCGATCACCCCGGCGGCAAGCTGATTGTGGCCGGGCGACAGCGCATCGGCCACGGTCTCGGTGCCGATCGCGGTCAGAACCAGCAGCCCTGCCATGGTGATCGAGAAGGCGCCGATCAGCCGGCCATAGGCCTGGGTCCGCTCGACCATATGGCGTGTCAGGCGGCAGCGCTGCACCGGGTCGAGGCTGCGCAGGTCATGCGCGATGGTCTTCTCCGACCGCAGCAGGAGCCCCGCCACCACGATGGCCATGGTGATGAGCAATGTCGGCGTCAACCGGTCGAGCTCCGACAGGGGCACGAACCAGCCGAACAGCAATGCCATGCCAAGGGCGGTCAGAGGAAAGCTTAGCCGACCCATCCAAAGATCCCATTTCCTGAAAGGTGAGGTGACACTAGGTGGGTGATGGGGCGATTGAGTCAAACAGAGAAACGATCCGTGAGCGGGGATATGCTCTTTTCACGGATTCGCACTAAAAGATGCGGCAAGAACCCGCGCATTCAACCGGAGATGGTCACAAAATGGTCGGAGTGGAGGGATTCGAACCCCCGACATCCTGCTCCCAAAGCAGGCGCGCTACCAGACTGCGCTACACTCCGACGCGGCTGTCCTACAGCCGAACGGGCCGATTGGAAAGCCGTTATTCGGCGCAGGGCCACGCGGCCTGCGCCTGATCCAGTGCCGGATGGCGCATGACGCTGCCGGGAGCGATGCCCATGCGCCGCGCCAGCCCGCCGTTGATCTCCAGCACCGCGAGGATGCCGTCACCGCCGGGGATCGCGGTCTCGTCCATCGGCACGGCATTCTCGTGCACGGTCTTCACCACGCCATCCGGCCCGGCAAAGATCATGTCGAGCGGGATGAGCGTGTTCTTCATCCAGAAGCTGGCCTGTTGCGGACGCTCGTAGATGAAGAGCATCCCGGCCGAGCGCGGCATCTCCACCCGGTCCATCAGGCCGCGGGCGCGTTCGGTGGGGCTGTCGGCCAGTTCGACCGTGAAGCGGGCCGAGCCGCCGGGGCCGCGCAGCTCCACCGTATCCTCGCGGCAGGCTGCCTGCGCCAGACCCGGAGCCAGCAGCAGGGCGAGGACGAGCGCCTTCATTCCGGCTCCCGCGCCGCCGCTTCCCAGGAGACGACCTGCACCGCCATCCGGCCGCGCTTGCCCTCGATGATCCGCAGCGCCACCGCCTCGCCTGCCGCCAGATCGGCGAAGCCCGACATGCGCAGCACCTCGACATGGATGAAGACGTCTTCCGGGCGGCCGAAGACATTGGCGAAGCCGAAGCCCTTGCCCTTGTCGAACCATTTCACCCGGCCGGGTTCCAGCGGACGCGCGGCGATCTCCTCGGGGGTGGCCAGCTCGCTGTCTTCGCTCAGATGGAAGGCGGTCCCGACCGGCGGCTCGATCTTGAGCACCTCCACGGCCTGAACCCCGCGCTGCGTCATCTGGACCTTGACCGAAATCCCGGCGCCATCCGCGACCGAGCTCTGCCCGTAGTTCCGCAACACGTTGGCGTGCAACAGGATATCCGCCCCGGACTCTTCGGTTACGATGAACCCGAAGCCTTTCGCAGGGTCGAACCATTTCACGCGGCCATGCACAGTCTGCAGAGCCTTTTCGTCATCAATCATGTCCAGAGCCGTTTCCCCAGATGAGCCCCTAGGCTGCCAGTAGTGCCGTCAATCACGAGGCGGATTCAAGTGTAAAAGTCATGTCAAATTCTCATCTTCCGTTCGTGCAGCACGAAATTCATGGGTTCAACCGTTCAATCTTCCAGCTCTCTGACGGGGAGGATCTGGTCCAGCGGAAGCGGTCGTGCAGACGGAAAGCGCCGTCGGCCCAGAACTCAATTTCGAGCGGAGTGATCCTCACACCGCCCCAGAACGCCGGGCGGGGCGGGTTTGTTCCTTTCGACGCCGTGACCTTGGCGACCTCGGCCATCAGCGCGGTGCGCGACGACAGGGGCTGGCTCTGCTGCGAGGCCCAGGCGCCGAGCCGGCTCTTGAGCGAGCGCGAGGCGTAATAGGCGTCAGCCTGCGGCCCCTCCTCGCGCGAGGTCAGGCCGCGCACCCGGATCTGGCGGCGCAGCGACTTCCAGTGCAGCACGAAGGCCGCCTTCCCGCTGGCCTCGATCTCCTGCCCCTTCTGCGAGCCGTAGTTGGTATAGAAGACGAAGCCCGCGGGCTCGATGTCCTTCAGGAGCACCATGCGCACATTGGGCAGCCCCGCCCCGTCCACCGTGGCCAGCGCGATGGCATTGGCGTCGTTGGGCTCCAGCGGCTCGGCCTCGGCCAGCCAGTCGCGCGCGATGGCGAAGGGATCGTCGCCCGCAAAGATACCCGATCTGTCCATCCGTCCGCTCTCCTGCACCCCGGCCCCCGTGGCCGCGCGGCAAGGCTAGACCCCCCGTCCGCCAGCGGCAAGATGCACCATCTCCCGCGCCCTTGATGCGCCGCGCGGGATCGCCTAAACGTCATCTTTCAACGCTCCGGAAAAAGGCGAGGCTCTCCCCATGTCGAACGGCTTGCTGGCAGGAAAACGCGGGCTCATCATGGGCCTGGCCAATGACAAATCCATCGCCTGGGGCATCGCGAAGTGCTGCGCCGACCAGGGGGCCGAGCTTGCCTTCTCCTATCAGGGCGAGGCGCTGAAGAAGCGGGTCGAACCCCTGGCCACCAGCATCGGCTCGACCACGATGATCGAATGCGACGTGGCCGACGAAGCCTCGCTCGACGCGCTCTTCGCCCAGCTGAAGGACAGCTGGGGCACGCTGGATTTCGTCGTCCACGCCATCGGCTTCTCCGACAAGAGCGAGCTGCGCGGCCGCTATGTCGACACCTCGGCGGCGAACTTCCGCATGACGATGGACATCTCGGTCTATTCCTTCACCGCCGTCTGCCAGCGCGCTTCCGCGATGATGCCGAACGGCGGCAGCCTGCTGACCCTGACCTATTACGGCGCCGAGAAGGTCATGCCGCATTACAACGTGATGGGTCTGGCCAAGGCCGCGCTGGAGACCTCGGTGCAATACATCGCCGAGGATCTGGGCAAGGACAACATCCGCGTCAACGCCATCTCCGCCGGTCCGATCAAGACGCTGGCCGCCTCCGGCATCGGCGACTTCCGCTACATCATGAAGTGGAACGAGCTGAACTCGCCGCTGCGCCGCAACGTGACGCAGGAAGAGGTCGGCAAGGCCTCGCTCTACCTGCTCTCGGATCTGGGCTCCGGCACCACCGGCGAGGTGCTGCATGTCGATGCGGGCTATCATGTCGTCGGCATGAAGGCTGTCGATGCGCCCGACATCGACGCCACGAAGAAAGACCACTGACATGACGCTCGCAGCGTTCATCGCCGCATGGGCGCTGCATCTGGCCGCCGCCGCCAGCCCCGGCCCCGCCGTGCTGATGGCCGCACGCACCGGGATCACCGAGGGCCTGCGCACCGGCGTCTTCCTCGCCATGGGCCTCGGCCTCGGCGCGGTGTTCTGGGCCTGCGCCGCGCTCTTCGGCCTCGCCCTCCTGTTCCAGACCGCCCCCGCCCTGCTCTGGGGCTTCAAGCTCGCCGGCGGGCTCTATCTCTGCTGGATCGCGCTGCAGATGTGGCGCCACGCCGCCACGCCGCTCGACATGGGCGAGGCGGGGCGCCTGCCGCGCAGCCCGCTCTCGGCGCTGCGATTGGGGCTGCTCACGCAGCTTTCCAACCCGAAACCCGCCGTGTTCTTCGGTGCGGTCTTCCTCGGCACCGTGCCCGCCGGCACCGCGCCCTGGGTCATCGCCGCGCTGCTCGGCGTCGTCTTTCTCAACGAGGTCGCCTGCAACGTGCTTGTGGCGCGGCTCTTTTCCTTCGACCGTCCCCGGCGCGCCTATCTCCGCCTGAAGGCAAGCATCGACCGTGGATTCGGCGGCCTGCTGGCCCTTCTGGGCCTCAAGATCGCTGCCACCTAGGAGAGCACCATGAACGATCGCCTGCCCCATGAAAAAGGCTTCCACGTCAGCTGGGACCAGATCCACCGCGATGGCCGCGCCCTCGCCTGGCGTCTCGACGGGCTCGGCCCCGACAACGGCGCCTGGCGCGCCGTGGTGGGCATCACCCGCGGCGGGCTGGTCCCGGCGATGATCGTCAGCCGCGAGCTCGACATCCGCACGGTCGACACGATCAGCGTGAAATCCTACAACCACCAGACCCAGACCGCGCCGCATGTCATCAAGGCCCCGCAGGCCGAGCTGATGGGCGACGGCACCGGCATCCTCGTGGTCGACGATCTGGTCGACAGCGGCAAGACGCTGGAACTGGTGCGCAAGCTCTATCCCAAGGCGCATTTCGCCACGGTCTATGCCAAACCCTCGGGCCGTCCGCAGGTCGATACCTATATCACCGAGGTCAGCCAGGACACCTGGATCTTCTTCCCTTGGGACATGGCGCTGCAATACGTCGAGCCCTATCGCGGCAAGGACTGACCCTGCTCCGGCGGCCCGCCATGCGCGGCGCCGCCGGAGCCCGCCGCGGAAGCTCTTGCACCGGGCGGCAAAGCTTGCTCCAACAGGGCGACCCTTGCCCGGAGCCCGCCCGATGACCCTGCCGCTCAACCCCGCCATGGCCGCGACCTTCCCGCCCCCGGTGATGGAGGCGCGGCGCTGGCTTGCGGGCGCGGTCTTCCCGCCCGACCGCCCGCTGATCAACGTGAGCCAGGCCGCCCCGGTCGATCCGCCGCCGATGGCCCTGCGCGAGGCGCTGGCCGAGGCGGCGCTGCACGACCCGCAGGCGCATCTCTACGGCCCGGTGCTCGGCCTGCCCGCGCTGCGCGAGGAGATCGCCGCGCAATGGTCGGCAGCCTATGGCGGCGCCATCGCGCCCGCGCAGGTCGCCATCAGCCAGGGCTGCAACCAGGCCTTCACCGCCGTGATGTCCACCCTCGCCGGCGCGGGCGACGAGGTGATCCTGCCGACACCGTGGTATTTCAACCACAAGATGTGGCTCGACATGCAGGGCGTCACCACCCTGCCGCTCGCCACCGGCCCCGGCCTGATCCCCGACGCCGAGGCGGCGGCGGCGCTCATCACCCCGCGCACCCGCGCCATCGTGCTCGTCAGCCCCAACAACCCCGGCGGCGTCGAATATCCGGCCGAGACGCTGGCCGCCTTCCGCGACCTCGCCCGCAGCCGCGGCCTCGCGCTGATCGTCGACGAGACCTACCGCGATTTCGACAGCCGCTCCGGCGCGCCGCATGATCTCTTCACCGATCCGGACTGGCCCGACTGCTTCATCCAGCTCTATTCCTTCTCCAAGGCCTACCGGCTGACCGGCCACCGTGTCGGCGCCGTGGTCGCCTCCGAGGCGCGGCTGGCCGAGGTCGAGAAATTCCTCGACACCGTGGCGATCTGCCCGAGCCAGCTCGGCCAGATCGGCGCGCTCTGGGGCATGCGCAACCTCGGACAATGGGTCGCGGGCGAACGGGCCGAGATCCTCGCTCGCCGCACCGCGATGACCGGCGGCTTCGCGGCACTCACCGGCTGGCAACTCCTCGGCTGCGGCGCCTATTTCGCCTATGTCGAACACCCCTTTGCCCTGCCCTCCGACCAACTCGCCAAGCGCCTCGTGCACGAGGCCGGCATCCTCATGCTGCCCGGCACCATGTTCCAGCCCGAAGGCTCCGCCGAAGGGCAACGCCAGCTCCGCATCGCCTTCGCCAACATCGACACCACCGGCATCACCCAGCTCTTCGCAAGACTCGCCGCCCTTCCCCCCACCCTCTCCTGACATTTTCTGTCCCTAAATATCCTCGGGGTGGGGGTCCGGGGGAGGGGCAGACAGCCCCTCCCCCGGCTTGAGGCCAAAGGCGATGGGTCGGGGCAGACAGCCCCTCCCCCGGCGTCCGGCCAAGGGCCGCGCCCCAGCCATCTTGCCCCGAGCCCCCCTTCCGCATAGACAGTCGCAACACATCCGCATCCCGGCAGGACGACCCATGGCAAGATTGACGACGATCGAACACCACAAGCCCAAGAAGAAGGGCCAGCAGGTGGTGGTCTGGACTCTGGTCGGCATGCTGGTCGTCGGGCTCGGCGGCTTCGGCGTGACCAATTTCGGCGGCAACGTTCAGTCGATCGGCCAGGTCGGCGACCGCGACATCGAGGTGAACGACTATGCCCGGGCGCTGCAGCAGGAGCTGGCGGCCTTCGGTGCGCAGATCAAGCAGAACGTGACGCTGCAACAGGCGCAGGCCTTCGGTCTCGACGCGCAGGTGCGCCAGCGGCTGGTGGCCGAGGCCGCGCTCGACAACGAGACCGCCCGCGTCGGCCTTTCGGTGGGCGATGCCCGCGTGGCCGAGGAGATCACCGCCAACAGCGCCTTCCAGGGCACCGCCGGGCAGTTCGACCGCGAGACCTACCGCCTGACGCTGCAGCAGAACAACCTGACCGAGACCGAATTCGAGCGCGGCCTGCGCGAAAGCCTCGCCCGCTCGCTGCTGCAAGGTGCCGTCGCCGGCGGCTTCACCGCCCCCGCGCCCCTCGTCGACACGCTGCACGCCTATATCGCCGAGCGTCGCGGCTTCTCGCTCCTGCGCCTGACCGAGGCCGATCTGCCGAGCCCCTTGCCCGCCCCGACCGAGGCCGAGCTGCAGGCCTGGTATGACGCCCATCCCGAAGCCTTCACCGCCCCCGAGGCCCGCCGCATCACCTATGCGGCCCTCCTGCCCGAGGACATCGTCGACACCCTGCCGGTGGACGAGGAGGCGCTGCGCGCGCTCTACGACAGCCGGATCAACGAGTTCGTCCAGCCCGAGCGCCGTCTGGTCGAACGCCTCGTCTTCCCCGACGAGGCCGCCGCCGCCGAGGCCAAGGCGCGGATCGACGCGGGCACGCCTTTCGAGGATATCGTCGCCGAACGCGGCCTCGCCCTCTCGGATATCGACATCGGCGATGCCGACAAGGCCGCCCTTGGCGCTGCCGGTGACGCCGTCTTCGCCCTGACCGAGCCCGGCGTCGTGGGCCCCTTGCCCTCCGACCTCGGCCCGGCGCTCTACCGCATGAACGGCATCGTCGCCGCGCAGGAGGTGCCCTTCGAGGAGGCCCGCACCGATCTTCTGGCCGAGTTCCAGATGGACGCCGCCCGCCGTGCCATCGCCGACCGCACCGAGGAGATCGACGATCTTCTGGCCAGCGGCGCCACGCTGGAGGATCTGGCCGAGGATGCCGGGCTGACGCTCGGCACTGTCGATTACGTCGAGGGCGTCGACGACCCGCTCGCCGGCTATCCCGCCTTCCGCGAGGCCGCCGCCGCCGCCCAGGAGGGCGACTTCCCCGAGGCCATCGCGCTCGACGACGGCGGTCTGGTGGCGCTCAGGCTCGACGCCATCGTGCCGCCGACGCTGCGCCCCTATGACGAGGTGGCCGAGGATGTGGCCGCGGCGGTGCGCGCCGATGCGCTGGCCAAGGCGCTCGCCGCCCGCGCCGCCGAGGTCGTGGCCGGTGTCGAGGACGGTGCCTCGCTCGGCTCCTTCGGCGTGGTCGACGTGACCCCGCAGATCGCCCGCGACGGCTTCGTCGAGAACGTGCCGGACACGCTGGTGCCGACCGTCTTCGAGCTGGAGGAAGGCGCGGCCCGGCTCGTCGAAGGCCCCGGTTTCACCGGCGTCGTGCAGGTGACCGAGGTCACCCCCGCCCCGACCGAGGGCGAGGCGGCGACCGCGCTCAAGGGCTCGATCTCCGCGCAGGTCGATCAGGCGCTGGCGCAGGACGCGCTGCAGCTCTTCACCAATGCGCTGACCGCCGAGGCGGGCATCCGGCTCGATGACGCCGCGATCGCCGCCGTCCATGCCCAGTTCCGCTGACAGGTGACCCCGTGCCGCTGACCCCCACTTTCGAGGCTTTCGAACAGGGCTGGACTGCCGGCCGCAACCAGCTGGTCTACGCCCGGCTCGCCGCCGATCTCGACACGCCGGTATCGCTGATGCTGAAGCTGGCCGAGGCGCGGTCGGACACCTTCATGCTGGAATCGGTGACCGGTGGCGAGGTGCGGGGCCGCTATTCGGTGGTGGGGATGAAGCCCGACCTGATCTGGCGCTGCCATGGCACGGAAGCCTCGATCAACCGCGAGGCCCGCTTCGATCCCGCCGCCTTCCAGCCGCAGGACGAGGCCCCGCTGGAGGCGCTGCGCGCGCTGATCGCCGAAAGCCGGATCGACATGCCCGCCGACCTGCCCGCCATCGCCGCGGGTCTCTTCGGCTATCTCGGCTACGACATGATCCGTCTGGTCGAACACCTGCCCAACGTGAACCCCGACCCGCTCGGCCTGCCCGATGCGGTGCTGATGCGCCCCTCGGTGGTGGCGGTGCTCGACGGGGTGAAGGGCGAGGTGACGGTCGTCGCCCCGGCCTGGGTCGCCTCGGGGCTTTCGGCGCGCGCGGCCTATGCGCAGGCCGCCGAGCGGGTGATGGACGCGCTGCGCGATCTCGACCGCGCGCCGCCGGCGCAGCGCGACTTCGGCGAGACGATGCCTGTGGGCGAGATGCGCTCGAACTTCACCCACGAGGGCTACAAGGCCGCCGTGGAGGCCGCCAAGGATTACATCCGCGCCGGCGACATCTTCCAGGTCGTGCCCTCGCAGCGCTGGAGCCAGAGCTTCACCCAGCCGCCCTTCGCGCTCTACCGCAGCCTGCGCCGCACCAACCCCTCGCCCTTCCTGTTCTTCTTCAACTTCGGCGGCTTCCAGGTGGTCGGGGCCAGCCCCGAGATCCTCGTGCGGCTGCGCGACGGCGAGGTGACCGTCCGCCCGATCGCCGGCACCCGCAAGCGCGGCGCGACACCCGAGGAAGACCGCGCGCTGGAAGCGGACCTCTTGAGCGACCAGAAGGAGCTGGCCGAGCATCTGATGCTGCTCGACCTCGGCCGCAACGACGTGGGCCGGGTTGCCAAGGTCGGCACCGTGCGCCCGACCGAGAAGTTCATCATCGAGCGCTATTCCCACGTCATGCACATCGTCTCCAACGTGGTGGGCGAGATCGCCGAGGGCGAGGATGCGCTCTCGGCGCTGCTGGCCGGCCTGCCCGCAGGCACCGTCTCGGGCGCGCCGAAGGTCAGGGCGATGGAGATCATCGACGAGCTGGAGCCGGAAAAGCGCGGCGTCTACGGCGGCGGCGTCGGCTATTTCGCGGCCAATGGCGAGATGGATTTCTGCATCGCCCTGCGCACGGCGGTGCTGAAGGACGAGACGCTCTACATCCAGTCCGGCGGCGGCGTGGTCTATGACAGCGACCCGGAGTCGGAATATCAGGAAACGGTCAACAAGGCCCTCGCCCTCCGCCGCGCCGCCGAAAACGCCGGCCTCTTCGCCCGCCGCGGCAACGGGTAAGACGCCCTGTAGGGGAGTCCCCCCCGCGACATCGGAACGTCCCGAACGCATCCGCTGTCCGGACCTGCCGAACCGTCCTCGCAGGGTGGGGTAGAACCCCACCCTACACATGCCCCGATCGCGTGGCGTCGAGGCACCGACATCCCGTAGGGTGGGGTTCCACCCCACCCTCACCGTCTCCGAACATTGGCATCCGCGGTCACCCGGCGGCCCCGTCACCGCCTTAACAAATTCTTACCGCCCCACAAAATCCCGCGTCAAATCAACCGCGTACCCCGATTTTCACGCGTGAAAATCACTCCCCCATCGCCGCCGTCGCCGGGGCGAGCGCAACCATTCCGGCGCGGCCCTCGACCGACCATTCGACCAGCGCCTGAACCGTCTCGGGCCGCGTCTCGCCAATCACCGCGACCCGCCCGTCCTGCGCCGCCTTGAAGGCCGCGCGGTCGAGATAGCGGCGGATCGCCGGCGCGCCCTCATCCTCGCCGTCGAGTCGCCGGAAGATCACCGCCGCGGGCAGCCCCTGCCGCCGCGCCACCTGATCCGCCGCGTTCAGGCCGCGGTCATGGGTCACCATCCCCCGGCCCTGATCGGCGACGAGGGTCGCGACCTGCGCCGACAGCGTGCGGTCGCCCTGAAAGCCCGCCTCGGGCAGATCGACCAGACCCACCGCCTCGGGCAGGGCGCGGGCATGGGCGGCAAAGGTGACCTCCAGATCCGAGGCAGTCGCACCTTGCGGGATCCCGGTGGCCAGCATCAGCACCTCCTGCCCCGCCTTGCGATAGATCGCGGCGGCGGTGGCGGCGTCCGGGGCGAGCGGATCGATGACGAAGCTGACCGGGAAGGGCAGCGCCGCCAGAGCCTCGCGGTCGAGGTCCGGGCCCCCGGTATCGATCAGCAGGATCGAGAACAGCGGCTTGCCCGCCGGATTGTCGAACTCCCGCGCGAAGGCCCGCACCGGCGGCGGCGCCTCGGCCTCCTCCTCCGCCGCGGCGGGGACGTCGCCGATCCGTGGCAGGCGGTTGGTGGTCACGCCCGCTTCCGGCTCCGGCGCCGGGGTCTCTGGAACGAGCGGCGCATCGGGGGTGATGAGCCGCGGCTGGGCCAGCAGCGCCTCCTCCTCGGGGGTGAGCGGCGGCGGGGGCGGCAGGTCGGTGGCACCCGGCAGGGGTTCGGCAGCCGGCGCGCCGGGCTGGGCGCTGCCCGAGGGCAGCTCGGCCCGGGCCACCTCGCCGGGCAGCGCCGCCGGGTCGGTGGGCTCGGCCCCCGGCGCCTGCGGGGCCGCGGGGGCGGTCGGGGCGGGCTCGGGGCGGGCGGTGCTCGAGGTGTCGGGCGAGGCAGGCTCCGCCGCCTCCGGGCTGGTCACCACCGGGGCGCTTTCCAACGCGACGCTGGCATCGGGGCCGGGCAGGACCGGATCGACATCGGGCAGCGGTCTCGAGAATTCAGAGCCCGGCGGCGGGGTGAGATCGCTGGCGGGTGCGGGGCTCGCGGCTTGCATCTCGGGCGCGTTGGCCTCCCCTGCCCCGGTCGCCGTCCCGACGGGGGCGGCCTCGGCAGGCGTTTCGACAGGAGCCGCCTCGGCGGGAGCCTCGGCCTCAGCCAGGTCCTCGGAGGCCGCGGGCGTCTCCGCCTCGGCCGGCCCCTCGGACCCTGCGGGCGCGTCGGACGCCCCCTGCCCGACATCAGTCGCTGTCTCGACGACAGCCGTCTCGGCAGGCATCTCCCCCTCCATCGATCCGCCGGAACCTTCGGGCGCCTCGGCCACGGCCGGCGCCTCCGGCTCCGAGACCTCCGGCAGCGGCTCCTGCGCGGAGCTTTCGGTGGCCGGGGCCCGTGGCTGGACCGGGGCCTCGATCACCGGGCTGGCGGGAGCCTCGGCCACCTCAGGCAGCGCGTCGGCCTCGGGTGCCGCGAGGCTGCCGGGGACAGGAAGCGGGCTGTTGGCGGGCGGCGCCAGTTGCGAGGCCACGGCCAGTCCGACGGCCCCGACGACGCCGCCCCAGATCACACCAGATACAAATCCCCGGCTCACGCGCTGCTCCCTCATCGTTTTTTCCCCGCTCCGGGGCATTTGCGCGCGGCCCTCGGGCCATGCTTGCCCTTGACGCCCCCGCGTGGCTCTGACCATGTATATCCCGACCGTCGCAAGGGTTCACCCCCTATCCACCACATTGCACCGGGGCCCCGCAAGATGCTGCTTCTCATCGATAACTACGACAGTTTCACCTACAATCTCGTTCATTATCTGGGCGAACTTGGGGCAGATGTGGTCGTGCGCCGCAATGACGCGCTCGACGTGCAGGCGGCGATGGCGCTCAGACCCGAGGCAATCGTGCTGTCGCCCGGTCCCTGCGACCCGGCGCAGGCCGGGATCTGCCTTGCGCTGACCGCCGCCGCCGCCGAGGCGAAGATTCCGCTCCTGGGCGTCTGCCTCGGGCACCAGACCATCGGCGAGGCCTTCGGCGGCAAGGTGGTGCGCTGCCACGAGATCGTGCATGGCAAGATGGGGAAGATGCTGCACGAGGGCAAAGGCGTCTTCGCCGGCCTGCCCTCGCCCTTCCTCGCCACCCGCTATCACAGCCTGGTGGTGGAGCGCGACAGCCTGCCCGGCTGCCTGGAGGTCACCGCCTGGCTCGAGGATGGCACGATCATGGGGCTCAGGCACAAGACGCTGCCGATCGAGGGGGTGCAGTTCCACCCCGAGAGCATCGCCTCGGAGCATGGCCACCAGATGCTGCGCAATTTCCTCGACGCCGCCAAGGCTGCGGTGCCGGCATGAGCGACCGTCTGAAGCCGCTGATCGGCATCGCCGCCGACCGGGCGCTGACCCGCGACGAGGCGCAGCTGGCCTTCGAATGCCTGTTCGAGGGCGAGGCCACCCCGGCGCAGATGGGCGGCCTGTTGATGGCGCTGCGGGTGCGGGGCGAGACGGTGGACGAATATGCCGCCGCGGCCTCGGTGATGCGGGCGAAATGCAACAAGGTCCGCGCGCCGGAGGGGGCGATGGACATCGTCGGCACCGGAGGCGACGGCAAGGGCACGCTGAACATCTCCACCGCGACGGCCTTCGTGGTGGCCGGAGCGGGCGTGGTGGTGGCCAAGCATGGCAACCGGAACCTGTCGTCCAAATCGGGCGCCGCCGATGCGCTGACCGAGATGGGGCTCAACGTGATGATCGGGCCGGAGCTGGTGGAGCGCTGCCTGACCGAGGTCGGGATCGGCTTCATGATGGCGCCGATGCACCATCCGGCGACGCGGCATGTGATGCCGGTGCGGATGGAGCTGGGGACGCGGACGCTGTTCAACATCCTCGGGCCCCTGACCAACCCTGCTGGGGTAAAGCGGCAGCTGACCGGGGCCTTCTCTCCTCGGCTGATCCGGCCGATGGCCGAGGTGCTTAAGGCGCTCGGGTCCGAGAAGGCCTGGTTGGTGCATGGCGGCGACGGGTCGGACGAGCTTTCCATTTCCGCGGCGTCGAAGGTGGCGGCGCTGGAGGATGGCGAGATCCGCGAATTCGAGCTGCATCCCGAGGAGGCCGGTCTGCCGGTGCATCCCTTCGAGATGATCGTCGGCGGCACCCCGGCGGAGAATGCCGTGGCCTTCCGCGCGCTGCTCGACGGGGCGCAGACCGCCTTCCGCGATGCGGTGCTGTTGAACGCGGCGGCGGCTCTGGTGGTGGCCGGCAAGGTGAACACGCTGCCGGAAGGGGCTGATCTGGCGTGCGAAAGTCTCGACTCCGGCGCGGCGAAGGCCAAGGTCGCTGCCCTTGCCCGCATCACCTCGGCGGGCTAGACAGGGGATCAGACCCCCCAGAACCCCGCGAAGGAGGCCAAATGAGCACGATCCTGGACCGTATCAAGGCCTACAAGCTGGAAGAGATCGCCACCCGAAAGGCCGCGCGTCCGCAGTCCGAGGTGGAGGATGCGGCCCGCGCCGCCCCTGCCCCGCGCGGGTTCCTCAAGGCGCTGCGCGCCGCGGTGCCGAGCGGCTACGGGCTCATTGCCGAGATCAAGAAGGCCAGCCCGTCGAAAGGGCTGATCCGTGAGGATTTCAACCCCGCGGAACTGGCGAAGGCTTACGAGGAAGGTGGCGCCACCTGCCTGTCGGTGCTGACCGACGGCCCCTCCTTTCAGGGCGCCGACGCCTTCCTGACCCAGGCGCATGACGCGACCAGCCTGCCCTGCCTGCGCAAAGACTTCCTCTACGATCCGTGGCAGGTGGCGGAATCGCGGGCGCTGTCGGCCGATTGCATCCTGATCATCATGGCCTCGGTCTCGGACGCGCAGGCGCTGGAGCTGGAGGATGCCGCAATCCGCTGGGGCATGGATGCGCTGATCGAGGTGCACAACCGCGAGGAGCTGGAGCGGGCAAGCCAACTGAAATCCCGGCTGATCGGCATCAACAACCGCAATCTCGACACGTTCGAGGTGTCGCTGGACGTGACGCGCGATCTGGCGCGGCGGGTGCCGGAGGAGCGGCTGATGGTGTCGGAAAGCGGGCTCTTCACCCCCGAGGATCTGGCCGAGATCGCCCGTTACGGCGCGCGGTCCTTCCTGATCGGCGAGGCGCTGATGCGGCAGCAGGATGTGGCGGCGGCGACGCGGAGGCTTCTGGCGGCGCCGCTGACCGCGCAGGGCGGCATCTGATGGCCGAGACCAAGGCTCCGGGGCTCAGCCATTTCGACGCCGAGGGCCATGCGCATATGGTCGATGTCTCGGACAAGCCGGTGACGGCGCGGGTGGCGGTGGCGCGGGGCTCGGTGCTGATGAGCGCCGAGACGCTGGCGCTGATCTCGGAAGGCCGGGCGAAGAAGGGCGACGTCCTGGGCGTGGCGCGGCTGGCGGGGATCATGGCGGCGAAGAAGACCGCCGATCTGATCCCGCTCTGCCATCCGCTGCCGATCACCAAGGTCGCGCTGGAGCTGACCGCCGATCCCTCCCTGCCCGGCGTGACGGTCGAGGCCACGGTGAAGACCGGCGGCCAGACCGGGGTGGAGATGGAGGCGCTGACGGCGGTGAGCGTGGCCTGCCTGACCATCTACGACATGGTGAAGGCGGTGGAGAAGACGATGACCATCACCGATATCCGGCTGCTCCTGAAGGATGGCGGCAAGTCCGGGCGCTTCGAGGCCGGGGCGTGATCTCGGTCGAGGAAGCGCTGGAGCGCGCGCTGGCGCTGGTCTCGCCCCTGGAGGCGGAGACGGTGGCGCTGGCCCAGGCCTGCGGGCGCTTCATGTGCGCCCCTGCGGTGGCGCGGCGCGACCAGCCGCCTTTCGCGGCCTCGGCGATGGACGGCTATGCGCTGGCGGGCGATCCTGTGGCGGGGGACCGGTTCACGCTGATCGGCGAGGCCGGGGCGGGGCATGCCTATGCCGGGCGCATCGGCCCGGGCGAGGCGGTGCGGATCTTCACCGGGGCGCCGGTGCCGGAGGGGGCGACGCGCGTCGTCATCCAGGAGGATGTGCTGGCCGAGGGCGGCTCGATCCGGGTGCAGCCGGGCGCCGACAGCGGCACGCATATCCGCCCCGCGGGACAGGATTTCCGCGTGGGTGACAGCCTGCCGCCGCGCCGGTTGCGCCCGAACGATCTGGCGCTGCTGGCGGCGATGAACATCGCCGAAGTGCCGGTGACGCGCCGCCCGGTGCTGGCGCTGGTGGCGACCGGCGACGAGCTGGTGATGCCGGGCGAGACGCCGCGCCCCGACCAGATCATCGCCTCCAACAGCTTCGCGCTGAAGGCCATGGCCGAGGCCGAGGGGGCGGAGGTGCGGCTTTTGCCCATCGCGCGCGACACCGAGGCCGAGCTGCGCACCGTGCTGGAACTGGCCGCCGGGGCCGATATCGTGGTGACGATCGGCGGCGCCTCGGTGGGCGACCACGATCTGGTCGGCAAGGTCGCGGGCGAGATGGGGCTGGAGCGCGCCTTCTACAAGGTGGCAATGCGGCCCGGAAAGCCGCTGATCGCCGGGCGGCTGAACGGGCGGCCGATGCTGGGGCTGCCGGGCAACCCGGTGTCCTCCATCGTCTGTGCGCATCTCTTCCTTCTGCCGATGCTGCGCGTCCTGTCGGGCCTGCCCGCCGCCGCCCCGCCCCGGCGCCGGGCGCTGCTGGCCGAGGCGCTGACGCCGAACGGGCCGCGCGCGCATTACATGCGCGCAAGGCTGACGCCGACCGACGGCATGCCGGAGATCGCGCCCTTCCCGCAGCAGGATTCGGCGCTGCTGCGCATCCTTACCGAGGCCGATGCGCTCTTGATCCGCCCGCCGGGCGACGCGGCGCGGGCGGCGGGCGAGACGGTGGACTACCTGCCGCTCTGACGCTTGACACAAAGCGGGAACACGGGCAGAACAGGGGGTGAACCTGACCCCGGAGGGCACGGCCGTGTTGACGCGCAAGCAGATGGAACTTCTCGATTTCATCAAGACGAGGATGGACCGCGACGGCGTTCCGCCCTCGTTCGACGAAATGAAGGAGGCGCTGGACCTGCGGTCGAAGTCGGGCATCCACCGGCTGATCACCGCGCTGGAAGAGCGCGGCTTCATCCGGCGTCTGGCGCATCGCGCGCGGGCCATCGACATCGTGAAACTGCCCGAGGCGATGGAACGCCCCGGCTTCACCCCCCGGGTGATCGAGGGCGACAAGTCCGCCCCGGTGCGCAATGCCGTTCCGGTGGAGACGAGCCATGCGCTCGAGCTGCCGCTGATGGGCCGCATTGCCGCCGGTCTGCCGATCGAGGCGATCGGCGACGCGATGCAGCATGTCACGGTGCCGGGCTCGATGCTCTCGGGGCGCGGCCAGCATTACGCGCTCGAGGTGAAGGGCGACTCGATGGTCGAGGCCGGGATCAACGACGGCGACATCGTGGTGATCCGCGAACAGTCGACGGCGGAGACCGGCGATATCGTGGTGGCACTGGTCGACGACCACGAGGCGACGCTGAAGCGCTTCCGCCGCAAGTCGGGGATGATCGCGCTGGAACCGGCGAATGCGGCCTATGAGACGCAGCTTTACCCGGACAACCGGGTGAAGATCCAGGGTCGGCTGGTCGGGCTGATCCGCAGCTACTGACGCGCGGGGGGCTTGCGCCAGAGCCGCTCGCCCCGGGCGGTGGGCTGCAGGCGCAGGCCATCGGCCTCGGGCCAGATAGCGATGGCGCCCATGCGCGCGAGGCTTGTGCTGTCGATGACCCGGCAACCCTCCGGTGCTGCGGCCTCTCCGGCGACGATCACCAGCCGCGCCGTGCCGCAGGCTTCGGCCAGATGCTGCGGCGCCTCCCTGCCCTTCAGATGCACCACCGGGATACCGCCAAGGCTGAAGCGCCGCGCGGTCTTAGGCCCGTCGAAGCCGCTGCGCGTGGCGGCCTGCGCCTGATCCACCAGATCGCCGTCGTTCTGCAGCCATGTCTCGGCAGCAAAGCCCGCGCCGCGCGACGCGGAGAGCGCCCGCCCCTCGCCCGTCATCAGCCCGACCAGCGTGCCGTCCGGGCTGATCAGCAGCGGCGGGCGCTGCACCGTGGCCCAGAGGCCGAAGGCGAGTGCCATCGGCAAAAGCCCCAGCCCCCGCACCGCGCCGCGCCAGAGCACGACCCAGAGCGCGCCCAGCGTCAGCAGCGGCAGCACCCATGGTCCCGGCGTCGGCAGGCCGGTGACCGCGCCCTCCCATCCGGCGATCCAATGGGCAACGGCGAGGATCCAGCGCGCACCGAGCGCCATCAGCCAGAGCCCGGGCGCGGCGAGGCCAAGCGGCGCCAGCAGCGCCGCGATCACCGCGCCGGGCATGATCAGGAGCCCCATGGTCGGCACGGTCAGCAGATTGGCGAGCAGCCCGTAGTCGGTGTAGCGGTTGAAATGCGCGGCCCCGTAGGGCGCGGTGGCGAAGCCCGCGATCAGGGTGGAGAGCAGGGCGGTGAACAGCGGCAACGTCCAGCGGGGCAGCTGTTCACGCAGCACCCGCCGCTCCACCATGCCGAAGCCTGCGATCAGCGCGACGGTGGCGGCGAAGGACATCTGGAAGCCGGGGCTGAGCAGCGACTCCGGCTGCAGGAGCAGCAGGATCGTGGCCGAGATCGCCACCGAGCGCAGCGACAGCGCCCGCCTGTCGAAGAGCACCGCGCCGAGCATCACCGCCACCATGACAAAGGCGCGTTCCGTCGCCACGTTGAACCCGGCAAGGGCGAGGTAGAAGGCGGCGACGGCAAGCGCCAGCATGGCCGCAATCTTCTTGACCGGCAGGCGCAGCGCCAGCGGCGGGATCAGCGCCAGACCGTAGCGCAGGGCGGCGAAGACGAAGCCGGTGAGGAAGGCCATGTTCATGCCGGAGATCGCCAGGAGATGCGACAGGTTCGAGGCGCGCAGATCCTCGACCGTTCCTTGAGTGATGGCCGAGCGGTCGCCCGTCACCGCCCCCGCCGCGAAGGCGCCGGGCTGGCCGGGGATGCGGCTCTGGATCGCCGCCGAGAGCGAGGCGCGCAGCCGGTTGATGCGCTGCTCGCCCGGCGCGGGCGGCTCCAGCGCCAGAAGCGGCGCGCGGGTGTAGCCCACAGCGCCCAGCCGCTCGAAGAAGGCCATGCGCGGGAAGTCGAAGCCGTTCGGCTCAGACGGCGGCGGCGGGGCCGCGAGATGGCCGGTTGTCATCACGGTGAGACCGGGTGCGGGGCGGGTGTAGGGGACGGGGTGGTGCAGCGAGATCCGCACCCGGGCGGGCGTGCGTTCCGGCGCGACACGCTCCAGCACCACCCGGTCGAGCGTCAGGCGGATCAGGTCGGCCTGCGAGCGGTCGATCTCGACGATCCGCCCCTCGATCGGGCCGTAGTAGCGGAAACCGAGGATCGGCGCCGCCTGCAGATGCGCCCGCCCGCCTGCCGCCAGCACGCCAAGCGCGAGACAGCCGAGCGCAACCCAGAAGGGATGCGCAAGCTCCGGCCCGAGCCGCCAGCCGAACGCCGAGAGCCCGAGCACCGCCGCGGCGCCGAGATAGAAGGCGAGACCCGGCTCCCACGGCAGGGCGAACCACCAGCCTGCGCCACAGGCGATGAACACCGGCACCCAGGGAAACAGGATGCCCCGCGCCTCGGCCAGCGCCTGCAGCGGGTGAGCCAGAAGCCTGCCGAGGACGCGCACCTTGTCACCTGCCCCGCGATTGCCTAGACAAGCCCGACCCTATCCGCCCCGTGGTTTCCGAAAGGTTAAGACATGTCCCTGAAGCCCGTCGTCACCCGTTTCGCCCCCTCTCCGACGGGTTATCTGCACATCGGCGGCGGGCGCACGGCGCTGTTCAACTGGCTCTACGCCCGGGGCCGCGGCGGCAAGTTCCTCTTGCGCATCGAGGACACCGACCGCGAACGCTCCACCCCGGAGGCGACGGCGGCGATCCTCAAGGGACTGACCTGGCTCGGGCTCGACTGGGATGGCGATGTGGTCAGCCAGTTCGAGATGAAGGACCGCCATGCCGAGGTGGCGCGCGAGATGCTGGCCAAGGGTGCGGCCTACAAGTGCTTCTCGACGCAGGAGGAAATCGAGGCTTTCCGTGAGGCGGCGCGGGCCGAGGGCCGCTCCACCCTGTTCCAGAGCCCCTGGCGCGACGCCGATCCTTCGACCCATCCCGATGCGCCCTATGTGATCCGGATGCGCGCCCCACGCGAGGGCGAGACGGTGATCGAGGATGCGGTGCAGGGCACCGTGCGCTTCGGCAACGACCAGCTGGACGACATGGTTTGTTTACGCTCGGATGGTACCCCAACCTACATGCTGGCCGTGGTGGTCGACGATCACGACATGGGCGTGACCCATGTCATCCGGGGGGACGATCACCTGAACAACGCGGCGCGGCAGACGATGGTCTATCAGGCGATGGGATGGGACATCCCGGTCTGGGCGCATATTCCGCTGATCCACGGGCCGGACGGCAAGAAGCTGTCCAAGCGTCATGGCGCGGTGGGGATCGAGGAATATCAGGTGATGGGCTACCCCGCCGCCGGGATGCGCAACTACCTGACGCGGCTGGGCTGGGCGCATGGCGATGCGGAGTTCTTCACCACCGAGCAGGCGAAGGACTGGTTCGACCTGCCCGGAATCGGACGGGCGCCGGCACGACTCGATTTCAAGAAGCTCGAGAACCTCTGCGGGCAGCATATCGCCGCCATGGAGGATGCTGCGCTGCTGCATGAAATTCTGGCATATCTCGAAGCTGCCGGGAAACCTGCGCTGACCGGGCTGCAGCAGGACCGGCTGGGGCGCGGACTCTACAGCCTTAAGGACCGCGCGAAGACCTTCCCTGAACTGATTGAAAAGGCGGAATTTGCGCTGGTCTCCCGCCCGGTCGTGGCCGATGCGGCGGCGGGCAAGGCGCTCGACACGGTATCCCGTAGTATACTGGCAGAATTGACGCCGCGCCTGCGCAATGCTACGTGGTCAAAGGAAGATCTGGAGACGATCCTGACAGAGACCGCTGCCGCGCATGGTCTGGGTTTCGGCAAGCTGGCCGCCCCCTTGCGCGCGGCGCTCGCGGGGCGCACGGTGACGCCAAGCGTGTATGACATGATGCTGGTTCTCGGACAGGACGAGACGATTGCACGGCTGGAGGATGCTGCGGCCTGACCGGCCCCTCCCGCCCCCGGCCCTTCGGGGCACATGAGACTGACGCGATCTGCGCCCGCGCGGACCGCCCCGACCTTAAGAGGGGACGACCATGACCAAGACCGCTACCGTGACACTCGACGGCCAGGTGATCGACCTGCCGGTGCTGCACCCGACGCTCGGGCCGGATGTGATCGACATCCGCAAGCTCTACGCGCAGGGCGACGTCTTCACCTACGACCCGGGCTTCACCTCCACCGCCGCCTGCGAGAGCAACATCACCTATATCGATGGCGACGCGGGCGAGCTTCTGCACCGCGGCTACCCGATCGAGCAGCTGGCCGAGCATTCGCACCATCTCGAGGTCTGCTACCTGCTGCTCTACGGAGAGCTGCCGAACGCCGCGCAACTGGCGGATTTCGAATACCGCGTCTCGCACCACACCATGGTGCACGAGCAGATGCACTACTTCTTCCGTGGCTTCCGCCGCGACAGCCACCCGATGGCGACCATGGTGGGCGTGGTCGGCGCGATGTCGGCCTTCTACCATGACAGCCTCGACATCAACGACCCGTGGCAGCGCGAAGTGGCCGCGATCCGCATGATCGCCAAGCTGCCGACCATCGCAGCGATGGCCTACAAGTATTCGGTCGGCCAGCCGTTCAACTATCCGCAGAACCATCTCGATTACGCGGGCAACTTCCTGCACATGTGCTTTGCCGTTCCGGCCGAGCCCTATGTGGTGAACCCGGTGCTGGCCAAGGCGCTCGACCGGATCATGATGCTGCATGCCGATCACGAGCAGAACGCCTCGACCTCCACCGTGCGTCTGGCGGGCTCGTCGGGTGCCAACCCGTTTGCCTGCATCGCCGCCGGCATCGCCTGTCTCTGGGGCCCGGCGCATGGCGGGGCGAACCAGGCCTGTCTCGAGATGCTGCGCGAGATCGGCACCGTGGACCGCATCCCGGAATACATCGCCAAGGCCAAGGACAAGGACGATCCGTTCCGCCTGATGGGCTTCGGCCACCGGGTCTACAAGAACTTCGACCCGCGCGCCAAGGTGATGAAGGAGAGCGCCGACGAGGTGCTGGGCCTGCTCGGGATCGAGAACAACCCGACGCTGCAGGTCGCCAAGGAGCTGGAGCGCATCGCGCTGGAGGACGAGTATTTCGTCTCGAAGAAGCTCTATCCGAACGTCGACTTCTACTCGGGCATCATCCTCGACGCGATGGGCTTCCCGACCTCGATGTTCACGCCGATCTTCGCGCTGTCGCGCACCGTCGGCTGGATCTCGCAGTGGAAGGAAATGATCGGCGATCCCACCCAGAAGATCGGCCGCCCGCGCCAGCTCTACACCGGCGAAGTGCGGCGCGACTACATCGACGTGCGTCACCGCTGAAACGGAGAGGGCGGCTCCTGCGGGAGCCGCCCTTTCTCCTAGCCCCGACCGTCCAGTGTGGTCAGGGCGCCGTAAAGCTCCGGCCTGCGGTCGCGGAACAGGCCCCAGCTCGCGCGCAGCGCGGCGATGGCCTCCAGATCCAGCGTCGCCACCAGCACCTCCTCCGCCTCCCGCCCTGCCTTGGCCAGAAGCTGCCCGCTCTGGTCGGCGATGAAGGACGAGCCGTAGAAGGTCACTTCCGTGCCCTCGGGCGCCGCCTCGGTGCCGATGCGGTTGGAGGCCACCACCGGCAAGATGTTCGCCGCCGCATGGCCGCGCATCACCATCTCCCAATGCGGCTGGCTGTCGTAGCCGGGCGCGGGCGGCTCCGACCCTATGGCGGTCGGGTAGAGCAGCAGCTCCGCCCCCTGCAGCGCCATGGCGCGGGCACATTCCGGAAACCACTGATCCCAGCAGATGCCGACGCCGATCCGGCCGAACGCCGTGTCCCAGGTGCGAAAGCCTGTGTCGCCGGGGGAGAAGTAGTATTTCTCCTCATAGCCCGGCCCCTGCGGGATGTGGCTCTTGCGGTAGCTGCCGAGCACGGTGCCATCGGCGTCGATCATGGCGAGCGCATTGAAATGCGCCTGCCCGGCCTTCTCGAAGACCGAGAGCGGCAGCACCACGCCAAGCTCGTGCGCCAGCGCGGAGAAGCGCGCGATCAGCGGGTGGCCCTGCAGCGGGGCGGCGAGAGCCAGATATTCGGGGCGCTGGGTGATGCAGAAATAGGGCGTGGCGAAGAGTTCCTGGATCAGCACCACCTGCGCCCCCTGCCCCGCCGCCTGCCGCACCAGCGCCTCGGCGCGGTCGGCATTGGCGGGCAGATCCCAGGAACAGGCGAATTGTGTGGCGGCGACGGTGATCTGGCGCATGGGGCTCTCCGGTTTCCCCGCACTCTGCCTGCCACGGCGGCGCGGGGGAAGCCCCCTCGACAGCGGCGGGCGGGCTTGCGACAAAGGCAAAAAGCCGGAGTCTCCCATGCCCCTTTTCGCCGCCAGCCCCGCCGACCTGCCCGACCGCGAGACGCTCCTGTCGATGTCGGGGCTGGAGTTCATGCAGGGCATGATGGAGGGGCGGCTGCCGCAGCCGACCATTGCCGGGCTCTTGAACTACCGGCTTGACGCGGTCGGCCCCGGCAGCGCGCGGTTCCGCGGTACGCCGGAGTTTGCGCACACCAACCCCTTCGGCGGGGTGCATGGCGGCTGGTATGGCACGGTGCTGGATTCGGTCATGGGCTGTGCGGTGATGACCACTGTGCCGAAGGGGCGCTGGTACACGACGCTGGAGTTCAAGGTTAACATCACCCGCGCCCTGCCGGTGGGGATGGAGATCGTCGCCGAGGGCGAGATCGAACATTCCGGGCGCAGCACCGCCGTCTCGCTGGGGCGTATCCGCGGGGCGGAGGATGGCAAGCTCTATGCCACCGGCTCCACCACCTGTCTTATCATGGGCTAGGATCGGCGGTGCCCTGCCCGGAGGGCTGCCAGAGCCAACGGCGACGGCGCGGGACCGGGCGGCGGGCGCTGGGGTGCAGGTATTCGGTCGGGTCGCGCCCGACCTGACGGCGGTGGCGCAGCAGGAAGATCTTGCCCCAGCCGGTGAAGGTGCCCGCCATCGGCGCCTCGGGATCGCAGGGAAAGCGGTTGCGCCAGCCCTCGGGCAGCTCCAGCCCGCAACCCTCGGCACGCTCCAGCATCCAGACCAGCGGGATATTGGCCAGAGGGCGCGCGTCGAGCCGCCCGCCGATCTGGCCGCCGACATCGCCATGGCTGCCGCGGAACCACGCCTGCTGCACGATTTGGCCGTGATGCGGGCAATCCCAGAGCACCGGCTCGAACACGTCGCGCGTCTCGTCCAAGGCCAGCGCGTGAAAGCCGTGCCGCACCGAGCGGCCGAGCCGGTGGCTGTGGAAGGCGTGCTGATCCACGGTCAGCTTCCAGAACAACGGCAGGCAGAGGCCGAGGGCCTTCACCGTGTCCCAGACCCCGACCATCTCGATCGTTGCCTCGGGATGGCAATGCGCGCGGGCGAAAGCGCGGGCGGCGGCGCGGTCCGGCCCGCTCTGGTAGTGGCGGTAGGCGAGTTGCACGTTGCGCTCGGTCGCCTGCTCGCGGGTCAGGAGGCCGACGCGGTCGATCACCCCGGCCAGCGAACGCACGGCATAGGCGCCGCGCGAATAGCCGAAGAGATAGATCCGGTCGCCCGGCTGGTAATGCGAGGCGAGATAGCCATAGGCGCGGCGGATCTGCCGGTTGATGCCCCGCCCCAGCGCCACGTCGCCAATGCGCAGCCAGCCGCCCCATTGCACGCCCGGCTCGTAATAGACGGTGCGATGCGCCCGCCGCCGCCCCTCGCGCAAGAGGCGGAAGGTGAGCCCGGCATTGGTCTCGAAACCCGGGTCGAGCGTCGACATGGTGCCGTCGAGGATGATGACGTGATGCACGGCACCCCGGCGCGCACCATGCGCCGGAGGGGTCGCGGCCTGCGTGGCGACGACCGGATGCGGGCGGAACCAGTGGCGCAGGCGCTTGATCAGCGACATGGTGTCTCAGCCTCGGGGCAGCTGGGTCTGCGGCGGCAGGGCATCGGCTGATCGGGTCGAAACATCGCATGCGTCCACTGTTACAGGGACAAAAGTAAACCCCCGGCTGGGCGGTTCCAGCCGGGGGTTCAAATTCTTGACGGAAAAGCTGAATTACAACTTAAGCGACAGGACGGTGGCCATGCTCAACTCTCCGAAGCCGTTGAAGCGGGTGTTGGTCACGGTGGAATAGGCGCCCATGCCCTGAAACACCACGAAGTCACCTTCCTGGATGTCGGCGACCAGCGGCAGCTCGCCCGGCAGACGGTCGACCGAGTCGCAGGTCGGGCCGAACAGGATGCGGTCGCGCGTCTCGCCGTCGCGGCGCTTGCCCTCGGGGGTCAGCACCACCACACGGTCGATCACCCCGATCAGCGGCAGCTCGGTCAGCGCGCCATAGACGCCGTCGTTGAGGAAGACATGGCTGTCGTCGCGCACCGCCTTGACCCGCGCCGCGAGCGTGAAGGCGTCGGCGCAGATGCCGCGGCCCGGCTCGCAGATCAGGAGCGGACGGTTGTCGCCGAAGGCCTCGGTCGCCACGCGGTCGATCAGGTCGAAGATCGCCTCCAGCTCCGGCTCCACCCCGTTCAGCCGGTGCGACGGGAAGCCGCCGCCGACGTTGAGCCGGGCGATGGTGACGCCGGCGATCTGCGCGATCTCGGCGGCGGTGCGGATGTAGGTCTCCCAGGCCGCCGGATCGGTGCATTGCGTGCCCGGGTGGAAGGTGAGCGAGGGGATGAAGCCCGCCTCGGCCACGGTCTTCAGCAGGTCTTCGGCCAGCTCGACCGTCGCGCCAAACTTGGCGCCGAAGTTGTAGGCGGCACCCGAGACCGGCAGCTTGAAGCGCACCGAGATCTCGCAGCCGTCGGAGGGCACGAGCTCGATCAGCTTGGCCAGCTCGGTCTTCGAATCGACCGACCAGCTTTTCACGCCCATCTCGACGCCCACCGCGATTTCGGCGCGGGAGCGGACGGGGTTGTTGTAATGCAGCGCCGCATCGGGGGCGAGGCGGCGGATCATGCGGATCTCGTAGGGCGAGGCCACGTCATACCCACGGATCCCGGCGGCGGCGAGGTTCTCGATCACCACCTCTTCGGGGTTCGACTTCACCGCATAGGTGACCATGCCCGGAAAGCCGTCGATGAAGCGACGGGCGGTTGCCTGCAGCACTGCGGGCGAAATGAACAGCACCGGAGTTTCCGGGGCCACGGACCGCAGGTATTCTGCCGGATTGGTCCAGATTGTTTTCGAGAGTCCCATCGGCGCATTCCCTTCTGCCAACAAGACGCAAGCCCTCTGCCCGTGATACAAGGGAGTGGGAGGCACCTGCGCGGTTATCAAAAACCAGGCCAGGTGCGTATGAGCCGCCCTTTTCCTGAAAACAAGGATGCTTGAAATGGCGCACAACTTCACCGATCAAAAGTGTAGATTTGCGAGATATATTCGTTATAATGACGAAAAAACCGGGCACAATGTATGGACGACCTCGATAGAAGCATTCTCGGCCTGCTGGGCGCCGACGCGCGCACCTCGGTGGCGACTCTCGCCCGCCGGTTGAAGGTTGCCCGCTCCACCATTCAGGCGCGGCTGGAGCGGCTGGAGACCTCCGGCGTCATCGCGGGCTATACGCTCAAGCTTGGGGAATCGGCGCGGCAGGGGCGGCTCCGGGCCTCGGTGCTGCTGACGATCGAGCCGCGGGCGCAGGCCAACATCCTCACCCGGCTGAAGGCCATCGCCGAGGTGGAGCGGGTCTCGACCACCTCGGGGCGGTTCGACCTGCTGCTGCAGATCGCGGCGCCGAGCACGCAGGTGCTGGACCAGGTGCTGGATCAGGTGGGGGCGATGACCGGGGTGAAATCGTCGGAGAGCCTCATTCATCTGAGCACGCGGATCGACCGGGCGGTGTGATTGATGTGGGCGGAGGTGGTGGGGTTTTACTCCACCATTCCCCGCCGCCCCCCTCCTTCCGCCCGATGCACCGCGCATGCACATCCGATGCACGGGTCATGCGCATCCGACGCGGAGCTTCGGCAATAGAAGGCTTGGCCTTGCCCCCGGGCTTCGCTAGACCAAGCCCAAGCAAAAACGGGGCCATGCCATGATGGAAAAGACGTTCAACGCCGCCGAGGCCGAGGCCCGGCTCTATGCCGCCTGGGAAGAGGCCGGCGCGTTCAAGGCCGGGGCCAATGCCTCGCGGCCCGAGACCTTCTGCATCATGATCCCGCCGCCGAACGTGACGGGCTCGCTGCACATGGGCCATGCCTTCAACAACACCCTGCAGGACATCCTCACCCGCTGGCACCGGATGCGCGGCTTCGACACGCTCTGGCAGCCGGGGCAGGACCATGCCGGGATCGCCACGCAGATGGTGGTCGAGCGCGAGCTGGCGAAGAGCCAGCTGCCCTCGCGCCGCGAGATGGGGCGCGAGGCCTTCCTCGAGAAGGTCTGGGAGTGGAAGGAGCAATCCGGCGGCACGATCATCAATCAGCTGAAGCGGCTCGGCGCCTCCTGCGACTGGTCGCGCAACGCCTTCACGATGGATGCCAACTTCCAGCAGGCGGTCATCAAGGTCTTCGTCGATCTCTACGACAAGGGGCTGATCTACCGCGGCAAGCGGCTGGTGAACTGGGACCCGCATTTCGAGACGGCGATCTCGGATCTCGAGGTGGAGAACATCGAGGTCACGGGCCACATGTGGCACTTCAAGTATCCGCTGGCCGGCGGCGAGACCTACACCTATGTCGAGAAGGACGCCGAGGGGAACATCACCCTGTCGGAAGAGCGCGACTACATCTCAATCGCCACCACCCGGCCCGAGACCATGCTGGGCGATGGCGCGGTGGCGGTGCATCCGTCGGACGAGCGGTATGCGCCGATCGTCGGCAAGCTCTGCGAGATCCCGGTGGGGCCGAAGGGCGAGCGGCGGTTGATCCCGATCATCACCGACGACTATCCCGATCCGGCCTTCGGCTCGGGCGCGGTGAAGATCACCGGGGCGCATGACTTCAACGACTATGGCGTGGCGATGCGGCATGGCATCCCGCTCTATCCTCTGATGGACACCAAGGGCGTGATGCGGCGCGACGATGCCGAGGACAACATGGTGCCCGACCGCTATCGCGGGCTGGACCGTTTCGCCTGCCGGACGCAGGTGATCGAAGACATCACCGCCGAGGGTCTGGCGGTCATGGTGGCCGATGCCGAAGGCAACCTCGTGCCCTACGTCGAAGCCAAGAAGATCATGCAGCCGTTCGGCGACCGCTCGAAGGTGGTGATCGAGCCGATGCTGACCGACCAATGGTTCGTCGATACCGCCAAGATCGTGCAGCCCGCCATCGACGCGGTGCGCAAGGGCGACACCGAGATCCTGCCGGAGCGCGATGCGAAGGTGTATTTCCACTGGCTGGAGAACATCGAGCCCTGGTGCATCTCGCGCCAGCTCTGGTGGGGGCATCAGATCCCGGTGTGGTACGGGCTCGACATCTGGCCGACCGGCTTCCGCGATGACGAGGGCGATCAGGCGCTGGACGAGGTGGAGATCTTCCGCCTGCTGTCGGACGGCGCCTTCAACCACGCGGGGCCGGTGCATCATTGCGCCGCCGATCTGGCTGGCGTGGAGGCGAAGTTCCTTGACGATGTCGCCGCCCTGCCCGCGCCGCTGAACCATGCCCGCATCGTCGAGGTGGCCGACCGGGCCGAGGCGATCGACCGGCTGGCCGAGAGCCTTGCGCAGTACAACCTCAGCCAGGACCCGACGCAGCTGGTCTATCCGGTCTGGCGCGACCCGGACGTGCTCGACACCTGGTTCTCCTCGGGGCTCTGGCCGATCGGCACGCTGGGCTGGCCGGAGGCGACGCCGGAGCTCGAGCGCTACTTCCCGACCAACGTGCTGATCACCGGCTTCGACATCATCTTCTTCTGGGTGGCCCGGATGATGATGATGCAGCTCGCCGTGGTCGATCAGGTGCCGTTCAAGACCGTCTATGTCCATGCGCTCGTCCGGGACGAGAAGGGCAAGAAGATGTCGAAATCCTTGGGCAACGTGCTCGATCCGCTGGAGCTGATCGACGATTACGGCGCCGATGCGGTGCGTTTCACGGTGACGGCGATGGCGGCGATGGGGCGCGACCTGAAGCTGTCGACGGCGCGGATCGCGGGCTATCGCAACTTCGGCACCAAGCTGTGGAACGCCTGCCGCTTCGCCGAGATGAACGGCGTCTGGGAAGGCCATGTCACCGGCCCCGCCCCGGCGGCGCAGGCGACGGTGAACCGCTGGATCATCGGCGAGACCGGCCGGGTGCGCGAGGAGGTCGATGCGGCGCTGGCGGCCTACCGCTTCGACGCGGCGGCCAATGCGCTCTACGCCTTTGTCTGGGGCAAGGTCTGCGACTGGTATGTGGAGTTCGCGAAGCCCCTGTTCGACGGCGATCAGGCGGCGGAGACGCGGGCGACGATGGGCTGGGTGCTGGATCAGTGCATGATCCTCTTGCATCCGATCATGCCGTTTGTCACCGAGGAGCTCTGGGCGACGACGGGGACGCGGGCGAAGATGCTGGCGCACACCGACTGGCCCACCTACGGGGCCGAGCTGGTGGACCAGGCGGCGGATCGCGAGATGACCTGGGTGATCGGGCTGATCGACGAGATCCGCTCGGCCCGGGCGCAGATGCATGTGCCGGCGGGGCTGAAGCTCGACATGCTGCAGCTGTCACTCGACGAGGCTGGGCGTGGCGCCTGGGCGCGCAACGAAGCGCTGATCAAGCGGCTGGCGCGGTTGGAGAGCCTGACCGAGGCGGCGGTGATGCCGAAAGGCGCGCTGACCGTGGCGGTGGAGGGCGGCAGCTTCGCCATTCCGCTGGAAGGCATCATCGACATCGCCGAGGAGAAGGCGCGGCTGTCGAAGACGCTGGAGAAGCTGGAAAAGGACATGGGCGGGCTGCGCGGCCGGCTGAACAACCCCAATTTCGTCGCCTCGGCCAAGGAAGAGGTGGTGGAGGAGACCCGCGAGAAGCTGGAACAGGGCGAGGCGGAAGCGGTGAAGCTGCGCGCGGCGCTGGTGCGTCTGGCCGAAGTGGGGTGAGCCTGGGCTTGCTGGTCCGGAGCGCGGACCGGCAGATGAGGAAGGGCCGCGCCGGGGGTTGCCTCTCGGCGCGGGGGTGGCCCCTGCCGGTGACGGGTGCCGAAGCCGCGAGCTTGGGATCATGGCTGTGGCGGGGGTGGTGCCCGACGAGATGGCGCTGAAGAAGCAGGGGCCGATGCCGCGCGATCTCCCGGTGAGTCGGGCGGAGGCGGTCCTGCGGGGGGAAAGATTTTTCGGAAGATCTTGCAAGATCCTCCGCAGGATCTTGCCGGTGCGCGCGTGGTCGGTGGGGGCCAAGAGTTTTCTGAAAACTCTTGGCAAAATCCTTCTGAAGGATTTTGCCGTCCGAGATCAGCCCCGGGTCGTGCCCTTCTTCTGGCAATAGGGCTGCACGCGGGTCCAGGCGGCCATGTCGGCGCGCTTGTTGGCGTTGCGGAACGGCGCCCAGTCGCGGCCGAGGCCGAAGCGGCCGTTGCCGGCAACCATCTGGTCGCGGCTCACCTGCTTGGCCACGATTTCCACCGCGCAGGTCAGGTTGGCGCCGCCATCCTTCAACGCGCCGGTGCTGGTCGCGTCGCAGCCATGGGCGCGGGCGGTGCCGGGAGCGATCTGGGTCAGGCCGATCCAGCGGCCGCCGCCGCCCGAGGCGAGCGGGTTCCAGGTGCTCTCGTGCTTGGCCAGCGCCGAGAGGATGCCCGACCAGAAGGCACGGCGCTCCTCGACCGAGGCTTCGGGATAGCCGGGGCACCAGGTGTCGATGTCGGAGGGGACGGTCATTGTCAGTTGCGGATCGTTCTCGGCCACGGCGAGCAGGGTCTTCTGCGTCCAGATCTCGGCTTCCGGCCGGAAGTCCCAGCGCATCACGGGAAGCGTGTCCGGCTTCGGGGAACCTGCCTCGGAGCAGGAGATCGGCAGAGCCAGCACAAGGCCAAGAAGGATCGTTCGTAACTGCATCGGTTCCGCGCTCGTGGCGCCGCATCCTTGTGCGACCCGCAGCTTGTGCCAACCGCATGGGCGTTCTGGCAACCCGGTCGATGGGATGTCGGCGCCATTCCGCCCGTGGCGGACTTGCTCTCAGGCGCTCCGTTGCCTAGAACCATGCTGCGACCGGAGGGACGATTGCCATGCTTGACCTGACCTATGAAACCCCGAAACCCAAGCTGATCGCCGGGGCGAAGCACGACTGGGAACTGGTGATCGGCATGGAGATCCATGCGCAGGTCTCGTCCAATGCCAAGCTGTTCTCGGGCGCCTCGACCCGCTTCGGCGCCGAGCCGAACAGCAACGTGGCCTTCGTCGACGCCGCCATGCCGGGCATGCTGCCGGTGATCAACGAATTCTGCATCGAGCAGGCGGTGCGCACCGGGCTGGGGCTGAAGGCAGAGATCCACCTGCGCTCGGCCTTCGATCGGAAGAACTATTTCTACCCCGACCTGCCGCAGGGCTATCAGATTTCCCAGCTTTACCATCCCATTGTCGGCGAGGGCGAAGTGCTGGTCGAGATGGGTCCGGGTGTGGCGCGGCTGGTCCGGATCGAGCGCATCCATCTGGAGCAGGACGCGGGCAAGTCGATCCACGACATGGACCCGACGCTGTCCTTCGTCGATTTCAACCGCACCGGCGTGGCGCTGATGGAAATCGTCAGCCGTCCCGACATCCGCGGGCCGGAGGAGGCGGCGGCCTATGTCACCAAGCTGCGGCAGATCCTGCGGTATCTGGGCACCTGCGACGGCAACATGCAGAACGGCAACCTGCGGGCCGATGTGAACGTCTCGGTCTGTCTGCCGGGGCAATACGAGAAGTATCAGGCGACTCAGGACTTCTCGCATCTGGGCACGCGCTGCGAGATCAAGAACATGAACTCGATGCGCTTCATGACGCAGGCCATCGATTACGAGGCGCGGCGGCAGATCGCGATTCTCGAGGATGGCGGCTCGATCGTGCAGGAGACCCGGCTCTACGATCCGGACAAGGGCGAGACGCGCTCGATGCGGTCGAAGGAAGAGGCGCATGACTATCGCTACTTCCCCTGCCCCGACCTCCTGCCGCTGGAGATCGAGCAGGCCTGGGTCGATGACATCGCGGCTTCAATGCCGGAGCTGCCCGACGCCAAGAAGGCGCGGTTCATAGGCGATTTCGGCCTGACCGACTACGACGCCAACGTGCTGACGGCGGATCTCGAATCGGCGGCCTTCTTCGAGACGGTGGCCAAGGGCCGCGACGGCAAGATGGCGGCGAACTGGGTGATCAACGAGCTGTTCGGCCGGTTGAACAAGCAGGGTCTGACCATCGCCGAGACGCCGGTTTCCTCCGCGCAGCTCGGCGGGATGATCGACCTGATCGGTTCGGGCGAGATTTCCGGCAAGATGGCCAAGGAGCTGTTCGAGATCCTCTGGACCGAGGGCGGCGATCCGGCGGAGCAGGCGGCCAAACATGGCATGAAGCAGGTGACCGACACCGGGGCCATCGAGGCGGCGGTGGACGAGATCATCGCGGCCAACCCGGGTCAGGTGGAGAAGGCCAAGGCGAACCCCAAGCTTGCGGGCTGGTTCACCGGGCAGGTGCTGAAGGCCACGGGCGGCAAGGCCAATCCGGCCACTGTCAACGCGCTGGTGGCGCAGAAGCTGGGACTCTGATCGGCTCCGGGGGCGCGTCCCCCGGCGCGGTTCCGCCAGTTGCAGCAGGGTCGGGCAAAGGGACTTGGCGGGAAATGCCGAGTCCGGTTAGCATGGGATTTTAGCACCCTGAGGATCGGCGATGCAGCGATTTGAATACAAAGTTGTTCCGGCTCCGCGCAAGGGCGAGAAGGTTCGGGGCGCCAAGACGCTGCCGGACCGTTTCGCCCTGACGCTGACCCAGATGATGAATGAACTTGGCCGCGACGGCTGGGAATACCTGCGCGCCGACACCCTGCCCTGCGAGGAGCGGGTGGGATTTACCGGCAAGGCGACGAGCTTCCAGAACATGCTGGTGTTCCGCCGCGCACTGGCGGTGGCGGAGGTGGCCCCGCTCGCTCCTCGTCCCGCCGAGACGCCTGCGCCGGTCGCGGCGCCTGTGGCCCATGTACCGCCGCCCGTCGCGGCGCCTGTGGCCCACGTCGCCCCACCCGTCGCGCCCCCCGCCCCGGCCGAGCCGGTGCCCGCCTTCTTCAACCGCGCGGAAGAGCCGGAGCCGGATGCGCTGGCCGCGACGCTGTCGCCCCGCCCTGCCGATGCCGAGCCGCCGCGCGCGCCTGCGGTGGCGGCGCCGCTGGGGGCCGCGCCTTCGCTGGGACCGGCGCGGGGCAACGGGGTGGCTGCGGAATAGGGCTCAGGCCCCGGCGGCCTCGGCCAGCGCCTGCGGCAGGGCTGCGGCGAAGGCCTCGAGCTCTGCCGGGCCGCCGCAGCTGACGCGGATGCAGCGGTCATGCGGAGCGACGAAGGGCATGCGCACGAAGATGTCCCGGGCGATCAGCGCCTGCAGCACGGCGCGGGCGAAGGCGCCGTCTTTGCCGCAATCGATCGTTACGAAATTGGTGGCAGAGGGCAGCGGGGTCAGGCCGCTGGCTGAGGCGATGCGTGCGATCTCGGCGCGGGCCTCGGCGACGCGGTTGCGCACCTCGTTCAGCCAAGGCTGATCCTCCAGCGCGGCCAAGGCCCCCGCCTGGGCGATGCGGCCGACGCCGAAGTGGTTGCGCACCTTGTCGAAGCCCGAGACCAGCTCCGGCGCGGCAAGCGCGTAGCCGACGCGCAGACCGGCCATGCCGTAGCCCTTGGAGAAGGTCCGCATGCGGATCACCCGGGGATCGTCGGTGGCGATCTCGGGGGCGGTGCCCTCGGGGGCAAGATCGATATAGGCCTCGTCGAGGATCAGCAGCGTGCCCTCGGGCAGCGAGTCGATCAGCGCGGTGATCGCGGCGGCGGGGTGGTGCGAGCCCATCGGGTTGTCGGGATTGGCGAGATAGACCAGCTTGGCGCCGGTCTCGCGCGCCTTGGCGAGCAGCGCCTCCGGGTCTTCATGGTCGCCGCGATAGGGCACCTTGTGCAGCACCCCGCCGAAGCCCGCGACGTGGAAGTTGAAGGTCGGATAGGCGCCGTCGGAGGTCACCACCGCGTCGCGGGGAGCGATCAGCATGCGCACGAGATAGCCGAGGAGGCCATCGATCCCCTCGCCCACGACGATGTGCTGCGGGGTGCAGCGGTGGTGGCGGGCGAGCGCGCGGCGCAGGTCGTGGGTTTCCGGATCGCCATACATCCAGACGTCGGCGGCGGCCTCGGCCATCGCGGTGATGGCGCGGGGCGACGGGCCGAACAGGCTTTCGTTGGCGCCGAGGCGGGCCTGGAAGCGGCGGCCACGGGCGCGCTCCTGGGTTTCCGGGCCGACGAAGGGCACGGTGGCGGGGAGACTGGCGACGAGCGGGGTGTAGCGGGGACCGGACATGGCGGGAGTTGAACGCGATCCCGCCCCGCCACGCAAGCCCCTCGCGTCAGGAGACCCGTTCGGCCGGGGCAGCGGAACGCAGGCGCAACGCGCTGCGCAGGCTGGTCATCTGCACGAGGCTGACCGCGGGCGCATAGGCCCCGCCGAGTTCCAGCGTGGCGGCGCGCAGCATCTCTATCCCCTCCTCCGATTTCACCGGCAGACGCTCGGGCGGGATCGGGCGGCCCATGGTCAGGCGGAAGGGCTGGCGGTGTTTGTTCAGCACCTCGTGGAACAGGGTGATGTCGCGCAGCGTCGGGTGGATCAGGTCGAAGAGGTAGAACATCGTCGAGTTGCGGGCGCGGATGTTCACCGGAATCACCGGCAAGTCGAACTTGCGCGCGATCATCGCCGCCGAGGCCATCCAAGGCCGCTCGATCAGCTTGAGCCCGGTGCGCTTTGCCAGACGGCCCGCGGGGAAGATGACGCCCAGACGCCCGGCCTCGATGGCGCGGCGGGTGTAATCCATCGTCTCGCGCGTCTTCTGCATGCTGCGCTTTTCCTGCCGCCATTCCACCGGGGCGATCAGGTCCTCCATCTGCGGCAGGACCCGCAGGATGTCGCGGTTGGCGTAGAAGAACAGGTCGGGCCGCAGGGGGGCGATGGCGCGGTGCAGGATGATGCCGTCGGCGATGCCGGTCGGGTGGTTGCAGACCACCAGCGCCGGGCCGTTGCGTGGCAGGTTCTCCAGCCCGGAGACCTCGACATCGCGGGCGATCATGTCGCCGACATGGCGCATGATCTCGGGCGAGGTCTTGTCCTCCAGCCGCTCGGCAATGGAGACGGTCCGGGGGTAGCTGAGCAGCCGGGTGAGCGCCTGACGCGCGACCTCGTGATGCGGTTTTCCGGAAAACAGCCACGGGGCGCGTTCAGCGATGAGGGGGTCGATTCGGGACTGCATCATGAACTGCACCATGGAGTGACGTGTGGACTATGACATGAGGCCCGGTTTGTGACAGTGGCAAGCCCGGGGGCCGCGCTGCCCGCCCGGTCGGCAGTCATCCGCCAGTTTGAACGCCCTGACAAGGGTTTGGTTCCTGCGGGCCGGGCCGCGCGCGCCCTCATCCCCGGCGCATCCGCGAGGCCATCTCGGCCAGATCGCGGCTGAGACCGGGGGTGCCGAGGATGCGGTCGAGCTCGGACTGGATCAGCGCCTGCCGGTCGGCATCGTAACGCGCCCAGGTTTCGAAGGCGGTGGACATGCGCGCCGCCGTCTGCGGGTTCAAGGGATCGAGCCTGATGAGCCAGTCGGCCAAGATCCGGTAGCTGTCGCCCGAGGCATGGTGGAAGCCCGCGTGATTTCCCGACAGCGCGCCGATCACCGAGCGGAAGCGGTTGGGGTTCTTCCAGTCGAAGGCGGCGTGGTCGGTGAGGCGGCGCGTTGTCTCGGCGGTGGCCTCTGGGGCGGCGTAGAGGATCTGCAGCGAGAACCACTTGTCCATCACCAGCCGGTCCTTGCCCCAGCGGCTCTCGAACGTGTCGAGCTCCGACTGGCCGCGACCGATGTCGAGCAGGCAGGCCAGCGCGCCGACCTCCTCGGTCATGTTGTTGGCGGTGCGGAAGGCCTCGGCGGCGCGGACGCCGCCATCGGTGCGGGTGACGAGGGCGAGGGCCGCGAGACGCAGCGCGCGGCGACCGGCGGCACGGGCCTCGGGGGTGAAGGGGCCGGGCTCGGCGAGACTGTCGATCAGACCCGCGAGCCGGGGTTGCAGGTGGCGGGCCAGCGCGTCGGCCATCTGCCGCCGTGCCGCGTGGATGCGGGTGGGGTCGGGCGTGTGCCCTGCGGCATGCAGGGTCTGGGCCATGTCATCCTCGCCCGGCAGGCGCAGGGCGAGCGCACGGAAGGCCGGGTCGAGGCTGTCGTCGGTCGCGACCCGGGCCAGCGCGTCGAGCCAGTCCGGCCCGGGGGTGGCGTTGTCGGTGACCATGCGGGCGAGCAGATCCTTGGCGAGCGCCCTGCCCGCCTCCCATTTGTTGAACGGGTCGGTGTCATGCGCCAGCAGGAAGGCGCGCTCCTCGGGTGAGGTGTCGCGTTCCAGGATCACCGGCGCGGAGAAGCCGCGCAGGATCGAGGGGATCGGGCGGGTGGCGAGACCGTCGAAGCGGAAGCTATGCTTTGCTTCGGTCAGTTCGAGCACGGTTGTGGGCAGCACCTCGTCGCCGTTGGGGTTCAGCAGGCCGAGCGCCACGGGGACGACCTTGGGCTGCTTCTCGGGCTGGCCCGGGGTCGGCGGGTTCACCTGCTCCAGATGCAGGGTCCATTTGCCCTCGGCCCAATCCTCGCTGACCTTGAGGCGCGGGGTGCCCGCCTCGGAATACCAGAGCTTGAACTGGGCGAGATCGCGGCCCGTCGCATCCTCGAAGACCTTCAGCCAGTCCTCGATCGTCGCCGCCTCGCCGTCGTGGCGCTGGAAGTAGAGATCGAGCGCCTTGGCATAGCCGTCGTCGCCGACGAGGCGCTTGAGCATGCCGATGACCTCGGCCCCCTTCTCGTAGACGGTGGCGGTGTAGAAGTTGTTGATCTCGACATATTCCTCGGGCCGCACCGGATGCGCCAAGGGGCCGCCATCCTCGCGGAACTGGCGGGCGCGCAGCGTCAGCACATCCTCGATCCGCTTCACGGCATGGGAGCGCATGTCGCCGGAGAACTGCTGATCGCGGAACACGGTCAGCCCTTCCTTCAGGCAGAGCTGGAACCAGTCGCGGCAGGTGATGCGATTGCCGGTCCAGTTGTGGAAATACTCATGCGCGATGATCGCCTCGATCCGCGCGAAATCGTCGTCGGTCGCGGTTTCCGGCAGCGCGAGGACGTATTTGGAGTTGAAGATGTTCAGCCCCTTGTTCTCCATCGCGCCCATGTTGAAATCATCGACCGCGACGATGTTGAACACGTCGAGATCGTATTCGCGGCCGTAGGCCTGTTCGTCCCAGCGCATCGAGCGGATCAGGCTGTCCATCGCATAGGCGCAGCGGCCCTCGTCCCCGGGGCGGACCCAGATGTTGAGCGCGACCGGACGACCCGACATCGTGGTGAAGCCGGCGGAATGGGCGATGAGGTCACCGGCCACGAGGGCGAAGAGATAGGCGGGCTTGGGCCAGGGGTCGGTCCATTCGGCCCAGCCGGGGCCGGTGGCGGTCTCGTTGCCGTTGGAGAGAAGCACCGGCATGTCGCTTTCGATGCGGACGCGGAAGGGCGCCATCACGTCGGGGCGGTCGGGGTAGAAGGTGATCTTGCGGAAGCCCTCGGCCTCGCATTGGGTGCAATACATGCCGTTCGACATGTAGAGCCCCTCGAGCGCGGTATTGGTCGCGGGCGAGATCTCCACCTCGGCGGTGAAGGTGAAGGGGCCTTCGGGCAGGTCGGCCCAAGGCAGGGTCAGGCCGGTCGCATCCGGTTCGGCGGTGACGGGCACGCCGTCGATGGCGGCGGCGATCAGGGTGAGGTTCTCGCCATCCAGCCGCAGGTCGTGACTGCCCGGCCGCGCCCTGTTCGGCGTGAAGCGGATCGTCGACAGCACCCGCGTCGCCTCGGGCGCGAGACGAAAGGTGAGGGCCACGCTCTCGATCAGGTGGCTCGGGGCGAGGTAGTCGGCAAGGCGGATGGCGGTATCGGTCATGGGATGCTCCTTGCCGCGCAGGTTATCCTGCGGGGGGGCGGACGCAAGCGGGGGCTTTACCTTTTCACCGGATCGGTTAGGTCATGTTCCATGAATGTTCTCATCTGGTTCAGACGCGATCTGCGGGTGACAGATCACCCGGCGCTGGCGGCGGCGGCAGGAGCCCCGGTGCTGCCGCTGTTCATCGTCGATCCGGCGCAGTGGGCGCTGCCCGAACGCTCGGCGCGGCAGTGGGACTTCGTGGCGGAAACGCTGGGCGCGCTGCGCGAGGAGCTGCGCGGGCTGGGGGCGCCCTTGGCGGTGCGGATCGGCGATCCGGTGACGGTGCTGGCCAAGCTCTGCCGCCAGCACAGGATCGGGCGAATCCTCGCGCTCGCCCCCCGCTCGGCGGTGGAGCGGACGGAGGATCGCCGGGTGGCCGATTGGGCGCGCGAGGCGGGAATCGGCTGGGAACTGCTCGCGGAGGGCGAGGCCGAAGCCGGGGCGCTGCAGGCGGTGTCGGGGGTGGAGCCGGGGCCGATCCCCTCGGCGCGGGTGCTGCGGCTGGCGGAGGACCGCTGCGCGCATCGCCAGGCCGGAGGCCGGGGTCGCGGGCTGTTGCTGCTGGAGAGCTTCCTTGGCGCGCGCGGCGAGGGCTACCGCGATTGCGACGGGCCGGCGAGCGGCGAGCGCGGCTGCTCGCGGCTCTCGCCGCATCTGGCCTGGGGGGCGCTGTCGCGGCGCGAGGTGCTGGCGGCGGTGGCGGCGCGGCAGGCGGAACGGCCGGGCGGCGGCTGGGGCCGCAGTTTGGCCGCGTTTCAGGCGGCGCTGACGCGGCGGGCGGTGGAGGTGGCGCCTGAGGAGGACGGCGATACGGCGCTGCTCGCGGCCTTCGCCGCGGGCGAGACCGGGCTGCCCTTCGTCGATGCCGGGATGCGCTATCTGGCGGCGACCGGCTGGCAGACGGCGCGGATGCGCGGGCTGCTGGCGGCGGTGGCGGTGCAGCATCTGGGCCTGCCCGAGGCGGCGGCGGGGCGGGTGCTGGCGCGGCTGTCGACGGATTACGATCCGGCGATCCACTGGTCGCAGATGCGGCGGGTGGCCGAGGGGCGGATTGCCAACCCGCTGGCGCTGGCCGAGGAGCTGGACCCGGCGGGCAGCTTCACCCGGCGCTGGCTGCCGGAACTGGCGCCGGTGCCCGATGCGCGGCTGCAGGCGCCGTGGAAATGGGTGGGGGCCGGGCGGCTTTTGGGGCGGCGCTATCCGGAGCCGGTGGTCGACCCGGCCTCGGCGGCGCGGGCGGCGCGCGAACGGCTGCGCTGGCGGATGGCGGAGGAGGTGCTGGAGGGACTGGAGCCGCCGCGGCGGCCGGGTCCGGCGGCGCAGCTGCGGCTGGATCTGTAGCGCTTCGGGGCGGCGAAGGAAGGGGGCTTTCCGCCCCCTCGCGCTGCGCGCTCACCCCCGAGGATATTTTTCGACAGAAAATGCAGGGAGGGGCGCAGGAGCGGAATATTGGTAAACACATTTGACCAGACTTGCCGCGGCGGCAAATTCTGCCTAGCTTGCACCCCATCGCATACAGCCGAAGGAGAGCGCCGTGACCGACCGGATCGAGAAGCATGGCTTGCAGGTCGACGTCCGTCTGGCCGAGTTCATCGCCCGCGAGGCGCTGCCCGGCACGGGCGTTGGGGAAGACGACTTCTGGTCGGGGCTGGCAGCAGCGGTGCGCGATCTCGGCCCGCAGAACCGGGCGCTGCTGGCGCGGCGGGCCGAGCTGCAGAGCGCCATCGACGCCTGGCATGTCGCGCGGCGGGGGGCGGCGATCGATCCGGTGGCCTATCAGGATTTCCTGCGCGAGATCGGCTATCTGCTGCCCGAGGGCGGGGATTTCGAGATCGAGACCAAAGGTGTCGATCCCGAGATCGCCGATGTGCCGGGGCCGCAGCTGGTGGTGCCGGTGATGAACGCGCGTTACGCGCTCAACGCCGCCAATGCGCGCTGGGGCTCGCTCTATGACGCGCTCTATGGCACCGACGCTCTGGGCGATCTGCCACCGAAGGGCGGGTTCGACGCCGAGCGCGGCGCGCGGGTGGTGGATTGGGGCCGGGCCTTCCTCGACGATGTGGCACCTCTGGCCGAAGGCAGCCATGCCGGTGGCGCGCTCTACCGGGTGGAGAACGGTGCCCTCAGCCCGGCGCTGATGAACCCGGCGCAGTTCGTGGGCTTTGCGGGCCAGGCGGAGGCGCCGACGGCGATCGTGCTGCGCAACAACCGGCTGCATCTGGTGATCGAGATCGACGGCAGCCACCCGATCGGCAAGACCGATCCGGCGCATGTGGCCGATATCCGGATGGAATCGGCGCTGTCGGCGATCATGGATTGCGAGGATTCGGTGGCAGCGGTCGACGGCGAGGACAAGGTTCTGGCCTATGGCAACTGGCTTGGGCTGATGACCGGGGATCTGCGCGAGGCGGTGAGCAAGAACGGGCGGATGATCCTGCGGGAACTCGCGCCCGATCTCGACTTCACCGCGCCGGGCGGCGGGCAACTGCGGCTCAAGGGTCGCGCGCTGATGCTGGTGCGCAACGTGGGCCATCTGATGACGACACCCGCGGTGCTGGATGCCAAGGGGGCGGAGATCTTCGAGGGCATCCTCGACGGCTTCGTCACCGTGCTCTGCGCGATGCATGACCTGAAGAAGACCGATGGCTTGCGAAATTCCGTGGCGGGCTCGGTCTATGTGGTGAAACCGAAGATGCACGGGCCGGAGGAAGTGGCCTTTGCCGACCGGCTCTTCACCGAGGTCGAGGCGGTGCTGGGGCTGCCGGCCAATACGGTCAAGCTCGGCATCATGGACGAGGAGCGACGCACCAGCGTCAATCTGAAGGAATGCATCCGCGCGGCGAAGCACCGGGTGGCCTTCATCAACACGGGCTTCCTCGACCGGACCGGGGACGAGATCTTCACCGGGATGGAAGCCGGGCCGATGGTGAGGAAGGGCGAGATGAAGGCCTCGGCCTGGATCAAGTCTTACGAGGATCGCAATGTCGACATCGGGCTGGCCTGCGGTCTGCGTGGCCGGGCGCAGATCGGCAAGGGCATGTGGGCGGCGCCGGACCGGATGGCCGAGATGCTCGAGGTGAAGATCGGCCACCCGAAGGCGGGGGCCAATTGCGCCTGGGTGCCCTCGCCCACCGCGGCGACGCTGCATGCCACGCATTACCACAAGGTCGATGTGCTGGGCCGTCAGGCCGAGATCGCGGCGGACGGGCCGCGCGGCACGCTCGCCGACCTGCTGACCCTGCCGCTGGCGCAGGGGGTGAACTGGAGCGAGGAGGAGATCCGCGAGGAGATCGAGAACAATGCCCAAGGCATTCTCGGCTATGTGGTGCGCTGGGTCGATCAGGGGGTCGGCTGCTCCAAGGTGCCCGACATTCATGACGTGGCGCTGATGGAGGACCGTGCGACCTGCCGGATCTCGAGCCAGGCGCTGGCAAACTGGCTGCATCACGGGGTGGTGTCGGAGACGCAGGTGCGGGCGGCGCTGCGCAAGATGGCGGCGGTGGTGGACCGGCAGAACGAGGGCGATCCGGCCTATCGGCCGATGGCGCCGGATTTCGACGGGGTGGCCTTCCAGGCGGCGTCGGATCTGGTGTTCGAAGGGCGCGCCCAGCCCTCGGGCTACACCGAGCCGGTGCTGCATGCGCGGCGGCGGGAGGTGAAGGCGACGCTGACGCCGCAGGTGACGGAGGGCTGAGGCCCCCCGCGCGGCCGTCGAGCGGCGCGGATTTTCTGCGAAAATCCGGAGAACCGTGTTTTCTGCGAAAACACGGTTCTTTCGAGCTTTCGCAGAAAGATCGGGCGGCGGTCGTCTGACGGGCGGGGCGCTCAGCCGCCGACTTCGAGGGCCAGCGCATGGATGCGACCGACGAGGTCGGGGCCGAGGGCCGCATGGACCGCGCGGTGCCGGGCAAGGCGGCTCATCGGGCCGAGTTCGGCGGCGCGCATTCTCACGAGAAAGTGGGTCTCGCCGCCCTCGCGCCAGCCGCCATGGCCGCGATGCTTCTCGCTTTCGTCAATCACCTCAAGCGTTTCCGGACGGAAGCTCTGCTGCAGCCGATCACGAATTTCGTCAGTTACCGCCATTTCGTCCGTTCCCCTCTTCTATCCCGCGCCATAACCCGTAAACTCTCGCCTCCGAGTCGGAAAGGCCAGTGAATATGACAAACCGCCCCCCCTTTGAGTTCGACATCCGGGTCTCCTCGGACAAGAAGCGGCGCAAGACCGGGCGGCGTGGCATGTCCGGTGCCTTCGAGACCTCGACGCGGGGATGCGACTATCCGGGCTGCGCCGAGGCCGGGGTCTACCGCGCGCCGAAATCGCCCGACCAGCTCGATGAATTCCTGTGGTTCTGCAAGGACCATGTGCGGGAATACAACCTGAAATGGAACTTCTTTCAGGGCACCACCGAGGACGATTTCCAGAAGTTCCTCGACAAGGACCGGGTCTGGGGCCGCGAGACCCAGCCCTTCGGCAAGCGTCCCGACGAGGGGCGGGTCTGGTCGCGGCTGGGGGTGAACGATCCGATCGAGATCCTCGGCGAGAAGGCGACGCAGAACCCCGGCCGCCCGGCCAGCAGCTCGACCCGCAAGCTGCCGCCGACCGAGCGCAAGGCGCTGGAGATCCTCGACGCGCGCGACACCTGGACGAAGCCGGAAATCCGCAAGCAGTACAAGTCACTGGTGAAGGATCTTCACCCCGACATGAACGGCGGCAACCGCGACGACGAGGAGCGGCTGCAGGAGGTGGTCTGGGCCTGGGACCAGATCAAGGACAGCCGGTTCTTCCGCGACTGACCTCTGCGCCGGGGACTCCGGTGGGAGCCTCCGGCGGGGATATTTCTGGCAGGAAAGAAGGCTCAGGCCGGCAGGAAGCGCAGGGCGGCGCCGTTGAGGCAGTGGCGCTTGCCGGTGGGTTCGGGGCCGTCGTCGAAGATATGGCCGAAATGACCGCCGCAGCGGCGGCAATGCACCTCGGTGCGGGTGGTAAAGAGGGTGTTGTCCTCCTTGGTGGCCACGGCGTCCGGGAGCGCTTGCCAGAAGCTGGGCCAGCCGGTGCCGCTGTCGTATTTGGTCTCGGAGGCATAGGCGGGCAGGTCGCAGCCGGCGCAGGCGAAGGTGCCCGGGCGCTTCTCGTCATTGAGCGGGCTGGTGAAGGGGCGTTCGGTGGCTTCCTCGCGCAGCACGGCATAGGCCTCGGGAGAAAGGCGGGCGCGCCATTCGGCCTCGGTCAGGGTTAGCTCGAAACTGCCCTCGGCGGCGCGGCCGTAGCGGCCGGCAAGGCTGAGGGCGAGGAGCGCGGTGGCTCCGGTCAGAACGGTTCGGCGCAGCATGGGGGATCCTCCGGATCGGTGACGGGTCTCTGCAGACTATACGGCCGGGGCGGTGCGGGAGTTGCAGCGCTCACGCAAACGGGATCGCGCGCGAAGCGCTTTCGCGGCCCGCCTGCCCCTTGCACCCCTGCAGGATATGTTCCATCAAAGGCCGTTGGCGTCGATGGCCCCTCCGGGCGGCCCACGCCGCGCACCCGAAACATGGCGGACGGAATGCTGGATATGACTGTGAAACCCACCGAAGAAATCTCTGTCCGCGATGTCTTCGGCATCGACACCGACATGAAGGTCAGGGGTTTCGCCGAGCGCACCGACCGGGTGCCGGACGAGGACAGCACCTACAAGTTCGATCCCGACACCACGCTCGCCATCCTCGCGGGCTTTGCCTACAACCGTCGCGTGATGATCCAGGGCTATCACGGCACCGGCAAATCCTCGCATATCGAGCAGGTCGCCAGCCGGCTGAACTGGCCCTGCGTGCGGGTCAACCTCGACAGCCACATCAGCCGGATCGACCTGATCGGCAAGGACGCGATCAAGCTGGTCGACGGCAAGCAGGTCACCGCCTTCCAGGAAGGCATCCTGCCCTGGGCGCTGCGCAACCCCTGCGCCATCGTCTTCGACGAATACGATGCGGGCCGCGCCGATGTGATGTTCGTGATCCAGCGGGTGCTGGAGACCGACGGCAAGCTGACGCTCCTCGACCAGAACGAGGTCATCACCCCCCACCCGAGCTTCCGGCTGTTCGCCACCGCGAACACCGTGGGTCTGGGCGACACGACCGGACTCTATCACGGCACCCAGCAGATCAACCAAGGCCAGATGGACCGCTGGTCGCTGGTCTCGACGCTGAACTATCTGAGCCATGACGCCGAGGTGGCGATCGTGCTGGCCAAGAACCCGCATTACAACACCGAGAAGGGCCGTCGGCAGATCAGCCAGATGGTGACGGTGGCGGATCTGTCGCGCACCGCCTTCATGAACGGCGACCTCTCGACGGTGATGAGCCCGCGGACGGTGATCACCTGGGCGCAGAACGCCGAGATCTTCCGCAACCTGGGCTATGCCTTCCGGCTGACCTTCCTCAACAAATGCGACGAGCTGGAGCGGCAGACCGTGGCCGAGTTCTACCAGCGCTGCTTCAACGAGGAACTGCCGGAGAGCGCCGCGTCGATGGCGATGAAGTGAGCGGCCCCGCCCCTCTGGCGGAGCGCGTCACGCGCGCGCTGGAGGCGATGGAGCGCCGTCGCAGCCGTGGGCGGATCGAGATCGCGGCAGGGGTCCTGCTCGGCGCCTATGCCGGATCTCGCGAGGGCGGCGGGCTTTCGGGTTCGCTGGCCGGGGCGGCCATCGTCGGGCTGGCGGCCTTCCTGTCGGTGCGGCTGTCGCTGGCGCTGCGCAGGCGGGCGCTGACGCGGCTGAGCGCGGAGGATCCGGCGGAGGTGGCGCGGGTGAGCGAACGCTACCGGATCGCGCAGGCGGTCGGCCGGACCTCGCGCTGGAAGGCCTTTCGCTGAGCTTCCGCTTTCCTCGGGACTGCCCCTTGCCGGGCGCACAGACGGGTGATTTATCTCTACCATGAGCAAGCCAAGCGACAACCCCGCCGATCCGTTCAAGAAGGCCCTCGCCGAGGCCACCAAGACCATGGCCGACGACCCGGAGATGACCGTCTCCTATTCGGTCGATCCGCCGGGCATGAACAAGGACGGGATGCGGCTGCCGCAGGTCTCGCGCCGGATGACGCGGGACGAGGTGCTGCTGGCGCGCGGTACGGCGGATGCCTTCGCGCTGAAGCGGAAATATCACGACGAAAAGACCTCGGCCCGCTATGCCCCGACGGGGCAGCTGGCGCGCGAGATCTATGACGCGATGGAGACCGCGCGCTGCGAGGCGGTGGGCGCGCGGGTGATGCCGGGGACGGCGGGCAACATCGACGCCAAGATCGGCCATGAGGCCGAGCGCAAGGGCTATTCCCAGATCACCCAGCCGGCCGATGCGCCGCTGGCGGTGGCGGCGGGCTATTACGTCAGGCACATGGCGACCGGGCGGCCGCTGCCGAAGGGGGCGCAGACCGTGCTCGACCTGTGGAGCGAGCATATCGCCGAACAGGCGGGCGGCAGTCTGGGATCGCTGGACGAGGTGCTGGCCGATCAGGCGGCTTTCGCCCGGCTGACGCGCAAGGTGATCTCGGATCTCGGCTATGGCGACCAGCTGGGCGATGACCCGGACGTGGACGAGCCTTCCGACGAGAGCGGCGAGGATGCCGAGCAGGACGAGGATCAGCCGGATTCGACCGGCGACGATCAGGACGAGAGCGACGAGGCCGACGCCCAGCCGGAGCAGAGCCAGGACGAGCAGCAGGATGCGAGCCAGGCCCAGGTGTCGATGGACGATGCCGCCGACATGGAACAGGGCGACGAGGCGGAGCTGCCCGAGGGCGAGGCCCCGCTGGAGCCGCCGCCCCCTGCCCCGCATTCCGACGCCGATCCGCTCTACACCGTCTTCACCACCGATTTCGACGAGGAGATCAAGGCCGAGGATCTGGCGGAGGCGGCGGAGCTGGAACGGCTGCGCGCCTATCTCGACCAGCAGCTCGAACCCCTGAAGGGGGCGGTGTCGCGGCTGGCCAACAAGCTGCAGCGGCGGTTGCAGGCGCAGCAGAACCGCTCTTGGGAGTTCGATCTGGAGGAGGGCACGCTGGACGCGGGCCGTCTGGCGCGGGTGGTGGCCAACCCCACGACGCCGCTCAGCTTCAAGGTAGAGAAGGACACCGAGTTCCGCGACACCTGCGTGACGCTTCTGCTGGACAATTCCGGCTCGATGCGCGGGCGGCCGATCTCGATCGCCGCGATCTGCGCCGACGTGCTGGCCCGGACACTGGAGCGCTGTCAGGTGAAGGTCGAGATCCTCGGCTTCACCACGCGGGCATGGAAGGGCGGGCAGAGCCGCGAGAAATGGCTGGCGGCGGGTCGGGTGCAGCAGCCCGGGCGGCTGAACGACCTGCGCCACATCATCTACAAGGGGGCCGACTCGCCTTGGCGGCGGGCGCGGGAGAACCTCGGGCTGATGATGAAGGAGGGGCTCCTGAAGGAGAACATAGACGGCGAGGCGCTGGAATGGGCGCATCGGCGGATGCTGGCCCGGCCCGAGGCGCGCAAGATCCTGATGGTAATCTCGGACGGCGCGCCGGTGGACGATTCCACCCTCTCGGTGAACCCGGCCAACTATCTGGAGAAGCACCTGCGCGACGTGATCGCCATGGTCGAGCGGCGCAAGGCGGTGGAGCTGATCGCCATCGGCATCGGCCATGACGTGACCCGCTACTACCAGCGCGCAGTGACGATCACCGATGTGGAGCAACTGGCGGGCGCGATGACCGAACAGCTAGCGAGCCTGTTCGACGCCGACCCCAAGAAGCGCTCGGGCAAGGGGCGGCGGGTGGCGTGAGGCGGTTCTCCGCAGTCCTGACGACCGGCCCCGCAGGGCACATAGACACATCTGACAAGAGCGGCGCCCTTTGCGCGCCGACAACCGCATAGCTCAACGGGGCCAACATGTTCCAATCCTTCGATGCAACCTCTTCCCCGGCGCAGGGGCCGGCGCGGCTGGCGGATCTTCGGGCGCTTCTGGCGGCTGACGGGCTTGCCGGGTTTCTCGTGCCGCGGGCCGATGCGCATCAGGGCGAGTATGTGGCCGAGCGCGACGGGCGGCTGCAGTGGCTGACCGGGTTCACCGGCTCGGCGGGGTTCGCCATCGTGCTGCCGGAGATCGCGGGCGTCTTCATCGACGGGCGCTACCGGGTGCAGGTGAAGCATCAGGTGGATCTCGGGCATTTCACCCCGGTGCCCTGGCCCGAGGTGAAGGCGGGCGAATGGCTGCGCGAGCATCTGACAGAGGGGGTCGTGGGCTTCGATCCCTGGCTGCACACCGCCGACGAGATCGAGCGGCTGGAGACGGCGCTGAAAGGCAGCGGCCTCAGCCTGCGCCCGGTGGAGAATTACGTCGACCGGATCTGGCCCGACCAGCCCGCCCCGCCGCAGGGCCGGGCCTTCGCTCATCCCGAGGCGCTGGCCGGGCGGTCGAGCGCCGAGAAGCGCGCGGAGCTGGCCGAGGGCCTGCGGGCCGAGGGGCAGCGGGCGGCGGTGATCACGCTGCCGGATTCGCTCTGCTGGCTTTTGAACCTGCGCGGGGCGGATGTGCCGCGCAACCCGGTGCTGCATGGCTTTGCGGTGCTTCATGACGACGGGCGGGTGACGCTGTTCGCCGATCCGGCGAAGTTCGACGACGCGTTGCGGGCGGAGCTGGGCGAGCATGTCACGCTGCGCCCGCCGGCGGCCTTCGTGCCGGCGCTGGGCACGCTGCAGGGGCCGGTGCGGGTGGACCGGATGACGGCGCCGCTGGCGGTGACGCTGGAGCTGCAGGATGCGGGCATCGCGGTGGCGGCGGGCGACGATCCCTGCCGCCTGCCCAAGGCCTGCAAGACCCCGGCCGAGATCGCCGGCACCCGCGAGGCGCATCTGCGCGACGGGGCAGCGGTGGTGGAGTTTCTCGCCTGGCTCGACGGGCGGGCCCCCGAGGGCGGGCTGACCGAGATCGATGTCGTCAAGGCGCTGGAGGGCTATCGCCGGGCCACCAATGCGCTGCATGACATCAGCTTCGACACGATCTGCGGCGCCGGGCCGAATGGCGCGATCATGCATTACCGCGTGACCGAGGGCTCGAACCGGGCCGTTGGTCAGGACGAGCTGCTGCTGGTCGATTCCGGTGCGCAATATCTCGACGGCACCACCGACATCACCCGCACCGTCGCCGTGGGCGATCCCGGCGCCGAGGCGCGGGAGTGCTATACGGCGGTGCTGCAGGGGCTGATCGCCATCAGCCGGGTGCGCTGGCCGAAGGGGCTGGCGGGGCGCGATCTGGACGGGCTGGCGCGCTACAACCTGTGGCTGATGGGGCTGGATTACGACCATGGCACCGGCCATGGCGTCGGCGCCTTCCTGTCGGTGCACGAGGGGCCGCAGCGGCTGTCGCGGATCTCGGAAGTGCCGCTGGAGCCGGGGATGATCCTGTCGAACGAGCCGGGCTATTACCGCGAGGGCGCCTTCGGCATCCGGCTGGAGAACCTGATCGTGGTCGAGGAGGCCCCTGCCCTCGGCGACAAGCGCGCGCAGCTCTGCTTCGAGACGGTGACCTTCGTGCCCTTCGACCGGCGGTTGATCCTGACCGAGCGGCTGGCGCCGGGCGAGCGGGCCTGGGTCGATGCCTATCATGCCGAGGTGCGCGAGAAGATCGGGCCGCGGGTGTCGGGCGCGGTGCGCGACTGGCTCGAAGCGGCGACTGCGCCGCTTTGACGTCTTGCCCTCGGGCGCATTGCGGCTAATCTTGCCGCAACGCAGCAATTCTGGGGGCAAGCCAATGAGCGACCATATCCATCTGCGCAAGGCGGTCGGCAAATGGGTGATCCGCGCCGAGGCCGGCGTGCTGGGCGAGACGCTGGACGGAATCGAGCTGACCGAGGGCGACCGCGAGCCGGTCATCTATTTCCCCCGCGAGGATGTGGCGATGGTGATGTTCGACAAGAGCGAAACCGTCACCACCTGCCCCTACAAGGGCGAGGCCACCTATTACTCCATCGTCGGCGCCAGCGGCACGGTGAAGGACGCCGCCTGGTCCTACGAATCGCCCAAGGCGGGGCTGGAGGCGATCGCGGGCCATCTGGCCTTCTCGCCCGACTACAGCAAGGTCGCGCGCTACTGAGCGGCGGCCTCGGCCGAGACGCGGCGGATGCGCTCCACCATGGCGCGCACCCCGTTGGAGCGCTGCGAGGAGAGGTGTTCGTTGAGCCCGAGCCGACCGAGTTCGGCCACGGCATCGACGCGACCCACCTCGGCCACCGTCAGACCGGAATAGAGCGCGTGCAGCACGGCGATCAGGCCGCGCACGATCATCGCGTCGCTCTCGCCGGCGAAATCGAACTGCGCCGCGGCGCCCTCGCCCTCGATCTTCGGCACGATCCAGACCTGACTGGCGCAGCCCTCGACCTTGGTGGCGGGCACCTTCAGCGCGTCGGGCAAAGGCGGGAAGGCCTTGCCCAGATCGATGACGTGGCGGTAGCGGTCTTCCCAGTCGTCGAGGAAGTCGAAGGTTTCGGCGATGTCTTCGAAGGCGGGCGTGGCCATGCGGGTCTCCCTCTGTGGGCTCCAGAGGTAAGACCCTGGCGCCGGAAGGTCCAGCCCTGCGCGCTGCGGCTTTTCAAACGGGCCCGCATCGGCTACCCAAGGGAAAAGCCGCAACGACCGGCGAGGATGAGGGATCTGGGGATGAAAACACCGCTGCTGGCTGGACTTGCGCTGGTGCTGGCGCTCGGCGCCTGTGGATCGCGGCTGAATCCGATGAACTGGTTCGGCGGGTCGCGCGAAAGCGCGCCGGTGACGATGGATGTCGCGGGGGTTCCGGTCGACACGCGCCCGCTGGTGGCGCAGGTGATCTCGCTCGACGTGAAGCGGATGCAGGGCGGCGCCATCGTGCGCGCCGTGGGTCTGCCGCCGACGCAGGGCTATTGGGAGGCCGAGCTGGTCGCCCGCCCGCTGCAGGACGGCGTGCAGGTCTTTGACTTCCGCGTGAGCCCGCCGCCGACGCAGAACGCGGTCTCGACCCAGCGCTCGCGCGAGATCTCGGTTGCGGCCTTCATCTCGAGCTTCCAGCTGGACGGCATCCGCCAGATCACGGTGCAATCGGCGGGCAACGCGCTGACCAGCGGACGCTAGAGCGTCACCACCCGGACTTCGCTGCCCTTGGCCGAGAGCGCGATCTCGCCCCGGCAAAGGCGCAGCGCATCGTTGCCAAAGGCCTGCAGACGCCAGCCCTTGAGCGTCGGCAGATCGCGCCCGCCCGCAGCAATGGCGTCGAGATCGGCGGCCGAGGCGATCAGCTTGGCGGCGACACCGAGGCTTTCGGATTTCGCCTTCAGCAGCACGCGCAGCAGGTCGGCCAGCGCGGGGTTGACCTGAAGCTGCTCGCGGCTGAGATCGGGCTTCGGCAGGTCTTCGGGCTTGGTCTCGAGCCCCGCCTTCACCGCGGCAAGGATGCCGTCGGCGATGTCGCCCCGCCGTCCCTCGCGCATCAGGAGCCGCGAGCGGCCCAGTTCCTCGCTGTTGGTCGGACGGGTGGAGGCGATCTCCAGCAGGGCATCGTCCTTCAGCACGCGGCTGCGCGGCACGTTGTGGCTCTGCGCATAGTCCTCGCGGAAGCGGGCGAGTTCCTTGACCACGGCAAGGAAGCGGCCCGAAGTGGTGCGGGTCTTGATCCTGAGCCATGCTTCTTCGGGATGCACGGTATAGGTGGCGGGATCGGTGAGGATCGCCAGTTCCTCTTCGACCCATTTCTGCCGGTCGTTCTTGGCGATCTGGGCGGCAAGCCACTCGTAGATCACCCGCAGATGCGTCACGTCAGCCAGCGCATAGGCCTTCTGCGCCTCGGACAGCGGGCGGCGCGACCAGTCGGTGAAGCGCGAGGTCTTGTCGAGCGGCTCGTGCGCGATCTTCTTGACCAGCGTCTCGTAGCCGACCTGCTCGCCGAAGCCGCAGACCATGGCGGCGACCTGCGTGTCGAACAGCGGCGTCGGGAAGACCTTGCCCTCGACGAAGAAGATCTCGAGATCCTGCCGGGCGGCGTGGAACACCTTCACCGTCGCCTCGTGGCGGAAGAGGTCGTAGAGCGGCTCGAGCGACATGCCCTCGCCCTCCACCGGGTCGATCAGCACGGCCTCGCCGGTCTTGCCGGGCAGCGCCATCTGGATCAGGCAGAGCTTGGACCAGTAGGTGCGCTCGCGCAGGAATTCGGTGTCGATGGTGACGTAGGGGGCAGCTTTGGCGGTCTCGCAGAACTCGGCAAGAGCTTCGGTCGTCGTGATTGTTCTCATACTCGCCTGTTCCGCTGGTGACGCGTGCCGGTTCGTCCGGCACCCCTTCCTAGGCAATTATGCACAGGAAGGGAAGCACCGCACGGCAGATCGGCCACAAGCAGGGCCGCCGCTGTGACTTTCTGCGCCAATTAACCGAAAATTAACCCGGAAACCGGAAGCCTGAGTCTGCAGGAGGTCCGTCGCGAGGCCGGACCCGCCATCCTCGGGGGTCAGGGCATGAATGTCGAAGTCTACATGACCGGCGACCAGATCGGGGTCTATTCCACGGTCAGCTTCACCGGCAACAACAACGACATCGTGGTGACGCTGACCGATGTGCAGCCCCTGGGCGCGCCGACGGATGTATTCCGCGTGGTGGTGACGCAGGTCAGCCCCGGCCAGACCGAGTTCACCAACGGCCAGTTCGTCGCGATCTATGCATGGCCCGACACCGACCCGCCCTCGCCGCCGCTCTATTCGGGGCTGAACCCGCAACATGACCAGTTCCAGGACCGCGCCTCCGCGACCGACCACATGATCTTCACCACGGCGCCGGTGGTCTTCGACGTGAACGGGGTGACGCCGGGCACCATGACCTACGGGCCGGGGGACGACCCGCCGCGCATGTCGAAACTGCCGTTCTCGGCCCTGCCCTCCACCCCGCCCGCCGTACCCTGCTTCACCCGCGGTACGCTGATCACCACGCCCGAGGGCCCCGTGCCGGTGGAGCGGCTGCGGCCCGGTGATCTGGTGGAGACGCTGGACCGGGGGCCGCAGCCGCTGCGCTGGGTCGGGGCGCGGACGGTGGAGGGAATGGGGCGCTTTGCCCCGATCCACATCGCGGCGGGGGCGCTGGGGAACCGGCGGGCGCTCTGCCTGTCGCCGCAGCACCGGGTGCTGTTGCGCGACTGGCGGGCGGAGCTGTGGTTCGGCTCCAGCGCCGTCTTCGTGGCGGCGCGGCATCTGGTGACAGGGCGCTCGGTGCGCGTGGCGCCGGTGTCGCGCGTCACCTACCTGCATCTGGCCTTCGACCGGCACGAGGCGGTCTTTGCCGAAGGGCTGACCTGCGAGAGCCTGCATCTGGGGCCGATGAGCCTTGCCGCGATGGATGGGGCGCAGCGGGCGGAACTGATGGCGCTGTTTCCCGAGCTTGCGACCGGCTGGCCCGGCGAGACGGCGCATCCCTGCCTGCGGCCCTGGGAGGTGGGGCCGCTGGTGACCGGGCAGCTCTGCTAGAGAAGGACCGGGGTGCGATCCCCCGCCGCGAAGCGCCGCAGCACTGCCGGATACAGCCGATGCTCCTGCACCAGCACCCGCGCGCCAAGGGTTTCCGCCGTGTCGCCCGGCAGCACCGGCACCCGCGCCTGACCGAGCAGCGGGCCCTCGTCCAGCGCCGCCGTCACCTCATGCACCGAACAGCCCGCCTCGATATCGCCCGCGTCCAGCGCGCGCTGATGGGTGTGCAGCCCGGTGTATTTCGGCAGGAGTGAGGGATGGATGTTCAGCATCCGCCCCTCGAAACGCGCGACGAAACCGGGCGTCAGCACCCGCATGAAGCCGGCAAGGCAGAGGATGTCGGGCTCGGCTGCGAGGATCGGTTGCAGCAGCGCCGCCTCGAAGGCCGCACGGTCGCCCTTGAAGGGGCGATGCTCCACCGCCGCCGTGGCGATGCCGAGCTCCGCCGCGCGCTTCAGGCCCATGGCCCCGGGATCGTTGGAAGCGACCAGCACGGGCCGCGCCGGATGGTCGCCGGTCATGCTGGCGACAAGGGCGAGCATGTTGGAGCCACCCCCGGAAATCAGGATGGCGACGCGTTTCACAGCAGCGCGCCGGTGTAGCTGACCCCCTGCCCGGCGGTGACCTTGCCGAGCGGCACGACGGTCTCGCCATGCGCCTGCAGCAGCGCGGTCAGCGCCTCGGCCTGGTCGGCGGCGACCACGGCGATCATGCCGATGCCGCAGTTGAAGGTCTTCAAGAGCTCGGGCTCGGCCATGTTGGCGGTCTCTGCCATCCAGCGGAACACCGGGGGCAGCTGCCAGGCGCCGAGGTCGATCAGCGCGCCGTGGCCCTCGGGCAGGACGCGCGGCAGGTTCTCGGTCAGTCCGCCGCCGGTGATATGCGCCAAGGCATGCACCCCGCCCGCCCGCACCGCGGCCAGCGCCTGCTTCACATAGAGCCGCGTCGGCGTCAGCAGCGCCTTGCCGAGCTTGCCCTCGGCGAAGGGCGCGTCGGACTCCCAATGCAGGCCCGAAACCTCGACCACCTTGCGTACGAAGGAATAGCCGTTGGAATGAACCCCGTCGGAGGCGAGGCCCAAGAGCACGTCGCCGATCTGCACGCCCTGCGGCAGATCCTGCCCGCGCTCCATCGCGCCCACGGCGAAACCGGCCAGATCGAAGTCGCCCTTGTGATACATCCCCGGCATTTCCGCCGTCTCGCCGCCGATCAGCGCGCAGCCCGAGGCCTCGCAGCCCGCGGCGATGCCGTCGATGATGCGGGCGGCCTGATCGACCTCAAGCTTTCCGGTGGCGAAATAGTCGAGGAAGAACAGGGGTTCCGCGCCCTGACAGACCAGATCGTTGACGCACATCGCCACGAGGTCGATGCCGATGCTGTCCACCTCGCCGGTTTCGATGGCGATGCGCAGCTTGGTGCCGACGCCGTCGGTCGCGGCAACGAGCACCGGATCGGTGTAGCCCGCCGCCTTCAGGTCGAAGAGCGCGCCGAAGCCGCCGAGACCCGACATGGTGCCGGGGCGCTGGGTGCGCTTGGCGGCAGGCTTGATCCGCTCGACCAGCGCGTTGCCGGCGTCGATATCCACCCCCGCATCGGCATAGGTCATCCCATTGTGAGTCGTGGTCATGGCGCGGCCCCTGCAAGCAATCCCGATCCCGCACCGCATAGACGATCCCCGCCCCTCGCGCAACGCGAAGCGGCTGGCGGAAGGGGCACCGGGAGCGGCAAGGCTTGACCGCTTCCCCCGCAGGCTTTAGTGCAAACCCCGGCCGGGCCTGTAGCTCAATGGTCAGAGCAGGGCGCTCATAACGCCTTGGTTGGGGGTTCGAGTCCCTCCGGGCCTACCACTCCCCTGCCCCGTCGCTCAGAGGCCGAAGGCCTCGCCCGCCCGACCGGCGAGGGGGCCGATGTAGGGCTCGACCTCGTTGAAGCCCTCCCAGATCATCTTGAGCGCGACGTAGAGGATGATCGCCAGACCGACATAGGCGATCCAGCGGTGCTTGTTCAGCAGGCGGGCGAGGAAGCTGGCGGCGAGGCCCATCATCGAGATCGACAGCATGAGCCCGATCACCAGCACCCAGAGATGCTCGCCCGCGGCGCCCGACACGGCCAGCACGTTGTCGAGCGACATCGACACGTCGGCGATGACGATCTGCGCGGCGGCCTGCAGGAAAGTCTTGCGCGGGGCGCCCTCGGCGGCCTCGGCATGCAGGGCTGCGTCGGCGGCGTCGTAATCGTCCTGCGGGGTGCGGAGTTCCTCCCACATCTTCCAGCAGACCCAGAGCAGCAGGAGCCCGCCAGCGAGCATCAGCCCCACGATCTGCAGGATGTACTGGGTGGCGGCGGCAAAGCAGATGCGCAGCACGGTGGCGGCGATGATGCCAACGAGGATCGCCTTGCCGCGCTGCTCCTTCGGAAGACCTGCGGCGGCGAGGCCGATGACGATCGCGTTGTCGCCGGCCAGCACCAGATCGATCATCACGATCTGGGCCAGCGCGGTCAGCGCCTCTGCGGTGATGAAATCCATCGAAGCTGTCCTTGGGACGGAAAGGCCGAGTCGGGGCGTCGGCGCTCCGGCCTCCGTTTCTATCTCTCGCTCCGTGCGGCGCCAAGGCCGCGTCCGGAGCTTCGGCCGAGATGCCGCAGGCCTCTCGCGCTCCTGTCAGAGCGCCTCGCCGCCGAGTTCGTCCATCACCAGCTGCCGTGCGCGGCTGACGCGGCTCTTCACCGTTCCGACGGCGCAATTGCAGATCCGCGCGGCATCCTCGTAGCTTTCGCCGAGCATAACCACGAGGATGAGGATCTCGCGGTAATGGGTGGGCAGGCGATCGATGGCGGCCATCAGCTCGCGCCCCCGCACCGCCCATTCCTGCGACGGCGCCACGGACATCTCGCCCGAGACGCAATCCTCGGCGCCGGTCTTCTCGCGGGCGCTGATGCGGACCTTGGTAAAGAAGGTGTTGCGCAGGATGGTGAAGAGCCAGGCCCGCAGTCGGGTGCCCGCCTGGAACTTGTCGGCGTTGGACAGCGCTTTCAGCAAGGTCTCCTGCACCAGGTCATCGGCATCGGCCTGATTGCGGCTCAGCGAGCGGGCATAGGCGCGCAGAGCGGGAATGAGGTCGATTACATCCGGGATAATGGACCTGGGTGGCGTCTGATCCGTCACGGGCGGCTCCTGCATATCGTCCTCGTCTCGACTCGAACTTAACGTTCACTTGTTTGACGGGTTCCCCCTTTGCAGTTGCATAGTGTGCGGGCTCATAGCAAAACTGGCGCGAGGACAGGAGCAGACATGGCGTCAACCGAAGATGAGGACGGCAGAGCGGCGCTCGGCGAGCCCGATCTGAGGGGGTTGAGCCAGAGCCTGCTGAGGGCCATCGAAGCCGAGCCCGTGCCCGAGGCCATCCTTGCGCTCGCCCGCGCGCTGGACGAGGCGCTGGCGGCACGTGAGGGGCTCGAGCGGGTGGAGCCCGCGGTTCTCAGCCGTCGTCAGGACTGACGGAACATTCAGCGCAAGTCTCCGTTGTGCCCGAGTTCGCACGGCCGATCCGCCGTTCCCGCGACAACTCAGGAGTTGACCCATGAAAACCAAGACCTTGGACGATCTTTTTCTCGAGCAACTCAAAGACGTGTATTACGCCGAGCGCAAGATCCTGAAAGCCCTGCCGAAAATGGCCCGCGGCGCCCAATCGGCCGAACTGAAGGCCGCCTTCACCAAGCACAAGGAAGAGACCGACGGCCAGATCGAGCGGTTGCAGCAGATCTTCGAGATCATGGGCAAGCGCGCGCAGGGCAAGACCTGCCCGGCCATCGACGGCATCCTCGAAGAGGGTGAAGAAGTCATGGAAGACTTCAAGGGCTCGCCCGCTCTCGATGCTGGTCTCGTTGCCTCGGCGCAGGCCGTCGAGCACTACGAGATCACCCGCTACGGCACGCTGAAGCGTTGGGCCGACTGCCTCGGCATGAAGGACGTCTCGAAGCTGCTGGCGGCGACGCTGGAAGAAGAGAGCGCCACCGACGAGGCGCTGACCGCGCTGGCCGATGGTTCGATCAACGAGAGCGCGATGCAGTCGGCGGCCTGAGGCTGTCTGTCGCCATGCGCGAGGAAAAGCGGTCCCTCGGGGCCGCTTTTTTCATATCCGGTTCCCGCCCGACGAGGAAAAACGCTGTTTCAGGGGCGTGAACAACGGAAAAGGCGGCCCGAAAGGCCGCCTTTTTCCAGTTAGGGAGCGCAGGTCGTGTGCTCAGTGGCGACGTGCGCGCCCGGCTTGCTTGTCGCGAAGTCGGTCCAGCAGAAGGGCGAAGCGATCGCCTGTCTGATCGGGAAGGCCCGCGTCGTAGACGCGGCGGAGGTTTTCCTGGACTTGACGCTTCACCATCGCGTCATGTTCTTCCTGTATCTCGGTATACATTTTGTGCGGTCCGTTCTGTGTCTCATCACTGATACAAGTCTTGACGGGCCCGGATGTTCCACTCTGGGGTGACTCTGCGTCAGCATTCCCCGACTGCGGCGAAACGGCAACAGCCCCGGCCTTCCCCAAGGGGGTGTTGCTGCTCATGATGCTAACGCAAGATATTGGGGTGCCGAGTCCTCTTCCTCGGTCACCTCGTCGCACCAGACCTTGAAGCCGTCGAGGCGGATGTTGCCGAAGGCGGTGATCATCGGAACATCCACCGCGTCGCGTCCGCGCACCATGACGATGCGACCGATGCGGGGCGTATTGTAGCGCGCGTCGATGGTGCGCCAGACGCCGCCGACATGCACCTCGACCCAGGCGCAGAAATCGCCCTCACCGGCATAGGGCACGCCGATGTCGCCGAGATAGCCGCTGCAGTAGCGCGCCGGGATGTTCAGGGCGCGGCAGAGCGCGATGGTCAGATGCGCGAAGTCACGGCAGACGCCGCGCCCGTCGCGCCAGACATCGAGCGCGGTCTTGTTCGGGCTGGCATGGCCATAGCCGAACTGGATGTGATTGTGCACGAAGTCGCAGATCGCCTGCACCCGGCCCCAGCCCGCCTCGATATGGCCGAACATCGCCCAGGCGTCACCCGAGAGCAGGTCGGATTCGCAGTAGCGGCTCGGGGAGAGGTATTGCAGCGTGTCGGCCGGCAGATCGTCCACCGGCAGGCAGAGCGCGTCGGGGTCGAACCCGTCCGGCAGCCCGTCATCCTGCGCAACGGCATCCCAGCGCATCCGCAGCGGGCCGGAGGCTGCGGGCACGCGCAGACGGCGGTTGCCGAAGGCATCGGTGAAGGGACGCGCGCGGGAGGCGGGGGTCAGTTCGATCGGCATCGGCGCCTCGAGCCGCCAGTCCTCTTCGGGACGCGGCGACAGGGCCAGCACGACGGAGGTCTCGCCCATCCGCTCGATCGTGATGTCAAAACCGATGCGTATCTTCATGATCAAAATTCCAGGCTGTCATATTCGGGCGTCATTATTTCGCAAGCAACACGCTCGCAGGCGTTTGGTTCCGCCCGGCCGTGCTTTTCAGGCGGGGAGCTGCCGAGCCGCCCGCGAGGCCCCCTGAAATGCGGGGATGTCCGGTCAAGGAACTCTGCCCGACGCCCCCGCGTTCCCTCGCCGCGCCAAGCTTCATACCTTCCAGCCGAGGACGCCCGATGACCCGCGACCTGAAGACCTACCGGGCCAAGCGCGACTTCGCCAAGACCGCCGAACCCGCGGGGGAGGACGTGCTGCCGGAGGGCCGCAGCTTCGTGGTGCAGAAGCACGACGCCTCGCGGCTGCACTGGGATTTCCGACTGGAGTGGCAGGGCGTGCTTTTGAGCTGGGCCGTCACCCGCGGCCCGAGCGCCGATACCGGCGCACGGCGTCTGGCGGTGCGGACCGAGGATCACCCGGTCAGCTACGGCAGTTTCGAGGGCACCATTCCCAAGGGTGAATATGGCGGCGGCACGGTGATGCTGTGGGACCGCGGCACATGGGCGCCCAAGGGCGATGTGGACGAGGGTTTGAAGAGCGGCAGTCTGAAGTTCGTGCTCTCGGGCGAGCGAATGAAGGGCGGCTGGACGCTGGTGCGGATGAAGCCGCGCGGCAAGGAGAAGGGCGAGAACTGGCTGCTGATCAAGGAGCATGACAGCCACGAGGCCGAAGACACCGAAGGTCTGGTGAGCGAGCACATGACGAGCGTCAGCACCGGACGCTCGATGGCGGAGATCGCCGCGGACAAGCCGGCGCGCAAGCGAAAGGCCCCGGCGAAGATGGCCAAGGCGAAGGCCCCTGCCCTGCCCGGCTTTCGCCCGGTGCAACTGGCCAAGCTGCAGACCAAGGCCCCGGACAGCGACGACTGGTTGCACGAGACCAAGTTCGACGGTTACCGCTGTCTTGCCGCCCTCGCCGGGGGCGAGGTTCGGCTCTACACCCGCAGCGGGCTCGACTGGACGGCACAGTTCGGCACGCTGGTGCCGGAGTTCGAGCGGATCGACTGCCGCTCGGCGCTGATCGACGGCGAGGTGATCGCACCGGGGGTGGAGACGGGAATGTTCTCGGCGCTGCAGGACCGGCTGAAGCACGGCGGCGCGCTCGCCTTCATGGCCTTCGACCTGCTGGAGTTGGACGGCAAGGATCTGACGACGCAGCCGCTGATCGAGCGCAAGGTGGCGCTGGAGGGGCTGCTTGGCGAAGGTGTCGGCGCAATTCGCTATTCCAGCCATGTCGAGGGTCAGGGGGGCGAGGTCTTCCGCCGGATGTGCGAGGCGGGACAGGAGGGCATCATCTCCAAGCGCAGCAGCGCGCCCTATCGCGGCAGCCGCAACGGCGACTGGCTGAAGATAAAATGCGGCCAGCGGCAGGAGTTCGTGATCTGCGGCTTCAAGCCCTCCGACAAGCCGGGGCGGCCCTTCGCCTCGCTGGTGATGGGCACGGTGGAAAAGGGCGCGCTGGTCTATCGCGGCGGCGTCGGTACCGGCTTCGGCGCGCCGGAGTTCCGCGAGCTGAAGCCGCTTCTGACGGAGCGCAAGCAGGGGAAAAGCCCGTTCAAACGCACGCCGCCCGAGGCGAGGGGCACCGTCTGGGTGACGCCCGATCTGGTGGCCGAAGTCAGCTTTGCCGAGCTGACCGCCGATGGCAGCATCCGGCACGGCGTCTACGAAGGGCTGCGGCTGGACAAGGCGAGCCGCGAGGTGCGGCTGGAAGAGGGAGAGACCGAGATGCCGGAGCCGAAGGCAAAGCCGCGTCGGCGGGGCAAGAATGAAGCCGAGGTCAAGGGTCTGCGGATCTCGAGCCCCGACCGCAAGGTGTTCGAGGACCCGCCGGTGACCAAGCTGCAGGTGGCCGAGCATTACGCGGCACTGGCCGATCGCATCCTGCCGTTTCTCAAGGATCGCCCCGTCTCGCTGTTGCGCTGCCCGGACGGGGTGGCGGGCGAGTGTTTCTTCCAGAAGCACCGCACGCAGGGCATGCCCGATGCGATGGGCACGGTGACGGTGGAGACAAAGGACGGGCCGGAGGAGTTCATCTCGCTGTCGAACGCTGCGGGGCTGATCGGGTCGGCGCAGATGGGGGCGATCGAATTCCACATCTGGGGCTCGAAGAACGCCCGGCTCGAAGTGCCGGACCGGCTGGTCTTCGACCTCGACCCCGACGAGGGACTGGGATTCGAGGCGGTGAAGGCGGGGGCGCAGGATGTGCGGGCGCGGCTCGATGCGCTGGGGCTGCCCTCGGTGCCGATGCTGTCGGGCGGCAAGGGCATCCATGTGATCGTGCCGCTGAAACCCAAGGCGGAATGGGACACGGTGAAGCTCTTCGCCCGCGCGCTGGCCGCGCTGATGGCCGAGGCGGCGCCCGAGCGCTACGTCGCCACCATGTCGAAAGCCGAGCGCAAGGGCCGGATCTTCATCGACTGGCTTCGCAACGACCGAGGTTCCACCGCCGTGACCCCCTACAGCCTGCGGGCGCGGCCGGGGGCCAAGGTGGCGGTACCGGTCACATGGGACGAGCTCGAGGAGATCACCAGCGCCGGCGCCTTCGACATCGTCTCGGTGCGTGACCGGCTCAACCTGCCCTGCCCGCTGCGCGAGGCGGGCAAGACGGCTGTGACGTTGGGGTCGCAGGTGTTGAAACGCTTGGAAAAACAGGTCGAGGAGGGACAGGCATGACCGGACTGACGATGGAAACGCTGGAGGGGCGGCTGATCGCGCAGCGCAAGATCCTCGCGCTGCTGCTGGCGCGGCTGCCCGCGGAGGAGGCTCCGGCGCTGTGGGAATATCTGGCCGAGCGCAGCACCATGCAGGACGCGCAGGAGGACCCGGGCGCGGTGCCCGCTCCGGGTGTCGGCATCGAGGTGGCGATTGCCGAGGAGATCCGGCTGATCTCGGAGGAGGCCAAGCGCCACACCGGGCGCGACCCGCAGAAGCCGCGGGTCGGCGAGGGCTGAGGCCTCAGCGCCGCAGCAGGAGACTGTCCGACAGCGGGTCCTCGGTGGGCAGCAGGGCAAAGCTCTGCACCCCCGGCGCCACCGAAAGCGCCGCCGCCAGCCGGTCGGCCTCGGCTGTTGTGCGGCAATAGGTGGAGGTGGTGAGCTTCGAGACCCCCGTGGTGCGGTCATGGCTCTGGCTCAGGGCGTGGATGCTAAGCCCGATGTCGCTTAGGATCGCGCGCAGCGCGGGAGCGTCGAAGCCGCTGTCCGGCTCGGTCTCGATCCGCAGCCGCACCTCGGTGCGCACCGGCAGCACGGCAAAGAGCATGCGCAGCAGCACCAGCACGATCAGCGCGGCCATCGCCCCCGCCACGGCCAGCCAGTACATGCCCACGCCGTAAACGATGCCGAGCGCCGCGGTGATCCAGAGCGAGGCCGCGGTGGTCAGCCCGTGCACCGAGGGCCCCTCGCGGAAGATCACCCCTGCGCCGAGGAAGCCGATCCCGGTCAGGATACCATGCGCCATCCGCGCCGGATCGGTGACAAGCTGGCTGTCGGGCAGCATCGTCATCACCCAGTCGCCCTGATGCGCGGCGGCCAGGGTGAGCAGCGTTGCAGCGAAGCAGACGAGCGCGTGGGTCCGCAGCCCCGCGGCCTTGCCGCGCACCTCGCGCTCCAGCCCGATCAGCAGTCCGGTGGCGAGGCTGCTCAGCAGCGGCAGCGTGAAGTTGTTCTCGGTAAAACCCTGAATAAACTCGGCAATCATCGCCCGCCCCCTGCAGCTTGTCCCTAGGTAACGCAAGCCCCTGCGCATCGTTCCCCAAGGAAACAAGGCCGTGCACGTTGCCGCGATGCCACAGTGGAAGAGGAACAAAACCCCTCCGAAAACTGTCTTCTCGCTGGAAGGTCAGGCAGGCCAGAGACAGTCAAAGGAGTGGGTGGAGATGGCAATCGGTGCGGTGAAAGCTCCCCGGATTCTGGTGGTCGAGGATGACCTTCTGATCGCGATGGATCTGGTCGACGAGCTGGAAAGCGCCGGCATCCAGGTGGCTGGCCCCGCCCGCACGGTGCAGGACGCACTGCGGATGATCGAGGCGCAGGAGATCGACGCGGCCCTTCTCGACGTGCATCTGCATGACGAGGATTCCTACCCCATCGCCGCCGCCTTGCAGGAGCGCGGGCTGCCCTTCGCCTTTCTCAGCGGCCATGCGGCGGGCGCCCTGCCGCCGGAGTTCAGCGGTCATGTGGTGCTGCAGAAGCCGGTGGTGACGGCGCTGCTCACCTCGATGATCGACACAATGCTGCAGAGGTAGCGGGACCGGGGCAAGCACAGTGGCGCGGACGGGATAGAGGTCGGCGCCAATCCCTGGCCAGGCGGGAAACCGGAAAAACCTCTCCTGTCCCTCATGCCGTCGCGTCCGGTTGACACGCGCCACGATGCTCGGGGGGCGAACCGGCGGAAGCGGCGGATGTTCCCGGAGCCGCAAATGACAAACGGCCCCGCGAGGCGGAGCCGTTGTTACAGGCACGGGTGCGCCGCAAGGCGCGGTACTGGTTACGGAGTTCTGATGCCGGGTCGCTCAGCGCAGGCCGAGGAAGGACAGGATGGCGATGACCACGACCACGAGGCCGACGAGATAGATGATGCTGTTCACTGGAATGGGCTCCTTGCTGAAATCTGGTAGAGGCTGCTTACATCGGCAGCGTGGGCGGGACGGGCATCGGGTTCGAGGGTCCCTCGCCGTCCATCGGCGGCAGGTCGATGTCTTTCTGCGGCACGGGCCGCGGGTCGGGTGTCACGTCGGGAGACGGACCTTCCGGGGGAACCGGCATGGGCCCCGGCACCGGCTTGGGGTCTGACATCATGGGTCTTTCCTTTCGCGCCTTGTCGTCTGGGGCGTCCTAGCCCGCTGTCGTCACAATGCCGCTCACGGGTATTTGTTCCCTGCCTCTCGCCGCCGCCGATCCTCCGCCGTGGCGTCAAGGAGATCGCGCGCGGGGCACTGCATCCGGGGCCGCCAGCGGCGCGCTGCGTCGCCGATCCGCTGGAACATTCAGCGCAAACGCCTGTTTCACCGGCAGTCGCATGATGCGGATGGCATGAAGCCGACCGCTCAACCATCCCGGACTGAGGAGGACGACATGGCACAGCGATACGACAATCAGCGCGACCGGAACGACAGGGGCTTTGGCGGTTACCGAGCCGAAGGCGACCGGGGGCGCGGCGGGCAACGCTTCGGCGGCCCGCGCGACGATGACTCGGACCGGTTTCAGGATCGCTTCTACAACGAGGCCGGGCAGGAAGGCCCGGGATCGATGGAACGCGGGCTCGAGGACTGGCAGCAGCACGAGGGCGGCAACCGGGGCGGGCCCCAAGGCTATCGCGCTCCGCGCGGTCAGGACTGGGGCGGGCGCGACCATGTCGGCTCCGGCGGGCGTGACTACAGCGGCGGGCGCGACCTTGGCGCGGTCTGGGATCAGAGCGGGCGCGGCGACAGCCGGCGAGACTACGGTTCCGGCAGCCATGACGGACGCGACCGCGAGTTGCGCGGCTATGGCGCCCGCGACTGGATCCGGGGCGACGAAGGCCGCGACCGGGGCGGCCGGGACCGGGGCGAAAGCCACAGCGACCGCGGCTTCATGGAGCGCGCCTCGGACGAGGTCGCCTCGTGGATGGGCAGCGAGGAAGCGACCCGCCGCCGCGAGGAAGACCATCGCGGCAAAGGCCCGCGCGGCTATCAGCGGTCGGACGAGCGCATTCAGGACGATGTGAACGACCGGCTGAGCGACGATCCGCGGCTTGATGCCTCCGATATCAACGTCTCGGTTGCCTCCGCCGAAGTCACGCTGAGCGGCGAGGTCGCCTCGAAATTCGCCCGCCGCCAAGCCGAGGATTGCGCCGATGCGGTCTCCGGCGTGCGCTACGTGCAGAACAATCTGCGGGTGCGCGGCAGCCAGACGCCGGGTTCGGCCGGCGGCACCGGGGTGCGGCGCGACGAGATCGCCTCGTCACTGGAAGAGACCGGGCTCAGCGGCTCGAAGAACACGCAAGCCTGACGATGCTGCCGACCGGCCCGACATGCAGGACGGCTCGGCAAGATCTCAGGACCAACGCAGACAGGAGATACCTCATGAACCGTCTTACCTTCGCCACCGGCGCCATGGCGCTGCTGCTCGCCTCCACCGCTCATGCCCAAGGCACTACGGCGACCGGAACTACCATGGGCCAGACCTGGGATGCCCCGCTGGCCGATACCTTCTTCGTGCCCGGCGGCTCGATGGCGCTGCGGACCGAGCCGGAGATCCAAACCAGCTGGGCCTCGCTGAGCGAGGATCAGAAGCAGCAGGTGCGCGATGATTGCGCCGCCTTCGGCACCGACGCCGCCGCCCAGGAAGCAGGCGTCGCCGGAGCCGCCTCGGGCGGTGTGTCCGACGCGATGGCCAACGGTGCCGAGAGCGCGACCGGCGGCACCAGCGATATGGCCGGCTCGGGCAGCAGCACGGGCGGAACCAGCGACATGCCCTCGACCGGCGCCACGGGCGGGACGAGCGACAGTGCCGCGACCGGCACCACCGGCGGGTCCTCGGACATGTCGGCCTCGGGCGCGACCAGCAGCACAACCGGGAGCACGGCTGACACGCCCGCGACCGGCGCGGTCGACAACGGCACCACCGGCGGAATGTCGGCCGGCACCGGCACCGAGGGCTCCGACGCCGCCGACATGACGCAGCCGAAGTCCGGCTCGACCGAGAACGCCACCGTGGCCGAAGATGACGGCTCCACCGGCGCCGGCACCTCCACCCTGCCCACCGGCCCCGAAGCCTCGGGCACCGGGACGGCCACCAATCAGGCGGCGGACGGCGCGACCACCGGCAGCGGCGCGGGCACCAGCGGCATGGCGACCAACGACACCACCGCCTCGCCCTCCGAGGAAAGCACCATCGACACCAGCAGCGTCTCGCTGACGACCTGGACCCAGATCTGCACCATGGTCGAAACGCTCTGACGCGCTGCCGACCGAAGGCGTTGATTGCGCGCGTTTTGTCCCTTACGCATCGCGTTTCGCCTTCGGTCGGTCCGGTTGAATTGTCACGATACCTGCCCTCGGGATTTCCGGGGGCAGGTATGGCCTTTTGTCATCCAATGTTTTTATTTTCGTCACAGTCGTATTTTTAGCGACCACCCGCGGCAAGGCTCCGGCTGCCTTTCACGATCTGCAAATAAATATCGCACCGACAGGAAACCGATTGCGAATGTGCTGCGTTGGTTCTGTGCAGGGTGCAAGGCTCTGCTTGCACCTCCCGGTTCAAAGATCGAAAAGGAGACACTCATGAAGAAAGTCATCGCACTGTCCGCAGCCCTCGCCGCTGCTGGAGCGTTCTCGGCTTCCGCACAAGAGACTGCCCCCACCAGCGATCCCGCAACGCCCCCGGCGGCGACCGACACCACGACGCCGCCCGCGACCGACAGCACCACGCCTCCGGCGGGTGACATGCCGGCCAACGACACCACCACGGCGCCCGCCGGTGACATGCCCGCGACGACGGACAGCACTACGCCGCCCGCCGGCGACATGCCTGACGCCTCGAGCGGCGGCACCGGCACCGGCATGAACCCGGCGACCGACGACACGACGCCTTCGGCGGACACCGGCACCAGCACCATGCCTTCAACCGACATGGAGGCCACGCCGCCTGCCACCGATACCGATGCGACCGACACGATGGCGCCCGACACCATGGCGCCGACCGACGGCGCGGCCGCGCCGATGGGCGGCGACATGCAGGTACCCGAGGGCTACACGCTCTACTCCGGCGAACCGATGACCGCCGAGAACCTGCAGGATGCCGCGGTCTACGCCTCCGACGACTCGTCGGTCGGCAACATCTCGGACTTCGTGCTGGCTGAAGACGGCTCGATCACCCAGGTGATCTTCGATGTCGGCGGCTTCCTCGGGATCGGCGCGCGTAACGTCGCCGTGCCCTTCGAAGATCTGCAGATCTACACCAATGCCGATGCGACCGACATGCGCGTCTATCTTCCGATGACCAAGGAAGAGCTGGAAGCCCTGCCGGAATACACCGAAAGCTGATTTCGGAACGACGATTTTAAGGGCGCGCGGGGAAACGTTCCTCGCGCGCTTCAAATTTTCAAGGCATCACGCGGCGCCTTCACGACTTCCGTTCCGCAACCGATGCCCTTCCCTCGTAAATACGCCCACGACCAAATGACAAAATCGCGATCAAGCGAAACCAAATTGTCGAACGGGGCGTTTTTAATTCGCAGGGTGAGGAGCTCTGCTTCTTGTCCGATCCATTCATCATCTGAGGAAACTGTCATGAACAAGATTATTACCCTTACGGCTGCGCTCGCGACCATTTCGGCGTTTACGGTTCCGGTTTATGCTCAGGGCGCCAACACCCCCGGCACCACCGACAGCACCACCGATGCGGGCAACCCGCCGTCAGGCGAAAGCAACGACAGCACCACGGATGCCGGCAATCCGCCTTCGGGCAGCCCGGAAAACGATGCCAACGGCAGCACCACGACCGATGGCCAGACCACCACGCCGACCGATCTCGCCGATCCGGCCGTGAACAACCCGGCCGAAGCGTCGAGCACGCCGACCACCGACGGCTCGATGACGATGGAAGCGCCGGAAGGCTTCACCGCTCAGACCACCGGCACGCCGATCCTGGCGTCCAGCCTGCAGAACGCCAACATCTACACCACCTCGGGTCAGGTTGTGGGTGCCGCCTCGCAGATCGTGTCGGGCGCTGACGGTTCGGCCAGCCAGATCATCTTCGACGTGGGCCAGTACATGGGCGCCGACACCAAGATCGTCGCTGTTCCGGTCACCGACGTGCAGGTCTACACCAGCGCCGACAACAGCGAATACCGGATCATCCTGCCGATGAGCGAGGCCGAGATCCAGGCGCTGCCGCCCTACGCCAACTGATCGACCGTCCTTTCTAGACGGTTTTGGGGCGCGCAGGATTTCCTGCGCGCCTTTCCTTTTGGAACTTCTGCGAGCTCGAGGGGTTGGCCAGCGTATCAACCAAGGAGCGTGTGGATGGTCATTTTAAGCGGAATCGTCTTCGCCCTCTTTGGTCTGGGCTTGTTTATCCCCGGGGTCTGGCTCCTGTCGCTCGGAGGCAGCGCCTATTACGCCATAACCGGATTGGCCGTGCTCGCCGTGGCGCTGCTGCTGTTCCGCCGCCGCTCGGATGCCCTCTGGGTCTATGCGCTCGTGATCGTCGGCTCGCTCGCTTGGGCGATCTGGGAGGTCGGCTTCGACTGGTGGCAACTGGTGCCGCGTGGCGGGCTGATCGCGGTGCTGGGCATCTGGCTCTACCTGCCGCCGGTGCGCCGCCGCCTGCCGCTGGACGACGGGCGCCCTGCCCCTGGCCTGCCGATCGCGCTGAGCCTGATCGCAGCCATCGCTGTCGCCGGCTATTCGATGACGCAGGATCCCGCCAACATCGACGGCGCGCTTTCTACCGAAGTGGTCAATGCCGCCCCCGATCTCGGGCCGACCTCGCCCGACGACGAGTGGAACCAGTATGGCCGCACTCAATACGGCCAGCGTTATTCACCGCTGGACCAGATCAACCTGCAGAACGTGTCTGAGCTGGAGCAGGCCTGGGAATACCAGACCGGCGACGTGAAGCTGCCGCAGGACGTGACCGAGACCACCTATCAGGTGACGCCGCTGAAGGTGGGCGACAGCCTCTATATCTGCACGCCGCACAACCTCGCCATAGCACTGGACGCGGCAACCGGCGAAGAGATATGGCGCTATGACGCCAATTCCGGGCTGGAGCCGGATCGCCAGCACCAGACCTGCCGCGGCGTGACCTACTGGCGCGACCCGGGTCGCGCAGCCGACGCCAACTGCGCCGAGCGGGTCTACCTGCCGACCGCCGACGCTCGGCTGATCGCGCTCGATGCGCGCACCGGATCGGTCTGCACCTTCTTCGGCGACAGCGGCGTGCTGCGGCTGGAGCGGGGCATGCCCTACAATCCGGCGGGCTACTACTATTCCACGTCGCCCCCCGTGGCCGTTGCGGGTCGCCTAATCATCGGCGGCGCGGTGAACGACAATTTCTCCGTCAATTCGCAGTCCGGCGTGATCCGCGCCTATGATATCAACACCGGCGCGCTGCTCTGGAACTGGGACAGCGCGAAGCCCGAGAGCACCGCGCCGATCGATTACGAGCAGGGCGAGACCTATACGGCGAACTCGCCGAACAGCTGGTCGATCTTCTCGGTCGATGAGGAGCGGGGCATGGTCTACATCCCGCTCGGCAATCAGGTGCCGGACCAGCTCGGGATGGGGCGGACCGAGGCGGTGGAAGAGCATTCCTCCTCGATCGTGGCGCTCGACGTCACCACCGGCCAGCGGCAATGGGTCTTCCAGACCGTGCATCACGACCTGTGGGACATGGACGTGCCCGCCCAGCCGGTGCTCCTCGACCTGACGCAGGAGGATGGCACGACCGTCCCCGCACTGGTCGGGCCGACCAAGCAGGGCGACATCTATGTGCTGAACCGAGAGACCGGCGAACCGATTCTGCCGGTCACCGAGGAACCCGCGCCGGGCGGTGCCATCCCCGAGGATTTCACCGCACCGACCCAGCCCACCTCTGCGCTCACCTTCAAGCCCGACATGCTGCGCGAGAAGGACATGTGGGGCGTCACCATGTTCGACCAGCTCGGCTGCCGCATCCAGTATCACCGTCTGGCCTATGACGGGCGTTACACCCCGCCATCGCTGGGCGGCACCATCGTGCATCCGGGAAACTTCGGCGTGTTCAACTGGGGCTCCATCGCGGTAGACCCCGAGCGTCAGGTGATGTTCGGCATGCCGACCTACCTGCCCTTCACCTCGAAACTGGTGCCCGCCGCCGAGATCCCGCCGCCGAGCGAGGGCGCGACCGCCAGCGAGCAAGGCCTGAACCGCAACGAGGGCGCGCCTTACGGCGTGATCATGGGGCCCTTCCTCGGGCTGCTGCAGGTGCCCTGCGCCGCGCCGCCGTGGGGTTATGTGGCGGGGGCCAACCTGCGCACCGGCGAGATTGCCTGGATGCACAGGAACGGCACCGTGCGCGACATGACCCCGCTGCCCCTGCCCTTCAAGCTGGGCGTCCCGGGTATCGGCGGGCCGATCATCACCAAGGGCGGCGTGGCTTTCCTCGGGGCTGCGGTGGATGACTACCTGCGCGCCTATGACCTGACCACGGGCGACGAGCTCTGGCAGGCGCGCCTGCCCGCGGGCGGTCAGTCCACGCCGATGACCTATGTGCAGGAGGGTCGGCAGTTCGTGGTGATCGTGGCGGGCGGGCATGGCTCGGTCGGCACCAAACCGGGCGATTACGTCATCGCCTACGCGCTGCCCGAAAGCTGAGACGACGGTGCCGCGGCTCCGGAGAGGGGCCGCGGGAACCAACGCGCGCGGTGTCGGTTGGTTTATTGATGGAGTCCGACGCACGGTCAGACGCCGCAGGAACAAGGGCGGGAGCCCGTCACAGCGGAAAGGGGAAGCGTCATGTCCGCATCCGAAACCAACGTCAAGAAGCAGACCAAGCGACACAAGGGGCCGCTGATCGGCATGATCGCCGTGCTGGTCTTCGCGCTGGGGCTGTTTGTCTGGTGGCTCATGTACGAGGCCGCCGAGGGCACCGCTCCGCAGGGGGCCGATGTGAGCATCGACGGTCGCACCGGCGACGCCACGCTGGACCGGGCCGACCCGGTGACCGGCGAGCCCGGCGGGACCAGCACCCCCGCGACGCAGGTCCCGGCCAACTGATCTTCCTGTCTTTGCAGGCAAAGCCCCGGCCCCCGGCCGGGGCTTTCGCATTTGCGGCGGGCCCTGCTGCAACGCAGCAAATACGAAAGCCATAGATATTCGTTTACGTAAAAAACGCGCATTAACGAAAATTGCTTTTGACAAAACGTCGCAGCTGCGCTTCCTTGGCCTCCACGGCTTGAGGGGGAGATCATCGTGGCCATCGGCTCTGCGACCAACGCGACGGTCGATCTGTTCGTCATCGGCGGCGGGATCAACGGCTGCGGCATCGCCCGCGACGCCAGCGGCCGCGGGCTCAGCGTCACGCTCGCCGAGATGGGCGATCTTGCCCAGGCCACCTCCTCCTCCTCGACCAAGCTGTTCCACGGAGGGCTGCGTTACCTCGAGTATTTCGAGTTCCGCCTAGTCCGCGAGGCGCTGGAGGAACGCGAGACGCTGCTGGTGGCCATGCCGCATATCAGCTGGCCAATGCGCTTTGTGCTGCCCTATCACGAGGACATGCGCTTCGAGAGCAACACGCCGGTGTCGCGCATCCTCGGCCGGCTTATGCCCTGGCTGAAAGGCCGCCGCCCGGCTTGGCTGATCCGCGCCGCACTCTACACCTATGACCACATGGGCGGTCGCAAGATCCTGCCGCCGGCGCGCACGCTGGACCTGACCCGCGATCCGGCGGGCAAGGCGCTGAAGCCGAAGTTCACGCATGCCTATGAATATTCAGACTGCTGGGTCGAGGATTCGCGCCTCGTGGTGCTGAACGCCCGCGACGCCGAGGCCCGCGGTGCCGAGATCCTGGTGCAGACCAAGGTGGTCTCGGCGGAGCGGCGCGGAGATCTCTGGCATGTCGTGACCGAGGGGCCGGAGGGGCGGCGCGAGCATCGGGCGCGGGCGCTGGTCAACGCGGGCGGGCCCTGGGTCGAAGATGTGATCCGCAACACCCTGCGCATCAATTCGAGCGAGGGCGTCCGGCTGGTGCGGGGCAGCCATATCGTCACGAAGCGGCTCTTCGACCACGACCGCTGCTACTTCTTCCAGGGCACCGACGGGCGAATCATCTTCGCCATCCCCTACGAGCAGGATTTCACCCTGATCGGCACCACCGACCATGACCACAAGGGCGCGCCCGGCTCGGCCATCTGCACGCCGGAGGAGCAGGATTATCTCTGCACCTTCGCTTCGGAATATTTCGCCAAGCCGCTCACCCGTGCGGATATCGTCTGGACCTATTCCGGTGTCCGCCCGCTCTACAACGATGGCGCCAAATCGGCCACGGCGGCGACCCGCGACTATGTGCTGTCGCTGGACGAGAACGGCCCGCCGCTGCTGAACGTCTTCGGTGGCAAGATCACCACCTATCGTCGCTTGGCCGAAAGCGCGCTGGCAAAGCTGGCGCCGCGCTTCCCGCAGGCAAAGCCCGCCTGGACGGCGCGGGTCGCCCTGCCCGGCGGCGACTTCCCGCCCGACGGGGTGGCGGCGCTGACCGCGCGGCTGAGGGCCGAGCATCCCTTCCTGTCGCCCACCTGGGCGGCACGGCTGATCCGGGCCTACGGCACCGAGGCATGGCAGGTTCTGCGCGGCGCGCGCAATGCCGTTGAACTCGGACGCGATTTTGGTGCTACGCTCACCGAAGCGGAGGTCGACTGGCTGATGCAGAGGGAATACGCCAGACAGCCGGAGGACGTGATCTGGCGGCGCAGCAAGCTGGGGCTGCGCATGACGGTTGACGAGACGAGCGTGCTGGCCGCCTACATGCGGTCGGCACAAGACCGGGCGCTCAGCCCGGCGGCGGAGGGGGGACGATGACGCTGGAATTGCAGGGCGTGTCGCGTGTGGTCGAGGGGCGGGTGCATATCCATCCCACCGATCTCACGCTGGCCAAGGGGACGATGAACGTGCTGCTGGGGCCGACGCTCTCGGGCAAGACGAGCCTGATGCGGCTGATGGCCGGGCTCGACGCGCCGACGACGGGGCGCATCCTGTGGAACGGCGCCGATGTCACCGGGCAGCGGGTGCAGGACCGCCGGGTGGCGATGGTCTACCAGCAGTTCATCAACTACCCGGCGATGAGCGTCTACGACAACATAGCCTCGCCGCTGCGGCTGATGGGCAAGCCCAAGGCCGAGATCGATCGCGAGGTGCGCGCCACCGCCGAGATGCTGAAGCTGACGCCGATGCTCGACCGCAAGCCTTTGGCGCTGTCGGGCGGCCAGCAGCAGCGCTGCGCGCTGGCGCGGGCGCTGGTGAAGGGCGCGGGGCTGGTGCTGCTCGACGAGCCGCTGGCCAATCTCGACTACAAGCTGCGCGAGGAGCTGCGCGCCGAGATCCCGCGGATCTTCGAGGAATCGGGCGCGATCTTCGTCTATGCCACCACCGAACCGGAGGAGGCGCTGCTGCTGGGCGGCCATACCGCGACGCTCTGGGAGGGCCGGGTCACGCAGTTCGGCGTGACGCCGCAGGTCTATCGCCGCCCGGCGGATGCGACCACGGCGCGGGTGTTCTCGGACCCGCCGATGAACTTCGTGCCGGTCGCCAAGATCGGTCACCGGATGAACTTCGGCGGGCGGGCCAATGCCCCCGCCGACGGCGCCTTCGCCGCCCTGCCGGACGGGCGCTATCAGGCAGGCTTCCGCGCCAACCATCTGGCGATCAACCGCCACTCCGGGGCCGCGGTAGAGTTCGCCTGCGAGCTCGTGGTGACCGAGATCACCGGGTCGGAGACCTTCCTGCACCTGATGCATGGTGCCGACCGCTGGGTCGGGCTGGTGCATGGGGTCCATGATCTCGAGCCGGGCTCGCAGCTGTCGGTCTGGCTCGATCCGGCGCATGTCTATCTGTTCGACGAGGCCGGGGCGCTTGTGGCCCCCGCGGCCTACGCGGCTGCGGCCTGAGGGGGAGAGCATGGCACAGATCACCCTGTCGAAGCTGGCGCACAGCTACCACCCGACCCCGAAATCCGAGGCCGATTTCGCGCTGAAGGAGATGGACCACGTCTGGCAGGACGGCGGCGCCTATGCGCTGCTCGGCTCGTCCGGCTGTGGCAAGACCACGCTGCTGAACATCATCTCCGGTCTCGTGCGGCCCTCGCATGGCCGGGTGCTGTTCGGCGAGACCGACATGACCGACGCCCCCACGGCAGAGCGCAACATCGCGCAGGTGTTCCAGTTTCCGGTGGTCTACGACACGATGACCGTGCGCGACAACCTCGCCTTCCCGCTGCGCAACCGTGGCAAGGATGCCGAATACATCAAGCGCCGGGTCGACCATATCGCCGCGATGATCGGCATGGAGCAGCGACTGAACCACAAGGCACGCGGGCTGACCGCGGATGCCAAGCAGAAGATCAGCCTCGGCCGCGGCATGGTGCGCGAGGATGTCAACGCCATCCTCTTCGACGAACCGCTGACGGTGATCGACCCGCACATGAAATGGGAGCTGCGCACCCAGCTGAAATCCCTGCACCGCGACTTCGGCCATACGATGATCTACGTCACCCATGACCAGACCGAGGCGCTGACCTTCGCCGACAAGGTGGTGGTGATGTATGACGGGCGCGTTGTGCAGATGGGCACCCCGCAGGAGCTGTTCGAGACTCCGGCACATACCTTCGTCGGCTATTTCATCGGCTCGCCGGGCATGAACCTGCTCGACGCGACGGTGCAGGGCAGCGAGGCGACGGTGAACGGCGTGCCGGTGCAGCTTGGCGCAAACTACGGCTCGGTCACCGGCCGCGTGCAGATCGGCATCCGCCCCGAGTTCGTCAGCCTGACCGACGAGGAGGGCCTGCCCTTCCGCCTGACTCGGGTCGAGGACGTGGGCCGCCACCGCATCATCCGTGGCGAGGTCTTCGGCAAGCCGATGAACCTCGTCGCCCCTGAGGGCCAGCCTGTCGGCGCGGATGCGCGGGTGCGCTTCGCCTGGCAGATGGTGAACGTCTATTCCGATGACTGGCGCGTGGCGCCGATCGGCGCGAGGGCTGCCTGATGGACAAGACACAGAACAACAAGGCCTGGTTCCTCGTCCTGCCGGTGCTGCTCTTGGTGGCCTTCTCGGCGGTGATCCCGTTGATGACAGTTGTCAACTATTCGCTGCAGGACACCTTCGGCAACAACGAGTTCTTCTGGGCCGGGCTCGAATGGTTCGAGGACGTGCTGCATTCCGACCGCATCCATGCAGCGCTCGGCCGGCAGATCATGTTCACCGCGATCATCCTCGCCATCGAGGTGCCGCTGGGCATCTTCGTCGCGCTGAACATGCCGAAGAAGGGCTTCTGGTCCAGCCTCTGCCTCGTGCTGATGGCGCTGCCGCTCCTGATCCCGTTCAACGTCGTGGGCACCATCTGGCAGATCTTCGGCCGGGTCGACATCGGCCTCCTCGGTCACACGCTGGCTTGGCTCGGCGTCGACTACAACTACACGAGCAACGCGCTGGATGCCTGGCTTACGGTCATCGTGATGGATGTCTGGCACTGGACCTCGCTGGTGGCGCTGCTCTGCTACGCCGGGCTGCAGTCGATCCCCGAGGCCTATTATCAGGCCGCCAAGATCGATCAGGCCAGCCGCTGGAGCGTGTTCCGCTATATCGAGCTCCCCAAGATGCAGGGCGTGCTGCTGATCGCGGTGCTGTTGCGCTTCATGGACAGCTTCATGATCTACACCGAGCCCTTCGTCGTCACCGGGGGCGGGCCGGGCAACTCGACCACCTTCCTGTCGATCGACCTCGTGAAGATGGCCATCGGCCAGTTCGATCTCGGCCCGGCTGCGGCGTTCAGCCTCATCTACTTCCTCGTCATCCTGCTGATCTCATGGGTGTTCTACACCGTGATGACCAACCTCGACAAAAGGGACGGTGTCTGATGCCCCTGCGCGGTTCCGCCTTCGTCATGTTCCTCTATCTCCTGTTCCTCCTGGTGCCGATCTACTGGCTGGTGAACATGAGCCTGAAGACCAATACCGAGATCACCTCGGTCTTCACCCTCTGGCCGCAGGATCTCACCTTCCGCAACTACGCGGTGATCCTGACCGATCCGTCCTGGTACATGGGCTACGTCAATTCGCTGATCTATGTCGTGCTGAACACGGTGATCTCGATCAGCGTCGCCCTGCCCGCGGCCTACGCCTTCTCGCGCTACCGCTTCATGGGCGACAAGCACCTGTTCTTCTGGCTGCTGACCAACCGCATGGCGCCGCCCGCGGTCTTCGCCCTGCCCTTCTTCCAGCTCTATTCCAGCGTGGGCCTGTTCGACACCCATATCGCCGTGGCGCTGGCGCATTGCCTGTTCAACGTGCCGCTCGCGGTCTGGATCCTCGAGGGCTTCATGCGCGGCGTGCCGAAGGAGATCGACGAGACCGCCTATATCGACGGCTATTCCTTCCCGCGCTTCTTCCTGCGCATCTTCCTGCCGCTGATCGCCTCCGGCGTCGGTGTCGCCGCCTTCTTCTGCTTCATGTTCTCCTGGGTGGAGCTGCTGCTCAGCCGCACCCTGACGGCGGTCAACGCCAAGCCCATCGCCGCGATCATGACCCGCACCGTCTCGGCCTCGGGCATGGACTGGGGGGTGCTGGCCGCCGCGGGCGTGCTGACCATCATCCCCGGCGCGCTGGTGATCTACTTCGTCCGCAACTACATCGCCAAGGGCTTCGCCCTGGGGAGGGTCTGACAATGGCTTGGATGGCCTGGACAACACCGACCGCGATCTTCTTCGCCGTCATCGCTTGCCTTCTGCTGGTCTTCACCTTCCTCGCGATCCGCTTTCCCGAAACGCCGCGCGTAGGCCTCCTCCGGATCGAGACGACGCGCGGCGACCGGCTGTTCATCTCGCTTCTGGGCTCGGCCTTCCTCTGCCTCGGCTGGCTCGCCGCCTTCGGCTCTCCCCTCTGGGGCGCGCTGATCTGTTGCCTGATCTATGCCGCAGCGGTGTTCCGCTGGGTCTAGATCGGCATGTCTGACGTATAAAGGTCCAACATCTCTGGGAGGAGACAAGAATGAGACTGCGTTCCACTTCAACGGCCATCGCGCTGGCGATAATGGCCCTCGGCGCGCCCGCCTGGGCGGATATGGAGGCGGCCAAGGCCTTCCTCGACGCCGAGATCGGCGACATGTCCGCGCTGACCCGCGCCGAGCAGGAAGCCGAGATGCAATGGTTCATCGACGCGGCGAAACCCTTCGCCGGGATGGACATCAAGGTGGTGTCGGAAACCATCACCACCCACGAATACGAATCCAAGGTGCTGGCCGCGGCCTTCTCCAAGATCACCGGCATCAACCTGACGCATGACCTGATCGGCGAAGGCGACGTTGTCGAGAAGCTGCAGACGCAGATGCAGTCGGGCGAGAACATCTACGACGCCTATATCAACGACAGCGACCTGATCGGCACCCACTGGCGCTACAAGCAGGCGCGCAACCTGACCGACTGGATGGCCGGCGACGGCGCCGCGGTGACCAACCCCAACCTCGACCTCGAGGATTTCATCGGGCTGAAGTTCACCACCGCCCCGGATGGCAAGCTCTACCAGCTGCCCGACCAGCAGTTCGCCAACCTCTACTGGTTCCGCTACGACTGGTTCAACGACGCCAAGACCAAGGAAGACTTCCAGGCCAAGTATGGCTACGAGCTCGGCGTCCCGCTGAACTGGTCCGCCTACGAGGACATCGCCGAATTCTTCACCGGCCGCGACATGAGCTATGCCGGTGGGCCGACCTCGGTCTTCGGCAACATGGACTACGGCAAGAAGGACCCCTCGCTCGGCTGGCGCTACACCGACGCGTGGATGTCGATGGCCGGCATGGGCGACAAGGGCGAACCGAATGGTCTTCCGGTCGACGAATGGGGCGTGCGGGTGGACGAGAACTCGCGTCCCGTCGGCTCCTGCGTCGCGCGCGGCGGAGCCACCAACGATGCGGCGGCGGTCTATGCCATCACCAAATCGATCGACTGGCTGCAGAAATACGCGCCCCCGGAAGCCGCGGGCATGGTGTTCGGCGAGGCGGGCCCGGTCCCGGCCCAGGGCAACATCGCCCAGCAGATGTTCTGGTACACCGCCTTCACCGCCGACATGGTGAAGCCCGGCCTGCCGGTGATGAACGAGGACGGCACGCCGAAATGGCGCATGGCCCCCTCGCCGCACGGCGCCTATTGGCAGGAAGGCACCAAGGTCGGCTATCAGGACGTGGGCTCCTGGACGCTGATGGAATCGACCCCCGTCGATCGCGCGCAGGCGGCCTGGCTCTATGCCCAGTTCGTCACCTCGAAGACCGTGGACGTGAAGAAGGCCCACACCGGCCTGACCTTCATCCGCGAATCCACCATCCAGCACCAGAGCTTCACCGACCGCGCCCCGCAGCTCGGCGGTCTGGTGGAATTCTACCGCTCCCCGGCACGCGTGGCCTGGTCGCCCACCGGCACCAACATCCCGGACTATCCGAAGATGGCCCAGCTCTGGTGGCAGAACATCGGCGACGCCATGTCGGGCGACAAGACCCCGCAGGAAGCGCTCGACGCGCTCTGCGCCGAGCAGGAGAAGGTGCTCGAGCGTCTGGAGCGTGCCGGCGTGCAGGGCGACATGGGTCCGAAGATGAACGAGGAGAAGGACCCGCAGGAGTGGCTCGACGCCCCCGGCGCGCCGGTGGCGATGCTGGAGAACGAGAAGCCGCAGGGCGAGACCATCAGCTATGACGAGCTGATCAAGTCCTGGCAGTAAGACCTCGAGGGGGGCGGGCTCCGGCCTGCCCCCGTTTCTCCTTGCCCCAAGTACTCCCCCGCCGGAGGCGCCCCGGGCGCACCGCATCCCCTCCCGCGCCCGAATTTTCGCAGAAAATTCGCCCCATCCGGAAGTCCGAGCTCGGGGGGCATCGAGCCCCCGCTCGCCCGGTCTGCCGCGGAGAACACGGAAAATGGTGCACAGACCCTTGGCCGCGGCGCCTCCGGCGGGAGTATTTGGGCCAATAAGAAACCGAGGGACGACCATGAGCCATATCCTTGCCATCGATCAGGGCACGACCTCGTCGCGGGCGATCCTGTTCGACGCCGCGCTGCAGGTCGTGGCCAGCGCGCAGGAGGAGTTTCCGCAGATCTATCCGCAGCCGGGTTGGGTGGAGCATGATCCGGCGGATCTCTGGTCCACCGTCGCCGCCACGGCGCGCTCTGCGGTGGAGCGGGCGCAGCTCGGGGCGGAGGATATCACCGCCATCGGCATCACCAACCAGCGCGAGACGACGCTGGTCTGGGACCGCGAGACCGGGCAGCCGATCTACAATGCCATCGTCTGGCAGGACCGGCGCACCGCCGACACCTGCGAGGCGCTGAAGGCCGCGGGACATGAGCCGCTGATCACCGCCCGCACCGGGCTGTTGCTCGACCCCTATTTCTCCGGCACCAAGCTGAAATGGCTGCTCGACCACGTCGAGGGCGCGCGGGCGCGGGCCGAGGCGGGGCAGCTCTGCTTCGGCACGGTGGACAGTTTCCTAATCTGGAAGCTCACCGGCGGGCGGGCGCATGTGACCGACGCCACCAATGCGGCGCGGACCATGCTCTACGACATCCGCCGCGGTGAATGGGATGCGGAGATCTGCGGTCTGCTCGGCGTGCCGTTGGCGATGCTGCCGGAGGTGAAGGATTGCGCGGCGGAATTCGGCATGGCGCGCGCCGATCTTTTTGGGCGCGAGATCCCGATCCTTGGCGTGGCGGGCGACCAGCAGGCGGCGACCGTGGGCCAAGCTTGTTTCAGCCCGGGCATGATGAAATCGACCTATGGCACCGGTTGTTTCGCCCTGCTCAACACCGGGGCCGAGCGGGTGGAAAGCCGCAACCGGCTGCTGACCACCATCGCCTATCGGCTCGACGGCGAGGTGACCTATGCGCTGGAGGGTTCGATCTTCATCGCCGGCGCGGTGGTGCAATGGCTGCGCGACGGGCTGAAGATCATCCGCGAGGCGAAGGAAACGCAGCCCCTGGCCGAGAGCGCCGATGCGGCGCAGGATGTGGTGCTGGTGCCGGCCTTTACCGGGCTTGGTGCGCCCTACTGGCGGCCCGAGAGCCGGGGGGCGATCTACGGGCTCACCCGCAACTCCGGCCCGGCGGAACTGGCGCGGGCGGCGCTGGAGAGCGTCGGCTACCAGACCCGCGATCTCTTGGAGGCGATGCGGGCCGACTGGGCGGCGGCGGGGCATGCGGCGGCGGAGGGGGTCTTGCGCGTCGATGGCGGGATGAGCGCCTCGGACTGGGCCATGCAGTTCCTCTCGGACATCATCGGTGCGCCGGTTGACCGGCCTGCGGTGCGCGAGACGACGGCGCTGGGGGCGGCTTGGCTGGCGGGGATGCGGGCCGGGATCTATCCCGGCCCCGAGGCCTTCGGCTCCGACTGGGCGCTGGAGCGGCGCTTCGAGCCGGCGATGGACGAGGCGACGCGGCAGGCAAAATATGCCCGCTGGGGCCGCGCCGTGCAGGCGACGATGGCGGTCTGATCAGTCCGCCGTCTCTCCCAGCGTATCGGCCATCCGCGCGCCGCGCTCGCCCATCGGCCGTTCCGGGCCGGTGGTGGTGTCGCGTGCGGTCTGATGTTCCATCTCGGCGTTGATCTCGGCGCCGACGATCAGGATGATGCTGGCGACCCAGATCCAGAGCAGCAGGCCGATCAGCGCGCCGAGCGAGCCATAGGTCGCGCCGTAATCGGCGAAGTTTTCCAGATAGATGGTGAAGGCGATGGAGCTGAGCAGCCAGACCACCGTGGCGATGGCGCTGCCCCAGGTCACCCAGCGCCATTCCGGCGGCTCGCGGTCGGGGGCGTAGCGGTAGAGCATGGTCATGGCGAGCGCCACGATCAGGAGGAGCAGCGGCCAGCGCAGCAGCCAGAGCAGCACCGTGCCAAGCGGGCCGAGGTTCAGCACGGCCAGCGCCGCAGGCACCACGCCGACGGCAAGGATCATCAGGATGCCCAGCGTCATCGCGCCGAGGGTGAAGGTGAAGGAGAGTATCGTCACCCGGACAAAGGAGCGGGTCTCGCGCTCGTCATGGGCAATGTTCATCGCCTCGATGATCGATTTAACCCCGTTGTTGGCGCTCCAGAAGGCGACGGCGAAGGACAGAAGGAAGCCCCAGGTCAGCGATTGCTGCCCGCCCGAGGCGAGGCTGTTGAGCTGGTCGGTCAGCATGGTGAGCCCTTCGGCGGGCAGCACGCCGTGCAGCGCGTCCATCTGCTGGGCGATGCTCGCCGGATCGGCGAAGAGCCCGTAGAGCGAGACGAAGGCGGCGAGCGCGGGGAAGAGCGCGAGCAGCAGATAGAAGGTCACGCCGGCGGCAACCAGCAGCACCCGGTCCTCGCCGATGGCGGCCCAGACCCGCCAGAGAATGTCCTTCCAGCCCTTTGCCGGGAAGTTGCGCGGGGTGTCGGCGTCTCGTCCCCGTCCGGGATCTTCGGCATTGGCTGTAGCCATCGGGCAGTCTCCTTGGTCAGTCGAAGGAACACCCCGTGGCGCGGCAGGTTCCCGCGGGGTCAGCCACGGAACCATATGCAGGCGCGCATGTTGCTTCTGCAACCTCCGAAGGGAGGACAGGCACCCTCACCCCAAGCGGAGGCACCGAATGCAAACCAGACTGTCCATCAATGGCAAGACCTACGAGGTCGACGCCGACGCCCGAACAACATTGCTCGACGCGCTGCGCCACCACATCGGCCTGACCGGCACCAAGAAGGGCTGCGACCACGGGCAATGCGGTGCCTGCACCGTCATCGTCGACGGGCGGCGGGTGAACTCCTGCCTGACGCTCGCCTGCATGCAGGATGGCGCGCGGATCACCACCGTCGAAGGGCTGGGCGAGCCCGGCGCGCTGTCGCCGATGCAGGCGGCCTTCCTCGAGCAGGACGGCTTCCAGTGCGGCTATTGCACCCCCGGCCAGATCTGCTCGGCCACCGCCATGCTGGACGAGATCCGCGCGGGCTGGCCCAGCCATGTCTCGGAAGATCTCGAGGGCCCTGCCCGGCTGAGCGTCGAGGAGATCTCGGAGCGGATGAGCGGCAACCTCTGCCGCTGCGCCTGCTATCCCAACATTGTCGAGGCGATCACCCGTGTCGGCGAGGCCGAGATTGCCGCCGCGAAGGAGGCTGCGGAATGACGCCCTTCGATTACGTCCGGGCCGAGAGCCCGGCCCGCGCCACCTCGCAGGGCAGTGAGCCGGGGACGCAGTTCATCGCGGGCGGCACCAATCTGCTGGACCTGATGAAGCTTCAGATCGTCAACCCGACTCGGCTGGTCGACGTGACCCGGCTGAACCTGGGCGGGATCGACGAGACCGCCGACGGCGGGCTGCGCTTCGGCGCCTTGGTGCGCAACAGCGATCTCGCCGGCGACCCGCGCATCCGGCGCGACTATGCGGTGCTGTCGCGCGCCCTGCTCGCCGGAGCCTCGGGCCAGCTGCGCAACATGGCGACGACCGGCGGCAACCTGTTGCAGCGCACGCGCTGCCCGTATTTCTACGACACAGCGCAGGCCTGCAACAAACGCCAGCCCGGTTCGGGCTGCGCGGCGATCGGCGGCGTCACCCGCAACCATGCAATCCTCGGGGCAAGCGAACACTGCATCGCCACCCATCCGAGCGACATGGCGGTGGCTATGCGTGCGCTCGACGCGACGGTGGAGGTCGAGACGCCCAACGGCACCCGCCGTCTGGTGCCAATGGCCGAGTTCCACCGCCTGCCGGGCGACACGCCGCATATCGAGACGATCCTCTCTCCCGGCGATCTGATCACCGCCGTGCTCCTGCCGCCGCCGCTGCGCGGTCGCCACATCTACTGCAAGGTGCGCGACCGGGCTTCCTACGCCTTCGCGCTGGTCTCGGTCGCCGCCGTGGTGCGGATGGAGGGCGAGACAATGGCCGAGGTTGCGCTGGCCTTCGGCGGGCTGGCGCATCGCCCGTGGCGCGACGCAGGCGTCGAGGCCGCGCTGGTCGACAAGCCCGCGACCCGCGCCAATTTCGAAGCCGCCGCCGATCTGCTGGTCGCCGATGCCGTCGGTCAGGGCGGCAATGAGTTCAAGATCCCCCTCGTTCGCCGCGCACTGATCGCGGTGCTCACCGAGGCAGCGAAAGGCCAGACAGAATGACCGCCCAGCTGAAATTCGACGCCCCCGACGACCGCAACCGCCTGGACGACATGGCGCAGGGCGTGCTCGGCGCGCCCCTGGACCGCAGCGAGGGGCCGCTGAAGGTCTCCGGCCGCGCGGTCTATGCTGCCGAACAGGCGCGCAGCCTGCATGGCAACACCCCGCATGGCACGCCGGCCTATGGCGTGCTGGTGCGGGCCACTGTCTCGAAGGGGCAGGTGCTCTCGCTCGGGCGCGAGGCGGTGCTGGCGATGCCCGGCGTCAGGGCGGTGCTGGCCGATGCGTGCTTCCTGCGCAACCCGGCCCAAGGGACCGCTGGCAAGGCCCCGGTGCAGGGCCCGAGCAAGGTCGCCTATTACGGCCAGCCGATCGCGCTGGTCGTGGCGGATACCTTCGAACAGGCCCGTGACGGGGCGCAGAGCCTCGCCGTGAGCTACTCGGCGCTTGATGGCGCGCTCGACCCCGAGGCGGTGCCGCCGGACCTGCCGGAGAAGAAGCAGAGCGCGCAGGGCGATCTCGACGCGGCCTTCCGCGACGCGGCCTTCAGCATCGACCAGACCTACACCACGCCCTCGATGGCAGCGGCGGCGATGGAGCCGCATTGTGTCATTGCCACTTGGACGGATGGCGAGCTGCTTTGCCACGGCAGCTACCAGATGCCGAACTACAACGTGCCCGAACTGGCGGACTCGCTGGGCGTTCCGGCCGAGAAGGTGCGGATCGTCTCGCCCTACGTTGGCGGCGGTTTCGGCTCCAAGCTGGGCATCGGCCCGGAGGCGGTCGCTGCCGCCTTCGCTGCGCGCGAGCTGGGCTGCACCGTCAGCGTCGCCCTGTCACGCCCGCAGGAGTTCGAGACGATCACCCGCCGCTCGGAAACCCGCCAGCGCGTCCGGCTTGCCGCCGATGCCGAGGGCCGGCTGACCGGGCTCGGCCATGAGGCGCTGGTGTCGAACCTGCCGGGCGAGAGCTTCTCGGAGCCGGTGGCGCAGGCGACGCATTTCACCTACGCCGCTGCGCATCGCCAGATCGTGCACAAGATCGCCCGCGTCAACCTGACCGCCGCCGGATCGGTCCGCGCACCGGGCGAGGCCGTTGGGGTGATGATCTTCGAGGTGGCGATGGACGAGCTGGCCGAGGCCACCGGGATCGACCCGGTCGAGCTGAGGCTGAAGAACATCCCCGAGGCCGACCCCGAGACCGGCAAGCCCTTCTCCTCGAACATGCTGGCCGAGGCGCTGCGCGAAGGCGCCCTGCGCTTCGGCTGGGACAAGCGCCAGCCGGTGCGACAGCGGCGCGAGGGCGAATGGCTGGTCGGCATGGGCATGGCCTCGGCGGTGCGGGTGAACATGCTGGGCGAGGCCAAGGCCCGCGTCACCCTCTCGCCCGGGGGCACGGCCGTGGTCGAGACCAACATGACCGACATCGGCACCGGCACCTACACGATCCTCACCCAGATCGCCGCCGAGATGCTCGGACTGCCGATGGAGGCGGTGACGACCCATCTTGGCGACAGCACCGCGCCCGACGGCCCGGGTTCGGGCGGATCCTGGGGTGCCAGTTCGACCGGCTCGGCGGTGTTTCTCGCCTGCGAGGCGATCCGTGCCCGTATCGCCGGGATGATGGACTGCGAGGAGGAGGATCTGACGCTGAAGGACGGTCAGGCGACCTGCGGCAACGTCACCCGCCCGCTGTCGGAGCTGCTGACCGAAGCGTTGGAGGAGGAAGGCCATCTGAAGCCCGGCAAGGCCGGTGACTCAGTGCGCAACGCCACCTTCGGCGCGCATTTCGCCGAAGTGGCGGTCAACGCCGTCACCGGCGAGGTGCGGGTGCGGCGGATGGAGGGCACCTTCGCCTGCGGTCGCATCCTCAACGCCAAGACGGCGCGCTCGCAATGTCTGGGCGGGATGACCTTCGGCATCGGCATGGCGCTGATGGAGGAGATGATCCACGACGCGCGCGACGGCCACATCGTGAACCACGATCTGGCCGAATACCATGTGCCGACCAATGCCGACGTGCCGCAGCTCAAGGTGCATTTCCTCGACGAGCGCGACGCCTATGGCGGCACGCTGCAGGCCAAGGGCATCGGCGAGCTCGGGATCTGCGGCGCCGGCGGCGCCATCGTCAACGCGATCTACAACGCCTGCGGCGTCCGGGTCCGCGACATGCCGGTGACGCTGGACAAGGTGCTGGAGGGGCTGATGGCGCAGGGCATCGACTGAGCCCCATCCGCCAAGAATGCAAAGGCCGGGGCAACGCCCCGGCCTTTTGCTTTGCGAGAGGTGCCAAAGAGAAGACGGGCAGCATTTCCGAGGTGCTGCCCTTCGCTATCCTTCTCCGACACAGGCAGGGGCTGCTAGACCCCTGCCCCCGGCAAATCCGTCACCTGGGCACCAGCACCGCCACCGGCAAGCGGGCGAAGAGGGCGGCGCCGGTCAGGTCCGTCACCGGCTCGCCGGTCAGGAGATTGAGCCACTCGCCCTCGGCCAGCAGCCGCGTCGCATCGCGGTGCGACCGGCTTGCCGCCGGATGCAGCGCGCAGGCGACCAGCATCCGGTCCTCGCCATGGCGACGCTCGAAGGCGCAGAGGCTGGCCGCCCCCTTGCCTTTGGCCTCGACCGGACGGTAGTCGCCCTCTTGGAACAGCTCCGGCTTGTCGCGGCGCAGGTTCAGAAGTGCCGCCGTCAGCGCCAGCTTCACCGCACCCTGATCCTCGGGGGCCAAGGCGGCGGGTTCGGCCATCACCTCACCCAGCAGCCGTTCGCGCAGCGCGAAATCCACCGGACGGCGGTTGTCGGGGTCGACGAGGCTCTGCTCCCAGAGCTCCGCGCCCTGATAGAGGTCGGGCATCCCCGGCACCGTCAGCTTCAGCGTGGTCTGGATCAGGCTGTTGACCAGCCCATGCGGCGCCACCTCGGCGACGAAGCCGCGGAACGAGCGCAGGAAGGGCGTGTCCGGCGCCTCCAGCGCCCGGGCGATGAAGGCGCAGAGCGCGGTCTCGTACTCCTCGTTGCCGAAGACCCAGCGGGTGTTCACCGCCGCCTCGCGCACCGATTTCATCATCCCCGCCTCGACCCGCTCGCGCAGGCTGGCCAGCGCCTCGGGGCTTGGTGCAGCGGACCAGTCGGCCTCCCAGCCGCCGAAGAGGAGCTGGTAGAAGAAGTACTCCTCGTTGCGGTCGATCGGCTGGTCCTCGGAGGCCAGCAGCTCGTGCCATTCCGCGATCCGCTCGCGCCAGAGGTCGGGATGGCCGCTGAGCGCGGCGATCCGCATCCGCGCATCCTCGCCGCGCTTGGTGTCATGGGTCGAGGTGGTCAGCATGCAGGACGGGTTGCGCGCCGCATTGGCGGCATGGAAGGCCTCGAGCCCCAGCCCGAAATGGCCGGGCTCGCTGCCGACCTCGTTCAGCGCAATCAGCCGGGCGTAGCGGTAGAGCGCGCGGTCCTCGAGGCCCTTGGCCATCACCGGGCCGGTGAACTGCTGCATCCGCATCGTGGTCTTTAGGATGTCGGCCTTCTGTTCGGGATGCTCCTCGGCCAGATCCAGCGTCAGCACCAGCGCGATGAAGTCGAAGATGCCGGGGTCGATCTCGGGCGCGCGCAGCTTGGCGCGCTCCACCGCGGCCGCAACGCGGGCGCGATCCTCTTCGCGGATGCCATCCCGGTCGACATAGGTGCGGTAGACGTCGAGCCCCGCCACCACCTGCGACAGCCCGGCGCGCATCCCGGCCCGGCCGAAGTCGCGGCGGCGCGGATCGTCCTGCGCCAGCGCGAGGAAGCGGTCGGTCAGCGCCTCCAGCTCCGAAGCCATCGGCTGGGCCATGATCTCGAGCTTGGCGGTATGCACAATGTCTTCCGGCGCGGTGGTCTGGCCGGTGAAGGCGGCGTAGATCTCGCTCATCGCCGTCTCGCCCGCCGGGTCGACGATCAGGCCCACCACCTGATTGGCGAATTCATAGCCGGTGGTGCCATCCGTCTGCCAATCCTTCGGCAGCTCCTCGTCGGGGGCGAGGATCTTCTCGACATAGAGCGGGAAGGGTTTGTCGAGCGCATCGCGCAGCCGCAGGCAGTAGCCCTTGGGGTCGATCAGCCCGTCGATATGGTCGATGCGGATACCGTCGACGATCCCCTCCTGCATCAGCGGCAGGATCAGCTGGTGCGTGGCGCGGAACACCTCGGGCTTTTCCACCCGCACCCCGGCCAGATCGCTCATGGTGAAGAAGCGGCGGTAGTTGATCGCGTCGCCGTCCATCGAGAATTTCACCGGGCGCCAGTGCTGCGCCTCGATCAGCGCGTCCATCGCCTTCCAGCTGTCCAGATCGCCAGGTGTCCCGACATAGGAGGCCACGGCCTTCGTCATGTCGGCGTCGCGCAGCCGGGCGCGCAGCTCCTTCCAGACGGGGTTGGTGGGCGCCTCGCCCGCCACCGCCTCATAGGCATCGGCCAGATCGCCGAGACCGCCGCGCCGCAGGATCTCGCCATAGCATTGCGGACAGACCGGCAGCTTGTGGGTGTCATGCGCCCAGATGGCGAAGGCGGCCTTCTCCGGGTCGAATTTCAGCTCCAGATCGCCCGCCGCCAGCACCTCGCCGTAATGGTCGCCGAGGAAGGGCACCAGCACCTTGCCGGAGAGACCGGGGGTATTGCTGTCCCAGTCGATGTCGAACCAGCCCGCCACCGGGCTGAGCGGCCCCCATTCGAGCACCGAGAGCCAGAAGGCGTTGTCGGCCCCACCGACCCCCATGTGGTTCGGCACGAAATCGACGATGAGGCCGATCTCCTTCTCGCGCAGCGTCGCCGCCATGGCGCGAAAGCCCTCCTCGCCCCCGAGCTCGGGGTTGATCAGGCTGTAATGCACGCCGTCATAGCCATGGGTGCTGCCCTCGCGTGCGGCGAGGATCGGCGAGCAGTAGACGTGGCTGATCCCCAGTTCCGACAGGTAGGGAGCAAGCGCGGCCGCATCAGCGAAGGTGAAATCTGCGGTGAACTGGAAACGATAGGTCGCGCGAGGTGTCATCTGTGTCTATGTCCTTAGCCGTTCGGCCGCCAATGCCTGCGTGATGCCCTGAAACAGCGACGTTCCGGGCAGGTCTTCCAATGTTACGGTCAGCTTGCGCCGCCAGTTCGGATACTCGTCCACAGTGCTCGGTACGTTGACCGGCGCGACCTCACCGGCGATGTCCTCCAGCCGGACCGCCAGAAGCCGCGATGGCGTGCGGGCCAGATGGCGATGGGTGGCGATCACCAGCTCCTCCGGAGCCGCGTCGGTCGGTGTCTCAGACGCCGAGGGGTCGAGCAGCCCGCCCCGGATCAGGTCGCCCAGAAGCTGGCGACGCTCGTGAACCCGCGAACCGGCCTGCTGTTCCGCAGACTCCTGCGAGATGAAGCCGAAGCCGTGGCGCAGCCCCACATCGTCGCCGCGCCACCAGCCCTGGAAGGTGGGCAGGTCGTGGGTGGAGACGCAGACCAAAGCCTCGCGCGGGTAGTGTTCGGGCGAGATGAAGCCGTCATAATGCCGCTCGAACAGCAGGATGCGGTAGGACAGGATGTTCGCCGCAGCCATGACCTCGCGGAAGCCGTCCGGCACGTTGCCCAGATCTTCGCCGATGATGATGGTGCGGTTCTCGTTCGAGGCCAAGGCCAGCGCCGCGATCATCTCCTGAACCGGGTAGCGGACATAGGTGCCCTGCGGCGCGGTCAGACCGTCGGGGATCAGGAAGAGCTGCCAGAGCGACATGGCGTGATCCAGCCGGAGGGCGCCGGCGCGGTGGGTGGCATCCTGCATCAGGCTTTGGAACGGGGCGGCGTGACGGGCAGCAAGCTCGACAGGCGAGAGCGGGGCGAGGCCCCAATCCTGCCCGGCGGCGTTGAACCAGTCGGGCGAGGCGCCGATCCGCGCGCCGGAGACGATGAGCCCCGGGTCGGACCATGTGCCCGAACCGCCGGGGGATTCCCCCACGGCAAAGTCGAGATAGAGCCCGATCCGCATCCCCGCCGCGCGACAAGCGTCGCGCACCTCGGCCAATTGCCTGTCGGCCAGCCATTGCAGCCAGATGTGGAACTCCACCTCGCTGGCGTGCTCCTCGGCGAAGCGGGCGACGGTGGGGCTTTCCACGTCGCGCCACTCCTCGGGCCAGCCCTGCCAGCCCGCGCCGTGGGTCGGGCCGAAATGCAGCGAGAGCGCCTCGAACAGCGCGTGGCGACGCAGGAGCTCACCGCCCTCGACCATGAAGCCCGCAAAGCCTTCGGGATCGTCCACGCCGTGCACCCAGAGATCGCGTAGCGCATCAAGCTTCACCTCGGTCACCCCGGCGTAGTCCACCAGCTCGCCCTCGCGCAGCCGCGTCAGGTCGGGCGGGGTCGTGAAGCCCGGCACCCGGTCCACCGCGATGTAGAGCGGGTTCAGGAAGCGGCGGTTGGAGGGCGAGAACGGGCTGCATTGCTGGGGCACGGCGAGGAACAGCGCGTGCAGGGGATTGAGCCCGAGGAAATCAGCCCCTGCGTCGCCGCAGAGCAGCGCCAGCTCGGCCAGATCCTGAAAGTCGCCGATCCCCCAGTTCCGCGCCGAGCGCAGCTGATAGAGCTGCACCGCGACGCCCCACATTCGCGCGTCGCTCTCGGGCAGGAAGCAGCGCACGCCCTCGGGCGCCCAAAGCTCCGGCGGGCGGGCCTCCGGGTCGGGGCCTTCGGTCGGGATGCCGAAGGCGGTGAGCAGGCTGGTCAGCGCTTCATGCGGCGGGTGAAACAGCTCGCCGCTGATGCCGTGATAGGAGGGGCGGATGCCGAAGAGCTCGGCGCGGCGCTGCAATGGGTCGGTCATGTCGTCTCCTGAAGCGTGGCGATCACCGTGCCGGGCGGCATCGCCCCCACGTCGGAGGCTCCGGCTGTCGCATAGATCACCCGCCCCTCGGCGGCAGGCAAGGCGGCCTCGCGATCGTCGAAATTGGCGCGCAGCCGCAGGATGGCGCCATCGAGCTGCCAATCCACCGCCACCTTGTCTTCCTTGGCCATAAGCACCTTGCCGCCATGGCCCGGCGCCTTGGCCAGATGCGGCACGATCTCGGCATGGCGGACCTGCAGCAGGCTGCGGGTATAGTCGAGCCATTCCGCTCCCCGCGCCGTGTCGCGGTGCTGCCAGTCGAGGCGCGAGGACTCGAAGGTGCCCGCCGAGTTCGGGTCGGGCACCGTTGCGGCCAGATCGAGGTTCTGGAAGGCCGCGAAATGCTCGAACTCCTTGCGGCGTCCCTCGCGCACGGCATCGGCCAGCTCGCCCTTGAAGTCGGTGAAGAAGGTGAAGGGCCGCGTCTCGCCCCAGTCCTCGCCCATGAAGAGGAGCGGGATATGCGGCGAGAGCAGCAGCATCGCCATCAGCAGCCGAAGGCGGGACTCCGGCGCCAGCGTGGTCAGCCGCTCGCCGAAAGCGCGGTTGCCGATCTGATCGTGGTTCTGCAGGAAGTCGACGAAGCAGACCGGCGGCAGATGCGCGCTCGGCGCCCCGCGCGGCTTGCCGCCGTCGAAGGGCGAGGCCTCGCCCTGATAGGCGAAACCCTCAGCCAAGGCGCGGGCGTATTTCGTCCAGTGATCCTCGACGAAGTCCCGATAATAGGCCTCGGACTCGCCCGTGGCGATCACATGCGCCACGTTGTGCAGGTCGTCGTTCCACTCGCCGGTATAGAGGTCCACTGCGCCATCGGCTCCGCGCTCGTGCAGATGGGTGACGTTGCGGTTGTCCTCGGTCGTCAGATGGATCTCGCGCCCCGGCAGCGTCTGGCGGATGGTGCGCACCATGTCGATCAGGAACTCGGGGTCCGAATCCGGATCGCGGATATGGTCGGCGGCGTCGATCCTGAGCCCGTCGAAGCGGAAGTCGCGCAACCAGTAGACCGCGTTGTCGATGAAGAAGCGGCGCACCGGCGGGCGGTGGTATTCGATGGCATTGCCCCAGGGGGTGTGCCGCTCGGCGTCGAAGAACTTCGGCGCGTAGCTCGGCAGGTAATTCCCCTCCGGTCCGAAGTGGTTGTAGACCACGTCAAGCACCACGCTCAGCCCGTGCCCATGCGCCGCGTCGACGAAGGCGCGTAGGTCGTCGGGCGTGCCATAGGCCGGGTGCGGCGCATAGAGCAGCACCCCGTCATAGCCCCAGCCGCGGTTCCCCTCGAACTGCGCCACCGGCATCAGCTCGATCATGGTGAAGCCGCTGGCGGCAACATCGGCCAGCCTGTCGATGGCGGCGCGGAAGGTGCCCTCGGGGGTGAAGGTGCCGACATGCAGCTCCAGGATCACGGTCTCGTGCCAGGGGCGGCCCTGCCAGTCGCACTGCCAGTCATAGGCCGGGTCGGTGACAAGCGAGAGCCCGTGCACGTCGCCTGCCTGCTGGCGCGAGGCGGGGTCGGCCACCACCCGGCCATCATCCAGCACGAAGCCGTATTCGGCCCCGGTCTCGGCCTGCAGGGTCAGGTCGAACCAGCCGTCGTCGCTCCGCTCCATGGCGTGGTCCTGCCCTTGCAGGCGCAGCCGCACCTGCTGCTGAGACGGTGCCCAGATGCGGAAGCGGGCCCCTTCGGTGGTCAGCACTGCGCCCCAGGCGCAGATTGACTGCGGGCCTTCTCCAGATGTCATGGACGTGTCTCCTCAAGTACCAGTAGGCCGCGCGGGGGCACGGCAAGTTTCGGCAGCCTCACCGGGCTGCCCTGCGGGGTCACCTCGCCTGTCGCGCTGTCGAGCAGCATCTGCCAGCCGAGGTCGGTCGCGGCGGCGGGCAAGGTGAAATCAACCGCCTCGAAATGGCTGTTGAACAACATCAGGATGTCCGGCTCGTCACGCACCAGCATTCCCAACGTGCGAGCGGCGGGATTGTGCCAATCATTCGGCTCCATCAGCAAACCATCCGGGCGCAGCCAGCGGACCCGGATCGGCTGCTGCCCCTCGGGGGCCTTGTGCAGGAACGACGCGTGGTGGAACACGTCGCGTCCCTTGCGCAGAGCGATCACCGAGCGGGTGAATTCGAGGAACTCGGCGTCGCGCGGATCGAGATCGTCGAGCTTCAGCCAGTTCATCTCGTTGTCCTGGCAATAGGCGTTGTTGTTGCCGCCCTGGGTGCGGCCCACCTCGTCGCCCATCAGAATCATCGGCGTGCCCTGCGACATCAAGAGCGTCGCCATCATTGCCCGCCGCATCCGGTCGCGCAGGTCGAGGATCTCGGGGTCGTCGGTCGGGCCCTCCACCCCGCAGTTCCAGCTGCAATTGTGCGAATGGCCGTCGCGGTTGTCTTCCTTGTTCGCCGCGTTGTGCTTGTCGTTGTAGGCGACGGTATCGGCGAGCGTGAAGCCATCATGCGCGGTGATGAAGTTCACGCTGGCCCAAGGCCTGCGCCCGCGCCGATCGAAAAGATTGGCCGAGCCCAGAAGATGCGAGGAGAGCTCCGGCAGCAGGCCCTCGTCGCCCTTCCAGTAGGATCGGACGGAGTCGCGATACTTGTCGTTCCACTCGGCCCAGCCGGGAGGGAAGTTGCCCAGCTGATAGCCCTCGTTCCCGGTGTCCCAGGGCTCCGCGATCAGCTTCACCCGGCCCAGCACCGGGTCCTGCCGCACCGCGTCGAGGAAGACCGCATTGGCGTTGAAGCTCTGCCGGTCGCGTCCAAGCGAGCTTGCCAGATCGAAGCGGAAGCCGTCGACATGGCAGGCCTCGACCCAGTAGCGCAAGCTGTCCATCACCATCTGCAGCACCCGCTGGTGCCCGAGGTTCACCGTGTTGCCGCAGCCCGTTGTGTCGTAGTAGTAACGCGGGTCGTCGCCCAGCATGTAGTAGCTGGCGTTGTCGATGCCACGGAAGCTGAGCGTCGGCCCCATCTGGTTGCCCTCGGCGGTGTGGTTGTAGACCACGTCGAGGATCACCTCGATCCCCGCCTCGTGCAGCCGACGCACCATCAGCTTGAATTCGTGCACCCCGCCACCGGGGGAGATGAAGCGGGTGGCGGGGGCGAAGAAGGCGGCGGTGTTGTAGCCCCAGTAGTTCGTCAGCCCCTTCTCGATCAGATAGCGGTCGTCGAAGAAGGCCTGCGTCGGCATCAGCTCCACCGCCGTGACACCGAGCGTCACCAGATGCTCGATCACCTTCGGGTCGGCCAGCGCCGCGAAACTGCCGCGCACGCGGTCGGAGGTGTCGGGGTTGAGCGCGGTCATCCCCTTCACATGCGCCTCGTAGATGATCGTGTCGGCCCAAGGCGTATGGGGGCGGATATCCGCGCCCCAGGTCACAGCAGGATCGACCACCACGCATTTCGGCATGACGAAGGCCGAGTCGCGCCGGTCAAAGGAGAGGTCCGCCCGCGCATTTCCGATCCGGTAGCCGAAGACCGCGTCATGCCAGACGATGTCGCCCTGCAGCATCAGGGCATAGGGGTCGATCAGCAGCTTGTTGGGGTTGAAGCGGTGGCCGTTCTGCGGGTCGTAGGGACCATGGACCCGGTAGCCGTAAAGCTGACCGGGCCGCACTTCGGGCAGGTAGCCGTGCCAGACCTCGTGGGTGAACTCCGGCAGAGGGATGCGCGCTGTCTCGCGCCGACCGCGCGCATCGAAGAGACAAAGCTCCACCTTGCTGGCGTGGGCGGAGAAGATGGCAAAATTCGTGCCCGACCCGTCCCAGGTTGCCCCGAGCGGGTTCGGGCTGCCTTCGCGCAGCGTCATCCCTTGCGTCATCATGCGTTGCTTGGACCTTCCGGCATCACGAGAACGGTTGCGAGAGGCGGCAGGGTCAGCCTGAGCGAGGCGGGCCGTCCGTGCCACGATGTATCTTCGGCTTGTAACAAGCCCGAGTTGCCGACATCCGACCCGCCATAGAGCCCGGCATCGGTATTGAGAACCTCGCGCCAGTCGCCGCCCTGCGGAACGCCGATCCGGTAGTCGTGATGCACCTGCGGTGTCAGGTTGCAGATCACCAGCACCGGCGGGCAGCCGTCGGCCTTACGCAGGAAGCTCAGGACCGAATTCTCGGCATCGGCCGCATCCACCCATTCGAAGCCCGCCGGATCGCAATCCTGCCGGTGCAGCGCCGGGATGGCACGGTAGGTCCGGTTCAGATCGGCCACCAGCCGCTTCATCCCGGAATTGGCCGGGTTGTCCAGAAGGTGCCAGTCGAGCGAGGCATCATGGTTCCACTCCCTGTCCTGAGCGAATTCCCCTCCCATGAAGAGAAGCTTCTTGCCCGGATGCGTCCACATGAATCCGAAATAGGCGCGCAGGTTCGCGAATTTCTGCCACGGATCGCCCGCCATCTGCCTGATCAGTGAGCCTTTGCCATGCACCACCTCGTCATGGCTGAGCGGCAGCACGAAATCTTCCGAGAAGGCGTAGACGAGGCCGAAGGTCAGGTCGCTCTGGTGGTGGCGGCGATGGATCGGGTCGCGCCGGAAATAGGCCAGCGTGTCGTGCATCCAGCCCATGTTCCACTTGAAGCCGAAACCCAGCCCGTCCTCCGCCACCGGCCGGCTGACCTTCGGGAAGGCGGTGGATTCCTCGGCCATGGTCACGGCGCCGGGATGATCCAGCCGGACCCGCTCGTTCACGTCGCGCAGGAAGCTGATCGCCTCGAGGTTCTCGCGCCCGCCGTGCTCGTTGGGGATCCACTCGCCGGCGTTGCGCGAATAGTCGAGATAGAGCATCGAGGCCACCGCATCGACACGCAGCGCGTCGACATGGTAGCGGTCAAGCCAGTAAAGCGCCGAGGCCTGCAGGAAGTTCGCCACCTCCTGGCGACCGAAGTTGTAGATCTGGGTGTTCCAGTCGCGGTGGAAACCCTGACGCGGGTCGGCGTGGTCATAGAGATGCGTGCCGTCGAAATTCGCCAGCCCATGCGCGTCTGAGGGGAAGTGCGCCGGCACCCAGTCGAGGATGACGCCGATCCCCGCCGCATGCAGCCGGTCCACCAGACGGGCAAAGCCCTCGGGCGGGCCGAAGCGGCTGGTCGGGGCGAAGAGCCCGATGGGCTGGTAGCCCCAGGAGCCGGTGAAGGGATGCTCGCTGATCGGCATGAACTCGACATGGGTGAAGCCCATCTCGGTGACGTACTCCACCAGCTGATCCGCCAGCGCATCGTAGTCGAGCCCCATGCGCCAGGATCCGGCATGGACCTCGTAGATTGAGATCGGCGCGTCGCGCTGTTGTTTCGGGCCGCGATACGCCAGCCAGTCGGCATCCTGCCAGTCATGCTCGGGCAGGCCGTCGACGATCGAGGCCGTCGCGGGCGGCTGCTCCTGCGCGAAGGACAGCGGATCGGATTTCAGCGGCAGGCGCTCGCCCTGTGGGCCGATCAGCTCATATTTGTAGATCTCGCCGCGGTGCAGCCCGGGGATGAACAGCTCCCAGACGCCGACGCCGACGCGCTTGCGCATCGGGTGCCGCCGTCCGTCCCAGGCGTTGAACGCGCCGACGACCGAAACCCGGCGGGCGTTCGGGGCCCAGACGGCGAAGGCCACGCCCTCGACGTCCTCCATGGTGCAGGGATGCGCGCCGAGACGCTCGTAGAGCCGGTGATGCCGCCCCTCGCCCAGCAGGTATTCATCGAGCTCGCCCAGCACCGGCGGGAAGCGGTAGGGGTCGTCGATCTCCCAGCGATGCTCGCCGGCGGAGAGCCGCAGCCGGTAGGGGAAGCGTTCCCGTCCCGGCATTTCGCCGGCAAAGAAGCCTTCCGCACCGATCCGCTGCAGCCGGGCCACCTCAGCCCCTGCCCCGTCCAGCACCGCCACCTCGGCGGCCTGTGGGGCGAAGACGCGCAGGGTCAGCGGCTGATCTCCGCCTCCCTGCAGGCCCAGCACTGCAAAGGGGTTTCCGTGACTGCCGCGCAGGATCGCGTCGACATCCGATTGCGGCACCATCGCCGCTACGTCCAAAGTCATGCGCCATCCCCAAGTAGATCCAGAAGTCCCTGCAGAGGAATGCCCAGCCACGCCGGTCGCATCCCCAGTTCATAGCCCGCCTCGTAGATCGCCTTCTGCAACAGGAAGAGATCGAGAAGGGCCTCGGTGAGCGCGCGGTCCTCGGGCAGATTTGGCGCGCCCTCCGCAGTGCTGCGCCATGCCTCGAGAAACTCGCGCGAAGCCGCCAGCCGCCAGGCCTCGGCGCGGGCAACGGTGCGCTCGCTGGCCGGGCCGAAGCTTTCGACATGCCGTGCCAGCGCCGATTCCGCCGCATAATCGAAGGAGCGCAGCATCCCGGCCACATCGCGCAGCGGCGAGGATTTTGCCCGGCGCTCGTCCAGCGCGCGTTTCGGCTCGCCCTCGAAGTCGATGATCGCCACGTCGTTCTGCGCCAGAAGCACCTGACCCAGATGATAGTCGCCGTGGATCCGCGACAGGCTGCCCGAAGGCTCGAATTCCGCCACCCGCTTCACCCGGGCCACGAGGGGCTCGCGCGCCGCGATGACGGCATCGGCCAAGGGCACCAGCGCTTCGGGCAGGCCCGCGCGCTGACCCTTCAGCGAGGTGACCAGCGCCTCGGCTTCCGAGACGGTCTGCTCCACCCATTGCCGCAGATGCTCCGCGGTCAGCGGTTCGGTGCGGAAGGCCGGGTCGTCGGTCTCCACCGCGAAGGCGCGGTGCAGCTCGGCGGTGCGCTGGCCCAGGAGCGCGCCGATCGACAGCGGGAAGGGGAAGGCGTCCGGCTGCGGTTGCGGCTCGGCCGCCTCGCTGTCGGTCCAGGCCTCGTGCTCGCCGAGATCACGCACCAGCGCGTCGAAGATGCCGCGCCAGGCGTCGCCCCGGTTGGTGACGAAGGTGAAGGCCGCGGCCAGCGTGGTCTCTTCCTCGCCTTCGCCGTGGCTCGCCTGCCCGAGGAAGCGCGGCGTGTGCTCGTAGCCCGCCACTTCGGTCAGGAAGCGCGCCACCTCGACATCCGGCTGCTCGCCGGCGCGAAGACGACGGTAGAGCTTCAGGATCACCTTGTCGGAAAAGGCGATGGAGATGTTGCTCTGCTCCGCCCCGAGATAGCGCGGCTCGCCCGGATCGGTGAGCTCCTGCAGCGCCTCGGTCGTCTCGAAGCGCACGTCGTCCCCGGTCTTGCCCGCACGCATCGCGTCGAGCATCGCACCCGCCAGCCGCTCGTCATAGGCAGCGTCGATCAGCGCACCCATCTTCGGCCCGCGCCGGATCTTGGCCAGCGTATAGCTGAGCTTCGGCGCGCCCGGACGCAGCTGGTCGTCGCCCCAGAGCGCCGAGAGCGGCAGGAAGTAGCGCTGGCTTTCCTGGCCTACGGCCACGTCCAGCGTCATCAGCGCATGCTCGCCCAGCGTGCCGAGCGGGGTGATGCCCACCTGCCCCACCGCTTCGTCCTTCGAAGTGAACCAGCGCTGAAGCGGCAGCCAGTTCGGCAGCACGTCGACCTCGAGCTGGCTGCGCTCGCGGCCCATGACCGCGGTCTGCACCGAACCGTCGCGCGTCGTCAGCGTGATGAACTCCGGCAGGATCTCCGGGATCGCCTTGTGCCACGATGGCAGATGCTCCTGATCGCTCAGCACGAACCAGAAGAAGCCGTAGGCTGGCAGCGTCAGCATGTAGGGCAGATCACCGATTGGCGGGAAGGCCGAGCGTCCGGTCAGTTCCACCGGCACGAGGCCGCGGAACCGGCCGAGGTCCAGTTCCGCCGCCTGTGCAGAATCCGACAGGTTGGCGACGCAGAGGATGGTCGTGCCCTCGTGCTGGCGCAGATAGGCCAGCACCTTGCGGTTGCGCGGATAGAGCAGCGTCATCAGTCCGCGCCCGAAGGCCGGGTGCTGCTTGCGCACTGTGATCAGGCGCCGCATCCAGTTGAGCAGCGACGAGGCATCGCCGGTCTGCGCCTCGACGTTCACCGCCTGATGGCCGTAGACCGGATCGAGGATCGTCGGCAGGTAGAGCTGCTGCGGATTGGCCCGCGAGAAGCCGCCGTTGCGGTCGGCCGACCATTGCATCGGGGTGCGCACCCCGTCGCGGTCGCCGAGATAGTAGTTGTCGCCCATGCCGATCTCGTCGCCGTAATAGAGGATCGGCGTTCCGGGGAGCGACATCAGCATCTGGTTCAGAAGCTCGATCTTGCGCCGGTCGTTCTTCATCAGGGGCGCCAGACGGCGGCGGATGCCGAGGTTGATCCGCGCGCGGGCATCTTCGGCATAGGTCTGCCAGAGATAGTCGCGCTCCTCCGCCGTCACCATCTCCAGCGTCAGCTCGTCGTGGTTCCGCAGGAATATGCCCCACTGGCAGTTCTCCGGGATCTCGGGCGTCTGGCGGATGATGTCGGTGATCGGATGCCGGTCGGCCTGCGCCAGCGCCATGTACATGCGCGGCATCAGCGGGAAGTGGAAGCCCATGTGGCATTCGTCGCCGTCGCCGAAATAGGGCCGTGTGTCCTCGGGCCACTGGTTCGCCTCGGCCAAGAGCATCCGGTCGGGGAAATGCGCGTCGAGATCGGCGCGGATCTTCTTCAGCACCTCATGCGTCTCGGGCAGGTTCTCGTTGTTGGTGCCCTCGCGCTCCACCAGATAGGGGATCGCGTCGAGCCGGAGCCCGTCCACCCCCATCTCGAGCCACATGCGCATGATGCGCAGCACCTCTTCCAGCACGCGCGGGTTGTCGAAGTTCAGGTCGGGCTGGTGCGAGTAGAAGCGGTGCCAGTAGTAGGCGCCCGCCACCGGATCCCATGTCCAGTTCGACTTTTCGGTGTCGAGGAAGATGATCCGCGTCTCGGGGAATTTCTGGTCGGTGTCGCTCCAGACATACCAGTCGCGGGCGGCGGAGCCGGGCTTGGCCCGCCGCGCCTTCTGGAACCACGGATGCTGGTCGGAGGTGTGGTTGATTACCAGCTCGGTGATCACCCTGAGCCCGCGCTTGTGCGCCTCGGCCACGAAGGCCTTGAAGTCGCGCATCGTGCCGTAGGAAGGGTTGATCGCCCGGTAGTCCGAGATGTCGTAGCCGTCGTCACGCAGCGGCGAGGGGTAGAAGGGCAAGAGCCAGATCGTGGTCACGCCAAGCGCTTGCACATAGTCCAGACGCTGCATCAGCCCGGCGAAATCGCCGATGCCGTCACCATTGGCGTCCATGAAGGCCTTGATGTGCAGCTGGTAGATGACGGCGTCCTTGTACCAGTCGGCTTGCGACCGATCGATTTTCGGCTCGTCGCGGGTCATGGTGGCTTGGGTCAGGATCTTGTTCAACGCGGCACCCCCGGTGCAAAGAGTTGCCATGCGGCATAGGGACGAGTGGTCGGATCGAGCTCCAACCCCTGCCATTTCCCGTGCCAGGTGAAGCGGTTGCCGTTCAGCAAATCCTCGACCTCGATTGAGGCGTCATCGGGCAGGCCGAATTCCCACAGTGGCACTTCGAACTGGAAGCCCTGCGGGTTGTGCGGGTCGAGGTTGACGTGGAACAGCAGGAAGTCGCTGCCGTCCTCGCTCGCCTTGCCGTAGTAGAGCACGTTGTCGTTCACCGCGTTGTAGAAGCGCAGATTGGTGAAATCGCGCATCGCCGGGTGGCTGCGGCGGATGTGGTTCAGCAACCGGATGTCATCCTTGATGTGCCCCGGCTGGTCCATGTCCCAGACCCGGATCTCGTATTTCTCCGAGTTGAGATACTCCTCCTTGCCCGGCACCGGAGCGGCGTCACAGATCTCGAAACCGTTGTAGAGCCCGTAGTTGCCGCCCAGCGTCGCCGCGAGCGCCGCACGGATCCGGAAGCCGGGGCGGCCCGCGGTCTGCAGGTAGACCGGGTTGATGTCGGGCGTGTTGGCGAAGAAGTTCGGCCGCATGTAGTGCCGGCAGTCCTCCGTCGTCAGTTCCGTCAGGTACTCGGTCAGCTCCTGCTTGCCGTTGCGCCAGGTGAAGTAGGAATAGCTCTGCGAGAAGCCGACCTTGGCTAGCCGCTTCATCACCTTGGGCCGGGTGAAGGCCTCGGCGAGGAAGATCGTGTCGGGATGCTCTGCACGGACTTCGTCGATCATCCATTCCCAGAACGGGAAGGGCTTGGTGTGCGGGTTGTCGACGCGGAAGATCTTCACCCCCTTCTCGACCCAGAACAGCACCACGTCGCGCAGCGCGTACCAGAGCGAGGGAATGGCCTCGCGGTAGAAGTGGACGTTGACGATATCCTCGTATTTCTTCGGAGGATTCTCGGCGAACTTGATCGTCCCGTCGGGCCGCCAGTCGAACCACTCGGGATGCTCCTTGATCCACGGATGATCCGGCGCGCACTGGATGGCGAAGTCGAGCGCCAGCTCCAGCCCATGCGCCTTCGCCGAATCAACCAGCCGGGCGAAATCGTCGAAGGAGCCGAGTTCGGGATGCAGCGCATCATGGCCGCCGGCCTCGGAGCCTATGGCATAGGGCGAACCCGGATCGTCCGGCCCAGGCGTCAGCGTGTTGTTGCGCCCCTTGCGGTTCACCGCGCCGATCGGGTGGATCGGCGGGAAATACAGCACATCGAAACCGAGATCGCGGATATAGGGCAGCCGCGCGATCACGTCGTCGAAGGTGCCGTGCCGCGCCACGTCGCCCGATTGCGAGCGCGGGAAGATCTCGTACCACGCGCTGAAGGCCGCAGCCTCGCGGTCGGCAAAGACCGGTACCAGCTTGGAGCGGGTGAGATGGGTGCGCGGACCGCAGCGCGACATCGCCGCGGCCACATCCGGGCCATTCAGGTGTGCAAAGCGCTCGCCCTCGTCCTCCAGCCCCGCATCGAGCTGCATCAGCCGGTCGAGCAGCGTCCTGTCCTCGGGCCCGGCCTCGGTCACCTCGGAAATCAGCCGACGGCCTTCCTCCAGCTCCAGCGCGATCCGCTGGCCGGCGGCGTATTTCTTCGCCACCTCCTTGCGCCATGTCGCGAACAGGTCGCGCCACGCCAGAAAGCCCACCTCATAGGCGGCGTTCTCGACGAAGCTCACCGTCGCCGTCCAGCGATCATTGACCAGATAGGTCATCCGCGTCTCGGAAAACGCGCTCTCGCCCCGCTTGCGCAGGATCAGCGCCGCGTCGATGCTGTCATGCCCGTCGCAGAAGATGTCGGCCTCGATCGCCACGGGCAGACCCGCCACGACCTTGGCCGGAAAGCGCCCGCCGTCGATCTCGATACTGATGCCCTCAATGGCGACGCGGCTTGACGCGAGCGCGCGCAGCCGCGCCTCCGCGTCGCCCGTATCGGTCGCGCCGGGCGTCGCGGCTCCTGTGCCGAAGGTCTCGGTCTGGCGTCCTTCCAAACCCTGCGACTGGAGCGCCGAAGTCTCATCCAGACGCTGTGTCTGAGAAACTCTGCCTTCGGCCTGCGTGTCATTTCCTGCCACGGACAGTCCCCTTTTTGCCGAATTCATGTGATTGCCAACGGCAGAGGCAGCGGAATGTTCCCTTTTGCCTGCCCTCGCGGCACATCGGGTCGTGGCGTCACCCGCCGTCTGCCGAGAATTTCATCCTCCGTCGCAATCCGCTCGTCGCCTGCCCGCTTTTCTCAACAAGATCAGAATGCCGTCGCCTAGGCTGGGCCGGCGCCCGCCGCCATCCGTCCAATTTTATCCAGATGAAGCCCGCCGTTAGCGGTTCCTTAGCCCGTCCCCGTCAAGCCTTTCCCTGCCGGAGCCGTCCGGTGCATCCGAAAGGCCCGACGCATGCCCGCAGATCCCGCAGAGCCCAGCGTTCTTCCGCTCCCCGAACAGGCGGGGCTGTCGCAGGCCGCAGCCCTCGCCGCGACGCTGGCCGAGGCGCTGGCGCGCAACGGGCCGCTGAGGGTCGATAGTGCCGCGGCGCAGCAGGTCGATCTCTCGACGCTGCAGATCCTCGTCGCCGCGCATCGGCAGGCCGCAGCGGCGGGCCTGCCCTTCGAGGTGACAGTGCCGGAAGGCGGGGCGCTGGCCACGGCCCTCGCCGACTACGGCTTTCTGGCGGCGACGGACTGCAGGCTCGTCCTCGCGGGGGAAACATGGACGGCGGTGCAAGCGGGAGCGGAACAGGCGCAATGACAAAGACAATCCTCGCAGTGGACGACTCGCCCTCGGTGCGACAGATGGTGCGCCTCACCCTGACCGGCGCAGGCTATGCGGTGGTGGAGGCCGTCGACGGGCAGGACGCGCTCGAGAAGGCCTCGGCGCAGAAGTTCGATGCCATCCTGACCGACCAGAACATGCCGCGGCTCGACGGCATCAGCTTCATCCGCAAGTTCCGCGGCAGCGCGACCTCGGTCGGCGTGCCGATCGTGTTCCTGTCGACGGAGTCGCATGACGGGCTGAAACAGCAGGCGCGCGAAGCCGGGGCCATCGGCTGGATGATGAAGCCCTTCGATCAGGCGCAACTCCTCGCCGTGGTGAAGAAGGTGGCCGGAGCATGAACGCGGAAGAAGAAATCGGCGGCCTGTTCCGTCAGGAAGCCACCGAGCTGATGGCCTCGCTGGAACGTGGGCTGCTGGATCTGGAGCGCGCGCCGCAGGACCGCAAGATCATCGACGCGGTCTTCCGCGACCTTCACACGATCAAGGGGTCGGGCGCGATGTTCGGCTTCACCGCTCTCGCCCGCTTCGTCCATGAGTTCGAGACGGTCTTCGACCAGCTGCGTCAGGGCACGCAATCCGTCGATCAGGCAGTGATCGCGGTGGCGCTGCGCTCCTGCGACCATATCGGACGGTTGATCGAAGCCCCCGACGGGGCGGAGGCCGCCAGCGCCGAACTGCTTGATGCCCTGCGCGTCGCCGCCAGCGGCGAGCCCGCGGCCCCGCCCGCCCCCGCCGAAGTCGGGTCCAGCGGCTGGCAGCTCTTCTTCCGCCTCGGCCCCTCGGTGCTGCGGCTCGGCGGCAACCCGAAACTGCTGCTGGCCGAACTTGCCGAACTGGGCGCCTCCGATCTTGGCGCCTGTCTTGCCGCCATCCCTCCGCTTTCCGCCCTCGACCCGCAGGATTGCCTCACCGGATGGGAGATGCGCCTGCCAGCCACGGTCGCGCAATCCGCCATCGAGGACATCTTCCTCTTCTACCGCGAGGACATGCAGTTCGACCTCCGAACCCTGGGCGACGCCACAACCCCGGCGCAGACGGTGGCCACCGACATCGCCCCCCTCGCCCCGGTCGAACCCGAGGCGCCCCCTGCCCCGCCTGTCGCCCCAACACCGCCTGCGGCGCAGGCCGGCCCTTCCGCCCCTGCCGCCGCCCCCGCCGCCGAAACCATGCGGGTCGAGACCGGCCGTCTGGACGAGCTGATGGACCGCGTGGGCGAGCTCGTCATCGCCGAGGCCCGGCTCTCGGCCCTCGCGCAACGCTTCGGCGACGCCTCGCTTCTCGCCGTGGCCGAGGACATCCAGCGCCTCGCCTCGGGGATGCGCGACGCCACCATGTCGATCCGCATGGTGCCGATCGGCTCGATCATGGGGCGCTTCCGCCGCCTGATGCGCGACCTGTCACAGACGCTCGGCAAGCCGATGACCTTCACGACCACGGGCGAAGACACCGAGCTCGACAAGACCGTGATCGAACTTCTGGCCGATCCGCTGGTGCATATCCTGCGCAATTCCGCCGATCACGGGCTCGAAACCCTCGATGCCCGCCGCGCCGCAGGCAAGCCCAAGACCGGCAGAATCGAGCTCGCGGCAGCCTATTCCGGCGCCGAGGTGCTGATCACCGTACGCGACGACGGCCGCGGTCTGGATGCCGAGGCGATCCGCGCCCAGGCGATTGCCCGCAACATGATCGCGGCCGACGCAACGATGACCCAAGGCGAGATTTTCCGCCTCATCTTCGAGCCGGGCTTCTCCACCGCCAAGAAGGTGACCGAACTTTCGGGGCGCGGCGTTGGGCTCGACGTGGTCAAGCGCACCATCGAAACCCTGCGCGGTCAAATAGATCTTACCTCCGACCCCGGTCGCGGCACCACCGTCACCCTGCGCCTGCCCCTCACGCTGGCGATCATCGACGGGCTGCTGATCGAGGTCGGCGGCGAAAGCTACACCTTCCCCCTCGCTGCCGTGGAGGAATGCGTCGAACTCCCGGCCGAATTCGAGACCGAAGGCCGCAGCTCCTCCTTCCTCAACATTCGCGGCGGGCTCGTGCCCTTCCTCAGGCTGCGCACGCTCTTCTCGATCCACCAGCCGGTGCCGCCCTTCCAGAAGGTCGTCATCGTCTCGGCGGGTGGGCGGCGCATCGGCCTCGTGGTCGACCGGATCATCGGCAACAACCAGACCGTCATCAAACAGCTCTCGCGCCTGCACGCACATCTCAAGTGCTTCTCCGGCGCCACCATCCTCGGCAACGGCAGCGTTGCGTTGATCCTCGACGTGCCACAGCTCGTCAGCCTCGGTCGTGCGCAGGAGGACCGCTTGCGCGAGCAGCAAGGGGAGAAGGCGGCATGATTGCGGCGACAAGCGAAAGGGACGGTCGGATGGATGTTGTGACGCTGCGTCTCGGCGGCGAGCTGATGGCGATCCCGGCGGACTGCCTGCGCGAGATCCTCGAACCGGTACCCGTTACCCGGGTGCCGCAAGCCGGCAGCTTCGTCAGCGGCCTGATCAATGTGCGCGGCGTCGTGGTGCCCCTGGCCGACCTTCGGGTGACCTTCGGCATGGCGCAGACCGAAGCGACACCGGACACGCGGATGCTGGTCTTGGAACTGCCGGTCGCTGGCAGCGTGATCACCGTCGCGATCCTCGCCGACAAGGTCCATGACGTGACCGGGCTCGACCCGACGACGCTGGAGCCGATCCCCACCGTGGGTACCCGCTGGCCGCCCGACTGCGTCCGCGGCATCGGCAAATGGCAGGGCGGCTTCATGATCCTCCCGGATCTGGAACGGATTTTCTCGCAAGGCGCCCTGCGCGGCGCCGCACCCGCGATGGCCGAAGAGGGACTGTGACATCATGAGGCTCACCATCAAGGCAAAGCTGGGCGCGACCTTCCTCGTCATCCTGCTGCTCGCAGGCACGGGGCAGATCGTCACCCTGAACGCCGCAAGCGATGTCAACACCTCGCTCGACGACATCGTGACCCTGCAGTCGCGGCGGCTCGATCTGTCGCATGACATCATCGAGAATCAGGTGAAGACCCAGCGCGAGATCCGCAACTTCCTGCTGTCGCGCACCAAGGAGGAGCGCAAGGAGATTGAGGCTGATCTCGGCGCGGCGCGTGCGGCGAAGAAAGCCTCCTTCGATGCGCTCTTCGCCCTCTCCAGCGGCCTCGGTCAGCAGGAGCTGACCCAGTTCGCGAAGCACGAAGACAATCTGCGCAAGGTCAATGACGAGGCGATGCAGCTTGCCCGGATGGGCCTCGGTTACGAGGGCTTCAAGCTCGTCGTCACCAAGGGGCGCGAGGACTGGCAGAAGATGGAGGCGATCCTCGTCAACGTGCTGACCGAGAACCGCCGATCCTTCACCGATGCCTCGGTCCGGGCCAACAGCAGGTACGACACCGGCTGGCTCATCGCTGTGGCGACGCTGGTGGCGACCACAGTGATCGGGGCGGTTGCGGCGATCTGGATCGTGCTGTCCTTGTCCCGCGGCATCTTTGAGGCGACGCGGCTGACGCGGCTCATCGCCGAGGGCGATCTGACCCAGACGGCGCAGGTGCGCTCGAGTGACGAGTTGGCCGACATGCAGCGCGCGCTGAACGCGATGGTCGAGAAGCTGCGCGCCGTCGTGACCGAGGTCGCAGGCTCGGCCCGCAATGTCCGGTCAGGCAGCGAGGGCATGACCTCGACCGCCGAACAGCTGAATCAGGGCGCGTCGCAGCAGGCGAGTGCGACGGAGGAAGCCTCCTCGGCGATGGAGGAGATGGCGGCGAACATCCGGCAAAGCGCGCAGAACGCGGGCGAGACCGAGAAGATGGCACGCAAATCGGCGGAGGATGCGCGCGACAGCGGGGCCGCCGTCGCCGAGGCCGTCGAGGCAATGCGCACCATCGCCGAGAAGATCATGGTGGTGCAGGAGATCGCCCGACAGACCGACCTTCTGGCGCTGAACGCCGCCGTCGAGGCCGCTAGGGCGGGCGAGCATGGTCGCGGCTTCGCGGTCGTGGCCTCCGAAGTCCGCAAGCTGGCCGAGCGCAGCCAGACCGCGGCGGGAGAGATCTCGGCCCTCTCGACCGACACCGTTCGTGCTGCACAGACGGCGGGCAGCATGCTGCAGAACCTCGTGCCGGATATCGAGCGCACGGCGCAGCTGGTGCTGGAGATCTCGAACGCGGCCCAGGAACAGTCGACCGGCGCGGCACAGGTCAATCTGGCAATCCAGCAGCTCGACCGGGTGACCCAGGACAACACCTCCACCGCGACCCAGATGTCGACCACGGCCGAGGAACTCTCGACACAGGCCGGGCAGCTGCAATCCGCCGTCGCCTTTTTCCGGGTGAGCGGCGACGCCCTGCCGAGCCCGGCAGAATGCCTGCCGCCCGAGGCACCGCAGGCCCGCCCGATCTTCAAGGCGGCACCCCGCCAGAGCGCGAGGCCGCTGCCGGCCGCCCCTTCCGGAGGCTTCGAATTCGACATGATGGCAGGCGAGGACAAGCTCGATGAGGGCTTCCTGCGCCGGGACAGCGGCAGGGAGCGCGCAGCATGAGCATGGACGACAGCGTGGTTCTCACCGGCGGCGATCAGGTTCTGACCCTTGGGGTCGGAGAAGAGGTCTTCGCGGTTCCGGTCACCCGGGTGCAGGAGATCCTCGATCTGCAGCACATCTCGCAGCTGCCGAACGCCCCGGCCCATGTTCTCGGCGTGATCAACGTGCGCGGCGAGGGTATCGCGGTGGTTGATCTGCGGGTCGTGCTCAACCTGCCGCCGGTGCCCGACACCCCGACGACCCGGATCGTCGTGCTCTGGATCTGCAGCACGCAAGGACGCGCCGTGGTGGCGCTGAAAGCCGATCGGGTCTTCGAGGTGACCGCACTCGACGAGGGGCCGCTAACGCCTCTGCCCCAGGCGCGACTGCTGCGCTGGGATCAGCAGATGGTCGTCGGTCTGGGCAAGATCAACGGCGCCTTCGTCACGGCCCTCGATCTCGACCGGATGTTCGATACCGATCTCCTGAGCCGCGGCGCCGCAAGCGTCGGCGAGGCGCCGGGCGGATTTCGGGATGTCGCCTGATGACAGCCGCGCCCCCCTCCGCGCCGCTTGGTCGCAAGGGCGAAGGCTCGCATTTCGATCAGCTGACCCGGCTGATCCAGGATCAGATCGGCGTCAGGTTGCCGGCGAGCAAGCGGTCGATGGTCGAAGGCCGGCTGCGGCGACGCCGTCTGGCCTTGGGCTTCGCCTCGGTCGAAGCCTATTTTCACCACCTGTTCGAGCAGGGCGGGCTCGAGGCCGAGTTGCACGAGATCCTCGATGCGGTGACCACCAACAAGACCGATTTCTTCCGTGAGCCAGACCACTTCCGCCTGCTCACCCATCGTATCGTCCCGCAGACCCTCGCCAACCGCCAGAGCGCGCGGCGCCGCGCGCTGTTCAAGGTCTGGAGCGCGGCGTCCTCGACTGGGGCCGAAGCCTTCACCATCGCCATGCTGCTGGAGGATCTGACGACCCGCCTGCCGGACCTGAACTACGGCATCCTCGGCACTGACATCAACACCGAGGTGCTGGAGGTTGCCCGGCGCGCCATCTACCCGATCGATCAGGTGGCGCCGGTTCCGCCCGAGTTCCACGCGCGGTTTCTCATGCAAGGCGCGGGTGAGCTTGCCGGGCAGGTCCGCATCGTGCCCGAGCTGCGGCAGCGCACCCGTTTTGCGCGGATGAACCTGATGGATGCGCAATATGCGGTCGACCGGGACATCGACGTGATCTTCCTGCGCAACGTGCTGATCTATTTCGACCCAGACATCCAGGCGCGCGTCATCTCGCGGATGATCAGCCATCTCGCGCCCGGGGGCCACCTGCTGGTGGGCCATTCCGAATCGATGGTCGTGCGCAGCGACAAGCTGCAGCAGATCGCGCCCGCCGTCTTCCAGAGGAGCTGAGAACATGACGCAATCGACAGTGCCGAAGGACAGCAACGCCCTGCGGGTGATGGTCGTCGACGACTCCGCCTCGATACGCTCCGCCTTCTCGGCGATCATTGCCGCCGACCCCGGCCTCTCGCTCCTGGCCGCCGCTCCGGATGCCTTCGTCGCGGTCGAGAAGATGCGACAGGAACTGCCCGATGTCATCCTGCTCGATCTCGAGATGCCGAAGATGGACGGGCTGACCTTCCTTCGCAAGATCATGGCGCAGCGCCCGATTCCGGTCGTGGTCTGCTCCAGCCATACCGATGCCGGCTCCGAGGCGATGATAAAGGCGCTGGAGATCGGCGCAGCGGAGGTGCTTTCGAAACCCAAGCTCGACACGCCGGTCGCCCGGCAGGAGGCAGCGGTTCGGATCGGCGACGCGCTGCGCGCGGCGGCGCAGTCGCGGATGCCCGCCAGCCCGCGCCGAGCCAGGCCCTCGGCAGCGCTCGCACCCGGGGAAAAGCTGCTCGCCGACGTGATCCTGCCGCCGCTGCCGCCGCGCCAAGTGCCGGCAACCGAGCCGCTCATCGTCATTGGCGCCTCCACCGGCGGCATCGACGCGCTGAAACTGCTGCTCGAGGCGCTTCCCGCCCATGCTCCGCCCGCGGTCATCGTGCAGCACATGCCCGAACACTTCACCCTCGCTTTCGCACGACGGCTGAACACGCTCTGCACCGTGACAATCGACGAGGCCAAGGATGGTGATGCCTTGCAGGCCGGTCATGTGCTCATCGCGCCGGGCAATTACCACATGCTGGTGCGCCGGGTTTCTGCCAGCTACCGGGTCAGCATCGTCGACGGCCCCTGCGTCAGTCGGCATCGCCCTTCGGTCGATGTGCTGTTCCGCTCGGCGGCGCAGGCGGCGGGGGCCAATGCGATGGGCATCATCCTGACCGGAATGGGCGACGACGGCGCGCGTTGCCTGGCCGAGATGCGGGCCGCCGGCGCCCATACCGTTGCCCAAGACGAGGCGAGCTGCATCGTCTTCGGCATGCCCAAGGAGGCCATCGCGCGGGGCGGCGCGGCCAAGATCATGCCGCTGACCCAGATCGCCAGCGAAATCATGGGCTTTGCCGAACGTCATCACGCCACAAATCGGGGGCGCCCATGACGCTCCACACACCCCCGCGCCGTCCGCATGTCTCGGCCCGCGCAGTCATGCGGCTGACGTCGCAGATTTCCACCCTCGCCCGCGCGACGGAGGGCGCCTTCCTGCGCGCCGGCCACAGCCTCGAACAGGCGGTCGAGCGCTTCGACCGGCTCAGCGCACCGCTCAACGCGCTCTCCGCCCTCGCCGACGCAGGCGAATTCCGCTCTGCCATCGCCGGCTCCGCCCTGCTCGAACGCCGCGTCCGCGCCTTCGCCGAAAGCAGCACCGTCGTCTTCGCCCGGATCGCCGCGCTCTCCGAAGGCTCCGATCGGCTGCAAAGCGACCTCTTCGCCATGCGCCGGGTGATCCGCACGATGTCCATCGTCGCGCTGAACGCCCGCGTGACGGTCGCGGCCCTTGCCGAGCAGAATGCGGGACTCGACGTCTTCACCACCGCGGCGACCCTGCAGGTGGTGGAAGCCGGCACGATCATCGGCGAGATCAGCGATACCGTCGCCGGCATGGCCCAGCGCATCGCCATCGCCCACCAAGAGGCCGAGGCGCTGTCGAACCTGCTCGGCGCGCATCTGACCCAGACGCTTGCCGGGCTGCGCAGCGACATGACCGGCTTCGAGGCGGAGCTCGAGCGCTCGACCAAGGCCGGCAGCGTGATGATGCAGCACAGCCAGGGGTTTCAACGCGCCATCACCACCGCGGTCGTCGCGCTGCAGATCGGCGACACCACGCGGCAACGGCTGGAGCATGTCGTGGGCATCCTGAGCAGCACCGCCGAGGCCCGCGCGGAAGACGCTGCCCTGTCGCATCTCGTCTTCGCCTTGGCCGCCGCTCAGATCCGCGACGCACATGAACGTCACGCCGCGGCGATCACCACCGCGCAGGCCGCCCTGCGCGACGCCGGTCAGGAAACGGTGGAGATCGGCCGGATCGCCGCCCATACGGCAACGGCGCCCAAGCACAATCTGAAGCACAACCTGCAGCGCCTTCAAACCATCCTTGCCGATTGCGCCACCTCGCAGGTGCGGCTTCTCGACGTCGCCAAAGGTCTGTCGCAGGGCCTGTCCGGACTGCTCGTCATCCTCGAACAGATGACGGGCGTGGAAGAGCGGATGGGCATGATTGGGCTCAACGCGGTCATCGCCTGTTCCCAACTCGGCGACGAAGCACTGGCGCTCCGCGAAATATCCCTGCAGTTACGAGAGCTTGCGGTGACCTCCGCAGACCGTCTGCGCCAGATCACCGAAGGCCTGACCGCCATGGGCGAGGCTGCGGGCCAGACGAGCACCGATCTGTCGGAGGCATTCCGGAGCGATCTCGACGAGTTGACCCAGGCGGGGGCCGAGGTTTTCGGCGCCTTGTCGCGGATCGAGGCCGGCATCGCCGACACAGGCGGCGTCGTCGAACGCGAGCGCAAATGCGCGGAACGCGATCTCGCTGCGGGCATCCTCGCCCTCACGACGCATTCCACGGCCTTCCTCGATCTGGAAAACCTGATGCCCAGCTTCGATCTCTGGGCCAACCAGTTCGCCGGGTCTCCGCCGCAGGACGGCACGGCGCAGGTCATGGCGGCGCAGCGGCAGTGCTATTCCATGGCCGCGGAGCGTCTGGTGCATGACGCGCTGGTGACCTCCGTCCTGCCGGAGAGCGCGACCTTGGACGACACGACATCCGGACCGCCCGGCGGCGATGCCCTCGCCGACTTCTTCTTCTGACGGGCCAGAAGACGCTTCACCATCTGTAAAGGCGCCGCGACTAGCCTTGGCACAGGGCACCCCTGCGCCCACCAGACCAGAATCAGGACCCCGAGATGACCCAGACGGTCAAAAGCTCCCTGCTGCATTCCCTGTCCCTGCGGATGATCCTGCTGATCGGCCTCAGCATCGGCAGCATGACCATAGGTTTCGGCGCCGTCCTCCTTTGGTCGAGTGCGCGCACCATGGAAGGGCTCATCCAGGCCCAGGCCCGCGCCGTTGCGCAAATCGTTGCGAAAGAAGGCGTAGGTGCGCTCGCCTTCCGCGATACCCGCCGGGTTCAGACCCTGCTACAGACGGTGTTCGATGCCAGCGAAGGCAGCCTGATATGGGCCGTGGCGCTGGATGCCGAAGGCCGGCCGATCGCAGGAGTAAACGACCGGGCCGCCGACCCCGCGCTTCTCGCCTCCCTCGTGCAGCAGGCCATCTCCACCGGCACGTCGACGCTTGCCGAGGACGGGCTGCACTTCGGCCTTCCCGTCTTCCGCGACGATGACAACCGATTGGCGGGGGTGTTCGCGCTGGGCTGGAGCAACAAGGCCGCAGGGGCAGCTTCCGGCCCAAGCAATCTGGTGCTCCTTCTCTCAACGCTCGGCCTTGCCGTCGCCGCCACAACCGTCACAACCCTGCTTCTTCGCCGCACCTTCCTCCGCCCGCTCAGGCAGCTCACCTCCTCCGGCGACCCCGCGGCAGTCGAGCGTCTGGCGCTACGGCCCGACCTTCACGGCCAACTGGCCCGAGCCACCGCAGAGCTTCGCCAGAAGGCCAAGACAGCTGCAGCCACCGAAAGAACCCCGGTCCCCGAGGCCACCGTCTTCGCATCGATGCCGCATCCCCTGATGCTGATCGACGAGCACCTTCGCCTTACCGCCGCAAACCCGGCCCTGTCAGCCTTCATTGCCACGCTTCTCCCCGACCTCGATACACGCACGGGCATCGGCCAGCCCATCGAAGCACTTCTGCCGTCGGGAACCGCCCTGCGCGAAGCCGTCCTGCACGCCCTGCGCAGCGGGCAGCCGACCAACCTGTCGATAGGCAACCGGCGCCTCCTGCTCTCCCCATCGCCGCTCCCGACGGGCCAACCCGGGCAGCTGCTGGAATGGCAGGACGTGACTGAATTGCATGCACTTCGGGCGGTGTCCGAGGGCGTCGATGGAACGATGCTCAAGGCCGAGTTTGATGCCGCCGGCATCTTGCAGAGCGCAAACTCAGATTTCAACGCACTACTCGGTGCCACATCTATCGGGGGTGCTGCCTGGTCCCTTCACAACCTCGCCGCTGGCGGCGCGGGTGGACAATTCATGCAGCAGGCAGCACGGGGACGGGCCCAGGCAACGCTCAGCGTCAGCGGCAGTCGCGGCCCGGTGACACTGGCGTGCAGCTTGAGCAGTCTTCGAGATCTCGCGGGGCAGCCCAGCCGCTATCTGCTTCTTGCCAGAAATGTGAGCGAAGAGCAGCAGGTTCTGGATCAGCTTCAGTCGGAACGGCAGGAGTTGCAGGCGCAGCAGGCAGCGGTCGTTACTGCCCTTCGGCACGGCATGCGGCAACTGAGCAATGGCGATCTCACCACTCATATAGATCAGCCCTTCGACAGCCAGCATGACGAGCTGCGGCAGGAATTCAACCGCGCGGTAGACACGCTTGCAAGCGTCATGCGCGACGTGATCGGCAATGCCCAGAGCATCCGAAACGAGGCCCGCGATATCAGCTCGACCGCGCATACATTGGCGCAGCGCACCGAAAGCTCGGCGGCGACCTTGGAACAGACGGCTGCGGCCCTTGATGGTCTGACCGTCTCCGTGCGTTCGGCCGCGGACGGCGCCGCCGAGGCCGACCGGGTAGTTGCCGAGGCCAAGACCAACGCCGAGCAGAGTGGCAATATTGTCGTGGAGACGGTGTCCGCCATGGATACCATCGCCGCCTCTTCGGAGAAGATCACCTCCATCGTCAAGGTGATCGACGACATCGCCTTCCAGACCAACCTCCTCGCCCTGAACGCCGGTGTCGAAGCCGCGCGCGCAGGCGACGCCGGACGCGGCTTCGCGGTGGTAGCCTCCGAGGTTCGGGCCCTCGCCCAGCGCTCGTCCGAAGCTGCCCGCGAAATCAACGACCTGATCCTCAAAAGCGGCGGGCAGGTGAAGCGAGGCGTCGATCTCGTGGGCAAGACGGGGGAAGCGCTGAAGCAGATCGTCGCCTCCGTCTCCGACATTTCCGTGCTGGTTTCGGAGATCGCCGTGTCTTCGAAACAGCAATCCCTCGGGCTCGCCGAGATCAACAGCGCCGTCAATGATCTCGACCAGTCCACCCAGCAGAACGCAGCGCGTCTCGAGGAAGCGACAGCAGCCTCGGAGTCGCTGACGAATGACGCGATCGCCCTCGTTGAAAGCGTTGCCCATTTCCGGCTCGACGGCCAGGGCGGCTCTGCGGAAACTGTCGTTTCCTTTCGTGCGCGCAACCCCCAGGCTCGCGCAGCCGCTCCAGCGCCGCGTGTCGCCGCCACGGGTACCGACACCCCCCGCTCCGCGCCATCCTCTGCTTCGGATGCCGGATGGGAGGACTTTTGAGATGGCTGTTGCATCGAGGCCTTCCGCCGAGGCGGAAGCAAACAAGGGGGCACCGACGTGACCTCCCGTCAGGGCACCTCCCAAGCGGCCTCTCTACGCGCAGTCCACGTGATGCAGGGCGGCTTTGAAGCCTCAGCCTCGCCCTCGGACATGTTCACCACGATCCTCGGCTCCTGTGTCTGCACCTGTCTCTGCGACCCCGTCGCCGGAGTAGGCGGCATCAACCACTTCCTGCTCCCCGACGGCGGCAGCGGCGAGTCCCGGCAACTGAACTACGGGCTTCACGCGATGGAGCTCCTGATCAACGCGCTGCTGAAGCTCGGCGCCTCGAAGGACCGGCTGGAGGCGAAACTTTTCGGTGGCGCCATGATGAACAACCGTCTGGGCAGCATCGGTCGCGCCAATGTCGAATTCGCGCTTCGCTTCCTTGAAACGGAGTCCATTGCCTGCGTCGGCAAGAGCCTCGGCGGCACCATGGCGCGGCGCATCAGATACTGGCCAACGACGGGACGTGCCCAGCAGATGTTTCTGGGCACGAATACGCCGCCCCTCGTCGAACAGCCACCCCAACCCCTAACGAAAGGAGCCGGCGACGATGTCACCTTCTTCTGACACCCCCTTCCCGCACGACCGCATCCGCATGGCGGAGGCACGAGCATGATGGGAGCGAACACCCTCACGCTTCCCCAGCGTCTCGACCACGAGGGGACACGCGCTCTCCATGCCGCGCTGGATGCAAGACGAGGCACCGATGTGCGGATGGACGCAGCCAAGACGGTATTTCTTGGCGCGCTCGGCCTGCAACTCCTGCTGTCCGCTGCCCGCCAGTGGCGGGAGGGCGGGCAGCACTTCTCCGTCTCGCCCTGCTCACCGGCCTTCACCGACGATCTGCTGCGGCTCGGCGCAGACCTTTCCGACCTAAATGGGGACCAGCCATGACACTGACCGTATTGGCCATCGACGATTCCCGCACGATCCGGGAGCTGCTGAAGGAGGCCCTCCTGCAGGCCGGCTTCGAGGTTCACCTTGCGATCGACGGGATCGACGGGCTGGAAAAGCTCGAAGGCCTCACGCCCGATGTGGTGATCACCGATATCAACATGCCGCGGATGGACGGGTTCGGCTTCATCAAGGCGGTGCGGGACAAGGGCACGCATTCCGCCCTGCCGATCATCGTGCTGACGACCGAAAGCGCTGCCGATCTGAAGGCCCGCGCACGCGAAGCGGGGGCAACAGCCTGGATCGTCAAGCCTTTCGACGAGGTGAAGCTGGTCTCGGCGCTGCGGCGCGTCACGGCGGCCTGACCATGGAGCAAAGCGATATCCGGGCCACGTTCTTTCAGGAATGCGAAGAGCTCGTCGAAGCGCTCAACGACGGGCTGGACGAAATCGACGAAGCGCTTGAAGAAGGTCAGGCCGAGCCGGAGACGGTAAATGCGGTGTTCCGGGCCGTGCATTCGATCAAGGGCGGCGCGGGGGCCTTCAAACTCGAGACGCTCGTGCGCTTCGCCCATCACTTCGAAACCACGCTCGATGCGGTCCGCTCGGGCAAGGTCGCGCCGGATCCGGCGCTGCTGCTTCTCTTTCACCGGGCGGCCGACCATCTGTCGGACCTGCTGAATGCGGCCCGCGACGGCAGTGATCCCGGCGCAGAGAGCGGGGCGGAGCTGATTTCTCTACTGGCGGCCGTCACCGGCGGCGATGAGGAAGAATTCACCGACGGCGACGCCGAGGATTTCGGCTTCGTCCCTATGGCGCTCAGTTTTGACGAGGATCCGCCGGAGGAAGGTGCCCGCTGCTTCGAGATCAGCTTTTCCCCAACTCGGGCCCTCTATGCCAATGGCCACGACCCCTCGGTGCTGTTCCGCGTCTTGGCAGACCTCGGTCCCGTGAGCGTCACCCTCGATCGCAGCCGCCTGCCGCCTTTCGACGCACTGGACTGGCAGCAGACCTATCTTGATTGGACGCTGTCCCTGATCACGGACGAACCCGAACACCAGATCGACGAGGTTTTCGAATTCGTGGAAGGCCTCTGCAGCCTCGAGATCCATGCTCAAGGAGCGGGCTTCGTCCCTCCATCACCGATGGAGCCCGAACCTCTTGCCGAAGTGCCATCTCCGAGGATCGTGCCCACCGCGCCGCCACCGAAGCCCCGCTCCGCCGAGACCGAGGAGAGCAGCGACAAGAAGGCCTCCGCCCCCCGTGCCACCGTGCGGGTGGAGCTCGATCGGGTGGACCGGCTGATCAACGTGGTCGGCGAACTGGTGATCAATCAGGCGATGCTGTCGCAATGCGTCCAGGATGCAGGCATGCCCGCGCGTTCCGCGGTCCGCTCGGGGCTCGACGACTTCAAGAGCCTCGCGCGCGAGATACAGGAAAGCGTCATGGCGATCCGCGCCCAGGCGATCAAGCCACTGTTCCAGCGCATGTCGCGGATCGCGCGCGAAGCCTCCGACATCGCCGGCAAGCAGGTGCGGCTTCTGACCGAGGGCGAGACGACCGAGGTCGACAAGACGGTGATCGAACGCCTCGCCGATCCGCTTACCCATATGATCCGCAATGCGGTCGACCACGGGATCGAGGCGACCGAGGTCCGGCGCGCGGCGGGCAAGCCCGAGACCGGCAGCATCACCCTTTCGGCCGCGCATCGCTCGGGCCGGGTGTTGATTGAGGTGATCGATGACGGCGGCGGCATCAACCGGCCAAAGGTGAAGCAGATCGCGGCAAGCAAGGGGTTGATCCCGCCGGATGCCGAGCTTTCGGATGCCGAAATCGACATGCTGCTCTTCCTGCCGGGATTCTCCACTTCCACCGTCGTCTCGGATCTGTCGGGGCGCGGTGTCGGGATGGATGTGGTGAAAAGCGCGATCCAAGCGCTGGGCGGCCGCGTCGCCATCGCCTCGACACCGGGCCAAGGGACGACCTTCTCGATCAGCCTGCCGCTGACGCTTGCGGTGCTTGATGGGATGGTCGTCGATGTCGCGGGGCAGACCATGGTCGTTCCGATCACCGCCATCGTCGAGACGCTGCGCCCCCTGCCGGAGGATGTGCATTTCCTTGGCTCCGGCGCGCAGGTGGTGACGATCCGCGGGGCTTTCGTGCCGATCATCGATCTCGGCGCGGCCTTCGGCCACCGCCCGCCGGTGCACGACTTTTCCGAGCGGGTGCTGATGCTCGTGGAGAATGAGCAGCAGAAACAATGCGCTCTGGTGGTCGATGCGATCTACGACCAAAGGCAGGTGGTGATCAAGGGGATGGAGAACGGCTATGGCCGCATCCCCGGCATCGCGGCGGCGACCATTCTGGGTGACGGACGCATCGCCCTCATCATCGACCCTGACGAGGCCGTGGGCAGCATCTCCGCCGGGATCGGGGACATGTGATGCCGACCGCGCGCCCCCTCCAGGCCGAATCCCGCGAGCTTGTCGCCTTCCGCATCGGGCCACAGGAGTTCTGTCTCGACATCAAGATGGTGCGCGAGATCCGCAGCTGGACGCCCGCGACCATCCTGCCGCATGCGCCGCATTATGTGCTGGGGGTGATCAACCTGCGCGGCTCTGTGGTGCCGATCATCAACCTCGCCGAACGGCTGGCGCTGGGCATGCCGGAGCCCGACGCCCGCCATGTCATCATTATCGCGGTGATAGAAACCCAGGTGATCGGCATCCTCGTCGATGCGGTCTCAGACATCATGACCGTGCCGGAAAGCGCGATCCAGCCGACGCCGCATGTTGCCTCCGATTCGACCCAGGCCTTCGTGCGGGGCGTGATCGCAGTGGAGGAGCGCATGCTGCGGCTGATCGATCTTGCGACGGTCTTCCCCCCGGCGCGCAAGGACGGCCCATGACGATCCAGCACCTACCACGCCTCCTCGCCCCGCCGGAACGGGAGTTTCTCTTTACGCCGGAGGATTTCCAGCGCATCGTGGCCCTCGCCCGCAGCGAGGCCGGCATTGTTCTGGCCGATAACAAGGAGCCTCTGGTTTACGCCCGGCTCGCCAAGCGTCTGCGCCATCTCTCGCTGGCGAGCTTCGCCGCCTATCTCGAACGGCTGTCGGCCTGTGCTGAGGAGCGCGCCGTCTTCGTCTCGACCCTGACCACCAATACGACGCACTTCTTCCGTGAAAATCATCACTTCGAGACCTTGTGCCACGTCGTCCTGCCCCCGCTGGTCGCCGGCGCGCGCAAGGGGCGGCGCGTGCGGCTCTGGTCGGCGGGCTGTTCCAGCGGCGAGGAGCCTTACAGCGTAGCAATGACGCTGCTGCGGCTCTGTCCTGCCGCGCCGACGCTGGACCTCAAGATCCTTGCCACCGATATCGACCTGCAGATCCTCGAACGGGCGCGCGCCGGGCGCTACTCCTGCCAGGCGGTTGAGGCTCTGCCGCCCGAGATGCAGAACTTCTTTGATCCGCCGGGGCCCGATGGCGCTTGTGCGGTGACGGCAGCGGTGCGGGCGCTGGTGACCTTCAAGCCGATGAATCTCGTGCGGCCCTGGCCGGTCAATGGGCCCTTCGACGTGATTCTCTGCCGGAATGTCGCGATCTATTTCGCGCCCGAGACACAGGACGAGATCTGGCGCGGCTTCGCGGCGACGCTCCGCCCGGGCGGCCATCTGTTTCTTGGACATTCCGAACGGCTTTCTCCTGCGGTCAAGAACGATTTCGAAACCATTGGCATGACAACATTCCGCTTGCGCGGCACGGGCCGAACCGAACCCGGAGAAGGAGACGACGAATGTCGCTGAAAGACAGCATCAGGGTCATGGTGGTCGATGACATGTCGACCAGTCGCGGCCTGATCATTCAGGCTCTGGAAGAGCTGGGGATCAAGAAGATCGATTTCGCCAAGGACGGTGCCTCGGCCCTGCGGGCGCTGGTGGCCAACCCCGTCCATCTGGTGATCTCGGACTACAACATGCCGGGGCTCGACGGGCTCGGCCTGCTGAAGGGCATCCGCGACAACCGCACCACGGCCCGGATGGGCTTCATCCTCGTCAGCGGCAGTGCCAGCAAGGAGATCATCGAGAGGGGGCAGGCGCTCGGCATGAACAATTTCCTGAAGAAACCCTTCACCACGGACGGCATGCGCCGGGTGATCCAGGCCGTGGTGGGCGCGCTGTGACCGCGCCGCTGCGGCAGCAGATGGCGCTGCAGATGCTCCTGCACCGGGCCTCGGGCGAGGTCCGACAGCTCTGCGGCAAGGCCCTGGGTCTCGAGGAGGCGGTGGGCGCGGCGGTGAGCGGCGGGCTCGATGTCGGCCCGCTCGGCGCGAGGCTGCAGGTGCTCGACGGGCTGGTGCAGGCGCTGACCGGGATGGCCGATTATCTCGAGGGGCTGGCGGAGGAGGTCGACGCGGGGCTTCTGGTCGATCCGGCGCCGGCGCTCGGGCGGGTGCGCCAGCGCGATCTCGCCCGCGGGCTGATGGGTGAGGTTGGGACTACGGCCGTCGATGCCGGGGCGGCGGATTTCTTTTGATGTCAGCCGATCAGCGTCGCCAGCCGCCGCACCGCCGCCAGATAACCTTCGGTGCCCAGACCCGCGATGACCCCTTCGGCGCGGAGCGAGACGTAGGAGTTGTGGCGGAAACTCTCGCGCTTGTGGATGTTGGAGATATGCACCTCGATCACCGGACCGTCGAAGGCGTTCAACGCATCGAGGATCGCGATGGAAGTATGGCTGTAGGCGCCCGGGTTGATGATGATGCCCTGCGCGGCGCGGCGGGCCTCCTGGATCGTGTCGACCAGCACGCCCTCGTGGTTCGACTGCAGTGCGCGGAGGCTCAGGCCGAGGCTCCCGGCCAAGGCGGTGGCCGAGGCCTCGACATCGGCGAGGGTCTCGCTGCCGTAGATCTCCGGCTGGCGCTGGCCCAGCAGGTTCAGGTTCGGGCCGTTGAGCAGGAAGATGGTCCGGGGCATCGCAATCCTCGTCGTCGCGCGGGGCAAGAAGTCCGGGCCAGACGACGCGAAAGCCGAGCGAATGGCAAGCCCCCCTCGGGCGGTCCCGCGTCCAGCTCAGCGCTCCAGCGCCTCCTTCAGCGAGCGGGGGGCGGGGCTGATCGGGCGCAGGTCGAGCGAGGAGATCAGGTCGAGCAGATGGCCCTTCATCAACGTCTCCGCCTGATCGGCATCCTTTTCGGCGAAGGCCCGCATCAGCGCCTCATGCGCATGGCTTTCGCAGAGCGCGTTGCGCCTTTGCCAGTAGAGCGCGATGATCAGCGAAGAGCGCGCAACGAGCTGGGTGATGAAGCCGCAGATCGTGTCCTGATCCGCAATCCGCGCGATCTCGATATGGAACAGCCCCGAAAGCCGCAACGCCCGACCCGGGTCGCTGGCGGCAAGCGCGGCATGTTCCTCGTCGATATGCGCGGTCAGCCGCTTCAGATCGGCGGGCGTCGCCCGTTCGGCGGCGGAGCGGGCGGTGCGCGGCTCCAGAAGGGCGCGGGCCTCGAAGACCTCGCGCGCCTCACGGACCGTCGGCTGCGCCACGAAGGCACCCCGGTTGCGCTTCAGCGTCACCAGCCGCTCATGCGCCAGTTGCTGCAGCGCAGCGCGCACCACGGTACGGCTGACCCCGAAGATCTCGCCCACCTCGTCTTCGCTGAGCTTGGCCCCCGGCGGAATGCGATGCTCGTGGATCGCCAATGCCAGCCGTCCTGCCACCGTCTCGTTGCTGCCGCCCGCTGAGGGAGGGAGGTCGTCCATCCGTCTGCCTTCCTGTGACTGGCTTCCCTCCTCGCGCCAAATCGGCGCGAGGGCAAGGCACAGCGGACACCGGGCGGCGGCCGAGCAGATTGTATACAATTTTTTGGCAAACCGCATCCAGCCCCGGATACAGTCGCCGATAATTTGAGCAGCCAAAGATTCCCGCCGCGCTGCCCCCAGAATCTTCGTGCCCTGCCGCCTCGCATCGCCACAGCCTTGGACAGGCAGCGGCGGGGGTGGCATGCGGACCGGACACGATCTTGAACTCGTTCATGTAACCAAGCGCTATGGCACGGCCACGGCGGTCGCCGATGTGAGCCATCTGTTCCGGGCCGGCAGCTATGTCTGCCTGCTCGGCCCCTCGGGCTGCGGCAAGTCCTCGACGCTGCGGATGATCGCCGGGCACGAGACGATCAGCGAGGGATCGATCCTGCTCTCGGGCAAGGATGTGAGCCGCCTGCCCCCGGCCCGTCGCGGCACGGCGATGATGTTCCAGAGCTACGCGCTCTTCCCGCATCTCAGCGTCACCGACAACGTGGCCTTCAGCCTGAAGATGAAGGGCGTCGATGCCGCAACCCGCCGCGGCAAGGCGATGGAGCTGCTCGAGCTGGTCGACATGACCCGCTACACCGACCGCCTGCCCGCGCAGCTGTCGGGCGGTCAGCAGCAGCGCGTGGCGCTGGCCCGCGCGCTGATCACCGATCCGCAGGTGCTCCTGCTCGACGAGCCGCTCTCGGCGCTCGACCCCTTCCTGCGCATCCGGATGCGGGCCGAGCTGAAGCGGCTGCAGCGCGAGCTCGGGATCTCCTTCATCCACGTCACCCACGGACAGGACGAGGCGCTGGCCCTCGCCGACGAGGTGGTGGTGATGAACAACGCGCGGATCGAGCAGGCGGGCAGCGCGCGCGAGGTGTTCAACGCACCACGCAGCGAATTCGTCGCCCGCTTCATGGGCGGCCACAACGTGCTCGCCCTCCCCGAAGGCCGCTTCGCGATCCGCGCCGACGCGGTGCGGCTGGGCGAGGCCGGCACCCCGGCCACCGTCAGCGCGGTGGAGTATCAGGGCGGCCATGTCGCGCTCACTGCCCGCACGGCCAAGGATCAGGAAATCCTCGCCCTGATCCCCGAAGCCGATTTCTTTGCGAATCCGAAATCTCCCGGCGAGGCGGTCAGCCTCGTCTGGGACGAGGGGCGGCTGCACCGCCTCCAGGCCTGACAACCAACAAACCGACAGGAGAGATCATGACCAAGACATTCAGCCGTCGCACCCTGCTCAAGGGCGCCGCAGCGGCCACGGCGGCCTCGGCCTTTCCCGCGCCGATGATCTGGGCGCAGAACATCAAGGACATCACCCTGCGCCAGTTCGGCACCGGCGTGTCGAACCTCAACGAGGTGGCGCAGAAGGTGAAGGAAGACCTCGGCTTCACGCTGGAAATGACGGCCCTCGACAGCGACGCCGTAACCCAGCGCGCCGCAACCCAGCCCGACAGCTTCGACATCGCCGACATCGAATACTGGATCTGCAAGAAGGTCTGGCCGACCGGCAACCTGCAGGCGATGGATACCTCGAAGATCAAGAACTACGACAAGATCGTCGGCATCTTCCGCAACGGCAAGCTGACGCCCGAGAGCGTGATCGCGCAGGGCACGGCACCTCACACGGTGGGCTTCACCTCCGGTCCGGGCGGCACCGACTTCGTCGCCGAGGAATCCGGCTGGATGACGCTCATCCCCACGATCTACAACGCCGACACGCTGGGCATCCGCCCCGACCTGATCGGCCGCCCGATCGAAAGCTGGACCGAGCTTCTGAACCCCGAGTTCAAGGGCAAGGCCTCGATCCTCGACATCTCCTCCATCGGCATCATGGATGCGGCCATGGTCTGCGAGGCGATGGGCGAGATCCAGTATGGCGACAAGGGCAACATGACCCGCGAAGAGATCGACAAGACCATGGCGATCTTCACCGAGGCCAAGAAGGCCGGCCAGTTCCGCGCCTTCTGGAAGACCTTCGACGAGAGCGTGAACCTGATGGCGAGTGGCGAGGTGGTGATCCAGTCGATGTGGTCGCCCGCAATCACCGCCGTCAAGTCGCGCGGCATCCCCTGCGTCTACCAGCCGCTGAAGGAAGGCTACCGCTCCTGGGGCGGCGGCATCGGCCTGTCGAAGAACCTCAGCGGGCTGGAGCTCGATGCGGCCTATGAATACATCAACTGGTACCTCTCCGGCTGGGTCGGCGGCTACCTGATGCGTCAGGGCTACTACTCCGCCGTGCCGGAGACCTCCAAGGAGTTCATGTCCGCCGACGAATGGGGCTACTGGTTCGAGGGCAAGCCCGCCACCGGCGACATCACCTCGCCCACCGGCGAGAAGCTCGCGGGCGCGGGCGACGTGCGCGACGGCGGTTCCTTCGAGGAGCGGATGGGCCGCGTGGCCTGCTGGAACGCCGTGATGGACGAGAACCAGTACATGGTCCGCAAGTGGAACGAGTTCATCGCCGCCTGAGCCAAACGCGGGGGGCTCCGGCCCCCCGTTTCCCCATGACGAGGGCCGCATGGACAAGATCCTGAAATCCAACAGCCTGACCGGCTGGCTGATGGCCGCCCCGCTGACCGCGGTCCTGGCCTTCTTCCTGATCCTGCCGATCCTGATGATCGTCGTGGTCAGCTTCTGGACGGCGACGGAGTTCTCCATCGTCCCGGCCTTCTCGCTGGAGAATTACCAGTTCCTCTTCGGCTCGCCGGTGACCTATTCGGTCTTTCTCAACACCTTCAAATATGCCGCGATCACCTGGGCGATCACCCTCGTCCTCGGCTTCACCATCGCCTATTTCCTCGCCTTCCACGTCCGCAGCCAGACATGGCAGACCGCGCTCTTCCTGCTCTGCACCATCCCGTTCTGGACCTCGAACATCATCCGCATGATCTCGTGGATCCCCTTCCTCGGGCGCAACGGCATCGCCAATTCGGCGCTGACCTCCTGGGGGGTGATCGATGAGCCGCTGGAGTGGCTGCTGTTCTCGGATTTCGCCGTGATCCTCGCCTTCGTGCATCTCTACACGCTGTTCATGGTGGTGCCGATCTTCAACACCATGATGCGCATCGACCGCTCGCTGCTCGAGGCCGCCAATGACGCGGGCGCCACCGGCTTCCAGACGCTGGTGAACGTGATCCTGCCGCTGACCAAGCCCGGCATCATGATCGGCTCGATCTTCGTCATCACGCTGGTCATGGGCGACTTCATCACCGTGCGCTTCATGTCGGGCTCGCAGTCGGCCAATGTCGGTCGGCTGATCTCCAACGACATCGGGCTGCTGCAATACCCCTCCGCCGCCGCGACCGCCGTGGTGCTGCTGGTGACGGTGCTCATCACCATCGGCCTGATGCTGCGCCTCGTCGATATCCGCAAGGAGCTGTGATGGAACCCCGCCCCAAGTCCTTCTACATCCTCGCCACCGTCTTCGGCCTGTTCCTGCTGTTCCTCTACGGCCCGACGCTGACCATCGCCGTCCTGAGCTTCCAGGGACCGACCGGCGGGCTCACCTTCCCCATGCGCGGCGTCTCGCTGAACTGGTTCCGCGAGCTGTTCATGGAGCAGGCGGTGGGCGACATCTGGGGCAGCTTTGCCCGCTCGGCCTTGCTGGGGCTGATGGTCATGGTGACCACGGTCGTCGTCTCGGTCATGGGGGGCCTCGCCTTCCGCAAGAAATTCGCAGGCTCGGGCCTCCTCTTCTACCTCGTCCTCGCCAGCCTCGTGATCCCCTCGATCCTCGTTTCGCTCGGCGTCGGCCTCGTCTTCAGCCAGATGGGCCTGCCGATCCACTGGGCGGGCTCGGGTTTCGGCGCGCAGCTGACATGGACGCTGCCCTTCGGCCTTCTCATCATGTTTGCCGTCTTCAACCGCTTCAACGGCGCCTACGAGGAGGCCGCTCGCGATCAGGGCGCCTCCGCCTGGCAGACCATCCGCCATGTCGTGCTGCCGATCATCGCCCCCTCGCTGATCGGGGTCGCGCTCTTCGGCTTCACGCTCAGCTACGACGAATTCGCCCGCACCCTGCTGACCGCGGGCAGCTACAACACGCTGCCGCTCGAGATCTACGGCATGACCACCAACGTCACCACGCCGGTGATCTTCGCGCTCGGCACCCTCACCACGCTCTTCTCGCTGGTGATCATCGGCGGCTTTCTGGTGACGCTTTGGCTGATGAACCGCCGGCGCGCCAAGGCGGGCTCTGACGCGGGCAAGGGGATGCTATGATCCGCCTCGCCGTCATCAACCCCAACTCCACCGTCTCGATGACCGAAAAGATCGCCGCCGCCGCCCGTCTGGCGGCGCCCGAGGCCGAGATCACCGGCATCACCTGCCACGGCGCCCCCCCGGCGATCCAGGGCCCCGAGGATGGCGCCGCCGCCCTGCCCTTCGTGCTGGCTGAGGTGCGCCGCGCCGCGGCCTCCGGCGCGCAGGCCTGCATCATCGCCTGTTTCGACGACACCGGCCTCGCCGAAGCCCGCGCCGCCGTCGCCATCCCGGTGATCGGCATCGGCGAGGCGGCCTTCCACGCCGCCATGCTTCTCGGCCACCGTTACTCGGTCGTCACCACCCTCGCCGTCTCGGTCCCGGTGATCGAGGCGAACATCCGCAGCTACGGCCTCGCCTCCCACTGTCTCGCGGTCCGCGCCAGCGAGGTGCCGGTGCTGGAGCTGGAGCGCGAGGGCTCCGACGCCCGCGCGCGGATCTCGGCCGAGATCGCCACCGCGATCCGCGTTGATGGCGCCAGCGCCATCGTCCTCGGCTGCGCCGGGATGGCCGATCTGGCGGCCAGCCTCGCCGCGGAACACGGCCTGCCGGTGCTCGACGGCGTCGCCGCCGCCTGCGCTTTCGCCTCGGCGCTGGTCCAGATCGGACGCAGCGCTACCCTGTCTTCCGAAGGAGCGTGACCCATGACCAAGAAAATCCTCTGTGCCTTCGGCACCGACATCGATTCCGTCGCGGGCTGGATCGGCTCATACGGCGGCGGCGACAGCCCCTCCGACATCCAGCGCGGCATCTTCGCCACCGAAGTCGGCATCCCGCGCCTGCTGCGGCTGTTCAAGAAATACGACCTGAAGACCAGCTTCTTCATCCCCGGCCACAGTCTTGAGACCTTCCCCAAGGAGATGCAGATGATCGTCGACGCCGGCCACGAGGTCGGCGCGCATGGCTATCTGCACGAGAACCCGGTGGCGATGACGCCGACGCAGGAAGAGGATGTGCTGGTCAAGTCGATCGAGCTGATCGAGGGACTGACCGGCAAGAAGCCCCGCGGCTATGTCGCCCCCTGGTGGGAGATGTCGGCCTCCACCGCCGCCCTCCTGCAGAAATACGGCTTCTCCTACGACCACAGCCAGGGCTACCGCGATTTCCAGCCCTTCTACGCCCGCGTCGGCGACAAGTGGAACGTGATCGACTATTCCGGCGAGGCGAAAGACTGGATGCACCCGCTGCACCACGGCCACGAGATCGACCTCGTCGATATCGCCGCCAACTGGTATGTCGATGACCTGCCGCCGATGATGTTCATGAAGAAGGCGCCCAACAGCCACGGCTTCGTCAACCCGCGCGACATCGAGCAGATGTGGCGCGACCAGTTCGACTGGGTCTACCGCGAGATGGACTACGCCGTCTTCGCCTTCACGATCCATCCCGACGTGTCGGGCCGCCCGCAGGTGCTTCTGATGCTGGAGCGGCTGATCGAATACATCAGCGGCCATTCCGGCGTCGAATGGATGCCCTTCGAGGATATCGCCACCGATTTCCGTGCCCGCTACCCGTTCGAGGGCAAGGCCCGGCCCGAGGTCATCTGATGTGCAACGCCTGCGGCTATCCCGCCCGCCCCGGTCGCTGGACCGAGGCCGGGCTGGACAGCCCCGGCGAGCGGCTGCGTGCCCGCTTCCACCGCGCTGCGATGCTGCGCCGGATGCTGGCGCCCTATGGGCTCACCGCGCACGACGACGGGGTGACCGATGGCATCACCCTCTCCACCCTGTCGGGCGCGCATGTCATCGTGCAGTCGCTCGAAGAGCTCTGGGTAGAGGCGGCGCGGCTTGCCGGGCGGCCCATCGACCCGCTGACCTTGGCCGATGGCTGACCGCCGCGCCCGCCTTACCATCCTCGGCGGCTATCTTGGCTCCGGCAAGACGACATGGCTGCGCCACCGGCTGCACCATGCCACCGACGCGCCGCATGTCATCGTCAACGAGGCCGCCGAGACGCCGGTGGACGATCTGCTGCTGCAGGGCGGCGGCGGGCTGACGCTGCTTTGCGGCGGATGTGCCTGCTGCGACGGGCGCGCCGATCTGGTCGCGGCGCTGCGCGGGCTCTGCGACGCCCGCAGCCGGGGCGAGGCCACGAGCGATATCTGGCTGGAGACCTCGGGCCTTGCCGATCCGGCCGCGATCACCGCCGCGATCCGCGACGATCCGGTGCTGGTGCATCACCTGCTCATCGCCGAGACGCTGGTCGTGGTCGACGCTCTGCACGGGCTGGCGCAGCTGGCCGCCGATCCGTTGAGCCGCCGTCAGGTCGCGGCCGCCGACCGGCTGATCCTGACCAAGCCCGATATCGCCGATCCCGAAACCGTGGCGACGCTGATCGCCACCCTGCGCGCCCTGAACCCTGCGGCAGGGCTGGAGGGCGCGAGCCACGGCGCCCCATTCGTGCTTCCTGAACGGCAGGCTGCTCCGCTGCCCCTGCCCGAGACCACCCATCGCCCGATCCGCGCCGAGACGCTGACTCTCGACCGCCCGGTGGACTGGCCCGCCCTCAGCCTCTGGCTCTCAGCGCTGCTGCAGGCGCGCGGCGACGATCTGGTGCGGGTCAAGGGCGTGATCCGCACCCCCGCCGGGCGCCTGCTGCTGCAGGCCGTCCGCCGCACCGTGCAGCGCCCCGAGATCCTGCCCGACAGCCCCGCTGCCACCGACGACCGCCTCGTCTTCCTCGGCCATGGCGCCACTGCCGACCGGCTCGACCGCTCGCTCCGCGCCTGTGCCGGGTTGCCGCCGCGCGCTCCCCGCGGTACCGCTGGGCCAACAGGAGAGCCGAGATGACCGACCGTTCCTTCCGCTTCACCCACGCGATCACCCGCCGCCCGAGCCCCAGCATCACCGACGGCCTGCGCGCCGTCGATATTGGCCAGCCCGATCTGGCGCGGATGCTGCAGCACCATGCCGATTACGTCGATGCCCTGCGCAGCACCGGCGCGACGGTGGTGGAACTCGATCCGCTCGAAGCCTATCCCGACAGCGTCTTCGTCGAGGATACCGCGCTCTGCCTGTCCGAGGGCGCCATCGTCATGCGCCCCGGCGCGCCGACCCGGTTGGGCGAGGCCGCCGAAATGGCGCCGCATCTGCGCGCGCTCTACACCCATGTCGAGACCATCGAGAACGGCTTCATCGAGGGCGGCGACATCCTCGTGACCGAGCGCGAGATCCTCGTCGGCACCTCGGCCCGCACCAATGCCGCCGGCGTGGCCGATCTGGTCCGCCTCACAGCGCCCTGGGGCCATGTGGTGCGCGAGGTTGCCACCCCGCCCGGCGTGCTGCATTTCAAGACCGACTGCTCGCTGCTCGACGCCGAGACGATCCTCGCCACCGCAAGGCTCGACGCTTCGGGCTGTTTCGCGGGCTACAGGGTGATCCACACTGCCGAGGGCGACGAGGCTGCGGCCAACACCATCCGCTTCAACGACCTCGTGCTGATGCCGGCAGGCTTCCCCCGCACCGCCGAGGCGCTGGACAAGGCGGGCTACACGGTGTGCGAGATCGGCAACAGCGAATGCGCAAAGCTCGATGGCGGCATGTCCTGCCTCAGCCTGCGCTTCAGCCCGCGCTAGGGCATCAGCAGCTCCGCCCGGGTAAACGTGGCGCTGTCCGTCTCGCCATCGGCATAGGTCAGCGTCACCACCAGTTCCGTCACTGCACCTTCCGGCAGCACCGCGTAGCGCAGCCGGGTCGCGTCGGTGAAGGCATTGGGCTGCGGCAAAGCGTCATGGCATGGCTCGGTCTCCCAGACCTGCACCTCGCCGCCATTCACGGCATAGCCGATGCTGGTCAGCCCGCAACGCCAGCTTTCGAGCGCGGTGAAATACAGCAGATCCTGCGCGTCATAGTCCCGCAGCGCCACCCAGTCGGCCTTGGTCGCTCCGAGGATCGGCCGGATCTCCGACGCCGACAGCAGCGGCTCGGCCAGTGCCGGGCCCGCAAGCAGGGCAGCGGCCAAGAGGTATCGGACATTCATGTTCTGCCTCCCCCGCGCCACCGTTATGCTCACCAAGCATGTCATCCAGGGCCCCTTATGCCTGCAGCCCCCGCCGCTCCGCAACGCTTCAATATCCTTGCCATCGTGCAGCGCGGGCGGCTGCAATACGAGGCGGTGCTGCTGGCGGCCTCCCTCCGCGCCACCAACCCGGGCTTCCCCGGCACGCTCTTCCTCGCCGAGCCATCCGGCCCGCTCTGGCCCGATGATCCACGCATCGACGATCCGGCCACCCGCGCCCTGCTCGAAAAGCTCGGCGCCCGCTTCCTGCCCTTCGAGAACCGCGTCTTCGGTGCCGCCTACCCGCGGGGCAACAAGATCGAGGCGCTCGCCGCCCTGCCCGAGGCGCCCTTCCTGTTCCTCGACACCGACACGCTGATCACCGGCCCGCTTGACCGGATCGCCTTCGACTTCACCCGCCCCTCCGCCTCGATGCGGCGCGAGGGGACATGGCCGGAGCCGAGCCTCTACGGCCCCGGCCACACCGAGATCTGGCAATCGCTCTACCGCCGCTTCGGGCTAGACTTCGCCTCCACCCTCGACCCGGCCCAGCCGGAAGGTTACTGGCAGCGGTATCTCTACTTCAACGCGGGCTGGTTCTTCCATGACAGCCCGCGTCGCTTCGGCCAACGTTTCCTCGACTACGCGCAGAGCATCCGCGACGATCCCCCGCCTGAATTGCTCGGCCAGTCGCTCGACCCTTGGCTCGACCAGATCGCCCTGCCGCTGGTGATCCACGCGCTCGGCGGCGGGCGGCCCGGGCCTGCGTTGGCCGGTCTCGACGGCGATGTCACCTGCCACTGGCGGCTGATGCCGCTGCTCTATGCCCGCGAAAGCGACCTTGTGGTGCGGTTTCTGGAGGAACTGGCCGCGCAGAACGCGGTGAAGAAGGTGCTCAAGACCTACCCGCCCTTCCGCCGCATGATCTACCAGAAGAAGGGCGCAGAGGCCCGCGCCCTCTTCGACCGCACCGCCCTGCCGCGCCGCGAGCAGACGATCCGCAGCATCCTGAAGCGCGCGGGTCTCTGGGAGCGGTAGCGTCGGAGGCCCCAGCCCGCCGTTGCCCCGCGCCGGTCTTTCCCCTAGCGTCACGATGACCATTCAGGCTCACGGGGGGATGACCATGACCGAACCACGCACACTCGGCTTCGACACGCTGCAGATCCATGCCGGGGCCAAGCCCGACCCGGCGACCGGCGCGCGGCAGGTGCCGATCTACCAGACCACCGCCTATGTCTTCAAGGATGCCGACCACGCTGCCCGGCTCTTCGGGCTGGAGGAGGTCGGCTACATCTATTCGCGGCTGACCAACCCGACCGTCTCGGCCCTGGCCGAAAGGGTCTGCGCGCTGGAGGGCGGGGCCGGGGCGATCTGCTGCTCCTCGGGGCACGCCGCGCAGATCATGGCGCTGTTTCCGCTGGTGGGGCCGGGGCGGAATATCGTCGCCTCGACAAGGCTTTACGGCGGGACCATCACGCAGTTCAGCCAGACGATCAAGCGCTTCGGCTGGTCGGCCAAGTTCGTCGATTTCGACGATCTGGCAGCACTCGAGGCGGCGGTGGATGACGACACCCGCGCCATCTTCTGCGAGACCATCGCCAACCCGGGCGGCTACATCACCGATCTCGACGCCGTGGCCGAAGTGGCGAACCGCGTCGGCCTGCCGCTGATCGTCGACAACACCACCGCGACGCCTTGGCTCACCCGCCCCATCGACCATGGCGCGACGCTGGTGGTGCATTCGGCGACCAAGTACCTCACCGGCAACGGCACCGTCACCGGCGGCGTGGTGGTGGACTCGGGCAAGTTCGACTGGTCGGCCTCGGGCAAGTTCCCCAGCCTGTCGGAACCGGAGCCCGCCTATCATGGCCTCACCTTCCATGCGGCGCTGGGGCCGATGGCCTATACCTTCCACTCCATCGCCGTCGGTCTGCGCGATCTCGGCATGACCATGAACCCGCAGGGCGCGCATTACACGCTGATGGGGATCGAGACGCTGAGCCTGCGCATGGCCAAGCATGTCGCCAATGCGCAGAAGGTCGCCGAGTGGCTGGAGGCCGATCCGCGCGTCGACTACGTCACCTATGCCGGCCTCGCGTCTTCGCCCTATCACGACCGCATCGCCCGGATCTGCCCGAAGGGCGCGGGGGCGCTGTTCACCTTCGCGGTGAAGGGCGGCTATGACGCCTGCGTGAAGCTGGTCGACGGGCTGGAGCTGTTCTCGCATGTGGCGAACCTCGGCGACACGCGGTCGCTGGTGATCCATTCGGCCTCGACGACGCATCGCCAGTTGACCGAGGCGCAGCAGATCGCCTCGGGGGCGGCGCCCAATGTAGTGCGGCTGTCGATCGGGATCGAGGATGCCGAGGACCTGATCGCCGATCTGGATCAGGCGTTGACCAAAGCCACGGCCTGAACGGAAACGGGGCGGCCCTCGCGTGAAGGCCGCCCCGTAAGCTCATGTCGAGATTACGATTACTGGTTGATCGCGTAGACCACCGTCACCGTGGCCGCGGTCGAAACCTCTCCCTCGGCCACCGGCACCGCCGCATCCATCGTCGCCTCCATGCGGTACATCGGCATCGGCGGCTGGTAGCCGCCGCCCTCGCTGATCGACAGCACCTGCCCCAGTTGCACCCCCGCCGCCGTGGTCAGCAGCGCGGCCCGCGCGGCGGCATCGGCCACCGCCCGCTTGCGCGCCTCATCCTCCAGCGGCTTCGGATCGGCCAGCCCGAAACTCACGCCGTTCAGCGTGTTGGCACCATCCTGCACCGAGGCGTCGAGGATGCTGCCCAGCTTGTCCAGCGCGCGCACCCGGATCGTCAGCTGGTTCGAGGCGACGTAGCCGCTGATCGTCGCGGCACTGCCGTCGCTGTTGTTCGTCCAGTTCGGGTTGAGCGAGAGCCCCGAGGTCTGAAGGTCACGGTCTTCGATCCCGGAGGCGCGCAGCCGCTCCAGCACCCGGCCCAGCTCTTCGGAGTTGCGCCCCATCGCCTCGGCGGCCGTTCCGCCCTGCGTGGTCACGCCGAGCGAGATCGTCGCGATGTCGGGCCTGCTGTCCACCGACCCGGTGCCGGTGACGGTGATGCGGGGGCTTTCGGCCTGGGCCAGCGCGGCGGCGGCGGGCAGAACAAGGGCCGAGGCCAGCAGCAGGGCGTTGAGAAGTCGCATGGTTCATCCTCCAGGGTAAGGTGCGAGATTTCATAGTTGTGACGGCGCTCGCAAGCCGATCCTTGGGTGTTTTCCTTCCCTTCGGCAAAAACCTGCTATAGGTAGTAGGGCGTCGCGCCGGCAGACTCCCCGAATTCCCCGCAAATGTGCTAGACCCGCGAAATGAAACCCAGTTTTGCCCTCAATCTGACTTCCGACAGCGTCGGCCTTCTGCAACGGACAGCGGATGGTTGGCGGGATATCGGAAGCGTTCCCTTCGACGCGCCGGATCTTCCCGAAGCCCTCGGCGCCCTGCGCGCGACGGTAGACGGAACGGCATCGGCGGGTCTCACCACCAAGATCGTCCTGCCCAATTCGCAGATCCTCTACACCGAGGTGACAGCGCCGGGCCCGGACAATGGTGCACGCCGGTCGCAGATCCGCGCCGCCCTCGAAGGGCTGACCCCCTATGCGGTGAGGGAGCTGGTCTTCGACTGGCATGGCACGGGCGAGACGGTGAAGGTTGCCGTCGTCGCCCGCGAGACGCTGAAGGAAGCCGAGGAGTTCGCGGAGGAACATCAGTTCAACCCGCTGTCCTTCGTCGCCGCCCCCGAGGCTGACCAGTTCGGCAAGGAGCCGTGGTTCGGCACCACCGGCGGCGCGCAGAAGCGCCTGCCAAAAGGTGAGAAGGTCGAGCGCGATCAGGAGGTTGTCCGCCTGATCGGGGCTGAGGGCCCGCCCGCCGCCGAGGCGGCCCCCGTCGCGCTGCCCGAACCCGAAGCCGCCGTGCTGCCGGAACCGGAAACTGCCGCGCCGCTGCCCGAGACGCTGGAAGGCGACGTTGTGGCCGAGCTTCCGCCCGAGGCCGAGCCCGGCCCCGTCGAAGAGAGGCCCGAAGTCGAGGGACCGCAACCCGAGGCCCAAGCCGAGCCCGTTGCGCCGCCTGCCACCAAGCTCCTCGCCACGCCCGAGCCCGAAGTTCTGGCCGAGCGTTTCGCCGACGTGATCCTGCCGCCTGCCAAGGAAGCCCCAGCCGCGGCAGCGGCCGCCGACGAACCCGGCCTGCCGGCGCCCGAGCCCGAGACATCCGAAGCGGCGCCCGAAGCCCTGCCGCCCGCCGAGCCGGAATTCGTGCCGCCGCCCTTCACGCGCAGCGACAAGCCGATCCCGCATGCCCGCGACCTGCCGCCGTTTGCGCCGGTCACGCCGCCGCAGCCGGTGAAGCAACGCGCGCAACCCTCGGTTTCCGAAGCGGAGATCCCGGAAGCGCCCTATGTCGAGGTCGGCGAGGCTGCCGAGCAGGCTGCGGCCTTCTCCAGCCGCCGCGCCGCCGAGGCGAGCCTCGCGCCCGCCGGTCCGGCGTTTGGCGGCAAGCCCGTCCGCGGGGCGAAACCCGGCGCCGCGCCGGAACGCTCCGCCACACCGCCACGCCCCGTCGCGGCCAAGCCCTTCGGCGCCGGTCCCGCCCCCGCCGCACAGCGGGCCTCGGGTCTGTCGGTCACCGCGCCCGGCATCCCCGGCTCGCGCAACCGCAAGCCCGCCAAGCCCGCGCCGCAGCCGGCGATCCCGCCGCTTCCGGCCTCGCCCGCCCCGGCCCCGTCGGCCGCCAAGGGCAATTCGATGGGCACCTTCGGCGCGCGCCAGTTGCCGCAGCGTGGCAAGCCGCGCCATCTCGGGCTGATCCTGACGGTGATCCTGCTGCTGGTGCTTGCCGCCATCGCCGCCTGGACCTCCTTCTCCGGCTCCGCCAGCGAGGAGGCCCCGAGCAGCGAGATCTCGGCCCTTCCCGGCGTTGACGAGGAAATGCTGGCCGACCTGCAGGACCCGGCGGAGTTCGCCGCCCTGCCGGAGGCCGAGGCCGAAGCCGATGCGGCGATCGCTCCCGACAGCATGGCGAGCACCGCCAGCGCGGGCAGCGTCGAGGCTCCCGCCGCCGTCGAACCGGCAGCCGAGGAGGTCGCAGCCGTTGCTCCCGCCGCCGAGGCGCCGCAGGTGGCCGAGACTGCCAGCGCCCTGCCTGCCGCCTCCGGCACGGCAACGCCGGAAAGCGCGCAGGACGAGATCTTCCTGACCGCGATGGACGCGCCGCAGCCGACGCTCGACGCGGTGGCGCTGCCCAACCCGCCGGTCGCCCCCGATGCCGCCCCCGGTGCGCAGATGCCGCCGCCGCCCTTCGGCACGGTCTACGAATTCGACGCCGACGGGATGATCGTGCCCACCGCCGAAGGCATCGTGGCGCCGGGCGGCTTCCTCCTCGTCGCCGGGGCGCCGCCGATCAATCCGCCATCGCGCCCCGCGCCCGAGGTGCCCGAAGCCGCAGCGCCCGAAGCGGCCGCCAACGAGGCCGCAGCCTCCACCACCCCCGGCGCCATCCTGCAGACCGCGCCTGCCGCCACTGCGCCCGAGCCCTATGCCGATCCGGCGTTGGCCGACGCCCGCCCACGCAGCCGCCCCGCCGCGCTGGAGCCCGCGCCCGCTGCCGAGGATGACGCCGCCATCGCCCCCGAGGAGGCGACGCAGACCGCCTCGCTGCGCCCGCGCCTGCGGCCCGCCGGCATGGTGCCCGATGTGGAGACCGCGCAAGACGCCGCTCAGGGCGCCACGCTTCGGATGGTTGCCCCCGCGCCGCGTCCCGACGACATTCCCGATGTTGCTGCAGCCGCCGATGGTTCGATCAGCCCGCTGGCCATCGCCGTCTCACGCCGCCCGGCCACCCGCCCCAGCGATTTCTCCGGCGCCATCGAGGCCGCCGTCGCCGCCGCCGTGCAGCAGCCCGCGGCAGCGCCTGCCGCCGCCGCCATCGCCCGGGTCGAGCCGGAAGAGATGGAGGAGCCCGAGGTGGTCGCCGCCGTCGCCCCGCGCATTCCGACCCGTGCCTCGGTCGCGCAGCAGGCCACTTTCGCCAATGCCATCAACCTGCGCCAGTTGAACCTGATCGGCGTCTACGGCACCTCGTCGAACCGCTACGCGCTGGTCCGGCAGTCCAATGGCCGATACAGCCGCGTCACGGTCGGGGATCGTCTGGATGGCGGCACTGTCGCCGCCATCACCACCAACGAACTGCGCTACCGCAAGGGCAGCCGGATGCTCGCCCTGCAGATGCCGCGCGGCTGAGGTCACGCGGCTGGAACCGGGCGGTCAGCCGCCCGACACCCCGGCCTCGGCGAAGGTCGCCATGCCGGAATGGCACTCCACCGCGGCCTTCAGCACGCTCAGCGCCAGCACCGCCCCGCTCGCCTCGCCCAGCCGCAGCCCGAGGTCGAGCAGCGGCTCCTTGCCGAGCTTGCCCAGCAGCACCCGATGCGCCCCCTCGCGGCTGACATGGCCCGCCACCGCATGGTCGAGCGCGCCCGCAGACACGCATTCCAGCACGGCCGCCGAGACCGTGCAGATGAAACCGTCGAGGATCACCGGAATCCGCGCCAGCCGCGCCCGCGCGATCGAGCCCGCCATCGCGGCCAGCTCCCGCCCGCCGAGGCAGCGCAGCACCTCCAGCGGGTCGGAGAGCGCTTCGGCATGGCGTGCGAGCCCCTGCTCCACCACCCGGGTCTTCAGCGCCAGCCCGCCGTCATCGACGCCCGAGCCGCGCCCCGTCCACTCCGCCGCCGTGCCGCCATAGAGGCCGCAGGCCACAGCAGCGGCGGGGGTCGTGTTGCCGATGCCCATCTCGCCGGTGATGAAGAGATCCGCCGTCGGGTCCACCGCCTGCCAGCCCGCGGTCAGCGCCGCCACCATCTGCTCCTCGGTCATTGCCGGGCCTTGGGTAAAGTCCTCGGTCGGCACGTCGAGATGCAGCGGCACCACCGACATCTTCGCGCCGAAGGTCTTGCAGAGCTGGTTGATCGCGGCACCGCCCGCCTCGAAATTGCCGACCATCTGCGCCGTCACCTCGGGCGGAAAGGCCGAGACGCCGCGCGCCGCGACGCCATGGTTGCCGGCGAAGATCACCACCTGCGGGCGCTCCAGCCGGGGCCGCCCCTCGCCGCGCCAGCCCGCATACCAGACCGCCAGCTCCTCCAGCCGGCCGAGCGAGCCCGCGGGCTTGGTCAGCTGGCCGTTGCGCTCCTCCGCCGCGCTGCGGGCTGCCGCATCGGCGTCGGGCAGGGTCTGCAGCACGGCGCGAAATCCGGTGAGGGTGGTGAACGGGGCTTGCATCTGCGTTCCTTCGTTGCTCCTGCGTTGCGGCTTGGGTAACCACAAAGCCGGTGAAGGGCCAGCGCGGAAAGGTGCGTCATGAGGTTGAGAGACAGGCTGTCGCAGGCGCTCACGGATCTGAGGTCGGCCCTCGGGCTGCTGACCCGCCTGCCCTTCCCGCAGACCGGCCTGACCCCGCGCGGGGCCGAGGCCGCTTGGGCCTTCCCGCTGGTCGGCGTGGTCATCGGCGCCGTCGGCGTGCTGGCGGGGGCCGCCGCGCTCTGGCTCGGCCTGCCGAACGGTGTCGCGGCAGCGGCGGCGCTCGGGGCGCAGGCGATGGCCACCGGGGCGATGCACGAGGACGGGCTCGCCGACACCGCCGACGGGCTCTGGGGCGGCTGGGACAAGGCGCGGCGGCTCGAGATCATGAAGGACAGCAGCATCGGCAGTTATGGCGTCATGGCGCTGCTCGTCTTGGGGCTTGCCCGCTGGTCGGCGCTGACGGCGCTGCTCGCGGCAGGCGGCTGGGCGGCGCTTCTGGCGGCGGGGGCGCTGTCGCGGGTGCCTCTGGTGCTGATGATGGTGGCGATGCCCAATGCCCGGGGCGGCGGGCTCTCCAAGGCGGTCGGCGTGCCGGAGCCGGGCACGGCGGCCCTCGCGACGGCACTGGGAATGGGGCTCGCGCTTCTCCTGATGGGAAGCGCGGCCTTCGGCATGATCGCCCTCGCAGCACTCCTCTGCCTCGCCCTGGCGCGGCTCGCGCAGGTCAAGATCGGCGGGCAGACCGGCGACATCCTCGGCGCCTCGCAGCAGCTGGCCGAGGTGGCGACGCTCGCTGTGGCAGCGGCGGCCCTGACATGACGAAGCCGCAGCCGTTGCGGGCTGCGGCTCGATCTCTGCTTCGCTGACGGATCAGGCGGCGCGGCCGACCAGAACGGCGTCGACCGTCTTCTGCGCCCCGGCCTCGTCCACGCCCGAGACGGCGGCGACTTCGCGGGTCAGGCGCTCCAGCGCGGCTTCATAGAGCTGACGCTCCGAATAGGACTGTTCGCGCTGGTCGTCGGTGCGGTGCAGGTCGCGCACCACTTCGGCGATCGACATCAGATCGCCCGAGTTGATCTTCTGCTCGTATTCCTGCGCACGGCGCGACCACATCGCCCGCTTCACCCGCGCCTTGCCCTTCAGCGTGTCGAGCGCCTTGGTCACCACGTCGGGCGATGACAGCGAGCGCATGCCGATCTCGGTCGCCTTGTGGGTCGGCACCCGCAGCGTCATCTTGTCCTTCTCGAAGGAGATCACGAACAGCTCGAGGTGGAGACCGGCGATCTCCTGCTCCTCGATCGAGATGATCCTGCCCACGCCATGCGCGGGGTAGACAACGAATTCGTTGGGACGAAACTCGGGCTTCTTGGTCTTGGTCATTCAGTTCGCTTCCTCGATGCGGTCCCTTTTCCACGACATTTCACCGACCGGGGCGGCAACCCCGGCGATGTTGCTGAAAAAATGTCGGTAGAAATTCCACCTCAGGCGAGCAGCTCTGAAGTGGTGTCAGGCGTCCGTGCTTGTTTATGACAACTGTATATCACAAAAAGCAGGTGATTCCAACTGCGGCGCAACGGCTGGCGGCAGGGAGATTTGGTTGGAATCCTTGCACATTCCCGCGAGATGCGGAAATCGGGCCTGTCTTGGGCCACAAAGGTCAGAATGCCGCACCCATCCGGCGGGTATCAGCCGCCCTCGCCCGGGGCTTCCGAGAAATGCGTGGCGCGCTTGCCGGGCTGACCGTCGAGCGCCGCGGCCTCGGGCAGCGGGTCCTTCTTGGTGACGATCACCGGCCACATCTCGGAGTATTTCCGGTTGAACTCGACCCAGTCCTCCATGTCCGGCTCGGTGTCCGGGCGGATGGCATCGGCGGGGCATTCCGGCTCGCAGACGCCGCAGTCGATGCACTCATCCGGGTGGATGACCAGCATGTTCTCGCCCTCATAGAAGCAATCCACCGGGCAGACTTCGACGCAGTCGGTGTATTTGCAGGCGATGCAGTTGTCGGTCACCACATAGGTCATGGCAGGAACCTGTCTTTCTTGGTTTCGGGCGTTAGCTAATCCACTCGCCGGGATCAATCAAGCGGCGAAGCGACCCTTTCCGGGCCCTCGGGGGCATCAAGGTCGAGATAAAGCGACGCAGCCTCTGTCGCAGGTCCGCGCCGCACGGCGAGCCCGAGGATGCGGATCAGACGGACGCGACCGCCCTGCGGAAAGGTCAGCACGTCGCCAGCCCCCACCGCATAGGCGGGCTTGGAGGTGCGCTGTCCGTTCACCCGCACCCGCCCGGCCTCGCACAACTCGCAGGCCAGGCCACGGGTCTTGAAGAACCGGGCCTGCACCAGCCATTTGTCGAGCCGCATCGTCGCCCGTGCGGGCCCCTCCTGCGAGGTGGGCCGCACGCGCTGTCAGGTCCGGTCCCGCAGCGCCGCGAGAACGGCGAAGGGGTTGTCGGGGTCGATCTTCTCGCTGCGCGCCGGGCGCGATTCGAAGACCTTGGGCTGGTTCGAGCGGTCGCCGCCCTTGCCGCCCCGGTCGCCGCGCTCCTGCGGCTTGCCGCCTTTGCCCTTCGGCTTGCCCTTGAACCCCTCGCCCCGGTCCTGCCGGGGCTCGCGCGGCGGGCGCGGTGCCTCGGCCCCGGCTTCGGTGCTCTGGGCGGGCTTGGCTGCGTCACCATGCCGCGGGCCACGGTCGCCCCGTGGCGCCCCCTGCCCCTCGCGCGGGGCCCGATCGTTGCCGCGACGCGGGCCACGGCCCTCGCCACCACGCGGACGCGGGGCCCAGGTGAAGGTGTAGAACGACTCCATCTCTACCGGAGCAGCCGGAGCTTCGGGCTCGGCGGCGACCGGATCGGCAGCCGACTCGATCGGGGCCTCTTCGGTCACGGGCGCCTCGGCCGGCGCCACGTCGGAAGCGTCAGCCGTGGCCTCGACGGCCTCCGGCACGGCCTCGGCTTCCGCCGCCGGTTCGGCGGCTTCCGGAGCGGTCTCCGCTGCCGGCGCAGCCGCTTCCGGCTTCACCTTCGGCCGCTCGCCCGGCTCGGCCTTGTAGCCCAGCCCGGCCATCAGCCCCGAGAACTGCTCCAGCGTCATGCCGGTGATCGACAGCATCTCCGGCGTCGCCTCGAAGCCCGCGCGGCTGTCCTTGGCGCGCAGGAGGTCAGCCAGACGCTCCAGCATGTCGATGCGGATCGCCCGGGCGCCCGCCGGATGATAGCCCGCCAGCGTGTAATGCTGCTTGGGCACGTCCGGCAGGTTCGGGATGGTCACGAGGCCCGGAGGCGGGCTTTCGGGGAACTCCTGCAGGCCGTTGGCCAGCGACCACAGCACCAGCCGCAGCCGGGTCGGCGCGGGCTTCAGCAGCAGCGGCAGGAAGATGGTGAACTGTCCGAAGCGCACGCCATGCTTGCGCAGCGCCGAGCGGGCGTCCTGATCCAGCGCCTTGACGTCCTCGTTCACCGCCTCGCGCGGCAGCAGACCCAGCCCCTCGACCAGCCGGAAGGCAAAGCCCCGGGCAAGGCCCGTCAGCGCCTCGTCGCGGCTCATCGCCAGCAACTGCTCGAACTGCGCAGCCACCTTGCGGTCGATGAAATGCTGCAGCCGGCGACGGACCTTCTCGGCCACATCGGGGCCCGCATCCTCGTCGACGAACGCCTCGACCTGCGGACGCAGCGCCTCTGCACCGGCAACGAGCTTGCCCACCGCCTGAGTGCCCCACATCAGGCCCCCCTGCTCGGTGAAATCCATCTCGGTATCGGGCGAGTTGTAGAACTTGTCCGCCCGAAGGTGGAACTCCGGCCGCAGCGCCTGAACGGCAGCCTGCCGCAGGGTGCGCGCCTCGTCGGGCGAATTGGACGCATCCTGTCGGAAGCGGAACCCCTCGAGGCGGCCGACGAATTCGCCTTCCACCGTCACTTCACCCTTGTCATTCACCTCGGCCACAAGGCTCTCCTTTTGCTTCAACCGGCGCATCAGCACGGATGTGCGCCGATCGACAAATCTCTGAGTCAGCTGCGCGTGCAGCGCATCCGACAGGCGGTCTTCTACAGCGCGCGTTTCGTCGCGCCAATGGCTTTCGTCTTCGACCCAGCCGCGTCTCTGCGCCACATAGGTCCACGTCCGGATATAGGCCAGCCGTTTCGACAGCGCGTCAATATCGCCATCGGTGCGATCGATACGACCGATGGTGCGGGCGAGCCAGTCGTTGGGCACCTTGCCCGCCTGCAGGAAGTCGAAGATCCGCGCCAGCAGCGTGGTATGTTCGGCTCCCGACTTGCCGCGGAAATCCGGGATGCGGCAGACATCCCACAGGAGCCGGATCGACTGCGGCCCCGACAGGCGGTCCTGCACCTCGGGCTGGTCCGAGAGCACCTTGAACGCCTGAAGGTCGTCCGCCTCGCGCGAGCGGGTCAACCACTCGTTGGCGGTCGGCTCTTCCAGACTGGCGATCAGCCGCTCGACGCTGCCGAACTCCAGCGCCTCGTTGCGCCATTGCAGCTTCTGGATCGGCGCGAAGCGGTGGTTCTCGATCGCGTCGATCACCCCGTCGTCGAGTGGTCGCGCCTCGCCGGTCACCCCGAAGGTGCCGTTGTCCATGTGCCGCCCGGCCCGCCCGGCGATCTGGCCCAGCTCGTGCGGGAACAGATGCCGCATCCGCCGCCCGTCAAATTTCGACGTGGCCGAGAAGGCCACATGGTCGATGTCGAGGTTCAGCCCCATGCCGATGGCATCGGTCGCCACTAGATAATCCACGTCGCCGTTCTGGTAGAGTGCCACCTGCGCATTGCGCGTCCGCGGGCTCAAGGCCCCCATGACCACGGCGCAGCCACCCTTCTGGCGGCGGATCAGTTCGGCGATGGCATAGACATTATCAACCGAAAACCCGACGATGGCGCTGCGTGGCGGCATCCGGCTTATCTTTTTCGAACCTGACCAGCTCAGCGTCGAGAACCGTTCGCGCCGCATGAAGGTCACGTGCGGCACAAGCGCGGCAATGGCTCCCCGCATCACGTCCGACCCGAGGAACATGGTCTCCACCAGCCCCCGCGCCCTCAGCAGCCGGTCGGTGAAGACGTGCCCGCGCTCGGGATCGCCGCAAAGCTGGATCTCGTCCACTGCCACGAAATCCGCACCGATCTCCTGCGGCATCGCCTCGACGGTGCAGACCCAGTATTGCGTCCGGTCCGGCACGATGCGCTCCTCGCCGGTGACAAGCGCCACCACCGAGGGACCGCGCAGGGCGACGATCTTGTCGTAGACCTCGCGCGCCAGCAGCCGCAGCGGAAAGCCGATGACTCCCGTGCGATGCCCGAGCATCCGTTCGATGGCGTAATGGGTCTTGCCGGTATTGGTCGGCCCGAGGACCGCCGTGACCCTCGCGGTCGCGCGCATCAGTGCCTGCCTTACAGTTCCTGCCCGGCCGCCTTGGCTTCCAGCCGCTTCAGAGCGTCCTCTACCCCGTTGAGATGGGGATGTATAGCAAGCGCCGCCCGATAGGCTTCCAGCGCCTTCTCGGGATGGCCCATCTCCTCCATCATCGCGCCGAGCCCCGCCATCGCGCCGAAATGGCGCGGGTTCAGCGTCAGCGTCCGGCCGATGTCACTGATCGACGGGCCATATTGCCCCACCGAGAAATACGCCGTGGCCCGCGCGTTCCAGCCTTCGGCAAAGTCGGGGGCATGGTCGATCAGCGCGGTGAAATGCTCCACCGCCAGCTTGCCGTCGCCCGCCTCCATCGCGTCGCGCCCGCGCTGCAGCAGCAGATCCGCCGAGGCCGAGCCCGATTTCGACCACTCGTTCCAGATCTCGCGCTCGATTCGCCCTGCCTCGCGCGCATCCGCCGACTTCAGCCGGGAAAAGAGATCGTCCAGCGGCGCGGCATGGCTGGGAAGCCCGGCGCAGAGCAGAAAAATCGGCAGCGCTGCCGCAACGATACGATTGTGAAACAGCCGATGCGCTTTCATAGTCCGAATGTAACGTGAGCGCAGCAAATTGCCATATCCCTTGCCTCACGAAAAAGGCACCAGCAGGAGGCTCGACATGAGCAAGGTCATCGAGGCTGCCGTCGCGCAGCTTTCCCAGAAGGTCAGCAGCTTCGACGGCACGGCGAAGTTCATCATCGAGGACGAGGGGTCGATCCTCATGGACGAGACCGGGGTGCGGGCCGGCGACGGCGAGGCCGACGTGACGATGACCGCCACCGCCGACGTGTTCCGCGCCATCCTCGACGGCGAGATGAACCCGACCATGGCCTATATGTCGGGCAAGCTCGCGGTCGACGGCTCGATTCCCATGGCGATGAAAGTCGGCGCGGCACTCAGTTGACCGACGCCCCGCTGCATCCGCTGGCCGAAGGCCCGCCCGGCGGCTTTGCCCGCTGGCTGCGGAGCATCGACGGCCTGCGGCTCCGGGCAGCGGTCTGGCCCGAAGGCAGGCGCGGCACGGTGCTGCTCCTGCCCGGGCGCACCGAATATGTCGAGAAATACGGCCGTGCCGCCGCCGATCTGGCGGCACGCGGCTATGCCACGGCGACGATCGACTGGCGCGGCCAGGGCCTGTCGGACCGCACACTGTCCGATCCGCTCACCGGCCATGTCGACGATTTCGCCGAATACCAGCTCGACCTGCAGGCGCTGGAGCGGCTGGTGGACGAGCTGGGCCTGCCCGGCCCGCGCTATCTCATGGCGCATTCGATGGGCGGCTGCATCGGGCTCCGGGCGCTCCATCGCGGGCTCGGGGTGAAGGCCGCGGCCTTCTGCGCGCCGATGTGGGGGCTCCGGCTGAAGCCCGCGACGCGGATCGTGGCGATGCAGCTCTCGCTGATCTCGCGCCTCCTGCAGCAGTCGCACCGCTACGCGCCCGGCACCGCCCGCGCCAGCTACATGACCGACGCGACCTTCGCCGGCAACGTGCTGACCACCGACCCCGAGATGTTCGCCTGGATGAAGGCGCAGGTCGCCGCCGTGCCCGAGCTGGGGCTGGCCGGCCCCAGCCTCGGCTGGCTGCATGCGGCCCTGGTCGAGTGCCGCCAGCTGGCCGCCCGCGCCGCCCCGCCCGTCCCCGCCTTCTGCGCCGTCGGCTCGGCGGAGCGGGTGGTCGATGTCGGCCCGATCCACACCCGCATGGCCTCCTGGCCCGGCGGCAGCCTGCAGATCGTGCCGGGGGCCGAGCATGAGATCCTGATGGAGATCCCGGCGATCCGCCGCGGCTTTCTCGACAGCGCCACCGCGCTCTTCGAGGCGAACCGCTAGATCTTGATCTGGCTGAAGCCGTCGCGCAGCGCCTGCGACCAGGCCTCGCTCATCGCGCGGAAACCCTCGTCGCCCGCCTCGATCCGCCGCCGCAGCGTCACCCGGCAGGCGTCCCGCTCGATCACCGCCATGTCCAGAGGCATCCCCACCGACAGGTTGGAGCGCAGCGTCGAATCCATCGACAGCAGCACCGCCTTCTGCGCATCGGCCATGGGGGTGTCCATCTTCACCACGCGGTCGAGGATCGGCTTGCCGTATTTGTGCTCGCCGATCTGCAGGAAGGGCGTGTCCTCGGTCGCCTCGATGAAATTGCCCTCGGGATAGATGAGGAACATCCGCATCTCGCCGCCCTTGCGCTGCCCGGCGACGATCAGACTGGCCGAGGCGCCCTGCCGCATCGCCGACAGCTTGTCGTCGATATCGGCGCGGACCTTGGCCAGCATGTTGCCGATGATCTCCGCCGCCTTCAGCATGGTCGGCGCCTTCATGATCGAGGTCTCTTCATCCGACTCGGGGTCGTTCATCGCGTCGCGCAGCCGGGCGATCGTGGTCTGGGTCACCGACAGGCTGCCCGCGGTCAGGATGGTGATGACCCGCTCGCCCGGCACCTCGAAGACGAACATCTTGCGGTAGATCGCGATGTTGTCGAACCCGGCATTGGTGCGGGTGTCCGACAGCAGAACCGCGCCGTCGTTCAGAAGGAGTCCCACACAGTAGGTCATTGAGTCGTTCCGATCGCTTGGTTTGGCGCGAACCTATTGCTGCACGGCCTGAACCGCAACCGTGACGTCCAGTTTTTCGAACCCCGTGCCCCGCGCCGTCCCCCGGATCGGCGCAGCATCCTGTGCGTCGAGGCCCGATCCCAACCGGATATAGCGGTCATCCGGGCAGCAACGGTTGGCTGGGTCAAATCCGACCCATCCCAGCCCGCCGACCCAGACCTCGGCCCAGGCATGGGCCGCCTCCTGCCCCTCGTTCTCGTCCTCGACCAGCAGATAACCCGAGACATAGCGCGCCGGCAGCCCCGCCTCGCGCGCCACGGCGATCAGCGCATGGGCGTGGTCCTGACAGACCCCCTTGCCCAGCGCCAGGGCTTCAGAGGCGGTGGTGGTGGCCGTCGTCGCCCCCGGCGTGTAGGCGATGGCCTCGGCCACCTGCGCCGCCAGCCGATGCGCCGCGTCGAGCTTGTCGTCGCTTCCCGCCACCGCCGCCGCGATCTCGGCCAGCGCCAGGTCGCTGCGGGTGAAGGGGGTGCTCTGCAGATAGCAGTCGGGCGGCGTCAGCTCGCGGTGGCCGCGCAGCACGCCGGCCTGATCCTTGGTCTCGACCGTGCCGCGCACCGTCACCGCCACCTCCGACACCGGCCCCGGCACCGACCAGCCCTGGATCCAGTCACCCGCCCCGTCGCGGAAGGCGCCACCCGCCAGCCCGTCCGTCACCGTCACCGTCCAGTTCACCACGCGCTGCCCGGTGCAGGTCGAGGGCATCAGCCGATGGCTCTGCACCAGCCCGCGCACCGGGCGGTCGTAGCGATAGAGCGTCACATGATCGACCGTCAGGATCATCGCACATCTCCGCTCAGATAGGTCTCGAACACGACGCCGCCCAGCGAGGCGATGTCACCGATGAAACGGGTGAGGAACTCGTGCAAGCCCTCTTCGATGATCTCTTCCACGCTCAGCGCCGCCAGCCCCGCCTCCAGCTGCTGCGCCATCTGCTGTGCGCGCGAGCTCTTGCCGTAGTTGCGCTCCAGCCGCGCCAGATGGCCGGTAATCCCCTCGGCGCAGGTGATGAGCGAGCGCGGGCATTGCCGGTTGAGGATCAGGAAATCGGCGATCTTGCGCGCCGTCACCTCGCCACCATAGGCCCAGTGGAACGCCCGATGCGCCGACATGGCGCGCAGCAGCGTGGTCCACTGGTAGTTGTCGAGGCCCGAGCCCACGAATTCCACCCGCGGCAGCAGCACGTAATATTTCACGTCCATCAGCCGCGCGGTGTTGTCCGAGCGTTCGAGATAGTAGCCGAGGTTCAGGAAATCCCAGCCGTCGTTGCGCAGCAAGGTAGCGTCGATCGCCCCCCGCACCATGGCGGCATGGCGCATCGTCCAGTCGGTCAGCCGCGACAGCTCCAGCTTGTGCCGCGGCGTCTTCTCCAGCGCGCGCAGCTCCTGGAAGGCGGTGTTCAGCGCGTCCCAGACCTGCGCCGTCAGCGCCGTCCGCACGATCCGCGCATTCTCCCGCGCCCGGCTGATGCAGGTGGCGACGGAGGACGGGTTGTCGAGATCGAAGAACAGATAGCTCTCGATGTCGCATTGCTCGGCTTCTGCATATTTCTGGTGAAAGCCGAAGGCGGTGCCCGAGGCCTGCAGCAGGCTGTCCCACTCGTTGCGATAGCCATGCGCGGTGGGCAGCAGCGAGATGCGCGAGCCCACTTCCAGGAGGCGGGCCATGGTCTCGGCCCGTTCCATGTAGCGGGCGATCCAGTAGAGGTTGTCGGCGGTCCGGCTCAGCATCGCATCACTCCGCCAGCACCCAGGTATCTTTCACGCCCCCGCCCTGCGACGAGTTCACCACCAGCGAGCCCTCGGTCAGGGCCACGCGGGTCAGCCCGCCCGGCACCAGCTCCACCCGCTCGCCCACGAGGCAATAGGGCCTGAGGTCCACATGGCGCGGCGCGATGCCCTCGTCGACGAAGGTCGGCGTGGTCGAGAGCGCCAGCGTCGGCTGGGCGATGTAATTGCCGGGGTCGGCCTCGATCCGCGCGCGGTAGGCCTCGATCTCGGCCTTGGTGGATTTCGGGCCGACCAGCATGCCGTAGCCGCCAGAGCCATGCACTTCCTTCACCACCAGCTCGCGCAGGTTCTCCAGCACATATTTGCAGTCGTCGCCCTTGCTGCATTGCCAGGTCGGCACGTTCTTCAACAGCGGCTCCTCGCCCAGATAGAAGCGGATCATCTCCGGCACATAGGTGTAGACCGCCTTGTCATCGGCCACCCCTGCCCCCGGCGCCGAGCAGATCGACACCCCGCCGGAGCGGTAGACATCCATCAGCCCGGGGATGCCCAGCATGGAGTCGGGGCGGAAGCACAAGGGATCGATGTAGGCATCATCGATCCGGCGATAGATCACATCCACCCGCTTCGGCCCCTCGGTGGTGCGCATGAAGACGAACTCGCCCTCGACGAACAGATCCTGCCCCTCGACGAGTTCCACCCCCATCAGATCGGCAAGAAAGCTGTGCTCGTAATAGGCGGAGTTGAAATGCCCCGGCGTCAGGATGACGATGGTCGGATCGCTCTGGCACTTGGTCGGTGCGACCGAGGCCAGCGTGCGGCGCAGCTTTTCGGGATAGCTGTCCACCGGCTCGATCCGGTTGCCGCGGAACAGGTCGGGGAACATCCGCATCATGATCTCGCGGTTCTCCAGCATGTAGCTGACACCGGAGGGGGTGCGGCAGTTGTCCTCCAGCACGAAGAACTCTTCGGCCCCGGTCCGCACCAGATCGATGCCGACGACATGGGAGTAGACGCCCTTCGACGGCACGAAGCCCACCACCGCCTTCTCGTAGGCCGCGTTGCGATAGACGAGCCGCCCCGGGATGCGCCCGGCCCGCACGATCTCGCCCCGGCCATAGACATCGACCAGAAAGGCGTTTAACGCCCGCGCCCGCTGCTTGATCCCACGCTCCAGCCGCGCCCATTCGCCCGAGGTGAAGACGCGGGGGAACATGTCGAAGGGGATCAGCCGGTCCGGGTCGCCGCCCTCGCCATAGACGGCGAAGGTGATGCCGATGCGGCGGAACAGCGCCTCGGCCTCGGCCTGTTTCATTTCGCGCAATTCCGCGGGCATCGAGCGGGTCCAGTCCTCGAGCCGCGCATAGGGCAGGCGGACCTTGCCGGAGTCATACATTTCATTGAAATACGTCGTCACGTTACGCCTTTCACCCCCGTGCCCCTTGCCGGAGCTTCCGGCCAGTTAATCAGCCGCCTTTCGACGGGGGAAGGGCGCAATGTGACTTTGTGCATCATATGTTTCAGCGCCGCCCGAAATTTATGCAGAAGTCGCGAGTGGCAGGCAGCCCCCTGCGCACTATTCTCGTTTCATGACCCGCTCTCCCGTCCTGACCTTCACCGACCGCGGCATCTATTGTGCCGCAGGCGATTTCTACATCGACCCGTGGCGTCCGGTGGATCGGGCGCTCATCACCCACGGCCATTCCGACCATGCCCGCTGGGGCCACCGCCGCTACCTCTCGACCGAGGCTGCCGCGCCGGTGATCCGCCACCGGCTGGGCGAGATCGACCTGCGCACCATCGCCTATGGCGAGCGGCGGGCGATCGGCGGCGTCACCGTCTCGTTCCATCCGGCGGGCCATGTGCCGGGCTCGGCGCAGATCCGGGTGGAAGAGGCAGGCGAGGTCTGGGTGGTCTCGGGCGATTACAAGGTGGCGGAGGACGGGCTTTCCGAACCCTTCGAGCCGGTCGCCTGCCACGCCTTCATCAGCGAATGCACCTTCGGCCTGCCGGTGTTCCGCTGGACCCCGCAGGCCCAGATCGCCGCCGACCTGAACCAGTGGTGGGCCGCGAATGCCGCCGAGGGCCGGGCCTCGGTGATCGGCGCCTATTCTCTGGGCAAGGCGCAGCGCATCATGGCGGCGGTCGACCCGTCCATCGGTCCGATCCTGACCCATGGCGCGGTCGAAGCCACCACCGTCGTGATGCGCAACCAGGGCATCGTCCTGCCGCCTACCACCCATGTTACCCCGAGCTTCGACGCCAAGGCCCATCCCGGCGCGCTCGTCATCGCACCGCCCTCGGCCCTCGGCACCCCCTGGGCCAACCGCTTCGGCCCCGCCGCCGAGGCCTTCGCCTCCGGCTGGATGGCACTGCGCGGGGTGCGCCGACGCCGCGGCCTCGCCCGCGGCTTCGTCATGTCCGACCACGCCGACTGGGACGGGCTGAACGAGGCGATCCGCGCCACCGGGGCCGAGCGGGTCTTCGTCACCCATGGCTACACCTCGGTCTTCCGCCGCTGGCTGGAAAGCCAGGGCTATGACGCGGGCATCGTCGAGACCGAATACGAGGGCGAGGAAGCCGCCGAGCCGGAGCCGCTCGTCGAATGAAACGCTTCGCCACCCTGTTCGAGGCCCTCGACCGGACCACCAAGACCACCGCCAAGGTCGCGGCGCTGACCGAGTATTTCACCACCGCCCCCGAGGAGGACCGGCTCTGGACCATCGCGCTGCTCTCGGGCCGCCGCCCCAAGCGCGCGGTGAATTCCACCGAGCTGCGCGAATGGGCCTCCGAGGCGGCGGGCCTGCCGCTCTGGCTGTTCGAAGAGGCCTATCCGGTGGTCGGCGACCTGTCGGAAACCATCACCCTGATCCTGCCGCCGCCGCAGCACGAGAGCGACCGCAGCCTCGCCACATGGATCAAGGAACTGATGGCGCTGACTGGCCAGCCCGCTGAGGCGCGCAAGGCCGCCATCTTCGCCGCCTGGGACCAGCTGACCACCGAGGAACGCTTCCTCTTCAACAAGCTCATCACCGGCGGCTTCCGCATGGGGGTGAGCCAGGGCCTGATGACCCGCGCCCTCGCCCGCGCCACGGGGATCGAGGAAACCACGCTGGCGCATCGGTTGATGGGCGACTGGAAGCCGACCTCCACCACCTATGCCGCGCTGATCGGCGAGAACGACCCCGCGGCGGATGCGTCGAAACCCTACCCCTTCGCCCTCGCCTCGCCGCTGGAGGCCGAGGCCGAAACGCTGGGCGCCCCCGCGGACTGGCTCGCGGAGTGGAAATGGGACGGCATCCGCGGCCAGCTGATCAACAGACCCTCGGCCTTCGCCCTCTGGTCGCGCGGCGAGGAACTGATCACCGACCGCTTCCCCGAACTGGCGCCGCTGGCCGATTTCCTGCCGCAGGGCACGGTGATCGACGCCGAGGTGCTGGCCTGGGGGCAGGACACGCCCCTGCCCTTCGCCGCGCTGCAAAAGCGCATCGGGCGGCTGGTGGTGCCGAAGAAGCTGCTGACCGAGGCCCCGGCGCATCTGCTGGCCTATGACCTGCTGGAAGACGCGGGCGAAGACCTGCGCAGCGCCCCCCTCACCCATCGCCGCGCAAGGCTCGAGGCGATCATCGCGGCCCTGCCTCCCGGCCTGCCGCTCTCCGCCTCGCCCGCCCTGAGCTTCGACAGTTGGGAGGCGCTGGCCGAGCAGCGCCTGACCGCGCGCGAGCGGAACTCCGAAGGGCTGATGCTGAAACGCCTGTCCTCCTCCTATCACGTCGGGCGCAAGCGCGGCGACTGGTGGAAATGGAAGCTCGATCCCTACACGGTCGATGCGGTGATGCTCTACGCGCAATCCGGCTCCGGTCGCCGCGCCACGCTCTTTACCGACTTCACCTTCGGCGTCTGGGACGGCGACCAGCTGGTGCCCTTCACCAAGGCCTATTCCGGGCTCACCGACGCCGAATTCCGCAAGATCACCGACTGGGTGAAGAAGCACACGCTGGAACGCTTCGGCCCGGTGCGCCGCGTGCCGCCGGAACTGGTGTTCGAGCTGGCCTTCGAGGGCATTCAAGCCAGCCCGCGCCACAAGTCCGGCATCGCCCTGCGCTTCCCGCGCATGCTGCGCTGGCGGCAGGACAAGCCGGTGGCCGAGATCGACACGATCGACAACCTGCGCGCGCTTCTGGCCGCGAGCGGGGGCCAGCCCCCGCACCCCCGGGATATTTAGACCAAGATGAAGGGGCCTGGGTTGAAGTCACGCCCCGCCACGGCCTACATCAGGTGAAACCACGAAAGGATTTCCCATGACCCTGCCGCTTCCCCGCCCGGTCTTCGACGCCAACGCCACGAGCGGCGGGTTCGGCTCCCTGCCAGAATGGGATCTCTCCGACCTCTACGCGGCCCCCGACGCGCCGGAAGTGGCGCGCGACATGGGGTGGCTGAAGACAGCCTGCGCCGATTTCGCCGCCGATTACGAGGGCAAGCTGGCGACGCTCGACGCGGAGGCTCTGCTGGCCTGCATCCTGCGCTACGAGGAGATCGACATCGTCGCCGGGCGGCTGATGTCCTACGCGGGGCTGCGCTACTACCAGAACACCATGGACAGCGAGCGCGCCAAGTTCATGGCCGACAAGCAGGACAAGGTGACCGATTTCACCACGCCGCTCGTCTTCTTCAGCCTCGAATTCAACCGGCTGGAGGAAAGCCATCTCGACGGGCTGCTGGCGGCCAATGCCGATCTCGCCCGCTACAAGCCGGTCTTCGACCGGATGCGGGCGATGCGGCCCTATCAGCTGTCGGACGAGCTGGAGAAATTCCTGCACGACCAGTCGGTCGTCGGCGCCGCGGCCTGGAACCGGCTCTTCGACGAGACCATGGCGGGGCTCACCTTCGAGCTGCCTGGCGAGGAGGAGCCGCTGAACCTCGAGGCGACGCTGAACCTTTTGACCGACCCCGACCGCGCCAAGCGCGAGGCGGCGGCGCGGGCGCTGGCGGCGGTCTTCGACAAGCACATCAAGCTCTTCTCCCGGGTGCACAACACGCTGGCCAAGGAGAAGGAGGTGCACGACCGCTGGCGCAAGATGCCGACCCCGCAGACCGGGCGGCACCTCGCGAACCATGTCGAGCCCGAGGTGGTCGAGGCGCTGCGCAACGCCGTGGTCGCGGCCTATCCCAAGCTCTCGCACCGCTACTACCGGCTGAAGGCGAAATGGATGGGGCTCGACCGCCTGCAGGTCTGGGACCGCAACGCGCCGCTGCCGCTCGACGCGCCCAAGGTCGTCGGCTGGGACGAGGCCCGGGACACCGTGATGGGCGCCTATGCCGCCTTCGCGCCGAAGATGGCCGAGATCGCCCAGCCCTTCTTCGACAAGGGCTGGATCGACGCCGGGGTGAAGCCGGGCAAGGCCCCGGGCGCCTTCGCCCATCCGACCGTCTCGACCGTGCATCCTTACGTCATGCTCAACTACCTCGGCAAACCGCGCGACGTGATGACCTTGGCGCATGAGCTCGGTCATGGCGTGCATCAGGTGCTGGCCGCCGGTCAGGGGGAACTGCTCAGCTCCACCCCGCTCACCCTGGCCGAGACGGCGAGCGTCTTCGGCGAGATGCTGACCTTCCGCCGCCTGCTCGACGCGGCCCAGACCAAGGCCGAGCGCAAGACCCTGCTCGCCGGCAAGGTCGAGGACATGATCAACACGGTCGTGCGCCAGATCGCCTTCTACGATTTCGAATGCAAGCTGCATGCCGCCCGCGCCGAGGGCGAGCTGACGCCGGACGACATCAACGCGCTCTGGATGAGCATCCAGGCCGAAAGCCTGGGCGATGCCTTCGACTTCATGGAGGGCTACGAGACCTTCTGGGCCTATATCCCGCATTTCGTCCACTCGCCCTTCTACGTCTATGCCTATGCCTTCGGCGACGGGCTGGTGAACGCGCTCTACGCCGTCTATGCCGAGGGCACGCCGGGCTTCCAGGAGAAGTATTTCGACATGCTCTCCGCCGGCGGCTCCAAGCACCACAAGGAGCTGCTCGCCCCCTTCGGGCTCGACGCCAGCGACCCGACCTTCTGGGACAAGGGCCTGAGCATGATCGCGGGCTTCATCGACGAGCTGGAGGCGATGGAGGACTGACCGGGCGCGAACCAAGCAAAGGGCGCGGTCGCCTACGGTCGAAAACGTAGGGTGGGGTTTCACCCCACCCTTGCGGAACGGCGACTGCCGGGCGGCCGGCCCCCCAAGGATCATCCTGCGGAAGCCGCGGCAGCCACCGCGCCCGTTCCGCCCGCCGCCGTTAAGGGTTTCTTGGAACTTTCGCCTTACGCAGGAGAGGTCTCTTCAGGCGAGGTGTGCGATGTGTCAGCTTTCAACCTGCCCCCACAAGGGGCCGGACCGGCGGGGGGTCTTGGCGGGGCTTGCGGCGATGGGAGCCACGCTGGCCCTCCCGGCGCAGGCCGGGGGCCATGCTGACGCCATCCTTCTGTCCTGCATGGATTACCGGCTGATCGACGATCTGGCGATCATGCTGCACCAGATGCAGTACGGCAATTCCTACGATCATGTGATCCTCGCCGGTGCGGCGCTCGGCGCGGTGCATCCGCAGTTCGAGGCCTGGCATCAGGTGTTCTGGGATCACGTCGGGCTGGCGGTGAAGCTGCATTCGGTGCACGAGATCCTGGTCATCGACCACCGCGACTGCGGCGCGGCCAAGCTCGCCCTGGGCGAAGAGGCCATCGCCACCCCGGAGAAGGAGATGGAGGCCCATGCCGCCGTCCTGTCGCAATTCACGGTGGCCGCCCATGGCCGTTTCCCCGACCTCAGGGTGCGCGGCTTCCTGATGAACCTCGACGGCAGCATGGAGCGGATACGGGCCGGGACCGAAAGCCACTGACCCGCCGCCGCCTCACAGGCTGATGTCGGTCGCCACGGCGAAGATCCGGTCGATCATCGCCTGCGTGCCGCGGCTGAACTCCAGCGGCACCGGATAGGCGACGCCCTCGCGGACCGAGCGGCAGAAGGCCTCGACCTGCAGCTTGTAATGCCGCGCCGCGGGGAAACGCTCCACGGTCACGCTCAGCCCGGGGCGGTGCAGTTCCACCTGCGCCTCGCCGAACACGGCAGCGTTGAACGGCGCGGTCAGGCGGATCAGCCCCAGATCGCCCTGGAACACCACCTCCTGCCGCGGGAACAGCCGCATCGAGGTCAGCGCCGAATAGGTGAAGCGCTGCCCCTCGCCCGCCATCACCCCCGTCACCTGCGCAAAGGTGTCGACGCCATTCTCGCGGATCAGCCGCGCCTCCAGCGCCTCCGGCTCCGCCCCGGTGACATAGCGCACCGAGCCATAGGTATAGACGCCGATATCGCGGATGCCGCCGCCGCCGGTCTCGGGCCGGTTGCGGATATTGGTGCCGTCGCGGTTGTCATAGGAGAAGACCGCATCGACATGGCGCACCGGCCCGATGGCGCCCCCGCGCACCAGCTCGCGCGCCCGCTGCCATTGCGGGTGGTGCAGGATCATGAAGGCCTCCGCCGCCAGCAGCCCCGAGGCGTCGCGCGCCGCGATGATCCGGTCGATCTCATCGGCCTGCAGCGCGATCGGCTTTTCGGTCAGCACATGCTTACCCGCCGCCAGCGCCTTCAGCGTCCATTCCACATGCAGATGGTTCGGCAGCGGGATATAGACCGCCTCCACCGCCGGATCGGCCAGCAGCGCCTCGTAGCTGTCGTGCAGCCGCAGGCCCGGGGCGAAGGCGCGGAACGGTTCGGCCTTCGCCGGGTCGGAGGTGGCGAGCGCCACGAGTTCGGCGCCCAGCGCCTCGTGGATGGCCGGGGCCATGAAGTGACGCGCGAAATTGGCGGCGCCGAGCACGCCCCAGCGGACCGGATCTGTCATGCGGATCTCCTGATTTTGCGCCGAAGCTACCCCGCGCCCCGGCCGGCGTCACCCATGAAAAAGCCGCCCCGGAGGGCGGCTTCGGACCGGCGCGCCGAGGTCACGCCGGGATCGACATGCCCTTGCCGCGCGCCAGCTCGCGCATCTTGTTCTGCAGCTTCTCGAAGGCGCGCACCTCGATCTGGCGGATGCGCTCCCGGCTGACGCCATAGCCGTCCGACAGCTGCTCCAGCGTCACCGGCTGCTCGGCCAGACGGCGCTGCACCAGAATGTCCTTCTCGCGCTCGTTCAGCACCGACATCGCCTGCGCCAGCAGCTCGCGCCGCGCCTCAAGCTCGTCCTTCTCGGCGTAGTCGTTGGCCTGATCGCTGTCCTCGTCCTCGAGCCAGTCCTGCCACTGGGTCGAGCCGTCGCCGTCCGACCCCACCGTGGCGTTGAGCGAGGCATCCCCGCCCGACAGCCGCCGGTTCATGTCGATGACCTCGGTCTCGGTCACGTTCAGGTCGGTGGCGATCCGCGCGACATTCTCGGGCCGCAGATCGCCCTCCTCCAGCGCGCCGACCTTGGCCTTGGCCTTGCGCAGGTTGAAGAACAGCTTCTTCTGCGCCGAGGTCGTCCCCAGCTTCACGAGGCTCCAGGACCGCAGGATGTATTCCTGGATCGAGGCGCGGATCCACCACATCGCATAGGTCGCCAGCCGGAAGCCTTTTTCAGGGTCGAAGCGTTTCACCGCCTGCATCAGCCCGACATTCGCCTCCGAGATCACCTCGGCCTGCGGCAGCCCGTAGCCGCGATAGCCCATGGCGATCTTGGCGGCGAGCCGCAGGTGCGAGGTCACCATCCGATGCGCCGCCTCGGTGTCCTGATGGTCCACCCAGCGTTTCGCCAGCATGTATTCCTCTTCCGGCTCCAGCAGAGGAAACTTGCGGATTTCCTGCATGTAGCGGTTCAGCCCCTGTTCGGGACTCGGTGCGGGAAGATTTGCATAGGTACTCATTCATGACCCCCTTACGGCTTCCTTGCGACAAGATCCGCGGAAACCCTCGTTTCTGCCGCTCGTGCCACGCGGTTTTGCGCTAACACTGGCAGTTTAACGCCAGATGTTCATTTAACCGTCGCCAAGCCAGCAATGTTGCGGAAACTCACGCGATTGTAACTAAGAGTGGGGTTGTGCCGCGCGCAAGACATCCAAGAGGGCCTGCATATCGGGCGGCAGCGGCGCTTCGAACATCAGCTCCTCCCCCGTCACCGGATGCTCGAATCCCAAGGAGGCTGCATGCAGCGCCTGCCGGGGAAAGCTCTGCGCCGCCTCCGCTGCGGCCACACCCGCCGCCTTCGCCGCCACCTTGCGCCGGCCGCCATAGGTCTGATCGCCGATCAGTCCGTGCCCGGCATGGGCCATATGCACCCGGATCTGATGCGTCCGCCCGGTCTCCAGCCAGCACTCCACCAGCGAGGCCACCGGCGGCTGGCCGAAGTCTTCGAGAATGCGCACCCGCGTCACCGCATGCCGCCCACCGTGGAACAGCACCGCCTGCCGCTGCCGGTCGGTCTTGTGCCGGGCGAGCTGCGTCGCGATCTTGACGATTCCGGCGCTCTCGAAGCTCACCCCCTTGATGCCGCGCAGCCGCGGGTCGGCGGCGTCGGGGCGGCCATGCACCAGCGCGATGTAGTGCCGCGTCACCGTATGCGCCTCGAACTGTGCCGCAAGCCCGTGATGCGCCCGGTCCGATTTCGCCACGACCAAGAGCCCCGAGGTGTCCTTGTCGATCCGATGCACGATCCCCGGCCGCTTCTCGCCGCCCACGCCCGACAGCGTGTCGCCGCAATGGTGCAAGAGCGCGTTCACCAGCGTGCCGGTGTAGGAGCCCGGCGCCGGATGCACCACCATGCCCACCGGCTTGTCGATGACGATCAGATCGTCATCCTCCCAGACCACGCTCAGCGGGATGTCCTCGGCCAGCGTGTCGGTCTCCACCGCCTCGCCCAGCGTCACCGCAAAGACCTGCCCCTCGGCCACCTTGGTCTTGGGGTCGGTCACCGCCACCCCCTCCAGCGCCACGGCGCCCTCGGCGATCAGCTTCATCAGCCGCGAGCGCGACAGCGCGGCTTCCTCTGGCACCTCGCGGGCAAGCGCCTTATCAAGGCGATCGGGAGGGTTCTCCCCGATCGTCACCAGCAGGATGCCCGTCTCGGGGCTGAAGGAAGTCGCCATGGATCAGGCTCCGGCACCGGATGGGCTTCCGCCCAGCCTCAGGTTTCTCAAGGGTCTCGTGATCACGCTGACGTTCACGATGATCGTCGGTGTCATAGTCGTCGTGGCGCTGCTTGTCACCCGCATGCCGCAGGCCCGGCGCAGCCTGCCGCCACTGCCCGCCGAGATCACCCTGCCCGAGGGCAAACAGGCGCTGGCGGTGACGCAGGGCGGCGACTGGTATGCCATCGTCACCACCGACGACCATATCCTGATCTTCGACCGCGCGAGCGGAGAGTTGCGTCAGGACGTGACGATTTCCCCCACAGCACGCTGAACCTGCGGTAGAAAGGGGCACACGCCCCAGATGCAAGGCCGCCGATGACCCGAGCGCCGCGAGACACCGCCACCCTGCGAGACGAGCTGGCGCGGCAGAGCGACCTTCTGAACCGCGAGCGTCCGGTGCGCTTCGCCGCCATGGCGCTGGCCTTCGCCATCCTCGCCACGTTCCTGCCGCTCTGGCTGGTCGCCCTCTCCATTGCCGTCGTGGGTCTCGGTGAGACCGCCCAGCACCTCCTCGGCCGCTCCGCCGACCAGATGATGCGGCCCCGGCGCTACTGGCTCTACCTTCTGGCCGCCTTCGTCACCGAGGGCGCCTTCGCCGTGCCAGCCGCCGTGACATGGCACATGGAGGACCAGAACCTGAAGGCCTTCGCCGTCGGCCTCGTGGTCTGTGCCATGCTGCACATCGCCACCGTCCGCGCCATCCACTTGCCGGTGGGGCTTGCCGGGGCAGCGGCCGTCTCGTTGCTCACGCTCGGCAGCAACACGCTCTACTGGAGCTGGCGCGGCGACTATGCGGAACTCGCCGTCAGCACCGCCTGCGCGCTGGTCGCCATCGGCTATTCGCTCGGCGCGATCTTCGTCAGCAACACGCTGCACCGCGAAACCGTGCAGGGCCGCTCCGAAGCACAGGCCGCCAATGCCGCGAAGGACCGTTTCCTCGCGCAGATGAGCCACGAGCTGCGCACCCCGCTCAACGCCATCCTCGGCATGGGCCATGCCGAGCTGCGCCGCACCCAGGACCCGCTCAGCCGCGACCGGCTCTCGGTGCTCATCACCTCGGCCGAGGGTCTCAGCACCATCCTCGACGACATCCTCGACATGTCGGCAGTGCAGGAAGGCCGCCTGCCGATCCGCCCCCAGCCGGTCTCGCCGCGCGACCAGATCAGCGCCAGCGCCGAGCTCTTCCGCCCCAGCATCGAAGAGGCGGGCATCGCCCTCACCCTCGATCTGGCCGAGGATCTGCCCGCCCGCGCCCGGCTCGACCCGCAGCGGCTCAGGCAGTGCCTCTCGAACCTTCTGTCCAACGCGCTGAAACACACCGCCACCGGCAGCATCCACATCCTCGCCCGCAACGAATGGCGCAGCAACGGCCCGCCGCTCCTCTGGATCGAGGTCAGCGACACCGGCACCGGCATCTCGCCCGAGCAGCGGGAGACCATCTTCCAGCCCTTCGTGCGCAACATCGACGACGACGCCAAGGCGCCGCCCGGCAACGGGCTCGGCCTGTCGATCAGCCGCGCGCTGGCCCGGCAGATGGGCGGCGACCTCATCGTCGCCAGCGCCCCCGGCCAGCCCGGCGCCCGCTTCGTGCTGACCCTCGTGCAGGAGATCGTCGCCGCAGCCCGGCTGCCCGCCGCCGCCCCTAAATTGCCCGAACCTGCGCAACCCGACCCCGACAGCCTGACGGGCCTGCGCGTTCTGGTGGTGGATGACATCGCCACCAACCGCCTCGTGGCCAAGGCCTACCTGCATCTTCTGGGGGTGGCGACGCTCGAGGCCAGCAGCGGCCCCGAGGCGCTGCAGATCGTGCAGAGCGATCCGGTGGATCTCCTGCTCCTCGACATGAACATGCCCGGCATGGACGGGGTGGAGACCTTCCACGCGCTGCGCGCCCTGCCCGGCCCGCGCGGGCGTCTGCCGGTGGTGGCGATGACCGCCGACGCGCTGGAAGACCAGCGCACCGCCTATCTCGCCCACGGGCTCGACGGCTACGTGTCCAAGCCCGTCACCCCCGACCGCATCGCCGGCGAGCTGCGCCGCGTGCTGGCCGGCGTCGCCGCCTGAGCCTCAGCCCTGCGCCGCGCGCCAGCGCAGCCAGTCGGCTGTCGCCGCCGCCACCGCGCCGCGCACCGCAGCCCCCACCGCCTCGCCCGCCGCCGTGTGCTTGCCGGCATAGCGCCCCGCCCCCGGCAGGCAGGCCAGCGCCACGCAATCCGTCCCGGTCCCGGTCGCCGTCCCCGTGGCGAGCTCCCAGCCCGCCGCCATCACCGCCGCCGTCCGCGCCTCGACCGCGATCGACAGCGCCTCGAGCTGCGCCGCCTCGGTCAGCTCCGCCTCGACTGCCACCGCCAGATTGATCGTGCCGAACTCCGCCGCATGCCACGGCAGCCGCCGCCCGACGCTCTCGGCATTGGACAGCCCTACCGTCGCCAGACAGGCCGCCCGCAACCCCTCGACCGTGACCACCTCCAGCCGCCATGTCCCCACATCTCGCGAGGTCATCATCGCCACCGCCTGCCCCAGCCCCGCCGCGCCCAAGGCCTCGGCCAGCCACGCCTCGGCATCGAAGCCCGGCACCAGATCGGCATTGCGCACCTCGCGCCAGACGATCCGGTCGGTGGTGACGAACCCCGCCCGATGCGGCGCCCAGCTCAGCACCCGCATCGGCTGGGCCAGCTCCGCAATCAGCCAAGGCCGCTCCAGCCTTACCTCGATCACCGCGTGACCCCCAGCGGCTGGACCACCGGCCCCTCCGGCGTCTCGGCATAGAACACCCGCACGCCGAAGACCGCCGCCATGTTCTCCGCGGTCAGCACCTGCGCCGGGGTGCCATCCGCCACCACCTGCCCGCGCGCCAAGAGCACCAGCCGTGTGCAATGCCGCGCCGCCAGCCCCAGATCGTGGATCGAGGCGACCACCGCCCGCCCCTCCGCCGCCAGATCCTGGAACACCTGCATCGCCCGGATCTGGCTCTCCGGGTCCAGCCCCGCCACCGGCTCGTCGGCCAGAAGCAGCGGCGTCTCCTGCGCCAGAGCCCGGGCGATCAGCACCCGCGCCTGCTCGCCGCCCGACAGCGCCGTGGCAACGCGCGCGCGGTAGCCCTCCAGCCCCATCCGCTGCAATGCCCGCTCCACCGCCGCGCGATCCTCGACCCCCATCGCCCGGCCCAGATGCGGCACCCGGCCCAGCGCCACCAGCGTCTCCACATCCACCGGCCAGGCGATCTCGCGCGCCTGCGGCAGGAAGGCCACCGCCCGCGCCCGCTCGCGTGGCGTCAGCCGGGCCAGCGAGCTTTCCCCCTCATGCGGCAGAAACCCCAGCGCCGCGCGCAACAGCGTGGTCTTGCCCGCCCCGTTCGGCCCGATCAGCCCGACGAACTCGCCCGGACCCACGGCCAGCGTCACCCGGTCCACCACCGGGCAGTCGCCGCGCCGCACCGTCAGCTCCGTCAGCTGCACGCTCATGCCTCGAGCCTCCGCATCCGCCAGATCAGGTGCAAGAAGAACGGCGAGCCGACCAGCGCCGTCAGCACCCCCAGCTTCAGGTCGCGGTCCGGCGCGATCACCCGCACGGCAATATCGGCGGCCAGCAGCATCGCCGCCCCGCCAAGCGCCGCCGCGGGCAAGAGCCGCGAGGGCCGCGCCCCGACCAGAGGCCGCAGCACATGCGGCACCACCAGCCCGACGAAGCCCACTGTCCCCGCCACCGCAACCGCCGCGCCCACCGACAGCGCCGTGCCGAAGATCAAGACCAGCCGCAGCCGCCCCAACCGCACCCCCATCGCCTCGGCGGCATCCTCGCCCAGCGTCAGCGCATCAAGCCCCCGGCCCAGCGTCAGCAGCATCAGCGTGCCCAGCAGCATGAAGGGCGCGGCCAGCGCGACATGCACCATCGACCGATCGGCGAGCGAGCCCATCATCCAGAACACGATTTCCATCGCGGCAAAGGGGTTGGGCGACAGGTTCAACACCAGCGCCACCCCGGCCCCCGCCAGCGCGGAAATGGCGATCCCGGCAAGGATCAGGGCCAGCGCCCCGCCCCGCGGCCCGGCCAGCCCGAGGATCAGCAGCACCGACAGCGCCGCCCCGGCCAGCGCCGCCAGCGGCAGGGCCAGCGTGAAGGCGGCGGCGATCCCGGTCTGCAGCGCGATCACCGCCCCCAGCGCCGCCGAGGAGGACACGCCGATCAGCCCCGGCTCGGCCAGCGGATTGCGCAGGAACCCCTGCATTGCCGCCCCCGACAGCCCCAGCACGGCGCCCACCATCAACCCCAGAAGCGCCCGCGGCAGGCGGATCTCTCGCATCACCAGCACCACCGCCTCGCCACGCCCGGTCAGCAGCGCCACGATGGAATCCGTGAACCCCAGCGCCGCAGGCCCGACCAGCAGCGACGCCGCGAACAGCAGCGCCACCAGCGCGCCCAGCGCCGCGAGAATCGCGCGATAGCTCAAGGCGCGGCCTGCGACAGCTGCACCGCATCCAGTCCGCGCCGCGCCTCGCCCATCCCCGCCACCGCGCGCAGGACATGGGGCGTGCCGCAGATCCAGTCGGCGTCGGTCACCTCGGCCGACCCCGCCCGCTCCCGCACCGCCTGCAACGCCGGATGCACGAGGATCTCCTCCGACCGCGACGCGCCGGGATAGGGCAGCGAGGTCACCACCATCTCGGGCTCGGCCATCACCAGCCGTTCCAGCGGCAGGATGCCGCCCCCGGCGAGCCCCGCCGCCACCGCGACATTGGAAAAGCCGGTATGGCGCAGGATCTCGTCGGCCAGCGTCCCCGCCCCCGTGGTATAGCCGTTCGGGTAATACATCGCCGCAGGCGCAGGCTCGGCGCTCACCCGCAACCGCGCGAGATCGGCCTCGTAGCGCGCCACCAGCCGCTCGGCCTCCGCCTCCCGGCCCATCGCCGCGCCCACCAGCCGCAGATGCGCGGCCACGTCGTCGAGACTGTCGGCCGGCGGCAGTTCCACCACCGTCACCCCCAGCCTGCGCAGCAGATCCACCGTCGCCCGCGCCGTGAAGGTGCCGGCCAGCACCAGATCGGGCCGCAGCAGAAACACCTGCTCCGCCTGCCCGAAGTTCTGCGGAAAGCCCCGCGCCTCCTCCACCATCGACGACGACTGCGGCTCCACCGCCAGCGCCGAGACCGACACCAGCTGCCCCGGCGCCGCCAGCATCATCGCCAGCTGATCGGTGCAGAGATTGATCGAGACGACCCTTTCCGGCGCCCCGGCCCGCGCGCCGCCCGCACCCAGCGCAAGCGCCACCGCGACGCACAGCGCCCCGGCGACGCGACGCGCGTCCCGTCTGTCAGAACCGCGCACGCAGCCCTGCAAAGATCGACCGGCCCGGTTGTCCATAGCCCCTCACCGTCTGATACTCCTCGTCGAACAGGTTCTCGACCCGCAGATAGGCATCCGCGCTGTCGGAGACCGCGTAGGTCACCGAGGCATTCGTCAGCGTGTAGTCGTCGAGCGGCTCGTCCGGGTTGCCGAAAACCGCGGCGGTGTCCATCACGTCCGACACATGCTGCACGGTCAGCGAGCCGATCAGCCCGTCGGCCAGCCGCCCGTCCACGCCCAGCACCAGATCGTGCCGCGGCACCCGTACGCTCCGGGTCTCGACGCCCAGATCGGTCGTCTTGGCGTCGGTATAGGTATAGTTGCCGAACAACTCCCAGCCTTCGGCGATCGTCATCCGCCCCGACAGCTCCACCCCGCGGCTGCGCGTGTCGCCATCGACCTGCGCATAGCAGCCGAAGCCCGACCCGCAGCTCGTTTCGGCGAAGTCGAAGCCGATCCGGTCGGTGATCGTCGTGTCGAACAGCGTCACCTCCAGACTGCCGGCGTCGCCGAACAGCCGCTCTACCCCCAGCTCGTAGCTGCGGCTCGTCTCCGGCTGCAGGTCTTCCGATGCATAGCCGCCGAAGCGTTCGTAGGTCGAGGGCAGCCGGAATCCGGTCCCCGCTGCGCCGCGCAGGATGGTCGCGTCGGCAATCCGCCAGGCTGCCGCCAGCCGGCCCGTGGTTTTGCCGTCGAAGTCGCTTGGCTCGTCATGCCGCAGCGCCAGCGACACGTCCACATCGGGCGTCGCCGCATAGCGCAGCTCGCCGAACAGCGCGTCCGTTTCGTTGCTGCCCGGCATGCCCGCCCCGGCGATCAGCTCCTCCTTGGTCCGCTCCGCACCGAAGGCCAGCCGGATCTGCTCGGTCAGATCGGCGCCGCCCAGATAGGCGATCCCGGTCTGCGTGCCCTCGTAATAGCCGATGTCCCAGACCTCTTGCACCGGCGTCTCGCGCTTCGTCGTGGTCTGGAACAGCGAGAAGCTGTGATCCACCGCCCCCGTGCTGAACTCGGCAAAGACCCTCCCGCCGCGCAGGCTGCCGCGGGTCGTGTCGAACGAATCTGCCGGCCCGATCGCGCCGAAGCCGTCGAAGTCGAGCACCGTGTCGGCAGACAGCGCGCTTGCACCGACGCGGAGCGTGTCCGTCAGATCGAAGGCGCCGTAGAGCGTCGCGAAGGTGCTGGCGAAACTGTCGCGCTCGCTGCCCGAGGCCGCCGAGGAAATGCCGTCGGTGATCGTCCGCGTCACCGTAAAAGCCAGTTCCGCGCGGTCGGTCAGCAGCCCGCTCGACAGGTTGCCCGACCAGGTATCATTGCTCCCCGTCTCGACAGAGGCCGCACCGCTTACCCCCGGATCGGTCGGGCGGAAGCTGCGAATGTCGATCACGCCCGCCACGGCCTCGGAGCCGTAGAGCGCCGATTGCGACCCGCGCAGCACCTCCACGCGCGACAGGCCGCCCGTGGCCAGCCCGCCGAAGTCGAAGGCCGTCTGGGTGGCGGAGGGGTCGGCCACGTCCAGCCCGTCGATGCGCACCGCGGCATATTCCGACCCGAGGCCACGGATACGCAGCTTGCTCGTCGCCCCCAGCCCGCCATTGCGCGATAAGGACAGGCCCGGCAGCCGCGCGAGGCTGTCCGCCAGCGAGATTTCGTTCGCCTGCAGATCTTCCTCGGTCAGAAGGCTGACGCTCGCCCCCGTCCGGCTCGCCTCGGTCTCTTCCAGACCGGCCGTCACCACTATCTCCTCCAGCTGGATCACCTGCGCCAGACCCGGCAGCGGGGTGGCGGCGATCAGGGCCAGCAGCGAGACGCCTGCGTATTTCATGGTTCACTCCCTTTTTCCCCGCGCGGCCCGGAAAGGCGGCGGGGCAGCTTTGCGACAGTGCCGGCGGAGGGACAGCCCTTGCCGGCGGTTCGTCACCTGAAGCGGGAAGACCGCCTCCGGAACGCGCCCCGCGCCCCGGAAAGGGTGATCGCTGCGGCAGGTCTCCTGACTCGCGGGTCTTCGCTCGGGTCGGCCTTCCCGGGGGAGATCCCAGTGGCACAGTCGACCGTCGCTCGCCGCTCACAGTTGCGGGGGCAGCCGCGGGATGGGCCGGATGGCCGCACCGCGTTCCCTTTTCATCCGGGGTCAGCCGGAACCGAAGCACGTCCTCATTAGGTTAACGCTCCGGCCTGTCAAGCCCCGCCTTCGGCCAGCTTCTGCGACGAAAGGCGTCGTAAAAGGCACATGGGGCGGCGAATCCGGGTGGACCTGCCCCGCCCCCCGCCGCAGCATGCCCGCTCGACTGGCAGGAAGGCGGAAGGGAATCGCATGTTTCGGACTTTTGGCGCAGAGGATGCGACCGATCTCGCCGCCCTCGTCGCCCGGCGCGACGTGACGCCCGACGAATTGCTCGACGCCGCCCTGCAATCGGTGGAAGAGCTGAACCCGATGCTGAACGCCGTCGTCCTGCTGCAGGAAGACGTCGCCCGCCGCGCCATCGCCGCGGGCCTGCCCGCGGGCCCCTTCACCGGCGTGCCCTTCCTCCTGAAGGATCTCGGCTGCGAGGCGGTGGATTTCCCCTCGCACAACGGCTCGCGGCTGCTGGCCAACACCCGCTATGCGCAGGATTCCGCGATCTTCGAGCGGATGCGCGCCACCGGCGTCGTCACCTTCGGCCGCACCACCTCGCCCGAGGGCGGCATCGGCGCCGCGACCGAGGCGGCGGTCTATGGCGGGCCGACCCGCAACCCGTGGAACCCCGACCACACCTCCGGCGGCTCCTCCGGCGGATCGGGCGCCGCGGTCGCCGCGGGCATCGTCGCCATGGCGCATGGCTCCGACGGCGGCGGCTCGGTGCGCATCCCCGCCTCCTCCTGCGGCCTCTTCGGCTTCAAGCCGACCCGCGCCCGCCTGCCCGACGGCCCCTACTCCGGCGAGGGCTGGGCCGGCATGGCGATCGACGGCTTCCTCACCCATTCGGTGCGCGACACCGCCGCCATGCTCGACGCCTGCGCCGGCGCCGACCCCGGCGCGCCCTACTGCGCCCCGCCGCTCCTCCGCAGCCATGCCGATGCCATCTCGCGCCCGCCGACCCGGCTGCGCGTGGCGCTTTGCGATACCACCTTCAGCGGCGCGCCGATCCATCCCGAGGTGCGCGACGCGGTGCTCGAGACCGGGGCGCTGCTCGAAAGCCTCGGCCATGTGGTCGAACCGATGCGGCCCCATGCCGATGTGGCGACGATGATGGCCGCCTGGACCGACATCGTCGCCTGCGGCACGGCGCTCGGCATCCGCAAGGCGCTGAAGGGCCGCGACCTCGCCCCCGGCGAGGTGGAGGGCGTGGGCCGCGGCGCCATGGCCCGCGCCGCCGAGATCTCGGGCGAGCGCTACCTCGAGGCGGTGGGCGAGATCCATGCCTTCGGGCGGCAGATGGCCCGCTTCTTCGATCCGCAGCGCGGCCCCGACATCCTGCTCTCGGCCACCCTCGCCGAGCCCCCCGCCCGGGTCGGGCGCTTCTCGCATGACACCGAGGATTACGTCGCCTTCCGCACCGGCCCCGAGGGCATCTTCGCCTATTCGCCCTTCTGCGCCGTGTTCAACGCCTCGGGCCAGCCCGCCGCCTCGCTGCCCTTGGGCATGTCGGCGGGCGGTCTGCCCATCGGCATCCATCTGGCCACCCGCTTCGGCGAGGACGAACTCCTGATCGCGCTCTGCGCAGAAATCGAGCGCGCTGCCCCCTGGAGCCACCGCCGCCCCGCCCCCCTGCCTCTCAGACCCGCGTGAGGGTTGCCAGAGGCCGGAGGGCCTGCTTAACCTTGGCGAAACGACAGCGGGGAAATCAGTGACCGAAGCCATAGCCGTCGAAGCTCGCAATGCAATCAAGGCCTTCGGTCAGGGCGATGTCGCCGTCCGCGCACTCGATGACGTCTCGGTCCAGATCCGCAAGGGCGAGTTCTTCACCCTCCTCGGCCCCTCCGGCTGCGGCAAGACCACTCTCCTGCGGCTGATCGCCGGGTTCGAGACCCCGACCTCCGGCGCCATCCTGCTCGACGGCAAGGACATCACCACCGACCCGCCGAACCGCCGCCCGGTGAACACCGTCTTTCAGAGCTACGCGCTCTTCCCGCACCTGACCGTGGCGCAGAACGTGGGCTTCGGGCTTCAGATGCAGGGCCGCCCCAAGGCCGAGGTTGCCGCCACCACCGACCGGATGCTGGCCCTCGTCCGGCTCGAGGCGATGGCGGGGCGCAAGACCAGCCAGCTCTCCGGCGGCCAGCAGCAGCGCGTGGCCCTCGCCCGGGCGCTGGCGCCGCAGCCCAAGGTGCTGCTCTTGGACGAGCCGCTCTCGGCGCTCGACCTGAAACTGCGCAAGGAAATGCAGACCGAGCTGAAGCGGCTGCAGACCGAGACCGGGATCACCTTCATCTTCGTGACCCACGATCAGGAAGAGGCGCTCACCATGTCCGACCGGATCGGGGTGATGAGCGCTGGCAAGATCCTGCAGATCGGCAGCCCGCGCGACATCTACACCCGGCCGGCCAACCGCTTCGTCGCCAGCTTCATCGGCGAGACCAACTTCCTGCCCGGCACGCTGCGGGATGGCCGCGTCACGCTGGCCTCGGGCGGCAGCATCGACGTGGCGGCGACGCTGCGCAGCGCAGGCCCGGTGACGGTCGCCGTGCGCCCCGAACAGGTCCGCCTCGTCCAGCTGACCGACCCCGAGGCCCTGCCCGCCACCGTCACCGATCTCGTCTACTTCGGCACCGACACCCATTGCCACCTCGCCCTCCCCGACGGCACCGAGGTCGTGGCGCGCCTGCAAAGCAGCGCCAGTGGCGAGGCGGGGCTGCAGCGGGGCACGCAGGTCGGGCTGCGCTTTGCTCCCGGTGCCGCGCAAGTGCTGGGGGACTGACCGATGTCGGCAGGCGAAGACACCGCAAGGAGACGCAGGATCCGCGACGGCTGGCTGCTGTCGGCCCCCGCGCTGGTCGTCCTGACCCTCGCCGCGGCGGGCCCGCTGCTCGTGGTGCTGGTCTACAGCTTCCTCACCCCCGGCCAGTATGGCGGCGTGGTCTGGGACTTCTCGACCGACGCCTGGGTCGGCATCCTCTTCACCCGCGACATCTTCACCGAGACGATGGCCCTCGCCGACGCGCATCTGACGATCTTCTGGCGCTCGGTGCGGCTCTCGCTGCTCACCACGCTCATCACCTTCGTCGTCGGCTTCCCGACCGCATGGTTCATCGCCACCCGCTCGCCCAAGGCCCGGGCGCTCTGGCTCTTCCTCATCACCATCCCGTTCTGGACCAACCTGCTGATCCGCACCTTCGCCATCAACGAGGTGATCCGCAACGAGGGCATCCTGAACTCGGTGCTGCTGGCGATGGGGGCCATCTCCAGCCCGATCCAGATCCTCTACACCGACACCGCCGTGCTGATCGGCATGACCTATGTCTACCTGCCGCTCATGGTGTTGCCGCTCTTCGCCGCCATCGACCGCTTCGACATGCGCCTGCTCGAGGCGGGCTACGACCTCTACGCGACCCGCTGGCAGGTGTTGCGCCGCGTGGTGCTGCCCATCGTGAAGCCCGGCATCGTCGCGGGCTCGATCCTCGTCTTCGTGCCCTCGCTCGGCGCCTATGTCACCCCGCGGGTGCTCGGCGGCGGCAAGCAGATGATGATCGGCAATTTCATCGAGCTGCAGTTCGGTCAGGGCCGCAACTGGCCGCTCGGCGCCTCGCTGTCGATGCTGCTCCTGCTGATCGTGCTGGCGGCGCTGCTCGTCTATGTCCGCGCTGCGGGGAAAGGCGGCGCGCATGGCCAGTAAGGGCTTCGACGCCACCACCCTCCCCGGCTTCACCGCCATTGCCGCGCTGGCCTTCGTGGCACTCTATGCCCCGATCATCACCCTCGTTGCCTATTCCTTCAACGGCGCCAATTCCATCTCGGTCTGGGGCGGCTTCTCCTTCCGCTGGTACGAGGTCGCCTGGGCCAACGACACCGTGCAGCAGGCCACGATCCGCTCGCTGGTCATCGCCGTCTCCGCCTCGCTGATCGCCACCACCGCCGCCACCATGGCCGCCCTCGGCACCACAAGGCGCGGCGCCTTCACCGGGCAGACCTTCATCTACGTGATGATCAACCAGCCGCTGATGGTCCCCGAAATCGTCACCGCCGTGGCCCTGCTGATCGTCTTCGCCAGCGTCAAGGTCGCCACCGGCTACACCGGCCTCGGCTACCTGATCCTCGCCCATTCCGCCTTCTGCATCCCCTTTGCCTATCTCCCGATCCGCGCCCGCCTCGAAGGCATGGACCTCAGCCTCGAGACCGCCGCCGCCGATCTCTACGCCAACCCCTGGCAGACCTTCCGCCATGTCACCCTGCCGCTGGTTCTCCCCGGCATCATCGCCGGCGCGATGCTCGCCTTCGTCATCTCGCTCGACGATGTGGTCATCACCGAATTCGTGAAATCGGCGGGGCAGGACACCCTGCCCACCTACATGCTCGGCCAGCTGCGCCGCGGTGTGACGCCCGAGGTCAACGCCATCTCCACGGCGCTGCTCGGCCTCACGGTGCTCCTGCTCACCGCCTTCTTCCTGCTCACCCGCAAGCGGGACTGAACCCGCGCCAAGACCAACATGGAGAGACCGATGAAACGACTGATCACCGCCACCGCGCTGCTGCTGGCCAGCAGCTCGCTCGCCAGCGCCGAAGGCGTGCTGAACCTCTACAACTGGGGCAACTACACCTCGCCCGAGCTTCTCGCCAAGTTCGAGAAGGACACCGGCATCAAGGTCACCGTCACCGATTACGACAGCAACGACACGGCGCTGGCCAAGATCGAGGCGGGCGGCGCGGGCTTCGACCTCGTGGTGCCCTCGGCCAACTACGTCGGCATCTTCCGCGACAAGGGCCTGCTGACCGAGCTCGACCTGACCAAGATCCCCAACCACAAGAACATCGCCCCCGACTGGATGGATGTCGCCTGGGATCCGGGCCGCGCCTATTCGGTGCCGTGGCAGTGGGGCACGACCGGCGTCGGCGTGAACACCACCGTCTATCAGGGCGATATCAACACCTCCGCCATCTGGCTCGACGTGCCGGACGAGCTGAAGGGCAAGGTCAACGTCACCCCCGAGATGAACGATGTCGTGGCCCTCGCCACCATGTATGCCGGCGGCGAGCCCTGCACCGAGGATGTCGAGGTGCTGAAAAAGACCCGCGACCTGCTGATGGCGGCCAAGCCGAACTGGATGAGCATGGATTACGGCATGGAGGACAAGATGGCCTCCAACGATGTCGCAGCCTCGGTCTACTGGAACGGCGCCATCCTGCGCGCCCGGCTGAAGAATCCCGACATCGCCTATGGCTATCCCAAGGAGGGCTACATCCTCTGGATGGATTCGGTCACCCTGCTGAAGGATGCGCAGAACGTCGAGAACGCCTATACCTTCATCAACTACATCCTCGAGCCGGAACACGCGGCCATGCTCTCGGCCTTCGCGCGCTATTCCAACGGCGTCGCGGGCTCCGAGGCCTTCATGCCCGACGACATGAAGACCGCCCCCGAGGTGGTCGTCCCCGAGGAGTTCAAGGCGGCGGGCCACTTCCTGCCGGCCTGCGGTCCCAAGGCGCAGGAATACATCACCGCGATCTGGACAGAGCTCCAGAAGTAACCCTGCCCCGCAGTCCCGGGCGGAGCCGCTCCGGCTCCGCCCGCTTTCACGGAATCCCATGACCGACCTCACCAGCCTCTCGGCCTCCGATCTCTCGCGCCTCGTTGCCACCCGCAAGGCCGCCCCCTCCGAGATCATGCAGGCCTTCCTCACCCGCATCGCCCGCCTCAACCCCGCGCTCAACGCCATCGTGGCGATGCGCGACCCTGATGATCTGCTGGCCGAGGCGAAGGCTGCGGACGACAGCACCGGCGGCTGGCTGCACGGGCTACCGCTGGCGGTGAAGGATCTGGTCGCCGTGCGGGGCATCCGCTCCAGCTTCGGCTCGCCGATCTTCGCCGATCTCGTCCCCGAGGCGGACGAGATGCTCGCCGCCCGGATGCGCGCGGCAGGGGCGATCTTCATCGGCAAGACCAACACGCCCGAATTCGGGCTCGGCTCGCACAGCTTCAACCCGGTGCATGGCGTCACCGCCAACCCCTATGCCCCTGAGCGGACGGCGGGCGGCTCCTCCGGCGGGGCGGCGGCGGCGCTGGCCGGGCATCTCGTGCCCGTCGCCGATGGCTCCGACGCCATGGGCAGCCTGCGCAACCCCGCCGCCTTCTGCAACGTCTACGGCTTTCGCCCCAGCTTCGGCCTCGTGCCTTCCGATCCCGTGGGCGACAGCTTCCTGCACCAGCTCGCCACCGACGGCCCGATGGCACGCTGCGTCGAAGACCTCGCCCGGCTGCTGGAAACCCTGGCCCAGCCCGATGCCGCCAACCCCCATTCCCGCCCGTGGCAGCCCTATGCCACCGATCTCGACGCCGCTCCCGAAGGGCTGCGCATCGGCTGGCTCGGCGACTGGGGCGGCGCCTATCCGATGGAGCCGGGCATCCTCGACACCTGCGAGACCGCGCTCAAGACTCTCACCGACCTCGGCCACCATGTCGAACCGCTGGCCCCGCCCTTCCCCGCCACCGAGCTTTGGGAAAGCTGGACCACGTTGCGCAGTTGGTCCAACGCCGCCGCCCGCGCCGCGCTCTACGACGATCCGGCCAAGCGCCGCCTGCTGAAGCCCGAGGCGATCTGGGAAATCGAGCGCGGCCTCGGCTTCGACGCGATGCAGGTCCACCGCGCCTCGGTGATCCGCTCGGCATGGTTCACCACGCTGGCCGATCTCTTCACCCGCTTCGACGCGCTGGTGCTGCCCGCCGCACAGGTCTGGCCCTTCCCGAAGGACTGGCGCTACCCCGAAAGCATCGCCGGCAAGCCGATGGACACCTACCACCGCTGGATGGAGGTGGTGATCCCGGCCAGCCTTGCCGGCCTGCCCACCCTCGCCGTGCCCGCGGGCTTCCGCGACGGCCTGCCGATGGGGCTGCAGATCCTCGGCCCGCGCGGCGCCGACCGGGCGATCCTGCGCCTTGGCCAGCAGTATCACCGCGCGACCGACTGGCCCTCGGCCCGCCCGCCCGTGCTCTGACTCGGCTCGAAGGGCGCCGGGGCGGGGACTCTTCGGGAGTCCCCGTCTCTGCGCCCCGCCACTCTGCCCGTGAAACCGACAAGCAGCCCAGGATTCAGCCCTCGGCGATCAACCCGCAATTGCGCGCCGCGGCAATCGCTCACCTGTCAAATGCAAAGCGCGGCGGCCCGAGCCAATTCGCTTTTACCTTCCTCGATTCGGGCTATTATGCCGCAGATAGATGGTTGTCTGCTTATCCAGTGCTCAGAATTTTTTAGTCCTGCTCGAAATCTTTAAACCTCGACGACCTTATTTGCAGGAAGCATTCGATGGAGCTCAGACAGATTCAATCGTCGGCGTCCGAACCCGTCCGGGTCGGTCGCGGCGCGAAACCCGATCCGGCCTCGCGCAAGCCCGTCGGCAAGGTCGCGACCCTGCCGCTCACGGACCCGCTCAACCCGACGATCTTCCACGAATCGTGGTGGCTCGACGCCGCAGCCCCGGGCGCCTGGAGCGAGACCACCGTCAGCTCCGGCGGCAAGGTGGTCGGCCGCCTCCCCTATCTGCTGCTGCAGGAGCCCCTGCGCCGCACCGCCTGCACCATGCCCGACCTCACCCATTTCCTCGGGCCCGCGGTCAATGCCGGCAATGGCGCGCCTTGCAACAAGGCGCTGAAGGTCGGGCAGATCACCCGCGAACTGCTCGAGGCCCTGCCGCCGGTCGGCGCCTTCAACCAGCGCATGCACCGCGGCGTCGAGGATGTGCTGATCTTCTCCGAGCTCGGCTATCAGACGCTGGTGCAATTCACCTTCGAGATCGCGCCCGACGCCCCCGAGGCGATCTGGTCCAACATGCGCGACAAGACCCGCAACATCATCCGCCGCGCGCAGGAGCGCTACGAGGTGGCGGAGTGCCTGACCCCCGCCGCCTTCGCCGCCTATTACCTCGCCAATCTCGAGACGACCGGCCGCGACTCCTACTATGACGAGGCGCAGATGGCCCGCGTCTGCGCGGCCGCCGTGTCGCGCGACCGCGGCCGCATCCTCGCTGCCCGCGCCGATGACGGCACCATCGCCGCGGCGATCTTCTGCGTCTGGGACAACACGACCTGCTACTATCTCCTGTCGATGCGCGACCGCGGCATCGATCAGGGCGCCACCAGCCAGCTGATCTGGGAGGCCGTCCGCCGCGCCGCCGCCATGGGCCTGACCTTCGATTTCGACGGGCTCCTGACCAAGGGCAACCGGGTGTTCTTCACCGGCTTCGGCGGCACCGTCCGCCCGCGCTACGTCGCCTTCCACAAGACGAAATACTACCGCATGGCGAGCCATGCGATGAACCTCTACTACCGCCTGCGCGGCTGAGGCAGGAAGGGCGGCCCCCACCGCCCTTCCCGATCCCTCGCTACTGCACGACCTCCACCGTAGGTCGCGGCGTCGCCGCCGTCTCCGGCGGCAGCGTGGGCAGCGAGACCGGGGGCACCGACCCCGTCAGGCTCTCCAGAAACGCCACCAGCTGCGTCACCTCCGCCTCCGGCAGCGCCTCGCCCAGCTGCGATTCCGCCATGATCGCCACGGCGGTCTCCAGATCCCAGACCTTGCCCGAGTGGAAATAGGGCGCCGTCAGCCCGACATTGCGCAGCGGCGCCGCGCGGAACACATATTCGTCGTCCACCGTCGCGGTGACGGCAAAGCGCCCCTTGTCGCCCTCGGGCAGGATGTCGGCCCCGGGCTTCTCGATCAGCCCGAACGGGTAATAGCCATGCCCGCCGACGTTCACCCCCGAGTGGCAGCTCGAACAACCCTTGTCGACGAACAGCGCCAGCCCCGCCTTCGCCTCGTCCGACAGCGCCTCGTCATCCCCGTTCATCCAGGCGTCGAACGGCGCCGGGGTGATCAGCGTCGCCTCGAAGGCCTCGATCGCCCGCGCCATGTTGTCGAAGTTCACCGGCGCCGCCTCCTCAGGGAAGGCCTCCGAGAACCAGCTCACATATTGCGGCATCGAGCGCAGCGTCGCTTCCACCTGCCCCGGCGTGTTGGCCATCTCCACCCCGGCCTGTACCGGCCCCTTGGCCTGCGCCTTCAGGTCATCCGCCCGCCCGTCCCAGAACTGCGCCTCGTTCAGCACCGCGTTCAGCACGGTGGGCGAGTTGCGCGGCCCCTTCTGCCAGCCATGCCCGACCGAGGTCTCCATGTTGTCGTCGCCGCCCGTCGCGAGATTGTGGCACGAGGCGCAGGAAAAGACCCCCGACGCCGAGAGCCGCGGATCGAAGAACAGCGCCTTGCCCAGCGCGATCTTCTCCGGCGTGATCCGGTTGTCCTTCACCGCGGGCACCGTCGAGGGCAGCGGCGCAAAGATCTCGCGGGCGGTGTCACGCAGCGCATCGGCCTGAGCCGCGCCTGCCAAGGCCGTGCTGGCGACAAGGGCGGTCATTAAAAGGCGCATTTTAGTCTCCTGTAATCGTTTACCCGTGCTAGAAAACCCTAGCGCATCCCCGCGCCGCCGGATTTGACTTCGATCAATTCTAATTCTCATGGTGCAATCGGTTTAAAAGCGATTAAAAACCACCTGATTACAGCCGCTTGCCGCCGTCCGCTTTTCCGGACAAGACGCCGCCCGAAGGAGCCTCCGGTGCTGACCCTCTACCGCCTGATCTTCACCCTTGCCCTGCCCGTGCTTCTGGCCGGGGTTTCCTGGCGCAAGTGGCGGGGGCGTGCGGTGGCCGATGAGGCGGCGCAGCGCCTTGGTCGCATCGCGCCGCAGCAGGGCAGGCCGCTCTGGCTGCACGGCGCCAGCAATGGCGAGATCACCTCCGCCCGCTGGCTGATCGAGGATCTTCTGGCCCGCCATCCCGACCGCCCGCTGCTCGTCACCTGCAACAACCCCAGCGCCCGCCGCATGGTCGAGGGCTGGGGCCTGCCCCGCACCACCGCCCTGCTCGCGCCGTGGGATGCGCCGTCCTGCCTGCGCCGCTTCCTCGCCCGCGCCCAGCCCCGCGCGCTCCTGACCATCGAGAACGAACTCTGGCCCGAGCGCATCTGCCAGAGTGCCGCCCGCGGTCTGCCGGTGATCGCCCTCGGCGCCCGGCTTTCGGCCCGCTCGGCCCGGTCCTGGTCGCGCTTTGCCCCGCACCTGCTCGGCCAGCTGCTGACCCGCCTCACCTGGGTCTCGGCGCAGGACGAGGCTTCGGCCCGCCGCCTGATCGACGCGGGCCTGCCGCAGGACCGGCTCGGCCCCCGTGTCGTGCTGAAATCCCGGCTGACCGCCGCGCCGCAGGTCACCCCGCCCTTCGCCACCCCGCCGCGCGCCCGCTGCCTGCTCGCCGCCTCGACCCATGAGGGCGAGGACGCGATCCTGCTCGACGCCTTCGCCAAGGTGCGCGACCGCTTCGATCTGCTGATCGTCGCCCCGCGCCATCCGCAGCGCGGCGCCGCCATCGCCGCTCTGGCCGCGGCGCGCGGCCATGCCACCGCCCGCCGCGCCGAGGGCGAGACGCCGAGCCGGAAAACCTCCGTCTATATCGCCGACACGCTGGGCGAGATGCCGCTCTGGTATGCGCTCTGCGGCGCCACCTTCATCGGCGGCTCGCTCGTGGAAAAGGGCGGCCACACGCCTTTCGAGCCCATCGCGCAGGACACGGCCCTGCTGCACGGCCCCTCGACCTTCAACTTCACCGAGGTCTTCGCCGCGCTCGATGCCGCTCAGGCCGCCCTCCCGGTCTCCGACGTGCCCAGCCTCGTCGCCGCCCTCGCCCGCCTTACCCCCGAGGAACAGGGCCGCATGGTCGCCGCCGCCCGCCGCGCCCTGCCGCCCTCGGGCGACGAGGCCGCGCTGATCGCCGCCATCGACCGGCTCACCGCCTGAGATTTTTCGCCGTGACGTGACGGCACAATCCGCGCGCCCGGCTTTTCCGGCGCGCGGGCCAGCCTAGCTCAAAGCTGAACGGTGTTTGCATCTTACCCAGTGACGGAGCGCTTTGCTTATGGTGCTGTTGACGATTGGTCTCTTTCTCTTCATCGCCGCCCATCTCTTCAAACGCCTGTTTCCCACGATGCGGGCGCGGATGGGCGAGCCGGGGAAGGGGCTGATGACGATCATCATGCTGGTGGGCCTCGTGCTGATCGTCATCGGCTACCGCGGCATTCCCTATATCCCGGTCTACGCACCGCTGCCGGGCATCGGCTATCTCAACAACGCGCTGATGCTGGTGGCCATCGTGCTCTTCGGCGCCAGCGTGCTGAAGGGCGTGCTCTGGACCCGCATCCGCCATCCGCAGTTCATCGCCACGATCCTCTGGACTGTCGCGCATCTTCTGGTGAACGGCGATCTCGCCTCGATCGTGCTCTTCGGCAGCATCGGCCTCTGGAGCCTCGTCTCCATCCTGCTGATCAACGCGCAGGAGGGCCGCTGGACACCCCCCACCCCCGGCTCCGCCCTGCGCGACGTGGCCCTCTTCGGCATCGCCCTGACGCTCTACGGCGCGATCACCTCGACCCACATCTGGCTCGGCCACAACCCCTTCATCGGCACCTTCGGCTGAGGGGTTAAGATTTCCTGAACGCCGCCGGGAATATCCTGTTACATCAATTTGATAGGCCGATTTTCACGCGTGAAATCCCAGCGGATGGCAGGCCAGTTCCTCGTAACGGTTCCCCTTCACCCCCAGATGCGAGCGATAGAGCCGGAAATCCCGCACCTCCACCTCGCCGCCCCGGAACCCGCCGCCCTCGGCCACCGCCCGCTCCAGCCGCATCCGGTCCTCGAGCCCCGGCGGGGTGAACCGGCCGAGCGTGACATGCGGCACGAATTTCCGCCGCTCCACCTCGATCCCCGCCACCCGGGCCGCCCGCTCGACCTTCGCCTGCAGCCGCGCCAGTTCCTCGCAGGCCGAAACCCCGGCAAAGACCGCCCGCGGCTTCTCCCCGCCGAACATCCCTAGCCCCTCGATCCCCAGCCGGAACTCCGGCATCCGCAGCGCCAGAAACCCCTCATGCGCCGCCTCCAGCACCTCGTCCCGCACCTCCCCGAGGAAGGCCAGCGTCAGGTGGAACTCCTCCGGCTCCACCTTGCGTGGCAGGGGCAGCAGGAACTGCTGGACCGCCAGTTGCGACCGCACCGCCTCCGGCAGCGGGATCGCCACGAAGGCCCGGATCATCGCCGCGCCAGCATCGCCAGCCGCTCCCTGATCTCGGCCCGCACCGGCCCCTCCCGCGGCGGGTCGAGCAGCGTGGTCAGCATCGCCTCTCCCGGCAGCGCCCGCCCGCCCCCCATCCAGCTCAGCCCCCGCAACACCGCCGCCGCCGCCCCCGGCAGCCGGTCGGGGATCTCGCAGCCGTTCAGCACCGCCCAGACCCCGGCCCAGCAACGCCCCACCGACCACGGGTTGTAGCCGCCGCCCCCCAGCACCAGAAACCGCGGTGCCAGCCCCCGCAGCGCCGCCACCACCGCCAGATGGGCATTGTTCGACAGCGCGAGCCGCGACAGCGGATCTTCCTCCAGCGCGTCGGCCCCGCATTGCAGCACCACCGCGTCGGGCCGGAACGCCGCGACCCGCGGCAGGATCAGCCTCTCCAGCACCGCCCGCATCTCGGTGTCGTTGAACCCGCGCGGCACCGGCAGGTTGAAACAGTTGCCGCCGCCGTCGTCCTCCAGCCGCCCGGTGAAGGGCCACCGCCCCTCCTCATGCACCGAGATCAGCAGAGCCTCCGGATCGCCGGCAAAGCCATGCTCCACCCCGTCGGCATGATGCGCGTCGATGTCCACATAAGCGATCCGCCGCACCCCGGCCCGGCGCAGCACCAGCATCCCCAGCACCGGGTCGTTCAGATAGCAGAACCCGTTCGCCCGCCCGGGCATCCCGTGATGCGTGCCGCCGCCCGGCACATGGATCACCCCGCCGTCGCGCAGCAGCTCCGCCGCCAGCATCACCCCGCCCGCCCCGGTGGCGGGGCGGTGGAACATCTCGGGGAAGACCGGGTTCGACAGCGTGCCCAGCCCGAAGCCGAGCCGCATCGCCTCGTCCGCGCCCTCGGTCTCGGCCCGTTGCAGCGCGGCGACATAGGCCGGGTCGTGCCAGAGCCCGAGCGCCGCAGGCTTGGCGCGCGGGCTGGTGCGGAACTGCGTGCGGGGCAGCCAGCCGAGGCTGCGAGCCAGATCCATCACGGTCGAGACGCGCGGCACCCGCAGGGGATGCGCGCCGCCATAGGTGGAGGTGCGGTAGATCTCGGATCCGATGAACAGCGGCGCCGCTCCGGGCGCCGCGGCGGGGGCTGTCACGGCAGGAGCGCCTCGATCGGGCCGGTGATCGCCGCCGAGGTCGGGCTGACCGCCGATCCCCAGGTCTGCACCATCTCGCCATCCGGGCCGAGCAGGACCTTGTTGAAGTTCCAGCCCGGGGTGAAGCCGTGGTCGCTGGAGAGCCAGAGATAGAACGGATGCGCGCCCTGCCCGACCACCGAGGTGATCTCGGTCATCGGGATTGTCAGGTCGAAGTTCACCGCGCAGAAATTCTTCACCTCCTCGCCCGTCGCCAGCTCCTGCCGGAAATCGTTGGAGGGCACCGCGAGCACCGTCAGCCCCTGATCGGCGTAGCGGTCCGACAGGGCCTGCAGATCGTCGTATTGCGGGGTGAAGGCGCAGAGCGAGGCGGTGTTGACCACCAGCACCGGCTTGCCGCGCAACGCGTCGAGCGCGATCTCGCCGCCGTCGATCGATTGGAAGCGGATGCCCGGCGGGGCGGCGGCAAGGGCGGGCAGCGCCGTCAGGAGGCTGGCAAGGGCAAGAACGGCAAGGCGCATCGCGGTCTCCTGTCGCCGCATCGGCGGGCGGGCGTGCTGAGCAAGATAGCGCAGGTCAATTCGGCGTCAAATCCGTCATCTGACGGCCGCGCCAGTGGAAATTTGCATCAAGGGGTGCGATAGTGGCCAAAGTATTGCGAAAGGTTTTTTCTCCCGCGTTCCATCCCGTTAATCATATCAAAAGCCGCAAACGCGAACATGGGCGAAAAGCCTGGACGAGCAGAAGGCACAGCAGATGACAGCAGACATGAGCCCGGTGTTTCACGCCGATCAGCAGGTGCCCATCCTGCGCGCGCAATATGGCGCGCTCTGCTGGCGTGTCGAAGAGGGCGCGGTGCAGGTTCTGCTCATCACCAGCCGCGATACCGGGCGCTGGGTCATCCCGAAGGGCTGGCAGGTCGCGGGCCTCTCGCCCGAGGCCTCCGCCGCGCGCGAGGCCTTCGAGGAGGCTGGCGTGCAGGGCGAGGTGGATGGCAGAAGGCTCGGGTGCTTCCGCTATGACAAGGCGCTCTGCCGCAGGCGCGGGCGCGAGGCGCATGTGCCCTGCGTGGTCTCGGTCTATCCGCTGAAGGTCGACAGGCTCGCCAACCGCTTTCCCGAGCGGGGGCAGCGCAAGCGCAAGTGGTTCGCCCCCGACAAGGCCGCCCGTCGCGTGGCGGAACCCGAGCTGCGCGCGCTTCTGGCCGGGTTTACCCCGCCGCCGGGCGCGCTGCACGATGGAATGCCGCGTCAGCCCTCTTGAACCGGGGCGGGCCCGGATTTAGGTGACAGGGGCAGCCGCCCTTCCGGCGCGGCGCCCTCTCGGTAGAAACATGATCCGCTACAGTCTCAGATGCGACAAGGACCACGGCTTTGAAAGCTGGTTTCAATCGGCTCAGGCCTTCGACGATCTCGCCGCGGCGAACCGTCTGTCCTGCCCGGTCTGTGGCTCGGCCACGGTCGAGAAGACCCTGATGGCCCCGTCGGTCCGCCCGGCCCGTTCCGCAGCGGCCGGCGCGCTGGCCGCCCCCGGCACCAAGGTCGAGGAGGCGCTGGCGGCCCTGCGCAAGCAGGTCGAGGAAAACTCGGAATATGTCGGGTTGAACTTCGCCGCCGAGGCCCGCGCCATCCACGAGGGCGAGGCGCCGAAACGCGCGATCTATGGCGAGGCCAAGCTCGACGAGGCCAAGCGTCTGGTCGAGGATGGCGTGCCGGTCGCGCCGCTGCCCTTCATGCCGCCGCGCAAGGTCAACTGAGACGGCGGGCGGGGAGGCTCCCCACCCTCCCCGGTATCAGATCTGCTTCTCCGGCATCTGCACCACGAGACCGTCCAGCGCGTCCGAGACCTTCAGCTGGCAGGTGAGGCGCGAGCGGACCGGATCGGGCTGCCAGGCGAAATCCAGCATGTCCTCTTCCATCGCGTCCTTCTTCGGCAGCTTCTCCACCCACTCCGGCGCCACATAGACATGGCAGGTGGAACAGGCGCAGGCGCCGCCGCAATCGGCCTCGATGCCCGGCACGCCATTGTCGCGCGCGCCTTCCATCACCGTCAGGCCATTGGCCACCTCGATCACATGTTCCGTGCCGCCGTGTTCGATGTAGGTGATTTTCGCCATCGCTTGCCTCTTGCTTGCCCCCAGGGGGTATGGCCGAGCCATAGGGCAAAATCCGGGGATTTGCCAGAGCCCCCGCAGAGGGTTGACGCCAGCGTGACAGGCTGCGGCCCGCGCGGCGTCGCAGGCCTTTCCAGCCGCGGCGTCATGCGCCATGGTGCGGCAGGGTGGCTGCGGACGGGCGGATGATGAGAGGGTTTCTTCTGGGCGGGATGCTGGCGCTGGCCGCCTGCCAGAGCGCACCGGTGCCGGAGGCGCCGACCCGCGCCGACCTGTCCGCCGAGATCCGGCGCGGCGCGCGCGCGCCCACGGCGGCGCCCGGCGAGTGCTGGGGCAAGGACACGACGCCCGCGATCTACGAGACGGTGACCGAGCAGGTCACGGTCTCGGACCCCGAGACGGCGCCACGCTACGAGACGGTGACGCAGCAGAAGCTGGTGCAGGACCGCCAGACCGTCTGGTTCCGCACCCCCTGCCCGGAGGCGATGACGCTCGACTTCGTCGCGACGCTGCAACGGGCGCTGAAGGCGCGCGGGCTCTATGCCGTGCCGCTGACCGGCGCGCTCGACGCGCCGACCGAGGCCGCGGTGCGGCGGTTCCAAGCGCCGCTCGGGCTGGACAGTGCCGTGCTGTCCCTGGCGGCGGCGCGGGATCTGGGGATCGTGCCCAAGGAATTCCCGCGCAACTGAAAAGGGCGGCCGGTTTCCCGACCGCCCCTGAAGATCGCCTCAGCGCTGGCTCACTTGTCCAGCGACAGCGCCACGAAGCGCGGGTCGCCGCCGCGGCGCACCAGAAGCAGCAGCGACTTGCGCCCGGCATCCTTGGCCTCGGTGATGCGGTCCTGCAGATCCTTGATCTGCACCACCTTCTGCTGACCGGCCTCGGTGATCACGTCGCCCTCGCGCAGACCCTTGGTATAGGCCTCCGACAGCTCGTCCACCGACGTCACGGCCAGACCCTCGGTGCCCGAAGGCAGGCCAAGCTCGGTCGCCTGTTCCGAGGACAGCGGCGTCACCGTGAGGCCCAGCACGTCGGCGGTGGCCGGATCGGCATCGGGAGCGGCGACCGCGGGCACCACCTCGTCGCCCTCCGCCTCTTCACGGCGGCCGAGCGTCACCGAGAGCGTCTCGTTATTGCCCTCGCGCAGCACCAGCACCTCGACCGCCTCGCCGATCGGCGCATCGGCCACACGGCGCACCAGCTCGCGGGTGTCGGCCACTTCCGCCCCGTCGAAGGAGAGGATGACATCACCCGCCATCATGCCCGCGTCCTTGGCGGGACCGTCCGGCACGTCGGTGATCAGCGCGCCCTTGGCCGCGCTGAGCCCCATCGCCTCGGCCACGTCCGGCGTCACGTCCTGGATGCGGACGCCGAGCCAGCCGCGGCGGGTCTCGCCGAACTCGCGCAGCTGACCCACGACCTTGGTCACCACGTTCGAGGCCATCGAGAAGCCGATGCCGATGGAGCCGCCGTTCGGCGAGAGGATCGCGGTGTTCACGCCGATCACCTCGCCCTCCATGTTGAACAGCGGGCCGCCCGAGTTGCCGCGGTTGATGGCGGCGTCGGTCTGGATGTAATCGTCATAAGTGCCCGACAGCGCCCGGTTGCGGGCGGAGACGATCCCGGCGGAGACCGAGAAGCCCTGCCCCAGCGGGTTGCCCATGGCCACGACCCAGTCGCCAACGCGGGCCTGATCGCTGTTGCCGAAGCTCACGAAGGGCAGCGGCGTCGGGCTCTCGACCTTCAGGAGCGCGATGTCGGTCTTGGGGTCGGTGCCGACCAGCTTGGCTTCCAGCTTGTTGCCCGAGAAGAACTCGATCTGGATGTCGTCGGCGCCCTCGATGACGTGATTGTTGGTGACGATGAAGCCGTCCTCAGACACCACGAAGCCCGACCCCAGCGCTTCCGAGCGGCGCGGGCCGCCCTGCTCGCCGCGGTTCTGCGGGTCCATGAAGTCGCGGAAGAAGTCTTCGAAGGGCGAGCCTTCCGGCACGATCGGGGAAGAATCCTGCGCGGGGGCCGCGATGGTGGTCGAGGTGGTGATGTTGACGACCGACGGGCTGATCTTGTCGGCGAGGTCGGCAAAGCTTTCCGGCGCGCCCTGCGCTTTGGCCGGAAGCACCTGCGACAGCGCCAACGTCAAGCCGAGCATCAATGCGAGGAAAACGCGCAAGGCGGCCTCCGGCATGGCTTCAACCTTGCGGCTGAGGGATATGGCGTGAGGATGCACCCCGAACTCCTTTCGAATTGCGAAAATTGCAGTCGGCGCGGCGCCGAGTCTGCCGATAGCCAACAGTTAGGCAGGATTGGGCGCAATGCAAACCGGGTCGCGCCTCGTCAATTGGATGTGAAGATGGCACAGGTCGGGCGGAAACAGAAAGGGCCGGCATCTGCCGGCCCTTCCCTTGAGTTGATTTTCGCTCAGGGCGTGCCCGCCGCAGGCTCTGCAGGCTCTGCAGGCTCTGCCGGAGCCGCAGGGGCCTCCGGTGCCGGCGCTTCCGGTTCCGCTGCCGGGGCGGTTGCCTCGGGAGCCGGAGCAGGCGCCGCGGGTGCTTCCGGTGCAGGCGCTGCCGGTTCGGCTGCCGGGGCGGTCGCCCCGGATGCCGGGGCCGCAGCGGGCTCTGCCGGGGCCTGCGGCGCCTCGGTGCCTTCGGGCATCGCGTCGCTGCGCAGATACTCGAAGAACTGGCTGTCAGGCTGCATCACGATCGAGGAATTCTCGCCCTGCAGCGAACGCTCGTAGGAGGTGAGCGACCGGGTGAAGGCGAAGAATTCCGGGTCGCGCCCGAAAGCCTCGGCATAGATGGCGTTCCGCGCGGCATCCGCCTCACCGCGGATCACCTCGGCCTCGCGCCGGGCTTCCGAGGTGACCTCGACCACCGTCCGGTCGGCCGAAGCCCGCACCCGCTGCGCCGCCTCGTTACCGCGGGCGATCTCGTCCGCGGCCTCGCGCTCGCGCTCGGCCCGCATCCGGGCGAAGGTGGCGGCGAGGTTCTGCTCCGGCAGGTCGGTGCGGGTCAGCCGGACGTCGATCACGTCGACCCCCAGCGCCAGAGCCTGACGCCGCGCGATATCGCGGATCTGGTTCATCAGCGCCGTCCGGTCCTCGGACAGCACGCGGTTCGACGGCACGGACCCCAGAACCTCGCGGATGGCGGGGTTCATGATCCGCTCCAGCCGGGTCTGCGCGGCCTCGATGCCGCCCGCGCCCACCGCTTCGCGGAACTCGACCACGTCGACGATCTGCCAGCGCGCGAAGGCATCGACCACCAGACGGCGGTCATCCAGCGGCGTGACTTCCAGGGGCTGCGTGGGCAGGCCGAGGATACGGCCGTCGTATCTCACGACTTCCTGGATCAGCGGGATCTTGAAGCCGAGACCCGGCTCCTCCTTCACCGCCTTGACCTGACCGAACTGCAGCACCAGCGCCTTCTCGCGCTCGTCCACGATGAAGACTGACGACAGCAGCACCGCGACGATGACGGCCAGCACCGGAAGGATAAGGGATGTACGGTTCATCAGTTGCTCCCCGTGGATGCGGCTGCGGCAGGCGCGGGCCGGCTCAGCTCGTTCAGCGGCAGGAAGGGCACGACGCCCTGACCGGCCTCGCCTCCGCTCACCCCGTCGAGGATCACCTTGTTCATCCCGCCGAGCACCTTCTCCATCGTTTCCAGATACATCCGACGACGGGTCACATCCGGCGCCTTCACATATTCCTCGTAGACCGACAGGAAGCGGCTCGCTTCACCCTGCGCGTTGTTCACCACCTCGGCGCGGTAGCCCTCGGCCTGTTCGGTCAGGCGCGCGGCTTCACCGCGGGCGCCCGCCGTCACCTGGTTGGCATAGGCGTCGGCGGTCCGCTCCAGACGGTCGCGCTCCTGCTGCGCGGCCTGGACCTCGCGGAAGCTGTCGATCACCTCTTCCGGCGGGTCGGCCTTGTCGAAGTTCACCCGGATGACGTTGATGCCGGCCTGATAGCTGTCGAGCGTGGTCTGCACCGCCGCCAGCAGGTCGGAGGCGATCACGCCGCGGTCCCGGTTGAGGATCGGCGACAGTTCCGACCGCGCGATGATGTCGCGCATCGCCGAGTCGGAAACGGCGCGGATCGTGTCGGTCGGGTCGGCCAGGTTGAACAGGAACTGCGACGGGTCGGAAATATTCCAGACCACCTGGAAAGCGATGTCGACGATGTTCTGGTCGCGCGTCAGCATCAGCCCCGAGTCGGCATCGCCGCTGCGGCCGTTGCCGATGTCGGTCTGGCGTTCGCCGGTCACCTGCACCACCTCGGCGGTGACGAGGGGCCAGGGCGCGAAGTTCAGACCGGGCGTGCCGATGGTGCTGAATTCACCGAGGAAAAGCTCCACCGAACGCTCTTCCGGGCGCACCGTGTAGAACGACATGTAGGCCCAGAGGCCTGCCGCCACCAGCGCCCCCAGCGCCAGCCCCTGCCGGGTGAAGAGCGGTCCCATCGGGTTGCCGCTGCGGCCCCCGCCACCGCCGCCACCGCTGCCGCCGGTGCGGCCGCGACCGCCCATCAGCACACGGAGCTGCTCCTGCCCCTTTTTCACGATCTCGTCGATCTCTGGGATCTGCGAGCCTTCGTTGCCGGGCCGCCGCGGACCGCGCGGCTCCTTGCCATCCTTGCCGTCGCGGTTGTCCCCGCCCGATCCGCCTCCGCCCCAAGGCCCTCCGTTTGACATACGCCGTCTTCCCTTTTGTTGCTTACCGCCTTAACTGGTCATTCGTACGGTAAAATCAAGCTGTTCTCACCGGCTTACGAAGGGTGACGATTTCCTCCGCCATGGTCGGGTGAACCGCCACCGTCCGGTCGAAATCTTCCTTCGTCGCCCCCATCTTTACTGCGATCGCGGCCAGCTGGATCAGTTCGCCCGCATTCGGGGCGACGATGTGGCAGCCGAGCACCTTGCGCGTCTCGGTGCTGACGATCAGCTTCATCAGAATCCGGTCCGGACGCCCCGCGAAAGCCGACTGCATCGGGCGGAACGCGGCGGCATAGACCTCGATCGGCTCCTGCTCGCGCGCCGCCTCCTCGGTCAGCCCGACCGAGCCCAGCTCCGGCTGGGTGAAGACCGCACTCGGCACCAGCTCGTGATCGGCCTTGGTCGGCACGCCGCGGAACACGGTGTCGGCGAAGGCATGGCCCTCGCGGATCGCCACCGGCGTCAGGTTGATCCGGTCGGTCACATCGCCCACGGCGAAGATCGAGGGCACGGCGGTCTGGCTCCACTCGTCGACGATCACCTGCCCGTGCCGGCCAAGCTCCACCCCCAGCGCCTCGAGCCCGAGCCCCGCCGAATTCGGCGCCCGGCCCGTGGCATACATCACCGCGTCGAACTCGGCGTCCGATCCGTCGGTCGAGATCACCCGGATGCCGCTCAGGCTCTTCTCCAGCCGGATCACGTCGGTGCCGCAACGGATGCGGATGCCGCGCTCAATCATCGCATTGGCGACATGGCCGCGCGCCTCATCGTCGAAGCCGCGCAGGATCTGCGCGCCGCGGTAATACTGGCAGACCTCCACCCCGAGCCCGTGCAGGATGCAGGCGAATTCGCTGGCGATATAGCCGCCGCCCACCACCAGCAGCCGCTTCGGCAGCTCCGGCAGATGGAAGATCTCGTTCGAGGTGATGGCATGTTCGCAGCCCGGAAACTCCGGCACGAAGGGCCGCCCGCCGGTGGCGATCAGGATATGCTTGGCGGTGAAACTCTCGCCCGAGGCGAGCTTCACCGTATGCGCATCCTCGACCACCGCCCGCGCGTCATGGATCATCACGCCCGCGTTCTTCAGCGTGCCGCGATAGGCCGCCTCCAGCCGGTCGAGCTCCTTCTCCAGATGCCCGCGGAAGCGCGGCCAGTCGAAACCGCCGATCTGCGCCGTCCAGCCATAGGCCTGCGCATCCTCGGCCATCGTGGAATAGCCCGAGGCGAAGACCATCAGCTTCTTGGGAACGCAGCCGCGGATCACGCAGGTGCCGCCCATCCGGCTTTCCTCGGCCAGCCCCACCTTGGCACCGCCCTCCGAGGCCGCGATCCGCGCCGCGCGCACCCCGCCCGAGCCGCCACCGATGACGAAAAGGTCGTAGTCGAAGTCCAAGCTCACTCTCCCAGATCAGCGAAGATATTGTCGCCGGGGGCCACCTCGATGCGGTCCTCGCTCTCGGTGCCCTGGCCGATGTCGCGCACCGTCACCCGCCCGTCGCCATGGCCGATGATCACCGTGTCGCAGATGTCGATGAACAGCCCGTTCTCGACCACGCCCGGGATCTGGTTCAGCATCAGCGCGAGCTGGCGCGGATTGCCGATCCGCGTCAGATGCAGATCGAGGATGAGGTTGGATTCGTCGGTCTTCAGCGGCTGGCCGCCGCTCAGACGCAACGAGACCTCGCGGCTCATCACGTCGAGCCCGACCAGCGTCTCCTCGATCAGCGTCTTCGTGGTCTGCCAGCCGAAGGGGATCACCTCCACCGGCAGCGGAAAGGCGCCAAGCTGCGCCACTTCCTTGGCCGCATCGGCGATCACGATCATCCGGTCGCTCGCCGTCGCCACGATCTTCTCCTGCAAGAGCGCCGCACCGCCGCCCTTGATCAGGCAGAGCTCGGGGTCGAACTCGTCGGCGCCGTCGATGGTCAGGTCGAGCCATTTCGCCTCATCGAGCGTGGTCAGCGGGATGCCGAGTTGCCGCGCCAGGTCCGCCGTGCGGTTCGAGGTCGGCACGCCCTGCACCCGCAGCCCCTCCTCGCGCACCCGCTCGCCCAGACAGCGCACCATCCAGGCCGCGGTCGAGCCGGTGCCGAGCCCGAGCTTCATGCCATCCTGCACGAAATCCACCGCACGCCGGGCGGCCACGAATTTCGCCTTGTCGATCGGGGAAAGCTCTGCCGCCATGCGGGTCTCCTCTGCTGGGCTGCCAAAGCTTATAGGCAAAGCGGGCGGGCGGGGCGAGGGGCAATCGCCGCCCTCCCCCCGGGCCTGCCGCGTCTTCCTGGCGAAAACACTCCCGCCGAAGGCGTCCGGATCCGACCGGAGGAGCCGGCATCGGGGGCATCGAGCCCCCTCGCCCGGCGCTGCCGCCGCCCCCGGAACCCCAGCGCCTCAGGCACCCTCCCGGAGCGACCTTGGCCTGCGCCGCCGCCTCCGGCGAGCGTGTTCCGGCCAGGAAGAAGACGGAACCGCGCGGCCTGGCCATGGCAATGCCGTCCGAGGGGCCTCGATGGCCCCGAGGGCGGCTCCCCCGGGGCGGGGATGCCGCGAAATCCCGTGGCTTGTCGCTTTCCGCCTGCCGGAGCGGGGCACGGGCCCCTATGTAGGAGGGACAGCAAAGCGGGGTCTCAGGTGTTTCTTTCCGTCTTCGACATGTTCAAGATCGGCGTCGGGCCGTCCTCGTCGCATACGATGGGGCCGATGGTCGCCGCCGCGCGGTTCCTCGATCTGCTGCGCGGCAGCCCGTTCCATGCCCATGGCCTGCGCGCCTCGCTGCATGGCAGCCTCGCCTTCACCGGCGTCGGCCATGCCACCGACCGCGCCACCATCCTCGGCCTCGCCGGTTTCGAGCCCGCCAGCTATGATGCCGATAAGGCCGACGCGGTACTGGCGGCGATCCACGAGAGCCACATGATCGAACCGCCGGGGCTGAACCCGCTGCGCTTCGATCCGAAGGCCGATCTCGTCTTCGACTACGGCCCCGCCCTGCCCGGCCATGCCAATGGCATGGTGCTGCGTGCCACCGACGCGCAGGGCGACGTGATCCTGCAGGAAACCTACTACTCCGTCGGCGGCGGCTTCGTGCTGACGGCGGCGGAGCTGGCGGAGAGCAAGGCCGAGCGGGTGAAGCCCCCGGCCAACGTGCCCTTCCCCTTCGAGACCGCCGAGCAGATGCTCGGCATGGCCACAGCCTCGGGCAAGTCGATCGCCGAGATGAAGCGGGCGAACGAGCTCGCCTTCCGCTCGGCGGCGGAGCTCGATCAAGGCATGCTGCGGATCTGGCAGGTGATGACCGATTGCATCAGCCGCGGCATGGAGGGCACCGGCATCCTGCCCGGCGGGCTGCATGTGCGGCGCCGGGCGCGCGGCATCCACGAGGCGCTGCTGGCCGAGCGCGGGCTGAACATGACCGCGCCGCATACGATCAACGACTGGATGAGCCTCTACGCCATGGCGGTGAACGAGGAGAATGCGGCGGGCGGTCAGGTCGTCACCGCGCCGACCAATGGCGCGGCGGGGGTGGTGCCGGCCGTCATCCGCTACTGGCTCGACCATGTGCCGGGCGCCTCGATCAGCCGGCTCGGGGATTTCATGCTGACCGCCGCCGCCATCGGCGGGCTGGTGAAGCACAACGCCTCGATCTCGGGCGCGGAATGCGGCTGTCAGGCCGAGGTCGGCTCGGCGGCGGCGATGGCTGCGGCGGGGCTGGCCGCCGTTCTGGGCGGCACGCCCGAACAGGTGGAGAATGCCGCCGAGATCGCGCTGGAGCATCATCTGGGCATGACCTGCGACCCGGTCCGCGGGTTGGTGCAGGTGCCCTGCATCGAGCGCAACGGCCTCGGCGCGATCAAGGCGGTGTCCGCCGCCAGCCTCGCCATGCGCGGCGACGGGGTGCATCTGGTCAGCCTCGACGTCTGCATCGAGACGATGCGCCAGACGGGCCGCGACATGCACGAGAAATACAAGGAAACCTCGATGGGCGGGCTGGCGGTCAACGTGCCGAACTGCTGAGGGCATAACCGGCGCGCTTGTCCGAGGGGACGCCCCCTGCGGGGCGGCGTCCGGGCCTTCCCCCCGAGCGGCGGCAGCGGAAGAAACCGCTCCCGCCCCTGTCTCAGTGGCTCTCGCGGGCCACCGCATTGCCCCGGCAGCCGACGAGGAAATCGAGGTCCGCCCCGGTATCGGCGCCCTGCACGTGGTCGTGGTAAAGCTGGGCATAGCCCCCGTTCGGCCGCGTCACCGGGTTCACCCACTCCGCCCGCCGCCGCGCCAGCTCCTCCTCAGAGACCTCCAGATGCAGCCGCCGCCCGGCGACGTCCAGCTCGATGAAATCCCCGCTGCGCACCAGCGCCAGCGTGCCGCCACGCGCCGCCTCGGGCGAGACATGCAGCACCACCGTGCCATAGGCCGTGCCCGACATGCGCGCGTCCGAGATCCGCACCATGTCGGTGATCCCCTTCCTGAGCACCTTCGGCGGCAGGCCCATGTTGCCGACCTCGGCCATGCCCGGATAGCCGCGCGGGCCGCAGTTCTTCAGCACCATGACGCAGGTCTCGTCGATCTCCAGCGCCTCGTCCTCGATCCGCGCCTTGTAATCGTCGATGTCCTCGAAAACGACCGCCCTGCCGCGGTGCTGCATCAGATGCGGCGTCGCCGCCGAGGGCTTCAGCACCGCCCCGTCCGGCGCAAGGTTGCCGCGCAGCACCGCGATGCCGCCCTGCTGGGTCAGGGCATGCTCCACCGGGCGGATCACGTCCTCGTTCCAGTTCCGCACCTCCTTCACCTCGTCCCAGATCGAGCCGCCGGAGACGGTGAGCGCGTCGCGGTTCAATTTCCCCGCCTCGCCCAGCATGCGGATCACCACCGGCAGGCCGCCGGCATAGAAGAACTCCTCCATCAGATAGGCGCCCGAGGGCATCAGGTTGACGATGGTGGGAATGTCCCGCCCCTGCACGTCCCAGTCATCCAGCGTCAGGTCGAGCCCGACGCGCCCGGCCATCGCCAACAGGTGGATCACCGCATTGGTCGAGCCGCCGATGGCACCGTTCACCCGCATCGCATTCTCGAAGGCGGCGCGGGTCATGATGTCGGAGGGTTTCAGATCGTCCTTCACCATCTGCACGATGCGCCGCCCGGTCAGATGCGCCATCACCCGCCGCCGCGAATCCACCGCCGGGATTGCCGCATTGCCCGACAGCGCCATCCCCAGCGCCTCGGCCATGCTCGCCATGGTCGAGGCGGTGCCCATCGTGTTGCAGGCCCCGGCCGAGCGGCTCATCGAGGCTTCCGCCTCGACGAATTCCGCCGCCGTCATCTCGCCCGCCTTCACCGCTTCGGAGAATTTCCACAGATGCGTGCCCGATCCGACCCGCTCCCCGCGGAAATAGCCGTTCAGCATCGGCCCGCCCGAGACGAGGATCGCCGGAATGTCCACGCTCGCCGCCCCCATCAAGAGCGCGGGCGTGGTCTTGTCGCAGCCCGCGAGCAGCACCACCCCGTCGATCGGCTGGCCGCGCAGGCTCTCCTCCACATCCATGGCGCAAAGATTGCGGAACATCATCGCCGTCGGTCGGAAGGCCGATTCCGACGGCGACATCACCGGGAACTCCATCGGTAAGCCGCCCGCCTCGTAGATGCCATGCGCCACCCGCTCGGCCAGATCGCGCAGATGCGCGTTGCAGGGGGTGAGCTGGCTCCAGGTGTTGCAGATGCCGATCACCGGACGCCCGTCGAACAGGTCGGCGGGCAGGCCCTGGTTCTTCATCCAGGAGCGATGATAGATCGCATCCTTCGTGGTGCCGCCGAACCACTCCTGCGAGCGCAGCTTGCGGGGCCAGGGGGCGGGGGTGAAGGTCATCGTCAATCCTTTCGCAGCGCGGTCCGCGCCTGTCCTTTCAGAGCACATGCACCTGCGGAACATCGTCCGCAGCAATCGTCAGCCGGTTGGTGAGCGGCAGGCCGAAGGCCTCCGCCTCGATCTCGAACGCGTCGCCCGCCTCGGTGCGGATGCCGTCGGCATAGGAGAGCGTCGCCGTGCCGAACATATGCACATGCAGATCGCCCGGCTGGCGGAAGAGCCCGTATTTGAAGTGGTGATGTTCGAGATTTGCGAGGCTGTGCGACATGTTCGCCTCGCCCGACAGGAACGGTTTCTCCCAGATCACCGCGCCGTCGCGCCGGACCCGGCTCATGCCGCGCACGTCGGCGGGCAGGTCGCCCACCAGCAGCTCCGGCCCGAAGGAGGCCGGGCGCAGCTTGGAATGGGCGAGGTAGAGATAGTTGATCCGCTCGGTCACATGGTCGGAAAACTCGTTGGCGAGGCTGAAGCCGACCCGGTGCGGCGTGCCGTCCTCGCCGATCAGGTAGAAAGCCGCGATCTCCGGCTCCTCGCCGCCGTCTAGCGCGAAGGACGGCGAGACCAGCGGTGCCCCCGGTCCCGTCGCCATGACGCCGGTGCCCTTGTAGAACCACTCGGGTTGCACACCTACGCCTTCGGAGGGCTTGCCGCCTTCGATCCCCAGGCGGAACATCTTCATGCTGTCGGTCATGCCGGTGACATCGGCATGCATCGCATCCCGCGCCGAGGCGCTGCCGAGATGGGTGAGCCCGGTGCCCGTCACATGCATATGCGCCGGGTCCGGATGGCGCAGCGGGCAGTCGAGCCGCCCCGCCGCCAAGAGCGCCGCCAGATCCACCGTCTCGCCCTGCCCGCGCGCGGCCACCACCTCGGCCAGCCGCCTGCCCGAGGCGATCGCCGCCTGCGCCAGCTCGAGGATCGTCCCCGCCCCCGGCACCGCGAAGGCGGTCGTCCCCTCGCGGCAGATCACGCCGCCACCGATCAACTGGCTCAGATGCATAAGGTCCTCAGGATTTGGATTTGTTGTAGACATCGAAGATCACCGCCGCCAGCAGCACCAGCCCCTTGATGACCTGCTGATAGTCGATGCCGATGCCGATGATCGACATGCCGTTGTTCATCACCCCCATGATGAAGGCGCCGACGACCGCGCCGACGATGGTCCCTACCCCGCCCGACATCGAGGCCCCGCCGATGAAGACCGCCGCGATCACGTCGAGTTCGAAAGACACCCCGGCCTTCGGCGTCGCGGTGTTCAGCCGCGCGGCGAAGATCAGCCCGGCCAGCGCCGCGAGGAACCCCATGTTGGCGAAGGCGAGGAAGGTCAGCCGCTCGGTCTTGATGCCCGACAGCTTCGCCGCCTTCTCGTTGCCGCCGATCGCATAGATGCGGCGGCCCACCGTGGTCGAGTTGGTGACGAACATGTAGAGCACGATGAGAATGCCCATGGTCACCAGCACGTTCGGGATGCCCCGGAAGGTGGCGAGCAGCCAGGTGACGTAGAGGATGGCCGCCCCCACCACGAGGTTGCGCCCGACGAAGAAGCCGAAGGGCTCGTCCGCCATGCCGTAGGCCGCCGCCCGCGCCCGGGCGCCGATCTGCAGCCAGAGGATCGCGGCGACGATCGTCACCCCCACCGCCAGCGCGAAGCCGTTCAACCGCTCCATCCCCAGCATCGGGGCGACGAAGGGCAGGAAGTCGGGCACGAAGCCGGTGGAGAGCGACTGGAACCCCTTGGAGAACGGCCCGACCGACTTGCCGTTCAACAGCCACAGCGTCGCCCCGCGGAACACCAGCATCCCCGCCAGCGTCACGATGAAGGAGGGGATCTTCCAATAGGCCACCCAATAGCCCTGCGCCGCCCCGATCAGCGTGCCGAGCCCGAGGCTCAGCACGATCACGACAAGCGGGTGCAGATCCCAGTTCACCATGGCGACGGCGGCGAAGGCGCCGATGAAACCCGCGACCGAGCCCACAGACAAGTCGATATGCCCCGCCACGATCACCAGCAGCATCCCCAGCGCCATGATGATGATGTAGCTGTTCTGCAGGAACAGGTTGGTCAGGTTCACCGGCCGCATCAGCGTGCCGCCGGTCTGGATCTGGAAGAAGACCATGATCGCAACCAGCGCCAGCAACATGCCGTACTCGCGCATGTGGTGCCGCAGATAGGTCATGGCCGACCGGCTGTCCTGCGGTTTCGCGACATCCACCATCAGTTGCCCTCCGCCACGCGGTCACCGGCCATGATGCTCTCCATGATCCGCTCCTGACTGGCCTCGGCGCGGCCGAACTCGCCGACGAAGGCCCCCTTGTTCATCACGTAGATCCGGTCGCAGATGCCCAGCAGCTCGGGCATCTCCGACGAGATCAGGATCACCCCGCGGCCCTGATCGGCCAGCGTGTTGATGATCGAATAGATCTCGAACTTCGCCCCCACGTCGATGCCGCGCGTCGGCTCGTCGAGGATCAGCACATCGGGATCGGTGAAGAGCCATTTCGCCAGCACCACCTTCTGCTGGTTGCCGCCCGAGAGGTTCACAACCCGCTGGAAGACCGTCGGCGTGCGGGTGTTCAGCTGGCTCTTGTAATCCTCGGCCACCCGCCGCTCGCGGTTGGCGTCGATTACCCCGCGGCTCGACACGCCGGGCAGGTTCGCCATCGAGGTGTTGCGCAGGATGGTCTCGTCCAGCACGAGACCCAGCGCCTTGCGGTCCTCGGTGACATAGGCGAGCCCGGCGTTGATCGCGGCGGGCACCGAGCTCAGATCCGCCGGCTTGCCGCCGATCGTCACCTCGCCACTGATCTTCGCGCCCCAGCTCCGCCCGAACAGGCTCATGGCGAATTCGGTCCGCCCCGCGCCCATCAGCCCGGCGATGCCCACCACCTCGCCGCGCCGGACGGTGAGGTTGCAATCGCGGATCACCTGCCGGTCCGAATGCAGCGGGTGCCAGACCGACCAGTCCCTCACCTGCATCAGCACCTCGCCGATCCGCGGCTCGCGCGCCGGATAGCGATGCGCCATGTCGCGCCCCACCATGTCGCGGATGATCCGGTTCTCGGTAATCTCGCCCCGCTCCATCCCCGACACGGTCGCGCCGTCCCGCAGCACGGTCAGCCGGTCGGCGACGCGGGAAATCTCGTTCAGCTTGTGGCTGATGAGGATCGAGGTGATCCCCTGCGCCTTGAACTCAAGGAGCAGCTCCAAGAGCGTCGCGGAGTCGTTTTCCTGCAGCGCCGCCGTCGGCTCGTCGAGGATCAGGAGCTTCACCTTCTTCGACAGCGCCTTGGCGATCTCCACCAGCTGCTGCTTGCCCACCCCCAGCGTGTCGATCCGCGCCTGCGGGCTCTCGCGCAGGCCGACCTTGGCCAAGAGAGCCTCGGTGCGCTTCCAGGTCTCCTGCCAGTCGATCACGCCACGCCGGGTGATCTCGTTGCCGAGATAGATGTTCTCGGCGATCGACAAGAGCGGTACCAGCGCCAGCTCCTGATGGATGATGATGATGCCCTTCTCCTCCGAGTCGTGGATGCCGGCGAAGCGGCATTCCTCGCCCTCGAACAGGATCGAGCCCTCGTAGCTGCCATGCGGATAGACGCCAGACAGCACCTTCATCAGCGTCGACTTGCCCGCCCCGTTCTCGCCCACCAGCGCATGGATCTCGCCCGGCAGCACGCTCAGGGTCACGTCGTCCAGCGCCTTGACGCCGGGAAAGGTCTTGGTGATGCCGCGCATCTCGAGGATGGGGACCATGGTGCATTCCATTCGTCGAAGGCGGCCCCGTCCCGCGCGGGGACGGGGCCAGCGCGCGTCACTTCAGGTCTTCGGCCTTGTGATAGCCCGAGTCGATCACGATCTGCTGGTAGTTGGTCGCGTCGACCGACACCGGCTCCAAGAGATAGGACGGCACCACCTTCACCCCGTTGTCATAGGTCTCGGTGTCGTTGATCTCCGGCTCGCCGCCCTGCAGCAGCGCATCGACCATGCCCACCGTCACCCGCGCCAGTTCGCGCGTGTCCTTGAACACCGTCGAATACTGCTCGCCCGCGATGATCGACTTGATCGACTGCAGCTCGGCGTCCTGACCCGAGACGATCGGCATCGCCAGATCGCCCGACCCGTAGCCCACGCCCTTCAGCGACGACAGGATGCCGATGGACAGCCCGTCATAGGGGCTCAGCGCGCCATGCAGCGCCTTGTCGGTGTAATTCGCCGACAGCAGGTTATCCATCCGCGCCTGCGCCACCGCGCCATCCCAGCGCAGCGTGCCGACCTGATCCATCCCCATCTGCCCCGAGGGGATGACGATGTCGCCCGCGTCGATCATCGGCTGCAGCACCGACATGGCGCCGTCGTAGAAGAAGAAGGCGTTGTTGTCGTCGGGCGAGCCGCCGAAGAGCTCCACGTTCCACGGCTTCACATCCGGGAACCGCTCCTTCATCCCGTTCACGAGGCTCGTCGCCTGCTGCACGCCCACCTTGAAGTTGTCGAAGGTGGCGTAATAATCGACGTTGCCAGAGTCGCGGATCAGCCGGTCATAGGCGATCACCTTGATGTCGGAGGCCGCGGCATTCTCCAGCGCGTTCGACAGCGTGGTGCCGTCGATGGCGGCGATCACCAGCACGTTGACGCCCTTGGTGATCATGTTCTCGATCTGCGCCAGCTGGTTCGGGATGTCGTCCTCGGCATATTGCAGGTCCGTGGCATAGCCAGCCGCGGTGAACTGCTCGACCATCGACTCGCCGTCCGAGATCCAGCGGGCCGAGGATTTGGTGGGCATCGCGATGCCGACGGTGCCCTTGTCCTGCGCCAGCGCAGGAGCCGCAGACACCGCCGCACCAAGCGCAAGCGACGCCAGAACCGACGTGAAACTCTTCATGGATTGTCCTCCCTGACGCTGGCTGTCGGCGGCGTCTCCTCCCCCCGGCTCCAGGTCTGTTGTCATCGGATCAGGCTGATCCGTGGCGCCAGACTAGACGCGAGAAACCATACCGTGCAAATATGATTTCCGCTCATCCACATACGGAAAATGGTATGTCCGCCCTCGCCGCCCGGCTGCATCTGAAGCACCTGCGCCTGATCGCGGCCATCGCCGAGGACGGCCAGCTCTCCGTCGCCGCCGCGCGTCTCGGCATGACCCAGCCCGCCGCCTCCCGCACGCTGGCCGAGGCCGAGGACCGGGTCGGCGCGCCGCTCTTCGAGCGTCACCCGAAGGGCATGCTGATGACCGACATCGGCGAGAGCCTCGCCCGCCGCGCCCGCAACATCGTCGACGAGCTGAACGACGCCTCGGTCGAGGTGGACCGGCTGCGCTCGGGTCTCGGCGGCGTGGTGCGGATCGGCGCGGTGACCGGTGCTGCGGTCGGCTATGTCGCCCCGGCGATCCGCCACCTGCGCCGGACAGCCCCCGAGGTGGAACTGCATGTCGAGGTCTCGACCAGCGACACGCTGATGGCAGGGCTCCTGTCGCTGCGGCACGACATGATCCTCGCCCGCGTCCCGCTCGGCGTCGCCCCCGGCGCGCTCAGCCTGCGCCGCGCCCGCGGCGAGGAGGTGAGCATCGTCGCCAACATCTCCCACCCCGGCTTCGCCCGCCCGCCGGGTCTGGCCGATCTCGCCGGGAACGACTGGGTGATCCAGGGGCCCGGCTCGCCGATCCGCCGTGCGGTGGAAGAGGCCTTCCTCGCCCGCGGCTCCAGCCTGCCGCGCAACGTCATCAACACCTCCTCGCTGCTGATGCTGCTGGCGCTGCTGCAGGGCCCCGACACGGTGACCGCCGTCAGCCGGGAAGTGGCGACGCTCCTGACCGCAGGCCACGCCAGCCTCGCCATCCTGCCGCTGCGCGACACGATCACGGTGGAGCCCTATTCCCTCGTCACCCTGCGCGACCGCCGCCTCTCCCCCGCCGCCGCCCGCTGCCACGACCTGCTTTCCGCCCTCGTCGCCGCCGGCTGACCCCACGCACCCCCTCCCCTTCATTTTCTGTCCAAAAATATCCCGCGGGGGTGACGAGCGTATAGAAACCTTCCTGTGGAAGGTTTCAGCGAGGAACGCCCGATCGAAGATCGGGCTGGGGGGGCGCGAAGCCCCCGGCGGCCAGCCACAATCCCGCCATTCCCCCTTTACGCACCCGCCGCCGCCAGCTAACGCTGCGTCATGCACTCCTCCGACCGCATATTGCCGGGCGTCGCCCTGATGCTCGCCTTCTGCGTGCTGGCGCCGCTGCTCGACGTCTCCTCCAAGCTTGCCGCGGCCACCATTCCCGTCGGCCAGATCACCACCGCCCGCTTCGTGGTGCAGGGCGCGCTGATGCTGCCCGTGGTGCTGGTGATGCGGCTCGACTGGCGGATGTCGCGCGGGGTGGGGGGCATGGTGCTGCTGCGCGCGCTCTTCCTGATCCTCTCAACCTACAGCTTCGTTGCCGCGGTGCAGGTCATGCCCATCGCCGACGCGCTGGCCATCGCCTTCGTCGAACCCTTCATCCTGCTGATCCTCGGCAGGTTCCTCTTCGGCGACGAGGTCGGACCGCGCCGGATCGCCGCCAGCGTGGTCGGCTTCGGCGGTGCGCTTCTGGTGATCCAGCCCTCGCTCGCCGCCTTCGGCCTCGTGGCGCTCTGGCCGCTCGGCACCGCCTTCTTCTTCGCCTTCTACATGCTGGCCACCCGGCAGATCTCGCGCAGCATGCATCCGGTGACGATGCAACTGCACACCTCGCTCGCCGGGATGGCGGTGCTGCTGCCGGTGATGCTTCTGGCCGATCTCTGGGCGCTCCCGACCCTCGATCCGGTGATGCCGCAGGGGCTTGACTGGCTCTGGCTCTTCGGCGTCGGCTTCTGGGCGGCGCTGAGCCACATGTGCATGACCTATGCGCTGAAATTCGCGCCCTCCGCCACGCTGGCGCCGCTGCATTACCTCGAGATCGTCGCGGCGGTCGGGCTTGGCTATGCAGTCTTCGGCGATTTCCCCAATGCGATGACCTGGGCCGGGATCGGCGTCATCACCCTCTCCGGCCTCTACATCATCTCGCGCGAGCGGGCCGCGGCGCGGGGCCGCGCCATCCCGGCACCAGCGCCCTGAGCGCCGAATCGAGCCTGCGGCGCGGCAGCATCACCAGCATGCCGGGGCCGTCGAAGCAGAGCCGCACCTCGGGCGCCGCCACCTCGTTCGAGGTGCCGATCACCCCGTCGGGCGCGAAGGCGAGCCCGTCGATTGGCCAGCGCAGCCCCTCGCTGCGCCCCGTGACCGGCGCCAGCGGAAACAACGACAGCCGCTCGCCCACACCCATCGCGATCCGCAACTCGGGCGGGGCGACGAAGACCACATCCTCCGGCCCGATCAGGAGGCACAGCCGGTCCGCCCGCCGGACCAGCCCGTTCATCACCGCAAGCCCATGGTCGATCCGCGCCCCCGCCACGCCCAGCGCCAGCACGAAGGGCGCATCAATGCTGCGCAGGCATTTGTCGAAATCGGTGCTGTCCTGATCGGGCCGGTGGTGCACGCGCGCGCCGAGCTCGGCCCGCCCGGCCTCGGAGAGCGAATCGAGATCGCCGATCACCGCTTCCGGCAGATGGCCGAGCGCCAGCGCCCGGTCACCGCCACCATCGGCGGCCACCAGCATCGGCGCGCGGGACAGGGCAAACCGCAGGTCACGCCGCGTCACGGGGCCACCGGCGATCAGCGTCACCCCTTCGGAAGATTCGACAATGGGGTGATTCATGCGGATACTGTTCTTCAAATAAGGCGGAATGTCGAAGTGGGGCCACAATCAATCCTTCAAATCACCCCTATCTGTCCATGGAAATGATCACGCGGCGCATCAGGTTCACGCAAGACGTATGGCAGAAAGCGAGCATCCGATGATCGGGGCCAGTAAGATCCTCACGGTAAGCTACGGCACCTTCTCCTGCACGCTGGAGGGGTTCGACGAACCCTTCAACACGATGAAGGCGATTGCAGAGTATTTCCGCGACCTCGCCGCCGACGATCGCTACTTCGGCGCCGAGCCTCCGACGCCCGATGCCGCCATGCTGCACCGCATCGCCGAGCGCGAAATCCATCGCCGGGTCGAGGCCAAGGTGCAGGAGAATGGGGTGATTCTGCGCGCGGGAGCCCTGCCCGACGCCCGCCCCGAACCTGCCGCCCCGCAGATGGCCCCGGCAGCCGCCGCCCCGCGCCCCGCCGCCCCGGCGGAAGCCGCGCCCGAAAGCGTTGCGGCGAAGCTCTTGCGCATCCGCTCCGCCGTGGCCGCGCATACGCCGGTCACCGAAGCCGCGACTGCCGCCCCCCTCGCCGATTATGTCGAGGACGAAGCCGTGACCCCGCCGCCCGCCATTGTCGCCGCCCCGGTTGCCATGGCCGAAGCCCCGGCCCCGGTTGCACCCGTGGCAGAGCCGACCGCCGCCGCCGAACCCCCGGCCCCCGCCGCAACCGAAGCCGCTCCCGCCCCGGTCGCAGAACCGACCCCCGTCGCGGCCTCGGCAAGCCCGGCCCCGGCCGAACCTCAGGCCACTGCGCCAGCAGCGACCGAAGCCGCACCCGTTGCGGAGCAGGCCGTTGCCGCTCACCCGGTTCCCGTCGCGCCACAGGCCCCCGCAGCCGCCCAGCCCGCCCCGCCGCCGCTCGTTCTCGCCCATCCCGCTCCCGTCGAAGCCCACGCCGCGACGCCGCTCGCTGCCATCGACCCGCTGGCCGTGCAGGCGCTGGAGGATGGCGACGACTGGGATCTGGCCGAGGTCGAGCCGGAACCCGAGGCGCTGCCCGAGATCCCGGCCCAGCCGGAGGATGCGCTTCCCGAAGACGTTTCCGCCGACTCCACCGCGGCGCAGCCCGAGGACATCCTGCCGGAAGACCGCGCCGAAACGACGCCCGAGGACTTCCCCGAAGGCCTGATGGCCCGCCTCGTCACCGAACCGCCGGAGCCGCTGCTGCCCGAGACGGTCGAGACCGACGGCGCCCTGCCGGTCGAGGACCTGGCCCGTGCCGAAGACTTGGCCGAAGACATGGCCGAAGACCTGGCCGAAGCCGATCAGGACGCGGCCTTCCTCGCCTCGCTGAACGACCTGATCCGCCCGGCGCAGCTTGAAGCCCCCGCAGAGGAAACCGCCCACGCGGAAGCAGAGGCGCCTGCCTACGAAGAACCGTCCCTCGAAGAACCCACTGTCACGGAAGCCGTCGCGGAGCCGACCCTTGCGGAAGCCGCCGAAGAAGAAGCTCTGACGCAAGCCCCAGAAGAGTCCGCCCAGGCGGAGCTTCCCAAGGCCCCCGCCCCCGTCCTGCATCTCACCCCCGCGCTCGCCCCGACGCCCGAGCCCCGGTCCACCGAACCCACCTCGCTCTCCGAGCGGCTGATGCGCGCCCGGGCCCGCGTGGTGAAGATCCGCCGGCCCGAGCCGACGCCGCCCGCCCGCGCCACCCTCAGCCCCGAGGCCGAGGCCGACCTCGCGCGCGAGCTGGCGCAGGTCGCCACCGAAGACACGCTGCCCACCCGCCCCGAAGGCGGTGCGCGGCAGCAGCTGGCCGAAGCCTCGGGCGAGGCCGCGCTGGAGCGGATCCTCGAACACACCAATTCCGAGATGCGCGGGCCGGAAAGCCGCCGCCGTCTTTCCGCGCTGCAGCACCTCAAGGCCGCCGTCGCCGCCACCGTGGCCGAACGGCTGAGCGGCGGTCGCGCCGCCAACGCCGACAACCCGTCGCGGCTCGACCCCTACCGCAACGATCTGGCCCGCGTGGTGCGCCCGCACCATCCCGCCGCCAATACCAGCGAGCGCCCGGCGCCGCTGGTCCTCGTCTCGGAACAGCGGATCGACCGCCCGACCACCCCGCCGCAAGCCCCGGCCCAGCCCTATATCCGCCCGCGCCGCGTCACCTCGGCCACGATGGTCGCCGAAGCGGTGAAGCTGCAGGTCGAGGAGGAGGAGGACGAGGAAGACGAGATCGACGCCCCGCCGACCGATGCCAAGCGCTTTGCCGATTTCGCCGACAGGCTTGGCGCGGCAGCGCTGCCCGATCTTCTGGAGGCGGCGGCGGCCTATACCGAATGTGTCGAGGGACGACCGCATTTCTCGCGCCCGCACCTGATCCGCCACCTGAACGCCGTCGCCCCCGAAGGGGGCTTCAGCCGTGAATCGGGGCTGCGCAGCTTCGGCACGCTGCTGCGTCTGGGCAAGATCGAGAAGGTGAAGCGCGGTCAGTTCGCCCTGACCGATGCCTCGCACTACCGCGCCGAGGCCCGCAAGATCGCTCCCTGAGCGGCGGGCCGGCGCGCGAGCTCAGGCGGAGGGGTCCTGCCCTTCCGCCTTTTTCGCATCCGGGTCGACCTGCCCGATGCCGCGGAACACCGCCTTGAACGGCAGGATCCACAGGAAGCCGAGCAGCACATAGACGATCAGCTCCAGCCAGAACGGCGGGCGTTCCAGCAGGTTCACCAGCGTCACGGCGACCACGATATAAAGCGGCATGCCGACCAGCAGGATCAGCAGCGACAGACGGCGGCGGGTCTTGTAGCTCAGCGCCATGCGGCCTCCTTGCGCGGTTCGGGGGGCATAGCGCCCCCCGCACGGATCAATCCTCGAAGGGGTCGGTCACCAGAATCGTGTCGTCCCGCTCCGGCGAGGTCGACAGCAGCGCCACCGGGCACTGGATCAGCTCCTCGATGCGGCGAACATATTTCACCGCCGCCCCCGGCAGCTGCGCCCAGCTGCGCGCCCCGGCGGTGCTTTCCGACCAGCCTTCCATCTCCTCGTAGATCGGCGTGCAGCGCGCCTGCTGATCGGCGGCGGTCGGCAGATAGTCGAGCCGAACGCCATCGAGATCGTAGCCCACGCAGATCTTCAGCGTCTCGAAACCGTCGAGCACGTCGAGCTTGGTCAGCGCGATGCCCGACACGCCCGAGGTGGCGCAGGTCTGGCGCACCAGCACCGCGTCGAACCAGCCGCAGCGCCGCTTGCGCCCCGTCACCGTGCCGAACTCATGCCCGCGCTCGCCCAGACGCTCGCCATCGGCATCGTGCAGCTCCGCCGGGAACGGGCCCTCGCCAACCCGGGTGGTGTAGGCCTTCACGATACCCAGCACGAAATCGATGGCCCCCGGCCCGATGCCGGTGCCGGTCGCTGCCTGCCCGGCGATCACGTTCGACGAGGTGACATAGGGATAGGTGCCGAAGTCGATGTCGAGAAGCGCACCCTGCGCCCCCTCAAACAGGATCCGCTTGCCCGCCTTGCGCGCCTCGGTCAGCACCTTCCACACCGGCTTTGCATAGGGCAGCACCTGCGGTGCGATCTCGCGCAGCTGCGCCAAGAGCGCCTCGCGGTCGATCGGCTCCATGCCGAGCCCGCGGCGCAGCGCGTCGTGATGCACCATCAGACGGTCGACCCGCAGCGCCAGCGTCGCCTCGTCAGCCAGATCGGCCACGCGGATCGCCCGGCGACCCACCTTGTCCTCATAGGCAGGGCCGATGCCGCGCCCGGTGGTGCCGATCTTGGCGACCGAATTCTGGCTTTCGCGTGCCCGGTCCAGCTCGCCATGCAGCGGCAGGATCAGCGGCGCGTTCTCGGCCACCATCAGATTCTCCGGCGAGATCTCGACGCCCTGCGCGCGCAGCTTGTCGATCTCCATCACCAGATGCCACGGATCGAGCACCACACCGTTGCCGATCACGCTCAGCTTGCCGCCGCGCACGATTCCCGAAGGCAGCAGCGACAGCTTGTAGACCTTGCCGTCGATCACCAGCGTATGGCCCGCGTTATGCCCGCCCTGGAAGCGCGCGATCACGTCGGCCCGCTCCGAGAGCCAGTCGACGATCTTGCCTTTTCCCTCGTCGCCCCACTGGGCGCCTACGACGACGACATTGGCCATGTCTGATCCTTAGCTGTGAGTAAAACCCGGCTCCCCTATAGACGCAGCCCCCCGCCGGTGAAACAGCTAAATCATCGCGCGGGCCGCCGCCGGGCGCCGCTGATCCGGCGAGGACGGCGCGAAGGGCTTGCGGCCATCGGCGCTTGGTCCTAGATAGGCGCGTCAGTACCGGAAAGCTCTGCCCGCATGGAAAACGTCGTCCTCACCGTCCACCTCATCCTCGCGTTGCTGCTGGTCGGCATTGTGCTCGTGCAGCGGTCGGAAGGCGGTGGCCTCGGCATGGGCGGCGGTGGCGGGGGGGCCATGTCGGGCCGCGCGGCCGCCAACGCCATGACCCGGCTGACCTGGATCCTTGCGGTGGCCTTCATCGCCACCTCGATCACCCTGACGATCTTCGCCGCGCGCGACTCTGCCGGCTCCTCGGTCATCGACCAGATCCGCGGTTCGGCCCCGGCTCCGGCAACGCCCGAAGCGCCGCTCGGCACCGACCTTCTGCCGCCCGCGCCGACCAACGCCCCGCTGACCCCGCCGCGCGCCGATGACACGGCCGCCCCGGCGACCGAAGCGCCCGCGGCTCCGGCGCCTGCAGCCCCGGCCACCGAAGCCCCCGCCGCACCGGCGACTGAAGCCCCGGCCACCGAGGCTCCGGCAACCGAAGCTCCGGCCACGGAAACCCCGGCCACCGAGACGCCTGCTCCGGCTGCGACCGAAGTTCCCGCCGTCGAGACCCCGGCAGAACCGGCCCCGGCCCCCGAAGCCGAAGCTCCGGCAGCGGCACCCGCCGCTCCCGAGGCCACCGCTCCGGCGACCGAGGCTCCGGCCAATGACGCCGTGGTTCCGCCTGCTCCGGCGACCGGCGCGGGCAACTAAGCCCGCTTCCACTACCTTTTGATCGGCCTGCCAGAAGAACGACAGCATCTTGCGGTCGGGTTGCGGATCGCATTGCGATCGGTTATATCTCGACTCCCGTGATGATGCGATTCCGGCGACCGGATTGCAGCACTGAAACAGACATTCACGGGGGCCCCCACCGCATGGCACGATACGTTTTCATCACCGGCGGAGTTGTGTCCTCCTTGGGCAAGGGGCTGGCCTCCGCGGCCCTCGGCGCCCTCTTGCAGGCGCGCGGCTTCTCGGTCCGCCTGCGCAAGCTCGACCCCTACCTGAACGTCGACCCGGGCACGATGTCACCTTTTGAGCATGGCGAGGTCTTCGTCACCGACGACGGCGCCGAGACCGACCTCGACCTCGGCCATTACGAGCGTTTCACCGGCGTCTCGGCCCGCAAGACCGATTCCGTCTCCTCGGGCCGCATCTATTCCAACGTGCTCGAGAAGGAGCGCCGCGGCGACTACCTCGGCAAGACCATCCAGGTCATTCCGCACGTCACCAACGAGATCAAGGACTTCCTCCGCGTCGGCGAGGATGAGGTCGATTTCATGCTCTGCGAGATCGGCGGCACCGTCGGCGACATCGAGGGCCTGCCCTTCTTCGAGGCAATCCGCCAGTTCGCCCAGGACAAGCCGCGCGGCCAGTGCATCTTCGTGCACCTGACGCTCCTGCCCTATGTCACGGCGAGCGGAGAGCTGAAGACCAAGCCCACCCAGCACTCGGTGAAGGAGCTGCGCTCCATCGGCATCGCCCCCGACGTGCTGCTGCTGCGCTCCGAACACCCGATCCCGGACAAGGAGCGCGAGAAGATCGCCCTGTTCTGCAACGTGCGGAAAGAGGCGGTCATCGCCGCTCCCGACCTCAAGACCATCTACGAGGCCCCGCTCGCCTATCACCGCGAGGGCTTCGATCAGGCCGTGCTCGACGCCTTCGGCATCTCGCCCTCGCCCAAGCCGAACCTCGCGCGCTGGGAAGACGTGATGGACCGGCTGACCCATGCCGAGGGCGAAGTCCGCGTCGCCATCGTCGGCAAGTATACCCAGCTGGAAGACGCCTACAAATCCATCGCCGAGGCCCTGACCCACGGCGGCATGGCCAACCGGACCCGGGTGAAGGCCGAATGGATCGACGCCGAGATCTTCGAGCGCGAAGATCCTGGCGTCTATCTGCAGGGCTTCCAGGCCATCCTCGTTCCCGGCGGCTTCGGTGAGCGTGGCACCGAGGGCAAGATCCGCGCGGCGCAATATGCCCGCGAGAAGCGCATCCCCTATCTCGGCATCTGCCTCGGCATGCAGATGGCGGTGATCGAGGCGGCGCGCAACCTGGCCCATGTCACCGACGCGGGCTCCGAGGAGTTCGACCACGAGGCGGGCCGCAAACGCTTCACCCCGGTGGTCTATCACCTCAAGGAATGGGTGCAGGGCAACCACGTCGTCGAGCGCAAGCACAGCGATGACAAGGGCGGCACCATGCGGCTCGGCGCCTATACCGCCGCCCTGACCCCCGGCTCGCGCGTGGCCGAGGTTTACGGTGCGGTGGAGATCGAGGAACGCCACCGCCACCGCTACGAGGTGGACATCAAGTATCGCGAGCAGCTCGAGACCTGCGGCCTCAGCTTCTCCGGCATGAGCCCCGACGGCCGCCTGCCCGAGATCGTCGAGATCAAGGACCATCCGTGGTTCATCGGCGTGCAGTTCCACCCCGAGCTGAAGTCGAAACCCTTCGCCCCCCACCCCTTGTTTGCCGATTTCGTCCGCGCGGCGGTCGAGGTGAGCCGGCTGGTGTAAGGCCCCGGTACGGTGGGGTGAAACCCCACCCTACCGATGTGGCCTGTAGGGTGGGGTTCCACCCCACCTTCCTCCTCTCCCCCCACCGCCCCGCCCCCTTCCCCCCCGCGCCCTTGACATGCTACCCCTTCCCGACCGAAGGAGCCTGCGCATGAAAAAGCAGATCGTCTGCATCAACTGGGGCACGCGCTACGGGCCGCGCTTCATCAACCGGCTCTATGCCATGGTGGCGCGCAACATCACGCCGCCCTTCTCCTTCACCTGTTTCACCGACAACGATCAGGGCGTGCGGCCCGAGGTCGACTGCCAGCCGCTGCCGCCGCTCGACTTTGTGATGCCGAAGAACACAAAGGGCAAATGGCCCAAGGCGCGGCTCTGGAGCAAGACGCTCGGCACGCTGACCGGGCCGGTGCTGTTTCTCGACCTCGATCTGGTGATCACCGGCAATCTGGACGAGTTTTTCAGCTACGGCACCCCCGATCAGGTGATCCTCGCCCGCAACCCGGCCAAACCCTTCGAGCGGGTCGGCCAGACCTCGGTCTTCCGCTTTCCCGTCGGCAAGCTCTACCCCCTGCAGGAACGCTTCCTCGCCGATCCGCAGGCGGTGGCCGACGAATACCGTTACGAACAACGCTTCGTCACCCGCAACGCGCCCGGCGGGGTGGAGCTGTTTCCACGCCGCTGGGTGCAGCATTTCCGCTACCAGTGCATGCCGACCTTCCCGCTGAATCTGGCGCTGGAGCCTCGGCTGCCCGAAGGCACCAAGATCGTCATCTTCCCCGGCGGCGTGCTGCCGGAACACGCGATCCGCGGCGGCTGGGCCGGGCGCGAGGGCTGGAGTTTGGGCCAGCATCTGCGCGGCGTGACCGAGCGGCACGAGGACGGCTCGCGCTGGCGCTACCTGCGGCACTACATCAAGCCGACCAAATGGGTCGAGGATGTCTGGCATGAATGAGGCGGCGACAGCTGCACGGACCGTGCATGCGCCGTGCATCGGTCGTGCATCGTCGATCTAGCGGAGAACGGGGCTGATGCTCTCCTATCAACATCTCTACCACGCGGGCAATCTCGCGGATGTCCACAAGCATGCGCTGCTCTGCGTCATGCTCGATTACCTGACGCAGAAGGACAAGCCGGTCAGCTATATCGAGACCCATGCCGGCCGCGGGCTCTACGATCTTGGCGCGCCCGAAGCGGTGAAGACCGGCGAGGCGGCGCAGGGGATTTCCGTTCTGGAACAGGCCTTTGCCAAGGATCACCCCTATCGGCAGCGCCTTGCCGAGGTCCGCGCCCAGCATGGGCCCGAGGCCTATCCCGGCTCGCCGCTCCTCGCGGCCCTGTCGCTGCGCGACACCGACAGGCTGCATCTGGCGGAGCTGCACCCGCAGGAACACCAGATGCTGACGCGCAACCTCCTTCCTTGGGGTGCCCATATCCATCAGGCGGACGGCTTCCAGCAGGCCCTTGCCCTGACGCCCCCCACTCCGCGCCGGGGGCTGATGCTGATCGACCCGAGTTTCGAAGTGAAGGCCGATTACGCCAATATTCCCAAGCACATGGCCGCACTGAACCGCAAGTGGAACGTCGGCATCATCGCGCTGTGGTATCCGCTGCTTGCCAACGCCCCGCATCGCGCGATGCTGGAGGCGCTGGAGCAGCAGTTCCCCGAAGGCTTGCGCCACGAGGTCCGCTTCCCCCCGGTGCGCGAGGGGCACGGGCTGGTGGGCTCGGGCATGTTCATCGTCAACCCACCCTGGGGCACCGAGGCCGAAGCGAAGGAATTGACGCGCATCTTCAACGGCTTGTCGCGCTGATCGATGGAAAGACGATCCCCGTTGGCAGGCCTGCGCGCGCGGCCTATATAAGAGGGATGTTCGACGCATTGCTCCGCCGCCTCACGGTGCCCGCCCCCGACCGTCTGCCCGAACCCGAGGCGGATCTTGCCCTTGCGGCGCTGCTCGTGCGCATCGCGCGGGCCGACGGCCATTATGCCGAGGCCGAGATCGACCGCATCGACAAGGTGCTTGCCGCCCGCCACGGCCTCTCACCCGCCGATGCCGCAGCACTCCGGCGCGAGGCGGAGGCTTTCGAGGCCGAGGCGCCCGATACCGTCCGCTTCACTCGCGCGCTGAAGGAAGCGGTCGCGGTCGATGACCGCGCGGCCGTGATGCAGGCGCTCTGGACCGTGGCGCTGGCCGATGGCGGGCGCGACGACGAGGAGGATCAGGTGCTGCGGCTGGTGTCGAACCTGCTCGGCCTCACCGATCAGGAGTCGGCCTTGGCCCGGCAGCGGGCGGAGCGTCGGGAGTGACAGCCTCCCTGCCGATGTATGACCGCGCCGAGACCGAAGCGGCGAATGATCGGCTCTGGTCGGAGATCCGCGAGCGGCTGCGCCGGATCGGCATCGCGGCGCCCGAAACGCTGAACCGCGACCTGCCCGAGAGGATGCCGCATTGGCTCTCGCCGCATCTGGTCTTCTCGCAGACCTGCGGATTTCCCTATCGCGCCAAGCTCTTCCGCCACGTGACGCTGATCGGCACCCCGGATTACGGGGTGGAGGGCTGCCCGCCCGGCTATTACCGCTCGGTCTTCGTGGTGCGCGCGGACGATCCGCGCAGCACGCTGCAGGCCTTCGATGGCGCGCGCTTTGCCTATAACGACGGGCTGTCCCAATCCGGCTGGGCGGCACCGCAGACCCACATCGAGGGGCTGGGCCTGACCCTGCCCGCCACGCTCTGCAGTGGCGCACACCGGCTTTCGGCGCGGGCGGTGCTGGAGGGGCGGGCCGATCTTGCCGCGCTCGACGCCGTGACGTGGCGGATGCTGAACCGCTGGGAGCCGGAGATGGCGGGGCTGCGCGTCTTGGCGCTGACCGAGCCCACGCCGGGCCTGCCCTACATCACCGCCAAGGGCAATAATGCGGAAGCGTTTTTCAACGTCACCGCCGAGGCCATCGCCGCGTTGTCGCAGGCGGATCGCGACCTCCTCGGTCTGCGCGGTTTCGTCCGCATTGCGCCCGAAACCTATCTCTCCGTGCCTACCCCTGCGGCAGTCGCACCGGAACCGCTCGCTGTTTGAGCATCTGCCCCGGAGCCCCCTCAGAATGCCCGTTGCATTGGCACAGGATTTGTTCCCTACTCATTCGCGTGACCAAGGAACAAGCGAGTAACCGTGACCGCCCGACCAAGCCCTGACAGCCGGACGCCCACGGCCCCCGTCATCGAGATCCGCAACCTCCACAAAAGCTATGGCAGCCTTGAGGTGTTGAAGGGGGTCGACATGGTGGCGCCGCGCGGCCATGTGGTTTCGCTGATCGGCTCGTCGGGCTCGGGCAAATCCACGCTGCTGCGCTGCTGCAACCTGCTGGAAGACAGCCAGGACGGCGACATCAAGTTCGAGGGCGAGAGCGTGCGCTGGAAGGGCACGGGGCTCGGGCGGCATCCGGCGGACCGGGCGCAGGTGATCCGCATCCGCACCAACCTGTCGATGGTGTTCCAGCAGTTCAATCTCTGGGCCCACATGACCATCCTGCAGAATGTCATGGAGGCGCCGGTCACCGTGCTGGGCCGCCCGCGCGACGAGGTGGAAGCCTCGGCCCGCAAGTATCTGGCCAAGGTCGGCATCGGCGAGAAATGCGACGCCTACCCGGCCATGCTCTCGGGCGGCCAGCAGCAGCGCGCGGCCATCGCCCGCGCGCTGTGCATGGAGCCGCGCGCCCTTCTGTTCGACGAGCCGACCTCGGCGCTCGACCCCGAGCTGGAGCAGGAGGTGGTGCGCGTCATCAAGGCGCTCGCCGAGGAAGGCCGCACCATGCTGCTGGTCACCCATGACATGCGGCTTGCCGCAGATGTGTCCGACCATGTCGTCTTCCTGCATCAGGGCCGGATCGAAGAAGAGGGCCCGCCCGAACGCCTGTTCGGCGCGCCGCAGACCGAGCGCCTGCGGCAGTTCCTCTCCGCCACCGCCTGAACCACCAAGAACAAGAACACAGCTAACTGGGAGTATCCGATGAACAAGCTGATCCTGACCACCGCCCTGCTGGCGCTCACCGCCGGTGGCGCCTTCGCCCAGCAGACCGTCCGCATGGGCACCGAGGGCGCCTACCCTCCCTACAACTTCATCAACGACGCGGGCGAGGTCGACGGATTCGAGCGCGAGGTGGGCGACGAGCTGTGCAAGCGCGCCTCGCTCACCTGCGAGTGGGTCACCACCGACTGGGACAGCATCATCCCCAACCTGCAGTCCGGCAACTACGACACGATCATCGCCGGGATGAGCATCACCGAAGAGCGCGACAAGGTGCTGGATTTCACCCAGAACTACTTCCCGCCGGCGGTCTCGGCCTATGCGGCGCTGACGCCGGATGCGGATGTGGCGGCGGGCGTCGTCTCGGCGCAGGTCGGCACGATCCAGGCGGCGCATGTCGCGGAATCGGGTGCCACCGTGCTCGAATTCGCCACGCCGGATGAAAGCGTCGCCGCCGTGCGCAACGGCGAGGCCGATGCGGTCTTTGCCGACAAGGATTATCTGGCGCCGATCGTGGCGGAATCGAACGGCCAGTTCTCCTGGGCGGGCGAGGACGTGCAGCTCGGCGGCGGCATCGGCATCGGCATGCGCGAGAGCGACACCGAGCTGAGGGGCAAGTTCGACGCGGCCATCCAGTCGATGAAGGACGACGGCACGCTGAACACCATGATCACCAAGTGGTTCGGCCCCGAAGCCCAGACCTTCTGAGAGAAAGGGCGTCAGGGCCGCCGGTCCTGACGCCTGCACCCCATGTTCGCAAGCTGCGCCGATCCCTCCACACTCGAAGGCCTGAGCTGGCTGCTGTGCTATCTGACGACCGGCAAGCAGATCGCCTTCTACTGGTCCTTCCTGACGGTGCTGACGCTTCTGGCGGTCACGGCGCCCACCGCGCTGGCCTTCGGTTTCGTCGGCGCGATGGCGGCGCGTTCGCCGCTGCTGCCGGTCAGCCTGATCGGGCGCGGCTATACCGCGATGGTGCGCGGCATCCCCGACATCGTCTTCTTCCTGTTCTTCGTCATCGCTCTCGATCAGGGGATCGAGTGGCTCACCCACCAGATCCGCTGCCCCGACTGGACAGAGCCCGTGCGTCAGGGGCTGGAGTTCCGCGTCTGCCCCGAGGCAAAGGTGCCGCCGGGCACCGCGCCGCAGCTCGCCCACCAGATCTATGGCTTCGCCCTCGCCGTCGTCACCTTCGCGCTGGTCTTCGGCGCCTTCGCCGCCAATGTGCTGCTGGGCGCCATGCAGGCCGTGCCGCGCGCGCAGCTCGAGACCGCCGAGAGCTACGGCATGAGCCAGCGGCAGGTGTTCCGCCGCATCCTCGTGCCGCAGATGTGGGTCTATGCCCTGCCCGGCCTGTCTAACCTGTGGATGATCCTCATCAAGGCGACACCGCTTCTGTTCCTGCTCGGCGTACAGGACATCGTCTATTGGGCACGCGAGCTGGGCGGGGCCAAGACCTCGGCCTATGCCTTCCCCCATCCCGACTGGCGGCTCTACTACTTCCTCGTGCTGCTGGTCTTCTACCTCTGCATGACCCGGGTCTCCGAGATCGTGCTGGGCCGTGTGGCGCAGCGGTTGAGCTTCGGTCAGGCCACCGCCGCGGGTGAAGCGCAACGGAAGGCCGCCGCATGAGCTGCTGGGAAACCCTCGGACAATACGCCTTCCGCAGCCTCGGCTTTGGCGAGCGGCTGCTGCCGCGCAGCGATTTCACCCTTTGCCAGCAGTTCACGCTGATCGGTTCGGGGATGATCTGGAACATCTACTTCGGGGTTCTGTCGCTGGTGGCGGGGTTCTTCTTCGCCAACGCGCTGGCGATGGCCAAGGCCAGCCGCCACGCCTGGCTGCGCAAGCCCGCCGAATGGTTCATCTTCGTCTTTCGCGGCTCGCCGCTCTTCATCCAGTTTTTCCTCGCCTACGAGGCGCTGGTGATGCTGCCGCGCGCGGGCATCGTGCTCTGGGGCCTCACGGTCGAGACCTCGTGGCTGACGAAGGCCTGGGCGGGGGCGCTCATCGTGCTCTTCCTCAACACCGCCGCCTATTCGGCCGAGATCTTCTTCGGCGCCTTGCGTTCCATCCCCAAGGGTGATCTGGAGGCCGCCGACGCCTATGGCCTCTCGGGCTGGGCGAAGTTCCGCCGGGTGCAATGGCCGACGATGCTGCGCCTCGCCTGGCCCGCCTATACCAACGAGGCGATCTTCCTGTTCCACGCCACCACGCTGGTGTTCTTTTCCGGATTTCCGGCCTTCCAGCAGCGGGGCGATGCGCTCTATTATGCCAACTACTTCGCCGACAAGACGTTCAACCCCTTCGTGCCTTATCCCATCGTGGCCTTTTACTTCATCTGTCTGACACTTCTGGTCATCTGGCTGTTCGGGGTCGTGAACACACGGCTCAACCGGCATCTGCCGGCAAACACGAGGTCGCGCATCCGGCTGCGACCGCAGATCATCAGGTGAGAGTATGAAAGACTGGCTGAGAAAGCATCCCGAGGTGCGCACCATCCGCGTTGCGGCCGCAGATCTGAACGGTCAGGCCCGCGGCAAGCGCATCCCCGCCCGCTTTGCCGACAAGGTGGTGAAGGAGGGCACACGCTTTCCCTTCTCGGTGCTGAACCTCGACATCTGGGGCGAGGATATCGACAACAGTCCTCTGGTCTTCGAGGAAGGCGATGCCGACGGCATCCTGAAGCCGACCGAGCGTGGCTTCATGCCGATGCCCTGGCTCGAGGCGCCGACGGCACTTCTGCCGATCTGGATGTTCCGCGAGGATGGCCGGCCCTATGACGGCGATCCGCGCCACGCTCTGCGCGCCGTGGTGCAGCGCTACAAGGACCGCGGCCTTACCCCGGTCTGCGCGGTCGAACTGGAGTTCTTCCTGATCGACGACTCCGGCAAGACGCTGCAGGTGCCGCCCTCCCCCCGCTCGGGCAAGCGGCGCAAGGCGTCGGAGACGCTGTCGATCCGCGCGCTCGACGCTTTCGATACGTTCTTCACCGATCTCTACGACGCCTGCGAGGCGATGGACATTCCGGCCGACACCTCCACCTCCGAAACGGGCCTCGGCCAGTTCGAGGTGAACCTGATGCATTGCGACGACGCGCTGCGTGCCGCCGACGATGCCTGGCTGTTCAAGATGCTGGTCAAGGGCCTCGCCCGCCGCCACGGCTTTGCCGCGAGCTTCATGGCCAAGCCCTATCCGGAATATTCCGGCTCTGGGCTGCATGTGCATTTCTCGGTGCTGGATGCCAAGGGCGACAACATCTTCGACTCGGGCGGGCCCAAGGGCACGGCGGCGATGCGGCATGCGGTGGCGGGCTGCCTCAACGCGATGCACGACTCGACGCTGGTCTTCGCACCCCATGCCAACAGCTACGAGCGGCTGGTGCCGGGGATGCATGCGCCGACGGCGATCTCCTGGGGCTACGAGAACCGCACCTCGGCGGTGCGTATCCCGGCGGGTAACCCGCAGGCGCGGCGGATCGAGCATCGCGTGGCAGGCGGCGACGTGAACCCCTACCTCCTGCTCGCCACCATCCTGGGCGCCGCGCTGACCGGCATCGAGGATGGCGACGAGCCGCCCGCCGCGGTGATGGGCAACGCCTATGCGCTGGAAAACCTGCCGCATATCCCGGCGACCTGGGACGACGCGATCGAGGCCTTCGAAAATTCCGCCGTGCTGCCGCGCATCCTGCCACGCGAGCTGATCCGCAACTATGTGCTGACCAAGCGTCAGGAAGCGCATTATCTGGCGGAGCTGAGCCCGGAAGAGCAGGTCGAGCTCTATCTCGACACCGTCTGAACTCTTGCCCGCCCCCGCTCTGTGGGGGTAGGCTCTCGGCCAAACCAAACGGACATTTCATGCTGATCGGCATCCTGCAAACCGGCCTCGCGCCCGACAACCTGTCGGGCGAGATGGGCGATTATCCCGACATGTTCGCCCGTCTGCTCGACGGGCATGGCTTCACCTTCCGCACCTACCGCGTGGTGGACATGGAGTTTCCCGCCGACGTGCAGGACTGCGACGGCTGGCTCCTGACCGGCTCGCGCCACGGCGCCTACGAGGATCACCCCTTCATCCCGCCGCTGGAGGCGTTCATCCGCCGCGCCTATGCGGCGCATGTGCCGATGGTGGGGATCTGCTTCGGCCACCAGATCATCGCCCAGGCGCTCGGCGGCAAGGTCGAGAAATACAAGGGCGGATGGTCGGTCGGCCCGACCGACTACGACTTCGACGGCGAGACCCTGACGCTGAATGCCTGGCACCAGGACCAGGTGACCGAACTGCCCGACAGCGCGACCGTCATTGCCCGCAACGACTTCTGCGAGAACGCCGCCCTCGTCTACGACGACCGCGCCTTCACCGTGCAGGCCCATCCCGAGTTCCGCGACGAGTTTGTCGACGGGCTGATGCGGACCCGCGGCAAGGGCGTGGTGCCGGAAGACCGGATGAAGGCCGCGACCGCCCGGCTCGGCACGAAGCTCGACGCGCCGACCATCTCCGACCGCATCGCCGATTTCTTCAAGCGCCCGCGCGCCCAACACCCCAGAGAGTGACCCATGTCCGACTGGACCAGCAAGATGCCCGAAGCCGCCCGCGACTACATCGCCGGGCGCCGTGTCGACGAGGTGGAGTGTATCGTCTCCGACATTGCCGGCGTCGCCCGGGGCAAGGCGATGCCTGCCTCGAAATTCGGCAGGCAAATCAGCTTCTTCCTGCCGAACTCGATCTTCCTGCAGACCATCACCGGCGAATGGGCCGACAACCCCTCGGGCGCCTTCACCGAGCCCGACATGATCCTCGTGCCGGATTTCTCAACCGCCACCGCCGCGCCCTGGACGGCGGATGTGACGCTGCAGGTGATCCACGACGCCGAAGACCAGCAGGGCCGCCCGGTGCCGACCGCGCCGCGCAACGTGCTGCGCCGGGTGGTGGAGCTCTACAACGCCGAGGGCTGGCAGCCGATCGTCGCGCCGGAGATGGAGTTCTTCCTCACCGCGCGCAACCTCGACCCCAACATGCCGGTCATGCCGCCGATGGGCCGCTCCGGTCGCCGCGCGGCGGGCAAGCAGGCCTACTCGATGAGCGCGGTAGATGAATACGGCAAGGTGATCGACGACATCTACGACTTCGCCGAGGCGCAGGGCTTCGAGATCGACGGCATCCTGCAGGAGGGCGGCGCGGGTCAGGTGGAGATCAACCTCGCACATGGCGACCCGGTGAAGCTCGCGGACGAGATCTTCTTCTTCAAGCGGCTGATACGCGAGGCGGCGCTGCGGCACGACTGTTTCGCCACCTTCATGGCCAAGCCCATCGAGGGCGAGCCGGGCTCGGCCATGCATATCCATCACTCGGTGGTGGATGCGAAGACCGGCCGCAACATCTTCTCCGACAAGAAGGGCGGCGAGACCGAGGCCTTCCTGCATTTCATCGCCGGGATGCAGAACCACCTTCCCGGCGCCATCGCGCTGCTGGCGCCCTACGTCAACAGCTACCGCCGCTACGTCCCCGACTTCGCCGCGCCGATCAACCTCGAATGGGGCCGCGACAACCGCACGACCGGGCTGCGCATCCCGATCTCGGGGCCGGAAGCGCGGCGGCTGGAGAACCGGCTGGCGGGGATGGATTGCAACCCCTACCTCGGCCTCGCGGCCTCGCTCGCCTGCGGCTATCTCGGGCTGAAGGAGGGGAAGACGCCCCGCCCGGAATGCACCGGCGACGCCTACATGTCCGAGACCGATCTGCCCTACAATCTGGGCGACGCGCTTGACCTGCTGGAAGAGAACACCGCGCTGCAGGACGTGCTGGGGCCGGAGTTCTGCCGGGTCTACGATTCGGTGAAGCGCAACGAATACAAGGAGTTCCTGCAGGTCATCAGCCCGTGGGAGCGCGAGCATCTGTTGCTGAACGTATGAACCTGCTCTACGCCAACGACCGCCCCGGCGAATACCCGGCCTCATGGTATGCCGCGACCGCCACGGCGCTCGCCGCCTTCCCGCCCCTGCAGGGCGAGGCGGTGGCCGATGTCTGCGTGGTTGGCGGCGGCTATACCGGGCTGTCGGCGGCGCTGCATCTGGCGCAGCGCGGCTTCTCTGTCGTACTGCTCGAGGCGCATCGGATGGGCTTCGGCGCCTCCGGGCGCAATGGCGGGCAGGTCGGGTCGGGGCAGCGGCTGGAGCAGGACGATCTGGAGCAGATCGCCGGGCGCGAGGACGCGCGGCGGCTCTGGGATCTGGGGGAGGAGGCCAAGGCCCTCGTCCGCGCGCTGATCGCCGATCACGCCATGCCCGTCACCTTCCACCCCGGCATCGCCCATGCCTGCTGGCACGAGCGCGAGGTGGCCCATGCCGAGGCCAATGCCGAGAAGCTGGCGCGGGACTATGGCTATACCGGGATCGAGGTGCTGGACCGCAAGGCGATCCACGCGCTGATCGGGTCAGAGGCCTACAAGGGTGGCGATCTCGACCGCGGCGCCGGGCATCTGCACCCGCTAAACTTCGCGCTGGGGCTGGCCGCCGCCTGCGCCGGGGCCGGGGTGCGGCTGCATGAACGAAGCGCCGTGACGCGGATCGAGGACGGGCCGCAACCGGTCGTGCACACCGATCAGGGCCATGTCCGGGCGCGCCATGTGATCCTCGCCTGCAACGGCTATCTCGGCGGGCTGGAGCCGCAGGTGGCGGCCAAGGTCATGCCGATCAACAATTTCATCGTGGCGACCGAACCTCTGGGCGCGCGCGCCAAGGAGATCCTGTCGCAGCCCATCGCGGTGGCCGACACCAAGTTCGTGGTGAACTACTGGCGGCTCTCCGAGGACAACCGCCTGCTCTTCGGCGGCGGCGAGAGCTATGGCTATCGCTTCCCCGACATCATCAAGACCGTCTCGAAGCCGATGCTGCAGATCTATCCGCAACTCAAGGACACGAAGATCACCCATGCTTGGGGCGGGACGCTGGCGATCACCCTGAACCGCCTGCCCTGCTTCACCCGGCCCCGGCCCAACGTGCTGTCGGCCTCGGGCTATTCCGGGCATGGCCTGGCGATGGCGACGATGGCGGGCAAGGTGATGGCCGAGGCGGTGGCCGGACAGGCCGAGCGCTTCGACCTGATGGCCAGCCTGCCCCAGCCGCGCTTCCCGGGCGGCGCGGCGCTGCGCTGGCCGCTTCTGGTGCTGGCGATGACCTGGTATTCGATGCGCGACCGGCTGGGGCGCTGAGCCCCACTTCTGCGCGGGGCTGCACATCAGCCTTGCGTTGCGGAGGGTGGCGGAGGCTCCCCCGAAAGGTCATGTCCTTGGCCACACCTTCATCCCAAGGACGTATCCCATGACCACCATCCTGCGCCTCGAAAGCTCCATCAAGGGCGAAGCCGCCGTCTCCCGCAAGCTGACCGACCGGATCATCGCCCGGCTGACCGCCGCCCATCCCGACGCGACGGTCATCACCCGCGACCTGTCCAAGGGCCTGTCGCACATCAACGGCGCCTGGCTGGGCGCGGTCTATACCCCCGCCGATGCCCGCGACAGCGACCAGCAGACCATCGCCGCCACCGCCGACGCGCTGCTCGACGAGGTGAAGGCCGCTGATACGCTGGTCATCGCCCTGCCGGTCTACAACTTCGGCATCCCGGCGCATCTGAAAGCCTGGATCGACAACATCGCGCGCAAGGGCGAGAGCTTCACCTATACCGAGAACGGCCCGATCGGCCTGCTGACGGGCAAGCGCGCCATCGTCGCCTTCACCTCGGACGGCACCAAGATGGGCTCCGAGCTTGACCACGCCTCGGGCTACCTGCGCCAGATCCTCGGCTTCTTCGGCATCACCGATGTCGATTTCGTCGCCGCCGACCAGATTGTCTTCGGCCCGGAAGCCGCAATGGCCAAGGCCGAGGCCGAGATCGACGCGCTGGCCGCCTGAACTGCCTCTGCCCGCCGTGGGCGGGCCGCCCACCCCGAGCCCCGTTCCCGGCAGATCGCCCGGAGCGGGGCTTTCCAGCCTTCAAACTGCCCGACAACGCTGCATTCTGCCGGGGCGGCCTGCGAGCCGAGTTGAACCGGGCCCGCCGCCCGGATAGCGTGGCGCACAACCGTAACCGTAAGAGGATCTCCATCATGCGTGACGACGCACCGAACTCGTGGGAATCGCGCGCCGATACCTATTCGCTCTACGGCTTCACCGACCTGCCCTCCGTCGAGCAGCGCGGCGCCGTGGTGCTGACCCATGGCAAGGGGCCCTACGTTTACGACGTGCATGGCCGCAGCTATCTCGATGCCAACTCGGGTCTGTGGAACATGGTGGCGGGCTTCGACCATCCGGGTCTGACCGAGGCCGCCAAGGCGCAATATGACAAGTTCCCCGGCTATCACGCCTTCTTCGGACGGATGTCGGACCAGACGGTGATGCTGTCCGAAAAGCTGGTCGAGGTCTCGCCCTTCGACCGGGGCCGGGTGTTCTACACCAACTCGGGATCGGAAGCGAACGACACGATGGTCAAGATGCTGTGGTTCCTCGGCCTCGCCGAAGGCAAGCCGCAGCGCCGCAAGATCATCACCCGGATCAACAGCTATCACGGCGTGACCGCGGTCTCGGCCTCGATGACCGGCAAGCCCTACAACTCGGTCTTCGGCCTGCCGCTGCCGGGCTTCATCCATGTCGGCTGCCCGCATTACTGGCGCTTCGGCCAGGACGGCGAGAGCGAGGAGCAGTTCACCGCCCGCATGGCCGCAGAGCTGGAAGCCACGATCATCAAGGAAGGCCCCGACACCATCGCGGGCTTCTTCGCCGAGCCGGTGATGGGCGCGGGCGGGGTGATCCCGCCGTCCAAGGGCTATTTCCAGGCGATCCAGCCGGTCTTGAAGCGCTACGGCATCCCGCTGATCTCGGATGAGGTCATCACCGGCTTCGGGCGCACCGGCAACACCTGGGGCTGCGAGACCTACGACTTCATGCCCGACGCGATCATCTCGTCGAAGAACATCACCGCGGGCTTCTTCCCGATGGGCGCGGTGATCCTGGGGCCGGAACTGTCGGACCGGATCCAGGCGGCGGCGGAAGCCATCGAGGAATTCCCGCACGGCTTCACCGCCTCGGGTCACCCGGTCGGCTGCGCCATCGCGCTGAAGGCGATCGACGTGGTGATGAACGAGGGTCTGGCCGAGAACGTGAAGAGCCTGACGCCGAAGTTCGAGGCCGGGCTGTCCTATCTGGCCGAGAACCCCAACATCGGCGAATGGCGCGGCAAGGGCCTGATGGGCGCCTTGGAAGCGGTGAAGGACAAGGCCACCAAGACCCCCTTCCCCGGCACGCTGTCGGTGTCGGAGCGGATCGCGAACACCTGCACCGATCACGGGCTGATCTGCCGCCCGCTGGGTCAGGCCATCGTGCTCTGCCCGCCGTTCATCATGACCGAGGGCCAGATGGACGAAATGTTCAACAAGCTGGGCGAGGCACTGAAGAAGGTCTTCGCCGAAGTGGCCTGACCGAACGACTGCGGGCGCCCTTCGGGGCGCCCGCATCGCATTCCGGCAGGGCCGGTCAGAGGTTCGAGAGTTTCTTCTGCAACTCGGCCAGCTGCTTCTTGATCTGCGCCAGCTCGTCGGCATTGGCGGGATCGAGCGGCGCCTCTTCCTTGCTGGCCCCCGGCGTGGTCCAGCCCGGCAGCGCCATCATCGTCTTCATGAAGGCTTCCTGCTGCTTGCGCATCACCTCGAAGCCCGGCATCGCCGTCATCGGATTGGGGATCGCCGTCAGGTTTTCCATCATCTTGGTCTGGCCGGTCCGGAGCATCTCGAAGGAGGCGGCGAGGAACTGTGGCACGACCGACTGCACCTCGGTGGTGTAGCTGCGCACCAGGTCGGTCAGCACCCCCAGCGGCAGCACGTTGTCGCCCTTGCTCTCATGCTCGGCCACGATCTGCAGCAGATACTGCCGCGTCAGGTCATCGCCGGATTTGAGATCGATGATCTGCACTTCGCGCCCGGCCCGGATGAACCCCGCGATGTCCTCCAGCGTCACATAGTCGCTCGTCTCGGTATTGTAGAGACGGCGGCTGGCATAACGCTTGATGAGCAGCGGCTTGTCGGTCTCGGCCATCAAAAACGATCCTCTTTATGCGCCTGCGGAAAAGCTTAGGGCAGCGCAGCATAAAAAGAAAGGGCGGGCTTTTGGCCCGCCCCCGCATCCTGCTCCGGGAGGAAAGATCAGGACGCTCAGTCGGATCAGCGCGCCGGCGTCGAGACTTTCTTGGCGGCGGTGGTCACGTCGGAGGTGGCTTTCTTGACGGCGGCGGTCGCGTCTTCCGACATGTCCTTGCCAGCGGCCAGCATCAGCTCGACGGTTTCCATCTGCACCTTCTTCGCCACTTCGGCGAAGGCGGCCATGTTCTCGGCAGCCATCTCGGCCGCGGCCGAGGCGAAGTCGGTGGCGGCTTTGGTGTATTCGGTCGGCTCGGTCTTGGCCTTCGACATGTCGCCGAACTTGGCGATCGTGTCCTTGGCCCATTTCGAGGTGATCTCGGTCGACTTCTCGGCGGCTTCGAGAGCCACTTTCGACAGTTTCTCGGTCATCGCGGCCTGGGTCTTGAAAGCGTTCTGGAATGCAGTGGAGTCCACCGGGAAGGAGGACATCATATCTTGCATGACTTTGGTAAAGTCCGGGGTCTTCGTCATGTGCCTTGCTCCTGCGATCGGGCGCCATGCCCGTGTTTCCTGATGCCCAAGATATAAATGCTGCAGTGCAGAAAATCAAGTATTATTCTGCACTGCAGCATTTAGCGGGCTGCGGGAGCGGGCCGCGGCTTCAGACAGGAACATCAACCGCTTGCCGGGCCGCCTCCTGCCGGTCGGCAGGCAGGACATAGGTTCCCGGCGCGGGCGCCAGCACCGGATGCTTCGAATCACCCAAGGGCCGGGCCTTGATCTGCTTGCCCGAACGCTTTGCCAGCCACTCGCCCCAACGCGGCCACCACGAGCTCTGCACGAAGCTCGCGCCATCGCGGAACTCTTCGGGCGTGGTGAGCGGCGCCTCGTTCAAATAATGGCCGTATTTGCCCTTGGAGGGCGGGTTGACGATGCCGGCGATATGGCCCGACTGCGACAGGATGAAGGTCTTGTCGGTCGAGCCGAACTGCCGGATGCCGTTGTAGCTGCTGCGCCAGTCGGCGATGTGGTCGGTCTCGCAGGCGATGGCACAGACGGGCAGCTTGATGTCGGACAGCGAGACCGGGGCGCCCAGCACCGGAAAGCCGCCCTGCGCCAGCCGGTCCTGCTGGCAGAGACCGCGCAGGTATTCCACCGCCATCTTGGCCGGGAGATTGGTGCCGTCGCCGTTCCAGAACAGCAGGTCGAAGGCGGGCGGAGACTCCCCCAGCATGTAGCTCTTGATCGCGGGCTGGTAGATCAGATCGTTCGAGCGCAGGTAGCTGAAGGTCCGCGCCATGAAGGTCTTGTCGAGAATGCCATCCACCGCGACCTGACGTTCGATCCCGTCGACGAAATCGTCGTTCAGGAAGACGCCAACCTCGCCCTGATCCGAGAAATCGGTGAGCGTGGTGAAGAAGGTCGCCGACTTCACCGACTGGTCGCCCGCGTTTTCCAGATGGCCCAGCGTCAGCGACAGAGTGGTGCCGGCGATGCAATAGCCCACCGCGTTGATCTGCTTCTGCCTGGTGATCGAGCGCACCTCGGCGATCGCGCGCATGTAGCCGTCACGGATGTAGTCGTCCATGCCGACATCGGCATAGCTCGCATCCGGGTTCACCCATGACACGACGAAGAGCGTGAAGCCCTGATCGACGATCCACTTGATCAGCGAGTTCTGCGGCTTGAGGTCGAGGATGTAGAACTTGTTGATCCACGGCGGGAAGATCAGCAGCGGCGTCTCGTGCACGGTGGGGGTGGTCGGGGAATACTGGATCAGCTCCAGCATCCGGTTGCGATAGACCACCGCCCCTTCCGAAGTGCCGATGTTGTGGCCGACCTGAAAGGCGTCACGATCGGCCAGCGTCACCAGAAGATCGCCGGAATTGGCCTCGATGTCGCGGACAAGGTTCTCCAGCCCCTGCACCAGGCTCTCGCCATCGGTCTCCACCGCCCGCTCCAAGGCGTCGGGATTGGTGCCGAGGAAGTTCGTCGGCGAAAACATGTCGACGATTTGCTTGGAAAAATACTCGACGCGCTTCTTGTCGGCGGGCTCGATCGTCTCCAGCCCCGAGACCGCCTGCGACACGGCCTCGGCATTCATCAGATACTGCTGCTTGAGGTAGTTGAAGAAGGGATGCGTCTCCCACAGCGGGTTGGAAAAGCGGCGGTCCTTGGGGGTCGGGTCCGGCGGAGCCTTGAGCTCGCCCCTCACAAGCGCCTGTTGCGCCTCGACATAATGCTTCAGGCTCTTGCCCCAGAAGCTGATCTGATGCTCGAGGATCTTGGCGGGGTTCTGCATCATCTCGGCGACATAGGCGGTCGCCGCCTTGAGGAAGACCTCGTTGCTAGGGCCGTGCAGCGCGGGATCTGCGGCCTTTCGGCGCGTCAACGCCGCCGTCAGGCGCTTGGAAAGGGCGTCGATCTTGACCAGATTGGCGTTCAACCGCTCCAGATGTGCCTCTTCCGATGGCCGGGCGCCATTCTCTTCAGTTGTCATACGCCAGATTCCCCCCTAAAATTCTGCTCTGCAGCATCGTGTCGCCTGACTCGGGCGTTTCAGCGACGGGTTCTGAATCCGCCCCAACCGGGCAAGGAGACGCAATGAAGTATATGGCAACCTACGATCTTATGGAAACCGCGCGCAACACCAACGAGTGGATGGGTGCGACCGCGCGGGCGATGGCCTCCTATCCGATGTTCGCCATGACCATGAGCCCGATGCTGGCGCTAAGCGCCGCCTGGGGCGAAGTGACCGAACGCAGCTTCTCCCGCATGGTCGCCAAACCCGACTGGGGCATCCGCTCGGTTGTCGGCAAGGACGGCACCGACCATCTGGTCGATGTGCTGCCGGTGGTGGAAAAGCCTTTCGGCAGCCTGATCCACTTCTCGGTCCGCCGCCGCGAGCCGATGGCGCGCAAGGTGCTGCTGGTGGCGCCGATGTCGGGGCATTATGCCACACTGCTGCGCTCCACAGTGTCGAGCCTGCTGCCCGACTGCGATGTCTATGTCACCGACTGGCACAATGCCCGCGACATTCCGGTGTCGGCAGGCAAGTTCGATATCGAGGATTACACGCTCTACCTCGTCGATTTCATGCGGGCGCTGGGGCCGGACATCCATGTGATCGCCGTCTGCCAACCCGCGCCGCTGACGCTGGCCGCCACCGCCTATCTGGCGGGCGAGGATCCCTCCGCGCAGCCGCGCACGCTGACGCTGATCGGCGGGCCGATCGACCCGGATGCCGCGGCGACCGACGTGACCGATTTCGGCCGCCGCATCACCATGGGCCAGCTGGAGCAGCTGGCGGTCCAGCGCGTCGGCTTCAAGTACAAGGGCGCCGGGCGGCTGGTCTATCCGGGGTTGCTGCAGCTGCAAAGCTTCATCTCGATGAACCTCGAGCGGCACCAGAAGGCGTTTTCCGAACAGATCATGCGGGTGGCGCAGGGCGAAGCCTCGGACCATGACGCGCACAACCGCTTCTACGACGAGTACCTCGCGGTGATGGACATGACGGCGGAGTTCTATCTGTCCACCGTCGAGCGCATCTTCAAGAATGGCGAGATCGCGAAGAACGAATTCGTGGTGGCCGGCAAGAAGGTGGACATCGGCGCGATCACGCAGGTCGCGGTGAAGACCGTCGAGGGTGAGAAGGACGACATCTCCGCCCCCGGCCAATGCGTCGCCGCGCTGAAGCTGCTGACCGGCCTGCCCGACAGCAAGAAAGCCAGCCATCTGGAGCCGGGAGCGGGCCACTACGGCATCTTCGCCGGGAAAAGCTGGCGGCTGAACATCCGCCCGCTGGTCCTGAACTTCATCGACGCCAACTCACCGAAGAAGCCGGTGATCGCGCTGGCCTCATCGAACTGAGGAGGGCCCGTCGAGGAAGGCCCGGAGCGCCGCCGTGACAGCCTCGGGCTGTTCCAGCGGCGCGAGGTGGCCGGCATCCTCGATGATCTGCAGCCGACCGTAGGGCATCAGCGCCGAGAGGAAATCCTGCCGGCGCAGCGGCACCACCGTGTCGAGCCGCCCGGCGAGGATCAGCACCGGCAGCATCGCCCGCCGCATCACCTTCTGCTGGTCGGGACGCCGCTGCATCGCCCGCGACTGGCCGAGGAAGGCGTCGGCCCCCAGCCCCACCGCCATCTCCTGCAACAGCGCCAGCGTGGCGTCGCGCGTCTCCAGCGGGGCCAGCGCGCCGGGCGGGATCTCGTCCAGCGCCACCTGCGCGATGCGCCCCATCCGCGCGCCCACCATTCGCGCTTCACGGGCGGCGGCAAGCTGCGGCGTCTCGGCCATCGGGTTCGAGGCGATCAGCGCCATGCGGCTGACCCGCTCCGGCGCGCGGCGGAACACGTCGAGCGCCACATCGCCCCCGAGCCCATGCCCGACCAGCGCCACCTTCGCCGGCGTCGCCTCCAGCACCGCTTCCGACATCTCCTCCACCGTCGCCTGCAGCGGCAGCATCACCGTGACGGCGCGGCTCTGCGACAGCTGCAGGATCTGGTGCAGGAACAGCCGCGCATCGCAGAGCATGCCCGGAATGAAGATCACCGGCTCGGCCATCAGCGCATCCCCGCCAGCAGATCGGTGACGGTGGCCTCGATCAGCGCCAGACAGTCCGGGCTGGAGAAGCGGTGGTCGGCGCCCTTCACCAGCGTTAGGCGGATATCGCCGCCCGTCGCGTGGTCCAGCAGCCGCAGCGCCACGGCGGGCGGCACGTCGGTGTCGGCGGTGCCCTGCAGCAGCCGCACCGGGAAGGGCAGCGGCAAGGGCTCGCGCAGCACCAGCCGGTTGCGACCTTCCTCGATCAGGCGGCGGGTGATGATATAGGGCTCATCGGAATAGTCCGAAGGCTGCGCCACCTGCCCGTCGCGCAGCAGGGCGGCGCGCTGATCGGCGTCGAAGGCCGTCCACATGCTGTCCTCGGTGAAATCCGGCGCGGCGGCGATTCCGACCAGCCCCGCGATCTGCTCGGGCATAGCCTTCGCCAGCAGCAGCGAGATCCAGCCACCCATCGACGAGCCGACGAGCAACAGCGGTCCCGGGGCAAGCGTCAGCGCCGCCCGCGCATCCTCGAACCAGTCGCCGATCGCCCCGTCGAGAAAGGCGCCCGAGGAGGCGCCGTGGCCGGAATAGTCGAAGCGCAGGAAGCCCCTGCCCTCGCGCTCGGCCCAGGCCTGCAGGTGCTGCGCCTTGCTGCCCTCCATGTCGGAGCGGAAGCCGCCGAGAAAGACTACCGTCGGCCCCTGCCCCGGCGTCAGGCGATAGGCGATGCGCCGTCCCTCTGGTGTCGTCAGGAATTGCGGCTCGGACATGGGGCCTCCTCGGATTTTTGCCTTGCATAACAAAGCCCGGCCCCTGCGGCCAGCCGCCGGTTGACTTTCCCCGGCGCGAAAGGCAAAACCCCGCCCGACATAACCCGCAACCGGGCGCATCGTGGGCGCCAAACCGACGAGGAGAGCCATATGGCCCAGATTTCCCTCACATTTCCCGACGGCAACAAACGCGAGTATCCCGCGGGCGTGACCGCGGCCGAGGTGGCCGCCTCGATCTCGACCAGCCTCGCCAAGAAGGCGATCTCGGCGCAGGTCGATGGCAAGCACTTCGACCTGCAGTGGCCGATCCCGGCGGATGCCAGCATCGCCATCAACACCCTGCAGGACGAGGCTCCGGCGCTGGAGCTGATCCGTCACGATCTCGCGCATATCATGGCGCGGGCGGTGCAGGAGATCTGGCCCGAGGTGAAGGTCACCATCGGCCCGGTGGTGGCGAACGGCTGGTATTACGACTTCGACCGCGCCGAGCCCTTCACCCCCGAAGACCTCGGCGCCATCGAGAAGAAGATGAAGGAGATCATCAACGCCCGCGACCCGGTGAAGACCGAGGTCTGGGAGCGGGATCGCGCCATCGCCTATTACGAAGAGCGCTGCGAGCCCTTCAAGGTCGAGCTGATCGAGGCCATCCCCGGCGACGAGCCGCTGCGGATGTACTGGCACGGCGCTTGGCAGGACCTCTGCCGCGGCCCGCATCTGCAGCACACCGGGCAGGTCCCGGCGGATGCGTTCAAGCTGATGTCGGTGGCCGGCGCCTATTGGCGCGGCGACAGCAACCGCCAGATGCTGCAGCGGATCTACGGCGTGGCTTTCAAGAACCGCGAGGATCTGAAGGCGCATCTGCACATGCTGGAGGAGGCCGCCAAGCGCGACCACCGCAAGCTCGGCAAGGAAATGGAGCTGTTCCACCTGCAGGAGGAAGCTCCCGGCATGGTGTTCTGGCACCCGAACGGCTGGCAGATCTACCGCACGCTGGAAGACTACATGCGCATGCGCCAGCGTGCCGCGGGCTACAAGGAAATCCGCACGCCGCAGGTGGTGGACCGCAAGCTGTGGGAGGCCTCGGGCCATTGGGAGGCCTACAAGGAGAACATGTTCATCGTCGAGGTCGAGGAAGAACATGCCAAGGAAAAGCGCATCAACGCGCTGAAGCCGATGAACTGCCCCTGCCATGTGCAGGTCTACAACCAGGGCCTGAAGTCCTACCGCGACCTGCCGCTGCGCCTGGCCGAATTCGGATCGTGCCACCGCTACGAGTCCTCGGGCTCGATGCACGGGCTGATGCGGGTGCGGGGCTTCGTGCAGGATGACGCGCATATCTTCTGCACCGCCGAGCAGATCGAGGGCGAATGCGCCGATTTCATCGCGCTCCTCTCCAGCGTCTACAAGGACCTCGGCTTCGACAGCTTCGAGATCAAGCTCTCCACCCGTCCCGATGTCCGCATCGGCTCGGACGAGGACTGGGACACGGTCGAGACCGCGCTGGAGAACGCCATCAAGAAGGTCGGCGCGGCCTACGAGATCGACCCCGGCGAAGGCGCCTTCTACGGGCCGAAGCTCGACTTCAAGCTGACCGACGCCATCGGCCGCAAGTGGCAGTGCGGCACCTTCCAGGTCGACCCGAATCTGCCGAACCGGCTCGGCGCGGAATACATCGGCGAGGATGGCGCCAAGCACCGGCCCTACATGCTGCACCGCGCGATCCTCGGCTCCTTCGAGCGGTTCATCGGCATCCTGATCGAGAACTACGCCGGCAAGCTGCCGTTCTGGCTGGCACCGCGGCAGGTGGTCGTGGCCTCCATCGTTTCGGATGCCGATGCCTATGTGGCCGAAATCGTTGCCGCCCTCAGAGCGCGTGGCGTGAAGGCCGAGGCCGATACCCGCAACGAGAAGATCAACTACAAGGTCCGCGAGCATTCGGTCGGCAAGGTGCCGGTGATCCTCGCCATCGGCATGCAGGAGGTCGAGGCGCGCACCGTCTCGCTGCGCCGTCTGGGCGAGACCCGGGTGGAGAGCCTGACGCTCGACGCGGTGATTAACCAGCTTGCGACCGAGGCCAAGCTGCCCGGCGCGGCCTGAGCCTCTGGCCGGGCGCCCGTCAGTGGGCGTCCGGCTGCCGCGCCGCCAGGGCCAAAAGGCCGCCGAGCGCGCACATGGCGATCGGGAACATCGTGAAGACGTTGAAGCCGAAGCCGAGCCACAACAGCCCTGCCGCCACCAGCATCAGCCCCCCGCCCAGCACATTGACCGAGCGCGCCATCGCCGCCCCGGCAATGGCCAGCACCGGCGCGAGGAAGGCCGAGGCCTGCACCAGCCGCACGTTCTCCACCTGCCGCGCAAGCTCGCCGATCTCGCCATGCTGCGAGATGAACTCGGTATAGCCGAAGCCGAAGAAGCCGACGAGCATCGCCCAGAGGCCGCCGATGATGCCCAGCACCAGTGCCGCGTTTCGCATGTCGCTCCTAAAGGTCGGAAAACACTCGATTGTTTCCAACGCCACATCCCGCTTGATTTTCATCCGGGTTTTGGCATGATTTTGTCCGTGACAACAGCCGTTCTGACGCTTTCCTGTTTCCAGGCAGTACGCGGAAGACCTGGATGCACGACCCGGGGCAATGACGCTCAGGGTGAAGGCTGATGATAGGGAGAGACGGAATGCCGACGGGCACCGTGAAATGGTTTAACAGTACCAAAGGCTTTGGCTTCATCGCGCCGGATGACGGCGGCAAGGATGTGTTCGTGCACATCTCGGCAGTGGAACGGGCGGGCCTGAAGGGCCTGAACGACAACCAGAAGATCGGCTACGAGCTGCAGTCGGGCCGCGATGGCCGGGCCTCGGCCAGCGATCTGCGCCTGCTCTAAACCATTGTTCTGACAAGACAGCTTAACAGCCCGCGGCAACGCGGGCCGTTTCACCCGAGAAGCTTCGCCTGCACGTCCGCGCCCCAGCCGAGGTGGAGCTGGTCACCCTCGCGGATCACCGGGCGCTTCATCAGCGTCGGCTGCGCGGCAAGCTGCGCCTCGGGCTCCGAGGCTTTCAGCCAGTCCGACAGCCCGCGCCAGGTGGTCGACTGACGGTTGATGATCGCATCGCCGAAGGTCGAGACCATCTCGTCGATCTCGGCCTCCGACAGCGGCTTGGCGCGGATATCGCGGAATTCCGGTGCCTTGCCGGCCGAGTCGAGCGCCTTCATCGCCTTCTTGCAGGTGTCGCAGGTGGAGATGCCGTAAATGATCATCGTGAGCGATTCCGGGGTTGTGCGTCAGATGCACATCCTATGCACATCCGATATGCATCGCAAACCGGTCAGGCATTCGTCAGCGCCCGTGTGACCGCGACGCCCGCCCAGGCCGAGAAGCCGGTGAGCAGCGTGCCCCAGATCAGGTCGGTCGCCACCATCGAGGGATGCCAGTCGCGCAGGATGGCGTAGCTGGTGAACTCGTAGGTGCCGTAGGCCATGGCGCCGACCACCGCCCCCATCACGAAGGCATTGCCGCCGTCGCGCAGCGCCGGGAGCGAGACCAGCCAGACCAGCCCGGCGACATAGGCGAGATAGAAGATTGCCGCCGCGGCGAAACGCGGGCTCTCGAGCATCAGCGCGCCGATGTGGCGGGTGAAGAGCGGCTTCATCACGAAGCTCAGCATCAGCGCATCGAGCGCGAGGAAGGTGACGGCGGTGGCGGCGTAGAGGATCAGAACGGACATGGACGGCCCCTTGTTACGGTGTTTTCGGGAGGTAGGGCGGGACGGGCCCCCGGGTAGGGCAAGGCGTTGTTAACCATGATGGCGGAGGATGGCGGGATGTCGCAATACATCCGCCCGAAGCGCCCCGGCGCGACCGTGTTCTTCACGGTGAGCCTCGCCCAGCGTGGCTCGGACCTGCTCCTGCGCGAGATCGCCGCCCTGCGCGAGGCGGTCCGGGCGACCCGGGCCGAACGGCCCTTCGCGATCGACGCCTGGGTGGTGCTGCCCGACCACATGCATTGCGTCTGGACCCTGCCGGAGGGGGATTGCGGCTATGGGGTGCGCATCGGCGCCATCAAGTCGCGCTTTACCCGTAGGGTGGGGTTCCACCCCACCCCGGCGCAGGGGGTGGTGGGGTGGAACCCCACCCTACGCTCGCCGTCGAAGGTCCGGAAAGGCGACGCCGGGATCTGGCAGCGGCGATTCTGGGAGCATCATATCCGTGACGGGGAGGATTATGCGGCGCATGTCCGGTATTGCTGGTTCAATCCGGTGAAACATGGATTGGTCGAAGATCCGGCGCAGTGGCCCTATTCGTCCTACCGTCGCGACAACCCGTCGGGGGCTGCGGGGAATGGGTGTGGTGGAACCCCACCCGACGCAGGCTTCGGTTCACGGGCGTAGGGTGGGGTTTCACCCCACCATGCGCGACGCCGAACGGCACGGGGGGGGTGGAACCCCACCCTACGGGCCGGGGCCGATCTTCACCCCACCGCCGCCATGAACTCCCGCCACTCGCCCTTCGACATGCCGGAACTCTCCTGCGTCACGGTCTCGCCCTTCAGCATCCGCCGCAGGCAGGCCATCGCCTTGGCCGACAGGTTCACCCCGCCCATGCGATAATCCTCGAAGGCGGCGAAGGCCGAGGGCACCCAGTCGGCCACCACCTTGCAGATCTCGTCGGCATAGACCCGGATCTCGTATTGCGCATGGGCGTCGGCGCGCAGGCGGAGGAAGTGGAAGAGGTTGTGCAGATCCACCTTCCAGTACCACTGGGTGTAGATGTTCATCGGCAGGTTCATCCGCGCCAACTCGCGGGCGAGGCCCTGCTGGCCCTCCTGGCTCAGCATCGATTCGTAATTGTCATAGGCCCGGCCCGCGTCGGACTTCAGGATCTCCAGCACCCGCGCCGCCTCCTCGCCCTCCAGCACCGCGCCGCGGCCCTGGTTGTTCACCGTGCTCTGCGCCGCGAGCTGGGCCGGATTCGGGATGTAGAACTCGCGGTCGAGGATCGAATAGCGGGCCGAATACTCGTTCACATTCGCCGTGCGGTGGCGGATCCACTGGCGGGCGACGAAGACCGGCAGCTTCACGTGCAGCTTGATCTCGCACATCTCGAAGGGCGTCGAGTGCCAGTGCCGCATCAGGTAGCGGATCAGCCCCTCGTCATTCGACACATGCTTGGTGCCGGCGCCATAGGAGACGCGGGCGGCCTGCACGATGGCCGCGTCATCGCCCATGTAGTCGATGACCCGGATGAAGCCGTGGTCGAGCACCTCATGCGCGCGGTAGAGATGCCCCTCCATGCCGGGGCTGACGGCGCGCAGCGTGGCCTGCGGATTGCCGCGGGCCTCTTCGATCTCGGCACGCTGTTCGGGGGTGAGGGGCATGGGCGGGGCCTCCGGCTGTGTGTGCCATATCTATGGGGTTTGGACAGGCAGCATACGAGATCCGGGGGGGATGCGGCAAGTCTTGCCGGGGTGGAGCGACCTTTTTGCATCGGCGCCCGAGGTCACGAACCGGCGGCTTATTGACAGGGCGCAACGGCCTCGGCAGGGTTTCACGAACCCGTGTCCGGCTTACAGGCAGTCCTATCCATGAGCATTCGTACTCTCGCGCCTCTGGCGTTCTCGCTGGTGCTGGCGGCGTGCAGCGGCAATTCCCTCAACAACGGCACCCCGGATGACGGGACCGGCGGTGGCGACGGCGACGGGGATGGCGGCGAGTCGCAGCTGGTCGTGCCGGCGGAGGTGGCGCGGAACCTGCGGGCGATCAGCTATGATCCGGCGGGCAAGGGCACGCTGACGGTGGACATGGACGGGCTCGTCGGGTCGCCGCAGGGGGTGAAGTTCGTCCGCACGGCGAAGCTCGACATCGAGGGCTACGAGGCCTTCACCTATCAGGAGACCAACCTGCAGCGCTCGCATCTGGCGCTCGTCTCGGTGAACAAGCGCGGCAACCTGCAGGCAGGGGTCGTGGCCGATGGCGGCCAGTTCGGGCGGCATTTCGGCGGCGGACATTTCGCCCGGATCGACGTCTACACCCCGCCGACGATCAAGCCGGGGGTGGAGACCGGGCAGTTCAGCTATGCGGGCACCTATGCCGGCGTCTTCGTCACCGGGCCGACCGCGGAAACCAACGTGAATGCCGGGCTGCCGGATCTGATCCTGCCCGGGCACAACTACCGCACCACCGGCACGGCGCTGATCAACGCGAGCTTTGCCAACAACAAGGTGAACGGCGGGGTGGGCAACCGGGAGCTGCTGGACGACAAGGGGCGCAAGGTGCTCGACCTCGCGGCGATCAACTTCCCGGCGACCGACATTGATGCCGAAGGCCAGTTCCTCGGCCCGGTGGAGTTCACCGAGGATAACAGCGGTGCCGGGTCGGTTGCCGGGATCTTCGGCGGCAAGGGCGCGTCGGATGTGGCGGGAGCGATCGTCATCAACCCGATCTCGGGTGAGGACGGCATCTGGGAATACGGCACCTTCAACCTGCCGCGCTGCGATCTGGCGGGGTCTTCGCCGCTGTGCATTCCCCGGTGAGACGCGGGCTCGGGCGGGCGGTTCTGGCCAGCCTGCTGCTGGCGCTGGGGGTGGCCCGGGCCGAGGAGGTCTCGCTCGGTCTCGATCAGGCGCTATGGGTGGCGCGGCAGGCGCAGCTTTCGGGCGATCATGCGCTGGCCAATGCGCTGGCGCGGCGGGTGGCCGAGGCGCGGCCCGAAGATGCGCGGGCGCTGCTGCTGATGGCCGCGACCGAGACGGCGCTGGGGCGGCCCGGCGAGGGGCGACGCTTCGGCCGGAAGGCCTGGGGCAAGGCCGGCGAGGAGCCGGGGCTGCGGCACGAGATCGCCCGGCATACCGCCTATGCCGCGATGGCCGATGGCAGCCCGCTGATGGCGCAGTTCTGGCTGCGCCGCGCGGTGGATACGGCGGCAACACCGGAAGAACGGGCGCAGGACATTGCCGATGTGCGGCAGGTGCGGGCCGGGACGCGGCTGAAGTTCGCGCTGGATCTGGCGGTGGCGCCGTCGAACAACCTCAACAACGGCGCGCAAGGCGGGCTGCTGGTCATCGACGGCGATTATGTCGTCGGCCCGCTGAGCGGAGCGGCACAGGCGCTGTCGGGGACGCTGGCGGTGGTGCAGGCGCGGCTGAGCTATGCCCTGCCCGCCCGTGCCCAGTCTCAGACCACGCTGGGCGTGCGGCTTTACCAGAGCTTCAACTGGCTGTCGGACGAGGCCAAGGAACTGGCGCCGGAGATAGGAGGCTCGGATCTGAACCAGACCACGCTGGAAGCGGTGGTGGATCACGGCTTCCGGCTCGGGTCGTCGCAGGTCTTCGGCCTGTCGGTGGCGGCGGGCAACAGCTGGGTCGGGGAGTATGACATCGGCGAGCATCTGCGGCTGGAGCTGGCCTATCCGCTGCTCACCAGCGAGCGGCGGGCCGTGCGGCTGAAGGGGTCGGCGGAACGGCAGTTTCAGGAGCCGGGGGCAGTGACCGCCGAAGGGCTGACGCTGGAGGGCGTGGAGCTTCTGCCGCGCGGCGACAGGTTCGGCTGGTCGCTGACGGCGCGCGACGTCACCGGGCCGAGCGTCAACGACAGCTACCGAAGTGTTGCCGGCGAGGTCAGCTATGCCTTCGCCGAGCCGCTGGGGCCGGTGACGCTGGCCGCGCGGCTGGGGGCGGGGATGAAGGATTACCCCGATTTCCTGCTCGGCCCCTTTGCCGTGACCGAGGGGCGCCGCGACGAGTATCTGGCGGCCTCGCTCGACCTCAGCTTTCCCGACGTGGGGATGCTGGGCTACGTGCCGACCGTCAGCCTGACCGGGCGCGACACGAAATCGAACGTCAGCCGCTATGAAACCGAACAATACGGCATCAGCTTCGGCTTCGCTTCGAGCTTCTGACCCTCGCCTTCCCGGCGTGGCGTGCTAGTCTCTGGCCCGGAAATAAGGAGACGGTCATGCAGATCAAATATCTTCACACGATGGTCCGGGTTCAGGATCTTGAGGCGACCATCGCCTTCTTCAAGCTGCTGGGGCTGGAAGAGACCCGGCGCACCGACAACGAGAAGGGCCGCTTCACGCTGGTCTTCATGGCGGCCCCCGGCCAGCCGGAGACCCCGGTCGAGCTGACCTACAACTGGGACGGCGACGAGGGCCTGCCCTCGGACAGCCGCCACTTCGGCCATCTGGCCTACCGCGTCGGCAACATCTACGAGATGTGCGCGCATCTGCAGAAGAACGGCGTCACGATCAACCGCCCGCCCCGCGACGGCAACATGGCCTTCGTACGCAGCCCCGACAACGTGTCGATCGAGCTGTTGCAGGAAGGCGATGCGCTGGAGCCGGCAGAGCCTTGGGTGTCGATGCCCAACACCGGGCATTGGTGATCAGTCGGCGGTGAACAGACGGGGATGATCAGACAGGCAGCCAGCGCTGCATGAGATCCTCGCCCACCGCCTCCGCCGCCACCAGACGGAAACGCGGTGCGGCAGCGAGGAGCGAAAGGCCAAGGGGGCCGAGGGCGGGATGGCCCTCGGCCCCGATCAGTTTTCCGGCCTGGAACACGGTGAGCGCGTCGCAGAGCCCGGCGCGGATCAGGCTGGCGCCAAGCCCGGCGCCGCCCTCGCAGAGGATGCGGGTAAGGCCCTTGTCCGCCAGCAGGCTCAGCGCGGCGCGCAGGTCGATCCGGCCGTCCTCGGTGGGGCAGTCGATCAGGGAGGCGCCGGTGGCAGCCCAGGCGGCGCGGGCCTCGGGCGGGGCGTCGGGGCCGTGCAGCAGCCAGACCGGGTGCTGGCCTGCGGTGCGGCCGAGGCGGCTCTCGGGGCTGTGGCGCAGGCGGCTGTCGAGGACGAGGCGGAGCGGCTGGTGAGACGCGCCCATGTCGCGCACCGTGAGGTCGGGATCGTCTGCAAGCGCGGTGCCGGAGCCGACCAGCACCGCATCATGCGAGAGCCGCAGCGCATGGACAGCGCGGCGCGCCGCAGGCCCGGTGATCCAGCGGCTTTCGCCCGTGGCGGTGGCGATGCGGCCATCGAGCGTAGTGGCGAGCTTCAGCGTGACCAGCGGCAGGCCCTCGGTGACGCGCTTGAGGAAGCCCGCATTGGCCTCGGCGGCCTCGGTCGAGAGGAGGCCTTGGCTCACGGCGATGCCTGCGGCCGCGAGCATGGCATGGCCGCGACCCGCCACCCGCGGATCCGGGTCTTCCAGCGCCGTCACCACGCGCGACACGCCCGCCGCGATCAGTGCCTCCGCGCAGGGCGGGGTCTTGCCGTGATGGGCGCAGGGTTCGAGGCTGACGAAAGCGGTGGCGCCGCGCGCCGCCTCGCCCGCCTGCCGCAGCGCCATGACCTCGGCATGCGGGCGGCCGCCAGGCTGGGTCCAGCCGCGACCGACGATGCGGTTGCCCTGCACGATGACGCAGCCGACGGCGGGGTTTGGCCAGGTGCGCCCGAGGCCCCGCGCCCCGAGGGAGAGCGCGAGGGCCATGTAGCGCGTATCGCTCACTCCTCGACGGCGCCGGCGGGCCGCAGTTCGGAGACGAACTTGTCGAAGTCGTCGGCGGCCTGGAAGTTCTTATAGACGCTGGCAAAGCGCACATAGGCCACGGTGTCGATCCGGGCGAGGCTTTCCATGACGATCTCGCCGATCACCTTGGAGGAGATGTCGGTATCGCCCAAGGACTCAAGCCGCCGCACGATGCCCGAGATCATCTGGTCGATGCGTTCGGGGTCGATCGGCCGCTTCTGCATGGCGATGCGGATCGAGCGTTCGAGCTTGGTGCGGTCGAAATCCTCGCGCTTGCCGGAGGTCTTGATCACCACGAGGTCGCGCAGCTGCACCCGCTCATAGGTGGTGAAGCGCCCGCCGCAGGCCGGGCAGAAACGGCGGCGGCGGATCGAGACGTGATCCTCCGCGGGTCGGCTGTCTTTCACTTGCGTGTCGATGTTTCCGCAGAATGGGCAGCGCATGCCTCCCCCTTCGATTGTCCGGTGCCTGCCTCATCGGGGGTTGCACCCCTTCTTATCCACAAGACTATAGGCAAGGGTCGATTTGTTGCACAGGGGAAAGTTCCCACCACTAGATGAGGGGGCGAACCTGTGGCGCGGGAGACTCAATCCTCTGACGCGCCTGTGATCGCGACTTTCTTTGTAACCGGGCTACCCTTGATGCGCATCAATGAAACAGGGAGAGCCCCATGACCCGGATGACGGCCAAGGACTTCGATCAGGAGCTGCTGGAGCTTTACGACTATTACGCGCATGGCAAGATCAGCAAACGCGAATTTCTCGACCGCGCCGGCAAGTTCGCCGTGGGCGGTCTGACCGCGGCGGCGATCCTGTCGATGATGAGCCCGAACTATGCGCTGGCCGAGCAGGTCAGCTTCAACGACGAGAGCATCGTCGGCGAATACATCATGTACCCCTCGCCCAACGGTCATGGCGAGGTGCGCGGCTATCGGGTGCGGCCTGCCGAGGGCGAGGGCCCCTGGCCCGCGGTGGTGGTGGTGCATGAGAACCGGGGGCTCAATCCCTATATCGAGGATGTGGCGCGGCGGTTGGCCAAGGAGGGCTTCCTCGCGCTGGCGCCGGACGGGCTGACCACGGTCGGCGGCTATCCGGGCAATGACGAGAAGGGCCGCGAGCTGCAATCCTCGGTCGATCCCGAGAAGCTGATGAACGACTTCTTCGCGGCGGTCGAGTTCCTGATGGCCGATCCGCAATCCACCGGGAAGGTGGGGATCACCGGCTTCTGCTATGGCGGCGGTGTCGCCAATGCGGCGGCGGTGGCCTATCCGGAGCTGGGCGGGGCGGTGCCCTTCTATGGCCGCCAGCCGAACCCGGCGGATGTGTCGAAGATCGAGGCGCCGCTGCTGATCCACTACGCTGAGATGGACGAGCGGGTGAACGAGGGCTGGCCGGCCTATGAGGCGGCGCTGAAGGAGGCGGATGTCGAGTATGAGGCCTATATCTACCCCGGCGTGAACCATGGCTTCCACAACGACTCCACCCCGCGCTACGACGAGGCGGCGGCGGAACTCGCGTGGCAGCGGACGGTGGATTTCTTCAAGACCAATCTGGCCTGAGACCGGCCCCCGGAAATGACAAAGGCGCAGGGCCCCGCGGCCTTGCGCCTTTGTCATGCGGGCCTGCGGGCAGGCTCAGTCGTCGTCGTCCTCGCGGTCGAGCATGCGGAAGCAGTGCTGCTGGGCGAAGGAGGCGTTGATCGAGGCGCCCTCTGCCCCGATGACGAAGAGCCCGGTCTTGCTGGCCGCCCCCTCGGGCGAGAGCGAGAAGCTGACACCTTCGCCCTGACGCCGCGGCGGCTCGGAGGTGCGCCAGATCCGGGTCAACGGGTCCATCCCGAGACCGCGGATCACGAAATCCCCCGCCGCACACCAGGATTGCGACGCCCCCTGCCCCGGCGAGGTACGCACATGGAAGGCCTGCGCGGTGCCGTCGACGATCAGATCGTTCTGGGCGCGGAAGGCATGGGCGGGAGCGGCGGCGAGCATGCCGGTCAGCGCGAGGGCGGCAAGGGCGGGGAGAGAGGCGCTCTTCATGCGGATATCCTGTCTGTGCGCGGCCGACGAAGGTGGCTGCGACCTGCTGGAAATGTGGCGCGACGGCCCGGCGCTGACAAGGCCGGGTCGTGCACAATGCGGCGTGGAAGGGTGCGTGAGCGGTGGGCAGCGGATGAGACCGCTGCCCGGAAGGCTCACTGATCGAGGAAGCTGCGCAGCTTGCGCGAGCGGCTCGGGTGCTTGAGCTTGCGCAGCGCCTTCGCCTCGATCTGGCGGATGCGCTCGCGGGTCACGCTGAACTGCTGGCCGACTTCCTCGAGCGTGTGGTCGGTGTTCATGCCGATGCCGAAACGCATCCGCAGAACCCGCTCCTCGCGCGGGGTGAGGCTGGCCAGAACGCGGGTCGTGGTTTCCTTCAGGTTCTCCTGAATGGCGGAATCCAGCGGCAGGATCGCGTTCTTGTCCTCGATGAAGTCGCCGAGCTGGCTGTCCTCCTCGTCGCCGATCGGCGTTTCGAGGGAGATCGGCTCCTTGGCGATCTTCATCACCTTGCGGACCTTCTCCAGCGGCATCTGCAGCTTTTCGGCCAGCTCTTCCGGGGTCGGCTCGCGGCCGATCTCGTGCAGCATCTGGCGTCCGGTGCGGACCAGCTTGTTGATCGTCTCGATCATGTGGACCGGGATGCGGATGGTCCGGGCCTGATCGGCGATGGAGCGGGTGATCGCCTGACGGATCCACCAGGTCGCGTAGGTCGAGAACTTGTAACCGCGGCGGTACTCGAACTTGTCCACCGCCTTCATCAGGCCGATGTTGCCTTCCTGGATCAGGTCGAGGAACTGCAGGCCGCGGTTGGTGTATTTCTTTGCGATCGAGATCACGAGACGCAGGTTGGCCTCGACCATTTCCTTCTTGGCCTGCCGGGCTTCCTTCTCGCCCTTCTGCACCTGGTTCACGATGCGGCGGAATTCCTGGATGTCGACGCCGATGTACTGGCCGACGCGCGCCATGTCGCTGCGCAGGTCCTCGACCTTGTCGCGGCTCTTTTCCATCAGTGCCTGCCAGCCGCGGCCAGACTTGGCCGCCATGCGGTCGGCCCAGGTCGGATCGAGCTCGTAGCCCTGATATTCCTCGATGAACTCGCGCCGGTTGATGCGCGCGGCATCGGCCAGCTTCACCATGCTGGAGTTGATCGTCATGATCGAGCGGTTGATGCCGTAGATCTGGTCGATCAGCGCCTCGATCCGGTTGTTGTGCAGGTGCAGACCGTTGACGAGCACGACGATTTCCGAGCGCAGCTTCTGATAGGCCGCCTCGTCGGTGGTCGAGAAGCGGCTGGCGGCGTTCATCGTCGCCGACATCCGCAGATCCTGCATCTCGGCTAGCGTGGCATAGTCGCGCGCGATCAGCTCCAGCGTTTCCAGAACGCGGGGCTTCAGCGCGGCTTCCATCGCCGCGAGCGACATGGCCGAAGCCTCGTCGTCGTCATCCTCTTCCTCGGCGCGGCTGATCGGGTTCCCGTCGGCATCGAGCTCCGGCTCCTCGCCAGCGGTGCGGCGCGGGGCGGCCGAGACATCGACCTCGTCGAGCCCCGCGCCTTCAAGCTCGTCGTCACCGTCGAGCGAGCGGCCGAAGGTCGCCTCGAGGTCGATCACGTCGCGCAGCAGGATGTCTTCCGACAGAAGCTCGTCGCGCCAGATGGTGATGGCCTGGAAGGTCAGCGGGCTCTCGCAGAGCCCGGCGATCATGGTGTTGCGACCGGCCTCGATGCGCTTGGCGATGGCAATCTCGCCCTCGCGGCTCAGAAGCTCGACCGAGCCCATCTCGCGCAGATACATCCGCACCGGATCGTCGGTACGGTCGAGCGCCTCGGCGGAGGTGCCGGATACGGCGATCTCGCGCGAGGAGGACGTGGTCTCGACCAGCTCGCCCGCAGACTCACCCTCTTCGGCCTCGTCATTCTCGATGACGTTGATGCCCATCTCGGAGAGCATCGACATCACATCCTCGATCTGCTCGGACGAGGCCTGCTCGGGCGGCAGGACGGCGTTGAGCTGATCGTAGGTGATGTAGCCGCGCTCTCGCGCATCGGCGATCATCCGTTTGACGGCGGCTTGACTCATGTCGAGCGAGGCTTCGGCGTCCTGCTCTTCTGGTTTGCCGTCGTCGGTATCTTTGACTGCCATGAGGGCTCCTAAGGGGAGGGGCGAGAAGTATAAGCCAGCTCGGGCTCGAATCGTTCCGGGCTATGTATCGAATCAATAGCGCGAATCACAGAAGGGGGAAGCGCATTAGCCCCTTTTCTTTATCCACACCTGTCCGTCGATCAAGTTTTGCAGGTGTTGGGACAGGGCAGAGCGGTCTTCGCCCAGATCCGATGAGTCGTCGAGTCGCGATCGGTCGGCACGATGTCGCGCCGCCGCCGCCTGCGAGAGCCGCCATGTCAGCCCCTCGTCGGCCAGTCCCGAGAGGTCTTCCACCGCGTCCTCGATCTCTTGTCTTGCCCCGCGCCGTGCGTCCAGCTTGGCCAGTTCTTCCGCGACGCACATCATCGCCATCGCGGTGTCCTGCGGATTTCGCACGGGTGGACAGATGCGGACATGGGTGAGGCCGAGCAGCGTTTCAAGGGCTTGGCCCGCCGCGGCTGCCAGATTCTGCCGCGCCATCGCGGGATCCGGAGTGTCGGCTTCGGCCAGAAGGGCCGAGCGCAGGCGCTGGTGGTCGATATTCGACAGGGAAAGCATCTCGAGCGCGGATTCGAATCGGTGCACGAGATTGGGATGCACCGCCAGCACGGCGAGAATCACCGCGATGCGCATCTCGTCCTCGATATGCTCTGAGGCCGAGGTCGCCAGCAGGGACGCGCGGGTGGAGGCGACGGGCGGCTGCGGCACGTCCTTGCGGAAACCCTTGATGAAGGGCCGCTTCGGCATGGCGGAGCCGAAGATCTCCTGCCGCAGGCGGTTGATCTCCTCGCCGTAGTGGTGGCGGATCGAGGGATCCTTGATCCGCTTGATCGCGGCGCGCAGCGTCTTGTCGAGCGCGGCGCGGCGTTCAGGGCTGTCGAAGACCTTGCCGTCGGTCTCGCGCCGCCAGAGCAGGTTGACCATCGGCTGCGCGGTGTCGATGACCTTCTGCATCGCCGGCGCGCCCTGGGTCTTGAGCAGGTCGTCCGGGTCGAGCCCGGCAGGCATGACGGCAAAGCGCAGCCCCTGCCCCGCCTCGAGCAGCGGCAGGGCAAGGTCGATCACCCTGAGGGCCGCGCGGATGCCGGCGGTGTCGCCGTCGAGCGCGATCACCGGCTCGGAGTGGATGCGCCACATCAGCTGCAGCTGGTCCTCGGTGACGGCGGTGCCGAGCGGGGCCACCGTGGCGCGGAAGCCCGCCTCGCTCAGCGCGATCACGTCCATGTAGCCTTCGGCCACCACCAGGGGCTGGCCCTTGCCCGCCGCCTCGCGCGCGGGGCCGTGGTTGTAGAGGTTGCGGCCCTTGTCGAAGAGGTCCGTTTCGGGGCCGTTGAGGTATTTCGCCCGGGCGTTCGGATCCATCGCCCGCCCGCCGAGGCTGATCGCCCGTCCCCGCCCGTCGCGGATCGGGAAGATGATCCGGCCGCGGAAGCGGTCATAGGGCTCGCCGCCGTCGTCCGGCTTGGCGCAGACGCCGGAGGCGACGATGAGCTCGGGCGAAAACCCCTTTGCCTTTAGCGCATTGAGCAACCCCTGCCGCGCATCCGGCGCAAAGCCTAATTCGAAACGATCCTGCCCCTCCTGCCCCAGCCGACGCTTGGCCAGATAGTCGCGCGCCGCGGCACCCGCGCCGGAGCGGAGCTGCAGGCGGTAGTATTTCACCGCCTCCTCCACCACCTGCACCAGCTGGGTGCGGTGGTCGGCCTTCTGCGCCGCGCGCGGGTCGCGGGCGGGCATCGGCATCCCGGCTTCGCGGGCGAGGATCTCCACCGCCTCCATGAAGCTGACGTTCTCGGTCTCCTTGATGAAGCCGATGGCATCGCCCTTCGCGTGGCAGCCGAAGCAATAGTAGAAGCCCTTACGGTCGTCGACGTGGAAGCTGGCCGATTTTTCCTGATGGAAGGGGCACGGCGCCCACATGTCGCCCTTGCCTTGGTTGGACTTGCGCAGATCCCACGTCACCTTGCGCCCGACCACCTGGCTGAGCGAGATGCGGTTGTTCAACTCATCAAGGAATCCGGGCGGGAGGCTCATGCCTCCTATATCGGGTCTGGCGCGGCGCGAGTCCAGCGGTGCGCGGGGTCAGGGGCGCTGCGGCAGCGGTCAGCCGAGCGCTGCCCGCGCCGCCACGGCCCGCATCGCCGTCTCGATCTCGTGCCAGGCGGTCTTCGCCATCGAACGGAACACCATGACGGCAAAGCTCTCGGCCCCGCTGCGCATCAGGATCGCCTGCATGTGGTTCAGCGGTGCCCGGGCCACGCGGCCCTGCGGGAACTGGGTCAGCCGCAGATCCAGCGGCACGAGGCGCGACAGCACCTGATCCGCCGCCCTGCCCTCCAGCAGCAGCGTGGCCCAGCCGTCGGACTGATCGGTCGCGGCGCAGGCCCCGGCCAGACCCTCGGGCGGCGGGCCGAAGAGGAAGGCCTGATCGCGGCCGGTCCAGACCAGACGGTGCGTGTCGGTGCTGACCATGGTGTTCGGTGCGGGAAAGCTCAGCCCTGCCGCCGCCAGCAGCGCGTCGAGCGGGCGGTCCTGCAGCCGGGCCAATGAGGTGATCGGGCCGGGATGATTTTCGGCAAGGCGCAGCCCGCCCAGCGTCAGCGGGGCATGACCGGCGAGGGCAGAGCGGGCGATGAGGCTAGCCACGGAGTTTGACCCCTTCCTTGTCGTGGAACACCGGATGCGTGACCTCGCAGAGGATGTCGATGTTGCGCAGGTGATCGACCAGCCGCACCGTCTCGCCCTTGCGGGCGCGCCCGTTGCGCAGGAAGCCGAGCGCCAGCCAGTGACCCAGCGTCGGGGAATGGCCGACCGAGGTGACATAGCCCTGATCGGCCTCGCGCGTCACCTCGTCGCCCAAGGTGAAGAGGTGTGCGCCGGCGGAGGGCTGGGCCTCGCCCAACGGGCGCAGCCCGACGAGCTGTTCGCGCGACGCACCCAGAAGGCCCGGGCGCTGTGCCGCCGCCTTGCCGATGCAGTCCTTCTTGGCCGAGACCATGCCCTCCATGCCGATGTCGAAGGCGGTGGTGCGGCCATGGATCTCGGCATGGGTGATGAAGCCCTTCTCGATCCGCAGCACGTTAAGCGCCTCCATCCCGTAGGGGCCGCCGCCAAGCGTTTCGGCGCGGTTCACCAGATCGCGGAACAGCGCCTCGCCATAGCGGGCGGGGACGGCGAGTTCATATCCCTCCTCGCCGGAGAAGGAGATGCGGAACAGCCGCGCCGGGGTGCCGTGGACGCTGACGGCGCCACAGGCCATGAAGGGGAAATCGCTGAGCGGCGCGTCGAGCAGCGAGTTCAGCAGCGCGCGGGCCTTTGGCCCGGCGACGGCGAACTGCGCCCAGGCTTCGGTGACCGAGATGGTGCGCACATCCCAGCCCTTGCAGAAGGCCTGCTGCACGAAGTCGAGATGCCGCATCACCAGCCCCGCCGCGGCGGTGGTGGTGGTCATCAGGTAGTGCTGCTCGCCCAGCCGCGCCGTGGTGCCGTCGTCGAGCACATGGCCATCCTCGCGCAGCATCAGCCCGTAGCGCACCCGCCCGACCGGGAGATTAGAGAAGGTGTTGGTATAGACCAGATCGAGGAAGCGCGCGGCATCGGCGCCCTGGATGTCGATCTTGCCCAGCGTCGAGACGTCCGAGACGCCGACACAGCCGCGCACCATGCGCACCTCGCGGTCGCAGGCCTCCCGCCAGGTGGTCTCGCCGGGTTTGGGGAAATAGCTCGGGCGATACCAGAGCCCGGCCTCGATCATCGGCGCGCCACGCTCGACGGTGGGCCGGTGCGAGGTGGTGAAGCGTTGCGGGGCAAAGCCCTCGGCCCGCCCGCCCGCGCCCATCGCGGCGATGGAGACCGGGCTGAACGGCGGGCGGAAGGTGGTGGTGCCGGTCTCGGGGATGCCGCGGCCGGTGGCATCGGCCAGCACCGCCAGCGCGCCCACGTTGGAGTTCTTGCCCTGATCCGGCGCCATGCCCTGCGTGGTGTAGCGCTTCATGTGCTCGACCGAGCGGAAGCTTTCCTGCGCGGCGAGTTCGACGTCCTTCACCGTCACGTCATTGGCGAAATCGAGCCAGGCCCGGCCCTTCCCCGGCACGGCCCAGAGCGGCTGCAGGGTGTAGGCCGCATCCTCCGCCTCGGGCAGCGCCATCTCGGGGGCGGTGAGGTCGAGCGCGCCCAGCGCCTCGACCGCCGCGCGCCGCCCGTCGGCAAGGCAGGCGGCGGTGGAGAACAGACCCTTCGCCGCCCCCGCCGGGATCAGCCCCGGCACGGCGCCGGGCGTCGGCACGAAGGCCGCCAGCCCCGCATCCCATGTCGGGCGGCCGTTCAGGTGGCAGGTCAGGTGCAGCGTCGGGTTCCAGCCGCCGGAGAGGCCGAGGCAATCGGTGTCGAGCGTCAGGCTTCCGCCGGGGTGGCTGACGCTGATCTGGCTCAGCGCGTGACGGCCCCTGGTGTCGGTGACCGTGCCGCCGGCGATGACGCGGCAGCCGTCCTCGAGGGCGGCGTCGGGGCGGCTGTCGATGATGGCGGCGACGCTGACGCCGGCGGCGATCAGGTCGCGGGCGGCGCGGCGGGCCCCGTCGTTGTTGGCGAACAGCGTCACCTTGCGGCCCGGCGCCATGCCGTAGCGGTTGAGATAGGTGCGGATCGCGCTGGCGGTCATCACGCCGGGGCGGTCATTGTTGGCGAAGGCGATGGGCCGCTCCAGCGCGCCCGCCGCCAGCACCGCCTGCCGTGCCACGATGCGCCAGAAGCACTCGCGCGGCAGATCGGCCGCGGGTGCAAGATGCAGCCCCACCCGCTCCAGCGCGCCATAGGTGCCGTCGTCATGCACGCTGGTCACGGTGGTGCGGGTCATCAGCCGGACATTGGGCAGGCTGCGCAGCTCGGCGAGCACCCGCTCCACCCAGTCGACCGCAGGACCGCCATCAAGTGGCGCCGTCTCTGCCAGGAGCCGCCCGCCCATCCTTGCATCCTCGTCGGCGAGGATCACGTCGGCCCCGGCCCGGGCCGCGGTCAGCGCGGCCATCAGCCCCGTCGGCCCCGCGCCGATCACGAGGAGGTCGCAGAAGGCATAGGCCTTCTCGTAGGCCGCCTCGTCATGCTTGCCCGACAGGCTGCCGAGCCCCGCGGCGCGGCGGATCATCGGCTCGTACAGGCTTTCCCAGAAGGCGCGCGGCCACATGAAGGTCTTGTAGTAAAACCCCGCCGAGAGGAAGGGCGCGGCCAGATCGTTCACCGCCAGAAGATCGTATTTCAGCGAGGGCCAGCGGTTCTGGCTGCGGGCGACCAGCCCCTCGTGCAACTCCTGCACCGTGGCGCGGACGTTCGGGGTCTGCTGGTTGCCCTCCATGATCTCGACTAGCGCCGAGGGTTCCTCCGATCCGGCGGTGAGGATGCCGCGCGGGCGGTGATACTTGAAGCTGCGCCCGACCAGCCTGATACCATTGGCCAGCAGCGCCGAAGCCAGCGTGTCGCCCCGGTAGCCGGTCAGCGCCTGCCCGTCGAAGCGGAAGCCGATGCGGGTGGAGCGGTCGACCAGTCCCTTGCCGTCGATCCTCATGCCGAGACCTCCGCCACCAGTTCGACCGCGGAGATCTCATGCGTGACCGTGTTGCGGGTGACGACCAGCCAGGAGGCGCAGCCCAGCTCGTGATACCAGAGATCGCGCGTCTCCCCGGCGGGGTTGTCGCGCAGATGCAGGTAGTCGTCACAGGCCTCCGGCGCGGCATCGGGCGCGGGGCGGTGCAGGTAATCCTCCGCGCCGTAGTAATAAAACTCGCGCCGGTCGCGGGCGCCGCAGAGGGGGCAGGTGATGCGCATGATGATCCCTCAGTGCAGGTTGTGCTGCGAGCCGGTGCCTTCTTCGTCGAGAAGATGGCCGGTGGCGAAACGGTCGAGGCGGAAGCGGCGGGCGACCTCGTGCGGCTGGTCGGTGGCCATCAGATGCGCCATGCACCAGCCGGAGGCCGGGACCGCCTTGAAGCCGCCGTAGTTCCAGCCGCAATCGACGTAAAGCCCCTCGACCGGCGTGCGGTCGATGATTGGCGAGCCGTCGGGCGTCATGTCCATGATGCCGCCCCAGGAGCGCAGCACCTTGGCGCGGCCGATCATCGGCATCAGCGTCATGCCGGCCTCCATCACATGCTCGACCATCGGCAGGTTGCCGCGGCTGGCGTAGGAGGCGTAGAAATCGAGATCGCCGCCGAAGACCAGCCCGCCCTTGTCGGACTGGCTGATGTAGAAATGCCCCATGCCGAAGCTGACCACATGGTCGATCACCGGCTTCAGCCCCTCGGTGACGAAGGCCTGCAGGATGTGGCTCTCGACCGGCAGCCGCATCCCGGCCATCGCCGCCACCTGACCGGAGCGGCCCGCGGCCACCATGCCGACCTTCTTCGCCCGGATCGCGCCGCGCGTGGTCTGCACGCCGGTGACGTGGCCGTTCTCGATGTCGATCCCGGTCACTTCGCAGTTCTGGATCAGATCCACCCCGCGCCGGTCGGCCCCCCTCGCATAGCCCCAGGCCACCGCATCGTGCCGCGCCGTGCCGCCGCGCGGGTGCAGCAGGCCGCCGTAGATCGGGAAGCGGGTCTGTTCGAAATCGAGATAGGGCAGATGCTCGCGCACGCCCTCGCGGTCCAGAAGGATCGCGTCGTCGCCCTGGTTGATCATCGCATTGCCGCGCCGCACGAAGGCGTCGCGCTGGCCGTCGGAGTGGAACAGGTTGATCAGCCCGCGCTGCGAATGCATCACGTTGTAGTTCAAATCCGCCTCCAGCCCCTCCCAGAGCTTCAGCGAATGGGAATAGAACTCGGAGTTGCCGGGCAGGAAGTAGTTGGCGCGCACGATGGTCGTGTTGCGCCCGATGTTGCCGGAGCCGATGTGGCCCTTCTCGAGCACCGCTATATTGGTCAGGCCGAAGTTCTTGGCGAGGTAATAGGCCGTGGCAAGCCCGTGCCCGCCGCCGCCGATGATCACCGCGTCATATTCCGGCTTCGGCGCCGGGTCGCGCCACATGCCGCGCCAGCCACGGTTGCCGAGGAACCCTTGGGCGATCACCTTCAGCCCGGAATATCGCATCGCGCCCTGCCCCCTCGTTTCCCGGCAGCTTGAACCGGGTTGATCCCAAGTTTCAAGGACCGACGTGCGATGCTGTTCCTGTGGCGACATCCGACGTCGCATCTCGGCCAGCATGGTGATCCGTGGCGCAGAGCGCATGATCGGCAAGCGTTTCCAGAATGCGGCAGGTGGCGGCCCGGTCATGCGCGCAGAGCCCGATCATCCGCTCCAGCTCGCCGGCGAGGCTCTGCAGTTGGGAGATGCGGCGCTGCACCTCGGCCAGCTGGCGCCGGGCGATGGCGTCGGCCGCATCGCAGGGCGCCTCGGGCCGGTGGGCGAGGTCCAGGAGGTCGGCCACCTCGGGCAGCGGAAAGCCCAGATCGCGCGCATGGCGGATGAAGCGCAGCCGCGCCACATGGTCGTCGCCGTAGAGCCGCTGGTTGCCATCCGAGCGCGGCGGCGCGGGCAGGAGGCCGCGGTCCTCGTAGAAGCGGATCGTGTTCACCTTCACGCCGCTCAGTCGGGCGGCCTCGCCGATGGTGATTTCCATGAAGAAACTCCTTGCAGCTACAGCGACTGTAGATGTTACGCCCGAGTCGACGTAGACACAAACGGAGTTCCCCATGTCAACCGGATGCCATTGCCACGCCGCCCCACCGCGTTTCGAAGGCCTGTCGCCCGCCTATCGCCGCGCGCTCTGGCTGGTGATCGCGATCAACGGGGCGATGTTCCTCGTCGAGATGACCGCCGGAGCGCTGGCCGGGTCGCAGGCGCTGCGGGCCGACGCGCTGGATTTCCTGGGCGACACGCTGACCTACGGGCTGAGCCTCGCGGTCATCGGCATGCCGCTGGCCCGGCGGGCGCAGGTCGCGCTGCTGAAGGGGCTGTCCTTGGGCGCGATGGGGCTCTGGGTCTTCGGCTCGACGCTCTGGCAGCTGATGGTGCTGGGCGTGCCCGAAGCCTCGGTGATGGGCGTGGTCGGCGCGCTGGCGCTGGCGGCCAATCTCGCCAGCGTGGTGATCCTGATGCGCTACAAGGACGGCGATGCCAATGTGCGCTCCGTCTGGCTCTGCAGCCGCAACGACGCGGTGGGCAATGTGGCGGTCATGGGCGCGGCGGGCGCCGTGGCGCTGACCGGCGCCGCCTGGCCCGACCTGCTGGTTGCCGGGCTGATGTCGGGGCTGTTCCTGTCCTCCTCGGTCCAGATCCTGCGGCAGGCGCTGGCCGAGCGGCAGGAGGCGGCGGCGGCCTGAGCCGCCGCGCCGGAGCCGCCGTGTCTGGGCGGAAGGCGGCGGCGGTGCCGCCGCCGGGTCAGAGCCCCTTCGACTTGTAGGTGGCCGCGACGCGGCCGATCGAGACGATATAGGCCGCGACGCGCAGATCCTCGACATCGTTGCGCCCATGCCAGACCTCGCGCATCGCCTGATAGGCGGCGCGCATCGTGTCGTCGAGGCCGGAGCGCACGAGGGCCAGCTCGTCGGAGCCCTGCATGAACTTCTCCTTGAAGTCGGGCGAGAGCTGCCAGCCCAGCCCCTGATCCGACGACAGCCGCTCCAGCTCCTCGACCAGCGCCCGGCTGCGCGCCTCCTCGGCGCGGCGCTGCATCCGGCCGAAGCGGATGTGGCTGAGGTTCTTCACCCATTCGAAATAGGACACCGTCACCCCGCCCGCGTTGGCGTACATGTCGGGGATGATGACGATGCCCCTCTGGCGCAGGATCTCGTCGGCGCCGAAGGTGATCGGCCCGTTGGCTGCCTCGATCACCAGCGGCGCCTGGATACGGGCGGCATTGGCCTTGGTGATCACCCCCTCCAGCGCGGCGGGGATCAGGATGTCGCAGGCATGTTCCAGCACCGAGGCGCCATCCTCGACCACGGTCGCCAGCGGATATCCCTTCACCGAGCCGGTCTTGGCGATCCACTGCGACACCGCCTCGACGTCGAGCCCGGTCTCGGAGACCAGCGCGCCGTCACGCTCGATGATGCCGGTGATGATCGCGCCGTCTTCCTCCGACAGGAACTTGGCGGCATGGTAGCCGACGTTGCCTAGCCCCTGCACGATGACCCGCTTGCCGTCGAGATCGCCGGAGAGCCCGGCCTTGGCCTTGTCCTCGGCATGGCGGAAGAATTCGCGCAGCGCGAATTGCACGCCGCGCCCCGTCGCCTCCACCCGGCCGCGGATGCCGCCTGCATGCGGCGGCTTGCCGGTGACACAGGCCTTGGCGTTGATGTCGGTGGTGTTCATCCTTGCGTATTGGTCGGCGATCCAGGCCATCTCGCGCTCGCCGGTGCCCATGTCGGGCGCGGGCACGTTCTGTGCCGGGTTGATCAGGTCGCGCTTGATCAGCTCATAGGCGAAACGGCGGGTGATCTGCTCCAGCTCGTGCTCGTCCCAGGCGCGCGGATCGATGCAGAGCCCGCCCTTGGACCCGCCGAAGGGCGCCTCGACCAGCGCGCATTTGTAGGTCATCAGCGCCGCCAGCGCCTCGACCTCGTCCTGGCTGACGGAAAGGGCATAGCGGATGCCGCCCTTCACCGGTTCCATATGCTCGGAATGGACCGAGCGGTAGCCGACGAAGGTCTCGATCTTGCCGCGCAGCCGCACGCCGAAGCGCACGGTATAGGTGGAGTTGCAGACCCGGATCTTCTGCTCCAGCCCGGGCGAGAGATCCATCAGGCCGATGGCCCGGTTGAACATCAGATCGACGGATTCGCGGAAACTCGGTTCACCAGCCACTTGCATGCCATATCTCCTTGTCAGGCCGCTCCGCCCGTCGCCGGGCGCTGGCAAGCACCCTAGTCCGCGGCGGCCAAGAATCCACCCCGCATCGCCATGGCGGTCGCCGATTCGCCTCTCCACCGCCGAGGCCGTGGCGTCACAAGACGGGCGCGCCCCGTGCGGCGGTGGCGGCGCTGCGAACAATGCGCTTGGGCCCCGGGCGGTCGTTTCCGCCGCCCCGGAATTTGCCGGATTTTCCCTGCAGGACGCCACATTTCCGCCCTATCGCTTCCGGTAAATAAGGGGTGATTCAGCATTTCTGAATGCGTCGCCCTTCAGCCCCGGACCGGCCGGGAGAAGAGCGAGCGAGGAACGAGTAATGGACCGTCAAAACATTCCGACCCAACGTCACCCGCACCCGTCTTCCCTCCACCGCTTCGCCCGCGACGAGGACGGCTCGATGATCGTCTTCGGGCTGATCCTGTTCACGATCATGCTCATGATCGGCGGCCTTGCCGTCGACCTGATGCGCTTCGAATCCACGCGCACGGCGCTGCAGCAATCGACCGACCGCTGCGTGCTGGCCGCCGCCAGCTTCACCCAGGCGCTGGAGCCGGAAGACGTCGTCAACGATTGCATGGAGAAGGCCGACAAGGCCGAATACCTGACCGGCATCGTTGTCGATGAGGGGCTAAACTACCGCGAAGTGACCGCGACGGCGACGGCAGCGACCAACCCGCTCTTCATGCATTTGATGGGCATCGACGAACTCGACGCCCCTGCCGCCTCGAAAGCCGAACAAAGGATTACCAACGTCGAGATCGTGCTGGTTCTGGATGTGTCGGGGTCGATGAGCGGCAGCAAGCTTTCTAAGCTGAAAACTGCCGCCAGAGAATTCGTCGACACGCTGCTCGCAAAGGACATCAACAACAGGATTTCGATCGCCATTGTGCCGTACAATGCGCAGGTGAACTTGGGCTCGGTGCTGCGGAACAAATACAACGCCGTAAATCGGCATGGCGTGACCGACGTCGACTGTCTGGAAGTTCCCGCAAACTCCTATGCATCCACAGGCGTTTCACGGGAGCTGGCCATACCGATGGCCGCCTATGCAGACGTGAGCAATGGCACCTACCGGAGCGACGGTTACGTCAGCTATACAAATTCGGATTACGCCAAACCCGAATACAATTCGCAATTCTGCCGCAAGCAGCAGAAAAATATCATTCGCCTTCCGTCGCATGACATCGCGGCCCTGAAGTCTCACATCGGCAATCTCGAGGCAGGTGGCAACACCTCGATCATGCTGGGGATGAAATGGGGCTTGGCGCTCCTCGATCCGACGGCCCGGCCGATGTACAACGAGTTGATCGCGTCCAGCAAGATTCCCGGCTATTTCGCCTCCCGTCCCTTCGACTGGGACGATGAAGAGGCGATGAAGGTGATCGTGCTTATGACTGACGGCGATCATGTTTCCCACAACAAGATCAATGACAACTACAAGACGGGGCCGTCGCCAATCTACCGCAGCAACTCCGACAACAACTATTCGATCTATCTGCCCAGCTATGCGCCCAATTCCAGTCGTCCGTACTACGTACCCCACAAGGATAGCTGGACAGTCGGCGCCTGGATTTCGGACAGTGGGAAGGGCACGGCGACCAGGCAGAATTGGGAGGATATCTGGGCAACCATGCGACTGAGCTATGTCGCTTGGCAGTTCTATGGCCGGAGCGCGAACGAGCAAGCGCGGTGGGCTCGATACTCAGCCGCTCTAGACATGCTCGCTTCCACATATGAAGGTGTCTCGCAGATGAACAGCCAGTTGCAGCAATCCTGCAGCCTGGCCAAGCAGAACGATGTGCTCGTCTACGGCATCGCGTTCCAAGCTCCCCCTGATGGGACGGCACAGATCCGCGATTGCACCCTCACCGACAATCCATCTGACATTCGCTTCTGGGACGTAAACGACCTTGAGATCCAGAACGCTTTCCGCGCCATTGCCAGCCAGATCAGCTATCTCAGGCTGACCCAATGAAACGGCTCCTTAGGCGACTGGGCTCCGCCTTCAGGCGGGAGGATGGCACGGCGACGATCGAATTCGTGCTCTGCGTTCCGCTGATCATGACGATCTTCATGGCCTCTGCCGAAGGCGGGCTGTTCATGACCCGTGAGGTGATGCTGGAGCGTTCGGTTGACATGACGATGCGCGACCTGCGGCTGGGCAACTACCCAGAGCCGTCCCCGGAGCTGCTCAAGCGGGAAATCTGCTCCTACGGAGTGATCCTCAACGACTGCATCGACAACATCCTCGTAGAACTGCAGCCAATCAGCACGGTCAGCTGGACCATGCCGAACATCCCCGTCGAATGCATCAACCGCGACGAAGAGATCGATCCGGTGGTCACCTTCGAGAACAGCACAGACAAGGAAGTGATGCTGGTAAGGGTCTGCCTGATCATGGACCCGATCTTCCCCTCCACCGGCCTCGGGCTGTCGCTCAAGCGCGCGGGCGGCGGCTATGCGCTCGTGTCGGTGAGCGCCTTCGTCAACGAGCCTTCGACATGAGGCGCGGAATGGGAAAATTGCTCGCGGCCTTCGGCAGGAACGAGAGCGGCACGGTGCTGACCGAGACCATCATGATCCTGCCGATCCTGATCTGGGCCTACATAGGGCTCTTCACCTACTGGGACGCCTATCGATCGCTCAACGTCACGCAGAAGGCGAGCTATACGGTCGCCGACATGATCTCGCGCTTCGACACGATCGACCCGAACTCGTTCCTGCCGGGCCTGAAGAAGGTCATGACCTATCTGATCGACAACAACGAAACCGCCGATCTGCGGGTGACCGCCGTCACCTGGAACGACACCCGTCGGCAGTTCGAGGTCATCTGGTCGCGGACGACGAACGCGCGCTCCTACCCGACACTCACCACCAGCACGCTGCAGGCCAAGGCAGCCAAGATCCCCACCACCGTCGCCGGGGATTGGACGGTGATCGTGGAGACCTGGGTCGAGTTCGTGCCGGCCTTCGACCTCTCCTCGATCCCCTTCGCCAGCGCCCTGTCCGACGACCCGTTCTACCAGTTCATCGCGACGCGGCCCCGGGCGGGCAGGACCTGCCTCACGAACGTCACCTGCTCCTGAGGGTCATTCCCCGCTCACCGCCTTCAGCACCATGTCCGCATAGATCGCCTCCACCTCGGCAGCTCCCAGCCGACCGTCCGGGCGGAACCAGCCGGTGACGCCGGTCAGCATGGCGATCAGCGCCAGTGTCGCCAGCTTGGCGTCCGGCAGGGTGAAGGCGCCGGTGGCGGCGCCCTCTCGCAGGATGGTCTCCAGCCGGTCCTCGTAGCGGCGGCGCAGCGCCTCGATGGCGGCGAAATGGTCGGGCGTGAGGTTGCGCAGCTCCATATAGGCGATGAAGACCGCTTCGGGACGCTCCAGATGGAAGCGGATGTGGAACCGGGCGAACTGTTCCAGCGCGCCGCGCGGATCGGGGGCGGCGGGGAGGGCTGCCAGCGCGGCGAGCAGGTCTTCCATGTGGCCGCGCATCAGGTCGTAGAGCAGCGCCTGCTTGTCGAGCGTGTAGAGATAGAGCGCCCCCGCCTGCACTCCGACCTCCGCCGCGATCTGCCGCATCGAGACGGCGGCATAGCCATGGCGTGCGATCAGCCGCTGCGCCGCGGCGCGGACCTTAGGGCCGGTGATGTCGGAATGCGAGCCGGTCTTGCGTGCCATGGCGTGCAGAGTATCTGAACGCACGTTCAGTTCAAGCCTCCCCGGCAGCGCCAGCTACCCCTTGCCGCCCCGGCAGCATCAACCCACCCTTGCCGCCCAGCGATGCCCGCTGGCCCTTGCCGCCTCGCCCCCAGCAGGCGTAGTGTCGCGCCATGCGATCGCTCCTCCTCCTCCCCGCCCTGCTCTGGCTTTGCGCCTGCGCCCCCTTCCCCGAAGTGGAGGCGCCGCAGGGTCTCGCGGTTCCGGCCGAGGCGCCGCCGCTGCTGCCGCTTGACCGGCTGGTGGCCGAGGCGGGGGCGGCGCAGATCACCCCGGCCACGACCGGCAGCGTCGAAGCGCGGGCGGCAGCGCTGCGGGCACGGGCGGCGGCACTGCAGGCCAGCCCGGTGCAGGCGGAAACCGCGAACGGCGGCTGAGCGCGGCACAGGGCAGCAGGGCAAATCCTTCGAAGGATCTTGCATGAGTTTTCGAAAACGCCTGCCCCCGCCCGACCGGCGCCGCGGCAATTCTGCCTGCCCGCGTTGCAAGCCCGGCGGCAACGCGCTAACAGACCGTCGCACCCACCCCCGGCCCGAGGCCGGGTCATGCTTTCGGAGGTTACATGGCTGCGCCCCTGCGTCTTGGTCTTGCCGGTCTCGGCACCGTCGGCATCGGCGTCGTCAAGATCGTGCAGCGCCATGCCGCGCTGATCGAGGCGCGCTGCGGCCGCCCGGTGGTGATCACCGCCGTCTCGGCGCGCGACCGCACAAAGAACCGTGATGCCGACCTTTCCGCCTATGCCTGGGAGACCGATCCTGTGGCGCTGGCACGGCGCGACGACATCGATGTCTTCGTCGAGGTGATGGGCGGCTCCGAAGGTCCGGCGAAGCTCGCCACGGAGGCGGCGCTGGCAGCCGGCAAGGATGTGGTGACGGCCAACAAGGCGCTGCTCGCGCATCACGGACAGGCGCTGGCCGAGGCCGCCGAGGCCAAGGGGCTGGCGATCCGCTTCGAGGCGGCGGTGGCCGGCGGCATCCCGGTGATCAAGGCGCTGACCGAAGGGCTGGCGGGCAACGGCATGCGCCGGGTGATGGGCGTGATGAACGGCACCTGCAACTACATCCTTACCCGGATGGAGAGCGCCGGCCTGCCCTATGACACGGTGTTCGAGGAGGCGCGGCAGCTTGGTTATCTGGAGGCCGACCCGAACCTCGACGTCGGCGGCATCGATGCGGGCCACAAGCTGAGCCTGCTCGCCGCCATCGCCTTCGGCACGCAGGTCAGTTTTGAGGCGGTGGAGCTGGAGGGGATCGGCGCGATCTCGATCGACGATATCCGCCACGCCGCCGATCTGGGCTTCCGCATCAAGCTTCTGGGCGTGGCGCAGATGTCGGGCCGCGGGCTCGAGCAGCGGATGACGCCCTGCCTCGTGCCGATGGACAGCCCGCTGGGCCAGCTGCAGGGCGGCACCAACATGGTGGTGCTGGAGGGCGACTCGGTCGGCCAGATCGTGCTGCGCGGTCCCGGCGCCGGCGAGGGCCCGACGGCGAGCGCGGTGATGGCCGATGTGATCGATCTCGCGCGCGGGCTCAGGCTGCCGACCTTCGGCCAGCCCGCAAGCCGTCTTGCGGTGCCGGTGGCCGCCAAGGTGGCGACGCCTGCGCCCTATTACCTGCGCATGACGCTCCTGGACAAGCCGGGGGCGCTGGCCAAGATCGCCACGACGCTGGGCGATGCCGGGATCTCCATCGACCGGATGCGGCAATATGGCCATGCGGGTGGCAATGCCCCGGTGCTGATCGTCACCCACAAGGCGACGGGCGCCGATATCGCCCATGCCATCGGCCGTTTCGCGGCGACCGGGGTGCTTGTCGGCGATCCGGTGGCGATCCGCATCGAAGAGGTTTGATCCCCGGGCCGGCCTTCACTAGAGAGGGGGGCGGAGACTTGCACCCTAAGGATAGTAAAATGGCTGACGCCCAAGAATTTCATGACCGTATGCTTTCACTCGGCCTTGCCCGCGTGTCCGAGGCCGCAGCGCTGGCCTCGGCCCGGCTGGTCGGGCGCGGCGACGAGAAGGCCGCCGATCAGGCCGCCGTCAACGCGATGCGCGAACAGCTGAACCTGCTCGACATCGCCGGCGTGGTGGTGATCGGCGAAGGCGAGCGTGACGAGGCACCGATGCTGTTCATCGGGGAAGAGGTCGGAACCGGCAATGGCCCTGCCGTGGATATCGCCCTCGACCCGCTGGAAGGCACGACGCTGACGGCCAAGGACATGCCCAACGCGCTGACCGTGATCGCCATGGCGCCGCGCGGCTCGCTGCTGCATGCGCCCGACGTCTACATGGAAAAGCTGGCCATCGGCCCGGGCTATGCGGTCGACACCGTGACGCTGGCGATGTCGCCCGCCGAGCGGGTGCGGGCGCTGGCCAAGGCCAAGGGCGGCGAGGCAGCCGACATCACCGTCTGCATCCTCGAGCGTCCGCGCCACGAGGCGCTGATCGAGGAGGTCCGCTCCACCGGCGCGGCGATCCGGCTGATCACCGATGGCGACGTGGCCGGGGTGATCCACTGCGCCGAAGCGCATCTGACCGGCATCGACATGTACATGGGCTCGGGCGGCGCGCCCGAGGGTGTGCTGGCGGCGGCGGCGCTGAAATGCATGGGCGGGCAGATGTATGGCCAGCTCCTGTTCCGCAACGATGACGAGCGGATGCGCGCCAAGCGCGCCGGGATCACCGATCTCGACCGGATCTACACCCGCGACGAGCTGGTGACCGCCGACGTGATCTTCGCCGCGACCGGCGTCACCTCCGGCTCGATCCTTGCGGGCATCCAGCGCGAACCCGGCTGGGTTACCACCGAAACCATCCTGATGCGGTCCAAGACCGGCTCCGTGCGTCGCATGAGCTACCGCAGCCCGGTGAAATGACGGCTCCGGCGGCGCGCGCGTTCCTTGGCGTCGAGACGTCAGCGACCGGCCGCCGCTGGGTCGGCCCCACGGGCGAGGAGGATCGTCTGGCCGAAGCCATGGCCCAGACGACCCGCCTGCCCCTGCCGCTGTGCCGCACCCTCGTGCGGCGCGGCGTGGCGGCAACGGATGCTGAGCTCTTCCTCGCCCCTGCCCTGCGCGACCTGCTGCCCGACCCGCTGAGCCTGCGCGACATGGGCCCCGCCGCCGACCGGCTGCTGGCGGCGCTGCGCCGCCGCGAGCGGATCGCGATCTTTGCCGATTACGACGTCGATGGCGGCACCTCGGCGGCGCTGCTCATCACATGGCTCAGGGCGCTGGGGCTTGCCTCGACGCTCTACATCCCCGACCGGATCGACGAGGGCTATGGCCCGAACGTGCCCGCCATGCAGCAACTGGCGGCGGCGCATGACCTGATCATCTGCGTCGATTGCGGAACCCTGTCGCACGAGCCCATCGCCGCCGCAGCGGGCACGGATGTGGTGGTGCTCGATCATCACCTCGGCGCCGAGACGCTGCCCCCGGCGCTCGCCGTGGTGAACCCCAACCGGCAGGACGAGGATGGCTCGCTCGGCCATCTCTGCGCGGCTTCGGTGGTCTTCCTGCTGCTGGTCGAGGCGAACCGGCGGCTGAGGCTGGAGGGCCGGCAGGGGCCGGACCTGATGGCCATGCTCGATCTGGTGGCGCTGGCGACCGTGGCCGACGTTGCCCCGCTGATCGGGGTGAACCGGGCGCTGGTGCGGCAGGGGCTGAAGGTCATGGCGCGGCGCGAGCGGCCGGGGCTGGTGGCTCTGGCCGAGGTGGCGCGGATGGATGCGGCGCCGAACAGCTATGCCCTGGGCTTCCTGCTCGGGCCGCGGGTCAATGCGGGCGGGCGGATCGGGCAGGCCGATCTCGGCGCGCGGCTCCTGGCGACCGACAACCCGATCGAGGCCAAGGCCCTGGCCGAGCGGCTCGACCAGCTGAACACCGAACGTCGCGACATCGAGGCGCGGGTCCGCGCCGAGGCGCTGGCGCAGGCCGAGGCGCGCGGGCTCGACGGGCCGCTGGTCTGGGCGGCGGGGGAAGGCTGGCATCCGGGGGTGGTCGGCATCGTCGCCGCCCGGCTGAAGGAGGCGACCAACCGACCCGCCGTGGTGATCGGGCTGGAGGGCGGCATCGGCAAGGGGTCGGGCCGCTCGGTCGCGGGCGTCGATCTCGGCGCAGCGGTGCAGCGGCTGGCGGCCGAGGGGCTGCTGCTGAAGGGCGGCGGACACCGGATGGCGGCGGGGCTGACCGTGGCCGAGGACCGCATGGCTGAGGCGATGGCCCGGCTGGGCGACCTGCTGGCGCGGCAGGGGGCGGGGCTCGGCGGGCCGGCCGACCTCCGGCTCGACAGCCTCTTGATGCCCTCGGCGGCGACCACCGCCTTCTGCGAGCAGATCGATTGCGCCGGCCCCTACGGCGCCTCGGCCTCGGCCCCGCGCTTCGCCTTTGCCGAGCAGCGTGTCACCACGCGGCGGATGGGCGAGAACCACCTGCGGCTGAGCTTCGGCGACGGCGAGGGCGCGCGCGTCGAGGGCGTGGCCTTCGGCGCCTTCGACGGCCCGCTCGGGCCACTCTTGGAGAACCCGGGCGTCGACCGCTTCCATCTGGCCGGGCGGCTGGAGATCAACACCTGGGGTGGGCGCAGCAAGGTGCAGTTCCGGCTGGAGGATGCGGCGCGCGTCTGACAGGTTTTTGCGCCGGGGAGGTGAATTTCCCCCTTGCGCTGTCCGTCGCGGCGATTTAACACCGCGCCACTGCCAGCGTGGCCCGTTCGTCTATCGGTTAGGACACCAGGTTTTCAACCTGGTAAGAGGGGTTCGACTCCCCTACGGGCTGCCACTTCTCCCCCCGCCTCGATCTGTGATCCGTCCTGCCATCGCAGGGCCGCCGCGGGTGAGCCACGAGGGCAGCATGACCACCTTCCTTGTCTTCATCGCCGCCGCCTGTGCCGAAATCGCCGGCTGCTTCGCCGTCTGGGCGGTGCTTCGCCTGGGCAGGTCGCCGCTCTGGCTCGTGCCGGGGATGCTGTCGCTCGCGCTCTTCGCCACGTTGCTGGCGCTGAGCCCGACCGATCAGGCCGGGCGGGCCTTTGCCGTCTATGGCGGCGTCTATATCGCGGCGTCGCTGGTCTGGCTCTGGGCGGTGGAGGGGATGCGGCCCGACAGGTTCGACCTGATCGGCGGGGCGGTCTGTCTGGCGGGGGCGGCGATCATCCTCTGGGCGCCGCGGGGATGACCCCGGCGAGCACCGCCCTGCCCCGCCCGTCGCGCTTGGCGGCATAGAGCGCGCGATCGACATCGGTCAGCAGCGTCTCGGCGGTGGCGGCGCTGTAGAAGGCCGAGAGCGTCATGCCGATGCTGGCCGAGACCCTGCACTGATCGGGGCCGAAGGCGATCGGCTGCTGCAGCCGCGCGATCATCCGCCCCGCCACCGCCGCCAGACGGTCGGTGCTGGTCATGCCCGGAAACATCACCACGAATTCGTCGCCGCCGACCCGCGCCACGGTATCGTCGCTGCGGGTCTCTTCCGACAGGATGCGCGCCACCTCGCGCAGCACATGGTCGCCCGCCGGATGGCCCAGCGTGTCGTTCACCTCCTTGAAGAAATCGAGGTCGATATGCATCAGCCCGAAGCTTTCCCCGGCCTCGATGGCGGCGGAGACCAGCTGATCGATGGCGCGGCGGTTGCGCAGCCCGGTGAGCGGATCGGTCAGCGCCTGCGCTTCGGCCTCGGCCTTGGCCTGATGCAGGCGGCGGTTGAGGTGGCGCAGCTCCTCCAGCACGGCCCCCTTGGCTTCGACCATGTAGAGGAGCTCGACGGCGAGATCGGTGACGGCGAAATCGGCATCGGTCAGCGCATGGCTGCGGACAGCCTCCATCAGCGCGATGCCGAAGGAGAGATTGAGCAGGATGCCCTGCCCCGCGCCCAGCGGCGTCGCCACGCCGCGCAGCGGGGTCTGCGGCGCATGGCTGAGGCCCAGGGTCAGCCGGTCGCCCATGTGACGGCGCAGCCGCGCCATGCCCGTCACGCCGCCGGGGCGGCGGACGGTGAAGAGGTCGAAGAACGGCAGTCCGACAGGCTCCACCGTAAAGAGCTTGTGCAGGGTGGGGCCGCAGGCGAAGACCGTGCCGGAGGGGGCGATGCAGAGGTTCATCGGCATCAGCAGATCCAGCCCCGCCCGGTCGACCCGGATCATGCCCCCCATCAGCCCGCCCGCGCCGCCAGCGGGAAGCCCCGCCGCTCGCCATGGGACGCATCGAGGAGGCGGATGGCGATCACCTCGCCCCGCGCATCGCCGCCCTGATGGTCGAGCAGCACCAAGGCCCCGTAATCGTCGGCCATGGCGCGCAGCAGGCCCACGAGCACATGGCCCATGCCGACGATCGGCGAGCGACAGGTCAGCGCGAACCGCCCGGGGGCGGAGCTGCAGAGCTCCAGCTCCGGCAGGTCGAGATCGGGGAGGGCAAGCTGCGCCCGCCCCGGCAGGTCGTCGAGCGAATGCAGGAAATCGGCAAAGCCGACGCCGCCGAAGCGCAGCAGCCGCCGCAGCGGATCGGCGGTCTTGTGCGAGATGAGATAGGTTCCGAGATCCTCGAGCAGCGTGTCGCGCGGCCGGTCGAGCAGCCGGGCCGCGGCGGCCAGCACGGCCTCGGTCTGCGACAGGTCATAGGTCAGCAGGGTTTCGAACGAGTCGAACCCCAGCTGCGCCTCGCGCGCAACCTCGGCCCAGAGCGGGATGCCATAGGTATCCCGCAGGTAGCACTCGATCGCCCTGTTGACCAAACCGTGCATCGCGCAGCGCTTTCCTTCTCTCCGCAGGAAGATAGCCGGGGCGCGTTAACAAACCGCCAAGAGGCGACGGAAGGAGCCGCGCCTGGGGGCGTCGAGCCCCCACGCGCGGCGCTGCCGCGGACAGGGGATGCGGAAGCGCGGTGAGGACCGGAGGCGCCCTTGGCGGGCGGCGGATGCCTCCGGAGGGGATATTTTGGCCAAGATGAAGGCGGGAACGCCTCAGGGGGAGAGGTAGAGGGTTTCGCCCCCGGCCTGCAGCCCGTTCAGCGGCACGGGGGCGAGCGTGGGGGCGGCGGCGATCAACCCGCCGATGGCCTCTTCGGCGGCGCTCGGGTAGCCGCCGCTCAGCGTCATCACCGCGCGGCGCTGCAGCACGCCCTCGACCAGGACCAGCCCCTCGTAGCTGACATCGCCCGGCCCGTTGCGCATCAGCGCCACCGCCTCGGGGCCCGCATTGCCCGGCCAGAAATCGCCCAGCACCAGCACGCAGCCCGGGCGGCCATCGGCCAGACGGTTGCGGCAGCGCTGCAGCCAGAAGCTGCGGTCGGTGGCGTCGAGCGCGCCGAGCAGGATGTCGCGCTCTGCTGTGGCGGAGGGCGGTTGCAGCGGCAGGAGCGCGGTGAGCTCCGCCGTCACCTCGGCATCGGAGGGCGCGGGTTCGCCGCTGGTCACGAGGCCCGCCAGCCGCTCGGCCAGAGCCTCCTGTCCCGGCTGGCTGGCGCGGGTCTGAAGCTCGGCCAGTGCCGCCTCCCCGGCCCGCCCCCAGCGGCCCAGCGCATAGAGGTCGAGCGTCTGCAGCGTGCCGCGCCCGTCGGTGAAGCGGGCGAGCTGGTCGCGGGCCGAGATCCGCTCGGCGTCGAGCACCGGGGTGAGCCAGAGCGCCGAGACAAGGAGCAGCACAAGCGCCATGACGATGTTGCCCTGCCGGATGCGTCCGCGCCAGCCTGCGCCGCGCAGCACGGAGAGCGCGTAGATCAGCCCGTAGGCCAGGGCCATCCCGGCGGCGAGGGCGGCGAACACCCGGTCGGGCGTCCAGCCGTATTGCACCACCCGGAGCCAGACCGCCCAGGCCGCGAGCCCTGCCGGCACCGGCAGGAGCACGGCCAGCGCCTGCGTCGCCCGGGTCATCAGCGGGCCATGCGCGCCCTCGGCATCGGTCTGGTCAACGGCGGTGGTGACCAGCGTCGCCGCCAGCGCCGCCATGGCGAGCAGCGTCGCCGCGACCGAGAGCCCGCCCAGAAGCCCCGAGAGCCCCTTGAACGGCAGCGCGGCGATGAACAGCGCCATCACCACCAGCACGAGCGGCAGCAGCAGACGCAAGAGCCGCAGGATGAGATAGGGCGAGACCAGATCGGAAAGCTCGGTCACCACGGCGAGGGCGAGGCCCAATGTGATGCCGGTGATGATCCAGGGCGCGGCGTCGAGCCGGATGATGTCGTCGATCACATGGATGTCGACGATCTTCAGCAGCGCCTGGGACAGCAGCAGCAGGGCCCAGAGCACGCCGACGAAGAGCCAGGCCGAGGCATAGCGCACCACGACATTCCAGGCCTCGGTAAAGAGCGTGGGATAGTCGCGCCAGCCGGGTCCGGAGAGGGCGATGAAGAAGGGCAAGGGGATGGTGGAGAGCAGCAGCACCGCCAGCACCGTCATCGGCTGGTCGAAGATTCCCTCCACCAGCGTATGGCGCAGGCTGGCCAGCGTCAGGAGGAGTGCCACGACCACGCCCAGCACCAGCGCGGCCAATACCGCCCGCCCGGTGCGGAGCGGGCCCGCGAGCGCCAGCCAGCCGCCGAAGAACACCGCCGAGAAGGCGGTGAGCGCCAGCGCGGCACGGTCGGGCAGCAAATGGCGGCTCAGCACCTCGAGCAGGAGATAGAGGCTGATTCCCGCCAATCCGCCGATCCCGGCCATCACCAGCCGCTGTCGCATGTTCCGGTCCATCGGTCTCTCCCGCCGTTTCGCGGGGGAAGCTAGCGCGGATGGCTGCGGGGTGCCAGCAGGCCCCGAGGGCAGCGGCAGAGGCGGGCGGCTGCGCCAGTTTGTCGCGGGGTCGCTCGCAGGGGCCGCGCCACCGGACGGGGGCCTTCGCAACCTACGACATTATAATGGTTAATTGACTATCCCCACCCTTTTAGAGCCCTGTTCCGGGTAGTTTCCCCGGCTTTCCCCCGCATCCGGAGCCCGGCGCGCGGAGACCGCTTTCGCGCGGCGGCAGGCAGCGGTTTGCCGGCAGCGTGGCTTTGCCACACAGGGGCTTGGCGTCGATTTTGCGCCCCGTTGACAATCCGGGGTCCGACACTCAGATACCGGGACGCAGAGAATGACATCTTCCCTTCTCCGAAGTGACCATGCCCCGGTCGCTTCGGAGGTGGAGCCTTCAGAAATGAAGGTTCGGGCCAAGGTCATGTGGCAGGTTTGTCCCCGTGCGCGTGACCTTGGTTCCTCTTCCTCCGATGCCGGCGGGGCGTCCAGCTGCACTATTGGACAGGTGGCCCGCGTGAGGTGAAGACCGGCGCGCAGCCCGCTGAATTCCTGCGGCTTTCAGAAGTCCGTCGGCGCCCCGCCCTCCTGCTTGCGCCGTGCCACGAACTGTCGCAGCGCCTCCTGATGGTCGCCGTCCATCGCCGGGGCCTCGAACTCGGCCAGGATCGACTTGAACACACGATGCGCCCGCTCCGGGGTCGAGACAGCGCCGTCCTGCTCCCAGGCCTCGTAGTTGCGCCAGTCCGAGACGAAGGGCGCATAGAAGGCGGTGCTGTAGCGGTCCTGGGTGTGCTGGCAGCCGAAGTAATGGCCCGAGGGGCCGACCTCGCGGATCGCGTCGAAGGCGATGTCGTCGTCGGTGGTGGCGAAGGTCGCCTCCTCGAAGTAGCGCTGGATCATCTGCAGCACTTCGCAATCCATGATGAACTTCTCGGGGCTGGCGATCAGCCCGCCCTCGAGCCAGCCCGCCGCGTGATAGACCATGTTGGTCTGCGACTGCACCGCCGCCCAGAGCGAATTCGAGGTCTCCCACATCGACTGCCCGTCGGGGATATTGGCGGCGCAAACCCCGGAGGAGCGCAGCGGCAGCTTGTAGAACCGTGCGAGCTGGCCGGTCATCTGCGTGGCGCGCATGTATTCCGGCGTGCCGAAGGCGGGGGCGCCCGACTTCATGTCGACGTTGGAGGTGAAGGTGCCGATGGCGACCGGACAGCCCGGCTTGATGTATTGCAGGAGCGCGATGGCGGCGAGACCCTCGGCAAGGCTCAGCGCCACCGCCCCCGCCATGGTCACCGGTGCCATCGCCCCCGCCAGGGTGAAGGGCGTCACCACCACCGGCTGGCCGCGCCGCGCCAGCCGCATCGCGCCGTCGAGCATCGGGAAATCGTGCTTCAGCGGCGAGACCGAGTTGATGTTTGTATACATCCGTGGCTTCGCGTCGAACTCGTCATGCGACAGCCCGGCGGCGAGGCGGGTCATCTCCATCACGTCCTCGACCCGCTCGGCCCCTAGCGAATAGGCGTGCACCACCTTGTCGGTCAGCGTCAGCTTTTCATAAAGACAGTCGAGGTGCCGGACGGCGGGGTGGATATCGACCGGCTCCACCGGATAGCCGCCCGCGACATGGATGCAGTTGAAATACTGCGTGAGCTTCATGAACTCCTTGAAGGTCTCGAAGTCGCCCGACCGCTTGCCGCGCTCCAAGTCCCAAGCGTTCGGCGGGCTCGAGACGTTGACGAAGACCATGTGCTTGCCGCCCATGATGATCTCGCGCTCGGGGTTGCGCGGGGTGATGGTGAATTGCGCGGGCGCGTGGCCCAGCATCTCCATCACGAAGTCCTCGTCCATGCGGACATTGGTGCCTTCCACCCGGCACCCCGCCTGTTTCAGGATTGTCACCGCCTCGGGGTTCAGGAACTCGATGCCGATCTCCTTGAGGATGCGCATCGCCCCCCGGTGGATCTTCATCACCCCGTCCATGTCCAGCGGCTCGGTCGGGCGGTCGGGGTTCACCGGGATGCGCCAGGGCATCTGGTCGATGGCGGCGGAGCCTGCGCGCATCTTGTTGCCGGCCCGTCCCCCGGCGCGGCGCTTGCGGTTCGGCTCTTCGGTCATGCTGATCCCCTCCGTGGTCGCAGGGCAGCACCCCGCCCGCTCAGGATGACCGAAGCGGCGTCAGAATGGACACTCGGTTACCGACGCTGAAGCGTCGTTTTTCGCGGGAGGCGCGGATCAGGCGGCGCGGAGCCCGTCGATCCAGCTGCCGAGACCGCCGATGTCGGGCAGCACGATATCGGCAAAGCCCACGAGCTCCTCGGCCACAGCAATGCCGGTCAGCACGGCGACCGTGCGCATCCCCGCCGCGCGCCCCGCGATCAGGTCATGCGCCGAGTCGCCCACCATCACCACCGAAGCGGGCTCCAGCCGCATCGCCGTGGCGAAGGCCAGCAGCATTCCGGGCTCCGGCTTGCCGCCATGGCCCGAATCGAACCCCGCCACGAAGTCGAAGAGCTCGGTGATGCCATGCGCCGCCAGATGCGCCCGCGCCGGGGCCTCGCCGTCGTTGGTCGCGAGCCCGATCTTCAGCCCCCGCTCGCGCAGCGCGGTCAGCAGGGGCGTCAGCGGCACGGCCTGCGTCATCTCGGCGCGTGCGGCCAGCCGGTTCATCTCGGCCACCAGCGCGCCATGCGACAGCCCCGGCAGATGCGGCAGCAGGATCTCGGCCACCTCGTCGGGTGTGCCGGCGATCACCGGGCTGTCGCTGGCGAAGGCGTTGGTGTCGAGGTCATAGCCGATGACCCGCCCCAGATGCCGCGCCTGCGCCTCGTCCGCCGCAATCTCGCGCAACAGCCGCGCGGCCCAGCCGCCCCAGCTGCGCCGGAAGTCGAACAGCGTTCCGTCCTTGTCGAAGATGATGCCTTGGATCATGCCAGCCCCGAGATTTGCTCCGCGGCAGAGTGACCCGCCGCGCGCCCGAAGGCAACCGGCTCAGGTCCAGTGCACCGCCTCGCCGCCCGGCAATCCGGCCCGCGCCTGCATCGGCACCTGATAGTCGAGCCCGGCCGCATCGCAGAAGGCCACGATCCAGGCGTCGTCCATCAGCAGGAAATCCAGCACGGAGCCAAGAAATTCGGGCCGTGTCGCCCCCCGCCGCAGGTCGTCGGCCGAAGCGCCGGTGGCATTGAGGAACAGCGGCAGCAGATCCTCGTTGCCCGCGATCCACGCCAGCGCCTGCAGCGCCACGGTTTCGGCGGATTGATGCCCGGCCATGCGGTCCTCCTATTTGCTTAAGCCATTCCCGACCATTGATCGAAAAATTGAAAGGAATCCTTAACCTGTGTGGCGGAGAACGTGAAGAAGGCCCGCAGGGAAAGGGGAACCCAGGGATGGTCGGACGGATTCTCATCGTGGACGATGTGGCGACGAACCGTATCGTGCTCAAGGTCAAGCTGGGGGCCGCCTGTTACCGGCCCCTCATGGCCTCGGACGGGGCCGGATGTCTCGCCATCGCCCGCGCCGAAGCCCCCGATCTGATCCTGCTCGACCTCAAGCTGCCCGACATGTCGGGGATCGAGGTGCTGCGCCACCTGCGGGCCGATCCGACGACGCGCGACATCCCGGTGGTCATGCTCTCGGCCACGCCCGACCTCGCCAGCCGCATGGCCGCGCTGACCGAGGGCGCGGACGAGTTTCTGGCCAAGCCCTTCGACGACGCCCTGCTCATGGCGCGCCTGCGCAGCCTCCTGCGCGAGCGGGACATGCCCGCCGACGTGGGCCCGCGCGGCGCGGCGCTGCAGGCCTTGGGGCTAGCCGAGGATGGCGCGGGGTTCGAGGCGCCGGGGCTCATCGGCCTCGTCGCCGAACGGTCGGAGACGGCCTTGAAATGGCGCAAGGATCTGGCGCCGCTGATGCCCGACCGCGTGGTGATCCTGACCAGGGAGGAGGCGCTGGACGAGGGCGGGCCCGCCCCCGATCTCTTCCTCATCTCGGCGGGTGTCGCCGGCGCCGGGCTGCGGCTGATGTCGGATCTGCGCAGCCGCCCCGCCACGCGCCACGCCGCCGTCTGCATCGTGCAGGCCCAACCCTCGGCGGAGCGGGCGGCGATGGCCTTCGATCTCGGCGCCAACGATCTGGTGCCCACAGCCTTCGACCCGCGCGAGCTCCGGCTGAGGCTGCGCAACCTGATGCGGCGCAAGCAGCGCGGCGACCGACAACGCGAGACAGTGCAGAACGGGCTGCGGCTGGCGATCATCGACCCGCTGACCGGGCTCTACAACCGCCGCTACGTCGCGGCGCATCTGGCGGCGATGGCCGACCGTGCGCAGGAAAGCGGCCATCCCTTTGCGGTGATGGTCGTCGATCTCGACCGCTTCAAGTCGGTGAACGACCGCTGGGGCCATGCCGCGGGCGATGCCGTGCTGGTCGAGGTGGCACGGCGGCTGGAAGCCAATCTGCGGCAGGGCGATCTTCTGGCCCGTATCGGCGGCGAGGAATTCCTTGTCGCCCTCACCGACATCCGCCTGCCCGAGGCGCGCACCGCCGCCGAGCGGCTCTGCTGCGCGGTGCAGGAGCGTCCCGTCGCCCTGCCCGGCGGCGAGGCGCTGTCGGTCACGGTTTCCATCGGTCTCGCGGTGAACGACACCGAGCTTGTCGGGCTGGAGCCGGTCTCGGCTGTGGTCAATCGCGCCGACCTCGCGCTGATGATGTCGAAGAACGCCGGGCGCAATCAGGTGACGATCAGCCGCTCCGCCGCCTGAGCCTATTCCCCGCCCGGTTCCCGCCTTCCCTCGCGCCCGTCACGGTCGCCCCGCCCGTCGCGGTCGCCCCGGCCATGCTTGCGGGTCAGGTTCTGCTCCAGCCGGTCGGCGAAGGCACGCCGCGCCTCGGGCTCCATGCCGGCGATCCGGTCGAAGATCAGCTTCTGGCCGAAGGCGAAGAACTCCGCCCCCCGCGCATTCTGCCGGTCGAGCACTGCCTGCAACGCCCCCGGGTCGAAGGGATCGGCCCGCAGTGCCGCGAGGATCTCCGAGAAGTCCTGCCGCATCGCCCGCCGCGCGCCGCGGAAATCCGGGCCCTCGTCAACGAAGGCACGGCGCAGCTCCTGCCGGTCCTCGGGGCTCAGCGCCCCGTCGAAGGCGCCGAAGCCCAGATCGCGCACCGGCAGCGGATGCCGCCCGTCATGCGAGCGCAGCACGGCGCCGCCCACCATGCCCAGCACGGCGAGGTTCAGCGTCAGCGACACCGCAAGCAGGATGCGCATCCAGAGCGGCGAGCCGGTCTTGGCGGCGGGAGGCGGAAGATCGGTCATCGCTCAGCCCTCCGTCATGAAGCCGTCGAGCGACGGGATGAGATCGAGGCTCGGCTGCAGATCGACCGTGTCGATCTCCTCGAAGGCGGGCTGCCAGAGCGCATCGGTGACCGGCACCATCGAGGCAGGCTGCGCGAACCCGATCCAGACCCCGGCCAGCGTCGCCGTGGCCATCCCCGCTCCGGCCAGCATGCCGCCCCGCAGCCCCGCCAGCCAGCCGGACCAGCCCTTCGGCGGGACAGAGGCCACCGGGCGCGGCGGCACGGGCTGCGGCTGATGCGCGATCGCATCGGCCATCACCCGCCCCATCAGCGCGTCCGAAGGGGCCGGAGCCCTCGTGCGGGCTTCGGCAAACAGATCGTCAAGATCGCTGTCGCGCATCTCAGCCTTCCTCATATCCCAACTCGGCCCGCTGCCCCGAGAGCAGCGCCGCCAGAGACCGCTTGCCACGCGCGGTCAAACTTTCGACCGCTTCCACACCGATGTCCATCACCTCGGCAATCTCGGGGTTGGTCAGCCCCTCGAGATGCCGCAGGACCACCGCCTGACGCTGCCGCTCGGGCAGCGCCGCCAGCGCCGCGTCGAGCGCCCGAATCCGGTCGCCCTCGATCAGCGCCGCCTCGACGCCCGGCGCGGCATCTGCCACCTCGGGCGCATCGTCCAGCGCCGTGGCCGAGCGCCGCTTGCGCCCCCTCAGCCGGTCGGTGCAGAGGTTGCAGGCTACGCGGTAGAGCCAAGTCGAGACCTTCGCCTCGCCCTGCCGCCATTCGCCCGCCACCTTCCAGAGCCGCAGCATCGCTTCCTGCGCCACATCCTCGGCCTCGGCCCGGTCCGACAGCATCCGCGACGCCACCGCGAGCACGCGGGGCGTCAGACGGTGGGTCAGCGCACGGCCCGCCCCCGGGTCTCCATTGGCATAGAGCACCAGAAGCGCCTCGTCCGAGACATCCGAAAAGGCATCAAACGGCATTTCCATCCTGCCCGGGCTTAGCGCCAATCCGCGAAACCTTCAAATGCCGCGCCCGTGAGACAGGCCCCGGGCGCGGCGGTCCTTCGCGCGGGATCAGTCGCGGCCGAACCAGCCGTGCTTGCCGCCGTCACGCCGCCCGCCATGGCGACGATCGCCGCGGCGGTCCTGCATGCGCTCCTGCGCCGCATCGGCCTCGGCCCTGGAGACGGCGCCATCCTTGTCGGTGTCGAGCCGGTCGATCATGTTCATCGGGCGCGGACCGGCGGCGAATTCGGCCGCCGAGATCTGGCCGTCGGCATTGGAGTCGAACCGCTCCACCATCGCGGCCGCCCGCTGGTCGGCCCGGGCCTTCATCCCCGCCATATACATCGCCGAAAGCTCCGGAGCACCGATCTGGCCGTTGCCATCGGCATCCAGCGCCTCGAGCCGGGCCTGACGCGGGGCGTCGATCTCGGCCTGCGTCACCTTGCCGTCCTTGTCGGCATCCAGCGTGTCGAAGTCGAACATCGGCCCGGCACCCCGCCCCATCCGGTCGCCCATCATGCCGTCCATCGGGCCATCGCCACCCATCGGACCGTTCCCGTCCATCGGGCCATTCCCGCCCATCGGGCCGGTCGGCATCTCGCAGGCGGCACCGGGGGCGCAGGGCGGCTCTGGCTGCGTCTGGGCGAAGCCGGCGGTCGAGAAGGCCGTCGCGGAAGCGAGGGCGAGGGTCAGCGTGGCGAGGGGGAACATGCGTTTCATCAAGGTCTCTCCGTTTGGGTCGAGGCATCGTCTGCTGCCTTCTGATCCTCAAACGCCCGCTTCCGCGGCTTCCGTCGCCGGAACGGCGTGAATTTCGACAAGGGTTAATAAATCATCCTTTTGGCCCTCAACTTTTGCGAGGGAACCCCCTATCTCTGTTGGCGTTGGGCCCCGTTGCCCTTGTGTCGAGGAAGGGCCTGCATGACCGACCGACAGGTGAACATGGAAGACGACCGCCCCCTGATGCCCGCCCTCCTGCGGGGATGGCGCTGCCGCTGCCCGAACTGCGGGGCCGGTCCGATGCTGCGCGGCTATCTGACGGTGCGTGAAAGCTGCCCCGTCTGCGGCGAGGATTTCCACCACCACCGCGCCGACGATGGCCCCGCCTATCTGACGATCCTGATCGTCGGGCACCTGATGGCGCCGCTGATCCTCTGGGGCTTCGTCGAATACCGGCCCGATCCGTTGATGCTGGCCACGATCTTCACCATCGGCACCGTCGCCCTGTCGCTCTTCCTGCTGCCCCGGCTCAAGGGGGCCATGGTGGCGCTGCAATGGTCGCGGCGGATGCACGGCTTCGGAAATGCTGCCTGAGGCGGAGCCTCGGGTCCGTCCAGCCGCCACCGTCGTCCTGATCCGTCAAGGGGCCAAGGGCCCCGAGGTTCTGATGGGGATGCGCGGGGCCGCGGCCGTGTTCATGCCATCGAAATACGTCTTTCCGGGCGGCGCCGTCGATCCCGGCGATGCCGCCGTGCCGCTGGCCAACCCCCTGCCCGCCGCCTGCGCCGCGCGTCTCGGTGCCGAGGCCACAGCCCTCGCCGCCGCCGCGATCCGCGAGCTCTGGGAGGAAACCGGCCTCGCCCTCGGTCAGCCCGGCACCTGGCAGGCCCCGCCCGACTGGCAGAGCTTCGCCGCCCGAGGCTTGATCCCCGACGCGGCGGCACTGCGCTTCATCTTCCGCGCCATCACCCCGCCCGCCCGGCCGCGCCGGTTCGACGCGCATTTCTTCCTCGCCGAGGCCCGCCACATCGCCGGCGACCCCGAGGACTTCTCGGCGGCCTCCGACGAGCTGTCGCATCTGCACTGGATCGGGCTGGCCGAGGTGCGCCGGCTCGACCTGCCCTTCATCACCGAGGTGGTGCTGGCCGAGGTCTCAGCCCTGCTGCGCGATGGCGACGCTGGTCAGGGGGTGCCGTTCTTCGACAACTCCGGCAATGCTCCGATCTTCCGCCGCCTGACCTGACCCGAAGGGCCAGAGCGGGTGCGGCACCGGGTCCTTGGCCCGGAACAGGTGCAGCCCGAAGATCTCGGCATAGGAGCGGTAGACGTAACCATCGTTGCGCCGCAGGTAATGCTCGCGGTTCGAGGCATAGAGCGAGGGCAGCCGATACCACGGGACCTTGGGGTGCATGTGATGCACGACATGCAGGTTGTTGTTCAGAAACAACAGCGCCAGCGGCCCGCGATCCTCGATCACCACCGTCCGCGCCCGCGCCGCCTCATGCGCCCGGTGCTCAAGGAAGGTGCGGATCTTCAAGAGCCCATGCCCGACCCAGGCCGCCAGCAGATAGCCGCCCCAGCCCATCCCGGCCTCGGCAAGCCACAGCACCACAGGCACCAGCCCGGCCAGATGCAGCAGCCAGGCCTGCCGCGTCGCCACATCCCCCTGCCGGATCAGCCGCAGGTCGCCCCGCACCCACAGCAGGTTGCCGACGATCGGCCCCAGCACGATCCGCCCCAGCAGCGTGTTGTTCACCGAAAGCAGCGCCCGCACCGCCAGCGGCAGCCGCGCCCAGATCGCCGGATCGAAGTAGTTCGACTCCGGGTCGTCATAGGGGTCGGTCAAGAGCGGGTCGTGGTGATGCTGCAGATGTGTGTCGCGGAAGCGGCGGTAGGGCACGGTCAGCGCCAGCGCCGGGAAGACCAGCGCCTCGTTCAGCCGCTCGCTCGGGAAGGGATGGCCGTGGAGCGCCTCGTGCTGCAGCGACGAGAACTGCGCGATGGCGATGCCGGTGGCAACAATGCCCAGAGGCAACCAGACGCCGGCGAGAACGGTCGTTCCGAGGGCCCAGAGAGTGTAGGTTGCGATCAGAAGGACGATGGTTGGCCACTCGACGGCCGGATGACTGCGCAACCTTGAAAACTCCTGCAAATGGATCAGCTGAGAGTTAGCACTTGCAGCAGGGCGTGATAATCCAGATCTTGAGCAACATAAACGCAACTTTGGTGATAAAAGTCACATGGCGTCGGAAAAAATAGACAAGCGCGACCGGGCCGCTCTGTTCCGCGACCGTCTGGCCGAGGCCATGGGCGAACGCGGCATGACGCAGAGTGCGCTGGCCCGGCAGGTGCAGGTCGACCGCTCGACCATCTCGCAGCTTCTCGCGCCACAGACGACGCGGCTGCCCAATGCCCAGCTCGCCGCCGATTGCGCGCAGGCGCTGGGGATCAGCGCCGACTGGCTGCTCGGCCTCTCGGGCCGGCCGGAGCCCTTGGCCGATCTGCTGGCCATGTCGCTGACCATCACCGAGGCCCCGCGCGCGCCGATCGACGAGACGATCTACCGCTGGCACCGTGAAGCGGCGGGCTACAAGATCCGCCACGTTCCGGCCACCCTGCCCGACATGCTCAAGACGCCCGCCATGCTGGAATGGGAATACCGCCCCCAGCTCGGCCGCACCGCCGAACAGGCCATCGGCGCCTCCGAGGACCGGCTGCAATGGATGCGCGCCGCCCGCTCCGACTACGAGATCGCCCTGCCGCTGCACGAGCTTGCCGCCTTCTCCTCGGCCAGCGGCTATTACGAGGGGCTGCCCGCCGAGGTCCGGCGGGAGCAGCTCGACCGGCTGATCAGCCTGTCGGGCCAGCTCTACCCCTCGCTGCGCATCTACCTCTTCGATGCGCGCCGCGTCTTCTCGGCGCCGATCACCGTCTTCGGCCCGCTTCTGGCCGTGCTCTACCTCGGCCGCCACTACCTCGCCTTCCGCGATTCAACCCGCATCACCAGCTTCACCCAGCATTTCGACTGGCTGGTGCGCGAGGCGGCAATCAGCGCCCGCGAGGTGGGCGACCACCTGCGGATGCTGCGCGACCGCACGGAGTGAGGCTGGACGTCAGGGAGCAGCCTTCTCGCGCAGCCCCTCGGCCTGACAGAGCGCATCGGCCTCCTCCAGCGACATCTCGTCCGGCCGCTCGATCGCGCGATCCCAGCGCACGATCCCCTTGGTGTAAAGCTGGCAGACCACCGGCCCCTGTTTCGAGGCCAGCGTCACCGGCGGCGTCTCGAAGTTGCGGGGGTCGAAATCGCATCCGCTCAGGATGCAGCAGGCGGAAACAACGGAAATCACACGGAACATCGACAGCCTCGAAGGTTTCACCAACACAGACCCTCAACCGGGGCAGTGCCATTGAAACGGCTGCAATCCCCGCGTCAACAGACGCAGCGTCGCACCACCTCTGCGTGTATCGGGATCAGTAGACCGTGAGGCGCGACAGGTCGTAGCCGTTCCACTCGAAGATCTCGCGCGCCGCCGTCAGCCGATCGGGCGGCAGCGGCCCGGCGCGGTTCAGGAGGAAGCCGAAAGACCCCGAAGGCGTGCCGATGGCCAGCGTGCGATAATCCGTATCGACCCAGATCACCCACCAGGGCTCGCCGATCCCCGCCGCATCCGCTCCACGCAGCGCCAGCCGCCCCGGCGCCGTCTGGGCATAGGGCCCGGCAAAGGCCTGCTCGCGCCCGGCAAGGCAGAGGGTCGTGCGCAGCTCGTTCCCGGTGAAACGCGCCGCCCCCGGGGCGCAGCCGCCGCCGAAGGAGGCCACCTGCACCCAGTCGCCCTCGAGCCGGCCCGGCTCGAACACCGCGTTGGAATAGATCGGCGTCCCGGCGCTGCGGAAGCTGGGCGGCTGTTGCGGCTTGGGGGCGGAACAGGCCGCCGTCAAAGCCAGCAGGATCAGCATCAGTCGAGACAAAGGGTCACCCTTCTTCCGTCGGATTGGAGGATTTCGTTGCAGCCGAGCAGCGGCGTCATCGGTGCGCAGGTGTTGGACCGGGCAAGGCACTGGCCCGAACAGTCGCCATCCCGGCGGCACTGCTTGCCGCCATCGCGGGTCGGCGTCACGCAGGTCCGCGCCCCGGTGCCGCCGAGGGCCACATAGCGACCGCCGCGCTCCTCGCAGGCGATCTCGCCCGGCGACTTCACCTCGACCACCTCGGGCGCGGGCGGCGGCGCGGCAGGCGCGACCTCCTTCCACCGCGAGGCAGGTTCGGCGGGCCCCGCGGCGGCAGGCGTGTCGAGCGGCGTCACGTCGATCGCCTCCGCCGCCAGCGGGCTCGGCGCCTCGGGCGAGGCAGTCTCGCCGCCGGGCAGCATCCCGCAGGCGGCGAGGCCGATCAGCAGACACATCAGCGCAAGTCGATGCCGCATCGGCCCTCTCCCCCGTCCATCGCGCCACAGGACCCCAAGCCCGACGTCGCCGCAAGCCGTTTCAGTAGGGCGCGGGCCAGGCGCGATGGGCCGCGTCGATCTCGGCCAGCACCTCGGAGGAAAGCGTGACCTCCACCGACTGCAGATTGCTCCGCAGCTGCTCGGGCGAGGTCGCGCCGATGATCGGGATCAGCGGGAAAGGCCTCGTGCGCAGGAAGGCCAGCGCCATCTGGCAGGGATCGAGCCCGTGCCGCGCGGCGATGCCCAGATAGGCGGCGATCGGCTCGAAAACGTAAGGCGTGATCCGCCCGCCGAGATCCGGCGTGCGCTCGCGCCGCGTGCCGTCGGGCGTCACGTCACCCGCATATTTCCCCGACAGAAGCCCCGCCGCCAACGGCGAGAAGGCCAAAAGCGGCATGTCCTCCATCACCGCAAGCTCGGCCCAGTCGGTGTCGAACTGGCGGCAGAGCAGCGAATATTCGTTCTGCACCGTCGCCATCCGCGGCAGCCCGTTCTCCTCGGCCAGCCGCAGCCATTGCGAGGCGCCCCAGACGCTCTCGTTCGAGAGACCGATGGCGCGGATCTTGCCCTCGGCCACCAGCGCCTGCGCGGTTTCCAGCACGTCGAGCATGTTGGCGAGCACACCCTCGCGGTCGCCGTTCGGCGTATAATTCCACATCTTGCGGAAATGGTAGGAGCCACGGTTCGGCCAGTGGATCTGGTAGAGGTCGATGTAATCGGTCTTCAGGCGCCCCAGCGAGGCCTCGACCGCGCCGCGCAGGCTGTGGCCGGTGACCGGCTCGCCGCCGCGCGCCCTGCTGCCCTCGCCGGCGATCTTGGTGGCCAGCACCACCCGGTCGCGCCCGCCCTTGGCGAACCACGCGCCGATGATCGTCTCGGTGTCGCCGATGGTGCGTTCGGTCACCGGGTTGGTCGGATACATCTCGGCGGTGTCCCAGAAGGTCACGCCATGCTCCAGCGCCATCTCGATCTGGGCATGTGCCTCGGCGGCGGTGTTCTGGCTGCCCCAAGTCATCGTGCCGAGGCAAAGCTCGGACACGCTCAGGCCGGTTCTCCCAAGCGGAAGCTGTTTCATCGCGGGCTCCTCATATAGGGTGCAGACCCTAGCGGCTGCGGACGAAATGGCAAGACGCGGCGGGCCGGAACGCGACTGCGCGGCGGCGGGCGTTTGGGGGTGGGCTTTCCTGCCGGGCTCGGCCAAGCTGCGCCGACCCTGCGATGCCGGTAGACTTCTCGATGCGCCTCCTCATCTCCTTCGCGGCCCTGTTCCTCTCGGTCGTGCTGCTGCAACTCGGCTCTGGAGGGGTGGCGCCGCTGGATGCGATCTCGGGCGCGGCGCTCGGGTTTTCCACCACCGAACTCGGCATGCTCGGCTCCGCGCATTTCTTCGGCTTCTTCGTCGGCTGCTGGTGGGCGCCCCGGCTCATGGGCGAGGTCGGCCATTCCCGCGCCTTCGCCGCCTTCACCGCCGCCGGCACCATCGGCATCCTCGCCCACATGCTGATCATCGACCCCTGGGCCTGGGGGATCATGCGGATGGGCTCCGGCCTCTGCGTCGCGGGCTGCTACACGATCATCGAGGCCTGGCTGCAATCCAAGGTCACCAACGAAACGCGCGGCCGGGCGATGGGGATCTACCGCATCGTCGATATCGGCGGCTCGCTCGGCGCACAGCTGATGATCGGCGTGCTGGAGCCCGCCTCCTACGTCTCCTACAACCTGCTGGCGCTCCTCTGCTGCGCCGCGATCTTCCCGCTGACGCTGACCAAGGCCGCCCCGCCCGAAACCCCCGACGCCCCCCGCCTGCGCCCGCGCCTTGCCTGGGACCGCTCGCCGCTGGCGGCGCTGGGGGTCGTCGTCTCGGGCATCAGCGGCGCCTCCTTCCGCATGGTCGGGCCCGTCTACGGCATCGAGGTCGGCCTGCGCGCCGACCAGATCGCGCTCTTTCTCGCGGCCTATGTGCTGGGCGGGGCCGTCGCGCAGTTCCCCATCGGCTGGGTCGCCGACAAATACGACCGGCGCTGGGTGCTGATCTGGCTCTCGGCGGCGACCATCGCCACCTGCGCCGCGACCATCCTGCTGGCCGGCTCCGGCACCGTCGCCGTGTTCAGCGCGGCGGCGCTCTTCGGCTTCGCCACCCTGCCGGTCTATTCCGTCTCCACCGCCCATGCCCATGACTTCGCCGAAAGCCGCGAACGGGTGGAGCTGTCGGCGGCGCTGATGTTCCTCTACGCGGTCGGCGCCATCGCGGCGCCCATCCTGTCCTCGGTGCTGATCGACGGCTTCGGCCCCTCGGCGATGTTCGTTCTGATCGCGGTCTCCTACCTCTTGCTCATCGCCTTCGGCATCAGCCGGATGTGGGTGCGCCCCACCCCCGCCGAGCGCACCGCCTATACCTACGAGCCGCGCACCTCCTTCCTCATCGGTCGGCTGCTGCGGCGCAAGCGGTCGGATTGATGGCTCTGGCTCTTGGCCCGCAACGAGGCTAAACAGCGCCGGACCGGGACGAAAGGCATGATCATGGCGCGGATTCTCATCACCTCGGCGATTCCCTACATCAACGGGATCAAGCATCTGGGCAACCTCGTCGGCAGCCAGCTGCCCGCCGACCTCTTCGCGCGCTACATGCGGGCGCGGGGCCACGAGGTCATGTTCATCTGCGCCACCGACGAGCACGGCACCCCGGCCGAGCTTGCCGCCGCCAAGGCGGGCAAGCCGGTGGACGAATTCTGCGCCGAGATGCATGCCGTCCAGAAGGACATCGCCGACGGCTTCCGGCTGTCCTTCGACCATTTCGGCCGCTCCTCCAGCCCGCGCAACCACCGCCTGACCCAGCACTTCGCGGGGGCTCTGGCCGAGAACGGCTTCATCGAGGAAGTCTCGGAAAAGCAGGTCTTCTCGATCGCCGACAATCGCTTCCTGCCCGACCGCTACATCGAGGGCACCTGCCCGAACTGCGGCTATGACAAGGCCCGCGGCGACCAGTGCGAGAACTGCACCAAGCAGCTCGACCCGACCGACCTGATCAACCCGCGCTCGGCGATCTCCGGCTCGACCGAGCTCGAGGTGCGCGAGACCAAGCACCTCTACCTCAAGCAGCGCAGCCTGCGCGCCGATCTGGAGGCCTGGATCGACAGCAAGACCGACTGGCCGGTGCTGACCACCTCGATCGCCAAGAAATGGCTGAACGACGGCGACGGGCTGCAGGACCGCGGCATCACCCGCGACCTCCACTGGGGCGTCCCGGTGAAGAAGGGCGACCAGCCCTGGCCGGGGATGGAGGGCAAGGTCTTCTACGTCTGGTTCGACGCCCCGATCGAATACATCGCCGCCACCGCCGAATGGGCCGACGCCCACGGCAAGGCCGACGCCGACTGGGAACGCTGGTGGCGGACGGACAAGGGGGCGGAGAACGTGCGCTACGTCCAGTTCATGGGCAAGGACAACGTGCCCTTCCACACCCTCTCCTTCCCCGCCACCATCATGGGCTCGCGCGAGCCGTGGAAGCTGGTCGATTACATCAAGTCCTTCAACTACCTGAACTACGACGGCGGCCAGTTCTCCACCTCGCAGGGTCGCGGCGTGTTCATGGATCAGGCGCTGTCGATCCTGCCCGCCGATTACTGGCGCTGGTGGCTGCTGTCGCATGCGCCGGAGAACAGCGACTCCGAGTTCACCTGGGAGAACTTCCAGACCTCGGTGAACAAGGATCTGGCCGACGTTCTGGGCAATCTCGTCAGCCGCGTCACCAAGTTCTGCCGCTCGAAATTCGGCGAGACGGTGCCGGCGGGCGGGGAATTCGGGCCGCGCGAAGCGGCGCTGATCGCCGAGCTTCAGGGCCGGCTCGACGCCTATTCGGCCTGCATGGAGGCGATGGAGGTCCGCAAGGCCGCGATCGAGCTGCGCGGGATCTGGGTGGCGGGCAACGAATACCTGCAGGCCGCCGCCCCCTGGACCGTGGTCAAGACCGACCCCGAGCAGGCCGCCGCGATGATCCGGCTCGCGCTGAACCTGATCCGGGTCTATGCGGTGATTTCGCAGCCCTTCATCCCGGATGCCGCCGCCTCGATGATGGCGGGCATGGGGACCGAGGACTGGAGCTGGCCGGAAGACATCGCCTCGGCGCTTCAGGTGCTGCCGGTGGGGCATGAGTTCACCGTGCCGGAGGTCCTGTTCCGCAAGATCACCGACGAGGAACGGGCGGAGTGGCAGCAGAAGTTCTCGGGCGTCCGGGCCTGAGGCGCGCGGGTTTTCACGCGTGAAAATATGGCTATGCCGTTGGAATGGTTGAGATAGTTCGGCGGCGTTCAGGGTTTGTCAGTGATTTGATGGCGGGTCGGGCGGCCTTGGCGTGGCGCCTTGATGGGGGGGCCGCCCTTCGAAGGTGCGCAATGAATGCGCACCCTACGGGGGGAGAGTCGCCGGGCGGGGCCCATCGCGCGCGCCGGTGAAGACGCAGGCTTTCGTCATGCGCCGGGTGGGGTGGAACCCCACCCTACGAGAGACGGGAGAGTTGCATGGGGCGCGGCTTCTCCCCACCCGGCGAAGGTCATGAGAGACCGACGACGGCCAGGTGGTCTGTAGGGTGGGGATTCACCCCACCTTGCGCAGCGCCGGGCCGGGGGCCCGGGTGGGGTGGAACCCCACCCTACGGGGTGCCGCCCAGCCTCACGCCACCTCGTCGAGATCCAGCGTCACGCCGCGTTTGGCGGCGCTGTCCTGCACCGCCTGCTGCAGCGCGGTGTTGCCGCGCAGCAGGGCCTTGAACTGCACCTCGTCGAGGCCGAGCAATGTGCCGTGGCTGATCGCCGTCACCTGCGCCCGGCGGGTCTTGCGGGTGAGGATCGCCAGTTGACCGAACATCTCGCCGCGGCCGAGCAGCAGCTTCTGCCCTGCCACCTCGGATTCCACGGCGCCTGAGGCGATGAAGAACACGTTGCGCGGGGTCTCGCCGCGGCGGATCAGCACCTCGCCCGGCTGCACATAGACCGTCTTCAGCGCATGGCCGAGCGCGCGGCGCTGCTCCGCCTCCATGTCGGCGAAGAGCGGGAACTGGCGCACCAGTTCGGATTTCTGCACCGCGAGATCGAGCTTCGGGCGCTGCTCGACCCGCGCGCGCTCCACCCCGATGCGCTGGCGCAGCGTCAGGTGCAGCTCGGGGCCGATCAGCCCGTCGCCGTGCAGCACGTCATACTCGCGCTCTTCCATCCGCAGCGCGGTGCGGCGGATGAAGCGACGCTCCATCTCGTCGGAATAGCCGGGGTATTGCAGCCGCAGGCCTTCCAGCGCCCGCTGCGCTTCCTCCTCGCGCCGCTTCAGCAGTTCGTGCAGCAGGTCGGCGATGCGCTTGCCGTGAATGCGGCGGATCTTGGCGTTGATGTAGCCGTGCAGGTCGCTGAGGATCAGCCGCTGGTTCAGGAGCATCTCGAAACGGTCGGCGGTCATCTGGCTGAGCCAGCCCGAGAGATAGAGCCGGTTGTGCGCCCAGACCGCCGCGCGGTAGCGCCGCCCGTAACCCAGGGCCAGCCGCCCCGCCGCGCGGTAGCCGTCGCGGCCCCCCAGACGGGTGCGCTCCATCAGCCGGTCGACGTCGGACAGCATCTGCTCGATCAGCCGCGAGGAGATGAGCTGCTGGCGGAAGCTCTCGAGGATCATGTCGCGCTCGCGCCCGGCCAGCGCCACGAGGCCGAGGGTGATGCGGTCGCGGTCGGCGATCTCCTCGGCGCTTTCGGCGCGGCTGACCGCCGCCTCCAGCCGCTTGGCGAAACGCTTGGCCTCGGCGCGGACGATCTCGCGGTCGAGATCGTGTTCGCGCGCGGTCTCGGCCACCTCCTCGCGCACGTTCTGCAGCGCGACGGCGATCACCTGATTGGAGAGCGCCAGATCGAGCGGGGCGAGCCGCCCCAGCCCCAGCCTGCGGATCACCCAGCGCAGGGAGGTGCCCTGCACCAGCAGGGTGAAGAGGGTGAAGCCGGTGGCGAGGATGCCGACCTCGCGCTTGATATGCGGCGGGACCAGCGGGTTTTCCGTGACCGCCAGCGCCAGTGCGAGCGTGATCGCGCCGCGCAGGCCGCCCCAGAGCAGCGCGACGCGGTAGGGCCGGTCGACCTTTGGCGAGAGGTTGCCGCGCGCCAGAAGCGGCAGCAGCCCGAAGAGCATCAGCGCCCGCGCCGCCACCGCCGCCAGCACCACCACGGCGACGAGGAAGATGTCGAAGAGCGTGGCCTTGCCCAGAAGCCGCGGGATCAGCAGGGCCGCCAGCACGAAGATCAGGGAGCCCGCCCAATGGGCCAGCATCTCCCAGATCTCGGTCAGGTAGGTCCAGATCGCGGGGGCGAGCCGTCCCGGCCCCGAGAGGTTCATCGACAGCCCCGCCACCACCACGGCGATGACACCCGAGGCATGCAGCGCCTGTTCGGCGATGACATAGGTGATGTAGGGCAAGGCGAGGCTGAGCGAGACCTGCGCGGTGGGATGCGAGGAGATCATCGACATGCCCGCCAGCCCGAGCCGCGCGGTGACATAGCCGGTGGCGACGCCGCCGAGGATCAGCAGCGGGAAGTCGATCAGCGCGTCTTCCCAGGTCGGGTCGGGGATGCCCGCCATGACGAATGTCAGAAAGAAGCTGAAGAGCGCGATGGCCGCGGCGTCGTTCAGGAGGCTCTCGCCCTCGACGATGCGGGTCAGCCGCTGCGGGGCGGCGATGTTGCGGAACACGCTGATCACCGCCGAAGGATCGGTGGTGGAGACGATGGCGCCGAGGAGCAGGCAGGCCATGAAGGACATGTCGCTGAACGGCAGGAGCGCCGAGCCGATCAGCACGGTCGAGGCGATCACCGCCGCCACCGCCATGACGAGGATCGGCACCCAGTCGTCGAACATCCGCCGCAGGTTCAGCCCGAGCGCGACCTGGAACAGCAGCGTCGGCAGGAACATGTAGAGAAAGACGCTGGAGCGGATCGGCAGCGACAGCATCTCGATCACTTCGGGCGGGAATTTCTGGCTGAGGTCGCTGCCCTGCAGCAGCAGCGCCAGCGTGCCGAGCAGCCCGCCCACCACCGCCAGCACCACCGAGAACGGCAGGCGCAGCCGGGACGCCACCGGCTCGCAGGCGGCGATGACGATGAAGAGGCAGGCCATGACGGCGACGAGCAGGACGATGTTCATGCGGTCCCTGATACGGCTGATGCCGGAGCGGCGAAAGCCGTCGTCACACACATTGGCATGAGGCCGCGGGCGACGGGGCCAGACGGCGGCGGCCCCTGTCGGCAGGGGCAGGCGCCGTCACCCACCCCATCCGTGGCCGGGGGTCAATGGGCCAGCCGCCCCGCCATCCGGCCGAGCTTGTAGGCCCGGGCCTTGGTCAGCGGCGCGTGATCGACGAAGCCCTTCTCGACCAGCGAGCGCAACGCCCGGTGGAAGGTCGGGGTGGCGATGGCGCTGCAGAGATTGTGGCGGCGGATGGCGTCCGACCGCACCACGGACTCCTCTGATTCGCCCAGAAGCTTCAGGGCGTAGAGGACGTCCAGCTCATTCCGAGACAATTCGCCGATCCCGAGGTCATGTTCCAGCCCCAGAAGCAGCTCTCGGAGTTGTGCAACGCTTTGAAACCTTCTTGTTCCGGTTGTGCGCTCGTCCATTTTGTTCATTACCACCACATGTGCCATCTAACCAGCATCGCCACACTGCTAAACTCGCTACGTCCACGCAGCACCGCACGGCTGTCGAAAAAAAGCTAGCGCCAAAATGCCACGCCGAACAAGCCATTCGAAGAGCCGCCGGGCCATTTCCCTCCTTCGGGGGGCGGACAGGCGCTCTTTTGCTCATTCTGAGAGGTTAAAGGTTAACGGTGGAAAGCGGTTCGCGGCGTGATGTAAGGGGCTTGGCAGCGGCCGTTCCGGCCTCTGCCCGCGCTTTGCCGATGAGGGAGGTTCGCCATGCCTGACCATCCCGACCCGCCCTCCCCCGGCCCCGAGGGGCCGCGCGACGAGACGCGCGGCTGGCGCGCGGGCTGGTGGATCCTGCCGGTGGTGCTGGGCGGCGCGGTGGGCTGGGCGCTGATCTTCTGGCTGATGCTCTAGCCGAGGCTGCGGCGCAGCGCCCCGGCCATTATCGCCGCGGTGTCGGCCCAGCTCGGCAGCGCCTGCCCGGCGGCGGTCGCGGCCTTGGCCATGGCGCTGCGGCGGGGCTCGTCGGTCAGCAGGCTGCGCAGGGCGGCGGCGAAGGCTTCGGTGTCGTCGGTGGGCACGAGGATGCCCGCTTCGGGCGGCACGGTGTCGGGGACGGCGCCGCTGGCGCAGGTGACGATCGGCAGGCCGTGCAGCAGCGCCTCGCTGAACACCATGCCGTAGCCCTCGTAGCGGGTGGCCAGCGCGAAGACCGAGGCGCGGCGGAAGCCGTCGCGCAGCGCCGCCTCGCCCAGCGATCCGGTGAAGCGCACCCGCGACGCAAGGCCGAGCGCCACGCTCTGCGTCTCCAGCGCCTCGGCGGTGGCGGGATCGTAGCGCGCGCCGACGATCCACGCCTGCCAGTCGAGATCGCCCAGCCGCGCCAGCGCGTCGAGCAGCATGTCATGGCCCTTGCGCGGCACGAGGATGCCGACGGCGAGGATCAGCGGCGGTTGGTCGGGGGTGCGAACCGGGTCGGGCGCGCCGAAGCCCGGCAGGGCGATGGAGATCTTTTCGGCGGGCACGGCGTAGCGCTCGCGCAGGATGGCGGCGGTGTGCGGGCTCGGCACCACCACCTCGGCGGCGAGCGCCAGATTGTCGGCCTCGCGCCGGTGCAGCAGTGCAGCGCGCTCGGGCGAAAGCCCGGTCTCCAACGCCAGCGGGTGATGGATCATCGCGACGATGGGGGCGCGGACCTGCGCCAGCCCCTCGGTCTCGATGGCGCCGTAGACCAGCCCGTCGAGGATCAGCGGCGCATCGGCAGGCAGGGCGGCGAGCGCGGCGACCGCCTCGGCCATCTCGGGTTCGGTCGGATCGGGGAAGCCCGCGGGCAGTTGCAGATGCGCGACGTCATGCCCGGCCTCGCGCAGCGCCATCAGCAGCGCGCGTTCGTAGATGAACCCGCCGGTGCGGGTCTCGATGTCTCCCGGGATGGCAAAGACGGCTTTCATGTCACCTGCTCGCTGGCATAGCGCGCCAGCACGGCCCGCTCGATACGTTCGATCCCGAGATAGGCCAGAGCCGCCAGCAGCGCCAGCAGGACGGTGGCGCTCCACAGCATGCCATAGGCCGAGGTGGAGGCGGTCAGCGCCATCAGCGCGCCGACGCCGGTGCCGGTGGCGAGCCATTCCGCTGTGGTGGCCGCGAGCAGCGCCGCGGGCACCGCCATGCGGGCGGCGGCGAAGAAGGCGGGCAGCATGGCGGGCAGTTGCGCATGGATCAGCCGCCGCACCGGGCTCGCGGCATAGCTGTCGAACAGCTCGCCCACCTGCGCCGGGGTCTGGCGCATGCCCTGCAGGCAGGCGACCAGCGTCGGGAAGAAGATCATCACCGCGACGATGGTGATGGTGCCGGTCGCCCCCCGCCCCAGCGCCAGCACCAGAAGCGGAGCGGTGGTGACGATGGGGATGGAGCGCAGCGCGATGGCGGCGGGCAGCAGCAGCTGCGCCGTGCGCGGCCAGAGCACGACCCCCGCCGCCAGCGCCGCGCCGAGCAGGAGCCCGGCGAGATAGCCCGGCAGGGCGAAGGCCAGCGTCTCCGCCAGCGCTGCCCCGAGCGTGGCGCGATGCGCGGCGGCGTCGGGAGCGGTGACGAGGAAGGCCCAGACATCCCAGGGACGCTTGGCGAAGAAGGGGCTGAGGCCGAAGCCCTCCATCGCGAGGGTCCAGAGCGCCAGCACCGCCAGCGCCACCAGCCCGGCGGTGACGAGCGGCCTGCCCTGCCGCGCTTGCCTCGGCGGCGACAGCAGCAGCGCGGGCGGGATCTGCAGCCGCTGGGCCAGCGCGCCGATCCCGGCATAGGCGGCGACCGAGACCGAGGCCGCGACCAGCGCCAAGGCCCAGGTGCCGGGCGCGTCGAGGCCGCGCATGGTTCGGATCACCAGCACGCCGAGGCCGCGCTCGGCCCCGGTGAACTCGCCCACCAGCGCGCCGAGAAGTGCTGCGGGAGCGGCGATCTGCAGCCCCGCCATGAGATAGGGCAGCGCGGCGCGGGCGCGGACCTGCAGCAGCTCCTGTCCCGGGCCGCGGCCATAGCTGCGCACCAGATCGAACCATGCGGCAGGGGCGGCGCGCAGACCGACGAGCAACGCGAGATAGGTGGTGTAGTAGACGGCGAGGGCCGCCAGCGTGACCTGCGGGCCGATGCCGGGGCCGTAGAGCACGCGCAGGATCGGGCCGGTCGCCACCAGCGGCAGGCAGAAGCAGAGGAGCGCCAGCGCCGAGATCACCCGCTCCGCCCGTGGCAGGAGGAGTGCTGCGAGGGCAAGGATGGCGGCGGCGAGGTTGCCGAGGAGGAAGCCGAGCGCCGCCTCGCCCAGCGTCACCGCGAGGGCGCGGCTGACCAACCCGGCGTTGCGCCAGAGCCAGAGCAGCACTTCGAGCGGGCCGGCCAGCAGGAAGGAGCCTGCGAGCGCGAGGGCCGCGGCCTGCCAGAGCGCCAGCGCCAGCAGGAGGCCCCAGGGCAGGCGCGGCAGTTGGGCAGTCATTGCGCCGCCAGAGGCCGCGCCGCAGGCTCGCTTTCGGCCAGCGAGGCCGAGATCTGGTCGACCAGATCGAGAAACCGGGCCTCCCGCACCATCCCGGCCCGGCGCGGCTGCGGCAGGTCGATGGCGATATCGGCCAGCACGGTGGCCGGGCGGGGCGAGAAGACCACCACACGGTCGGAGAGCAGCACGGCCTCGCTGACCGAATGGGTGACGAGGATCGCCGTCGTCCCCCGTTCCTGCCAGAGCCGCGGCAGGTCGAGGTTCAGCCGGAGCCGGGTCTGTTCGTCGACCGAGCCGAAGGGTTCGTCGAGCAGCAGAAGCCCCGGCTCGGTCACCAGACAGCGGGCGATGGCGGCGCGCTGGCGCATGCCGCCGGAAAGCTCGGCCGGGCGGCGCTGCTCGAAACCTTCGAGGCCGACCAGCGCGATCAGCCGCTGCACCGCCTCGGGGTCGGCGCGGCGGCGGGCGAGGGTCAGGGCGAGGCCGATGTTGCCGGCGACGCTGCGCCAGGGCAGCAGTGCGGCCTCCTGGAAGGCCATGGCGAGGCCGGCGCGGCGGCGCAGCTGCAAGGGCGTCTCGCCGCCAATACGCACCTCGCCCGCGGTCGGCTCCTCCAGCCCGGCGATCATGCGCAGGACGGTGGACTTGCCGCAGCCGGAGGGGCCGAGCAGCGCCGTGGTGCGACCCGCCGCGAAGGTCAGGTCGAGCGGGCGGACCGCCTCGACCGGAGCGCCCGCGTCATAGGTCTTGGCCAGCCCGCGACAGGCGACCTCCGGCGGCAGGTCAGCCGCCATGGGCTTCCTCGAGCAGCGAGCGGTCCCAGAGATCGGGCGTCACCTCGCGCCCCAGAAGGGCCAGCGTGCGGATATTGGCGGCCACGGTGTCTTCGGTGAACCAGCCGAAGCCGCGCGCCTCGGTCAGGTCGGAGAACATCAGCTGAAGCTGGCGTTCGGCCTGCAGCTCCTGCGTCGGCAGGTCGAGGCCGGCGTCGGGGAATTTCGCCATCGTGAGGGCGGCGGCGGCCTTGGTGTCCTGACGGTAATCCTCCCAGCCGCGCGCCTCGCCCTTCAGCAGCGCGATCAGGTCGGCGCGGCGGTTGGCGATGCTGTCGTCGGTGGCGATGTAGGTCTGCGAATGCAGCGCATAGCCGTGGTCGGCCATCAGCATCGTCTCGGCCTCGATCCCCTGGATCTGCATCGCCACCGGCAGGTCGGTGGCCCAGCAGAGCAGGCAATCCACCTGCCCCGCCACCAGCGGCGCCGCGTCATACTGGGTCGGCACGATCTCGATCGCGTTGATGTCGACATCGTTCAGCGTGCAGAGCGCCTGCAGCACCGGGGTGTTGGCCAGCGCCATGCCGATCTTCTTGCCCGCGAGGTCGGCGGGGCTCAGCACCGGGTTCTTGGGCAGCGAGGCGATGGCGAAGGGGTTCTTCTGCATCGCCACGCCGATGATGCGGAAGGGCGCGCCCTCGGCCACCGCCGCCGCGGTGTAATCGGCGGCCGAGATGCCGACCAGCGCCTGCCCCGCCACCACCGGCGGCTCGACCGGGGCGTTGGGGCCGCCGGGGTTCAGCGCCACCTCCAGCCCCTCGTCGCGCCAGTAGCCGCGCTCCTGCGCGATGTAGCTGCCGGCGAATTGCACCGAATGCAGCCAGGAGAGCTGCATCGCCACCGCGGTCTGGGCCCGGGCGGGCCAGCCGAGGGCGGCGCCGCCGAGCCCCGCCAGACCGAGCCCGAGAACGCCGCGACGTGATGGCCGATAGTTCTGCATCCGCTTTCCCCCCGTTTCATTGGAAGATTAGGGCAATGCCCCCTCCGGGCAAGCCTAGACTGGCTCAGCCCGGGGCTGCGGGGCTTACGGCGTCGAGAAAGCGGTCGCGGAAGCTTTCCATCGGCCAGGCGGCGAGGTCGGCGTCGGGGACGAAGCCGGGGGTCCAGCCCCAGCCGTCGAACAGCGCCAGAACCTCGGGCGGGCCGATCAGATGCACCGGCACGTCGCGGCTCGTGCCTTGCGCCACGAAGGGCGCGGGCTGGTGGTCGCCGAGCACGATCGTCAAGGGCAGCCGCGCCCGGGGCCGCGCCGCGTCGGCGGTTACTGCCTGCAGCGCATAGTCGATCGAGCGGCGGTAGGCGTCCTGGATCAGGGCGGTGTCGCTCCAGACCGCCTCCGGCGTCTCGCCGCCCTCGACCTGTGCCGCGAAGCCGCTGCCGTCGCCGAGGCTGTCCCAGGGCAGCATCCGGGGCACCGGCACCCAAGGCGCGTGGCTGGAAAGGAGGGTGATCTGGGCGAGGCTCGGCCCCTCGACCGCGGCGAGCAGCCGGTCGGCGGCGGCGAGGGTGAACTGGTCGGGCACCGTCACCCAGTCGAAGGCGGGGCCACGATAGCCGAGATCGCCCGCCGCATGGATGCGTCCGAAGCCGAGGCGCTGACCCTCGGGCCAGTCGCGGGTGATGCCGGGCGCCACGGCCACAGTGCGATAGCCCGCCTCGCGCGCCAGATGGAACAGCGTCCGGCGCGGGCTGGCGAGCATGGCGCCGTAGCGGCTCTGCCCGTCGATCCTGAGGCCCGAGGCCAGAGTGCCATGCGCGAGCCAGCTCTGCCCGCCCGAGATCGGCGAGGTGAGCCAGCCCGAACGCACCGCGAGCCCCGCCTGCAGCAGCGGGCCCTCGGCGCCGCGCAGCGTGGCGAGATGGGTCTCGGCATAGGCGGGCACGTCGAAGCTGGCGCGGCCATAGCTTTCGACGAAGACGATCCGCACATCGCGCCCGCCGAGCCGCCCGAAGAGGCTGTCGCGCCCGGTATACGGATCCTGCTCTGCCGCCAGCTCGAAACGGGCGAGGTCGTCGAGGGTGCGGCGCACGGCCTCGACCCGCTCCAGCGCCAGCCGCGTGGTGAAGGCGGCGCCCGGCAGCTGCACCGCGCGCAGCCCGTCGGCCATGGCGAGCCCGGCGAAGACCAGCGCCACCGCCCCGGCCCAGCGCAGGCCGAAGCCGGTCCAGACCCCGGTCGCCCACCAGAGCGCCGCGATCAGCGCGCCGAGGATCACCGCGCCGCCGAAGGCCGCCAGCACGGCGAGACCGACGCCCAGCGCGCCGCGCCCGAGCTCCCAACCAGAGAGGATCAGCGGCAGGTCGGTCACCAGATCGAAGGGCCGCCCGAAGGCGCTGAACATCGCCAGATCGGCGGCCTTCAGCACGGCGCCCGCGACCAGCAGCGTCACCAGCACCGCCCGCAGCACCCGGCCCCGGCCGCTGACCGCCATCAGCGCCAGCAGGATCACCGGCAGCTCCAGCGGGAAGAACCCAAGCGCGCCGAGCGTCATGGCGCCGGGGTGGTTCGGCTGGATCAGCACCAGATCCAGCACCAGCGCACCGAGGAGAAGCGACAGCGCCCTCATCGCCGCGCCGCCAGCCAGCGGATGTCGCGGGCAAAAGACCAGATCAGCGCCACGCTCGCGACGGCCGCGAGGATCTGCGACAGGGGTGGGCCGACGAAAGGCACGAGGAGCAGGATCAGCACGGCGATCTGCAGCACGCAGACGGCCTTGCGCGAGAACCGCTCCGGCAGGGCGCCGCCGAGCCACGGCAGGGCGAGCTGCGCCAGAACGAACGCATAGCGGATGGCGCCGAGCACCAGCACCCACGGCCCGGCCTTGTCGAGCCGGAGCACCAGCACGGCGAGAAGGAGCGCGAAGGCGGCATCGACCTCCATGTCGAAGCGCGCGCCGAAGCCGGAGACCAGCCCGCTGCGACGCGCCAGCCAGCCGTCGAGCCCGTCGAGCGCGAGCGCCAGAAGCGCGAGGCCGATCACGGCGGCATCAAACGCGTCCGATGCCATCATGCCCGGAGCAAGGATCGGCATCAGCAGCGCCGAGGCCAGCGCCGCGCGCAGCTGGGTCACGGCGTTGCAGGCGCCAAGGCGTTCGTGCGGGTAGCTGCGCGACAGGAAGACCGCGCCCAGCGCCACGCTGGCGGTGAAAAGTAGCAGCGCCGCGGCGATCACTGGGGCGGCAGCGGGGGTCCAGGCCCCGAGGCGCCAGAGGAGGGCAAGATGCCCGACCCCGAGCAGCAGGAACAGGGGGACGGCCCGTTGGCCCGGGCGGGCGGCGGAAGGGCCGAGCGCGCTGTCTGGTGGGTGCGTCATCCGGGTTGGTCTAGCCCCGCCCTTCCGGCTGTCAAGAAAACTGTCCGTCAGCCGCGCTGCCGGATTTCGGGCGGCCGGGCACCAGTCTGCCGGAAAAACTTGCGCTGGCGCGAGAGCGCGACTTGCCGCAGACTGGCGGGAAGATCTCGCGAGGGGGGCAGCATGCACGGCAGCTACACCGCGACGGCGCGCTTCCTGCACTGGATCGTGGCGCTGATCGTGCTGGGGATGATCCCGGCGGGCAAGATCATGATTCAGGAGGGATTGGCGCGCGGCCTGCAGGATACGCTGTTCCTGTTCCACAAGAACGCGGGCGTGATCGTGCTTCTGCTGATGATCGTCCGGCTGGTCTGGCGCTGGCTCAATCCGCCGCCGCCCCTGCCCGCCTCGGTGCCCGAATGGCAGGCGCGGGTGGCGCATCTGACGCATGTGCTGCTTTACGGGCTGATCTTCCTGATGGCGATCTCGGGCTATATCCGCGTCGTCGCCGGGGGCTTCCCGCTGGAGCTGCCCGACGCGCTGGGCCTGCCCCGGCTGCTGCCGAAGATGGAAAGCCTCGGCGCTGCGGCGAGCACGGTGCATTACCTGACGCATTACGCGGTGATCGTGCTGATCGCGCTGCATATCGGCGCCGCGCTGTTCCACGGCATCGTGCGGCGCGACGGGGTGTTCTCGCGGATGTGGCCCGGGCGGGGCTAGTCGGGTCGTTGCGAGGCCAGCACCAGAAGCCCGCCGGCGATGGCCCAGTTCTTGACGAAGATGCTGATCTGCCACGGATCGGCGGGGATCAGGTGGAAGAAGCTGGTCGCCATGCAGTAGAGCGCCAGCGCCATGGCCCAGCTCTGGACGGCGGGGCCGGTCACCAGACAGACCGCCGCCACCGCATCGAAGATCGCGGCGGGCCAGACCAGCAGCGGCGGCAGCCCTGCCCCGGTCAGCAGGCCCCGCACCGCCTCGGGATCGACCAGTTTCTGCACCGCCCCCGCGACGAAGAGCGCCGAGATCAGCACCCGCCCCGCCAGATTCAACCCACGTTCCACTCGTCTCTCCTTCGATCCTGATTGCAGCCTGCGGCAGGCCCGAGCGCCGCGCCAGCCCGCCGAAGGGCGCAGCCGCCTCGCTCGACCGGCGGAGCGGGTTTGCCCCCGGCGAAATCCGCTTTCCCCGGTCGGGCGGCGGGTCTACCACTGGCCGTCCCCGCCTCCGCAAGGCCCGCCCGATGTCCAGCACGCCCCGCATACCGCCTCAGCCACCGCAGAGCTTCCGCGCCCGCTGGTCGGCGCTGCGCAACATCGGCCCCTTCCTGCGCATGGTCTGGCGCGCCTCGCCCGCGCTGATGCTGACGAGCCTCGTCCTCAGGCTCATGCGGGCGGTGCTGCCGATCGCGGCGCTGTGGTTCGGCAAGCTGATCATCGACGAGGTGGTGCGGCTGTCGGGGCTCGGGGGGCCGACGACCTTGACCGGCTGGGCCACGGCACCCGAGACGCGGGCGCTGATGCTCTATCTCGCCGCCGAGTTCGGCCTTGCCGTGCTGTCCGATCTTCTGACCCGCAGCAGCGGGCTGATCGATGCGCTGCTGTCGCAGCGGCTGACGATCTCCTCCTCGGTGCGGCTGATGGAACATGCGGCCACGCTGGATCTGGAGGATTTCGAGGATGCCGAGTTCCAGGACCGGCTGGACCGCGCGCGGCGGCAGTCGAGCGGGCGGATGACGCTGATGGGCCAGCTCTTCGGCCAGATGCAGGACATGGTGACGGTGGCGACGCTGGCGGGCGGGCTTCTGGTCTACAACCCCTGGCTCATCGGCCTCCTGATCCTCGCGCTGATCCCGGCCTTCCTCGGCGAGGCGCATTTCAACGCGCAGTCCTACACGCTGGATTTCAACCGCACCCCGGAGCGGCGCGAGCTGGACTATGTTCGTCAGACCGCCGCCAGCGCCGAGACGGCCAAGGAGGTGAAGATCTTCGGGCTGAACCCCTTCCTGACCAACCGCTACCGGGTGCTGTCGGAAAGCTACTACCGCGCCAGCCGCCGGATCGCGCAGAACCGCGCGCTCTGGGGCGCGGGCTTCACCGGGGTCGGCACCATCGGCTATTACCTCGCCTATGCCTGGATCATCGGCAGCACGTTGACCGGCAGGCTGTCGATCGGCGATCTGACCTTCCTCGCGGGGTCGTTCCTGCGGCTGCGCTCGCTCCTGGAAGGGCTTCTCTTCAGCTTCTCCTCCACCGCGGCGCAGGCGCTCTATCTCGACGATCTCTTCGGCTTCTTCGAGGTCAGGCCCGAGATCCTGTCGCCGCCGCACCCGCTGCCGATGCCGCAGCCGATCCGCGAGGGCTTCCGCTTCGAGGATGTGGGCTTCCGCTATCCGGGCGCCGAGCGCTGGGCGGTCAGGCATATGAGCTTCACCCTGAAGGCGGGCGAGACGCTGGCCCTGGTGGGCGAGAACGGCGCCGGCAAGACGACGCTGGTGAAGCTTCTGTGCCGGCTCTACGACCCGGACGAGGGGCGCATCCTTCTGGATGGCCGCGACCTGCGCGACTATGATGTGGAGGCGCTGCGCAGCGCGATGGGCGTGATCTTCCAGGATTTCGTGCGCTACAACCTCACCGCCGCCGACAACATCGCGGTGGGCCGCATCGCCGCGCGCGACGACCGGGCGCGGGTGGAGACGGCGGCCAAGCGCAGCCTCGCCGACCGGGTGATCGAGGGGCTGCCCGCGGGCTATGACCAGATGATCGGCAAGCGCTTCCGCAACGGGGTGGAGCTGTCGGGCGGCGAATGGCAGAAGATCGCCATCGCCCGCGCCTACATGCGCGATGCCGAGGTGCTGATCCTCGACGAGCCGACGGCGGCGCTGGATGCGCGGTCGGAGTTCGAGGTGTTCCAGCGTTTCAAGGATCTCAGTGCGGCCAAGACCGCCGTGCTGATCTCGCACCGCTTTTCCTCCGTGCGGATGGCCGACCGCATTCTGGTGCTGTCGGGAGGCGCGGTCGAGGCGGCGGGCACCCATGCCGAGCTTCTGGCCCAATCGGGCCGCTATGCCGAGCTGTTCGAGCTTCAGGCCGCCGGCTATCGCTGAAGGGTCGGCGCGCGTCCGCTCCGACCCTCCCGCGGGCGATCCGTGACGGCGCCCGTCAGCTGTTCTTGTGGCTCTGCTTGCCGGCGTTCACATGCTGCTCGTGCGTGCCGCCCTGCGTGCCGCGCGAACCGCCGTCGTTCTGGCTCATCTGCTTGCCCGAGGCCTCGCCCTGATGCTGGGTCTTGTGGCTTTGCTGGCCGGCCTTCACATGCTGCTCATGCGTTCCGCCGTGCGAATTGTTGTTGTTTGCCATGATGGTATCTCCAATGCGCCGGTCCTCCTCGACCGACGCTGGATGAACCGGAAAGCCGGGCCGATGTTCCGGCCCGAGGCGTCACGCCGGATCGCATCGGATCACCGGAGCGCGAGGCCCGCCATCTCGAGCGAGGAGATGCGGGCGGGCTCGCCGATCTCGCGCAGGAGCTTGCGCTTCATCGCATCGGCAAAGCCGCGGGTGTCGGCGACCTCGACCACGAAGGAGGTGCTGCCCAGGGCCACCTTGTCGCGGTAATATCCCGCAAGCCCCGCATCCTGCGCGGTGATTGCAAGCCCGTTCACCGTCACCCCCATCCGCTCGGCCCGGGCGCGCGAGGCCGCCAGCGTCACGCGCTGCGACTGGCGGAACAGCGGTGTCTCGCGCCCGTCGCCCGAGACGTTGACGATCCGGCGCGAGGCGCAGTTGCCGGGGTCTTCGAGCAGATCGAGCGCCGCGCCGAGCCCGACGCCGAGGTCGGTGTTGCCGGCAACCGCGCGGCTTTGCCCGGCCAGCCGCGCCGCAAAGCGCTCCGCCGGCGCCGGGCCGTCGACCAGCGCCCAGGACAGCCGCTGGGTGCCATAAGCCGCGTCGCCCCAGATCACCGCCGCCAGCGCCACCCCGCCGACCGCCTGCATCGCCGCCACCACCTCGGGATCGCTCAGCGCGCGGGCGGTGGCGGTGGTCTGAAGGGCGAACTCGACGGGGTCGATGCTGCCCGAAGCGTCGATCGCCAGCACCAGCGCCACATCGGCGCAGGGCATCTCGGCACGGGCGGGCGGGGACAACAAGAGCGCGATGAGCGCGAGGCGGAACAGCATGACTCTCTCCACAGCGGACCATGGCAAAAGGTTAACGCGTCTTGCCACATTTCCGGCGTGAAATCGCCGTCAAATCGCCGTCTTTCGCCTAGCGCGGCGTTGACGAAACCGGGTGCAGCGGCGCGCCCGTCGTCTCGAAGGCGGTGATGTTGCCGATGGTGGTCTCGGCGATGGCGGTCAGCGCCTCGCGGGTGAAGAAGCCCTGATGGCCGGTGATCAGCACGTTGGGGAAGGTCAGGAGCCGGGCGAAGACATCGTCGACGATGGCCCGCGCCGAGAGATCCTCGAAGAAGAGCGCCGCTTCCTCCTCGTAGACGTCGAGACCCAGAGCGCCGATCACCCCGCTCTTCAGCCCGCGGATCACCGCGCTGGCATCGACCACCGCACCGCGGCTGGTGTTGATGATCATCACCCCATGCTTCATCTTGGCGATCGCGGCGTCGTCGATCAGGTGATGCGTCTCGGGGGTCAGCGGGCATTGCAGGCTGATGATGTCGGAGGCGCCGAAGAGCTCGTCCAGCCCGACATAGCGCAGGCCCTCCGCCGCGATCCCGGCATTGGGATAGGGGTCCGAGGCGATCACCTTGCAGCCGATTCCCAGCATGATCCGGGCGAAGACCTGCCCGATCAGCCCGGTGCCGACGATGCCCACCGTCTTGCCCGCCAGATCGAAGCCCAGAAGCCCCTCCAGCGCGAAATTGCCCTCGCGCACCCGGTTGTAGGCGCGATGCGTGTTGCGGTTCAGCGTCAGGATCAGCGCCACGGCATGTTCGGCCACCGCATGCGGCGAATAGGCGGGCACCCGGCCGACGGTGAGCCCGGCAGCCTCGGCGGCCACCAGATCGACATGGTTGAACCCGGCGGAGCGCAGGGCGATGAACTTCGTGCCGGCGGCAGCCAGCGTGGCGATCACCGGGGCCGAGAGATCGTCGTTGACGAAGGCGCAGACCGCCCCTGCCCCATCGGCAAAGCGCGCGGTCTCGTCCGACAGCCGCGCCTCGATGAAGGTCAGCCGGTGCCGCCCGTCATTGGCCTCGGCCAGAAAGCGGCGGTCGTGCGGCTTGGCGCTGAACACGGCAACATCCATCGCGGGTCTCCTTGCGGTCGGGGGCTAAAGCGTAGAGCCGCGCCGCGGGGGCGCGTCAACCCTGCCGCGCCTTCGGGAGTCTTGCGAGTCGCCGAACGCCCGGCATCGCGGCGTTCCGCCGCAGGTCAGACCCCGGCGCGCGACAGATAGTAGTTCCGCTTTTCCTCATACATGCCGAGATCGGCGCGGCGGGCGATGGCCTCCACCGTCTCGCCCACATCGCCCGTCGCCCGCCCGATCGACAGCGAGATCGGCATGGTGGAGTGATACTGGTTGTTCAGCGCCAGAATCCTGAGGATCGTCGTCTCCATCGCCGCCGCCTCGGCCTCGTTGCAGCCGGGCATCACCACGGCGAATTCGTCGCCGCCGATCCGCGCCGCGTGGCAGGCGTTGCCCGCCGCCTCCTTCAGCACCTCGCCCACCCGGCGCAGCAGGTTGTCGCCCGCGTCATGGCCCCAGCTGTCGTTGATCTCCTTGAGCCCGTTCAGGTCGAGTATCACCACCGACACCGGCCGCGTGCCCATCCGTTCCAGCCGGTTCAGCTCGTCGATGTAATAGGCGCGGTTGTTCAGCGTGGTCAGCACGTCGTGGCGGCCGAGGTATTCGAGGTAAGCCTCGGCCTTCTTGCGCGCGGTGATGTCGGTCAGGGCCACCTGCACCAGCGACCAGTCGCCCTCGTGCCCCGGCAGCACCGAGAACTGCATGATGACATGGCGCGGCGTGCCGTCGAGCGCGAAGTTCACCACCTCGCGGTGGTGGAACAGGTTGCCGTTCCACAGCTCGATCAGCTGCTCGCGGAAATGCGCGGCCATCCCGTCGCGGAACACGTCCTGCAGCCGGTGCAGCAGGGTCTGCTTGTCGGGCGCGCCGAACATGTCGAGCGTCGCGCGGTTCACGTTGATCACCCGGATCTCGCTCATGCACTGGCGGACGAATTCGGGATGCACGTCGGTGAAGACCCGCAGATCGACGATGCCGCGCGTCCGCAGCCCCTCGAGCAACTGGCGGATGCGGCTGAAATCCTCGACCCAGAGCGAGACCGGCGAATGTTCGAAGATGCCCTCGGCATAGCGGCGGCTGGAGATCTCGCCCCGCCGCGCCATCTCGCGCCCGGTCTGGTCCTCGATGGTAATCAGCAGCCGCTCCCATGTCCGCTCGTAGCCCGGCAGCACCGCGCCGCGCAGCTGGATGTCGAGCTTGCGCCCGGTGAGCGTGTAGTTCACCGCGTCGCTGGCGAATTCGGTCTTGCCGTCCCAGAGCTGCGCGAGCTCGATCACATGGGTGCGCAGCATCTCGTCGCGGAACACCAGATGCAGGTTCTCAGTCAGATGGCCGAGGTTGTTGGCCTCGAACAGCGTGAGGGTGCGGGCATTGACCTTGAGGATGCGGATCCGGCGCGAACATTCCGCCACGCGGGACGGATCTTCGCGGAAGAAGTCGAGCAGATCCTCGACCCCTTCGGCGCGCCAGCGGTCGAAGAGCTGGCGGACGCCCGAGAAATCCTCGATCCACATGGAGATGGGAGCCAGATCGAAAACGCTGTCACTCGTCTGATCAGAGACCGTCATCTGCATCACGTGCGCCTCTCAGTTTGATAATCTAGACTCATACATCTCCGCTCGGGCAAGTGCGAGGCGGTTTGAGCGCGGCGGCGGCCGATTGCCCGCGTGGTAGCGGCAAATCTGCCATGCGTCGCCCAGCGATCGGGCAGGTGCGCAAGCCTCCGCCAGCCGCCGCGGCGACCGCTTCCACTGCGGTTTGACAGGGCGGGCGGCGCCGACTAAGCCGGGCGGCGACCCCAGACGAAGGATGCGCCCGCATGGCTGCGGTGCCCGGCGACCCGCCAGACGTTCAGGAAGCACGGATTTCCGGCGCGGTCCGCGTGGCCGGGCACTTGGGCGAATTGCTGCAGGGCCGTCTCGGGCCGGAGGGGCCGGTGGTGCTGGTCACCCTGCCCTGCCCGCCGCTTGCTGCCGAGGCCGCGCGGCGCCCGGGGCCGCTGGCGCTGAACCAGACGGCGCCGGTGATGCCGCCGGGGCAGCTCGGCGCCTTCCTGCGGGCCCTCGGCGCGCCCTTGGAAGGCAGCTTCCGGCTGCGGCTGGAGATGCCTCTGGGCGGCGGTGCCGGGGCCTCGACCGCGGCGCGGGTCGCGCTGGCCCATGCGGCGCAGGTGACCGATGCCGCCGTGGTCGCCCGGGCCTGTCTTGCCAGCGAAGGGGCCAGCGATCCCTTGATGTTCCCGGCGCCGGGGCGGCTCCTCTGGGCGTCGCGCGAGGCGCGGGTGCTGGCCGAGCTGCCGCCCTTGCCGGAGATGGAGATTCTCGGCGGTTTCTTCGGCCCGCCGCATCGCACCGACCCCACGGACGGCAATTTCGCCGTGATCGGCGATCTGGTGGCGGATTGGCGGCGCGCGCCCGACCTCGCGACGCTCGCCGCCCTCGCCAGCGCCTCGGCGCGGCGCTGTCTGGCGCAGCGCGGCCCCGCCGACGATCCGACGCCCGCGCTGGCGGCGGCGCTCGGCGCGGCGGGCTTTGCCATCGCGCATACCGGCTCGGCCCGGGCGCTGATCTTCACCCCCGGCGCGGTGCCGCGCGGGGCGGAGGAGCGGCTGGCCGCGGCGGGCTTCCGCCAGATCCTGCGCTACCGGCTCTAGCGGGCCAGCGCGAACAGCGCGTCAATGTCCAAATGCCGCTCCAGATGCGCGGCCAGCGCGTCGAGCACCCGCTCCACCTCGGCGCCATAGCCTGAGCCGGAAGCCTCGGCCCCCAACCCGGCGAGGAAGGCGGCGCGGAAGGCGTCGTCGGTGAACATGCCGTGCAGGTAGCTGCCGGTCACCCGGCCATCGGCGGAGACGGCGCCTTCGGGTCGCCCGTCGATGCGGGCGAAGGGGCGCACGCAATCCGCGCCTTCGGTGCGGCCGATATGGATCTCGTAGCCCTCGAGCCCCAGCCCCGTCGCCTCGTGCCGCGCCGCGGTCCGCGTCAGCCGCTTGTCAGGCGTCATCACCGTGGCGACATCGAGCAGCCCCAGACCCTCGGTCTCGCCCGCCGCGCCCTCGATCCCCTCGGGGTCGGCGACCGAGCGGCCAAGCATCTGATAGCCGCCGCAGATGCCCAGCACATGCCCGCCGCGCCGGTGATGCGCCTTGAGGTCGATGTCCCAGCCCTGCGCGCGGAGGAAGGCCAGATCACCCCGCGTCGACTTGGTGCCGGGCAGGATCACCAGCCGCGCCTCGGCCGGGATCGGCTGGCCCGGGCGCACCATGACCACGGTCAGCCCCGGCTCCTGTTTCAGGGGGTCGAGATCGTCGAAGTTCGCCACGCGCGAAAAGGCGAGCCAGGCCACCGTCACCGCCCCGCCCCGGACGGGCGAGGAGAGATCCAGCGCATCCTCGGCGGGCAGGCGCGACGCCTCAGGGAAGAAGGGCACGACGCCGAAGCCGCGCCAGCCGGTGCGCTCCTCGATGAAGCGGTAGCCGTCGTCGAAGAGCCGCGGATCGCCGCGGAACTTGTTGACGATGAATCCCGCGATCATCGCCCGGTCCTCCGGATCGATCACCGAGGCGGTGCCGACGAGCTGCGCGATCACCCCGCCGCGGTCGATGTCGCCCGCCAGCACCACCGGCACGTCGGCGGCGCGGGAAAAGCCCATGTTGGCGATATCCGAAGCGCGCAGGTTCACCTCGGCAGGCGAGCCCGCGCCCTCGACGATCACCAGATCATGCGCCGCCCTGAGCCGCCCGAAGCTTTCCAGCACCGGCGCGATCAGCGTCTTCTTCGCCGCGAAATAATCCCGCGCCTTCAGCGTGCCGATCCGCTTGCCCTGCACGATCACCTGCGCGCCGACATCGGTCTCGGGCTTCAGGAGCACCGGGTTCATGTCGGTCAGGGGCTCCAGCCCCGCCGCCCGGGCCTGCAGCGCCTGCGCCCGGCCGATCTCGCCCCCATCGGCGGTGACGGCGGCGTTGTTCGACATGTTCTGCGGCTTGAAGGGCGTGACCGACAGCCCGCGCAGCCGCGCCGCGCGGCAGAGCCCCGCCACCAGCAGCGACTTGCCGACATCGGAGCCGGTGCCCTGGATCATCAGCGCGGTCATCGGGCGGTCTCGGTGCGGGGGAAAGGCATCATCTGCGGCTCCGGTTTTTCCGCCTCTCTCTTGCGCCGTTCTGCCCGGCTTGCCAAGCACCCGGCAGGCGGGACCGATCGCCGCTGACCCGGCGCTGGTCCGCTCAAGCCCGAAAGAGAACCGTCGCCGATCGAAAATGCCTGCGATTCGCGCATTTTCGCTCTTGCGAAGCTGCGCGAAGCATTTGATCCTTTCGCCTGACGAGCGCCGAACGCTGCGCAGCCGCAACCGGGAGAGGAGGCCCGGCCTTTGCGCCAGCGTTCGAGGCATCGGTGCCGCCCGGCGGCCTCGGTATCGCACTGCTGTCACATATCGCAGGTAGGTCCGGTCCACACCAAAGAGGCACCTGCAACATTCAGGGAGAAGACCATGATCAGAAAAGATTTCCTCGCCGCGAGCGCCATGTTCCTGGCCCTCCAGGCCGGAGCCGCGGCCGCCCAGACCGAGATCAGCTGGTGGCATGCGATGACCGGCGCGAACAGCGAAGTGGTGGAGAAGATCGCCAGCGATTTCAACGCCAGCCAGTCCGACTACAAGGTGATGCCGGTGTTCAAGGGCACCTATCCCGAAACGCTGAACGCGGGCATCGCCGCCTTCCGCGCCGGTCAGGCCCCCGACATCATCCAGGTCTTCGACGTGGGCACGGGCGTGATGATGGCCGCAGAAGGCGCGATCATGCCGGTGGCCGACGTGCTGTCGATGGGCGGCGCGACCTTCGACAAGTCGAAATACCTGCCGGGCATCGTGGCCTACTACTCCAAGCCCGACGGCACCATGCTGTCCTTCCCCTACAACTCCTCCTCGCCGATCCTCTACTACAACAAGGACATCTTCGAGAAGGCCGGGCTGGACGTGAACACCCCGCCGAAGACCTGGAACGAAGTCTGGGACATGTCGAAGAAGATCAAGGAAAGCGGCGCGGCGGAGTGCGGCTACACCTCGACCTGGCTGACCTGGATCCATCTGGAGAATTTCGCGGCCTGGAACGATGTCTCCTACGCCACGAACGAGAACGGCCTCGCCGACGTGAATGCCGAGCTGAAGATCAACGAGCCGGTCTTCGTCAACCACTTCCAGGCGCTCGCCGATCTGGCCAAGGACGGCACCTTCAAATACGGCGGCCGCACCTCGGAGGCCAAGCAGATCTTCCTCGCCGGCGAATGCGGCATCTTCACCGAGAGCTCGGGCGGTCTGGGCGACATCGTGAAATCGGGCATGAACTACGGCATCGGCCAGATGCCCTATGACACCGACGCGGGCGGCCCGCAGAACACCACCCCGGGCGGCGCGAGCCTCTGGGTGATGGGCGGCAAGTCGGACGAGACCTATGCCGGCGTCGCCTCCTTCTTCGGCTATCTCTCGCAGGTCGAGGTTCAGGAATACCTGCACCAGACCTCGGGCTACCTGCCGGTGACGCTGGAAGCCTATGAGGCGACCAAGGCTTCGGGCTTCTACGACGAGAACCCGGGCCGCGAGGTTCCGATCACCCAGATGATGGGCAAGGAGCCGACCGCCAACTCCAAGGGCGTGCGTCTGGTGAACCTGCCGCAGGTCCGCGACATCCAGAACGAGGAGTTCGAGAAGATGCTCGCCGGCCAGCAAACCGCTCAGGAAGCGCTCGACAACGCGGTGGAGCGCGGCAACGAGGCCATCAAGCAGGCCATCGGCGGCTGAAAAGGCAAGGGCCGCCCGTCTCAGGGCGGCCCATCCCCGGATGAACCGAGCCACATTCCCCCACCGCCTGCTGCCCTGGCTGCTGGTTGCCCCGCAACTCGCGATCTCCTTCGTGTTCTTCTACTGGCCCGCCGTGCAGGCGCTGCGCCAGTCGACGCTGCGCGAGGACGCGTTCGGCTTGAAGACCCAGTTCGTCGGTCTCGCCAACTTCCGCCGGGTGCTCTCCGACCCGGCCTATGTGAATTCCATCCAGGTCACCGCGGTCTTCTCGGTGCTGACCGCCTTCTTCTCGATGGCCATCGCGCTTCTGCTGGCGGTGCAGGCCGAGAAGGTCGTGCGCGGCAAGGGTTTCTACCGGACGCTGATGATCTGGCCCTATGCGGTGGCCCCCGCCATCGCCGGGATGCTCTGGCTCTTCATGTTCAACCCCTCCTTCGGCACGCTGGCCTGGCCGCTGCGCCAGCTGGGGATCAACTGGGACCCGCTCCTGAACGGCAGCCAGGCGATGACGCTGGTGGTCGCCGCGGCGAGCTGGAAGCAGATCAGCTACAATTTCCTGTTCTTCGTCGCCGGCCTGCAGGCCATCCCCCGCTCGCTCTTGGAGGCGGCGGCGATCGACGGCGCGGGCTCGGCCCGGCGGTTCTGGACCATCGTCTTCCCGCTGCTGGCGCCGACGACCTTCTTCCTTCTGGTGGTGAACACGGTCTACGCGCTGTTCGACACCTTCGGCATCATCCATGCCGTCACCGGCGGCGGCCCCGGCAAATCGACCGAAACGCTGGTCTACAAGGTCTACAACGACGGCTTCGTGAACCTGATCCTCGGCGAATCGGCGGCGCAATCGGTGATCCTGATGGTGATCGTCATCAGCCTGACCGCCTTCCAGTTCAAATATGTCGAGCGGAGGGTGCATTATGGCTGAGGGTGAGATGATCGGCGTGAAGACCCGCAGCCGGGTCATCGCGCATTTCCTTCTGGTCATCGGCGTGATCGTCGTGGCCTTCCCGATCTACTACGTGTTCATCGCCTCGACCCATTCGATCCAGACCATCCTGCGCCCGCCCCTGCCGCTGCTGCCCGGGCCGGAGCTGGTGGAGAATTACGGCGACGCCATGACCGGCGGCGTGGGCCGCATCGGCGGCGTGGGCGTCGGGCGGCTCCTCTGGAACACCACGGTCGTCGCCCTCGGCATCGCCTTCGGCAAGATCGTGATCTCGATGGCCTCGGCCTATGCCATCGTCTTCTTTCGCTTCCCGCTGCGCATGGTCTGCTTCTGGCTGATCTTCATCACCCTGATGCTGCCTGTGGAAGTCCGCATCCTGCCGACCTACAAGGTCATGGTCGACCTCAAGCTGATCGACACCTACGCAGGGCTCATCCTGCCGCTGGTCGCCTCGGCCACCGGGACGCTCCTGTTCCGGCAGTTCTTCATGACCATCCCGAACGAGCTGCTCGAGGCTGCCCGCGTCGATGGCGCGGGGCCGTGGCGCTTCTTCAAGGACATCCTGCTGCCGCTGTCCCTGACCAATATCGCCGCGCTCTTCGTGATCCTCTTCATCTACGGCTGGACGCAATATCTCTGGCCGCTCTTGGTCACGAACTCGAACTCGATGAACACCATCGTCATCGCGCTGAAGAAGATGATCTCCTTCGCCGATGCCGACACCCCCTGGAATCTCGTGATGGTCACCTCGATGCTGGCGATCCTGCCGCCGATCCTCGTGGTCGTGCTGATGCAGCGCTGGTTCGTGAAGGGCCTCGTGGAAACGGAGAAGTAATGGCGCGGATCACCCTGACGGACGTTCGGAAAAGCTATTCCGGCATGGAGGTCATCCATGGCGTGTCGATCGACATTGCCGATGAGGAATTCGTGGTCATCGTCGGCCCCTCGGGCTGCGGCAAGTCCACGCTGTTGCGCATGGTGGCGGGGCTGGAGGAGATCACCTCTGGCACCATCGCCATCGACGGCCGCGTGGTGAACGATCTGGAACCCAGGGCGCGCGACATCGCCATGGTGTTCCAGAACTACGCCCTCTACCCGCATATGACCGTGCGCGAGAACATGGCCTACGGCCTGAAGATCTCGGGCATGCCCAAGGCCGAGATCGCCGAGCGGGTGGCGCGCTCGGCCGAGATGCTGGAGCTGCAGCCCTATCTCGACCGCAAGCCCCGCGCGCTCTCGGGCGGGCAGCGGCAGCGGGTGGCGATGGGCCGGGCGCTGGTGCGCGACCCGGCGGCCTTCCTGCTGGACGAGCCGCTGTCGAACCTCGACGCCAAGCTCAGGGTGCAGATGCGGCTGCAGATCAAGGAGCTGCAGCGCCGCGTCGGCACCACCTCGCTCTATGTCACCCACGATCAGGTCGAGGCGATGACCCTGGCCGACCGGCTGATCGTGATGAACGCGGGCGTGGCCGAGCAGATCGACACGCCGATGCGGATCTACGAACGCCCCGCCACCACCTTCGTCGCGGGCTTCATCGGCTCGCCGGCGATGAACATCCTCGCAGCCACCGTCACGTCCGACGGCGCGGGCCTGACCCTGCCCGGCGGCGCGGTGCTGGCCTGCCCGGCTCCGGCCGAGCCCGGCCAGCCGATCCTCTTCGGCATCCGCCCCGAGCATATCCGCGCTGTAACGCAGCCTGGAGGCGTCGGGGCCATCGAGCTGACCGTGCTGGCGGTGGAGACGCTGGGGGCCGACGCCTATGCCCATTGCGCCTTCCCCGGCCATGTCACCTCGGCCGCCGAGGCGATGGTGGTGCGTCTGCCCGGCAATGCCGCGCTGAAGCCGGGCGAGCGGCTGCATGCCGTCTTCGACATCGAGGCCGCGCATTTCTTCGACCCCGCGACCGGGCGGCGGGTCGACCCGCGACGATGACACTCGCGTCAGTTGTGCCGCGCGGCTCTTGCGCGACGCAACGGTCAGCCTAGAGTGGCGTGATTGACCTCAACAGGATCTCACGATGCGCCTTATCCCAGCCCTTTGCCTCGCAGCCCTGCTGCCCTCCGCCGCGCTTGCGGCGCCCTGCGGCGACACCTCCGCCGGATACGAGGCCTGGAAGCCGCAGATGGCGCAGGAGGCCGCCGCGGTCGGCGTCGGGCAGCGCGGCATCGACGCGCTGATGGGCACCAGCTATTCCAAGGCGACGATCTCGGCCGACCGCAACCAGAAGAGCTTCAAATACTCGCTGTCGAAGTTCATGGAGGTGCGCGGCGCCAGCACCATCGTCTCGCAGGGCCGCTCGCGCAAGGCGCGCAACGCCGAGCTCTTCGCCGCGCTGGAACGCGCCTATGGCGTGCCGCCCGGCATCCTCCTCGCGGTGCATGGCATGGAGACCGGCTTCGGCGGCTTCATGGGCGACACCAATGTGGTCTCGGCCATCGCCACCCTGTCCTACGACTGCCGCCGCACCGAGTTCTTCACCGGACACCTCCTCGCCGCGCTGCAGCTGGTCGACCGCGGCACGATCACCACGCAATCGGTCGGGGCCAAGCATGGCGAGGTCGGCCATACCCAGTTCCTGCCGGGCAACGTGCTCGCTTACGGCGTCGACGGCAACGGTGACGGCCGGATCGACCTCTACAACCTGACCGACTCGATGGCCTCGACGGCGAATTTCTTCGCCCAGAAGGGCTGGCGGCCGGGTGCCGGCTATCAGGAGGGCGAGCCGAACTTCGCCGTGATCCGCGAGTGGAACGCCGCCACCGTCTACCAGCAGGCCATCGCCATCATGGCGGCCCAGATCGACCGCTGACCGCCCCTCCCCCGCATGACGGAAACTCTCCCCGTCATGCGACATTCCTGCGTTTTGCCTCTTGCGCGCCGCCGCGCCGCGTTCTAGAACCCGCCACGTCCAGCGTGGCCCGTTCGTCTATCGGTTAGGACACCAGGTTTTCAACCTGGGAAGAGGGGTTCGACTCCCCTACGGGCTGCCACTTTCCCTCACGGAAACAAGACCTTGCCTTCGCCCCCCGCATGGGGGTGGCCGAAGGCTTACCCCTTCCGCGTCACCAAGAGCTTGTCGATCCGTCGGCCGTCGAGGTCCACCACCTCGATCGCCCAGCCGTTGAAGACCAGCGTCTCGCCCACCACCGGCAGGTGGCCGGTCAGCTCCAGCACCAGCCCCGCCACGGTCTCGTAGCCGCGGCTCTCGGGCAGGTCGGCGTGCAGCAGTTCGGCAAATTCGTCCACCGGCATCCAGCCCGCCACGAGCAGCGAGCCATCGGCGCGGGTGACGACCTTGGGCTCGTCCTCCACCGCGTCGCTGAACTCGCCGGTGATCGCCTCCAGCACGTCCATCGCGGTGATGATGCCCTCGAAATGGCCGTATTCGTCATAGACCAGCACCATATGCGAGGGCGAGTTGCGTAGCCGTTGGATCACTTCCAGCGCGCCCAGACCGTCGCGCACCACCGGCGTCTCCTGCACCGCGGCGCGCAGGTCGTAACCGGGGCGCAGGAAGCCCGGCGTCAGGATGTCGCGGATGGTGACCACGCCGATGATGTTCTCGTCGTCGCCATCCCGCACCGGCAGGCGCGAGCGGCGCGAGTTCTGGAAGCGGCTGCGGATCTCGCGCGGGGTATTGGCCAGATCGACGATCTCGACCTCGTGGCGCGGCGTCATCAGCCCGCGCGCGGTGCGGTCGGCGATGCGCATCACCCCGGCGATCATCTTGCTTTCGGCAGGCTGCATCGCCCCCGAGGTCTCGGCCTCGGCGATGACATAGCGCACCTCCTCGTCGCTGACATTGCTCTCGGCGCCCCCCGACTGCGACAGCAGTTTCAGCACCAGCCGACCGGAGTTGTCGAGCAGCCAGACCAGCGGCGCCGCCACCCGAGAGATGCCGAGCATCAGCGGCGCCACCTTCGCCGCCACCTTCTCGGGCGCCTTCAGCGCGATCTGCTTCGGCACCAGCTCGCCCACGATCAGCGACAGATAGGTGATGAGCACGACGACCGTCCCCACCCCCAGCGTGTTCGAGGCGACGGGCGACAGCCCCGCGTCGCGCAGCGTGTCGGCGAGCCTTGCCCCCAGCGTCGCGCCGGAGAAGGCACCCGACAGCACGCCGACCAGCGTGATGCCGATCTGCACGCTGGAGAGAAACTTGCCCGGCTCCTCCGCCAGCCGCATCGCGGTGGCGGCGCCCTTGCTGCCGCGGTCGGCCAGCATCTTCAGCCGCGGTGTCCGGGCGGAGACGATGGCCAGCTCCGACATGGCGAGCATCCCGTTCAACACTGTCAGCAGCAGAACAAGGGCTATTTCAAAGATCATTCATCCATTCCGGCAATCGACACCACGGGGCGAAAGCCGACCATCCCCGATCCCACGTCCAGTTTCAATGGCGGCGAGGCTCGGGCGCCGACCGGGCGCAGCCTATCTTGCCTTTGTCGCGGGCTGATGTCAGCTTCCGGCGATGATGCGCGCCGCCCAGCCCCTTGCCGGAGTGTTGCCTGCCCTGCTGTTGCGGATCGTGCTGGCCTGCCTCTGCCTCATCGGCACGCCGGGTCCCTTCCCCGGCAGCGCGGGCGAAGGGCAGAGCGGGCTCGCCGCCGAAATGCCGCGGCTTGCGCCTGCCCTGCCCGAAGACGGCGCGGGCGATCCTCCGCTGGCCGCAGATGCCCTAACACCGGGGCCCGAGCTGCTGCCCCGCCGCGCCGATCTGGCCGCGGCTCTCACCGCCGCCCCCGCCGGCCGCAGCCTGCCCGCCCCCCGGGCCCGCGCCCCGCCGCGGCAGGCCTGACCCGGCCCGAGGCCGGAGCCTGCCGCCCCTGGAGCGGGCGGCCCCGCATCTTCCATTCCTTCCCCTCCGGCCACAGCGCCGTCGAGGGTCGATCCGAAAGGTCATTTCCCATGTTCGGCAGACTCGGTCTTCCCGAAATCCTCATCATCGGCGCCGTGGTGCTCGTGCTCTTCGGGCGCGGCAAGGTCAGCAGCCTGATGGGCGAGGTCGGCAGAGGTATCGCCGCCTTCCAGAAGGGCGTCAAGGACGGCGCCGCGGAAGAGCCCGCCGCCACCGACCCCAAGCTGGTCGAAAAGGTCTGAGCGCTGCTCAGGCCCGCCGGGGGCGCCCTGCCCCCGGTTCCCGTCAGTTGACAGGCGTCAACAGCGGCTTCCCGGCGAAATGCGCCGCCAGATTGTCCACCACCAGCTGCGCCATCGCATCGCGCGTCTCTTCCGTCCCGCTCGCGTGGTGCGGATAGAGCGTGACATTCGGCAGCGCGGTCAGCGCCGGGTCCGGGGTCGGCTCGTTCAGGAAGACATCGAGCCCCGCCGAGCCGAGCCCGCCGTCGCCCAGCGCCGCGATCAGCGCGGGCTCGTCCACCACCGTGCCACGGGCGATGTTGACCAGCGTGCCCTCCGGCCCCAGCGCCCGGATCACCGCCTCGTCCACCAGATTGCGCGTGTCGGGCCCGCCCGCCACCGCCACCATCAGCACATCGGCCCAGCGCGCCAGATCGACCGGGGCGGCGATATAGGCCTGCGGCAGGTCCTTCTTCGACCGACCGCTATAGGCGACCTCCATCCCCAGCCCCTCGCAGCGCCGGGCGATGGCCTGACCGATCCGGCCCATGCCGACGATGCCGAGCTTCTTGCCCCGGATCGAGGTTTGCAGCGGATACATCCCCTGCCGCCCCCAGTCGCCGGACCGCACATAGGCATCCGCGCGCCGCAGGTCGCGCCGCGCCGCCAGCATCAGCATCAGCGCGGTATCGGCCACGTCGTCGAAGAGCGCGTCCGACGTGGTGGTCATCCGCACCCCCCGCTCGGTGAGCGCGTCGAGGTCGATGCTCTCGAACCCCGCCGAGACGCAGGCCACGAGCTGCAGCGCCGGCAGAGCCTCGATCATCGCGCGGTCGAGCGGCGCATGGCCGTTGGTCACCGCCGCCACGCAGGACGGCCCGACCTCGGCCAGAAAGGCGGCCTTCTCCGCCGCCTGATCGTAGCGGTGCAGCCGGTAGCTGGCTTCGAGCAGCGCCATCTGCTTGGGGCGGATCGGGGCGATCACCAGAACATCGGGTTTCATGCGGGGGGTCTTTCCAGTTGGGAGGCGTGGATCGGCGCTCCCCAGCCCGTCGGGGCCGCGGAGGCGGTGGCGGGGCGGCGGCTCAGCGCCCGGCGGCCTGTGAGGCGGCGCGGATCTGGCTCAGCGAGCGGGCGGGGGTCAGGGCCTCGGGGTCGGTCACGCAATGCAGGATCGCGGGCTTGCCGCTGTCCTGCGCGCGGCGGAAGGCGGGCATGAACTCGGCCGTGGTCTCCACCCGCTCGCCATGACCGCCGAAGGCGCGGGCATAGGCGGCGAAATCGGGGTTCTTCAGCTCGGTGCCGATCACCCGGCCCGGGTATTCCCGCTCCTGATGCATGCGGATCGTGCCATACATGCCGTTGTCTACCACGACGACGATCACCGGCAGATCGTATTGCACCGCCGTCGCGAACTCCTGCCCGGTCATCAGGAAACAGCCGTCGCCGGCGAAGGCCACCACCGTCTTCTGCGGCATCACCCGCTTCGCCGCCACCGCCGCAGGCAGGCCGAACCCCATCGAGCCGGAGGTCGGCGCAAGCTGGGTGCCGAACTGGCGGTAGCGGTAGTAGCGGTGCAGCCAGATCGCATAATTGCCCGCGCCATTGGTCACCACCGCATCGCGCGGCAGCTCGTTGCGCAGCGCCACCATCACCTCGCCGAGGTTGAAGCTGCCCGGCACCTCGGTCGGCGTGTCGCTCCAGCTGTGATAGATGGCATGGCCCTCGGCCAGAAGCCCCTTGCGGTCGCGGCGGCCCTTCAGCGCACCCACCCCGGCAAGGAAGGCGCGCGGGGTCATGTTGAAGGCGAGATCCGGGCGATAGACCCGGCCAATCTCCTCGGCCCCCGGATGGACGTGGATGAACTTTTGCGACGGGCTGGGAATGGTCAGCAGACTGTAGGACTGGCTCGGCATCTCCGACAGCCGCCCGCCCAGAAGCAGCACCAGATCGCTCGCCTTGGCATAGTCCACCAGCTTCGGGTTGGCGCCGACGCTCAGATCGCCGGCGAAATTCGGATGGTCGCAGGGAAACAGCCCCTGCCGCCGGAACGAGACCGTGACCGGGCAGGAGAAGGCCTCGGCGAAGCCCGCCAGCCGCGTCACCGCCTCGGCATCCCAGCCACTGCCGCCCGCCACGATCAGCGGGCGCTCGGCGGCATCCAGAAGCGCGGCGAGCTCGGCCAGCGCCCCGGCGCTCGGCGCCGCATCGGCGGGCCGCATCGGCGGCACGGCCTCCGCCCCCGTCATCGCCACCAGCATGTCCTCCGGCAGCGCGATCACCACCGGCCCCGGACGACCCGAGGTCGCCACATGGAAGGCCCGCGCGACGAGCTCCGGCACTCGGTCGGCGTCGTCGATCTCGGTCACCCATTTCGCCATCGAGCCGAAGACCGCGCGGTAATCCACCTCCTGAAACGCCTCGCGCTCGCGCATCCCGGTCTCGATCTGGCCGACGAACAGGATCATCGGCGTCGAATCCTGCATCGCCACATGCACCCCGGCGGCGGCATTGGTCGCCCCCGGGCCGCGCGTGACGAAACAGATGCCGGGCTTGCCGGTCAGCTTGCCATGCGCCTCGGCCATCATCGCCGCCCCGCCCTCCTGCCGGCAGATCGTCACCTTGACCTCCGCGTCATGCAGCGCGTCGAGCACGGCGAGATAGCTTTCGCCGGGCACGCAGAACACATCCGTCACGCCTTCGGTGACCAGCTGGCGCACGATGGCTTCTCCGCCGGTGAGCGTGGCGAGGGAGGTTGACTGGTCCATGGCGGTATCTCTGTGCAAGGAAAAGGGGCAGGCCGGGGGCCTCTCTCTGCCTATCCGGTTTTCCGCCGCAGATTAAGCCCTTTATGCCGCCCGCCCCCGCGCCCGGGCGCCGCTTTGCGGTTGCCCGCCGCGCCGAATCCCGCCACTCTCGCCCGCGCGACATTTCAACAGGCCTCCCGCGCGGAGGCGCATTTCCAGACCAGAGGCCCTCGCCCAATGCGTTTCATTCCCACCACCCTGCAAGATGCCTTCATCATCGAGGAAGAGCCCCGCACCGACGAGCGCGGCTATTTCGCCCGCAGCTTCTGCGAGACCGAGATGGCCAACGCCGGGCTGAAGACCCGCTTCGTGCAGCACAACAACTCCTTCAACCACCTGAAGGGCACGCTGCGCGGCATGCATTACCAGCACGCCCCCCATGCCGAGGTGAAGGTGGTGACCTGCATCCGGGGCAGCATCCATGACGTGATCATCGACCTGCGCGAGGACTCCTCCACCTACATGAAGTGGGAAGGCTTCACCCTGACCGCGGGCGACCACCGCCAGCTCTACATCCCCGAGGGCTTCGCCCATGGCTACCTGACGCTGGCGGACGGCGCGGCGGTCTCCTACCTCGTCTCGACCGCCTATGCGCCGGGCACCGAAGGCGGCGTGCGCTGGAACGACCCGGCCTTCGGCATCGACTGGCCGGTGGAGGTCACGGTGATCTCGGAAAAGGACGCGGCCTGGCCGGATTACACCGCCGGCTGAGGCGGGCCCTAACAGCAGAAGTCCAACCCCGGGACCGCAGCTCCGGGCGCGGACACCCAGACGCAGGGTTCGCAGCGGCAACCACCGCTCGGAGCCCCTGTCGATGATCGCGACATCGGGAACAACGTCGGCTTCTCCCTGCGTCATGCTAGGATGCAGGGGAGAGCCGCCACCTTCCGGATGAGCACCATGCCCACGATCACAGCGTTCAGGACATCGCCGGACAAAGGCGCAGGGCTTGCGCGGGACATGCGGGTGCGCTGGGCGCTTGAAGAAATCGGCCGTCCCTATGACGTGCGATTGGTCTCCTTCGATGAGATGAAGGCGCCTCCCCACCTCAAGCTCCAGCCGTTCGGCCAGATACCGACCTATGAAGACGGGAACGTGGTGTTGTTCGAATCCGGTGCCATCGTGCTTCACCTCGCGGAGAGCCATGCCGGCCTGTTGCCTGAAGATGCGGCAGGGCGCGCCACCGTCAAAAGCTGGATGTTCGCCGCCTTGAACACGGTCGAGCCCCCCATCGTGGAGCGCGATCACGTCAAGTATTTCGAAGCCGGCAGGAGTTGGCAGCCTGAGCGCTTCGCCATGGTCGACGACAGGATCAGGATGCGGCTGGATCAGCTTGCAGCAGCGCTCGGGACCTCGATCTGGCTGGCCGGGACGTTCAGCGCCGCAGATATCCTGATGGTCCATGCACTCCGCAGGCTGGAAGGATCGGGGCTTCTGGAAGACCATCGACCGCTCATGGGCTACATCGCCCGTGCAACCGGACGGCCCGCCTACAAGCGCGCCTTCGAGGCACAATACGATGTGTTCCGAAGGAACTCATCGACCTAGATGTGGACGTCGCTCGTGGCGCGGCGATCGTTACAAAGCAGAAGGCCGGCCCCGCGGGACCGGCCTTCCTGTTCCTGCGCCCCAGTCCTCAGACCAGCCCGAACGCCTGCTCCATCTCGGCATAGAGCGCGTCGATGCGGCGGCCTTCCGGGATGCGCACATCGGCGAAGGTCAGCACCTCGTCCTTGGCCACGTCGCGCGTCAGCACGCAGCCCTCGGCCAGACCCATCGGCAGCAGCCGCTCCTTGGCGATCACCTCGGAATTGTCGGCCTGTCCGTAGGCCATGAAGCCGCCGATCCCATCGAGCGTCTCGCCCGCCGTCAGGTCGCGCTTGGCCACCGCCACCACGCCGACCAGCGGCCCGTCGATCGGCGCCAGCGCCGCATCGTCGAACAGCACCGCGCGGGCGACGGTCATTGGCACCTCGAAATGGCACAGGTGATAGGGCGTGTAGAACAGGTAATACGGCCCCTCCCCGAGCTTGTAGAGGTTGAGGTAATGCTTCTGCACCGGATCGTCATGGGTGCCGAGCACGAAGACCCCCGGCCCGGGCCGCGCGCCGACGATGTAATCGACGATCCCCGGCCCCTCTGGGTCGAGATGCGGCGCGAACATCGCCACATAGTCTTCGAGCGGGCGCAGCGGCAGCGTCGGGTTCTTGTTGGTCGGGTCGATCCCGATCATCCCGCGCTTGGCCACCCGCATGCCGGTGCCGTTGGCGACGATGGCCTGCTCGTAGGAGATCTTGGTGCCATCGGCGAAGGAGGTCACCATCTCGGCCTTCTGGCCCCATTTCTCGGCAAAGCCGCGCTGGGTCTCGGGCGTACGGTATTCGTCCTGCAGCGCCTTGATGTTGCCGCAGAGCACCGGCTTCACCCCGATGCCCTTGACGAAGCGCCAGAGGTTCATCTGCACCCCGGGCTGGTCGCCATCGCAATTGGTGTAGATCACCCCCGCCGCATCGGCCTTCTTCTTCAGAAGCGGGCCCACGGTGCCATCAAGCTCGGCATTCATCAGGATCACATGCCGCTTGGTGGCAATCGCCATTTCCACCGCCGACAGCGCATAATCCATCGAGCCGGTCACTTCCACCAGCGCGTCATAGCCCCGCGCCTCGGCCAGCACTGCCGGGTCCTCGGTCACCACCGGCACGCCCTCGGCCATCGCGGCCTCGACCTCGGCCACGGTGGCGGCGGTGCGCACCGTCTCGCCCTCGCGGCTCTTCTCGAAGGCGGCGATGCCCTGTTCGGCGCGCCGCGCGGCGATGCCGACCAGCACCATGCCCGGCACCGATTTGGCGATCTGCACCGCGATGCCGATCCCCATGAAGCCCGCACCCACCATCGCCACCCGGATCGGGCGGCCTGCTGCCTCGCGCTTGGCCAGCGCCGTGTCGACGATGATCATGCGTCCATCGCCTCGACAACCGGGTTGGCCCAGAACAGCTTCTCGTCGAGAAGCCCCGTCTTGCGCAGCCGGTTCAGCATCTTCAGCCGGGTGAAGGGCTCGGAGGAGAATTCCTCGGCGGTCATGCCGATCCGCTCGAAGACCTGCCGCATCTGCTGGGCGCCCTTCTCGGCGGTCCACTGGCATTTGAACTCGGGGAGAACCTTGCCGATCTTGTCGAAATTCACCCGGTAGGAACGGTTGTCGGCCGAGGGCTGGCCCACTTCCAGCTCGCAGCCCGGGAAGCTGCGCGCGACGATCTGGGCGATCTCCAGCACGCGGTAGTTCTGGTCGTTGGAGCCGACGTTGTAGCGCTGGCCACGGATCGCGTCGGCCGGGGCCGTCAGCGACAGATGCACCGCCTGACACATGTCCAGCGCATGCACCAGCGGGCGCCAGGGCGAGCCGTCGGACAGGAGGGTGATCTTGCCCGTGGTCCAAGCCAGACCGCAGAGGTCGTTCAGCACGATGTCGAACCGCTGGCGCGGGCTCGCGCCATAGGCGGTGGCGTTGCGCAGGAAGCAGGGCTCGAAATCGTCGCCCGCCATCTTGGTCAGGTCTTCCTCGACCTTCACCTTGCATTCGGCGTAGGCGGTCTGCGGGTTCACCGGGCTCGTCTCGTCGAGGATCTGGTCGGGCTGGCCCACGCCATAGACCGAACAGGACGACATGTAGACGAAGCGCTTGATGCCCGCCTTGCGCGCCATGTTGGCCAGATGCACCGAGCCGCCGTGGTTGATCTCATGCGTCAGACCCGGGCTCTGCTGGCCGAGCGGGTCGTTCGACAGTTCGGCCAGATGGGCGATGGCGTCGAAGCCCTGCAGATCCTCCGCCGTGACCGAACGGATGTCCTTGGTCAGCACCGCCGGACGCGGCGCCGAAGTCGGGTAGAGCCAGCCCTTGCGATAGAAACCCGTGTCCAGCCCGACGGCATCGAGGCCCTTCTGCAGCAGATACGGGCCGAGCAGGCCACCGATATAGCCGTCCGCGCCAGTGAAAAGGACTTTCATCGTCATCAATGTCTCCAAAAAATACGCCACCGTCACGGTGAGGCGTCAGAATGCATGTATTGCAGATTGCCGGTGCTTGAAATGACATTCCCCGACAATCGGGTGGCGCGATATTCAGAAAGCCGCCCGTCCGAGTCAAGACGCGAACCGCTGCCGCAGATGCGGCACTGATGCTGCGACCGAACCAATCCCCGCTGTCGCGCGTTGATTGAGCATCTCCCGGAAAGGATACCGCATGACAAAGAAGACCCTCTTCATCACCGGCGCCTCCAGCGGCATCGGCGAGGCCACCGCCCGCGCCGCCGTGGCGCAAGGCTGGAACGTCGGCCTCTTCGCCCGCCGCGCCGAAAAGCTGGAACCGCTCGCCGCCGAACTGGGCGAGGCCGCGCTGGCCCTGCCCGGCGACGTGAGCCGCGCCGAAGACCTGACCGAGGCGCTTTCGCAGCTTGCGGACCGCTTCGGCGCGGTCGATGCCGCCTTCGCCAATGCCGGCATGGGGCTGGAGCAGCCCGGTGTCGAGAAGGGCGATCCCGAGGCATGGCACCGGATGATCCATGTGAACGTGATGGGCGTGCTCTACACCGCCCATGCCGCCCTGCCGCATCTGCGTGCCGCCAAGGGGCACATGCTGCTCACCGGCTCCGCCGCCGGACGGCGCGAGATCAAGGGCTCGGTCTATGGCGCGAGCAAGTGGTTCGTGCATGGCTTCGGCGCCAATCTGGCTGCCGAGATGGCCGAATGGGGCGGGCGCTGCACGGTCATCGCCCCGGGCATGGTGAACACCGCCTTTTTCGACCAGCCCAAGCCCGACAAGATCCAGCCCGACGACGTGGCGCAGGCCGCGCTCTTCGCGCTTCAGGCCAGCCCCACCGCCAGCCTGCGCGAGATCTTCCTGATGCCTGAGGGCTGAGGGCTGAGGGCTGAGGGCTGAGAGCCCGAACTTCAGGCGGCGGTGGTCGGCAAAGCCATGATCTCGGCCATCGTCGCCTGCGACCCGGCCAGATCGGCCAGCGTCAGCGATTCGATCAGCAGCAGGTAAGACCAGAACACCTCGGCAAAGACCTTGCGGATGCGGCAGGCGGTCTCGTCCCGGCAATCCTCGCAGCGCTGGTAGGCCCGGCGCGAGAGACAGGGCAGCGGCGCGATCGGCCCGTCGATCATCCTGAGCAGGTCGCTGAGCGGGATCGAGGAGGGCTCCTTGATCAGCAGGTAGCCGCCATTGCGGCCGCGGATGCTGGCGATGTAGCCCGCGTTGCGGATCTCCAGCAGGATATGCTCCAGAAACCGCTTCGGCGTCTCCGACCGTTGCGCGATATCCTCGATCCGCAACGCCCGGCCCTCACCTGCCTTTTCATCGGCAAGCGCCATGAGCGCCTTCAGGGCATATTTCATCTTCTGGGTGATCATGCCGAATGCTAGATCGGCGCCGCAGGGGGTGCAACGGCAAGCCCCGCAGGGCTTGCACACAAGACATTACACTTTATGTCGAAAAGCCACGCGGGCCGCCGCTCAGCGCAGCCCGGTTTCTTCCAGAAGCCCCATCCGCTTGGCCTCGTAGTAGTAGCCCTTGGCATACCACATCTCGGCGCGGTCATGGTCGCCCCGCGCCACCAGCCAGGCGCCGCGCAGGTATTTCCCGGCATAGCGCAGATTGGTCTCGGCATCGAGCAGCTGATGCGGCTCGCCGCGGAAGCCCATGGTGCGGGCGGTCTGCGGGTGGATCTGCAACAGCCCGTAATAGGGCCCGTTGCGCGCCCCGGGGTTGTAGCCGCTCTCGCGCTGCACCATCCGGTGCAGCAGCTCCTCCGGCACCTCGTAATGCTGCGCGTAATCCGAGATCAGCCGCATCACCTCGACCGCGCCCGCAGGCTGCGGCGTGGGATCGGGCGCGCTGCCGGGCTTGCCACAGGCTGCCAGCAGCAGCAGCCCCGCCATGGCCATCCGGCGTGTCATCCCCTGCATCGGCGCCCTCCCCTTTCGGCTCATCCAGCGGCGGCCAGAACCGCCTGCAGCCCGTCCCAGACCTGAGGCTGCGCGGCGATCACCATGCCACCCGATCCGTCGCCGGGAAAGGGGGCAACGCGCCCTCCGGCCTCGCGGATCATCAGAAGCGCCGCCAGACAGTCCCAGGCGTTCATGTGCGGCTCGTAATAGCCGCCAAGCCGCCCCGCCGCGACCGAGGCCAGCATGATCGCCCCTGACCCGTTGCGGTAGAACAGCCCGCCCGCCGTCATCAGCTCGCGGATCACCGCGGCGCAATGGTCGGGCGGGGTGCGGTGGCTCGCGCCGATGGCGATCACCGAATTGGCCACCACCATCTCGGGCCGCGGTTTCAGCTGCACCCCGTTGAGGAAGGCTCCCTGCCCGGCCCGCGCGGTAAAGCGCTCCTGCATCAGCGGCTGCTCGATCACGCCGGCCAGCGTCTCGCCGTCCTTGACCAGCGCCAGCACCACGCACCAATGCGGCAGGCCGTTCAGGAAAGGTGTCGTGCCGTCGATCGGGTCGATCACCCAGACGAAGCCCGAAGAGCCCCCCTGTGTGCCGCCCTCCTCACCGAGAAAACCGTCATCGGGATAGACCGCCGAGATCCGCGCCCGGATCAGCTCCTCGACCTCGCGGTCGGCGCGGCTGACGATGTCCTGCGGGCTCGCCTTGTCCTCGATCACCAGCGTGTCGCGGTTCTGGAAGAAGTCGAGCGCCAGCGCCGCGGCCTCGCCGACCACGGCTTCGGCCAGCGCAAACCGCTCGGTTATGGCATCTGGCATCGTCTACTCCTTGAAAGGATGCGCCTGCGACCAGCGCCAGGCGTCGGTGATCATCGCGGGCAGGGTCGAGCGTGTCGGCTCCCATCCCAGTTCCCGCACCGCCCGGGCCGAGCCGGAGACCAGCGCCACCGCATCGCCCGCCCGCCGGTCGCCCATGACGACGGGCACCTCGCGGTTGGTGACGACGCGCGACTGCTCGATCACCTCGCGCACCGAGAAGCCCTTGCCGGTGCCGAGGCAGTAGACCCCGTTGCCCTTGCCGGCCAGCAGATGCTTCAGTCCCAGCACATGCGCCTCGGCCAGATCCATCACATGCACATAGTCGCGGATGCAGGTACCGTCCGGCGTGTCGTAATCGGTGCCGAACACCGTCAGCGCCGGGCGCTTGCCCTCGATCGCTTCCAGCATCAGCGGAATGAGATGCGTCTCGGGCTCGTGCTGCTCGCCGATCTCGCCGTCGGGGTCGGCGCCCGCCACGTTGAAATAGCGGAAGATCACGTGGTTGAGGTCATAGGCCGCGCCGAAATTGGCCAGCATTTCCTCGATGGCGCGTTTCGAGGCGCCATAGGCGTTGATCGGGCGCTGCGGCGTGTCCTCGTCGAGGATCACCCCGTCCTGATCGCCATAGGTGGCGCAGGTCGAGGAGAAGACGAAGTTGCGGCAGCCCGCCGCCACCGTCGCCTCGATCAGGTTCAAGGATCCGTTGACGTTCACCCGCCAGTAGGTGCCCGGGTCCTTCATCGACACGCCGACCAGCGACAGCGCCGCGAAATGCATCACCGCCACGGGCTTGTATTGCGCGAAGGCCGCGTCGATGCTGGCGCGATCCATCAGGTCGCCCTGCGCCAGCGGGCCGTAACGCACCGCCTCCGACCAGCCGGTCGAGAGATTGTCGAAGGCCACGGGCACGAACCCCGCCGCCTTCAGCACCTTGCAGGCATGCGAGCCGATATAGCCCGCCCCGCCCGTCACCAGCACATGATCCGCCATTCCGGCCTCCGTTCTGTCGCCGCCTCAGCGGCCCACGCCGATATAGGCGTCGAAACCTGCGTCCAGTGCTTCGCGTTCCGAATAGACGTTGCGCAGATCGGCCATCCGGGCCGAGGTCATCTTCTCGGCGATCCGCCCCAGATCCAGCGCGCGGAACTCGTTCCACTCGGTCAGGATCACCACCACCGAGGCATCCTCGGTCGCGGCATAGGCATCGTCCATCCAGGTGACGCCCGGCAGCAGCGCCTTGCCCTCGCGCAGCCCCTCCGGGTCCACCACCCGCACCTTGGCGCCCATGCCGACCAGCGCCGGCACGATGGTCAGCGAGGGCGCGTCGCGCATATCGTCGGTGTTCGGCTTGAAGGTCACGCCCAGCACCGCCACGGTCTTGTCATAGACCGAACCGTCGCAGAGGTCGGTGATCTTGTCGATCATCCGCCGCTTGATCTCGTCGTTCACTTTGATGACCGTCTCGGTGATCTGCATCGGCACCGCATGCTCCTGCCCCATCCGGGCCAGCGCCCTGGTATCCTTGGGGAAGCACGACCCGCCATAGCCCGGCCCCGCATGCAGGAACTTGTTGCCGATCCGCCCGTCGAGCCCGATGCCCTTGGCCACCGCCTTGATGTCGGCCCCGACCCGCTCGGACAGCGCCGCGATCTCGTTGATGAAGGTGATCTTGGTGGCGAGGAAGGCGTTCGCCGCGTATTTGATCATCTCGGCGCTTTCGAGCCCGGTGTAGACCACCGGGAAGTCGCGCAGGAACAGTGGGCGGTAGATGTCGGCCATCACCTTCTTGGCGCGCTCGGATTCGACGCCGACCACCACGCGGTCGGGCCGCATGAAGTCGTCGATCGCGGCGCCCTCGCGCAGGAACTCGGGGTTGGAGGCCACGTCGAATTCCGCCGCCGGATTGGCCTCAGCCACCACGGCCTGCACCTTGCGGTTGGTGCCGATCGGCACGGTGGATTTCGTCACCACCACGGCATAGCCGGTCAGCGCCCGGCCGATCTCCGCCGCCGCCGCCATCACATAGGTCAGGTCCGCATGGCCGTCGCCGCGCCGCGTCGGCGTGCCCACCGCGATGAACACCGCATCCGCCCCATCGACCGCCGCCGCCAGATCCAGCGTGAAGGTCAGCCGCCCGGCAGCCACGTTCTTCACCATCAGGGCTTCCAGCCCCGGCTCGAAGATCGGCACCTGCCCGTTGGTCAGCATCTCGATCTTCGCCGGGTCCTTGTCGACGCAGATCACCTCATGGCCGAAGTCCGAAAAACAGACCCCCGACACTAGGCCGACGTATCCGGTGCCGATCATCGCAATCTTCATGTTCCGCCGTCCTTCTGGAATTTTCGCCTGTCTATGCCGCGCCGCGCGCCAGTGTCAAACCGGGCCCTGCGTCTGGGGCGCCGCGGGCGGCGTCACGCCGCGGTTCGCGACGGCTTCCCGCCACGTGATATAGCTGATCGCCCCGATGATGATCGCCCCGCCCAGCAGCACGAAGACATCCACCCCCTCCCCGAAGACCAGCGCGCCCAGCAGAGTCGCCCAGATCAGTTGCAGGAAGGTGACAGGCTGCGTCACCGCCAGCGGTGCGGCGTGGAAGGCCCGCGTCATGCAGTAATGCCCCGAGGTGGCGCAGGCCGCGACCAGCGCCAGCCAGCCGATCTGGCTCGGGCTCACCGGCACCCAGACCCAGAGCGCGAAGGGCAGAAGCCCCAGCGTCACGCAGAGCGACATCATCGCCACGATGGCCCCCGCCCCGGAGATGCCGCTCAGCCGCTTCACCAGCAGGTAGCTGCCGGCGAAGAAGGTCGCCGCCATGAGCTGCGACAGATGGCCCGCGTTCAGTTCGCGCAGCCCCGGGCGCAGCACGATCGCCGTGCCGACCAGCGCCACCGCGATGGCGAGCATCCGCCGCCAGGCCAGCCGCTCGCCGAAGAACAGCGCCGCCCCCAGCGTCACCAGCACCGGGTTCAGATAGCCGATGGCCGTCACCTCGGCGACCGGGATGCGCGCCATGGCGTAAAACCAGAAGACCACTGCCGCGGTATGGAAGGCGCCGCGCCAGACGAAGACCGGCAGCGACCCCGCGGGCAGCCCGTCGCGCAGGAGCGACCGCAACGCGGGCAGCACGAAGATCAGCCCGATGGCAAAGCGCAGGAAGGCCGATTGCGCGGCGGGCAGGTCGGTGCCGAGATAGCGCACCACCCCCGTCACCCCGACGAAACTCAGCCCCGAGGCGAGCATCCAGCCGACGCCCTCCAGCGTCCGGCTCCGCGAAGGGGAAAGGGTGTCGGTCATGGCGGCATGAAAGCCCTATCTCGCGCGCAGCTTCAACCCCCGATCTCGCCCTCAGCCGCCCAGCGCCAGCCCCGCCGCGATGGCCCACATGGTGCAGCCCACCAGCAGCTCCAGCACCACCCAGGCCCGCGGGCGGGCAAAGACCGGCGCCAGCAGCCGCGCGCCGAAACCCAAGGCCGAGAAGAACGCCAGCGAGGCCGAGGCCGCGCCGATCCCGAAGGCCAGCCGGTGCGGGTCGTATTGCGCCGAGATCGAGCCGAGCAGCACCACCGTGTCAAGATAGACATGCGGGTTGGCGAAGGTCAGCACCAGCACCGTCCCCAGCACCCGGCCCAGCGGCACCGCGCCGCCCGCCGCAGGCACCAGCGCCTCGCCGCCCCGCAGCGCCGCGCGGAACCTGAGCGCGCCATAGACCAGAAGAAAGGCCACCCCGCCCCAGCGCATCGCCAGCCCGAGCCAGGGCAGCAGCTCCGATGCCGCGCCGAAGCCCGCCACCCCCGCCGCGATCAGCAGCGCATCCGACAGGGCGCAGGTCAGCACCACCGCCAGCACATGCTCGCGCCGCAGACCCTGCCGCAGCACGAAGGCATTCTGCGCCCCGATCGCCGCGATCAGGCTCAGCCCCATCAGAAACCCCGAAACCGCCGCCTGCCCCATGCCCGCACTCCCTATCCCGCACTCCCTTGCCGCGCTTGACATGCCCCGCCGCGCCGCCTTAGTCGAGTTAATGTTCCTCAGCCAGATGAAGCCGCGCTAATGCTGGACTATCCCCTGCTCGAAGCCCTCGCCGCCGTGCACCGTCGCGGCAGTTTCGATCTGGCGGCGGCGGTGCTGAACCTCACACCCTCCGCCGTCTCGCAACGGATCAAGGCGCTGGAGGAGCGCACCGGCACCCTTCTGATCCGCCGCGGCCAGCCTTGCGCCGCGACCGAGACCGGGCTGCGCCTGATCCGGCATCTGGAGGAGGTGACGCTGCTGGAACAGGCGCTGGCCCGGGATCTGCCCGGCCAACCCGCCGGCCCCGCGACGATCCGGCTCGCGGTGAATGCCGACAGCCTTGCCACATGGGTGATTCCGGCGCTCGCGGCGACCGAGGGGATGCTCTTCGATCTGGTGATCGACGATCAGGACCATTCGCAGGACTGGCTGCGGCGCGGCGAGGTGGCCGCCGCGATCACCGGCCATCCCGGCCCGCTGCAGGGCTGCGACACGGTCCCGCTCGGCGCGCTGCGCTACTATGCCACCGCCAGTCCCGGCTTCGTCGCCCGCTGGCTGCCCGAGGGCCCGACCCCCGCGGCGCTGGCGCAGGCTCCGGCCCTCACCTTCTCCGACAAGGACCGGCTGCAGGGCGACTGGCTTCTGGCGCTCACCGGCAGGCGCTTTGCCTATCCGACCCACGGGCTCGCCTCCTCCACCGGCTTCGTCGACGCGGCGCTGGCCGGCCTCGGCTGGGGCATGAACCCCGAACCGCTGGTTGCCGCCCCTCTCGCCGAAGGGCGGCTGGTGGAGCTGGCACCGGACCGCCCGCTCGACGTGCCGCTCTACTGGCAATACGCCCGCCTCACCGCAGCCGCGCTCGCGCCGCTGACCCGCGCCATCCGGCAAGCCGCGGCCCTCACCCTGCGCTGAAACGCGAACGGCCCCCGGAGAACCGGAGGCCGTTTCGTCTGCATGACCTGTGCATCGGATGTGCATCACCCGTGCATCGCGGTTTCAGGCGTCGAGTTTCGCCGCCACATCCTCGGGAATGTCGAAGTTGCCGGTGACGGTCTGCACGTCGTCATCCTCTTCCAAAGCGTCGATCAGCTTCATCAGCTTCACTGCCGTGTCGAGATCGACATTGGTCCGGTTCTGCGGGCGCCAGACCAGCTTGGCCTCGTCGCTTTCGCCCAGAGCCTTCTCCAGCGCCTCGGTCACGTCGTTCAGCGCCGTGTCCGAGCAATAGATCCAGTGGCCTTCCTCGTCGGATTCCACATCATCTGCCCCGGCTTCCAGCGCCGCCATCATCACCGTATCGGCATCGCCGACGCTCGCCGGATAGGTGATCTCGCCCACCTTGTCGAACATGAAGCTGACCGACCCGGTGGTGCCGAGGTTGCCGCCATGTTTGGTGAAATAGCTGCGCACGTTCGACGCGGTGCGGTTCAGGTTGTCGGTCATCGCCTCGACGATCACCGCGATACCCTCGGGGCCATAGCCCTCGTAGCGGATCTCGGTATAGTCCGCCGCATCGCCACCTTGGGACTTTTTGATAGCCCTTTCAATGACATCCTTCGGCATCGACACCGATTTCGCCGCCTTCACCGCCAGCCGCAGACGCGGGTTCTTCTCGGGATCGGGATCGCCCATCTTGGCCGCGACGGTGATTTCCTTCGCCAGCTTCGAGAACATCTTCGAGCGCAGCTTGTCCTGCTTGCCCTTGCGATGCTGGATGTTCGCCCATTTCGAATGGCCTGCCATAGCCGTCTCCCCGTGACTGTCGCGGCTCTATATACAAGGGCCGGGGGGGCCTGCAAGCCCGCCGCCCGCCGGCACCGCCAACAGCTTGGGCCGCGGCTGCACCAGAAACAGCCCCAAGAGCATCGCCGCCAGCGCCGCCCAGACCCAGAGGCTGAAGCGCTCGCCCAGCATCACCATCGCCCAGAACACCCCCGCCCCGGTCACGACATAGGAGGTCTGCGCCGCAAACACCGCCCCCGCCTGCGCCGCGAGCCAGACATATCCCGTATAAACAAGGCAATGCACGGTCGAGGCCGCCACCAACGCCAGTTCGGCCTGCCCCCAGGGCCGGAACGGGTCGATGAACTGCCCGCTGGCCAGTGCCAGCGGCAGGCAGATCACCGCGCCCACCACCGAGGCCAGAAACATCGCCGGCACCGCATCCAGCCCCGCCGTGCCGAATTTCGCGACGTAGTTGCCCTCCATCGCGTAGAACAGCGGCCCGATCAGCGCCACCGGCAGATAGGCGGCCAGCGCGGGTGACGGCAGGCTCTCGCCCGGCAGCGCTATGAAAGCGACACCGACCAGCCCGCACACCAGTCCCGCGAGCCGCGTCCTGGAGAAATTGTCCATTCCCAAGGCCAGCGCGATCGGGAAGGCGAGAAGCGGCACGGCGGAGATCAGGATCGACATGACGCCCGCCGGCAGCTCGGCCACCGCGTAATAGAAGCTGGAGTTGGGGATGATCGTGCCAATCAGCGCGATCACCACGGCGAAACCCAAGGTCTTTGCGTTCAGCGGCAAGGGCTTGCGCTGCACCAGCGCCAGCGCGCCCAGCACGGCGACCCCCACCACCAGCTGCCAGAAGATCAACCCGAAATGCCGGTGCCCGGTCGAGACGGCGATCTTGCCCAAGGGTTGCGTGACGCCCCAGCCGAAGCCCAGCACGAGCAGGACTGCGACGAAGCGCCAGCGCTCTGTCACGGTCGCGCTTCCTGCAGCCGACCGCCGACCCGGATCATCGACACCTTCTTGGCAAGCCCCGTCCGGTCATCGGTCTCGACATAGACGCCCGACAGCGTCGCCGGGCCCGCCGCAGGCTCGAAACGGGCCTTCGGCATGCCGGTGATGAAGCGGCGCAGGGGTTCGGCCTTGTCCATGCCGATCACCGAATTGTAGTCGCCGCACATCCCGGCATCGGTCAGATAGGCCGTCCCGCCGCCGAGGATCTGCGCATCGCCGGTCGGCACATGGGTATGCGTGCCCACCACGACCGAGGCACGTCCGTCGCACCAATGGCCCATCGCCATCTTCTCCGAGGTCGCCTCGCAATGCATGTCGACCAGCGTGGCATTGGCCAGCCCGCCCAGCGGATGCGCCTTCAGCACCGCCTCGACCGCCGAGAAGGGATCGTCGAAGGGCCGCTTCATGAAGACCTGCCCCAAGGCCTGCAGCACCAGCACCTTGCGGCCGCCCTGCGCGGTGAACAGTCGCGCGCCCTTGCCGGGGGCGCCCTTGGCATAGTTCAGCGGGCGGATGATGCGCGGCTCCTGCTCGATGAACTGCAGCATGTCCTTCTGGTCGAAGGCATGATCGCCCAACGTCACGCAATCGGCGCCCGCCGCCAGCAGGGCCTTGGCGTGATCGGGCGTCAGCCCCGCGCCGGAGCTGGCGTTTTCGCCATTCACCACGACGAAATCGAGCCCCCATTCGGTCCTGAGACCGGGAAGCCGCTCCGTCACCGCCGCACGTCCCGCGCGGCCCATCACATCGCCGAGGAAGAGAATTTTCATGACAGAAGCGTTAGGTCGCGGCCTGCGCGAGAGCAAGGGAAATTGCGCCGCCCCGCGCGCCGTGCCCTTCCCGCGGCCGGGGCGGCGCCCTACCTTGCTGCCATGCTCGCCCTGCCCCCCTCCCTCACCGACTGGTTCTCTGCCAAGGGCTGGGCGCTGCACCCGCATCAGCTGTCCATGCTGGAGCGCGCATCCGAGCCTGCCTCGCTGTTGATCGCGCCCACCGGCGGCGGCAAGACACTTGCCGGATTCCTGCCAACGCTGGCCGAACTGGGAGCGAAACCGACCTCCGGCTTGCACACGCTCTACATTTCGCCGCTCAAGGCGCTGACCGCCGACATCCGGCGCAACCTGCGCGCGCCGCTGGAAGGGGCGGGCCTTGCGATCCGGGTCGAGGACCGCACCGGCGACACCTCCTACACCCAGCGCCGCCGCCAGCGGGCCGATCCGCCGCATATCCTGCTGACCACGCCGGAAAGCCTCGCGCTGCTGCTCAGCTACGAGGATGCGCCGCGCCTCTTCGCCGGGCTGCAGCGGGTGATCGTCGACGAGATCCATGCGCTGGCCGAGTCGAAGCGCGGCGATCAGCTGATGCTGGGCCTCGCGCGGTTGCAGCGGCTCGCGCCGGGGCTGCGCCGGGTCGGGCTGTCGGCCACGGTGGAAGACCCGCCGGCGCTGGCGCGCTTTCTCGCCCGACATCCCGACCCCTGCGCCATCCTCGAGGCCGATCCCGGCCCCGATCCCGACATCTCGATGCTCGAGACCGAGGCCCCGCCGCCCTGGGCGGGCAATGGCGGGCGCTATGCGATCCCTGCGATCCTGGAAGAGGTCCGGCGGCACAAGACCACGCTGATCTTCCACAACACGCGGGCGCAGGCCGAGATCTTCTTTCACGAGCTCTGGCTGCAGAACCTCGAGGATCTGCCGATCGGCATCCACCACGGCTCGCTGTCGCGCGAGCAGCGCGAGCGGGTGGAGGCGGCGATGGTGGCGGGGCAGCTGCGCGCCATCGTCTGCACCGGCTCGCTCGATCTGGGGATTGACTGGGGCGACGTGGATCTGGTGATCCAGGTCGGCGCGCCGAAGAACGTGAAGCGGCTGGTGCAGCGGATCGGGCGGGCGAACCACCGCTACAACGCGCCCTCCAAGGCGCTGCTGGTGCCTGCCAACCGTTTCGAGGTGGTGGAATGCGTGGCGGCGCTGGAGGCGGTGCTGGCCCATACGCTCGACGGCGAGCCGCGGGGGCCGGGGCCGCGCGACGTGCTCTGCCAGCACATCCTGATCGCCGCGGCCTCCGCCCCCTTCGAGGCGGACGACCTCTATGCCGAGGTGACGACGGCGGGGCCCTATGCCGCGCTCAGCCGCGCCGCCTTCGACGATTGTCTGGATTTCGTAGCAACCGGGGGCTACGCCCTGCGCGCCTATGACCGTTGGCAGCGGCTGATGTTGCGAAATGGCAAGTGGCAACTGCGCGACCCGCGGGCGACGCAGGTGATCCGGATGAACATCGGCACGATCATCGACACCGAGACGCTGAAGGTGCGGATGAAGGGCCGGGGCGGGATGCCCCTGGGCGAGATCGAGGAAGGCTTCGCCGCGACGCTGACGCAAGGCGATACCTTCCTGATGGGCGGTCAGGTGGTGCGCTACGAGGGGCTGCACGAGCTGACCGTCGAGGTCAGCCGCAACCCGGGGCGGGAGCCGCGCATCGCCACCTTCATGGGCACGAAATTTGCCACCTCCACCCTGCTGACCCAGCGCATCCTGACCATCTTCCAGCAGGAGCGCTGGCCGCAACTGCCGCGCCACACCGCCGAGTGGCTGTCGCTGCAACGCGAGGTCTCGCGCCTGCCGGAGCCCGACCGGCTGCTGGTGGAAAGCTTTCCGCATGACGGGCGCGAGCATCTCTGCATCTACGGCTTTGCCGGGCGCAATGCGCAGCAGACGCTGGGGCTTCTGCTGACCAAGCGCATGGAGGAGGCGCAGCTGGCGCCGCTCGGCTTCGTCGCCACCGATTACGCCACGCTGATCTGGGGGCTGGAGGCGGTGACCGACCCGGCGCCGCTTTTCGATCTGGAGGCGCTGCGCGACGGGCTGGAGACCTGGCTTGCCGGCAATGCGGTGATGAAACGCACTTTCCGCAACGCCGCTATCATCTCGGGGTTGATCGAGCGCACCCATATGGGGCGGCGGAAGTCGGGGCGGCAGGCGACGTTTTCCTCGGACATCCTCTATGACACGCTGCTGCGGCACGATCCCGGCCACCTGATGCTGCAGATCACCCGCGAGGAGGCCGAGCGCGGGCTGGTGGATTTTGGGCGGATCGAGGAGATGCTGGGGCGGATCGACGGCCGGATCGACACCATCAGGCTGAACCGGGTGACGCCGCTGGCGGCACCGCTGTTCCTCGAGATGGGCCGGGTGCCGGTGGAGGGCGTCGCGCGCGAGCGGCTGGTGGCCGAGGCCGCCGAGGCGCTGATGGCGGCGGCCGGGCTGGGCTGAGGCCCGGGCCGCGCAGGGGTCTTGCGGAACGGTGGCGGATCGGGGAAGAACAGGCCATGAACGGCTATCGTTTTCTCCTCGCCGGCGTGCCGCTGGTCGCCCTGCCCTCCGGTGCGTTGTTCTGGCCGGAGCGGGCGCTTCTCTGTGTCAGCGACCTGCATCTGGGCAAGGCCGAGCGCATCGCCCGGCGCGGCGGCACGCTGCTGCCGCCCTACGAGACCCGGGCCACCCTCACCCGGCTCGATGCCGATCTGGAGGCGACGGGGGCGGCGGAGGTGATCTGCCTCGGCGACAGTTTCGACGATCTGACTGCCGCCGAGGCGCTGCCGGAAGACGAGCGGCTCTGGCTGCTGCGGCTGATGGCGGGGCGGGAATGGACGTGGATCCTGGGCAACCATGATCCGGCCCCGGTGGACTACGGCGGCAGCCACCGGCGCGAGGTGGCGCTGGGGCCACTCAGCTTCCGGCATGTGGCGGAACGGCCCGAGCCGGAGATCTCGGGCCATTTCCACCCCAAGGTCAGGCTGGCGGGCAAGGCGCATCCCTGCTTCCTGCTCGACACCGCGCGGCTGATCCTGCCGGCCTATGGCGCCTACACGGGCGGGATGTTCTGCCACGAACCCGCGCTCTGCGACCTGATGGCGCCGGGGGCGCTGGCGATCCTCACTGGCAGACGCGCCCTGCCCCTGCCGATGCCGCGCACAGCCCCTCAGATCAGGCCCCGGTTCTCCAGCTTCGCCAGGTGAGCCCGGCTGACCGGCAGGCGCGCGCCGTCGGCCATGGTCAGAAGCACCCGCCCTTCGATCCGCGCCACCCCGCGCACCGCCTCCCAGGCCACCCAATGCGAGCGGTGGATCTGGTCGCCCGGCACGCCCGAAGTCTCGTCGATCGCATCCGAGAAGCGCAGCAGCACGCTCGCGGTGCCTGCGCTGGTCACCACGTCGAGGTAATGGCCGCGCACCGAAATCGAGATCAGATCGCCTTGTCGGTTCGGCGGCAGCCGCCTGAGCAGCTTGGGTCTGCCGTCGGCGGCGGGGGCCGGGCCGCAGCCCAGGAGCACGAGGGCGAGCGCGGTGCAGAACACCACGCCCGCCACCTCGGCAAAGCGCGGCGGCGGCGTCATGTCGCGCAGCCCGAGGCGGATCAGCAGCCAGACCGGCGCCGCCAGCGCGCCGAAGAGCGTCGCCGCCACCACCAGCCCGCCGAGCCGCCCCGCCCCCCTGCCCGGCGCGCAGAGCCAGGCGCGCAGCGCCAGCCCTGCCAGCAGGATGAGCCCGACCAGCACGCTCCACATCAGAAGTCCCTGCGGCAGCGGCAGGGCGCGGTAGCTGCCGAAGGGCCCGGCCAGCGCCAGCGCCAGCGACAGGAGCGCCCAGCCGAGCCAGAGCAGCGGCTGACCGAGGGCGGCGGCGTATCTGCGGGGAAAGGACGACATGAGCCTCCGGCATCTGACAGGACCCTGACGGATCGCTATCAGCCCGGAGGCCCCTGAAACAACTATGCCGAGTGACGCAGCCCGATCAGGCGGTGAGGCCCTGCGGCTCCGCCAGCCCCTGCGCGCGGCAGAAGGCGGTGAGGGTATTGGCCAGAAGACAGGCGATGGTCATCGGCCCGACGCCACCGGGCACCGGGGTGATCGCCCCGGCCACCTCGGCAGCGCTGGGGTAATGCACGTCACCCACGAGCTTCTTCTTGCCGTCGCGCTCGATCCGGTTGATGCCGACGTCGATCACCGTCGCGCCGGGCTTCACCCAGTCGCCGGGGATCATCTCGGCCTTGCCCACCGCCGCCACCAGAATATCCGCCGTGCGGCAGACGGCGGCCAGATCCTTTGTGCGGGAATGGGCGATGGTCACGGTGCAGCTGTCGCCCAGCAGAAGCTGCGCCATGGGCTTGCCGACGATGTTGGAGCGGCCCACGACCACCGCCGTCAGCCCGGAGAGCGAGCCGTGATGGTCGCGCAGCATCATCAGGCAGCCAAGCGGCGTGCAGGGCACCATGCTCTTCTGCCCGGTGCCGAGCCGGCCGACGTTCGAGATGTGGAAGCCATCGACATCCTTGGCCGGATCGAGCGCGTTGATCACCAGATCGGAGTTCAGATGCGGCGGCAGCGGCAGCTGCACGAGGATGCCATGCACCTCGGGATCGCGGTTCAGCCGGTCGATCAGCGCCAGAAGATCGGCTTCGGAAGTCTCGGCCGGGAGGCGATGCTCGAAGGAGGCCATGCCGACCTCGACCGTCTGCTTGCCCTTGGCGCCGACATAGACCTGACTCGCCGGGTCTTCGCCCACCAGCACCACCGCCAGTCCGGGCACCTTGCCCGTCTCGGCCTTCAGCCGGGCGACATGGGTCGCCACCTCACCCCGCACCCGCGCCGCGAATGCCTTGCCGTCGATCACCTCTGCCGTCATTCAATCCCCCGTGGGGCCCTCCGGCCCGAGCACCTCCTCCTCGCGGGCAATCGACCACTCGATCAGCTGCCGCCAGAGGCTTTCCACCAGCGCGGGATCGAGCCCTTCGGCCATCGCCCGCACCCGCACATTCCGCACCACTTCCTCGACGCGGGCATCGACCCGGGCCGCCATGCCTTCCGACGGCTTCAGCTCGATCGCACGGTCGATGTATTCTGCCCGGCGCGCGAAGGCTGCGACAATTTCGGCATCCAATGCGTCGATCTCGTCACGCAGGTCCTGCATCGAGTGGCATTCGTTGGGAGCTTTCACGGCATCATCCTTACGTCTCGCACCTGCAGCGTTATGGACGCCGCAGACGCGAGGTCAAGAGGATGAAACGCGCAGGTCAGAACAGCCCCTCGACCTGCCCCGCCGCGTTCAGCCGGATCACCTCTGCCGAAGGCTCGCGCGGCAGGCCGGGCATCGTCATGATTTCCCCGCAGATTGCCACCACGAACCCCGCCCCCGCCGAGAGCCGCACCTCGCGCACCGGGATGGCGTGGCCCGTGGGCGCGCCGCGCACATTGGCGTCGGTGGTGAAGCTGTATTGGGTCTTGGCCATGCAGACCGGCAGGTGGCCGTAACCCGCCTCTTCCCATTGGCGCAGCTGGTCGTGGATCGTGTGATCCGCGATCACCTCGTCGGCATGGTAGATGCGCTTGGCGATGGTCTCCATCTTCTCGAAGAGCGGCATCGCGTCGGGATAGAGCGGGGCGAAGTTCGACGGGTGGTCGGCAAGTTCCACCACCTTGTGCGCCAGATCCTCGATCCCGGCAGAGCCTTCGGCCCAGTGCCTGCACAGGATCGCCTCGGCGCCCTGCTCGGCCACATAGGCCTTCACCGCCGCCAGTTCGGCCTCGGTGTCGCCGGTGAAATGGTTCAGCGCCACCACCACGGGGATGCCGAAGCCCTTGGTGTTGGCGATGTGCCGCCCGAGATTGGCGCAACCCTGCCGCACCGCCGCGACGTTCTCCGCGCCGAGATCGGCCTTGGCCACGCCGCCGTTCATCTTCATCGCCCGCACCGTCGCCACGATCACCGCGGCCGAGGGCATCAACCCGGCCTTGCGGCACTTGATGTCGAAGAACTTCTCCGCGCCCAGATCGGCGCCGAAACCCGCCTCGGTCACCACATAGTCGCCGAGTTTCAGCGCCGTGGTGGTGGCGATCACCGAGTTGCAGCCATGGGCGATATTGGCGAAGGGGCCGCCGTGAACGAAGGCCGGATTGTTCTCCAGCGTCTGCACGAGGTTGGGCTGCATCGCGTCCTTCAGAAGCACCGTCATCGCACCATCGGCCTTCAGGTCGCGGCAGAAGACCGGCGTGCGGTCGCGGCGATAGGCCACGACGATGTCGCCCAGACGCCGCTCCAGATCGTCGAGGTCGCGGGCGAGGCAGAGGATCGCCATGACCTCGGACGCCACGGTGATGTCGAAGCCGGTCTGGCGCGGGAAGCCGTTCGACACGCCGCCGAGGTTCACCACGATGTCGCGCAACGCGCGGTCGTTCATGTCCATCACCCGGCGCCAGACGATGCGGCGGGCGTCGATCTCCAGCGCGTTGCCCCAGTAGATGTGATTGTCGATCATCGCCGCCAGCAGGTTGTGCGCTGCGGTGATGGCGTGGAAGTCGCCGGTGAAATGCAGGTTCATCTCTTCCATCGGCACGACCTGCGCCCGCCCACCCCCGGCAGCGCCGCCCTTCATGCCGAAATTGGGGCCGAGCGAGGCTTCGCGGATGCAGATCACCGCCTTCTTGCCGATCCGGTTCAGCCCGTCGCCCAGACCCACGGTGGTTGTGGTCTTGCCCTCGCCCGCAGGTGTCGGGTTGATCGCGGTGACGAGGATCAGCTTGCCGTCGGGCCGGTCAGCGAGGCTGCGGATGAAGGGCTGCGCCACCTTGGCCTTGTCATGGCCATAGGGCACCAGGTCCTCGGGCGGGATGCCGAGCCGGGCGCCGATCTCGAGGATCGGCAGTTTCCGGGCTTGGCGGGCGATCTCGATATCCGTCGCAACACTCATGCGCTTCCTCCTCGCTGGCCGCAGGCGTCCGCCTTCCGGTGTAACCCGCAAAGGGCCTGACGCAACCAGAAATCAGGCGGCGGACCGGCTGGAGGCCGCGCCCGAGGCAAGGGCGATGGCCTGGATCAGCAGCATGACGAAGACCAGTTCCAGCAGTTCCTCGATCCGTCCGGCGCGGCGACCGACGATCTCGGGCAGCTCGATGCCGAAGGGGGCGAGCTTGCGCCCCAACCCGTCGATGGATTTGGCGACCACCCCGGCCAGCCCGGCCCCCGCCACCAGCCAGGCAGAAAGATCGCGCTGCCGCAGCCTCGCGAGCCAGGGCCGCAGGTTGCGCCGCGCCAGCCGGTAGAGCATCAGCGCGAGCACCAGCATCACCCCGATCCCGGCGAGCTTGTGGCTCGGCAGATCTGGCGAGGTGTAGTAGCGCAGCTTCAGCAGCCCCTCGTCGGTGAAGCGCTTGTCGAAGTCGAGCTCGCGCAGCGCCATGAGAAAGAGCGCCAGCGCCAGTTGCCATTCGCTCAGGCTGCGGCGCAGGCCGAGCCGCGCGATCAGCAGCACGAAGGCCCAGAGCAAGAGCAGCACGGTGACCCGCTCGATCCCGACGCCTTCCTTGAAGTAGGGCTCGATCCCGTCGATGAAGATCAGATCCCAGCCCAGCAAGATCAGCGTCAGCGTCGCCGTCAGCGCCAGAATGGTAACAGGTTGCAAATGCCGCATCGATCTCTCCGAGACGGCTAGTATCGGAGAGGGTCGGGCAGGAGAACCGCCCAAGGCGGCTTGTCACGGAAGCGTTACAATTCTGTCGCCGCCCGCCCCTGCCGCGCGGCGTCGAGATGCGGCCAGACCGGCTGGTCGGGCACATGCAGCACGATGCGCTGGCCGAGCCGCAACATCCCCTCGGCCTCCACCCAGGCGGTGATGCCGCGGCGGCCCTTGGCAGCGGTCTTGAAGCGCTTGCCAAAGCCCGGATGCGCCGCCTCGATCGGCTTGGCCGGCAGCACGCAGGGCCGGTTCTCCATATCCACCACCAGCGTCGCCCCGCCATCGGCCTGCAGCCGCGACGAGGGTGGCAGATGCGAGAGATCGGGAATGCCCTCGATCACCATGGTGGCCCCCAGCAGCGCCGGGTCGAGCCGGTCCAGCCCCATCGCCGCCGCGGTCGCCGCGAGATCCTCCGCAGAGAGGATCGAGAACTGCCGCGTGTTGCGGATCGGCGTGTTGCGCTTGTAGAGCTTCAGCACCCGGCTGCAGGAGGGGCGGGTGAGCCCGCCATGCGCCTCGTCCTCCGGCCCCTCGAACCGCGCTACTAGCGCCTCGCGCGGTGTCGCCTCCAGCGCCGCCTCGCGGTCAGGCACGGTGCCGAGCCAGGTGATGAGGCCAGAGAAGGCGGTCGGGATCAGCGCGGGCATGGGTCAGACCTTCAGGGTGAAGAAGCAGCGGCGGAAGGGGAAGATCGCCCCGCAATCGGGCAGGAGCGGATAGGCCGAGGCCAACGCCGTGTCATAGGCGGCAAGAAAGGCGTCGCTCTCCGCCACGGTCAGTTTTGCAAGATAGGGCCGCATCGCCGTCGACTCGGTGAAGCGGCGCACCGGATGTGCCTCGCCCGCAGGCTCCAGCCGCTGGACATATTCCGTCTCCCAGGCCTGCACCTCGCCGAGAGGGGCGAGGAGCTGCCAGTATTGCGCGGCGGGGCGCACCCGCGGCTCCTCCGGCCCGGCGTCGAAACGGTCGGGGAAGAGCGAAGCGGCGATGTCGCGCAGGAAACGGTGCGAGGGCGCACTGCCCTGCCGCGGCATCTGCACGGCGAGGACGCCACCCGGGGCCAAGAGGCCTGCAAGCCGGGGCAGCAGCCGGTCGTGATCCGGCAGCCATTGCAGCGCGGCGTTGGAGAAGATCAGCGCGGGCGGCGCCTCGGCCTGCCACAGCGCGGCGTCAGCCTCGACCAGCCCGTCATAGCTGCCGCCCTGCCGTGCCCGGTCCAGCATGGTGGGCGAGGCATCCACCCCGATCCGCTGCCGGTCGGGGTAACGCAGCGCCAGCGCCGGGCCCACCGCACCATCGCCGCAGCCGAGGTCGACCACTGCGCCCTTGGGCAGCGCGCCGACCTGCGCCAGCAGATCAAGTGCGGGGCGCAAACGCAAACCCCGAAACCTTGCGTAGGTTTCGGGGTTCCAGTCCTTCGTCACGTCCGCCACGTCAGGCCGTCGGTTCGAACCCGCCGTCGGCCTTGATGACCTTGGGCTTGGTCTTCGGGATCGAGGCGATGCTGCCGCCGCCGACCGAGGGCTTGTCGTCCTCGTCGTCTTCCAGCTTCTCGCCCGCGATGACCCGCCGGATCTGGTCGCCGGTCAGGGTTTCGTATTCCAGAAGCCCCTTGGCCAGACGCTCGAAGTCGTCGGCCTTGTCGGTGAGGATGCGGTAGGCGGTCTGATAGCCCTCGTCGATCAGGTTCTTCACCTCGGTTTCGATCATCTTCTTGGTCTCTGCCGAGACCGAGAAACCGGCGGTGTTGCCCTGATAACCTTCATGCGCCTCGGCATAGTCAATGTTGCCGATGGCGTCGGACATGCCCCAGCGCATCACCATCGCCCGGGCCAGAGCCGAGGCCTGCTGGATGTCGCCAGCGGGGCCGGAGGAGACGCCTTCCTCGCCATACTTGATGATCTCGGCCGCCTTGCCCGCCATGGTCATGGCGATCTTCTGCTTGCCCTCGTCCTTGTGCATGTTCAGCCGGTCCATCTCGGGCAGGCTGACGACCATGCCCAGAGCGCCGCCGCGCGGGATGATCGTTGCTTTGTAGACCGGGTCGCATTTCGGCATGTTGATGCCGACGATGGCGTGACCGGCCTCGTGATAGGCGGTCTTTTCCTTCTGGTCGGCCGTCAGCACCATGGAACGGCGCTCGGCCCCCATCATCACCTTGTCCTTGGCATTCTCGAAATCGTCCATGGTGACAAAGCGGCGGCCGACGCGGGCGGCAAGCAGCGCCGCCTCGTTGACAAGGTTCATCAGGTCGGCGCCCGAGAAACCCGGCGTGCCGCGCGCGATCAGGCGCAGGTCGACGTTGGGGCCTAGCGGCACCTTGCGGGCATGGACGCCAAGGATCTTCTCGCGGCCCTTGATATCGGGGTTCGGCACATGGATCGTGCGGTCGAAGCGGCCCGGGCGCAGCAGCGCCGGGTCGAGCACATCCTTGCGGTTGGTCGCGGCGACGATGATCACGCCCTCGTTGGCCTCGAACCCGTCCATCTCGACCAGAAGCTGGTTCAGCGTCTGCTCGCGTTCGTCGTTGCCGCCGCCGATGCCCACGCCACGGGCACGGCCCACGGCGTCGATCTCGTCGATGAAGACGATGCAGGGCGCATTCTTCTTGGCCTGCTCGAACATGTCGCGGACACGGGAAGCACCCACACCGACGAACATTTCCACGAAGTCGGAACCCGAGATGGTGAAGAACGGCACGCCCGCCTCCCCCGCGATGGCGCGGGCCAGCAGCGTCTTGCCGGTGCCGGGCGGGCCGACCAGCAGCGCGCCCTTCGGGATCTTGCCGCCGAGGCGGCTGAACTTCTGCGGGTTGCGCAGGAATTCGACGATCTCCTCCAGCTCTTCCTTGGCCTCGTCGATGCCGGCCACGTCATCGAAGGTCACGCGGCCATGCTTTTCGGTCAGCAGCTTTGCCCGGCTCTTGCCGAACCCCATGGCGCCGCCACGCCCGCCGCCCTGCATCCGGTTCATGAAGAAGATCCAGATGCCGATCAGCACGAGGAACGGCAGCCAGAGCGAGATCAGCGAGAAGAAGCCCGACTGTTCCTGCGCCTCGGCGCGCACCTCGACGTCCTTGGAGATCAGCCGATCGGTGACCTCCTCGCCCGCGGGCTTGATCGAGACGTATTGCGTTCCGTCCTTGCCGCGGATCAGCACCCGCTCGCCGTCCAGCGTCACCGAGGCGACATCGCCGTTGTCCACCCGTTCGATGAAGTCCGAATAGGAGATGGTGCGGGAATTGCCGGTTGTCTGGCCGCCGCTGAACAGGTTGAACAGCGCCAGTATCAGCAAAAACAGGACAACCCAGAATGCGATGTTCCGTGCGTTACCCACGAATGGTCTCCTTGCGGTGGCTCTCCGCGGACCGGGCCGCAGCGTTGCGCATAATGTAGACAATAGCACGGGGGGTTCAATGCGATAAAACAGAAAGAAAAAAGGCTTCTTGCAATCTTTCGGTTTCGGCGCTCCAGCCATTGTCCGCACCCGCCAGCGGCGCCGCCACCAGCCGGTCGCCCTGCCAGACGGCGGGAGAGGCGATGAGGCTGGCCCGTGGGCGGCCCGTGGCGCGCCAATCCTTGCAGGCGGCAAGACCCTCGGTCCCGAGACTCCTGATCTCCAACCCGTTGTTTTGCGGCCCCCTCAGCCGCCAGCGCCCGTCCCAGAGCGCGTCAGAGGCGGCGACGCAGCCTGCCACGGCCCGCGCCTCGCGGCAGATGCGCAGGCCGTCGCGGCCCGGCAGCATCCGGCAGCCGTGCAGCGTCACCGGCCTGCCTGCGCGCAGCAGCGTTGTCGCCCGCTGCAGCGCCGGGCCGCGTGGGCCGTATTCCGCCGAGGACACGAATGCGAGAGCCTGCAGCAGCAGCCGGCGCAGGATCTCGGCGGGCAGATCGAAGACCGCCGGAGCCAGCAGCACATCGCCAGCATCGATCCGCGCAAGGCGCCGCGCGGCCTCGAGCATCGTCGCCTCCAGGGCCTCGCGCACCTCGGCCAGATGGCCCGCCACCCCGGCCAGCCGCTCCGGCCCCAGACCCAGTTCGGCAAGCCCGACCATCGCCTGCCGCATCCGCACCCGGTCGAAGGCGGGATTGTCGTTGGAGGGGTCATCGGCCCAGACCACGCCCCGCGCCACGAGATCGGCGCGCAGCTCGGCGCGCGCGCAGCCCAGCAGCGGGCGCAGCCATGTCACGCCAAGATGGAGCCGCCGCGCCTGCATCGCCGCGAGCCCGTCCACCCCCGCGCCTCGCGCCAGCCGCAGAAGGAAGGTCTCGGCCAGATCGTCCTCGGTATGCCCAAGCGCCACCGCGCCGATACTATGCGCCAGCGCCCAGTCGGCGATCAGCCGGTAGCGCGCGCGTCGCGCCTGATCCTGCAGATTGCCGCGCCGATCCCAGCCCTGCCATCGCAGCACCGCATGCGGCACGCCGAGCCCGGCGCAGATCCGCGCCACAGTCTCGGCCTCCGCCGCCGCCTCGGGCCGCAGCCCATGATCGACCGTCACGGCACGGCAGGTCAGGCCCGCCTCGACCGCCAGATGCAGCAGCCCGAGGGAATCGCTGCCCCCGGAAACGCCAAGGCCCAGGACCGGCGCTTCCGCCAGTCCCGGGCCTTGAAGGAACCGCTCGAGCAGCGGCGCCGGCATCAGGAACAGCCGAGCCCCTGCATCGCCGTTGCCGCCGCCTGTGCCGAGGGATTGCCGGGAAAGCGCACCCCGACCTCGGTCAGCGTCACGCAGGCCTCGGGCGTCTGGCCCAGCTGGCCGAGCGCCTGCCCCAGCTTCAGCAGGGCCTCGGGCGCACGCGGGCCGTCCGGCTCGCCCGAGAAGCTTTCCAGATAGGCGCGCGCGGCATTGGCCGTCTCGCCGAGCTGGCTCAGGGCCTCGCCGCGCAGGAAATGCGCCTCGTAGGTCAGGGGGCCACCCGTGTAGGTCGTGGCAAAGGTCGCAAGGAGGTCAGCGGCGGTGCGAAAGTCACCTTGACCGAGCACCTCCTTGGCCCGGTCAAAGTCGGCTTGTTCGCTGATGGCAAGTTCGGCCCCGCCGGGAGCGGGCGCAGGCGTGGGGCTCACGGCAGGGGCGGCGGGCGCACCGGCAGCGCCGCCGATCGGGGCGGTCTGGCCGATGGCGCCGATGTCGCAGCCTTCTTCCATCTCGCAGAGCCGGAATTCCAGATCGCCGAGCCGGTTGGTGCCGTCGGCCACCAACCGGTTCAGCCGCAGCTCCAGCTCTTCGGCCTTGGCGGTCAGCGTGGTGATCGCCGCCTCCATCGTGTCCATCCGCTGCAGCGCCGAGCCCCCGGCGCTGCCGCTCTGCACCGCGCCGGTGCTGACCAGCTCCTGCTTGAGCGCGTTGAACTCGGCGTTCAGCGCGGTGAGCTCGGTGCGGATATCGGCCAGCGTCTGCGCCCGGTCCTGTGCAAGCACGGGAGCGGGCAGCAACGCCGCCGTCAGCAGCAGGGCGCGCAGCAGACGCATCTGATCAGGCCCCCGCGCCCATCGAGAGCACCGTCACGGCGCGACGGTTCTTGTTGTAGCACTCCTCGGTCGAGCAGACCTCCACCGGGCGCTCCTTGCCGTAGGACACGGTGCGCATCCGCGACGGCGCGACGCCCTGGCTGATAAGATAGTCCTGCACCGCCGAGGCGCGACGGGCACCGAGCGCGAGGTTGTACTCGCGCGTGCCCTGCTCGTCGGCATGGCCTTCGATGATGATGGCGTAATCCGGATTGGTCTGCAGCCACTGCGCCTGCTGGTTCAGCGTGCCGCGCGCGGCATCCGACACGTTGCTCTGGTCGACAGCGAAGAAGACCCGATCCCCCAGCGTCTGCTGGAAATAGGCGACCGAGGTCGGATCGCCCGGCCCGCCGAGCCCCGCGCTGTCGATGCCGCCCATGCCACCCGGGCCGCCCGGACCACCGATGCCCCCGGCACCGGCGCCACCCGCGCCGTAGCGGTCGGGATTGTTGCAGGCCGCGAGGCCAAGAGCCGCCACCAGCAGCATGGCTTTCGGAAGATAGGTCATTCAGCGTGTCCTTTTTGCACTCGGCGCAGGGCCGACCATAACAGGTTTGCGCCGCCGTGAAAATCGGCGGCGCGGAAGATCGTCAGGGCAGCAGCGGCGACCATGCCGGGTCGGAAGAGGGCGAGCCGGTATCGACCTGCCGCAGGTTCCGCCCCGAGATGTCCACCGAATAGAGCGCCGGCTGACCGCCCGCCCCCGCGCTTTCGCGGGTGAACATGATCACGCGACCGTTCGGCGCCCAGGTCGGGCCCTCGTCGAGGAAGGAGGCTGTCAGCAGCCGCTCGTCCGAGCCGTCGGTGCGCATGACGCCGATATGGAAGCGGCCCTGATGCTGCTTGGTGAAGGCGATCAGGTCACCGCGCGGCGACCAGACCGGGGTGCCGTAGCGCCCCGCCCCGCCGGAGATCCGGCGCGGCTCGCCGCCGCCCGCGGACATGATGTAGAGCTGCTGGGTGCCCGAGCGGTCGCTTTCGAACACGATCTGGCTGCCGTCCGGGCTGTAGCTCGGCGCGGTCTCGATCGCGGGCGAATTGGTCAGCTGGCGCAGCCCACCGCCCGAGTTGGCGTCGAGCGTGTAGATGTCGGTGTTGCCGCCCTGCTCAAGCGAGAAGACCACCGTCCGCCCGTCGGGGGCGAAGCGCGGGGCGAAGGTCATGGTGCCGGGCAGTTGCTCCAGCGCACGGGCGCGCACCGAGGCCACGTCCATGACGTAGATGTTCGGGAAGCCGCTGGCATAGGAGGTGTAGAGGATGCGGTCGCCGGTGGGCGAGAAGCGCGGCGCCAGCACGATCGACGAGGAGTCGGTCAGATACTGCACGTTGGCGCCATCGTAATCCATCACCGCCAGGCGCTTGGCGCGCTGGTTCTTCGGCCCGCTCTCCGAGACGAAGACCACGCGGCTGTCGAAATAGCCGCCCTCGCCGGTGATCCGGCTGTAGGCCACGTCGGCCACCTTGTGCGCCATGCGGCGCCAGCTCTGCGCGGTGCCGGCAAACTGCAGCCCCTCGCCCAGCGGCTGGTCGGAGAACACGTCGTAGAGGCGGAACTTCACCACGATCCGGTCGCCCGAGGCCGAGACCGAGCCGGTCAGCAGCGCCTGCGCGTTGACGGCCTTCCAGTCGGCATAGGCCACCGGCGCGTCGAAGCTGGTGACGCGGCTGATATGGGCGCTCGACGGGATCTCGCGGAAGAGGCCGGTGCCGGAGAGATCGGCGGCGATGACGCGGGCGATGTCGGCGGCATACTGGCCCGCCGCACCGTTCTCGGCGATGAACTCGGGGATCGCAAAGGGCAGCGGCTCGATCACCGGGTTGTTGAGCTCCAGTCGCAGCGGGCCGTTCTGGGCCAGCGCAACCGGCGCCTGCCCGGCGACGAGCGCCGCCGACAGCGCCAGGGCGGCGGTAAGGGTTCTGAACAGGGTCATCCGATCCTCATGTTCTCGGGTTTGCGGGGAGGGCAGAGCCGGGGGCGTCCGGCTGCCGCGACGTTCGGGGAAAGGACCGGGCGGCTCATCTCAGCACCATCCCCTGGCCTTGCGGGTTGAAGACGAGTTCCATCTCGCGCCACTGGTCGTATTTCTCGGGCGGCAACGGGAAGCCGGAAGCGCCGCAGCGGATGATCGCGCGCCGGGCCGCCTCATAGGCCTGCCGCGCCGCGTCCTCGCTGCCGCCGCTGAACTCCAGCATCCGCATCGAGCCTGCATCGGGCCGGCCGTCCTGCCCCACCGACAAGGCAACCGTCACCGTCATGGCCAGCGCCTCGGTCGACAGCGCGCCGACGTTCCAGCAGCGCTGCACCGCCACACGCAGCGAGTCCTTCTCGCCGCTGGTCATCGGCGGGCCGGAGGGTGCGGTGGCCCCGCCGGTCTCGGCGGCGGGTTCGGCGGCATCGGCCAACGCCTGCGCCAGCGCATCGGCAACGGCCTCGCTTTGGCTGCTGCTCTCGGCGGGCTCTTCCGCCGGGGTGGCAGTCTCGCTCTCGGCAGCGGCGGTTTCCGTCTCGGTCTCGGTCTCGGCGGGCTGCGGCGCCGCGGCCGGTCTCGGGCGGCGCTGCGGGCGGGCGGAGCTGGTCGGGGCGAGCGAGGCGACCTCCTCGGTCTCGTCGGCTTCGGTGACGATCTCGGTCGTCGCCTCTTCTGGCGCGGCCTCGGGACGCTCCTCTTCCACCACCTCGGCCTCGGCGGGCGCGTCGGGAGTGACGGCGGGGGTCGGCGTCTCGGCCACCTCGGCATCGGGCTCGGGCGCCTCGGCGGGAAGCGGGGCCACGCGCGGCGCCGGGCGCGGTCTGGGCCGGACGCTGGACTGCGGCACGAGGATCGGCTGCTCGACCGAGGCCACCGGGGCCACGGGTTCGGGCGCCTCGACCACCTCGGGCTCGGGGAGCGGTGCGATCTCTGTCACGTCGGGCGCGGCATCGGGCTCGGGTGCGGGCTGCGGCTCGGCCAGCTCGGTCGGCGGCGGGGTCTCCTCCACCGGCTCGGCCTCGGGGGCGGGCTCGGGCTCGGCGGGGGCCACGGCCTCCGGCGCGGGCGCAGGCTCCGCCGGCTGCTCGGACGGCGCCGGCGCCGTGGGGGCCGCCGCGCTCATCGCGTCGAACTCGGCACTCGACATCAGCGAGACCGAGGTGACCGCGACTTCGGGCGCGTGATCGGGCGTGAGGAAGTAGCCTCCGAACAGCGCCCAGAGGATCAGGCTCACATGCCCGATGCCGGAAAAGATGACGCCTTTGTTCATGCCTTCAGGCCTAGCCGTCGCTTCCGCCGAATGTCGGACCGCCCACATCGGTGACGAGGCCGATCTCGTTGAAGCCGCCCCGGTTCAGCGCGCCCATCATCTGGGCCACGCGCTCGTAAGGAATCGTGCCATCCGCGCGCAGGAACAGCTTCTTGCTGGTGCGCTCGGCGGCGATCGCCTGCAGCCGCGGGATCAGCTCGCCTTCCGCGGTCTCGGTCTCCTGGATCATCAGGCGACCGTCGGCCACCATGGTGATCGTCAGCGGCTCCTCCTGCTCGGTCGGCAGCGCATTCGCCGCCGTCTCGGGCAGTTGCACCGGCACGCCCACCGTCAACAGCGGTGCCGCCACCATGAAGATGATCAGCAGCACCAGCATGACGTCCACGAAGGGCGTCACGTTGATCTCGGACATCGCCGCCGAGTGACCCCGCCGCTTGCCGCGCCGTCCGCCGGATTTCTTGACTACACCCGCGCCCATGGCTCAGGCCGCGTCCAGCTGGCGCGACAGGATCGTGGCGAACTCGTCGGAGAACGCATCATAGCCGCCGATGATCCGTTCGGCATCGGCATTGAGCTTGTTGTAGAACACCACCGCCGGAATGGCCGCGACCAGGCCCGCCGCGGTCGCCAGCAGCGCCTCGGCGATGCCGGGGGCCACGACGGCGAGGTTGGTGTTCTGCGAGATGGCGATCTGCTCGAAGGCGTGCTTGATGCCCCAGACCGTCCCGAAGAGACCGATGAAGGGCGCGGTCGAGCCGACCGTCGCGAGGAAGGACAGGCCGGAGTTCAGGCGCTCGCTCTCCTTGTCGATGGCGACACCCATCGAGCGGTCGATGCGCGCCTGCGCCCCGGCGATCAGCCCGCCGTCCTGACGGTGGCTGCGGCGCCATTCCAGCATGCCGGAGGCAAAGATCTTCTCCGACGCGCCTTCCGGCTGCGGCCCGATCTTCTCGAAGAGCTCGTCCAGAGGGTCTCCGGACCAGAAGGCACGGTCGAAGACGCTGGCTTCGCGCTTGGCCATCCGGAACAGGATGTGCTTCTGGATGATGATGGCCCAGGACCAGAACGACATGATGATCAGCGCGATCATCACGAACTTCACCGTCAGGGTAGCGCGCGCGAAAAGGGCGAGCATGGAGAAATCAATCTCCTGCGCCATCGCAAGGGTTTCCGTTTCCATATGCCTGCTCTTGCTGGGGCCGTTCTTGCGGCCGTTCTTACAGATGATTCTATCCGCTTTTGAAGGGGATTGCCAACACAAGTCTGTCACCCGGCAGAAGGGTGCCGGATCACGCGGTTTTGTCAGCGGCGTGAGCGTCCAGACGGCTGCGCAGATCGGGCGGAAGCCGGGCTGCCGCCCCCTCCGCCGTCAGGCAGACGAGCGTCACCGTGGCGGAGAACAGCCGCTCTGCGCCGCGCCGCACCTCCTGGCTCAGCACGATCCGCGCGCCGGTGATGCCCTGCACCTCGGTCAGCACCTCCAGCACATCGTCGAACAGCGCCGGGCGCAGGTAGTCGGCCTCGACCCGCCGCACCGCAAAGACGATCCCCTGCTCCGCCTTCAGCCGCCGCTGGTCCACTCCCAGCGTCCGCACCCATTCGCTTCGGGCGCGCTCGATGAACTTCAGGTAGTTGGCATAATAGACGATACCGGCGAGGTCGGTATCCTCATAGTAGACACGCAGGGAAAAGCTGTGGGGCATGGCCGGTGTTCCGCTCTGGACGGGGCCGACTAGACCAGCTTTTGCGGGCGCGCAAGCCGCCCCCGCCCTGCGGTGCGAGTGTATGCCGCACCTTTCCGGCCGCCTTTTGGCGTGTGGTCTGCGCGCCGCGTGGTAACGTCACAAACGCAGGCGCATCCGCAGGCGATGCCGCGCAGCGCTTCTGATCCGTAAGAGTTCGAGACCCATATAATGGAGAGCACTATGTCGAATTGGGAAACCGCCGTGACCGCGATGCTCGCGGACATCACGCCCAAGAAACTGCTGACCAACGAAGAAGTCTTCGGCAAGGGCGCCGAGATGGGCGACGCCAAGGCGATGGGCTTCACCGACATGCTCGATGCGATGACCCCCAAGAAGCTGCCGACCAACGAGGAACTCTTCGGCCAGATGGCCGAGATGGACACGACCCACATCATGCCGATGCTCGACATGATCACGCCGAAGAAGCTGATGACCTATGACGATCTCGGCGCGCTGATCGGCTTGAAATTCTGAGACGACCCCGCATCGCCCCGCCGATGCGACGCTTCTTCGCTCTGCGCGCCGCCGGTCCGGGCGATCGGTGGCGCGCGGGTGCCGCCTGCCCCGCCGCGGCCCGGCTTTCCCGCGCTCCCCTGTTGCCCCGCCCCGCCCCGGCGGCGTAAACCGACCCTGCGCCCCGCCCGGCGCGAGGAGAGCTGACCCTTGGCCCAGACCGCCCTCGAGGATATCCCCGAGCCCGACCGCGTCGAAGGCGCGCCGCATCCGCGCGACACGGCACGGCTGATCGGCCATGCCGCGGCGGAGGCAGAGTTCCTGTCGTCCTTCACCTCGGGCCGCCTGCACCACGGCTGGCTGATCACCGGCCCGCTCGGCGTCGGCAAGGCGACGCTTGCCTGGAAGATCGCCCGGTTCCTGCTGGCCACGCCCGAGGACACGGGCGGCATGTTCGCCGCCCCGCCCCCCGCCACGCTCGACATCGCCGCCGACCATCCCGTTGCCCGCCGCCTCGCCTCGCAGGCCGAGGGGCGGCTCTTCCTGCTGCGCCGGGCCTGGGACGAGGACAAGAAGCGGCACAAGACGGTGATCACCGTCGACGAGGTGCGGCGGATGAAATCCTTCTTCGCCCTCTCCGCCGCCGATGGCGGGCGGCGCGTGGCCATCGTCGATCCCGCGGACGAGATGAACCCCTCCGCCGCCAACGCGCTGCTGAAACTTCTGGAGGAGCCGCCCGCCGGGGTGACGCTGATCCTGATCAGCCACCAGCCCTTCCGCCTCTTGCCGACGATCCGCTCGCGCTGCCGCGAACTGCGGCTCGGCCCGCTCGGCCCGGAGGAGATGGCCGAGGCGCTGCTCGCCGCCGGGGCCGAGGTCGAGGCGCCCGAGGCGCTGGCCGAACTTGCCGGCGGCTCGGTGGGCGAGGCACTGCGGCTGACCAATCTCGACGGGATGCGGCTCTACCAGTCGATGATCGCGCTCTTCGGCACCCTGCCCCGGCTCGACCGCCCCCGCGCGCTGGCCCTGGCCGAGGCCGGGGCGGGTCGCGGCAACGAAGCGAAGTTCGAGCTGATCCTGACGCTGCTCGATCTCTTCCTCGCCCGCCTCGCCCGCGCCGGCACCATGGGCTACTGCCCGCCCGAGGCCTGCCCCGGCGAGGCGGCGCTGATCGCGCGGCTTTCGCCCTCGCCCTTGGCCGCCCGCACATGGGCCGAACTCGCGCAGAGCCTCGGCCTGCGCGCAAGGCGCGGCCGGGCGGTCAACCTTGACCCTGCCGCGCTTCTCATGGATATGCTTCTCAGGATCGACGAGACGGCGGGACTGCTCGCCCCAAGGTAAGCTTCCCCCATGACCCTCGCCCCCACCCCGCAGATCGTTGACAGCCATTGTCATCTCGATTTCCCCGATTTCGACGGCGAGCTGCCGCAGGTCATCGAACGCGCCCGCGCCGCCGGCGTGACGCGCATGGTGACGATCTGCACCCGTCTGGCGCTGGAGCCGCAGGTCCGCGCCATTGCCGAGGCGCATGACGGCATCTGGTATGCGGCGGGCGTGCATCCGATGCGCGCCGGCGAGGATCACCTCCCCACGGTCGAGGATCTGGTGGCGCTGGCCGCCCATCCGAAGTTCGTCGGCATCGGCGAGACCGGGCTCGATTATTTCTACACCGCCGAGACCAAGGACCGGCAGCAGGAGAGCCTGCGCATCCATATCGAGGCGGCGCGGCAGACCAAGCTGCCGCTGATCATCCATGCCCGCTCGGCCGATGAGGACATGGCGCGCATCCTGACCGAGGAGCATCGCGCCGGTGCCTATACCTGCGTCATGCATTGCTTTTCCTCCAGCGCGGAGCTGGCGCAGGCCGCGCTCGACCTCGGCTTCTACCTGTCGATGTCAGGCATCGCCGCCTTCCCCAAATCCGCCGAACTGCGCGGGATTTTCGCCGCCGCCCCGCTGGACCGCATCCTGCTGGAAACCGACAGCCCCTACCTCGCCCCGCCGCCGCATCGCGGCAAGCGCAACGAGCCCGCCTATACCGCCCATACCGCGGCGAAGGGGGCCGAAGTCTTCGGCCTGAGCCTCGAGGCGTTCGCCGCGGCCACCAGCGCCAATTTCGAGCGGCTGTTCTGGAAGGCCAGATCATGAGCGCCTTGCTGCGCTGCACCATCCTCGGCTGCGGCTCCTCCGGCGGCGTGCCGCGATTGGGCGGGCATTGGGGCGACTGCGACCCCGGCAACCCCAAGAACCGCCGCCGCCGCTGCTCGCTGCTGATCGAGCGGATCACCGAGGCGGGCACCACCCGCGTGCTGATCGACACCACGCCCGACCTGCATCCGCAGCTGCTCGACGCGAAGGTGGGCGAGCTCGACGCGGTGGCCTGGACGCATGCCCATGCCGATCACGTTCACGGCATCGACGACCTGCGCCAGATCGTCTTCAACATGCAGAAACGCCTGCCCGTCTGGGCCGACCCGGTGACGCAGGATTCGCTCGTCACCCGCTTCGGCTATGCCTTCGCCCAGCCCGCGGGTTCGCTCTATCCGCCGATCCTCGATCTCAACACCATCGACGGTCCCTTCGAGGTCGAAGGTGCGGGCGGCACGCTGCGGCTGATCCCGTTCCGCGTCAGCCATGGCCCGACCGAGGCGCTGGGGTTCCGCGTGGCGGGGCTGGCCTATCTGCCCGATGTGGTGGAGATCCCGGCGGAAAGCTGGCCACATCTCGAAGGGCTCGACATGTGGGTGGTCGACGCGCTTCGCCGGAAGCCGCATCCGACCCATGCGCATCTCGCTCTCACCCTGAGCTGGATCGAGCGGGTGAAGCCGCGCCGTGCGATCATCACCAACATGCATCTCGATCTCGACTATGCGACGCTGACCGAGGAGCTGCCTGAGGGCGTGATCCCGGCCTTCGACGGGCTGACCTTCGACCTCGACGGATGAGCGCGCTTCTCGACGTCATCCTGCCGGTCTTTCTGGTCATCGGTTTCGGCTATGCCGCGGCGCGCGCCGGGCTCTTCGGCGAAAGCGCCGTCGACGGGGTGATGCGCTTCGCCCAGACCTTCGCCGTGCCCTGCCTGCTGTTCGCGTCGATCTCCAAGCTCGACCTCGCGGCGCACTACGACCTCGGGCTGTTCTTCGCCTTCTACAGCGGCGCCTTTGCCTGTTTCGGGCTGGGCTATGCCGGATCGCGGCTGCTGTTCAACCGCCCGGTGCAGGATTCAGTGGCCATCGCCTTCGCCTGCCTCTTCTCCAACACGCTGCTGCTGGGCCTGCCGATCACCGAACGCGCCTATGGCCCGGATGCGCTGGCCGCCAACTTCGCCATCATCTCGATCCATTCGCCGATCCTCTATGCCTTCGGCATCACGGTGATGGAGCTGGTGCGCAACCACGGGCTCGGCCATCCGGCGCCGAAGCTCGCCGGTCAGGTGGTGCTGGCCATCCTGACCCAGCCTCTGGTCATCGGCATCTCCGCCGGGCTCGCGGTGAACCTGAGCGGGCTGGTGCTGCCCGCCTCGGTCGCCAGCGCGCTCGACATGATGGTGCGCGCGGCGCTGCCGACGGCGCTGTTCGGGCTGGGGGGCGTGCTGTTCCGCTACCGGCCCGAGGGCGACATGAAGGCGATCTTCATGGTCTGCGCCCTGTCGCTGGTGGTGCATCCGGCGATCACCTACAGCCTCGGCCGCTGGGTCGTCGGGCTGGACGTGGCGCAGATGCGCTCGGCGGTGATCACCGGGGCGATGGCGCCGGGGGTCAATGCCTACCTCTTCGGCGCCATGTATGGCGTGGCCAAGCGGGTGACCGCCTCGGCGGTGCTGCTGGCGACCGGGGCCTGCATCCTCACGACATGGGTCTGGCTGCAGATCCTGCCCTGACCTGACCCGATGGAAAAGGCCGCCCGGAGGCCGCCCCTGCCAACTCCGCGCGATCTCAGCTGTTGCTCACGCCGCGCAGCTTTTCCGACCGGCGCCGCAGGATCTCGACCGTGGCCAGCAGCGCCACCGAGACGATGACGAGGATCGTCGCCACCGACAGGATCGCCGGGCTGATCTGCTCGCGGATGCCGTTCCACATCTGGCGCGGGATGGTCTGCTGGTCATGCGCCGCGACGAAGAGCACCACCACCACCTCGTCGAAGGAGGTGACGAAGGCAAAGAGCGCGCCCGAGATGACGCCGGGCAGGATCAGCGGCATGGTGACCTTGAAGAAGGTCGTCGTCGGGCTCGCCCCCAGCGAGGCGGCAGCGCGGGTCAGCGAGCGGTCGAAACCGATCAGCGTCGCGGTGACGGTGATGATGACGAAGGGAATGCCCAGCGTCGCATGGGCCAGCACCACCCCGACATAGGAGCCGGCCAGCCCGGTGGCCGAGTAGAAGAAGAACAGCCCCGTCGCGGTGATGATGATCGGCACGATCATCGGCGAGATCAGGATCGCCATGATCGCCCGACGGTAGGGCATCTCGGGCCGCGACAGGCCGAGCGCCGCGATGGTGCCCAGCACCGTGGCCACGATGGTCGAGGAGACGCCGATGATCACCGAGTTCTTCGCCGCCCGCACCCATGTCGCGTTGTTCCAAACATCCGCCCACCACGACCCGCCGCGCGCCGCGTCGGGCGCCGTCATGCCGAAGGTCAGCAGCATGTCGTACCAGCGCAGCGAATAGCCGGTCGGATCGAGCGACAGCATCTTTTCGGTGAAGGTGAAATAGGGCTCGGCGTTGAAGCTGAGCGGGATGACGATCAGGATCGGCGCGATCAGGAAGGTGAAGATCGCGACGCAGATGGCGATGTAGGTGTAATGCCAGATACGCTCGAGCGGGCTGGCGTAGACGGGAAGGGCCATCGGGCGGTCTCCTGTGGACGGCGGCCGGGGGCTCTGCCCCCGGACCCCCGGGTTATTTGGGCCAAGATGAAGGGGCCGGGGTCAGCCCAGCTTCAGGTTGTCGATGCCGATGAGACGGTCGTAGAGCCAGTAGAGCACCAGCACCGCCGCCAAGAGCACCGCGGCGATGGCGGCGGCCAGCGACCAGTTCAGGCTGTCCTGCATGTGGAAGGCGATCAGGTTCGAGATCAGCTGCCCCGAGGCCCCGCCGACCAGCGCCGGGGTGATGTAGTAGCCGACGCCGAGGATGAAGACGAGAAGCGCGCCGGCGCCGATGCCCGGCAGGGTCTGCGGCAGGTAGATCCGGCGGAAGGCGGTCCAGCTCGACGCGCCGAGCGAGCGGGCGGCGCGGACATAGGAGGGCGGGATCGGCCGCATCACCGAATAGAGCGGCAGGATCATGAAGGGCAGCAGGATATGCGTCATGGCGATGATCGTGCCCATCTGGTTGTAGATCATCTGGATCCGCGTCTCATCGGTCAGGATGCCGGTGGCCACCAGCGTGTTGTTCACCACCCCCTGCCCCTGCAACAGCACGATCCACGAGGTCGTCCGCACCAGAAGCGAGGTCCAAAACGGCAGGAGCACGAGGATCATCAGCAGGTTGGAATAGCGCAGCGGCAGCGTGGCCAGCAGATGCGCGATCGGAAAACCGAGCAGCAGGCAGAGGAAGGTGATCAGCGCCGCGATCAGGAAGGTCCGCTCGAAGAGCATGACATAGACCCGGCGATCCTCAGGCGCCTGCACGATGTTGCCGGCGTTGTCGCGCGCCAGATCGACGGCGGCGAGGAAGAAGTTTGCGGTATAGGCATCCGAGACCTGACGCATCGTGCCCCAGAGCTGCGGATCGGCCCAATCCTCGTCGGCATCGAGAATCGCCTGCATGTAGGGCGGCTCGAAATTCTTCGCCTTGCGCCCGGTGGAGGTGAAGAGCGAGCGGGTGCCCGACATCTCGTAGTTCACACGAGTGCCGACGACGCCGATGGTCTTGGCCTCGGCCGCGGATTTCAGATCGGCGGCGAGGGCGGCATAGGCGGTCTCGTCCGGCTCGGTGCCGGCGGGCGTGTCGGCGAACCACTGGGTCAGCTGCGGCATGTTGGCCGCGAAGCCGTCGTTGAAGATCGAGCGGTGCAGCATCTGCCCGATCGGCACGATGAAGGTCAGCACGATGAACAGAAGGAGCGGCAGCACCAGGAGGAAGGCGCGCCGCCGCGCCCGCGACTGGGCGCGCGCGAGGGCCGATTTCAGCGACCGGCCGTCTGCGGTGGTGAGTTTTGCCGGGGTGGTCCCTGCGAGATCTGCGGTTGCGTCGGCCATCGTCATCCCTTCCGGCGGAGAGGCGGCGCGCAGGGCCGGAACCCCGCGCGCCGCCGTCGGATCAGTTCGCGGCCAGCCAGGCGTTGAAACGCTCGTTCAGCTCCGAATCACGGTCGACCCAGAACTCGTAGGAAGAGGCGAGCGCGTTAGTCAGGTTGGCCTCCGACGTCGGCATGTGCGGCGCCATGTCGGTCGTGCCGTCCATGAACTTGCCGACCAGCGCGCCCGAGGATTTCCGGGCCGGGCCGTAGGAGATCCACTTGGCCTGATCGGCCAGACGCTGCGTGTCGGTCGAGAAGGTCAGGAACTTCTTCGCGTCCTCGAGGTTCGGCGCGCCCTTCGGGATCACGAAGAGGTCGTATTCATAGACCTGCCCGTCCCAGACCACCTCGAAGGGTTTGCCTTCCGACACCGCCGCCGCGAAGATCCGCCCGTTGTAGGCGGTGGTCATCGACACTTCGCCATCGGCCAGAAGCTGCGGCGGCTGGGCGCCGGCTTCCCACCAGATCGTGTCGGCCTTGATCGTCTCGAGCTTGGCGAAGGCGCGGGTCACACCTTCCTCGGTCTCCAGCATGGCATAGACATCCGCCGCCGGAACGCCGTCGGCCATCAGCGCCATCTCGAGGTTGGCCTTGGCCCCCTTGCGCATCGCGCGCTTGCCCGGGAAGGTCGCCGTGTCGAAGAAATCGGCGATGCTGTCGGGCTTCTCGCCCGAGAACTTCGACGTGTCATAGGCGAAGACGGTCGAGAACACGATGGTGGCCACCGCGCAATCGGTCAGCGCGCCGGGCAGGAAGTCTTCCTCCGCCGGGGTGCCATCGGGGGCCGCGGCGAGGATCGACGGATCGATCTCTTCCAGGAGGCCCTCGTCGCAGAGGCGGATCGCATCGGCATATTCGACGTCGGCGACATCGACCGACACGTTGCCGGCCTCGACCTGCGCCTTGATCGGGGTGGCGGGGTTGTCGGCGTCAACCGAGATCACCTTGATGCCGGTCTCGGCGGTGAAGGGCTTGTGATAGGCTTCGACCTGGCTCACGGCATAGGAGCCGCCCCAGGACATGACCGTCACATCCGCCGCGGCCGTGAAGGCCACGCTGGTCAGGGCGGTGGACAGGATAAGCAGCTTCTTCATACGGTAGGCTCCCTTGTTGAACTGGTATTCTTGTTGATTATGGCTGTGGCCGCTTTCTGCGGTCTTACCGGCGAAGGGCCGGTTTTCAGAGCGGGTCGAGCGCGCGCGCGTCTTCGGGCGCCCAGCCGATCCTGATCTTCTCGCCCGGCTGCAAGACGCGCTGGCCGAGGGTATTGCGGGATTTCATCACGAAATCCTCCGATCCGGCAACCCTGACGCGGGTGCGGAAGATGTCGCCCATGTAGATGAACTCCATCACCTCGGCCTCGAGCGTATGCGCGCCCTGCGGCAGCAGTTCGGGCTTGTACTCCACCCGCTCCGGGCGGATCGAGACCAGCGTCTGCTGGCCCTTGCGCGCCACGTTGACCGGAGTCGCGTCGATCAGCTCGCCCGTCGGCAGCCGCACCAGCGCGCGACCGTCGGCGATATCCTCGACCACGCCCGGCAGCTTGTTGTTCTCGCCGATGAAGCCCGCGACGAAGCTGTTCTTCGGCCGCTCGTAAAGCTCGGACGGCGGGGCAAGCTGCTGGATGCGGCCATCGTTGAACACGGCGATCCGGTCGCTCATCGTCAGCGCCTCGCCCTGATCATGCGTCACATAGACCACGGTGATGCCAAGGCTGTCGTGCAGATGCTTGATCTCGAACTGCATGTGCTCGCGCAGCTGCTTGTCGAGCGCGCCCAGGGGCTCGTCCATCAGCACGAGCTTCGGGTCGAAGACCAGCGCCCGGGCCAGCGCGATGCGCTGCTGCTGGCCACCCGACAGCTGCGCCGGGCGGCGGTTGATGAAGGCGCCCATCTGCACCATGTCGAGCGCCCGCTTGATCTTGGCCTCGCGGTCCGACTTGCCCATGCCGCGCACTTCCAGCGGGAAGCCGAGATTCTCGCCCACGGTCATGTGCGGGAAGAGCGCGTAGTTCTGGAACACCATGCCGATGCCGCGCTTGTGCGGCGGCACCGTGTTGATCGGCTTGCCGTCCAGCTTGATCTCGCCATGCGTGGCGGTCTCGAATCCGGCAAGCATCATCAGGCAGGTGGTCTTCCCTGAGCCGGAGGGCCCTAGCATCGTGAGGAACTCGCCCTTCGCGATGGTGAGGTTCAGGTCTTTGACGACGAGCGTTTCGCCGTCGTAGCTTTTCTGCACGTGATCGAACACGACAAAGCCATCGGCGCGGGTATCAGCCACCAACCAAGTCTCCCCATTTTTACCGGCAGGTTTCCTGCACTCGTTGGAACCTTTTAAAACAGCCGCCTCGCATCATTGCAATCTTGTTGTGCAGATGCTGCCCTGCAGCGAACCGATGCTCAGAAATTGGGCCACGACGCTCGTCACCCGGCGATCAGATCGCCGCAGTGCGAAATTGCGCCAGCGGAAAGCGACGCTTCCGGGCGAAAGGCGACACGCACGCAACGGCACGCAACGGCACGGAAGCGGGGGAGCGGAAATGCCAAAGGCGGCCCCGGGGGCCGCCTTGGTGGTCCTCTCGAGGAGGAGTGGTGCGGTCGAAAGGACTCGAACCTTCACGGGTGTTACCCCACAGCGACCTCAACGCTGCGCGTCTACCAATTCCGCCACGACCGCACAGTCTTGGCTTGGTGGCGGGTTATTAGCCAAGGCTTCGCAGGAAGGAAAGCGGATTTTTCATCCGACCGAGAAATGCTGTGGCGAGGGGGGCCGGGGCCCTCCCCCGCCCCGCCTCTCACTGACCCATCAGCAGGAACGGCAGCCGCGCCGCCATGCTCACCGCCTTGGCCCCGTCGATCGGCAGCGCTGCGCCGCCTTGAGCAAAGGCCATGGTCGGCGCCGGGGCCGCAGCCTCGGGTGCGACATCGGGAAGCACCGGGGCGCTGGCCTCCTGCTGCGGCGCCGCCGGGGCGAAGACCGGCAGCGTCGCCGGCGGCGCGGGCAACAGATCGACCCGCCCGCCCACGGTGTAGGCCGCCTTGCGAATCACCTCTGACCGGTCCGGCATGTTCGGCGCGAAGACCGTGCCGCCCGCCTGAGTCGCCGTCAGCCCCATCTCGTACCAGTCGAGCGCCAGATCCGGCCGGGTCGCCGCGCCGAAGCCCTGCGACAGGTGATGGCCCAGCAGCTCGGCATAGCCCTTCTGCCCCAGCGCCGTCAGCATCAGCGCCGAGCCGATCGCCACATCCATCGAGTCGGAGGCATAGCCGACGCCGAGGCAGATCTTCGCCGTCCCGGTCAGCTGCGCCGGGGCCATGCCGCTGGTCTGCACGAAGCCCGACACGCCCTGCAGCACCTCGTCGCGCGGTTGCAAGGACAGCGCCGCCACATGATCCTTCAGCACCGGGCCGAAGGCGGCGCATTGCTCCGAGATCTGCTGCGGGGTGAAGCCCGCCACCTGCGCCGACATCTGCTCGCCCGAGGCGATGGCAGAGCTGCGCGCCAGACAGAACTGCTCGGCCAGCGCGAAGCCCGGGTCGGTCATGGCACCGACCGTCGTGTAACCGCCGTTGCTGTTGGTGGTCAGCCCCACCGTGTTGCACTTCGAGGCGAGCGAGACCATCGTCGCCCCGTTGCCGAGGAACGAGGGCAGCGTCGGCGCGGCGGGCTCCGGCTCGGGCTCCGGCTCGGCGGCCAGCACCGGCAGGCTCGGCAGCGCGGGCGCGGGCATCGCCGGGGCGGTGGCGGCGGGCACCGGCATCGCGGGCGCGGCCATCGGCATCATCGGCGCCGCGACCGGCTGGGTCACGATCCCCGCCATCTCGTCGCGCTGGGTCAGGATCATGCCGCGCAGCCCCTGCGGATGGGTCGAGACGGTCTGCGCAACCATGGGCCCGCCCGCCACGGCGCGGTGATAGGCCGAGGTCAGGATCGTGCGCTCGTAATCGGTCAGCTGCCCGGTCGGCGGATAGCCGATCAGTACCTGATACTGCGAGATCGCCCCGCGCGACCGCGACCCCAGCGCCCCGTCGACCGCGCCGACCGGATAGCCGAAGTAGTTCAGCGCCGTCTGCACCTCCTTGTTGGCCGCGCGCTGCGCCGAGGAGATCGAGGACTGCGACGAGCGGGTGCTGCGTCGGACGGTAGTTTGCTGCTGGCGGCGGCGGTTCTGGTCATTGGCGATGGCATGGCCGATGAAGCCGCCCACGAGCGCCCCGGCAAGGGCATCGCCCGCATCTGCCTGCACCGGCGGCGCGGGGGCAAACCCCATGAGCGCGGCGAGACTGGCAGTCGTAATGGATTTCAAATACATCGGATCTCTCCTGCGGGCAAAGGACTCAATCGGCCAAGCCTAGCACGGGTCCGAAGCCCGTTCGGCATATTTTCTGCGCCCCGCGGCATCGGGAAAAAGGAGAAGAGCGATGAGTTTTCCGGAATGGACGGTGCTGCCCGGGCTCGCCCCCTATGCCGAGACCCTCGCGGCGATGGAGACGCGGGTGGCGGCGATCTCGGCGGGCGAGGCGCCCGAGGCGATCTGGCTGCTGGAACACCCGCCGCTCTACACCGCCGGAACCTCCGCCCGGGCCGAGGATCTGGTGGCCCCCGACCGTTTCCCGGTCCATGTCGCCGGGCGCGGCGGGCAGTATACCTACCACGGCCCGGGGCAGCGCGTGGCCTATGTCATGCTCGACCTCAACCAGCGCGGCCGCGACGTGCGCCGATTCGTCTGCGCGCTGGAGGATTGGGTGATCGCCACCCTGGCCGAGTTCAACGTGACGGGCGAGCGGCGGCAGGGTCGGGTCGGCGTCTGGGTCACGCGGCCCGACCGCCCTCCCCTGCCCGACGGCAGCCTGCGCGAGGACAAGATCGCCGCCATCGGCGTGAAACTGCGCCGCTGGGTCAGCTTTCACGGCATCTCGATCAATGTGGAGCCCGATCTGGCGCATTTCGACGGTATCGTGCCCTGCGGCATCCGCGAGCATGGCGTGACCAGCCTCGTCGATCTGGGCCTGCCGGTGACGATGGGCGATCTCGACACCGCGCTGCGCACCACCTTCCCGCGGCATTTTCCGGGCTGACGCTGCGTCATACGGCCGCGTCAAGCCGATGATCAACGTCATGTTTTCTTGATCTGGATCAAAGTCTGACATTGCCGTTGCCAGTGCGTGGCACTAAAAACATGCAGCAAGCAGCGGCGACGTGTCTCAGTGCGGTGCCGGTTCCAGATCAACGCAAGCGGGAGGCAAGCATGGCCGACGCAGCCATTCATGGCCACGACCATGACAACCGCGGGTTCTTCACCCGCTGGTTCATGTCAACGAACCACAAGGATATCGGCATCCTGTATCTGTTCACCGGCGGTCTCGTCGGGCTGATATCGGTTGCCTTCACGGTCTACATGCGGATGGAGCTGATGTCTCCCGGCGTGCAGTTCATGTGCGCCGAGCACCTCGATTCGGGCTTCTTCCGTGGCATGGCCCAGTCGCTCTGGCCCTCCTCGATCGACAACTGCACCCCGAACGGCCACCTCTGGAACGTGATGATCACCGCCCACGGCATCCTGATGATGTTCTTCGTGGTGATTCCGGCGCTGTTCGGCGGCTTCGGCAACTACTTCATGCCGCTGCACATCGGTGCGCCCGACATGGCCTTCCCGCGGATGAACAACCTGTCCTACTGGATGTATGTCGCCGGCACCTCGCTTGCCGTGGCGTCGCTGTTCACGCCGGGCGGCAACGGGCAGATGGGCTCCGGTCTGGGCTGGGTGCTCTACCCGCCGCTCTCGACCTCCGAAGGCGGCTATTCGACCGACCTCGCGATCTTCGCCGTCCACCTCTCGGGCGCCTCGTCGATCCTCGGTGCGATCAACATCATCACCACCTTCCTCAACATGCGCGCCCCGGGCATGACGCTGCACAAGGTGCCGCTCTTCGCCTGGTCGATCTTCGTCACCGCCTGGCTCGTCCTGCTGGCCCTGCCGGTGCTCGCCGGCGCCATCACCATGCTGCTGACCGACCGGAACTTCGGCACCACCTTCTTCCAGCCTTCGGGCGGCGGCGACCCGATCCTCTACCAGCACATCCTGTGGTTCTTCGGCCACCCCGAGGTCTACATCATCATCCTGCCGGGCTTCGGCATCATCAGCCACATCATCGCCACCTTCTCGCGCAAGCCGATCTTCGGCTACCTGCCGATGGTCTATGCGATGGTCGCCATCGGCGTGCTCGGCTTCGTCGTCTGGGCGCACCACATGTACACCGTCGGCATGTCGCTGACCCAGCAGAGCTACTTCATGATGGCCACCATGGTGATCGCGGTGCCGACCGGCATCAAGATCTTCTCCTGGATCGCCACCATGTGGGGCGGCTCGATCGAGATGAAGACCCCGATGCTCTGGGCCTTCGGCTTCCTGTTCCTCTTCACCGTCGGCGGCGTCACCGGCATCGTGCTGAGCCAGGCCGGCGTGGACCGCGCCTATCACGACACCTACTACGTCGTGGCGCACTTCCACTACGTGATGAGCCTCGGCGCCGTCTTCGCCATCTTCGCCGGGATCTACTTCTGGATCGGCAAGATGTCGGGCCGGCAATATCCGGAATGGGCGGGCAAGCTGCACTTCTGGATGATGTTCATCGGTGCGAACCTGACCTTCTTCCCGCAGCACTTCCTCGGCCGTCAGGGCATGCCGCGCCGCTACATCGACTATCCGGAGGCTTTCGCCACCTGGAACATGGTCTCGTCGATCGGCGCCTTCCTGTCCTTCGCCTCGTTCCTGTTCTTCATCGGCGTGGTCTACTACACCCTGACCCGTGGCGCCCGCGTCACCCAGAACAACTACTGGAACGAATACGCCGACACGCTGGAATGGACCCTGACCTGCCCGCCGCCGGAGCATACCTTCGAGCAGCTGCCGAAGCGGGAAGACTGGGACAAGAGCCACGCCCACTAAGGGCTGCCTCGCGCTCCCATGCCCTATGAATGGATGACACGACAGGAAAAGGCCCCGGATCGCTCCGGGGCCTTTTCCGCATCTCCCGCCGCCCTGCCCGGGGAAAGCCCGGCCTTCCGCCTGCACCTCTGGCCGCACCGCTCGCTGCCGCGCCGCGGCTTCGTCGGCTTCATCGCCGCCACCTGCCTGATGATCAGCCTGCCGCTCCTCGCCGTGCTCGGCTCGCCCGTGCTTTGGATGCTCCTGCCCTTCCCGGCTTTGGCGGTGACGGGGATCTGGCTCGCCCTGAACCGCAGCTACCGCGACGGCGAGATCGTCGAGGAACTGACGCTCTGGCCCGACCGGATGACCCTGCTGCGCCACGGTCCGCGCGGGCGGCGGCAGGAATGGCAGGCCAACCCGCATTGGGTGAGCCTCAAGCTGCACCCTTCCGGCGGCCCGGTGCCGAACTACCTCACCCTGCGCGGCGGCCCGCGCGAGGTCGAGATCGGCGCCTTCCTCAGCGAGGAGGAACGCCTGTCGCTGCATGGCGAGCTGCAGAGCGCGATGGCGGGGGCGCGGTGACCCACAGCGGGCATGCGCCGCTCGGGGCCATCGAGGCCCCTCGCGCCGCCTTGCCAGCGCAGAACGTCAGCCGGTCGCAGACGGCGGTGCGCTGCGTCGAGGCGGAATGAAAAGTGGAGCAAAGAGAAACGGCAGGATCCGCCTGCCGTGGAGGCAGGTCAGCCCAGCCGGTCCTTGACCCGCGGGCCGACGGCGCCGAAGTCCATCTGACCGGTGTAGCGGCTCTTCAGCACAGCCATCACCTTGCCCATGTCGCGGATGGTCGTCGCCTCGGCCTCGGCGATGGCGGCGGCGATGGCGGCCTCCACCTCGTCGGCGGTCAGCTGGCGCGGCAGGAATTCCTCGATGACGGTGATTTCCTCGCGCTCCTTCTCGGCCAGCTCCAGCCGGCCGCCCTCCTCGTAGGCGCGGGCGCTTTCCATGCGCTGCTTGACCATCTTGCCGAGGATGCCGGTGATCTCCTCGTCGGTGACCATGCCCTCGCCCCCGTCGACACGGGCGGCGATGTCGCGATCCTTGATGGCGGCGTTGATCAGCCGGAGCGTTGAAAGACGCTCGGCCTGCTTCGCCCGCATCGCATCCTTCAGAGCGTCCTGAAGCCGGTTGCGCAATGTCATGGTCATCCCATCCTCGTCATTGGTCGAATGTGCGACAATACAGTGCCACGTCGCGCAAGACAACGGGGCACCGATTGCACAAGTCATTGATCTTCAAGGCCAAGTCATTTGGCTGCCGGTCTTGACCCCGCCCTCCCCTGCTCTTAGTGTCCGCCAGATTTTGCCGGGGAGTCGCATCATGGCCGCCACCAGTCACCAGACCCAAGCCAAGCCGACCGCCTGCCTCGCGCTCGCCGATGGAACCGTGTTCTACGGCATGGGCTTCGGCGCCACGGGCGAGACGGTCGCCGAGCTGGTCTTCAACACCGCAATGACCGGCTATCAGGAGATCATGACCGATCCCTCCTATGCCGGGCAGATCGTCACTTTCACCTTCCCGCATATCGGCAACGTCGGCGTCACCGCCGAGGATGACGAGACCGCGCAGCCGGTCGCGGCCGGCATGGTGGTGAAATGGGATCCGACCGACGCCTCGAACTGGCGCGCCACCGGCGAGCTCACCGAATGGCTGAGACTGAAGGGCCGGATCGGCATCGGCGGGCTCGACACCCGGCGGCTGACCCGGGCGATCCGCCAGCAGGGCGCGCCGCATGTCGCGCTGGCGCATGACCCGGAAGGCAAGTTCGACATCGGCGCGCTGGTCGCCAAGGCCCGCGGCTGGCGCGGCCTCGTCGGGCTCGATCTCGCGCGCGACGTGACCTGTGCCCAGAGCTACCGCTGGGACGAGCAGCGGTGGGCCTGGCCCGAGGGTTACACCCGGCGCGAGGGCGACGGGCTGCGCGTCGTCGCCATCGACTACGGCGCCAAGCGCAACATCCTGCGCTGTCTCGCCTCGGCGGGCTGCGACGTGACGGTGCTGCCGGCGACGGCCACCGCAGAGGACGTGCTGGCGCTGAACCCCGAGGGTCTCTTCCTCTCCAACGGTCCGGGCGATCCGGCGGCGACCGGGGCCTATGCCGTGCCGATGATCCGCGGCGTGCTCGACAGCGCGCTGCCGGTGTTCGGCATCTGCCTCGGCCACCAGATGCTGGCGCTGGCGCTCGGCGCCAAGACGGTGAAGATGAACCACGGCCATCACGGCGCCAACCATCCGGTGAAGGATCTCGACACCGGCAAGGTCGAGATCACCTCTATGAACCACGGCTTCACCGTCGACAGCCAGACCCTGCCGAAGGGCGTGCTGGAAACCCATGTCAGCCTGTTCGACGGGTCGAACTGCGGCATCCGGGTCGAGGATCGGCCGGTGTTCTCGGTGCAGTATCACCCCGAGGCGAGCCCCGGCCCGCAGGACAGCTACTATCTGTTCGAGCGCTTCGCCGCCGCCATGCGCGCCCGCCGCGCCGCCTGACACACCTGCCGCGGGCTTTCCACGCCGGAAAGCCCGCGGGAAGTGCGCGGGTTAACCCGCTGTTAACCCCGTTTCGGCGAAGCTCTCGGCATTGACGAGGGTCTTGCCGTGTCCGCCACCCTGCACCCGCTTCCACCCACCCCCGACCGCGCCTCCCCCGCGCGCACGGCGGGGCTGCGGCTTCTCGGCGCGCCCGATCACCCGCTGGCGCTGAGCCTGCTGCGCGACGGGCTGGTGGCGCCGCATGATCTGGTCGATGCCCTCAGCCGCCAGACGCAGGAGGGCGAGGCGCTGAGCGAGATCTTCCTCGCCCGGGGCATGATCGACGAGGCAGCGCTCTACCGCCGCCTTGCCCGCCATCACCACGCCACCCTCGCCAAGCCCGAGGCCGATCTGCCGGACCCCCGGCTGATCGACCGGCTGGGGCGCACCCTCTGCCTGCGCGAGGGGCTCTTGCCGTGGAAACAGGCCGGCGAGACGACGCTGGTGATCTCTGCCGTGCCCGAACGGTTCGAGGCCTTCCGCCCGCTGCTGGAGCGGACCTTCGGCAAGGTGGCGATGATGGTGGCCCCGCGCCACAGTCTCGAGGCGGCGGTGCTGGCGGTGCGTGGCGACGAGATCGCCCGCGAGGCCGAGACCCGGGTGGCCGAGGCTGAAAGCTGCCGCCACTGGGGCGGCCGCCTGATGCCCGCGAGCCTTCTTCTGCTGCTGGCAGCGCTCTCCCTCGCCGCTCTGCTGCAACCCCTGCCGGTCATGGCGGCGCTCAGCCTCTGGGCCATCGTCACGCTCGCCCTCTCGGCGGGGCTGAAGCTTGCCGCGGCCCTCGCCGCCCTCCGCATCCCGCCGCCCGAGCCCCCCGCCCCGGTGATCGCCCAGCTGCCGGTCGTCTCGATCATCGTGGCGCTCTATCACGAGGCCGATATCGCCGGGCGGCTGGTGGTGTGGCTGTCGCGGATGGATTATCCGCGCGACCTTCTCGACATCGTGCTGGTGGTCGAGGCGGGCGACGAAGGCACCCGCGCGGTGCTGGCCGAGGCCGGGCTGCCGCCATGGATGCGGGTCGTCGTCTCGCCGGCGGGGCGGCTGCGCACCAAGCCGCGGGCGCTGAACGTGGCGCTCGACCATTGCCGCGGCTCGATCATCGGCGTCTACGATGCCGAGGACGCGCCCGCCGCCGACCAGATCCGCAAGGTGGTGGAGCGCTTCCACCGCCGGGGCCCGCAGGTCGCCTGCCTGCAGGGCGTGCTCGATTTCTACAACCCGCGCAGCAACTGGCTGTCGCGCTGCTTCACCATCGAATACGCCACATGGTTCCGGCTGATCCTGCCCGGTCTGGAACGGCTCGGGCTGGCGGTGCCGCTCGGTGGCACCACGCTCTTCTTCCGCCGTTCCGCGCTGGAGGAGCTGGGTGGCTGGGATGCCCATAACGTCACCGAGGATGCCGATCTCGGCATGCGCCTTGCCCGCCACGCCTACCGGACCGAACTGATCGACACTGTGACCGAGGAGGAGGCCAACTGCCGCCCCCTGCCCTGGGTGCGCCAGCGCTCCCGCTGGCTCAAGGGCTACATGCTGACATGGGCCGTCCACATGCGCGATCCGCGGCTGCTCTGGCGCCAGCTCGGCCCGCGCCGCTTCGCCGGGTTTCAGGTGCTCTTTCTATGCACCCTCTCGCAATTCCTGCTGGCGCCGCTCCTCTGGTCGTTCTGGCTCCTCAGCATCGGCCTGCCGCATCCCGCGAATGCCCTGCCGCCCCTGCTCGTTGCCGCAGTCGTGGCGCTCTTCATCGCGGCCGAGGCGGTGAACATCACCTTGGGCATCACGGCCGTCCGGATGACACGCCACCGGCTCAACCCGCTCTGGGTGCCGACGCTGACGGTCTATTTCCTGCTCGGGGCGCTCGCCTCCTACAAGGCGGTATGGGAGCTGATCGCGGCCCCCTTCTTCTGGGACAAGACCAGCCACGGTCACTACCCGCCGACCGACCCGAAACCCTAGCGCAGCCGCAATTCCCCGGCATCGACCCGCAGCCGCGTCTCGAAGGCCTTGGAGATATGGTTGCGCAGCGCCTGATAGGCCGCCTCGCCGTCGCGCTGTTCGATGGCGCGCACGATCTCCTCATGCTCGGCCATCGCCACCTCGTCCCGCCCCTCGGCGGCGAAGGAGGTCGTGGCCATCAGCGCCATCGACCGATGCACCAGATCGAGCTGCTGCACCAGGAAGCGGTTGTGCGAGGCCAGATGGATCTGCTTGTGGAACCGCTTGTTGGCCCGGCTCAGCGCCCGCGGATCGCCGGCCAGCAGATGCTTGTCATCCTCGACCATGCCGCGCAGCACCCGCACCTCCTCGTCGGTCGCATGCCGCGCCGCCAGCCGCGCCGCCAGACCCTCGAGCTCGGTGCGCACCGCATAGAGCTCGGCCAGCTGGTTGTGGTCCAGCGAGGCCACGATCAGGCTGCGCCCGTCGCGCGTCAGCATCGACTGCGTCTCCAGCCGTTGCAGCGCCTCCCGCACCGGGGTGCGCGACACGCCCAGCCGCTCGGCCAGCTCGGATTCGACCAGACGGTCGCCCGGCTTGTAGACCCCGGCATCGATCGCCTCGAGGATCAGCGTATAGGCATCTTTCTGCACGGGGGGATCGGCCTTTCGTCACGGGCAATATCCGGCGACGTTATCCGCGCCGCGCCGCCGGAATCAACCGCAAAGCATTGCCGCGCCCGGGCCTGCGGGATAGGGTCGCGGCCATGGTAGCGCATCATTTTTCCCACGTCCGCGACTGGGTCTTCGACCTCGACAACACCCTCTACCCGCCCTCGGCCCGCCTCTTCGACCAGATCGAAGTGAGAATGACCGATTGGGTGATGACCGCGCTCAAGGTCGAACGGGCCGAGGCCGACCGGCTGCGCAGCCACTACTGGCGCACCTACGGCACCACGCTGGCCGGACTGATGTTGGAACACGGCGTGGATCCGGCGCCCTACATGACCCATGTTCATGACATCACCCTCGATCATCTCGAGAAGGACATGCTGCTCGCCGCCCGCATCCGCGACCTGCCGGGGCGCAAGATCGTCTTCACCAACGGCTCGGCCCCCTATGCCGAGCGGGTGATTGCGGCGCGCGGCCTCTCCGGCCTCTTCGACGCGGTCTATGGCGTCGAGCACGCGGGCTACCGCCCCAAGCCCGAACGCGCCGCCTTCGAGACGGTCTTCGCCGCCGACAGCCTCAGCCCCGCCACCGCCGCGATGTTCGAGGATGACGCCCGCAACCTGCTCGCCCCGCACGAGATGGGCATGCGCACCGTCCATGTGGCACCCGAGGCGGCCCCCGCCCCGCATATCCACCACCACACGCTCGATCTCTCCGACTTCCTCGCGCGGCTGCTGCCCTGATCCGCCGCGACGAATTGCCCCATGCGGCTGCGGCATTCCGGCACTACCTAGACGTCGCAGCCCAGGAGACAGCCGATGACAGCCCCCGCCACCTTCCCCGCCGACAATACCCTCATCCCGCAGATCGAGGGCTACACCAAGCACATCACCCGGACCGAGGTCACCGTCTTCCTCGCGATCGCGCTCTTCGTCGCCCTCGTCAGCCTCGCCACCGCCACATGGGGCCTCGTTGCGCTCGCCATGTCGGCGCTGGCCCTTGTCCCGGTCGTGCTGGGCCTTATCCTGATGATCACATTCGGCTAGGCACCCCCGCCCGCCGCTCCAGAAGGCTCGCCCCATGACCCGCATCCGCACAGACATCCTGATTTCCGGCGGCGGCGTCGCCGGGCTGACGGCGGCCGCGGGCTTCGCCTCGGCGGGCTATGACGTGATCTGCGTCGATCCCGCCCCGCCCGTCACCTCGGCCGAGGCCGAGGGCGCCGACCTGCGCTCCACCGCCTTCCTGCAACTCTCGATCCCGGTGCTGCAGGCGGCAGGCCTCTGGGACCGCCTCGCCCCCCATGCCGCCCCCCTGCAGGTCATGCGCATCATCGACGCCGGCGGCGCCGTGGAAGAGCCGCGCATCGTCAAGGATTTCGACGCCTCCGACATCTCCGACCAGCCCTTCGGGTGGAACCTGCCAAACTGGCTCCTGCGGCGCGAGATGGTCGCCCATCTCGCCACGCTCCCCAATGTCGATTTCCGCCCCGGCACCGCCACCCGCAGCGTGCTCACCCGCGAAAGCGAGGCCGTCATCAGCCTGACCGACGGCAGCCGCATCTCGGCCCGACTGCTGATCGGCGCCGACGGCCGCAACTCCCCGGTGCGCGAGGCTCTGGGCATCGGCGCCCGGGTCATGCGCTACGGCCAGAAGGCGCTGGCCTTCACCGTCACCCATGAGGTGCCGCACCGCAACGTCTCGACCGAGATCCACCGGTCCGGCGGCCCCTTCACCCTCGTCCCCCTGCCCGACCGCGACGGCCAGCCCGCCTCCGCCATCGTCTGGATGGAGACCGGCGCCGAGGCGCAGCGCCTGCAGGCCCTCCCGGTTCCGGCGTTCGAGGCGGCGATGAACGCCCGCTCCTGCGGCATCCTCGGCCCGCTCCGCCTCGCCTCGCGCCGCACCCTCTGGCCGATCATCAGCCAGATCGCCGAGCGCATGACCGGCGAACGCACCGCCCTGATGGCCGAGGCCGCGCATGTCATGCCGCCGATCGGCGCGCAGGGGCTGAACATGAGCCTCGCCGATCTCGCCGCGCTCCTCGACCTCGCACGCCCCGAGACGCTCGGCGAACCGGCGATGCTCGAGGACTACCACCGCCGCCGCCATCTGGAGGTTAAGGCCCGCATCATGGGCATCGACGCGCTGAACCGCGCCTCGATGCTGGGCGATCCGGTCTGGCGCGACCTGCGCGCCACGATGCTCAACGCGATGTATTCCCTCGCCCCGGTGCGCAAGACCCTGATGAAGGCCGGGCTCGGCGTGCGTTAGAGCACGCGGTCGAGCACGCCCTTCAGCCGCGCCAGCGTGCCCTCGACATCATAGAGCTTGTCCAGCCCGAAGAGCCCCAGCCGGAAGGTGCGGAACCCCTCGCCCTCGCCGACCTGCAGCGGCACCCCCGCCGCGATCTGCATGCCCTCCGGCAGGAACTTCCTGCCGTTCTGCACCTCGGGATCCTCGGTGAAGCTCACCACCACCCCCGGAGCGCCGAAGCCTTCCGCCGCGACCGAGGCCACGCCCTTCTCCGCCAGCATCGCCCTGACCCCGATCCCCAGCTCCCATTGCGCCGCCTTCAGCGCCTCGAAGCCATGCGCCTTCGTTTCTGCCATCGCATCGCGGAAGCCGACCAGCGCATCGGTCGGCATGGTGGCGTGATAGGCATGTCCGCCCGCCTCATAGGCCGCCATGATGCTGCGCCATTTCTTCAGATCCAGCGCGAAGGAATTCGACGCCGTCTCCTCCAGCCGCGCCAACGCCCGCGCCGAGAACATCACGAGCCCCGCCGAAGGCGAAGCCGACCAGCCCTTCTGCGGCGCCGAGATCAGCACATCGACTCCGGTCGCCGCCATATCCACCCAGACGCAACCGCTGGCGATGCAGTCGAGCACCATCAGCGCCCCCACCTCATGCGCCGCCGCCGCCATCCGCGCGATATAGTCGTCCGGCAGGATCAGCCCGGCCGAGGTCTCGACATGCGGCGCGAAGACCACATCGGGCCGGGTCTCGGCGATCTTGGCCACCACCTCCTCGATCGGCGGCGGGGCAAAGGCCGCCCGTGCCCCGTTGCCCGCAGGCCGCGCCATCACCACCGTCTGCCCGGCGGCAAAGCCGCCCGCATCGAGGATCTGCGTCCAGCGATAGGAGAACCAGCCGTTCCGCACGATCAGCGCCTGCCGCCCGGTCGCGAACTGCCGCGCCACCGCCTCCATCCCGTAGGACCCGCCCCCCGGCACCAGGGCCACCGCCTCGGCGTGATAGACCTCCTTCAGCATCGTCGAGATGTCGCGCATCACGCCCTGGAACTTCGCGGACATGTGGTTCAGCGAGCGGTCGGTGAAGACCACCGAAAACTCCATCAGACCGTCGGGATCGACGTCGGGGCGCAGCGCGTTCATGGGCATCTCCTCCAGCTTGCCCCCAGTGATACGGTCGCGCCCCGCTTCGCACCAGCCGGAAAAACGGATGAGCGCCGCGCCCATCAACCGCACCGACTCCCCCTCCCCCCATTTTCTGTCGAAAAATATCCTCGGGGGTGGGGTCCGGGGAGGGGGCAGACAGCCCCCACCCCGGCTTCCGGCCTCACCCCAAGGGCCCCGGCCGCCGCTCCTCGGTCAGAAGCACATTCGCCTCCACCTGCCCCACCCCCGGCAGGGTCATGATCCGCCGCCGCAGCACCCGCTCGAAATCCGCGATATCCCGCGCAACCACCCGCAGCCGGTAGTCGAACAGCCCCAGCACATGCTGCACCACCTGCACCTCCGGGATCGCCGTCACCGCCCGCTCGAAATCCTCCAGGGAAACCCGCCCCTTGGTCGCCAGCTTCACCCCGAGGAACACCGTGACGCCGAAGCCCAGCGCCGCCCGGTCCACCTCCAGCCGCCGCCCGGCGATCACCCCCGCCTCCTCCAGCCGCCGCACCCGCCGCCAGGCCGCGGGCTGCGACAGCCCGAACCGCCGCCCGAGCGCCCCCGCCCCCTGCGAGGCGTCCAAGGCCAGCGCCCGCAGCAGCGCCCGGTCGATATCGTCGAGCTCGATCACAGCGGTAACGCCTCCGCGTCCTTGATCGTGGCGATCAGCATCAGCGCCTCGATATCGGCGATATGCGGCAGGGTCAGGATGCGGCGGCGATAGACCTCCTGATACTGCTTCATGTCACGCGCGATCACGTTCAGCCGCACATCCACCCTGCCGAGGAAGGTCTCGATGCCAATCACCTCCGGCACCTCGCGCGCCGCCTCGAGGAATTCGTCGAAGGCGCGCGGGTCGGTCTTGTCCAGCGTGAAGCGCAAGCTGACCTCGACCTCGTAACCCAGCCGCCGCCAGTTGATCACCGCCTGCCGCGCGCCGATCACCCCGCGCTCGGTCAGCTTCTCCAGCCGCCGCCAGCAGGTCGCGGTGGTGACCCCGGCGCGCTCGGCCAGATCCGCGGTGGAGAGCGCCGGATCGGCCAGCATGTGCCGCAACAGCCGGCGGTCGGTATCGTCGAGCATGGAAATTCCGCCATATGCCATTTCAGCGAATGAATTTTCGCAGAAAATTCGCAACCCGTCAAATTATGAACCCATCATCCCGCCCCGCTCCCTATTCTGCCCGGCAATGAACCACCAAGGAGACCGCCATGCGCGTGTATTATGACCGGGACTGCGACATCAACCTGATCAAGGACAAGAAGGTCGCCATCCTCGGCTACGGCAGCCAGGGCCATGCCCATGCGCTGAACCTGCGCGACTCGGGCGCGAAGAACCTCGTCGTCGCGCTGCGCGAGGGCTCGCCCTCGGCCAAGAAGGCCGAAGGCGAGGGCCTCAAGGTCATGGGCATCGCCGAGGCCGCCGCCTGGGCCGACCTGATCATGTTCACCATGCCCGACGAGCTGCAGGCCGAGACCTACAAGAAATACGTGCATGACAACATCCGCGAAGGCTCGGCCATCGCCTTCGCCCACGGCCTCAACATCCACTTCGGCCTGATCGAGCCGAAGCCGGGCGTCGATGTCATCATGATGGCACCGAAGGGCCCGGGCCACACCGTCCGCGGCGAATACGTCAAGGGCGGCGGCGTGCCCTGCCTCGTGGCCGTCGACAAGGACGCCACCGGCAAGGCGATGGAAATCGGCCTGTCCTACTGCTCCGCCATCGGCGGCGGCCGCTCGGGCATCATCGAGACCAACTTCCGTCAGGAATGCGAGACCGACCTCTTCGGCGAGCAGGCCGTGCTCTGCGGCGGTCTGGTCGAGCTGATCCGCATGGGCTTCGAAACGCTGGTCGAAGCGGGCTACGAGCCCGAGATGGCCTATTTCGAATGCCTGCACGAGGTGAAGCTGATCGTGGACCTGATCTACGAAGGCGGCATTGCCAACATGAACTACTCGATCTCGAACACCGCCGAATACGGCGAATACGTCTCCGGCCCGCGCATCCTGCCCTATGCCGAGACCAAGGCCCGGATGAAGGAAGTCCTCACCGACATCCAGACCGGCAAGTTCGTGCGCGACTTCATGCAGGAAAACGCCGTCGGCCAGCCCTCCTTCAAGGCGACCCGCCGCATCAACGACGAGCACCAGATCGAAAAGGTTGGCGAGAAGCTGCGCGCGATGATGCCGTGGATCTCGAAAGGCAAGATGGTCGACCGCGCCCGCAACTGACCTCTGCCCACCTTTGAAACGAGACAGGCGCCCCGCGGGGCGCCTGCTTTCATTCCAGCACCGGCTCGGCGTCCGGCTTCCAGGCCGTCGGCCCGTCCTTACGCAGGAAGGCGACGCCGCCCTGCGGGCCGTCCTTGGCCAGCGTCGATTTCGGCGCGTTCGGGTCGTGGCGCCGCTCTTCGACCTTGCCCTTGCTGATCAGCGCGAAGGCCAGGACCGCAAGCAGGGTGACGAGCGACAGGAGCGGGATGATCCAGGAAAAGTCCATTCTCTCTCTCCGTATCGGGGGTGAAGCGGCGGGCGCACGGCGCCAACCGCGCGGAGCGGCCCCGCCGCTCCGATCCCCCTCAATGCCGGGAGCGCGCGACGGTTCCCGTTACGCCGCGTCCTTCACCGCCGCGACGATGCCGTCGACCACGTCATGCAGCAGCGCCTCGTCCTCGCATTCGGCCATGACGCGGATCAAGGGCTCGGTCCCTGACTTGCGGATCAACAGCCGCCCCGCCCCGTTCAGCCGCACCTCGGCGTCGCGGATCACCGCCTGCACCGAAGCCGCCTTCAGCGGCTCCTGCCCGGCGGCATAGCGCACGTTCTTCAGAAGCTGCGGCACGGTCTCGAAGCTCCGGCTCAGGGTCGAGGCCGCCTCGCCGCTCTGCGCCATCGCCGCGAGGAACTGCAGCCCGGCGATCAGCCCGTCGCCCGTGGTGGCGTAGTCGGTCATCACGATATGGCCTGACTGCTCACCGCCGAGGTTCCAGCCGCCGCGGCGCATCGCCTCCACCACATAGCGGTCGCCCACCGGCGTGCGCTCCAGCCGGAGCCCGCGCCCGGTCAGGAAGCGCTCCAGCCCGAGGTTCGACATCACCGTGGCCACCAGCGTGCCGCCCTGCAACCGCCCGGCGCTGGCCCAGCGGTCGGCCAGGAGCGCCATGATCTGGTCGCCATCGGCCACCTTGCCGGTCTCGTCGAGGATCATCACCCGGTCGGCGTCGCCGTCGAGGCAGATCCCGACATCGGCCCCATGCGCCACCACCGCCTCGGCGGCGGTCTGGGTATGGGTCGAGCCGCAGCGCAGGTTGATGTTGGTGCCGTTCGGGCTCACCCCCACCGGGATCACCTCGGCCCCCAGTTCCCACAGCACCTCTGGCGCCGCGCGATAGGCCGCACCATTGGCGCAGTCGATCACCACCTTCAGCCCGTCGAGCCTGAGCTTCGACGGGAAGGTGGTCTTGGCATATTCCTGATAGCGCCCGCGCCCGTCCTCGATCCGCCGCGCCCGGCCGATGTTCTGCGGCTGGGCGGGCAGGATCTCACCGGCGATGATCGCCTCGATCTCGGCCTCGGCCTCGTCCGACAGCTTGAAGCCGTCCGGGCCGAAGAACTTGATGCCATTGTCCTGATGCGGGTTGTGGCTGGCCGAGATCATCACCCCAAGATCGGCGCGCATCGACCGGGTCAGGAACCCCACCGCGGGCGTCGGCACCGGGCCGAGCAGCAGCACGTTCATCCCCGTCGAGGTCAGCCCCGCGGTCAGCGCGTTCTCCAGCATGTAGCCTGACAACCGCGTGTCCTTGCCAATCACCACCCGGTGCTCGGTGCTGGCATCGCGACGGAAGTAGCGCCCGGCGGCCGCCCCCAGTCGCAACGCCATCTCGGCGGTCATCGGATAGCTGTTGGCTTGGCCCCGCACCCCGTCGGTGCCGAACAGTTTCCTCGTCATCCCTGCCTCCTCTGCCTCGCAGACTCCGCTGCGACTTCACCTGTCATCGCCTGCCACAGCCGCAGCGCCTGCCGCGTCTCGGCCACATCATGCACCCGCAGGATCTGCGCCCCCTGCGCCGCCCCCGCCAAGGCAACCGCCACCGATCCCGGCATCCGCCGGTCGGCCTGATCCTCGCCGCCGAGCGTGCCGATGAACCGCTTGCGCGAGGCGCCCAAGAGCACCGGGCAGCCGAGCGCGTGGAACAAGGACAGCCGCCGGATCAGCGCGAGGTTCTGCTCCGCCGTCTTGGCGAAACCGATCCCCGGATCGACGACGATCCGCTCGCGCGCGATCCCGGCAGCCACGGCCAGGTCGATCCGCCCGGCCAGATAGTCGTAGACATCCAGCAACACATCGTCATAGCCGGTCTGGCCCGCCATGGTCTCGGGCGTGCCGCGCGCATGCATCAGGCAGACCGGCGCGCCCGATCGCACCACCGCCGCCGCCATGGCCGGATCGAATTCCATCGCGGAGACGTCATTGACCATCCCCGCCCCTGCCGCCAACGCCGCCTCGGCCACCGCAGCCTTGCGCGTGTCGATCGACACCGGCACCCGCAGCCCCGCCTCGCGCAGGGCGGCGATCACCGGGGTGGTGCGCCGGATCTCCTCCGGCACCGCCACCTCGGCCGCCCCGGGCCGCGTGCTCTCGCCGCCGATGTCGAGGATATCGGCCGCCATCGCCCGCGCCTGCGCCACCGCCGCGGGCAGCGCCGCGAAGCGCCCGCCGTCCGAGAAACTGTCGGGCGTCACGTTCAGGATGCCCATCAGCCGCGGCTGCTCCAGCGTCAGCCCGGCCAGCGCGGGCCGCGGCCCGGTCAGCGCCGCCAGATCGGCCAGTTCGGTCGCAGGCACCACCTGCGGCGCCCGGCCCCGCTCCAGCAGTTCCACCCGGTCGAACCAGCACGGACCTCCCGCCAGCGGCAGCGCATCTGCGGGCCGCGCGGGGTCAGTCATCGCAATGGGTCGGACGTAGATCATGCCAAAGGTAATGAGCCTTGCACCCCGGTTTTGGCAAGCCCCCGCACCTCAGGCGCGCTCCACCGCCACGCGGCTTCCCGCCGGGAGTGTTACAGAGCCGTGAACCACCAGCCGCTCCGCCGCCAGCATCTCGGCCAGCCACAGGGCCAACGCCACCGGGTCGCGGGTCTGCGGCCCGTCCACCGCGTCGAGCACCAGCTTCGACGGAGCCCAGACGATGCTGCGCCCGTGTTTCATCGCCCAGTCGATCTCGGTCCGAGTCGCCACCACCACGCAGCGCGGATCGCGCGCCGCCAGCGCCCAGGCGTTCTGCTCGATGGCCAGAAGGTCGATCCGCCGCTGCGTCGGCCTGTGGCCGGTCTGCGGCGGCGCCTCGTCCGGCAGTCCGACGGCGAGGATCAGCGGCAGCCCCCGCGCCTCCAGCGCATCGAGCCGGGCCGACAGGTCGGACGCGGCGATCGTCGCATTGTCGAGGAAGACCACCAGCGGATGCAGCGCGGCTTCCTTGCCCTCCGCCGTCACCGCCCGCGTGGGCTGCTCGGCGCGCGAACGCATGATCTCGACGCCAAGCGCCCCCGGCCCGCGGTCCAGCTTCTCGATCCGCACGAAGACCCGCATCGCCTGCGGTTCGGCCAGGATCCGCTCCGCCACCCGCTCGGCCAGCGTCTCGAGCAGGTTCAGCCGCTCGGCCGACAGTTCCGCCGCGATGGATTCGGTCAGCGTGTCATAGGACAGGATGCGGTCCACATCGTCCTGCAGCGGCGCCGGATGCGGTCGCACCTCGACCACCACGTTGAAGCGCACCCGCTGCCTCGTGCCGCGTTCCTGCTGGAAGGCGCCGATCTCCACCTCGACCACATGGTCGCGCAGGCTGATCCGGTCGCGCGGGGCAGCGCCCGCCGAGGCGTCAGCCCGTTCCTCGGGATGCGCGAAGGCTAGGCGGATGTCGTTGGTCAAGGCGGCCTCCCGGCGTCACGGTCTGCCCGCAGCATAGGAGAACGGACGGCCCTGCCTTTGCCCGAAGGCGGCAGTCAAGGCAAGCGCGACGACATTCACCCGGCGGGGATCGCCGCGCCCGGCTGGCGGTAGAAGTAATGCGCGCCGATGGCCACGGTGCGCGGAAAACGGTGCGCCCAGCCGGGCCGCACGGCATTGGTGTGGAAATGCGTGGCGCCATTGGTCAGAAGCCGCGGCGCCCCGGCCAGCATCACCGAGGCGATCTTGCCGGCCTGCGCGAAGGCGCCCTTCTCGCGGATCGTGTCGGGCTTGCCGTCGAACGTGTAGGAGAACTGCCCGCCCTGATGCACCACCCCGCAGACCGACCCGGGATAGCGCGGGCTGTCGGTGCGGTTCAGGATCACCTCGGCCACCGCGAACTGGCCGCGGATCGATTCCCCCCGCGCCTCGAAATAGAGCGCCTGCGCAAGGCACTGCCAGTCGGCGGTGCGCTGTGCCGAGGGCTGGCGCGCCAGCCAGTCGGCATCGTAGCGGATCTGCACGGGCTCGACCGTCCGCCCGGCCTTGGTCTGCTCGACCTTGCTGCTCAGCTTGGCGGGGATCACCCGCTCCGTCGGCGCGGCCTGCCGCGTCGGGTCGGCCACCGCCCCCGCCAGCATATCGAGCCGTGCCACCGGCACCGTGCCGAGCGCGTTCCGCTCGGCCCCTAGAAGCGCCGACAGCTGCCCGCCAAGCGAGGCCGTCGGGTCGTTGGACTGGCTCACCGTCACATCGGCGAAGGCCGCACCACTCAGGACAAACAGCAGCGCGAGGCTGCGCGTCCAGGTCTGTAGCAAGCACATTTACTCTTGTTCCCGGTCGTTTCCCGTCCCGTTTCGCACCGTCCCGGCGATGGCCGGGCGATCTGTGCAATCCGCAACAGGCGCCGGAGGTAGAGGAAAAACCCTAACGAGTCCACCCATGTAACAATTATGCAACGCAAAGGCGATATTCCATCAGCCATTTCCAGCCGACAGCAAGAGTCAGCCGCTGCGACAGAATGCCCGAATCACTTCGGCAAGTCTTTGTGGTCAAACGTTTTTGATCCCCTGGCGCTCGCGCAGCGCCAGATGGGCCGCCGCCAGCCGCGCCAGCGGCACCCGATAGGGCGAACAGGAGACGTAGTCGAATCCCGCAGTCCGGCAGAAGGCAATCGATTCGGGATTCCCCGCATGTTCGCCGCAGATCGACACCGTCAGATCGGGCCGAGTCGCCCTCCCCCGGTCCGCCCCGATGTGCAGCAGTTCCCCCACGCCGTCCACGTCGAGGATGTGGAACGGGTCTTCCGGAAACACCCCCTTCTGCACATAGGTGTTCATGAACCGCCCCGCGTCGTCGCGGCTGAGCCCGTAGGTCATCTGCGTCAGATCGTTGGTGCCAAAGGACAGGAACGAGGCATGCTGCGCGATCTCCCCCGCCCGCAAGGCGGCGCGCGGCGTCTCGACCATAACCCCCAGCTTGTAGTCGAAATCCGTCCCCGCCTTGGTCCGCACCATCGCCGCCACCGCGTCGATCCGGGTCTTCACCAGTTCCACCTCGCGCTTGGCCGAGACCAGCGGGATCATGATCTCCGGCACCACCGAACCGCCGCGCCGGGCGATCTCGATCGTCGCCTCGAAGATCGCCTGCGCCTGCATGTCGTAGATCTCGGGCAGCACCACCCCCAGCCGCACGCCGCGCATCCCAAGCATCGGATTGAACTCGGCCAGCGCCTCGGCCCGCCGCGTCACCTCCGACAGCGGTCGGTCCAGCGCCTCGGCCAGTTCCAGCATGCCCTCGCGCGAATGCGGCAGGAACTCGTGCAAGGGCGGGTCCAGCAGCCGGATGCAGACCGGCAGGCCCTGCATGATCTCGAACAGCTGCACAAAATCCGCGCGCTGCATCGGCAACAGCCGCACCAGCGCCGCCGCCCGATCCTCCGACGTGTCGGCAAAGATCATCTCGCGCATCACCACCAGACGGTCGTCGGTGAAGAACATGTGCTCGGTCCGGCACAGCCCGATGCCCTGCGCCTCGAAGTTACGCGCCATCTGCGCATCGGCGGGCGTGTCGGCATTGGCGCGCACCCCGATGTCACGCACATCGTCGGCCCAGGACAAGAGCCGGCGGAAGTTGTCGTCCAAGGCCGGCCCCAGCATCGCCGCCGCCCCGGCCAGCGCCTCGCCCGCCGTGCCGTCCACGGTGATGATGTCGCCCTCGCGGAACACCCGGCCATCGGGCGCCACCAGCCGCTTCTCCCGCGCATCCAGCCGCAGCTCCGACGCGCCCACCACGCACGGCAGCCCCAGCCCGCGCGCGATCACCGCCGCATGGCTCGTGACCCCGCCGCGCTCGGTCAGCACCCCGGCGGCCGAGTTCATCCCCCGGATATCCTCCGGCGCGGTCTCGCGCCGCACCAGGATGCAGGGCTCGCCCCGCGCGGCCGAGGCCTGCGCCGCCTGCGACGAGAACACGATCCGCCCCACCGCCGCCCCCGGCGAGGCCGGGATGCCGCGCACGAAGCGGTCGCGCCCGCCGCGCGGATCGACCTGCGGGTGCAGAAGCTCCGACAGCGCCCGCGGCTCCACGCGCAGCAGCGCCTCCGACCGGGTGATCACCCCGTCATCGGCCAGCGCCACCGCGATCCTGAGGCCCGCGCGCGACGACCGCTGCACCTTCACCGCATCCAGCACCGACAGACGCCCGTCCTCGATGGTGAACTCGATCTGCATCTCCTCGCGCAGACGCACCCGGCAGACGGCGCCATGCTTCACCAGCTGGGCAAAGACCTCCGGCGCCAGATCCTCCAGCGAGGGCCCGCGCGGGTCGCGGATCAGATACATAGCCTGGGGCTTGGCATGCCGCCCGCCCGCCTGATCGAAGTAGCGCCCGGTCACCTGCCCCGCCCCGGTCACCGGATCGACGAACTGCATGACGCCCGAGCCGGACATGCCCTGCCCGATGCCCTGCGCCATCTCCTGCACCACCAGCCCCAGCCCCGCCGCCTCCGGCGCGCCCTTGGCCTGCCGCAGAAGCCGTGCCGAGGTGCCCTCCCAGGCCCGCGCCATCGAGCGCAGCACCTCGCCCAGCTGCCGCGCCGGGTCTTCCGGGAAGGCTTCGTCCATCTCCTCGCGATAGGCATGCAGCGCCGCGCGCAGCGCCTCGCCCGAGGCTTCGGCCTGATCGAACATGTCGGGGTCGAGCCGCGCCACATGGATGGCATAGCTCTGGATGAAGCGCAGATAGAGCGCGTCCGCAGCATCGATCCCGTGGGTCTGGGCCAGCAGCGCATGGCGCGCGGCATTCATCCCGATGTTGAGCACTGTCGCAGGCCCGCCCCAGTCGGGATTCTCCGGGCTCGGCCGGACCGAGATCAGCGGCCCCGCGCCGAAGTTGCGCAGGATGCCTTCGCAATCAACGGTTTGCCCCGCCGCGATGGCGCGCACCGTGGTCGCGGGCAGCGCCACGGTCTGCGGCACCGGCAGCTCCAGCCGCACCAGCCGCTGCAGGCATTTCGCCCGCCAGCCATGGGTCTTGGGCGTGATCGCCGCAGTCGGGGTGATCGGCGCGAAATCGGTGATCGGCTCGAGTTTCTGCACTGCGGCACTCCTTCCGGCGCAGGATAGCCGAGTTGGGCCTTGGCGCAAGCGGATAGGGCGGAGGGAGGGCCCAGCCCTCCCCACTGCCGTCGGATTTTCCGTTCCGAAACGAAGGGTTTGGGCTCAGCCCTCGACCTTGGTCAGATCCGCCACCTGCCCGCAGATCGCGCGGATGCGGTGCAACAGGTTCAGCCGGTTGCGCCGCAGGATCGGGTTCTCGGCATTCACCTGCACCGCCTCGAAGAAGGCGTCGATCGGCGCGCGCAGGCTGGCCATGGCGCTCATCGCCGCCGCGAAATCCTCCTCGCGCATTGCCGGGCGGATCACCGCCTCGGCCCCGTCGAGCGCGGTGAACAGCGCGCGCTCCGCATCGGTCTCGGCGAATTTCTCATCCGCCCCGAAGGAATACTCCACCCCGTCCTTCGCCTCGGCCTGGCTCAGGATGTTGTTGGCCCGCTTGAAGCCCTGCAAGAGGTTCGTCCCGTCATCGGTCTTGAGGAACCCCGCCAGCGCCTCCGCCCGCTTCACCAGCAGGGTCAGATCGTCATTGCCGGGCATGGCGAGGCAGGCGTCGATGACATCATGCCGGACGCCCTGATCGCGCAGGTAGACCTTCAGGCGGTCGTGGAGGAAGGAGAGGAGGTCGGCTTCCGCATCTCCAACTTTTCGCAAGCCCGTAAAGACCTGCTGAGCACGAAGGCTGGCGTCGATAAGAGTTGATGATGCTACTGCTTTTCGCAGCTTTTCGCTCTCAGCGCTATTCGGCAGCGCATCTACAAGAGCCCTAAGTTCTTGGGCAAACTGCTTGCTGTCGAACACATGTGGCAGCAACCGGGTCACTTCTTCCCAGGAAAGTGCTCCGACATCAAAGCTAGAAATGCATCCCTTAAGGTGTAGCGAGGTGCCCTTTACAAGCAAACTGCTAAGCTGGGCGCGAGAATTAGCTGCCAACACCAACCGAATAACCCCCAACGCCGCCCGCCGCAGCGCATAGGGGTCCTTGCTCCCGGTCGGCTTCTCGTCGATCGCCCAGAACCCGGTCAGCGTGTCGATCTTGTCGGCCAGCGCCACCGCGACCGAGACCGGATCGGTCGGCACCGCGTCCGAGGGTCCGAGCGGCTGGTAATGCGCCTTGCAGGCGGCGGCCACCGGCTCGGGCAGGCCCGCCGCGCGGGCATAGTAGCCGCCCATCGTGCCCTGCAACTCGGGGAACTCGCCGACCATCGCCGATTGCAGATCGGCCTTGGCCACCCGCGCCGCCTCCGCCGCGAGGTCCGGGGAAGCCCCGACCAGCGGCGCGATCTCGCGCGCCAGCGCCTCGATCCGGGCGATGCGGTCGGCCTGCGATCCCAGCTTGTTGTGGAAGGTCACCGAGGAGAGGCCCGCCGCCATGCCTTCCAGCCCGACGCTCTGCACCGTGCGCAGGTCGTTCTCCCAGAAGAACTTCGCATCCGACAGCCGCGCCGACAGCACCTTCTGATTGCCCTTCAGGATCGTCTCGCCATGGTCCGCCGTCTCGCGGTTGGCCACGGTCACGAATTTCTCGATCCGGCCCGACTTCGGGTTCTTCACCGAGAAGAACTTCTGATGCTCGCGCATCGAGGTCTGCAACACCTCCGGCGGCAGGCCGAGGAAATCCTCGCCGATGGCCCCCATCAGCACCACCGGCCATTCCACCAGCCCCGCCACCTCGGACAGCAGCCCCGCATCCGGCACCACCTCCAACCCCTGCGCGAAGGCTTGCGTGGTGGCATCATGCCAGATGGTCTGCTCGCGCTCGGCGGCATCCAGCACCACGAAGGCGCGCTTCAGCTTGGCCGCGTAATCGTCGAAGGACGAGACGGCAAACCGCCCCGGCGCCATGAAGCGATGGCCCTCGGTCGTGTTGCTGGCACTCAGATGATCCACCGTCACCGGCACCACCTCGGCGCCGCTCGCGTCGCTCAAAAGGCAGAGGATCGAATGCAAGGGCCGCACCCAGCGCAAGCTGCCGCTGCCCCAGCGCATCGACTTCGGCCAGGGGAAGCCACGGATCGCCCCCTCCACCGCCTCGGCCACGATCTCGGCCGCCTTGCGCCCGGGCTTTTCCAGCACGGCGAAATAAACCTGGCCCTTCTTGTCGTCGCGCAGCTCCAGCTGCTCGCGCGAAAGCCCGGTCGAGCGCAGAAACCCCTCCAGCGCCGCGGCGGGCGCATCGGCCTTCGGCCCCTTGCGCTCCTCGCGCTGCATCGGGCTCTCCGCCGTCAGCCCCTGCACCGTCAGCACCAGCCGCCGCGGCGTCGAAAACGCTCCGGCGGAGGCATAGGTCAGCCCCGCCTCGACCAGCGCATCGGTGACGAGCTTCTTCAGATCCTCGCGGGCGCGGGCCTGCATCCGCGCCGGGATTTCCTCGGAGAAGAGTTCAAGCAGAAGATCGGGCATGGGTCACTCTTCCTCGGGATTGAGCTGGTGCCAGGCATAGCCCCGGCCATCGGCAAAGACCGCCACCACGCGGTCGATGCCATCGGCAACCTCGGCCTCGGACAGGAAGGCGATCGCCTCGCCGGTCTTCAGCGCCGCATCGATCTGGCCCGCGTCGAAACAATCGAACCAGCCCGGGGCCACCAGCGGCGTCGCCTCGTCGTAGACGCGGTAGGTCTCGGTCAGCATGGCTTGGCTCAAGGGCGTGGTGAAACAGGCGCGGAAGCGCAGCGGCGAGGAATTGGCGTCGATCCCGGTCACGTCGTTGGCGACGATGACCTCGGGCTCCTCGCCGATGATCGGCGTCAGCCGGATCTCCTCGCCGGGGGTGAAGGCCACGGGCTCGTAGAAGGCGTAGATCTGCAGCCAGTAGATCGCCGCCCCGGCCAGAAGCGCACTCATCACGATGCCCCCCACGACGATACGGCCATTCACGCGTCCGCTCCCGCTTCGGTCTGCCTGAAGGCGTCGGCGCAGCGCTTCGCCAGCGCCCGCACCCGCCCGATATAGGCCTGCCGCTCGGTGACCGAGATCACGCCGCGTGCGTCGAGCAGGTTGAAGAGATGGCTGGCCTTGATGCACTGGTCATAGGCCGGATGCGCCATGACGATCTCGCGCCCGGCCTTGTCCAGCGGATCGGCGCTCAGGATGCGGTCGCATTCCTTCTCGGCGTCCTCGAAATGCGCCAGCAGCATCGCCGTGTCGGCCTGGTCGAAGTTCCAGCGCGAATATTCCCGCTCGGTCTGGCGGAACACGTCGCCATAGCTCAGCGGCGTCGGGCTGTCGGGGTCGTTGTAGGGCATGTCCATCACGTGATCGACGCCCAGCACATACATCGCCAGCCGCTCCAGCCCGTAGGTCAGCTCGCCCGAGACCGGGCGGCAGTCATGCCCGCCAACCTGCTGGAAATAGGTGAACTGGCTGACTTCCATCCCGTCGCACCAGACTTCCCAGCCCAGCCCCCAGGCGCCCAGCGTCGGGCTCTCCCAGTCATCCTCGACAAAGCGGATGTCATGCAACCCCGCGTCGATGCCGATCGCCTCGAGCGAGCCGAGATACAGCGCCTGCAGATCCGGCGGCGAGGGTTTGATCAGCACCTGATACTGGTAGTAATGCTGCAGCCGGTTCGGGTTCTCGCCATAGCGCCCGTCGGTCGGGCGGCGCGAGGGCTGCACATAGGCCGCGGCCCAGGGCTTCGAGCCCAGCGAACGCAGCGTGGTCGCCGGGTGGAAGGTGCCCGCGCCGACTTCCATGTCATAGGGCTGCAGCACGGCGCAGCCCTTGCTGCCCCAATAGGTCATCAGCCGCAGGATGATCTCCTGAAAGCTGCGCGGGGAAACGGGTTTGCCGGTCATGTCTGGCCCTCTTGCAAAGCGCCTTCTCCATAGGCAAGAGGCGCGAAAGGGTCAATGCGGCCCGGGCTTTCGCTGAGGCAGAAGTGATGTGCATCCGCGGGAGCGTCTGGTAGCGTCGCGGCAATGAATTTTACGGGAATGACGGCACGATGAGACAAGCGATTTTCCTCCTGGGTCTGATGACCGCGCTGATATTTGGCGCAGCGGCCATGGCGCAGGACCGGGTCTGGGTACAGATCGAGGCGCAGCCGACGCTGCGCGAGGGGGAAGAGCGGGCCCGCGCCTATTCGGGTGCCTTCCCGGATGTCTCCGGCTTCCAGATGACCTCGGGATGGTATGCCATCGTGCTCGGCCCCTACGGCCGCGAGGTGGCCGACCTGCGGCTCGCCAGCCTGCTCGGCGAACGGCTGATCCCCGGCGACAGCTTCATCGCCGACGGGCGCAACTTCCGCCAGCAGTTCTGGCCCGCGGGCCAGCTCGGCGCCACCCCGCCGCCCCCCGTCGCCATCACCCCGCTGGAACCTCTGGCCCCCGAAGAGGCCCCCGTCCTCGGCGCCCCGCTCTCCGAACCCGCGCCGCTGCAGCCCGCACGGCTCCCCGAGGAAACCCCCGCCGAGGCCCGCGCCTCCGAGGCGCTCCTGACGCTCGCCGAACGGCAGGATCTGCAGCGCGCGCTGCAGTGGTTCGGCTTCTACAGCGCCAGCATCGACGGCGCCTTCGGGTCGGGCACCCGCAACTCCATGGCCGCCTGGCAGGAGGCGAACGCCCATCAGCCGACCGGCATCCTCACCACCTCGCAGCGCCTGAGCCTGATGCAGGCCTACGGCACCGCCGAAGCCGAACTCGGCCTGCGCACCGTGACCGAAGCCGAGGCGGGCATCGAGATCACCCTGCCCACCGCGCTGGTGGAATTCGATCATTACGAGCCGCCCTTCGTGCATTACGCCGAAAAGAACGGCTCCGGCGTCCGCGTCATCCTGATCAGCGAGCCCGGCGACCGCAACACGCTCTTCGGCCTCTACGACACGCTGCAGACGCTCGAGGTCGTGCCCCTCAACGGCACGCGTGAGCGCAACGACACCAGCTTCACCATCGAAGGCCGCGGCACCGATCTGGCGAGCTACACCCGCGTCGAGCTCAATCAGGGGCTGGTGAAGGGCTACATGCTGATCTGGCACCCCGGCGACGACGAGCGCATCTCGCGCGTGCTGACCGCGATGCAGGCGAGCTTCCGCCCCGTCGGCGACCGCGCCCTCGACCCCGGTCTGGTGATGATGGAGACGGCGCAGCGCCAGTGGCTGCAGGCCGGTCTCGACGTGCGCCGCCCCGCCCTCTCGCGCTCGGGCTTCTACATCGACGCCAAGGGCAGCGTGCTGACCACGGTGGAGGCGGTCGGCTCCTGCGGCCGCATCACCCTCGACCGCGACACCGAGGCCGAGATCGCCTTCGAGGATGCCGGGCTCGGCATCGCCGTCCTCACCCCCAAGACCCCCCTCGCCCCGCAGAGCTACGCCAGCTTCGAGACCGCCCCCCTGCGCCCCGGCGCCGAGATCGCGGTGGCGGGCTATTCCTACGAGGACCAGCTCCCTGCCCCGACCCTGACCTTCGGCCAGATGGGCGCCGCCACCGGCCTCGACGGCGAGCCCGACCTGCGCCGCCTGACCCTCGCCGCCCTTCCCGGCGACGCGGGCGGCCCGGTGATGACCACCTCCGGCGCGGTGCTGGGGATGCTCCTGCCCAAGGCCAGCGACGGCGCGCGCCAGCTTCCGGCCGAGGTGGGCTTCGCCGCCGCCGCAGGCGCGATCTCGGCCCGGCTCGCGCAGGCGGGCCTCGCCCCCCGCTCCGCCACCCCGACCGGCGCCCTCGCCCCCGAGGATCTGACCCGGATCGGCGACGGCATGACCGTGCTCGTCTCCTGCTGGGAATGACCGGCGACGGGGGCGCGCCCGCACCCCCTCACGCCCGCCAGAAACGCGGCATGAACATCACATAGACCGCCAGCAGTTCCAACCGCCCCACCAGCATCCCCAGAAGCATCAGCCACTTGGCGCTCTCCGGGAAAGCATGCACCGCCCCCGTCCCGCCGACCTCCGGCCCGAAGGCCGGCCCCACATTGGCGATCGAAGTCCAAGCCGCCGTCACCGCCGTGATCGTCTGCAGCCCGGTCAGCGACAGCATTACTGTCAGCAGGCCGAAGGTCAGGATGAACATGGTGAAGAACAGCACCACCGAGCTGATCACATCCTCATCCACCCGCCGTCCCTCGTAATCGAGAAAGATGATCGCGTTCGGGTGCTGCAACCGGCGGATCTGCACCTTCATCGCCTCGATCAGGATCAGAAACCGGAAGACCTTGATCGAACAGCTGGTGGACGAGGTGCAGCCGCCGATCAGCCCCGCCACCACCAGCACCACGAAGGGAAACGGCCCCCAGAGCGTCAGGTCAACACTGGTGAACCCGGTCCCCGAGAAGGTCGAGACCACGTTGAAGGTGCTCTCGCGCAGCGTCTCCCAGAACGGCTGCTCGCGCACGATCAGCTCGTGCAGCACGATCACCATGATCGCATAGCCGTTCCAGCGCAGATAGGCCCGCACCTGCGCATCGCGCCACAGCGGGCCCGCGATGCCCTGCGCCAGCTGGACGTAGCGGATGAAGGGCAGCGAGGCGAGCAGCATGAACAGCACCGCGGCATATTCCGCCGCTCCGGCGAAGGGCGTGAAAGAGGCGTCATACATGGTGAAGCCGCCGGTCGACACGGTCGACAGCGCCAGCACCAGCGCCTCGAAGGCGCTCATGCCCAAGGCGAAATAGACCACGACGCAGGCCAGCGTCAGCGCGAAGTAGATCTGGATCAGCGCGGTCGAGATATCCAGCGCCCGCGGCAGGATCTTGCCCAACGTATCGAACCCTTCCGACCGGAAGAACTGCATCCCGCCGACCTTCATCACCGGCAAGAAGATCATCGCCACGATGACGATCCCGAGGCCGCCCAGCCATTGCAGGATGCCGCGCCACAGGTTCGTGCCCAGCGGCAGCGCATCCAGCCCGATGAAGACCGTGGTGCCGGTGGTGGTCATGCCCGACACGCTCTCGAACACCGCATCGGTGAACCCGGCACCGGGCGCGCCCAGCATGAAAGGCAGCGCCCCGAACAGCGGCAGCGCCACCCAGACCCCTGTGGTCAGCATGAAACTCTGCTGCAGGCTCAGCCCCTGCCCCCGCGGCGCGCCATTGGCACAGGCCATGGCGACCATCATCCCCGACAGCACCGAGATCAGCGCCGATTGCGCGAAGGCCAGCCAGTGCGGATCGTTTGACATGTAATCCAGCGCCAGCGGAAACAGCATCATCCCGCCCATCGCGGCGACGAGCAGACCGATGATGTAGCCGACGGGTCGCGGATCAAGCATGGCGCAGGCTTGTCGTCACGGGCCGCCCTGTCAACCTACGAGCGCCAGAAACGCGGCAGCACCAGCACGAAGACCGCCAGCAGCGCCAGCCGCCCCATCAGCATCGCCACGATCATCAGCCATTTCGCAGCCTCCGGGAAGTCGATAAAGGTGCCGGTCGGCGCGACCAACGGGCCGTAGCCATAGCCGATATTGCCCAGCGAGGTCCATATGCCGAACAGGGCCGACAGCGTATCCACTCCGGTCAGCGTCATCATCACGCTCAGCACGCCGATGGTCAGCACATAGCTCGTCAGATAGAGGATCAGCGCGTTCATCACGTCATCCTCGACCCGCCGCCCGTCATAGCGCACCGCCGTCACCAGATGCGGCGCCGCGATCTGCCGTGTCTGCGCCGCGATGGCGGCGAACAGCACCTGCACCCGGAACACGCTCAGAGCCCCCGAGGATGACCCGGAACAGCCGCCGATCATGCCGACGCTGAAGGCCACCAGCATGGCAAAGCCGCCCCATCCGCCGAAACTGCCGGAGAAGAACCCGGTGCCGGTGAAGATCGAGGTCACGTTGAACAGCGCCTCGCGGAACACCGCTTCCGCCGCCTGATCCGACGTCAGGATGCGCCAGAGCGTCACCATGCCCACCGCATAGGCCAGCCAGCGCAGCAGCGCCCGCACCTGCGCATCGCCCCAGACGGCGGTCGGCACGCCGTTCACCATCTGCGCGAAGCGGATGTAGGGCAGGCTCCCCAGAAACATGAAAAGCGCCCCGGCATATTCCGCAGCGCCCGGATATTTGCCGAAGGAGGTGTCCGCCGGAGAAAAGCCGCCCGTGGCGATGGTCGCCATCGCATTCACCGCCGCATCCAGCACCGACATGCCCAGCGCCAGATAGGTCAGCCCGCAGACCGCCGTCAGCCCGACATAGACCTGCAGCAGCGCCCAGGCGATGTCGGTGGCGCGCGGCAGCACCTTGCCCATCGTGTCGAAACCCTCGGTGCGGAAGAACTGCATCCCCCCCACCCGCATCACCGGCAGGAAGATCATGGCGATGAAGGCGATCCCCAACCCGCCCAGCCAGTTCATCATGCCGCGCCACAGGTTCATGCCGACGGGCAGCCTGTCCAGCCCGACGATCACCGTCGATCCGGTGGTGGTGATGCCCGACACGCTCTCGAACAGCGCATCGGTAAAGCCCAGACCCGGCGCGCCGAAGATGAAGGGCAAGGCGCCGAAGAACGAGAGCGAGATCCAGATGGCGAAGGTCAGCACGAAGGCCTGCCGCAGGCTGAGCTGACCCTTCACCCCATTGGCACAGGCCAGCGTCACCATCGCCCCCGAGAGCAGCGTCAGGATCGCCGCCCCCAGCACCTCCAAGCCGTTCGGATCGCCCAGAAGCAGATCCACCGCGACGGGCACCATCATCGAGATGCCCATCAGCACGACCAGAAGGCCAACCACAAATCCGACAGGGCGCAGGTCCAGCATGATGCGCGAGCCCTGCCCCCGCCCGGGGCCAGAGTCAATGCCGCCCGCGCGGGCCAAGGCCCTGCGGCTCAGCCGACGTGGAACAGCGTGCCGAACAGCCGCGGATCGAGGCTGTCCGCGGCAAAGGTCGCCCCCTCGGTCAGCACCGAGACCGCATCATGCGAATGCAGCGATTCCTGATGGCTGGCCACGACGCGGAAATCGCCGATCCGCGGCTCCGCCAGCAGCTGCGCCGCGAAACTGCGCGCCGCATCCTCGACGAAGATCGGGTTGGCCGCGTTCAGCTCGGCAAAGGCCTGCTCGTCCTCGCGCTTGACCATCACCTGCGTCTCGGTCGGCACCGCCGCCCGCGCCAGATCGATCAGATCCTCGAACCAAAGGCAGGTCTTGCCCACCACCTCCACCGAGATCCGCGCCACGGAGCGCTGCGAATGCGGCGTGGCCAGCTGGCCCCGCTCGCGCCGCGCGTGCTCCGACAGCTCCAGCGAGCAGGGGCAGGTGCTGGAATAGACGTAATCGAGATGCAGGAACTTCTTGCGCACCCCGCCCTTGTCCACCAGCTCCAGCGCGATGTCGTAATACTGCCAGCCCGACAGCCCCGAGCGCAGCGACTGCACCCGCACCGGGAAGGAGAACCGCATCTGGATCCGCGCGTCGAAACTGTCGAGGTCGCGCTTGTAATCCTCCAGCGCGTGCTCGATCACCTCGAAGCTGAAGCTGCGCTCGGCATGGGCATAGAACGACCGCATGATGCGGCTCATGTTGATGCCCTTCTTCTCCGCCTCGAGGCTCACCGTCCCGGTCACCGAGGTCTCCAGCATCAGATCGCCGTTGTCGCGCGTGTGATAGCGGATCGGCAGCCGGAAGTTGGAGATCCCGACATGCTGGATCAGCCGGTTCGCGCCCACGATCAGGCTTGCCGGCCCGTTCTGCAGGTCGGGCAGCGTGTCCTTGTAGGCCGCGTCCACCCGGAACTGCTTCGGATAGGCCCGGCTCAGCTCGGGGTAGACCAGCGCCGTCGCCGCCGGGTCCAGCGTGGCGATCTCGGCGTCGGAGGACTTTCCCGCCCATTGCCGCAGCACCGCCAGAGCGGCTTCGGCCTCTTCCCGGCTTGGCTTGCGGTCGGCAACCGGAGTCTGGATGTTCATCGCGCGCCCCTTCTCATAAGACTGCGGAGTAACCCCGCCTATATAGGCGAAGTCCTACAGTTCCCCAAACGAACTCTCCTGATACGCGCGACGCAACGGATCAGATCACCGACCGATGACGCCGATGGGGCGGCTCAGATCACCGCCCGACGCCATTGCGGCGGATCAGATCGCCGACAGCGCGGCCATCAGATCGGCGATCAGGTCGTCGGGGTCTTCCAGCCCGACCGACAGCCGGATCAGCCCCGGGGTGATCCCCAGATGCACCTTCTGCTCGTCGGGCAGCCGCTGATGCGTCGTAGTCGCCGGATGGGTCGCGATCGACTTGGCGTCGCCCAGATTGTTGGAAATCTTGATGATCTCCAGCGCGTTCAGAAAGCGGAACGCCGCCTCCTTGCCGCCCGCGATGTCGAAGGCCACCATCGTGCCGCCGCGTTTCAGCTGCCGCGCCGCCAGCTCGTGCTGCGGATGGCTCGCCAGCCCCGGATGGATCACCCGGCTCAACCGCGCGTCGCCCTGCAGCGCCGCCGCGATCTTTTCCGCGCCCTCGGCCATCGCCCGGCAGCGCAGGTCCAGCGTCACCATCCCGTTCAGCATGATCCAGGATGTGAACGGGCTCATCGAGCCGCCGGTATGCTTCATGTAGGGCTCGACCACCTTGCGGATGAACTCCACCGTGCCGCAGATCACGCCGCCCAGCGCCCTGCCCTGCCCGTCGATATGCTTCGTGGTGGAATAGACCACCACATCCGCGCCCTGCTCCACGGCCTTCGAAAAGACCGGCGTGGCGAATACGTTGTCCACGATCACCAGCGCGCCCGCGGCATGGGCGATCTCGGCCACGGCGGCGATGTCGATCACCTCCAGCGTCGGGTTGGAGATCGATTCGAAGAACACCGCCTTCGTCCCCGGCCGCACCGCCGCACGCCACTGGTCCAGATCGGCGCCGTCGACAAAGCTCACCTCGACGCCGTAGCGCCCGAGAACTTCCTCGAGGATATAGAGACACGATCCGAACAGCGCCCGCGCCGCAACCACATGGTCGCCCGCCCGCAGCATCGACACCAGCGCCCCGTTCACCGCCGCCATTCCCGAGGCGGTGGCGAAGGCATCCTCCGTCCCCTCGATCGCCGCGATCCGCTCCTCGAACATCCGCGTCGTCGGGTTGCCGTAGCGGGCGTAGATGAACTCGTCCTCGCCGGTCTTCACGAAACGCGCTTCCGCCGATTCGGCAGTCTCGTAGACGAAGCCCTGCGTCAGGAAGATCGCTTCGGCCATCTCGCCATACTGGCTGCGGCGGCTGCCTTCGTGCACCAGTTGCGTGCGGGTTTTCCAGTCCTTCGTCATCGTCTTGCCCTTCGCAGCAAAAAGCCCCCGAGCCGGTAGAGGCATCGGGGGCTGCAAAGCCCTCACCCTCTTTAGCGGTTTGTTTAACGTGGCCCGCAATCCGGTAACAAAGCGCCACGTCTGGCGGCATACGCCTTGGCTTGCGCTGCGTCAACAGGCCGAATCGGCCGGGCCTGCGGGCTTTTGCCAGAGCCTGCGAACCTCCACCCAAGGGTAGCTGCGTGCGATCTCCCGGCCCCAGAACGCGCCCGCGGCCCAGACATCGGGATGCTCGGGGTCAAGCCCGTAGTCGATCTGGGCGATCCGCTCGGGCGACATGCGCAGCGTGTAGCGCAGCAGCAGGAACTGCTCCAGCCACGCCTCCTCGTCCTTGTTGGTGAACAGGTCGGGGCGCGGCGTCGGCTCCGGGTCGTGCATGGCGGGATGACCTCCGTAAGATGCGCAACCGTCCTGCACGGTCGCCTCGGGCGCAGCCGATGCTCCGCCCCGCGCCGCCGCCTGTCAACGGGCGCAGCGCGTCCCGGCCGCTTTGCCCTTGCCGCTGCCGTCATTTGCGCCATCCTTGGTTTTCCGACAAAAGGAGTCCCCCATGCCGCAGGACATCGACCTTTATTACTGGCCCACGCCGAACGGCTGGAAAGTCACCATCGCCCTCGAAGAGCTGGGCCTGCCCTACCGGCTCAAGCTGGTGAACATCAACGCGGGCGACCAGTTCGACCCCGATTTCCTCAAGATCGCGCCGAACAACCGCATGCCCGCCATCGTCGATCCAGAGGGCCCGGACGGCAAGCCGATCTCGATCTTCGAATCCGGCGCGATCCTGCAATATCTCGCCCGCAAGACCGGCAAGCTCGGCGGCCCAACCGAGCGCGACCGCATCGCGGTGGATCAGTGGCTGATGTGGCAGATGGGCGGCGTCGGCCCGATGGCCGGTCAGGCGCACCATTTCCTGAAATACGCCCCGCAGATGGACCCGCCGCAGGACCTGCCCTATGCGCAGAACCGCTACCGGACCGAGGTCGGCCGGCTCTACGGCGTGCTCGACCGCCAGCTGCGCGGGCGCGACTTCGTCGCCGGCGATTTCCTCTCCATCGCCGACATCGCGATCTGGCCCTGGGCACAGAACTGGGAGGCCCAGCAGCAGAGCCTCGACGACAAGCCCGACCTCGCGCGCTGGCTGAAGGCGCTGGCCGAGCGTTCGGCCTTCCTCAAGGGCAAGGCCGTGGCGGCCGAGGCCCGCAGCACGGCCCCGCTCGACAAGGCCTCGCAGGACCGGCTCTTCGGCATCAAGCGCGACTGACGCGAAAGGCCGCCCCTCCCGGGGCGGCCCTCTCTTGCCAAATCCTTAACAGAAATCTTGAAGTCCTTTCCGATCAATGGCTTGACCGGATTTTCACGCGTGAAACCTCACGCCTCGGGCTTCTCCTCGACCCCGTATTTCTTGAAGAGCCCGCCCTGGGTCATGAAGAACAGGAAGATCGCCCCCGGAAGCCCGAAAGTCTTGAAGCTGACCCAGGCCTCGGTGCTCATCGTCCGCCAGATCGCCTCGTTCGCCACCGCCAGCGCGAAGAAGAACAGCGCCACCCGCTTCGTCAGCAGCATCCACCCGGCGGGCTGCAGCGGCACCGCCTCCTCCAGCACCAGCTTCAGCCAGCTCTGCCCCCTGAGCAGCCCGATCCCGAGGATCGCCGCGAACAGCAGGTAGATCATCGTCGGCTTCATCTTGAAGAACCGCTCGTCGTTCAGCCAGACCGACAGCCCGCCGAACAGCACCACCAGCACCACCGTCGCGACCTGCATCTTCGACAGCTTGCCGGTCAGCGCCCAGAGGATCCCCGTGGTCAGGATCAGCAGCGGAATGAACGCCGCCGTGACCACGATGAAGCCATGATACTCGGTCCCGCCGAAGGTGTAGACCTCGTCCTTCAGCCTCCCGTAGCCGATGAAGAAGGCCACGATCGGCCCGTACTCCAGCAGCATCTTCAGGATCGGGTTGATCTTGCGTGTCATCCGTCTCTCCTATCCCGCCGCCTGCACCAATATGGCGCCCGCCGCGATCATTCCCATCAGGCCGATCCGCACCGGCCCGCTCTTCTCGCCCAGAACCAGCCAGCCGATGGCGGCGGCGAACAGCGTCGAGGTCTCGCGCAGCGCCGCCACCTCGGCCACCTTGCCCAGCCGCGTCCCCAGCATGACTCCGCCGAAGCTCACGAAAGCCACCAGCGCCCCGATCATCCCGCGGACCATCAGCGGCCCGAAAGCCTCGGGCCAGCACCCCGCCCTGCGGATGCGATAGGCCGTCAGCAGCGGAAAATCCACCGAGGTCATCAGGAAGAACCACGCCAGAAACGTGAACGGATCGGGGGTGAAGCGGATGCCCCAGGCGTCGTAGGTGGTGTAGAAGGCCACGATCAGCCCGCCCGCGAAGGCCCAGGCCAGCCCCACCTTCAGCTCCGCCCGCCCGATCACCGCCCCGCCGAGGTTGATCCGCGCCAAGAGCAGGATCGCCCCCGACAGCATCGCCACCCCGACCCACTGCAAGAGCACGTAATGCTCGCCCAGAAACAGCGCGGCGAAGGCCAGCGTCGCCAGGGGGCCGGTGCCGCGCACGACGGGGTAGACCACGGTATAGGCGGCGCGTTCGTAGGCCAGCGCCATGGTCAGCTTGTAGGCGAAATGGATCGCCATCGCGCCCACCAGAACCAGCCACTCGGCCCCCTCGGGCCGCGGCACCAGAAACAGCGCCACCGGGGCCGAGAAGATCAGGATCCAGAGGTCGATCGCCCCCCGCGTGTTCCACGGGTCGTGGCGGCCCTTCTGCAGCGCGCCGAAACAGGCATGGGCCACCGCCGACATCAGCGCCAGCCCCATGGCCAGCCGCGCGCCCTCCGGCGTGCCTTCGAGCGAGACCAGCCACTCGGTCATCGACAAGACGGCATCAGGCGTCGAGACCCATCAGCGCGCGGGCGAAGTCCTCGGGGTCGAAGGGGGCGAGATCGTCGATCTGCTCGCCGACGCCGATGGCATGGATCGGCAGGCCGAACCTGTCGGCCAAAGCCACCAGCACCCCGCCCTTGGCGGTGCCGTCGAGCTTGGTCATCACGAGGCCCGAGACATCGGCCAGCTTGCGGAAGATCTCCACCTGATTGAGCGCGTTCTGCCCGGTGGTGGCGTCCAGCACGAGGATGGTGTTGTGCGGCGCCTCCGGGTCCTTCTTGCGGATGACGCGGACGATCTTGGAGAGCTCCTCCATCAGGTCGGCGCGGTTCTGCAGCCGCCCCGCCGTGTCGATCATCAAAAGGTCCGCCCCGTCGGCCTGCGCCTTGGTCATGGCGTCGAAGGCCAGCGAGGCCGGATCGGAGCCTTCGGGCGCGGTCAGCACCGGCACGCCGGCGCGCTGGCCCCAGACCTGCAGCTGCTCCACCGCGGCGGCGCGGAAGGTATCGCCCGCGGCGATCACCACCGATTTTCCTGCGCCCTTGAATTGCGAGGCGAGCTTGCCGATCGTCGTCGTCTTGCCCGAGCCGTTCACCCCCACGACAAGCACCACCTGCGGGCGCGTCGGATAGAGCGGCATCGGCCGGGCCACCGGCTCGAGGATGCGGGCGATCTCGGCGGCGAGCGCCTCCTTGATCTCGCGCGAGGAGACGCGCTTGCCATAGCGCCCCTCGGCGATGTTGGCGGTGACGCGCAGCGCGGTCTCCACGCCCATGTCGGCCTCGATCAGCATCTCCTCGAGGCTTTCGAGCATTGCGTCATCGAGCACCCGGCGCGGTTCCTCGGTCTGACCGAAGAGCCTGCCGAAGAGGCCCGGGCGCGCGGGTTCGGGTTCGGGCTCGGGGATCGGCGGGCGCAGGGGTTCGGGGGCGACGGGCGGCGGCGCGGGGGTTGCGACCGGCGGCTCGGGGCTGCGCAGCACCAGAGGGTCGGCTGCGGGCGGCTTCGGCGCTGGCTCCGGCGGCGGTTCGGGGCGCGGAGCGGGAGCCGCCTCGGGCCCGGCCTCGACCAGCGCGTCGACACCTTCCGACAGCCGGTCGGAGGACCGGAACATCTTTTCGCGCATCTTCTTGAAGAACGACATCCGCGCCTCCGCTGCTCCCATGCCTTCTCACCTAGTCGCTTCGGCGCGGGGAGGGAAGGGGCGAAGGCGCCGCCGGGCTGTCGTTGCGGCAGGAAGCGGCGTCCGGTGCAGGGGTGACTGGCCATCGGGCGGAGGCTCTGGCACTCTGGCAGGCGTCACGGAACGGAGACGATCATGCGCCCCCTGTTGCTCACCTGCCTGCTGCTGGCCCTGCCGGGCGCGAGCCTCGCTGACGAGCCGATCAGCGCCAGCGAGTTCGAGGCCTATGCCACCGGCAAGACCCTTTCCTATGCCGTCGGCGGCCAGATCTACGGAGCCGAGCAATACATGCCGGGGCGCAAGGTGCTCTGGGCCTTCAAGGGCGAGGAGTGCAACCGGGGCATCTGGTACGAGGAAGGCGGGCAGATCTGCTTCGTCTACGAGAATGGCGGCAGCCCGCAATGCTGGACTTTCTACCGCGATGAGGACGGGCTGCGGGCGCGGTTCGGAGATGACCCCGAGGGGACGGAGCTTTCGGAAGTGGCGCAGAGCAAGTCGCCGCTGATCTGCGCCGGGCCGGATGTCGGGGTGTAGGCCCTACGGTCGGGGCTGATCACCGGCAGGGTGCGGCCACGCCTTAGAGCAGGCTGCCCTGTTCCGGCGGCGGCTCGGGGGCCTTGCTGCGTTTCGGCTTGCGCGGGCCGAGGGCGAGGCGCCCGTCGCGGAACTCGATCTCCAGGGCGCTTGCCTGTTCGGCCTCGGCCTTCGTCGTGACCACGGCGCCGTCGCCCCGCACCACCGCATAGCCGCGGCGCAGCGTCTCGGTATAGCCAAGGGTCTGTCGGATGCGGTCCAGCGCCTCCAGCCGGTCGGAGAGATGGCGCAGCCGCAGCGCAGGCGTCGCCTCCAGCCGCTGCGCGAGCGTGGCGAGGGCCGTGCGGTCGCGGGCGGTGTGGCGCGCGGCCTCGGCCACGGCGCGGGCGAGCGCCGGATCGAGCCGGGCGGAAAGCGAGGCGAGCCGGTCGGTGGCGCGTTCGGCGCGGCGGGCGTGGCAGACCTCCAGCGCGCGGCTGCGGTCGGCCAGCCGCTCGCGCCCGCGTCCGACGAGATCGGCCAGCAGCCGCGGCCGCAGATGCGCGCCGAGCGGGTCGAGCCGGGCGTGCTTGGCCCGGACCAGCGCGGTCAGCGCCCCGCCGAGCCGCCCGGACCAGAGGTCGAAGCGCTGCGCCGCGCCTTGGGTCAGCGCGTCGAGCCGGGGCAGTGCGCGGGACAGATCGCTCAGCCGCTGGCGCCGGGCGAAGACCGCCTGCGCCACCGAGCGCGACATGCGCGCGCCCTGCCCGTCCACCGTCGCCTGCAGGTCGAGCCGCACCGGCACTGCCATCTCGGCGGCGGCGGTCGGGGTCGGGGCACGGCGGTCGGAGGCGAAATCGATCAGCGTGGTGTCGGTCTCGTGGCCCACGGCGGAGATCAGCGGGATGGTGCTGGCCGCGGCGGCGCGCACAACGATCTCCTCGTTGAAACCCCAGAGGTCTTCAAGGCTGCCGCCGCCGCGGGCGACGATCAGCAGGTCGGGGCGCGGGATCGGGCCACCCGGCTCCAGCGCGTTGAAGCCGCGGATGGCGGCGGCGACCTCGGGGGCGCAGCGCTCGCCCTGCACGGCAACCGGCCAGATCAGCACATGGCGCGGGAAACGGTCGCGCAGCCGGTGCAGGATGTCGCGGATCACCGCGCCGGAGGGCGAGGTGACGACGCCGATCACCTGCGGCAGATAGGGCAGCGGGCGCTTGCGCTCGGCATCGAAGAGGCCCTCGGCGGCCAGCGCCGCGCGGCGTTTCTCGAGCATGGCCATGAGCGCGCCGGCCCCGGCGGGGGCGACATCCTCGACGATCAGCTGGTATTTCGACTGGCCGGGGAAGGTGGTCATCCGGCCGGTGGCGATAACCTCCATCCCCTCCTCGGGGCGGACCTGCATCCGTGACGCCTGGCCCTTCCAGGCGATGGCGGCGATCACCGAACGGTCGTCCTTGAGGTCGAAGTAGAGATGGCCCGAGGCGGGGCGCGAGACGCGGCCGATCTCGCCGCGCACCCGGACGAGGCCGAATTCGCCCTCGATCACCCGTTTCACCGCGCCGGAGAGTTCCGACACGGTATATTCGGGGGAGTTTCCGGCGGGCGGGTCTTCGAACAGGTCGCTCATCGGCCCTTTCTGCCCGAGCAGGCCGCCACAGGCAACCGGCTCACTGCCCCTCTTCGCCCTCGCCGTAGAGATAGCCGGAATGGGCGCGATGGCTGAGCGCCTGCAGATAGGCCTCGGCATCCGCCGGCCCGTTCAGCGGGATCGTCACCCGGCCATAGGAATTGTCGTGGAGGAAGGTGAGGGACGCGAGCAGCGCATTGCGCGTCCCGGCGCCGCCCTGCCCGTCGATCCGCCCGGAATATAGACCGGCGAGGCTCAGCTCCTCCTGCACGGTGCGGCGGTCGGTGTCACCGAGGGCGCCGAAGGCCGTGCCGAGCCAGCGGCTGGCCGCCTCCTCGGCTGAGGCAAAGGGGGCAAGGCAGAGGGAGAGGAGAAGGACGAACAGGAAGCGGGGCATCGGCACCTCTGGGGGAACGGGAGACGAGGCCCAGCCTCGCAGCTTTTGGCAAAGGAAAGCTTAAGCCGCACCTTGCTCCAAGCCCCTTGCCCGACTAGGACAACGGGCAAACCGCAACGGGGGCGCGCATGAACATTCTGATCCTTGGCAGCGGCGGGCGCGAACACAGCCTCGCCTGGGCGATCAAGCAGAACCCGAAATGCGACCGGCTGATCGTCGCCCCCGGCAATGCGGGCATCGCCCAGCTGGCCGAATGCGCCGATCTCGACATTCTGGACGGCGCCGCCGTGGTGGCGTTCTGCGAGGCCAACGCGGTCGATTTCGTCGTGGTAGGCCCCGAGGCGCCTCTGGCGGCGGGCGTCGCCGACATGACGCGGGCGGCGGGCCTTCTGACCTTCGGGCCTTCAGCCGAGGCGGCGCAGCTCGAGGCGTCGAAGCGCTTCACCAAGGAGGTCTGCGACGCCTGCAACGCGCCGACCGCCGCCTGGGCGCGGTTCGACGAGGCGGAGCCGGCGAAGGACTACATCCGGGCGCAGGGCGCGCCCATCGTGGTGAAGGCCGACGGGCTGGCGGCGGGCAAGGGCGTGATCGTCGCCATGACCGAGGCCGAGGCGCTGGCGGCGATCGACGACATGTTCGGCGGCGAATTCGGCGCGGCCGGGGCCGAGGTGGTGATCGAGGAGTTCATGGCGGGCGAGGAAGCGAGCTTCTTCGTGCTGACCGATGGCGAGACGGTGCTGCCCATCGGCACGGCGCAGGACCACAAGCGCGCCTTCGACGGCGACGAGGGGCCGAACACCGGCGGCATGGGCGCCTATTGCCCGGCGCCGGTGCTGACCACGGCGATCCAGCGGCAGGCGCTGGACGAGATCGTGAAGCCGACCGTGGCCGAGATGACCCGGCGCGGCATGCCCTATCGGGGCGTGCTCTATGCCGGGCTGATGATCGAGAACGGGCGGGCGCGGCTGGTGGAATACAACGCCCGCTTCGGCGACCCGGAGTGCCAGGTGATGATGATGCGGCTCGGCGCGCAGGCGCTGGACCTGCTTCTGGCCTGCGCCGAGGGGCGGCTGGCCGAGGCGCAGGTGAGCTGGGCCACCGACCATGCGCTGACCGTGGTGATGGCAGCCAAGGGCTATCCCGGCAGCTATGCCAAGGGATCGACGATCGGCGGGCTGGAGACGCTGCCGGAAACGAGCTCGCAGATGGTGTTCCACGCGGGCACCGCCGAGCGCGACGGCAAGATCGTGGCCAATGGCGGGCGGGTCCTGAACGTGACCGCGCGCGGCGCCACGCTGGCCGAGGCGCGCGAGCGGGCCTATGCGATGGTGGAGGCGATCGACTGGCCCGAAGGCTTCTGCCGCAAGGACATCGGCTGGCGGGCGCTTTAGGCGCCCTCGCCCCAGACCCGGAGCGGGCCGAGCCGGTCGGATTTCTTGGCGTGGTGCCGGTCCATCCGGCCGAGGATGCCGCGCAGGAAGCCGACGGCGGCCACGACATGCGGGCCCTTGTTCAGCATGACGCAGTCGGCGCGCTGGCTCATGGCGGCGTCGGTCACCTCGGCGCGGCTGGCCTGACCTTCCTTCACCATGCCCTCGAGCACCTGCGTCGCCCAGACCACCGGCACCTGCGCCGCCTCGCAGAGCCAGAGGATCTCCTCCTGGATTTCCGACAGCCGGTCGAAGCCGATCTCCACCGCCAGATCGCCGCGCGCGATCATCACCGCGACCGGCAGCACGCCGCCCGCCTCGACGATCAGCTCGGGCAGGTTGCGCAGGCCGAGCGGGGTCTCGATCTTCAGCAGCACCGCAGGCAGGGCACGGCCCGGCACCGCGCGGGCCTGCATGGCGGCGATCAGGTCGCGCACGTCCTGCGGCGTCTGCACGAAGGAGAAGGCGACGAGATCGGCATGGGGCACCACGAAATCCAGCGCCGCGAGATCGGCGGGGGTGAGTGCCGCGACGCGCAGATTGGCGCCGGGCAGGTTCACGCCCTTTTCCGGCTTCAGCTTGGCGCCCTTGGTGGGCGCGTGGATCACCTCGAGCACGGCATGATCCGGGGCGACCAGCCGCACCTTGGCGCGGATCTTGCCGTCGTCAACAGAGACCTCGGACCCCGGTTGCAGCGCCGCCCGCAGCGCGGGATGGCTGAGCGTGGCGCAGGCCATGCCCTTGGGCCCGGTCTCCAGCCGGTCGACGAAGGCGAAGCGGTCGCCGGGGAAAAAGCGGCGCTTCTGCTTGTCGCTGATCTCCTGGATGCGGAACTTCGGCCCGCCGAGATCCATCGACACCGGAATGTGCCGTTCCGGCGCCGCAGCGCGGATATGGGCGATCATCGCCGCCCAGGCCTCGGGGTCGTCATGGGCGCAGTTGATGCGGAAAGCATCCGCGCCCTCGGCCAGCAGCGCGCGGGTCAGATCGGGGTCGGTGGCGGCCTCGGTGGGCAGGGTCACCATGATCCGGGTCTGCGGGCCCTCGTCGCGCGCCCCGAAGAGCGCGTCGCGCCGCTCGGTCAGACAGCCCTGCTCGCGCGTGAAGCTGTCGGCATCGGGAAAGCTCGCCGCCTCGCCCGCGATGGTGGCAAGCGCCGCGATCACCGCGTCGAGCGAGGGGCGCACATGGCCGTCGAGCCGCCCGAGCGTCGAGAGGCCGAGACGGCTGAGATCGGCCTGCAGCGGAGTCAGGTCGGCCTCGCGCAGCGCCAGCCAGTCGGCCATGTTGCAGACCGAGCCGAGGAAGGCCTGCCGCTGCAACCGGGGCGCCCAGCGGGCCATGCGGGCATCGGAGCGTGCCAGAAGATCCGCCCTGAGCGCGGTCAGCTCCGCCAGCAGGCGGCGCGCGACCTCGAGCGGCCCGGTCTCTGTCGAAAGCCCATCCGTCATCGACCCATCCATCACTCTTCCCCCGAACCTGTCACATTGTCCCGCTAGCAGCGCTCTGCGACAGGGATGTGTCAGACGCCTGCGGTCTGTCGCCTCTTGCCCTTCCCCCCTGCCCCGCATAAGAACCGCGGCAAATCCGGGGTCCGGCAGCAGGGGTTCGCCATGCCGCTTCTAGTCATGAAATTCGGCGGCACGTCAGTTGCCGATCTCGCCCGCATCCAAAATGCGGCGCAGAAGGTGAAACGCGAGGTCGAGCGCGGCTATGACGTGATCGTCATCGTCTCGGCGATGTCCGGCAAGACCAACGAGCTGGTCGGCTGGGTCGAGCAGACCTCGCCCCTGTTCGATGCGCGCGAATATGACGCGGTGGTGTCGTCGGGCGAGAACGTCACGGCGGGGCTGATGGCGCTGACGCTGCAGGAGATGGACGTGCCGGCACGCAGCTGGCAAGGTTGGCAGGTGCCGATCCAGACCACCTCGGCGCATTCCGCCGCCCGCTTCCTGTCGATCCCGCGCGAGAACATCGACGCGAAATTCACCGAAGGCTTCAAGGTTGCCGTGGTCGCGGGCTTCCAGGGCGTGAGCCCTGAGGGCCGGATCACCACGCTGGGCCGCGGCGGGTCGGACACCACCGCCGTCGCCTTCGCCGCCGCCTTCGGAGCCGAGCGCTGCGACATCTACACCGATGTGGACGGCGTCTACACCACCGATCCGCGCATCACCGCCAAGGCGCGCAAGCTCGAGAAGATCGCCTACGAGGAGATGCTGGAGCTGGCCTCGCTGGGCGCGAAGGTGCTGCAGACTCGCTCGGTCGAGCTGGCGATGCGCTACAAGGTCCGGCTGCGGGTGCTGTCCTCCTTCGAGGATACGGACGAGACTTCGGGAACTCTGGTTTGCGACGAGGATGAAATCATGGAATCGAAAGTGGTCTCTGGCGTCGCCTATTCGCGCGACGAGGCGAAGATGACGCTGGTCACCGTCGAGGACCGGCCCGGCGTCGCCGCGGCGATCTTCGGCCCGCTGGCCGAGGCGGGCGTGAACGTCGACATGATCGTGCAGAACATCTCGGAGAAGGATCTGGGCGGTCGCACGATGAACGTGACCGACATGACCTTCTCCTGCCCGGTCAATCAGGTGGCCCGCGCCCGCAAGGCGCTGGAGGATGCCAAGGTCTCGGGCTCGATCATGTATGACGAGCTGGTGACCGATACCGACGTGGCCAAGGTCTCGGTCGTGGGCATCGGCATGCGCAGCCATGCGGGCGTCGCCGCGACCATGTTCAAGGCACTGGCGACGGACAACGTGAACATCAAGGTCATCGCAACCTCCGAGATCAAGATTTCGGTGCTGATCGACCGGAAATATATGGAACTCGCGGTGCAGGCGCTCCATGATGCCTTCGCACTCGAAACGGCACAATAAGGCCGAACCACGCCCGGGGGGACATGCCCGAACGCAGCGAAAGCGAAAGCCGCAAGCTTCTCAAGCGGTTGCGTGACAGTCTTGCCGTGCCCGGCAAGGGGCAGGACAGGCTTGACCGGATCACCAGCCTGATCGCGGACTCGATGGGGACCGAGGTCTGCTCGATCTACCTGTTCCGCGACCGCGAAACGCTGGAGCTTTGCGCCACCGAAGGGCTCAACCCCGACGCCGTGCACAAGACGCGGCTGAAGCTCGGCGAGGGTCTGGTGGGCCGCGTGGCCCGGACGGCGACGCCGGTCAATACCGGCAATGCCCCGGCCGAGCGCGGCTTCCGCTTCATGCCCGAAACCGGGGAAGAGATCTATTCCGCCTTCCTCGGCGTACCGATCCAGCGGGTCGGCGAGAAGCTGGGCGTTCTGGTGGTGCAGTCGCGCACCCAGCGCGAATATTCCGATGACGAGATCTACGCCCTCGAGGTCGTGGCCATGGTGCTGGCCGAGATGACCGAACTCGGCGCCTTCATCGGCGAGGGCGAGGCGCTGTCGGCCAAGCATACCCAGCCGGTGCTGTTCCGCGGCAGCACGGGCCAGGAGGGCGCGGCGGAGGGCAATGTCTGGCTGCACGAGGCCCGGGTCGTGGTGACCAACCCGGTGGCCGACGATCCGGTGGCCGAGACCGAACGCATCCGCGCGGCGGTGCTGCAGCTGCGCGTCTCGGTCGATGACCTCCTGTCGGCGGCGAGCCTCGACAAGGAGCAGAAGCAGGTGCTGGAGGCCTACCGGATGTTCGCCCATTCGCGCGGCTGGCTGCGGCGGATGGAGGAGGACATCGGCGCCGGCCTCTCAGCCGAGGCGGCGGTGCAGAAGGAGCAGTCGGCGGCGCGCGCCCGGATGGAGCAGGTGCCCGACGCCTATCTGCGCGACCGGCTGCACGATCTCGACGATCTCTCGCACCGGCTGCTGCGCATCCTGACCGGACAGGGCAAGGATACCGGCGCCGCCATGCCGGAAAACCCGGTGCTGGTGGCGCGCAACATCGGCCCGGCGGAACTGCTGGACTATGGCCGCAAGCTGCGCGGCGTGGTGCTGGAGGAAGGCTCGGTCGGCAGCCATGCCGCCGTCGTCGCCCGGGCGCTGGCGATCCCGCTGGTGATCCATGCCGAGCGCATCACCACCGAGGCGCTGAACGGCGATCACATTATGGTCGACGGCGATCAGGGCATCGTCCACCTGCGCCCCGAGGCCACCGTCGCCGCCGCCTTCCGCGACAAGATCGCCATGCAGGCCAAGGCGCAGGAACGCTACGCCTCGCTGCGCGGCCTGCCGGCGCAGTCGCGGGACGGCGCGGTGGTGAAGCTGCAGATGAACGCGGGCCTGATGGCCGATCTGCCCTCGCTGGAGAGCTCCGGCGCCGAGGGGGTCGGGCTGTTCCGCACCGAGCTGCAGTTCCTGATCCGCAACCAGATGCCCAAGCGCGACGAGCTGGCGCGGCTCTATGCCCGGGTGATGGACGCGGCGCAGGGCCACAAGGTGGTTTTCCGCACGCTGGACATCGGCTCGGACAAGGTCTTGCCTTACATGAAGCCGCAGGACGAGCCGAACCCGGCGATGGGCTGGCGGGCAATCCGGGTCGGGCTGGACAAGCCGGGGGTGCTGCGGATGCAACTGCAGGCGCTGCTCCGCGCCAGCAACGGGCGCGACCTGACGGTGATGTTCCCCTTCATCTCGGAGCAGCACGAATTCGCCTCGGCCCGCAGCCATCTGCTGCGCGAGGTCCACCGCGAGCGCAGCCTCGGCCATCCGGTGCCGAAGGACCTGAAGATCGGCGCCATGCTGGAGACGCCGAGCCTCGCCTTCGCGCCGAGGAGCTTCTTCGAGACGACGGATTTCATCTCGATCGGCGGCAATGACCTGAAGCAGTTCTTCTTCGCCGCCGACCGCGAGAACGAGCGGGTGCGGCGGCGCTATGACGTGCTCAACGTCAGCTTCCTGAACCTGATCGAGCAGATCATCCAACGCTGCGCCGAGACGGACACGCCGCTGTCCTTCTGCGGCGAGGATGCGGGGCGCCCCATCGAGGCGCTGTGCTTCGCCGCGCTCGGCATCCGCACCCTGTCGATGCGCCCCGCCTCGATCGGCCCGGTGAAGGCGCTGCTGCGCCGGGTGGACCTGACCGCGGCCCGCCGGGTGATCGACGCGGCGCGGGCGGAAGGGGCGGAGACGGTGCGGCCGGCGGTGCTGGACTGGCTGGCGACGCAGGTCGACTGAGCGCGGGAAGCAAAATTTCTGCGAAATTTTGCGGGGGGCTGTCTGCCCCCCGCCGCCTGATGGCGGCTCCCCCCGAGGATATTTTCGGACAGAAAATCGTCAGCGGTTCAGTCTGGGCGGGGCGACGGCATCCTGGAAGGCAATGAGCACCTGCGGCGCGCCGTGGGTCTGGGACAGGCGCAGCAGGGCGAAGCGGATCTCGGCGATCTCGCGGTAGTAGCTGAGATAGGCGGCGTTCAGGGTGGCGCCGGCCACCGCGCCGAGGATCGGCACGGCTTGGGCCATCAGCTTCTGGCCGAAGGCGGCAGCCAGTTTCGGCACCACCGAGGCGATGACCTTCTGCATGGCGCTGCCGCTGAGGGCGATCCGCGCGCCGATGAAGCTGGAGTTCACCCCGTCATCTTGGCTGAGCGGGCCGCCGGCCGAGAAGACGCGCAGGCATTCCACCCGGATCGCCGGATCGTCGGGATCGAAGCCCTCGGCCTCGGCGGCGCGGCGGATGGCGTGAAGGATGAGGGTGATGGTGACCGGCAGTTCGGCGATGGAGGTGGCGATGCCGCCTGCTCCGCCCGCGGCCCCGGTGAGCGCGGCCAGCGCCGGGGCGGACCGCGGCCCGAGCGGGGCGGCCCGCCCTGCCCCGGCGATGCGATGGCCCTGTTCTAGCGCGCGGCGGATCGCGAGCTCGATCTGGCGCTGCACGGGTGCCGGCAACATGGTCATGCGGTGCTCGACCGAGCCGCCGATGCGGTTCATCAGCGCCATCACCGGGCCGTTGGCGCGGTTGAAGCGCAGCGCCAGCGCCGCGATCTCGGGGGCGGGGTCGGTCAGCGGGGCGGGAAGCTCTGCGGCGGGCTGGGTCATGTCAGATAGGTAGGGTGGGCGGCTGCCTTCGGCAAGGATCAGCCCCGCGCCTTGGTCACCGTTCCGCGGACCCCCGCCCAGGCGCCGGCGACCAGAGGCAGGCCCAGCACGCGGTCGGGGTTGGTGGGCGGCGGCATCACCACATCCTCGAGCTTGCGGAAGCCGAAGCGGCTGTAATAGGGCGCGTCGCCCACCAGCAGCACCCGCTCCCAGCCGAGCTTCTTCGCCTCGGCGAGGCTCTCGGTGATCAGGAGCGCTCCCAGACCCTCGCCCTGCCGGGTGGGGTGGACGGCGACCGGGCCAAGGAGCAGCACGTCCTCGCCGCCGACCTCGGCCGGCCAGTAGCGGATCGCAGCGGCCAGCGTGCCGTCGGCGTCGCGCAGCACGGCGCAGAGATCGGAGACCGTGGGCACCCCGTCGCGCAACCGGTAGGAGGACAGCGCCGTGCGACCCGGTGCGAAGCACAGGTCGTAGAGCGCCTCGACCTCCCACCAGTCGGCCTCGGTTTCCTCTTCCAGACGGTACAAGGCCTCTCCCTCGGGGCGGAATCTGCTGGAAACGCCCGTAACACGCGGGCACAACAGGTTCAAACCGGAAAGGACCCGCATGTTCTATCGTCCCGAGGAAGGCCACGGCCTGCCGCACAACCCGTTCAACGCCATCGTGACGCCGCGGCCGATCGGCTGGATCTCCACCCGGGGGCCCGAGGGCGACAATCTGGCGCCCTATTCCTTCTTCAACGCGGTGGCCTATGTGCCGCCGCAGGTGATGTTCGCCTCGACCGGGGCGAAGGATTCGCTCGCGGCGCTGCGGGCGAGCGGGGTGTTTTGCGTGAACATCGTCGAGGCGGCGGCGGTGGATGCGATGAACGCCACCTCGGCGGCGCTGCCGCGCGGGACCGACGAGTTCCTGCATGCCGGGATCGCCAAGGCGGATTGCGCGACCATCGACTGCCCGCGGGTCGAGGGGGCCCCGGCGGCGCTGGAATGCCGGGTGACCGAGGTGATCGCGCTGAAGGGGCGGGACAATTTCCTGATCATCGGCGAGGTGACGGGGGTGCATCTGCGCGACGACTGTCTTGTCGACGGGCGGTTCGAGGTCACGCGCTTCTCGCCGCTGTCGCGGCTCGGTTACCGCGACTACGCGGTGGTGCGCGAGACCTTCGAGCTGACGCGGCCGGGCGAGAAGTAGCCCCCTGCCCCCGCGCCCTGCCGCAAGGAAGGGCAGCGGCAGGGCCGGAACCATTTACCGCACCCGGAGGCACCGCTATCCGCTTTCCCTCGGCCCGCCCTGCCCCTAGTCTCACGCGCGGCAAGCAACGGGGGCAGGCATGCAAACCATGATCGGGGTCGTCGGCGGTTCGGGGGTCTATGACATCGACGGGCTGGAAGAGGCCCGCTGGACGAGGGTCGAGACACCCTGGGGCGCGCCCTCGGACGAGATCCTGGTGGGGCGGCTCGGCGGGATGCCGATCGCCTTCCTGCCGCGGCACGGGCGGGGGCATGTGCACAGCCCGACCACCGTGCCCTACCGCGCCAACATCGACGCGCTGAAGCGGCTGGGGGTGACCGATGTCGTCTCGGTCTCGGCCTGCGGGTCATTCCGCGAGGAGATGGCGCCGGGCGATTTCGTCATCGTCGACCAGTTCATCGATCGCAGCTTCGCGCGGGAGAAATCCTTCTTCGGCACCGGCTGTGTCGCGCATGTCTCGCTGGCCCATCCGACCTGCCCGCGGCTGTCGGCGGTCTGCGCCGATGCGGCGCGGGCGACGGGGGTGAAGGTGCATATGGGCGGCACCTATCTCTGCATGGAGGGGCCGCAGTTCTCGACGCTGGCGGAATCGCTGATGTATCGCAGCTGGGGCTGCGATGTGATCGGCATGACCAACATGCCCGAGGCCAAGCTCGCCCGCGAGGCGGAGCTTTGCTATGCCTCGGTGGCGATGGTCACCGATTACGACAGCTGGCATCCGCATCACGGCGAGGTGGACATCACTGCGATCATCGCCACGCTCGGTGCCAATGCGAGCCATGCCCGCACGCTGGTCGCCGGGCTGCCGCAGCGGCTGGAGGCCGAGCGCGCGCCCTGCCCGCATGGCTGCGACCGGGCGCTGGATTTCGCGATCATGACCGCGCCGGACAAGCGCGATCCCGCCCTGCTGGCGAAACTCGACGCGGTCGCGGGCCGCGTGCTGAAGGGCTGAGACCATGACCAAGACCGTGAAGGACTATATCCGCACCATCGTGGACTTCCCGCATGAAGGGATCCTGTTCCGCGACGTGACCACGCTGTTCGCCGATCCGCGCGGCTTCCGCATGGCGATCGACCAGCTGCTGACGCCCTATACCGGGCTGCGGATCGACCGGGTGGCGGGGCTGGAGGCGCGGGGCTTCATCTTGGGCGGGGCGGTGGCGCATCAGCTGTCGACCGGCTTCGTGCCGATCCGCAAGAAGGGCAAGCTGCCGGGGGCGGTGATCTCGCAGGCCTATCAGCTGGAATATGGCGAGGCCGTGGTCGAAGTGCATGACGACGCGCTGCAGCCGGGCGAGAAGGTGCTGCTGGTCGATGACCTGCTGGCGACGGGCGGCACGGCGGAGGCGGGGATCAGGTTGATCGAGGCGCTGGGGGCCGAGGTGATCGGCTGCGCCTTCGTGGTCGATCTGCCGGACCTCGGCGGTCGCAAGAAGCTGGAGGCGATGGGCATGGAGGTTCATGCGCTCTGCGCCTTCGAGGGTCTGTGAGGCGGGGTGCGATTAACCACGCTTTAAGCGAATCGATCTACTCCTGAGCCTACCGGGTGATCCGGTCGCTGCTTGCAAGACACGTGACCTCTACCCCACCCAAGCCCCGCCGGTTCACCCCGGCGGGGCAATCCGTTTCGGGGTCAGCGCAGCACGGCGCCGGGGTTCATGATGCCATGCGGGTCGAGCGCCGCCTTGATCGCCCGCATCGCCGCCAGCTTCGCCGGATCGCCGTAGCGTTCCAGTTCCGCCACCTTCAGCCGCCCGATGCCGTGCTCGGCGCTGACCGAGCCGCCCATCGCATCGACCATGTCATGCACCAGCCGCGTGCCCGCCGCGCGCAGGGCGTCGTAGTCGCCCCGCTTGCGCCCCCGCGCCGGGTAGAGGTTGTAATGCAGGTTGCCGTCGCCCAGATGGCCGAAGCAGTTGATCCGCCAGTCGGCCATGCCCGCCAGCGCCGCCCCGGCCTCAGCGATGAAGCGCGGCAACTCGCTCAGCGGCAGCGAGATGTCGTGGCTCGCCACCGCGCCGACCAGCCTGTTCGCCTCGGGGATCGACTCGCGGATCGTCCAGAACTCGGTCCGCTGCGCCTCGGATTGCGCCACGAGACCGTCGCTTACCAGCCCCGCCGCGTGGCCCGCCAGGAACAGCGCCTCCAGCGCCTCGGCGGGGTCGAGGGCCTGCGGCAGGCCGATGTCGATCAGCACCAGCCACTCCGGCGGATCGGCGAAGGGCTGGCGCACCTGCGGCATGGTCTCGGCAAGAAAGTCGAGGCCGGAGCGGTGGATCAGCTCAAACCCCGAGACGAGGCCCGCGAGCCTGCTTTGCGCCAGCCCCAGAAGGTCCAGCGCCGCAGCGGGCGAGGCGACGGCGAGCAGCGCCGTGCCATTGGCCGCCGGGCGCGGCATCAGCTTCAGGCTGGCGGCGGTGATGACGCCCAGCGTGCCTTCGGCCCCGATGAGCAGGCCGCGCAGGTCGTAGCCGGTGTTGTCCTTCCTGAGCCGCTTCAGCCCGTGGAAGATCGACCCGTCCGGCAGCACCGCCTCCAGCCCCAGACAGAGATCGCGGGCGTTGCCATAGCGCAGCACCGCCGTGCCGCCCGCATTGGTCGAGAGATTGCCGCCGATCCGTGCCGAGCCCTCGGAGGCGAGCGACAGCGGGAAGAGCCGGTCCGCCGCCAGCGCCGCCGCATGGATGTCGGCAAGGATCATCCCGGCCTCGACCAGCATGGTGTTCTCCGACGGGAAGACCCCGCGCAGCCGGTTCATCTTCTCGAGCGACAGGAGCAGGGGCAGCGGCCCCTCAGGCATCACCTGCCCTGCCACGAGCCCCGTGCCGCCGCCCCATGGCACCACCCCCACCCGCGCTGCCGCGCAGGCGCGGATGATGGTCGCCACCTCCTCGGTGCTGCGCGGCAGGGCCACCGGACCGGGCTGACCGGGATAGCGGCCTCGCGGCTCGGTCAGATGACGGGCCTCGGCGGAGGTCAGGCGGCCATCGGGCAGCTCTGCGGCAAGGCGGGACAGGAAATCGCTATCGGCGGGATTGAGCATCAGGCACCTCTCCCGCCCTGCTTAGCAAGGCCAAGGCGCGGGGGCCATTACGGAATCCAGTCGGGCTGCAGCACCATGATCGTCGGGCGCGAGGGCAGGCCCGCCAGCGACAGCTCGATATCCGGCTGTTCCAGCCGCACCACGTCGAACTCCGCTTCCATCTCCGACAGGAAGATCTCCAGCGAGCGGCCCGAGAACCAGTGCATCGGCAGCACCACCGAAGAGCGCAGCCGCCGCACCACCTTCTCCATCGTCTCGAGGTTCACGGTATAGCCGCCGTCCACCGGCACCATCAGCACATCCATCCGCCCCAGCGCCGCATATTGCGCGGCATCGGGCTCGTGGTGCAGATGGCCGAGATGGCCGATGCAGAGGCCCGCCACCTCGAAGACGAAGATAGAATTGCCGTTCGGGCGCACCCCGTCGCCGAAGCGGTCGCGCACATCGGTCGGCACGTTGCGCACCAGCATCTCGCCCAGATCGACCGCATGGTCGGCGGCGCTGCCATCCTCGGCCCAGCCGCGCAGCACGTTGGGAATGCGCGGGTCGGGAAGGTCGGTCCAATGGGTCGAATGGGCGTTGTTCATCGTCACCACATCGGGGACCAGATCGCCGACGCCGAGAAAGCCGGTGTAATCCGTCACCGCGCTCAGCCCGCCCGGCGTCTCGATCAGGAAGGAGGCGTGGTTCAGGTAGCGGATGCGCACCCGGTCCTCTTCCAGCGGATCGCCATAGGCAGCGTGGTGCAGCACCTCGAGCCCCGGCGCCTCGGCCAGGGCGATGCAATGGCTCGGAATGCGGTCCTGCGCGGCGGCAGGCGCGGCGGCGGGCAAGGCGAGGGCGAGACAGGGCAGGACGTAACGCAGCATGGGCGGCTCCTCCGAAAAGAAGCCTAGCATCCTCGCGGCGCGGCGGGGGTCACAGCCGCGTGGGTCAATGTCGCGGCAGTTTGCGAAGGGCGCGGGTCAGCCGACGTCGGTGCGCCCGCGCCGGTCGCTGCGCAGGTTGGAATAGAGCACATGGTTGCGCCAGCGGCCCGCGATCTGCAGGTAGCTCTGCGCCACGCCCTCGTATTTGAAGCCGCATTTCTCCAGCACCCCGCGCGAGGCGGCGTTCTCGGGCAGGCAGGCGGCCTCGACCCGGCTGAGGTCCATCACGCTGAAGGCGTGATGCGTCACCGCCTGGATCGCCTCGCGCATGTAGCCGTGGCGGACATGCGGCTGGCCCATCCAGTAGCCGAGCGTTCCGGCCTGCGCCGGGCCGCGCCGGATGTTGTCGAGCGTGATCGCACCCAAGAGCACCTGATCGTCGCGTCGGATCAGCAGCAGAGGCAGCGCCGTGCCCTGCACATGGGCGCGCGCTGCCCAATAAACCCGGTTGGTGAAGGCCTTGCGCGACAGATGGTCGGGCGCCCAGACAGGCTCCCACGGGGTAAGAAAGGCGGCGCTGCCGGCCCTGAGATCGGCCCAGTCGCGGAAGTCGCTGTGCTGCGGCAGCCGCAGCGTCATGCGCTCGGTCTCGAGCCTGACCTTGCGACGCAGGCCCAGCATCAGGCGGCCAGCCCCTCGCGGATCGTCTCGAGGTCGGGCGCGTTGGCCACCGGGCCGTAAAGCGCCAGCGCCGTGCGGGCCTGCGCCATCTCCTCGGCATAGGCACGCACGCCAAAGGTGGTCACCGCGTCGATCTTGGCGACCGCCTCGTCGACATCCGGCACGCGGCCCCAGATCGCCAGCAGGCGCGCCAGACGCTCGGCACGGCTGGAGGGGCTTTCCAGCCCCATCAGCAGCCCGGCCTTCAGCTGCGCCCGCGCCCGGTTCACCTCGGCCTCCGACATGTCGCCGGTGGCCCGCTTCAGCTCGTCGATGGTCAGATGGGTCAGCGCGCCGATCTCCTCCGCCGAAGTGCCGGCGTAGATGGTGATCTGGCCGGTGTCCTCATAGGCGCCCGACTGGGCGAAGATCGAATAGCACAGCCCCCGCTCCTCGCGGATCTTCTGGAACAGCCGCGAGGACATGCCGCCGCCCATCGCCGTCGCATAGACCTGCGCGGTGTAGACATCGGGTGCGCGGTAGTTCGGCGATTCGAAGGCCAGAGCGAAATGCACCTGCTCCAGCTCCTTCACCTCGCGCTTCTCGCCGCCGAGGAAGGAGGCCGGTTGCAGCAGCGACTTGCCCACCGGCTTCAGATGGCCGAAGAGCTCGGTCGCCCGCGCGAGGATCGCGTCGTGGTCCACCCCACCCGCCGCGGCGAGGATCATCTGGTCGGGACCGTAATGCTCGGCCACGAAGCGGGTCAGGTCGTCGCGCGAGAAGCCCGCCACCCGTTCCTCCGGCCCGAGGATGGTGCGGCCGAAGGGCTGGTCGGGGTAGGACACCTCCTGCAGCCAGTCGAAGATGATGTCGTCGGGCGTATCCAGCGCCTGCCCGATCTCCTGCAGGATCACGTGGCGCTCGACCTCGATCTCCTTCTTGTCGAAGACCGGGTTCAGCACGATGTCGGCGATCACGTCGAGCGCGAGGCCCACGTCATTCTCCAGCACGCGGGCGTAATAGGCGGTCATCTCGCGCGAGGTATAGGCGTTGATGTAGCCGCCCACATCCTCGATCTCCTCGGCGATGCGGAGCGCGGTGCGCTTCTTCGTGCCCTTGAAGGCCATGTGTTCGAGGAAATGCGCGATGCCGTTCTGCTCGGCCCGCTCATGCCGCCCGCCGGCGGTGACCCAGATGCCGATCGAGGCGGATTTCAGCCCCGGCATGTTCTCGGTGACGATGCGGAATCCATTCGGCAGGGTGTCGAGGCGAAGCGTCAACGGCCGGTCCTTTCGCGGATGAGGGCCTCGATGGCCCCGAGATCGTTGCCGATGCGCGTGACGCGCTCGGGCCGGTCGAAGAGATCGGCCATGCGCGGCGGCAGTGCGGGGCGGCTGCCCATCGCCTGCTCCACGGCATCGGGGAATTTCGCCGGATGCGCCGTTGCCAGCGTGATCATCGGCGTGGTTCCGAGATAGTCAGCCGCCACCTTCACCGCAACGGCGGAATGCGGGCATAGCACCTCGCCGCTGGTGGCATAGGTCGCGCGGATCGTGGCCGTGGTCTCCTCTTCCGAGCAGCGGCCGGAGGCGAAGGTCTCGCGCAGCATGCCGAGCGCGCCCTGGCTGATGCGGAAGCCGCCCTGCTTCAGCTCGGTCATCAGCTGCTGCACGGCATTGCCGTCGCGGCCGTAGGCATCGAACAGCGCCCGCTCGAAATTGGAGGACACCTGAATGTCCATCGACGGGCTGATCGAGGGTTTCACACCGTCCTTGGTGTAGTCGCCCGAGCTGAGCGCGCGGTGCAGGATGTCGTTCTGGTTGGTGGCCACGACCAGCCGCTCGATCGGCAGGCCCATCTGCCGGGCGATATAGCCGGCGAAGACATCGCCGAAATTGCCGGTCGGGACGGTGAAGCTGACCGGGCGGTGCGGCGCGCCGAGGCTGACGGCGGAGGAGAAGTAATAGACCACCTGCGCCAGCACCCGCGCCCAGTTGATCGAGTTCACCCCGGCCAGCCCCACCGCATCGCGGAAGGCGAAGTCGTTGAACATGTCCTTCACCAACGCCTGACAGTCGTCGAAGTCGCCATCCACCGCCAGCGCATGCACGTTCGGCTCCGAGGGCGTGGTCATCTGGCGGCGCTGCACGTCCGACACCCGGCCATGCGGGAAGAGGATCACCACATCGACGCCGGTCAGGCCCCGGAAGGCCTCGATCGCCGCCGAGCCGGTATCGCCCGAGGTGGCGCCGACGATGGTCACATGCTTGCCCGACCGCGCCAGAGAGGCCTGGAACAGCTGGCCGATCAGCTGCATGGCGAAGTCCTTGAAGGCCAGCGTCGGGCCGTGGAACAGCTCCAAGAGGAAGTGGTTGGCCTCCAGTTGCACCAGCGGCGCGCGGGCGGCATGGCCGAAACCGGCATAGGCCTGGGCGATCAGGCGGCGGAACTCGTCGTCGGTGAAGGCGTCGCCGATGAAGGGGCGCATGACGCGGAAGGCCACATCCTCGTAGGAGAGGCCGGCCAGCGCCGCGATCTCGGCCTCCGGCATTACCGGGATCTCGCTCGGCACATAGAGCCCGCCATCGCGCGCCAGCCCGGTCATCATCGCTTCGTCAAAGCCCAGCACCGGGGCGGCGCCACGAGTCGAGATATACTGCATCAGCCTTGCCTTCGTTATGTCCGACGCCTGATACGCCACAGGAATAGCAGTGTCATCCCCACCCAGCCGAATGCCAGCGAAAACCACGTCACCGCATAGCCGAGGTGGTCGTTCGGGATGCCCGCACTGTCCACCGGCAGCGGGTCGATGCCATCTCCCGTCGGGCTGCGGGCAACGACCAGCACCGGCTCTGTCTCCAGCGCCTCGGCCATGGCGGGCACGTCGCGGGCGAACCAGAGGCCGCTTTTCGGATCGGGCGCGGGGGTGAAGCTGTCGACCTCGGCGGGCCAGTGCAGGTTGCCGATGATCTCGGCGGCGAGGGCCTCGCGCGGCAGGCCGCGCATCTCCTGCGGCAGGAACCCGCGGTCCACCATGATCCGTCGCCCGGTCTCGGTGACGAAGGCCTGCACCACCCGGTAGCCCGCGCCGATCTCCTTGCGCGAGGTCAGCACGTCGATATGGGCCGTGGTAAACTCCCCCTTCACCGTCACCGGCAGGAAGCGATCGCGCTCGGGGTCGAGCGGGTTGGGCAGCGCCACCGGCGCCGCGCCGATCCGGGCCTCGATATCGGCGAGGATCGCTTCCTTCCATTGCAGCCTCTGCACCTGCCAGAGCCCGAGCGAGACGAGAATCGCCGCGCCGATCAGGCCGAACAGCAGGGGAAGGAGGAAACGGCGGTTCATGGGAAATTCCATCAAAGAAAAAGCGCGCGCCAGATCTGGCCCGCGCTTGATAATACCCTGAGCCCTGCCGGTCCAGCCCGACCGGCAGGTCACGGTTCGGTCTTACTGACCCCAGACGTAGATCGAGGCGAAGAGGAACAGCCAGACCACGTCGACGAAGTGCCAGTACCAGGCAGCAGCCTCGAAGCCGATGTGCTTTTCCTGGGTGAAGTGGCCCTTGTAGACGCGGATCAGGCAGACGGCGAGGAAGATGGTGCCGATCACGACGTGGAAGCCGTGGAAGCCGGTCGCCATGAAGAAGTTCGCGCCATAGATGTTGCCGGCGAAGCCGAAGGCGGCGTGGCTGTATTCATAGGCCTGGAAGAAGGTGAAGATCACGCCGAGGCCGATGGCCAGCATCAGCCCGTGCTTCAGATCCTTGCGGTTGTTCTCGTGCACCAGCGCATGGTGCGCCCAGGTCGCGGCGGCGCCCGAGCAGAGCAGGATCAGCGTGTTGATCAGCGGCAGGTGCCACGGGTCGAAGGTGGCGATGCCTTCCGGGGGGAAGACGCCGTCGATGCGCGGGCTGTCCGGACCCATCGGGTAGAGCGCGTGCTTGAAGAAGCTCCAGAACCAGGCCGCGAAGAACATCACTTCAGACATGATGAACATGATGAAGCCGTAGCGCAGGCCGATCCGCACCACAGGGGTATGATCGCCGACGAGGCTTTCGGTGATCACATCCGACCACCAGGCGAACATGACGTAGAGCACCAGCGCGAAGCCGATGAGCCCCATCCACGGCCCGGAGCCATGCATCCACAGCACCGCGCCGTAGAACATGATGAAAGCCCCGACTGCGCCGAGGAACGGCCAGATCGAAGGCGGCAGGATGTGGTAGTCGTGGTTCTTGGCGTGGGCCATGGTCCGTTCCCTCGGTTCTTGGCGGTGTTTGGGCCTGTGGTCGTCCGGCTGTCCGGCGATGCCGGTTTCAGTTCACGTCGGTGGCAGGGGTCGTGGCGAGCGCCGCCTGTTCGGCGGGCAGCTCGGTTTCATGGAAAGTGTAGGACAGCGTGATGTGCTTGACGTATTTCGCCTCGCGATCGTCGACGATCTCGGGATCGACATAGAAGGTCACCGGCATCTGCACCCGCTCGCCGGGCTGGAGCACCTGCTGCTGGAAGCAGAAGCAGTCGATCTTGGTGAAGAACCCCCCGGCCTGATCCGGCGTGACGTTGTAGCTGGCCGTGCCCGCCACGACGCGGTCGGTCGGGTTGTAGGCCTCGTAGAACGCGAGCCCTGTCTCGCCGATCTTCAGCTCCATCTCGCGGACGACGGGCTTGAACTCCCACGGCATCCCCGCCTCGCGCGAGCCGTCGAAGCGGATGGTGATGGTCTTGTCCAGCACGGTCTCCGAAGCCTCGGCGGCGACGGCGGTGGTGCCGGCATAGCCCGTGACCCGGCAGAACCAGTCGTAGAACGGCACGGCGGCGAAGGAGAGCGACAGCATGACGACGGCGACACCGGCCAGCTGCGCAGCGGTCTTCTTCTGCGGCGAAAGGCTCATTGCGCGGCCTCCTGCGGCGGCACCAGTTCGGGGCGCACGACATGGTCGAAGCCCTGCACCTGCCCGACCTGGGTCACCTTCACCACCGTCAGCCCGAAGACCAGAACGATGAAGGCCACCAGCGTCAGGCCCAGCCCGACATTGCGCGACAGCCGACGCTTGTAGATTTCATGCTGCGGGGGAAATGCCATGTCACCAGCCTCCAAGACCGTAGGGCTTCAGGGCCGCCTCGGCGAGGATCGCCCCGAAATGCAGGAAGAGGTAGTAGAGCGAGAAGCGGAACACCTTCTTCTCGACGAGATAGGCGTCGGCCTCGGCCTGAACCTCATCCCGCCGCCAGATCCGCCATGCGCCCCAGAGGAAGATCGCGTTCAGCACCAGCGCCGTCGCCAGATAGATCGGCCCGCCGACCCCGGTGAAGGCGCCACCGACGGCGACCGGCGCCAAGAGCAGCGTGTAGACCAGCACATGCTTGCGGGTCGACTTGCGGCCATGGGTCACGGTCAGCATCGGCACGCCGGCGTTGGAATAGTCTTCCTTCATGAACAGCGCCAGCGCCCAGAAATGCGGCGGGGTCCACATGAAGATCAGCGCGAACATGAAGGCGGATTCGATCGAGACGCTGCCGGTCGCCACGGCCCAGCCGATCATCGGAGGGAAGGCACCCGCAGCACCGCCGATGACGATGTTCTGCGGCGTCGAGCGCTTCAGCCACATCGAATAGACGACCGCGTAGAAGAAGATGGTGAAGGCCAGAAGCCCCGCTGCCAGCAGGTTCGAGGCGAGCCCCAGCATCACCACCGCGATGCCCGAGAGCGCCAGACCGAGGCCGAGCGCCTCGCCGGGCTGGACGCGGCCCGAGGGGATCGGGCGTTTGCGGGTGCGCCGCATCACCGCGTCGATATCGGCGTCCCACCACATGTTCAGTGCGCCGGAGGCCCCTGCCCCGAGCGCGATGAACAGGATGCCCGCCACCGCGACCACCGGATGCACCGAGACCGGCGCCACGAGAATGCCCACAAGCGCCGTGAACACGACAAGCGACATCACCCGCGGCTTCAGCAGGGCGACGTAATCGCCAAAGCCCGCCTCGTTCGGCTGTTCGATGGCGTTGAAGTCGGTCATGCACTCAGTCTCCTCGTGAAGCGCAACAGGCCGGGCACGCCTGCAACAGCAGGGCGGCCCGGATGTTCCTGAAGGCCCGTGTCCTTATTCGACCACCGGGGTGGCCGTCGGCAGAGCCGACAGTTTCGTGTCCGCCGGCAGGGCCGACAGCTCGACGTTGCCGCCCTTGGCCTGCTCCAGCCACTGGGCATAGGCGGCTTCCGACACGACCTTCACGGTGATCGGCATGTAGGCATGCGCCTGACCGCAGAGTTCCGAGCACTGGCCGAAGTAGATGCCTTCGCGGTCGGCGCTGAACCACAGTTCCGCCAGACGACCCGGGACGCCATCCTGCTTCACGCCGAAGGCCGGGATCGTCCAGGAGTGGATCACGTCGGCGCCGGTGACCTGAACCACGATGGTCTTGCCGACCGGCACGACGACGGCGGTGTCGGTGGCCAGCAGGAATTCGTCACGGGTGTAGCCCGCCGCGATCAGCTGCTGCTCGACCTCGGGGGTCATGCGGTTGTCGCCGCCCGTCGCCGGAGCGCCGATCATGTTGCTGTCGAAGGCCAGCGTCTCGCCGTCGGCGGTCTGCTCGTCGACATATTCGTAGCCCCAGTACCACTGGTAGCCGGTCGCCTTGATGGTGACGTCGGCAGTCGGGATCTCCTGCTGGCGGAACAGCACCGGCAGCGAGTAGGCGCCGATGACCACGAGGATCACGATCGGAACCACCGTCCAGGCGATCTCGAGCGGCGAGTTGTGGGTGAACTTCGCCGGGATCAGGTTCTTCTTCTCGTGGAAGCGCCAGGCCGAATAGAGCAGCAGGGCGGTCACGAAGATGGTGATGATCGTGATGATGATCAGCAGGAAGTTGTCCAGCCCGTGGATATCCGCGGCCAGCCGGGTGGCGGCAGGCTGGAAGCCCATCTCGCCATCCACCGGACGCCCCACGATCTCCAGCGTCTGCTGCGCCCAGGCAGCGCCGCCAGACATGAGGGCAGCCGCCGAGAGGGCAAGGCCGGAGAAGAAGGTGAATATCCGCATGTCCAATTCCCGTACGAAGACGCAGCTTTCGTGCCGCTTGTCCGACTGCCCGGCGCTCGGGCAGAATCCCGTTGTTTCTGGAAACTGTGAAACCATATTAGAGCGAGATCGACAAGCAGAACAGTGCGTCATTCAGGCGCAATTGATCCATATCAAGGACATCGCCCCATGACAGACAGCCCCTTCCGCCCCTTCGAGACCCATCTTGACGAGGCGACCGCCCTCTCGGTGCTGCGGGCGGCGACGGCGGGGGCCGAGGATGGCGAGCTCTTCCTCGAACGGCGCCACTCCGAGGCGCTGGTGCTCGACGACGGCCGGGTGAAGACGGCCAGCTATGACGCGGCCGAGGGCTTCGGCCTGCGCGCGGTGAAGGGGGAGGTGGCAGGCTACGCCCATTCCACCGAAATCTCGGAGCGGGCGCTGCGCCGGGCCTCCGAAACGGCGCGGCTCGCGGTGGGCGATGGCGGTGGCACGCTGGCCGATGCGCCCTCGGGCACCAACCAGCGGCTCTACACCGATGCCGATCCGATCGCGGACGCGGCTTTTGCCACCAAGATCGACCTCCTGCGCGAGATCGACGCCTATGCCCGCGCGCTCGACCCGCGGGTGATCCAGGTCTCGGCCACCATCGCGGCCGGGCTGCAGCAGGTGGAGATCCTGCGCCCCGAGGGGCTGCGGCTCAGCGACGTGCGCCCGATGGCACGGCTGAACATCTCGGTCATCGTCGAGCAGAACGGGCGGCGCGAGTCCGGCGGCATGGGCGGCGGCGGGCGCTACGGTCTCGCCCGGCTGATGGAGCCTTCGCATTGGCAGGGCGTCGCCCGCGAGGCCTTGCGCATCGCGCTGGTGAACCTCGAGGCAGTCCCTGCCCCGGCCGGGACGATGGATGTGGTGCTGGGCGCCGGCTGGCCGGGCATCCTGTTGCACGAGGCCATCGGCCACGGGCTCGAGGGCGACTTCAACCGCAAGCAGACCTCGGCCTTCGCCGGGCTGATGGGCCAGCAGATCGCGGCGCGCGGCGTCACCGTGCTCGACGACGGCACGATCCCCGACCGCCGCGGCTCGATCTCGGTCGATGACGAGGGTACGCCCTCGGGCAAGAACGTGCTGATCGAGGATGGCATCCTCGTCGGCTACATGCAGGACAGGCAGAACGCCCGGCTGATGGGGGTGAAGCCCACCGGCAACGGGCGACGCGAGAGCTATGCGCATATCCCGATGCCGCGGATGACCAATACCTACATGCTGGGCGGCGATGCCGAGCCCTCGGAGATCGTCGCCTCGCTGAAGGACGGGATCTATGCGGTGGGCTTCGGCGGCGGTCAGGTCGACATCACCAACGGCAAGTTCGTCTTCTCCTGCACCGAGGCCTACCGGGTGCAGAACGGCAAGATCGGCGCCCCGGTGAAGGGCGCCACGCTGATCGGCGACGGCGCGACGGCGCTAAAGCAGATCCGGGCGATCGGCAACGACATGGCGCTCGACCCGGGCATCGGCAATTGCGGCAAGCAGGGCCAATGGGTGCCGGTGGGCGTGGGCCAGCCGACGCTGCTGATCGGCGGGCTGACCGTGGGCGGCAGCGCGACCTGACCGCGATCGGGGCAGCGAGACCTCGGGCCTCCTGCCCCCAAGACTTTCAGAAAAGTCTTGGGAAAATCCTTCTGAAGGATTTTCCGTCCCGCCGCCGGTCAGTCGCGCTTGAAGGCCCCGCGCAGCGCATCGCTGAAGGCATTGCCCGAAGACGCGCCCTGCGGCGCCGCGGATTTCGGCAGGGGCTTCGCCCCCCGCTGCGGCGCCGGTCCGCGCGGCCCGCGTTCGGCCACCGCCTCGCGCGCCTCGGCACTGTCCTTCTTCATGGTCAGGCCGATACGCTTGCGGGCCACATCGACCTCGACCACCCGCACCTTCACCACATCGCCGGCCTTCACCACCTCATGCGGGTCCTTCACGAAGCGGTCGGCCAGCTGGCTCACGTGCACCAGCCCGTCCTGATGCACGCCAATGTCGACGAAGGCACCGAAGGCCGCGACATTGGTCACCGTGCCTTCCAGCATCATCCCCGGCTTCAGATCCTTGATGTCCTCCACCCCGTCGGTGAAGGTCGCGGTCTTGAACGAGGGGCGCGGGTCGCGGCCCGGCTTTTCCAGCTCCGCCAGAATGTCCCTCACCGTCGGCAGGCCGAAGCGCTCGTCGGTGAAGTCCGAGGGGTCCAGCGCCCGCAGCCGCGAGGGCTCGGCGGTCAGGCTGCGCAGGTCGCGGCCGCAGGCCGCCACGATCCGCCGCGCCACGTCATAGGCCTCGGGGTGGACCGAGGAGGCGTCGAGCGGCTCCTTGCCATCCGGGATGCGCAGGAAGCCCGCCGCCTGCTCGAAGGCGCGCGGGCCAAGCCGCGCGACTTTCAGGAGATCGCGGCGCTTGGCGAAGGGGCCGTTGGCGTCGCGATGCGCCACGATGGCCTCGGCCAGCGTCGGGCCGACGCCCGAGACCCGCGCCAGCAGCGGCGCCGAGGCGGTGTTGAGATCCACCCCCACCGCGTTCACCGCATCCTCCACCACCGCCTCCAGCGAACGACCGAGGCGGTGCTGGTCCACGTCATGCTGATACTGGCCGACGCCGATCGACTTCGGCTCGATCTTCACCAGCTCGGCCAGCGGGTCCTGCAGGCGGCGGGCGATGGAGACCGCGCCGCGCAGCGAGACGTCGAGGGTCGGGAACTCGGTCGCCGCCAGCTGGCTCGCGGAATAGACCGAGGCCCCCGCCTCCGAGACGATGACCTTCACCGGCTTCGGCGCGTCGCCCGGCAGCACGGCCAGCATGTCGGAGACCATCTTTTCCGTCTCGCGGCTGGCGGTGCCGTTGCCGATGGCGATCAGCGCCACGCCATGCTTGCGGATCAGCTGCGCCATCTCCACCTGCGCGCCGCGCAGGTCGTTCTTGGGCTGGAACGGGTAGATGGTCGAGGTGGCGAGCAGTTTGCCCGTGCCATCCACCACCGCGATCTTGCAGCCGGTGCGGATGCCTGGGTCGATGCCCATGGTCGCCTTGCCGCCCGCGGGCGCCGCCAGCAGCAGGTCCTTGAGGTTGCGCGCGAAGACCTGGATCGCCTCGGCCTCGGCCCGCTCGCGCAGCTCGCCCATCAGGTCGAGCGTCAGCGAGGTGCGCAGCTTCACCCGCCAGGCCCAGCTTGCCGCCTCGCGCAGCCACTGGTCGCCCGGCCCCTTGCCGCCCGCCTGCAGCGCCGCCCCCGCCATCCGCTCCGCCGGGCTGTCGCCCCGCGCCGCGTCGGCATCCACCTCCAGATCGAGCGTCAGGAACCCCTCGTTCCGCCCGCGCAGCATGGCGAGCACCCGGTGGCCCGCCGCCTTCGACCAGTCCTCGGAATGGGCGAAATAATCGGAGAACTTGGCGCCCTCGGCCTCCTTGCCCTCCACCACCTTCGCGGCGACCCGGCCGACCGATTTCATGTGGCTACGCAGCCGCCCGAGCAGATCGGCGTTCTCGGCCAGCCCCTCCGCCACGATGTCGCGCGCGCCCTCCAGCGCCGCCTTCACATCCGACACCGCCTCGGTGACGAAACCTGCCGCCAGCTCGGCGGGCGCCTGACTGCGGTCGGCCAGAATCGCCTCGGCCAGCGGGCCCAGCCCGTTCTCGCGGGCGATCATCGCCTTGGTCCGGCGCTTCACCTTGTAGGGCAGGTAGATGTCCTCGAGCTCGGCCTTGGTCACCACCTTGGCGATCGAGGCTTCCAGCTCCGGCGTCAGCTTGCCCTGATCGCGGATCGAGCCGAGGATCGCCACCCGCCGCGCTTCCAGCTCGCGCAGATAGGCCAGCCGCTCCGAGAGCGTGCGCAGCTGCGTGTCGTCCAGCCCCCCGGTCGCCTCCTTGCGGTAGCGCGCGACGAAGGGCACCGTGGCCCCGCCGTCGAGCAGGTCGATGGCGGCGGCCACCTGATCGGGGCGGGCGGCGATCTCAGTAGCGATGAGGGCGGGAATCCGGCGAAGGGCGTCAGTCATGGAGGGTCCGGTCACTGGGGAAACGAGCGCGGACCATACCCCTCCGCCCCCCGGAGGGGAAGTCTCAGGTCAGCGCCTTCGCATCGGCCAGGATCATCTCCGCCGCCTTCTCGGCGATCATCACCGTGGGCGAGTTGGTGTTGCCCGAGGTGATCGTCGGCATGATCGAGGCATCCGCGATCCGGAGCCGCCCCAGCGCGCGGAAGCGCAGCCGTGGGTCCACGACGCTGGCCTCGTCCGCGCCCATGCGGCAGGTGCCGACGGGGTGGAAGATCGTCGTGCCGATCTCGCCCGCCGCCCGCACCAGATCCTCGCGGCTCTGCAGGGCGGCGCCGGGGCGGTATTCCTCGGGGCGGAAGCGGGCGAAGGCGGGCTGCGCCGCGATCTCGCGCGTCAGCCGGATCGAGCGCACCGCCACCTCGCGGTCGCTCTCGGTCGAAAGGTAGTTCGGCGCGATGGCGGGCTGCTGCATCGGATCGGCGCTGGTCAGATGCACCGAGCCGCGGCTGTCGGGGCGCAGGTTGCAGACCGAGGCAGTCATCGCCGGGAACGGGTGCACCTTGTCGCCGAACTTGTCGAGCGAGACCGGCTGGACGTGATACTCCAGATCCGCCGTCTCCTTCTCGGGCCCCGAGCGGGTGAAGATGCCGACCTGACTGGGCGCCATCGACATCGGCCCCTTGCGCGACAGAAGATATTCCGCGCCGATGCTGGCCTTGCCGAACAGGCTCGAGGCCTTCTCGTTCAGCGTCGGCACGCCATGCACCTTGTAGACCAGCCGCAGCTGCAGATGGTCCTGCAGGTTCTCGCCCACCCCGGCCACCTCCTTGACCGGCGCGATGCCCGCGGCAGACAGCACATCGCCGCGCCCGATGCCCGACAGCTCAAGGATATGCGGCGAGCCGATCGCGCCGGCGCTCAGCACCGTCTCGCGGGTGGCGCGGGCCTCTTTCAATTCGCCGCCGTGGCGGAAGCTGACGCCGGTCACCTCGCCGTCCTCGACCACCAGCCGCTGCACCTGCGCATGGGTCAGCACCCGCAGGTTCGGCCGCTTCATCGCCGGGCGCAGGAAGGCCTTCGAGGTGTTCCAGCGGATGCCCGAGCGCTGGTTCACGTCGAAATAACCACCGCCCTCGTTGTCGCCGGTATTGAAATCCTCGACCCGCGGGATGCCCGCCTGCTCCGCCGCCTCGAGGAAGGCGTCGAGCACCGCCCAGCGGATGCGCGCCTTCTCCACCCGCCATTCGCCGCCGGTGCCGTGATGCTCGCCCACGCCGCGGTAATGGTCGAGCTGGCGGCGGAACACCGGCACCACGTCGTCCCAGCCCCAGCCGGTGCAGCCCAGCTGCCGCCACTGGTCGTAGTCGCGCGACTGGCCGCGCATGTAGATCATGCCGTTGATCGAGGAACAGCCGCCCAGCACCTTGCCGCGTGGATAGTTCAGCACCCGCCCGTTCAGCCCCGGCTCGGGCGCGGTGGTGAAGCACCAGTCGGTGCGCGGGTTGTTGATGCAGTAGAGATAGCCGACCGGGATATGCACCCAATGGTAGTTGTCGCTGCCCCCCGCCTCCAAGAGCAGGACGCGGGTCTTCGGGTCGGCCGAAAGCCGGTTGGCCAGCACGCAACCGGCGCTGCCCGCGCCGATCACGATGTAGTCGTAGCTGTCCATGCTCATTTCTCCGGATTGAAGCCCAGCGAGCGGCCGATGCGCGAGGCGTAGAACTCGCCCACCAGACCGCGGCGGAACAGGAGCACGCAGGCCATGAACACCACGCCGGTGATGATCGTCACCGGGAAGTCCGAGGTGGCGAGATAGTTTTGCAGCGTCACCACGATGCCCGCGCCGAAGACCGGGCCGATCAGCGTGCCGATGCCGCCCAAGAGCGTCATCAGGATCACCTCGCCCGACATCTGCCAGGTCACGTCGGTCAGCGTGGCGAACTGGAACACCAGCGCCTTCAGCCCACCCGCCATGCCGGTGAGCGTCGCCGACATGACGAAGGCCGCCAGCTTGTAGCGCGCCACCGAATAGCCGAGCGAGATCGCCCGGTTCTCGTTCTCGCGGATCGACTTCAGGATCATGCCGAAAGGCGAGTTCACGATGCGCCAGATCAGCGCCATGCCGATCAGGAACACCGCCAGCACGAAGAAATACATGTTGGTGGTGTCGGAGAGGTTGATGAAGCCGAAGAGATGCCCGCGCGGGATCGATTGCAGCCCGTCCTCGCCATGGGTGAAGCTGGACTGCACGCAGAAGAAGAAGAACATCTGGCTCAGCGCCAGCGTGATCATGGCGAAGTAGATCCCCTGCCGCCGGATGGCGATCAGCCCCATGACGAGACCCAGCACGGCGGCGCCTGCCATCCCCAAGAGGATGCCGAGCTCCGGCGGGAAGCCCCAGACCTTCACCGCATGGCCGGTGAAATAGGCCGCGCCGCCGAAGAAGGCCGCGTGGCCGAAGGACAGAAGGCCGGTGTAGCCGAGGAGCAGGTTGAAGGCCGCCGCGAAGAGCGCGAAGCACAGGAGCTTCATCAGGAAGATCGGGTAGAGGAAGAACGGCGCTGCCAGCAGCAGGGCCAGCAGGATCAGCAGGAGGCCGGTCTTCAGCGCGGAGGCCTTCGGATGCGCGACCCGTGCCTCGGTGTTTGTGTGACTATGCGCCATCTCAGACATCCTTTCCGAACAGACCCGCCGGGCGCAGGATGAGAACGATCGCCATGATGACGAAGATCACGATGTTGGAGGCTTCGGGGTAGAAGACCTTGGTCAGCCCCTCGGCGATCCCCAGAAGATAACCGGTGACGATAGCCCCGAGGATCGAGCCCATGCCGCCGACGACGACCACCGCGAAGACGATGATGATCAGGTTCGATCCCATCAGCGGCGAGACCTGATAGACCGGCGCCGCCAGCACCCCGGCAAAACCCGCCAGCGCCGCCCCGAGCCCGTAGGTCAGCGTCAGCAGCAAAGGCACGTTCACGCCGAAGCTCTGCACCAGCGTCGGGTTCTCCGTCGCCGCCCGCAGATAGGCGCCGAGCTTCGTCTTCTCGATCAAGAGCCAGATGCCGAGGCAGACCGCCAGCGAGGCCACGACCACCCAGCCGCGATAGACCGGCAGGAACATGAAGCCGAGGTTCATCCCGCCGCCCAGCGAGGGCGGTGCGGCATAAGGCGAGCCCGAGGCGCCGAAGAAGTAGCGGAAGGTGCCCTCAATGGTCAGCGCGAGGCCGAAGGTGAAGAGAAGCCCGTAGAGCGGATCGAGCTTGTAGAGCCGCGACAGCATCGTCCGCTCGATCACCGCGCCGAAGAGGCCGACGATCAGCGGGGCGAGGATCAGCGCCGGCCAGTAGCCGATGCCGCCATGGGTCGCCAGCAGCAGCGCCACGAAGGCGCCCAGCATGTATTGCGCGCCGTGGGCGAAGTTGATGACCCGCAGCAGACCGAAGATCACCGCGAGGCCGAGCGACAGCAGCGCATAGAACGACCCGTTGATCAGGCCGACCAGCAGTTGCCCCATCAGCGCCTGGACGGGGATGCCGAATATCATCGTCATGTCAGACCCCCAGAACCGTGTTGAGCATGTCCATCCGCTGCGGCAGCTCGCCCACCGGGAACTCCGCGACCATCTCGCCGTGGTCCATCAGGTAGAAGCGGTCGGCGACCTTGGAGGCGAAGCGGAAGTTCTGCTCCACCAGCACCACGGTCATGCCGCGCTTCTTCAGCTCCACCAGCACCTCGCCGATCCGCTGGATGATGACCGGGGCCAGCCCCTCGGTCGGCTCGTCGAGCAAGAGGCACTTTGCCCCGGTGCGCAGGATGCGCGCCATGGCCAGCATCTGCTGCTCGCCGCCCGACAGCTTGGTGCCGGGGCTGGAGCGGCGCTCCTCGAGGTTCGGGAACAGCGTGTAGATCTCGCGCACCGTCATGCCACCCGGCGCGACCACCGGCGGCAGCATCAGGTTCTCCTCCACCGTCAGCGTGGCGAAGATCCCCCGCTCTTCCGGCACGAAACCGAGACCCGCCTTCGCCGTCTTGTGCAAGGGCACGTTCATCATGTCCTGCCCGGCGAAGCTGATCTGCCCCGTCCGCTTGCGCAGGATGCCCATGATGCTGCGCAGCGTCGTGGTCTTGCCCATGCCGTTGCGGCCGAGAATGCAGATCATCTCGCCTTCGTTGACATGCAGATCCACGCCATGCAGCACATGGCTTTCCCCATACCAGGCCTGAAGCCCGGCCACGTTCAGAAGCGGGGCCATCTAGTCCTCCGTTCCCATATAGGCGGTGCGCACCCGGTGGTCCTGACTGACGCTGGCGTAATCGCCTTCGGCGATGATCTCGCCGCGCTGCAGGACGGTGACGTGGTGGCAGATGTCGGCGACGACGCTGAGGTTGTGTTCCACCATCAGCACGGCGCGGGTTCGGGCGACGTCGCGGATGATGTCGGCCACCATGCGCACGTCCTCCTGCCCCATCCCGGCCATCGGCTCGTCCAGGAGCAGCACTTCGGGATCGAGTGCCAGTGTGGTCGCGATCTCCAGCACGCGCTTGCGGCCGTAGGACAGGTCGGCAGCGCGGGTGTCACGGTATTGCGTCAGCCCCAGGTCCTCGATCAGCGTTTCGGCCCGCGCGTCGAGCCGGTCGAGCGAGGACAGCGGCAGCCAGAACTGCACGGCGAGCCCCGCCGGCCGCTGCAGCGCCACCTTCACGTTCTCCAGCACCGTCAGATGCGGAAAGACGGCCGAGATCTGGAACGACCGCACCATCCCCATCCGCGCCACCTTGTCGGGCTTGGTATGGGTGATGTCGGTCCCCAGCAGGGTGATCTTGCCGGTCGTCGGCTGCAGGAACTTGGTCAGCAGGTTGAAGACCGTGGTCTTGCCCGCGCCGTTCGGCCCGATCAGCGCGTGGATCTGGGCATGATGCACATCGAGGTTGACGTTGCTGACGGCCGCGAAGCCGCCGAAGGTCTTGCCGAGGCCGCGGGCGGTAAGCACCACCCGCGGCTGGCTCTGCGTCTGGGCAGAGGCGGTCATGCTGCGGCCCGGATCAGTTGGTGACCAGCGGGCAACCGCTTTGCGCCGGGTCGAGATAGGCCTGATCGCCGGGGATCGTCGCCTTCACGTTGAAGTAGTCCCAGGGCGTTTCGCTCTCGCCGGGCTTCTTCACTTCCAGCAGGTAGACGTCCGAGATCATCCGCCCGTTGGCCGCGACCTTGCCGTTCCCGGCGAAGATGTCCTCGACCGGCAGCTCGTGCAGCTTGGCCGCAACCGCCTCGGTCTCGTCGCCGCCCGCAGCCTCGATGGCCTTGAGATAGGACATCACCGCCGAATAGGTGCCGGTGTGGACCATGTTCGGCATGACGCCGGTCTTCTCCATGAAGCGGTTGCCGAATTCGGCCGTCTCCGGGGTGCGGTTCCAGTAGAAGCTCTCGGTCAGCGTCAGACCCTGCGCCGCTTCCAGCCCCAGCCCGTGCACTTCGGCCAGCGTGAACAGCAGCGCCGCGAGACGCTGGCCCGACTGGACGATGCCGAATTCCGAGGCCTGCTTGATGGCGTTCTGCGTGTCCATCCCGGCATTGGCCAGACCGATCACCTTGGCCCCCGAGGCCTGCGCCTGCAGCAGGAAGGAGGAGAAATCGGTGGTCGAGAGCGGGTGCCGCACCGCGCCCATCACGTTGCCGCCCTCTTCCTTCACATAGGTCGAGGTCTGCTCTTCCAGCGAGTAGCCGAAGGCATAGTCGGCGGTCAGGAAGAACCACGAATCCCCGCCCTGCTCCACCAGCGCGCCGCCGGTGCCGACGGCCAGCGCATGGGTGTCATAGGCCCAGTGGAAACCGATGGGCGAGCATTGCGCCCCGGTCAGCTCCGTCGTGGCCGCGCCGGTGGTGATGGTGATCTTGTTGGCTTCCTTCGACAGCGCCTGCACGGCGAGCGCCACGGAAGAGGTGGTCAGCTCCATGATCGCATCGACCTGTTCGGTATCGTACCACTGGCGCGCGATGTTGGAGGCGATATCGGCCTTGTTCTGGTGGTCGGCAGTGACGACCTCGATCGGCATGTCCATGACGGTGCCGCCGAAATCCTCCACGGCCATCTTCGCGGCCTCGAAGCTGTACTTGCCGCCGAAGTCGGCATAGACGCCCGACTGGTCGTTCAGGATGCCGATCTTGACCTTGCCGTCCGAAATCTCGGCCAGAGCCGGTCCCGCCGTTGCAATGACAGCCGCCGACAGAAGAAGTTTGCGCATGGTTTCCTCCCAGAAATCGCCTCAGACCTGCTTGTGCCACCGGCCCCCGGCAATTCCGGGCGACGGCGGCTGGATCTGTTCAAAAACGTCCCGTCCGGCCTCCTCAAACCGGATGGACGCGTAACGATCATACGGATTCCCTTTTGACACAAGCCTCAGCCGTTAACTAATTTCATACAGGGTCTGTTCTTTTTCGGACAGACAAGGAGTGACGTATGGTCAATTTCACATGGGACGACCTGCAATTCTTCCTTGCAGTCGCCCGCACGGGACAACTTTCGGGTGCGGCGCGGCAGCTGCGCACCAGCCATGTCACCGTTTCGCGGCGGATCGACCGGCTGGAGGGCTCGTTGAAGCTGCGGCTGTTCGAGCGCAATCCGCGCGGCTACGAGCTGACCGCCATGGGCCGCCGGCTGGTCGAGACCGCCGAGCGGATGGAGGCCGAGGCGGAGCGGATGAACGTCGACCTTCTGGGCGACGGCGCCGGGCAGCGCGGCCTGTTGCGCATGGCGACGCCCGAGGGGTTCGGCAGCTACTTCAGCCGCAACCTCCTCGGCCCCTTCAGCCGGCGCTATCCAAACATCGCGCTGGAGCTGATCACCCTGCCGCAGATCATGGCCCTGTCACGGCGCGAGGCCGACATCTCGGTGGTGCTCGACCCGCCCAAGGCCAGCCCCTACCGCTCCGAGAAGATCAGCGACTACAGCCTGCACATCTTCGCCGCCCGCAGCTATCTGGAGCAGCATCCGCCGATCCTGACCCGCGACCAGCTGCTCGACCATCCGTTCATCGGCTATATCGAGGAGATGATCTTCGCCCCCGGACTCGACTATCTGGGCGAGGTGCATCCGGGCATCCGGGCCAGCGTGAAGAGCTCCAGCATCTTCAACCAGCTTGCGGCGACGAAGCTGGGCCTCGGGCTCTGCGTGCTGCCGCATTTCATTGCCGGGCGCCGGCCCGACCTGCAGATCGTGCTGCCCGAGGAAGTCGCGCTGCGGCGCAGCTACTGGCTCACCACCCACCGCGACGTGGGCACCATGCCGCGCGAGCGCTCGGTCATGGCCTTCCTGCTGGAAGCGGGGCGCGAACATGCGCCCCACCTGAACCGCCCGGCCTGATCAGGGCCTGAGCTCGCCCGCCTCGATGCGGAACGGCAGGATGTTCTCGCGCGGGGGCAGCGGGCAGATCGCGAAATCGGTGAAAGCGCAGGGCGGGTTGAAGGCCTTGTTGAAATCCAGCGTGATCCCGCCCCCGCCGATCTCCTCGCCATAGAGGAAGCGCGAGGCGGCATAGGTCGCATCGCGCGCGGTCAGGTCGCGGAAGACGAACATCGGCTTGCCGGCCTTCACATGCGTCGGCAGCAGTTCCACCTCGGCGCCCTCGTGGTGGAACACCGCGCGATGGGTCAGCGTGACCGAGGTCGTGACGCCATTCACCATGCCGATGGCAAGGCTGGATGGCGCCGCCATCTCCCGCCACTCCGCCCGCAGCCGCCATGCCGGATCGAGCGGGAAATGCCTCAGCCCGGCGAAGCCGTTTCGCGAAACTGGATCGGTATCGCGCACCCGCAGCGCATGAACGCCTTCCAGCAGCGTCATCTCAAGCAGAAGCCCGGCATGAAGCAGGCGCGGCGGTGCGTCGGGCACGGGCTCAAAGGCCAGCGGCGCACCGCCCTCGGGCGTCAGCCGCGTGCCGGAAGCATCCCCGGAAGCATCCAGCGTCAGCTCGCCAAGCCGGGCCGGACCGACGCTCAGCACGATATCCAGCCCCGGCGCCGAGCCGATGCTGTAGCGACCCGGCTCCAGCTCCACCCGATCCGTCAGGTTGAGCCAGCCGTCATCGGCCAGAAGATCCGCCAGCCGCCACGCGCGCCAGCCCTCTATCTCGGTCGCATAGATGTCCTGCGCCATGTCGCCCCCTTGATGAAGGCGGCGATCCTAGCCGAGGTCGGCGGCAGCGCAAGCCCTGCGGTCAGGCGGCGCGGAACAGATGCGGCGCGACGATCAGCACCATCAGCGCGGCATAGGCCAGACCGAAGACCACAAGTGCCAAGACCCGCTGGGCCTTGTGGCGGCGCTCGAAGCCGGTCTGCCAGGTCTGCGCGACCAGCGGCGCGGGCCCGACCTTGACCGAGTCATTCAGATGTGTGGCAGCTACATTTCTCATCGCAAGACCCCCCCGGGCAGCGTCCAGCATTCGAATCCTCGAATACTCTATAAACTGACTGTAGTATTTTCCGGCCAAAAGTCCATCCCAATCTCCCCACCCCCACCGGGCCGGCAAGAGCCCGCAAATCCATCTCGACGGTTTCAAGGCGCCCAGGCTTGCATTAGGCTGGCTGCGGACAAAGTGAGGGACAGATGAGCATATCCGATGTGACCGCCCGCGTCGTCGCCATGGTTGGCGCGGCGCTGATCGTGAAGCGGCGCTGGGGCGTGGGCGAGGCGGCGCAGGCCGTCGGGACCGCTCCCGCGATCCCGCCCGCCAAGCCGCAGGCCATTCCGACGCTGAAGATGCCCACCGCCAAGGGCTGGGACGCCGGGCGCACCCCGGTCGCCGCCGCGGGGCTCAAGGTGAACGGCTTCGCGCTGGGGCTGAAGCATCCGCGCTGGATCCAGACCATGCCGAACGGCGACGTTCTGGTGGCCGAGGCCCTGTCGGAGCCGGGCGGCATCAAGTCGATGTTCGATTACGCGATGCAGAGCACGATGAAGCGCGCCGCCGCCTCGGGCGTCAGCCCCAACCGCATCACCCTCCTGCGCGACAGCGATGGCGACGGCGTGGCCGAAGTGCGGCATGTTTTCAAGGACGGGCTGAACCAGCCCTTCGGCATGGCGCTGGTGCAGGGCACCTTCTACGTCGGCAACACCGACGGCGTGGTCGCCTTCCCCTATACCGAGGGGGCGACCCGGCTGGAGGGCGAGGGCAAGAAGCTCGTCAGCTTCAAGCCCGCCGGCCACTGGACGCGCAGCCTCCTGCCCAGCCCCGATGGGCACAAGCTCTATGCCGGGGTCGGCTCGCTCAGCAACATCGCCGATGACGGCATGGCGGTGGAGGAAGGCCGGGCGGCGATCCACGAACTCGATCTGGAAACCGGCGCCTCGCGCATCTTCGCCGGCGGCCTGCGCAACCCGGTCGGCATGGCCTGGGAGCCGCAGACCGAGACGCTCTGGACCGTGGTGAACGAGCGCGACGGTCTGGGCGACGAGACCCCGCCCGACTACCTCACCTCGGTGCAGGACGGCGGCTTCTACGGCTGGCCCTATTGCTACTGGGGCCAGACGGTCGATGACCGCGTGCCGCAGGACGCGTCGATGGTGGCCAAGGCGATACGCCCCGACTACGCGCTCGGCGGGCATACCGCCTCGCTCGGTCTCTGCTGGATGCCGGCGGGCACCCTGCCCGGCTTCCCGGACGGCATGGTGATCGGCCAGCACGGCTCGTGGAACCGCAGCACCCTGCGCGGCTACCGCGTGGTCTTCGTGCCCTTCGAGAACGGCAAGCCTGCGGGGCCGCCGCGCGACATCCTCACCGGCTTCCTCGCGCCGGACGAGAAGGTCTCCTACGGGCGCCCGGTGGGCGTGGCGATCGGGCCCGACGGCTCGCTTCTGGTGGCCGACGACGTGGGCGACGCCATCTGGCGCGTCACCGGCTGAGCCCGACCACCCGGCCCCTACGACCTCAAGGCGCAGCCCCCGGCTGCGCCTTCTGCCTTTCCGCAGGGTCAGGTGCGGCGCCATTCCGCCCAGCCGTTGACCGTTCCGGGGGCACCTCCGCGCGCGAATGCAACCTGGGGTTGCCGTGGAAAGTTTTGGCGCAACCTCAATAAGTTAGTGCGGCAAATTCACGGCGGAGAACTGCCGAAAGCGCTTGCGCGAGTCGGGCGTTGTGCAACATTGACAGTCAGATTACGTGGTTGAGTTGGAGTGCCAGTCTGTTTCGCGACTAGCCTATGAGTATCGCCCGAAGTTATTGCCAGACCCGCCCGTGACCCGTGGCCATGGAAGATTGCCCGCAATCTGACAACCCTTCGGCCCGCGCACCGGCAAACCCGAAAGACCCCACGGCATCTGTCCGCATTTTCGCGGATCCCGGCCCCGCTGACCTGCCCGCCGTATTTTTGAGACCAGAGGATTGCACCGATGACCGCCCGCAACTGCCTTTTCATTTCGACCTTCAACATGGACGCGCGGCCCTGGAGCGGTGTGCCCTTCGAATTCGCCGATGTGGTCTCGCAGATCGAGACGACGACGGTCCTCGCCCCCCGCGACCGCTTCTACGACAAGAGCAACCAGAGCAAGCCGCCGTCGCTGTCGCTCGCGGCCAAGCTCGACGTGAAGCTGCGCAAGCTGCAGGACAGATATGTCCCGCGGATGGAGCCGGTGACGCTGGACGAGGATTACGACGTCACATTCTACACCTGCCAGTTCATCTACGAGATCGAGGAGATCGAGCAGATCCGCCGCTGGCGTCAGCGGTCCGGCATCGCGGTGCTCTTCATCCTCGAGACCTTTTCCTCGACCTTCGAGCGCTGGAAGGAGAAGCTGAAACGGCTCGACTCCTTCGACCACATCTTCGTGCTGAACGGCTCCAGCATGTCGCAGCTCGCGCGCTACACCAGCACGCCGATCACCCAGCTCTCCACCGCCACCGACTGCATGCTGACCACGCCCTTCGATCGCCAGCCAGAGCGCGGCATCGACATCTGCTGCCTCGGCCGCCGCGATCCCAAGCTGCATGAGCGCCTGCTGAGCATCTCGCAGGAGAAGGGCTGGCTCTACCACTACGACGTCTGGACCAACTTCGAGATGCGCGACAGCTGGGGCGAGGTGCGCCGCTACAACGCCGAGATGATCAAGCGCAGCCGCTACTACCTGTCCTTCGATCCGGGCGACAAGTCGGCGGTGCGGGAATCGGTTGCCAAGGACCGCGTGCTGACCACCCGCTATTTCGAGGGCGCGGCCGGCGGCGCCGTGGTGCTGGGCACCGCGCCGGACTGCCCCGAGTTTCACGACGCCTTCGACTGGGACGATGCGCTCGTCCCGGTAGAGGGCGATCCGACCGGGGTGCTGCGCGCGCTGGAGGCCGACCCCGCGCGCGTCGCCCGCATCCGCCGCGACAACGTGGCCAATTCGCTGCGCAAGCACGACTGGGCGCATCGCTGGAAGCGGGTGGTCGATGCCCTCGGTCTCGCCCCGACGCTGAACCACGAACGCCGCCTGCAGCGCCTCGCCCTGATGGCCGCGCAGGTCGACAGCTTCGAGGCCCCGCAGGTCGAGGGCGACAACGTGATCCCCTTCGGCGTCGTCGCCACCGGCTGACGCGGCGGCACCGCCGGAATGCAAAAGGGGCGCCACCGGCGCCCCTTTTTCGTATCCCCTCGCGCCGCCTCAGCCGGTCGGCGCGTCCCGCGTCTGCAGCTTCAGCCGCCCCGGCAGGCGCGAACCGATCAGCGTCGCCGCCTCCTTCAGCGTGCCCCGCCCGCTCGCGGTCAGCGAGATCAGCAGCATGAAGGCCAGATAGCTCAGCAGCCCCGCCGTCAGCAGCTCCAGCACCGGATGCCCCTCGAGCATCGGGCGCGCCAGCCACGCCGCCCCCATTGCGCCATGCGCGGCAAGGATCAGCGGCCCCATCCAGCGCACCACGTCGCGGAACCGGATCGCCCCCGACCGCCCGACCAGCATCCACAGCAGCGGCGTCTTGACGTATTCCGCCACCGACAGGCCGATGGCGATGCCCACGGCGCCGTAAGGCATTCCGGCCAGCACCGCGCAGAGCGTGCCCGCGGCGTTCAGCAGCCCGCAGCGGAAGAAATCGCCCGACCGGCCTTGGCTGATGAACAGCCAGCCCGAGGGGTTGTTCACCGGCTGCATCAGCGCGGCAAAGCCCAAGGCGGTGAAGATGGCGATGGCCCCGGTCCAGTTCGAGCCGAACATCAGCGGGATCAGCACATCCGCCATGACGATGGCACAGGCCACCCCCGGCAGGATCGCCAGCAGCATCAGCCCCGTCACCCGCTCGAAGGCGCTGCGGAAACGGTCGGGCTCGTCCACCATGCGCGACAGCGCCGGCACCATGACCCGCGCCAGTGGGTTGCAGATCGCATTCGAGGGCAGTTGCACCAGCTTGTAGGCACGGTCGTAATAGCCCAGCGGGATGCCACCGAACATCCGGCCGATCATCACCTTGTCGAGGTTCATCGCGAAGAAATTGGCGAAGTTGAACCCGGTGATCCCGGCGCCGAAGCCCAGCAGCGACCGCCAGCCCGCCACCATGCGTGGCACGCCCGGACGCCAGCGCGACGCGATCCAGAACGAGACGGTGGGCACCAGCGTCCCCGCCAGCGAACCGCCGAACAGCGCCCAGTAGCTCGGCTGGATCACCGCCCAGATGGCCGCCACCAGCAGCGCCGAAACCGCGCCCAGGACGCTGATGATCGCATGCGCGTTGTAGGCCATGCGCCGGTACAACAGCGCCGCATGCTGCGCCCCCAGCCCGTTAAGCGCGATGATCGAGGCAAGCCCGCAGATCAGCGGCGTGATCCGCGGCTCGTTGTAGAACAGCGCGATCAGCGGGGCTGTCAGCAGCAGGAGCAGCGTCAGGCTGAGGCTGATGACCACGTTGACCCAGAAGAGGAAGTTCACCTCGTCGCGCTGGATGCCCGGCTTCTGCACGGTGGCGGCGATCAGCCCGAAATCCTGCAGCATGCCCAGAAGGGCGATGATCGGCGCGCACATGGCCACGAGCCCGAAATCCTCAGGGCTCAGGAGCCGCGACAGGATCACCACCGATCCGATCTGCGTCACCATCATCACCGACTGGGAGGCAAGCGTCACGACGGCCCCGCGCCCTACCGAAGACCGGAGAGACCCTTGTGGAGGGTCGAACGGAGACTGTCCGTCTGTCACTGAAATGCTCCTGAAAAACGTTCGTCTGAAAAAGTCTGTAACTCGGCGCAATCTAGCGCAGCCAGCGGCGGAGGTAAGCTTGATTCTGCATGAACGGGGCCTGTCCGTCCCGTTGATTACCACTATTCGGGCAGCCGCTCACCCTCAGGCTGCAGGATCCGCATAGCGATGCACGTTTCCCCTGTAATCGGTGATCAGGTGCTCGCCGCTCTCGGGGTCGCGCGTCACATAGCCCGGGCCGAGCGGCACCTTGCCGAAGCCGCCGGGGATGTCGAGCACATAGGTCGGGATGCAGAGCCCCGACAGCCTGCCGCGCAGGTCCGCCATGATCGCCTGCCCCTCGGCGATGGTGGTGCGGAAATGGCTGGTGCCGCGCGCCAGATCGCAATGGTGCAGGTAATAGGGCTTCACCCGGTTGCGGGCCAGCGTGCGGAACAGGTCGGCCAGCACCGCGGCATCGTCGTTGATCCCGCGCAGCAGCACCGTCTGCGACAGCAGCGGCACCCCGGCATCGGCCAGCCGCGCCAGCGCCGCGCAGGCCTCCGGGGTCAGCTCGTCGCGGTGGTTGGTGTGGACCACCACATAGACCGCGGGCCGCACCTTCAGCGCCGCCACCAGCTCGTCGGTGATGCGCTGCGGCGCAACGACCGGGACCCGCGTGTGAAAGCGCAGCACCTCGACATGCGGGATCTCGGCCAGCCGCTGCAACAGCACGCCGATCCGGCGGGCCGACAGCACCATCGGGTCGCCGCCGGTCAGGATCACCTCATGGATCGCGGGCGTCGCGCGGATATAACCGAGCGCCGCCTCCAGCTCCGCCTCGCCCAGCGTGCCATCGTCGCCCACCGTCTCGCGCCGGAAGCAGAAGCGGCAATAGACCTCGCAGGTCTGGGTCGTGTGCAGGATCACCCGGTCGGGATAGCGATGGGTCAGCCCCTCGACCGGGCTGTGCGTCGCATCGCCGATCGGGTCGAACAGCTCTTCCTCGCGGATCTGCAGCTCGGCCGGCGTCGGCACGAACTGCCGCCCGACGGCGCTTTTCGCATCGCCCGCCATGGCGCCGCGCATTTCGGGCGTCACCCGGATGCGGAACTCCTCGGCCACCTGTTCCAGCAGCGGAGCCTGCTCCGGCGCGATCAGACCGTCGCGCAAGAGATCGGCGACACTGGTTGCGGGACGCGAGGATGCGGGGCTGGACAGGGCGGGCCTCTGGCTGACGAACCCCGACCGTCGGGGCGCGCCGGTTATCGCGCGGGCCAGCACGGCTGGCAACCCACGATCCGGCGAAACGGGTCGGCGGCTCTCCGCGCGCCGCCAAGCAGGATCGTGCCGGGATGCTCCTCCCCTTCCCCCGGCCTGTCCCTTTGGTGTGCTTCACCCTCGCCGCCCCTCATGTTATTTCTTGAGGGGTAACGAGTGCTGTCTTCCCGCACCCTCGAACGAGGCGGGCTCCGTGTTCTGGTGAGGCCGGATTGCCTGGGCGCAGGGCGAAACGGCATGAGTTTGGCGACCCACGGCCACCGGAAGGACGGTCCATGACAGCGCTGCTGATCTTCCCCTGTCTGGCGATACTCTGGCTCCTGCTCTTCGACCGGATGGGCTGGCTCCGCGACCAGCCGCTGCGCACCCGTTCCCGCCCGCAGCCGGAAGCCCCGCCTGCCCCGGTCGAACACGCCTGCCCGCCGACCGCCATCGCCGGGCCGCATTTGCACAGCGCGCCGAGCAAGGGCACCCGACGCTGAGCCAAGCCATCGGCGGAAGCCGCCGCCCCGCCGCCGATCGCATTGCCGTTCGCGCCCGATCCGCTAGGGTAGGGCAAACGGCAAGAAAATGAGGCGGGCACATGCAGGCGACACGACGGGCAGTCCTTTTCGGCATTTCGGCAACGGCACTCACCGCCTGCTCGGGCGGCGGCGGCGCAGGCTTTGCCCCCCGCGCGCCGGAGCCCGCGATGCGGGCGGTGCCCAACGCCGCCTATGACGCATGGGTCGCCGCCTTCAAGGGCCGCGCCACGGCCAGCGGCATCTCGGCGGGCACCGTCGAAACCGCGTTCCGCTCGGCGGGCTTCCTGCCCGACGTGATCGACCGCGACCGCAACCAGACCGAATTCACCCGCACGCTGGAAGACTATCTCGCCATCGCCGCCTCGGACGAGCGCATCAGCAAGGGCCGCGCCGCCTTCGCCCGCGAGCGCGGCACCCTGGCCGAGATCGAGGCGCGCCACGGGGTCGAGGCCCATGTGGTCTGCGCCGTCTGGGGGTTGGAGAGCACGTTCGGCGAGCGCCGCGGCACGGTGCCGGTGATCTCGGCGCTCTCGACACTGGCCTTCGAAGGCCGGCGCGGCGCCTTCTTCGAGAGCCAGCTGATCGCCGCGCTGAAGATCCTGCAGAACGGCGACGTGAGCCCGCAGGGCATGACCGGCAGCTGGGCCGGGGCGATGGGCCATACCCAGTTCATCCCGACCTCCTATCTCGCCTATGCGGTGGATTTCCGCGGCGACGGGCGGCGCGACATCTGGTCGGACGATCCGACCGACGCGCTGGCCTCCACCGCCGCCTATCTTGCCCGCTCGGGCTGGACCCGCGGCCAGCCCTGGGGCGTCGAGGTCCGGCTGCCGCAGGGCTTCTCCGGCCCGCTCGGACGCAGCACCACCCGCAGCCCCTCGGACTGGGCGGCGGCGGGCGTGCGCGACATGGACGGGCGGGTGGTGCCGAACCATGGCGCGGCCTCGATCCTCGCCCCGATGGGGCTCTCCGGCCCGGCCTTCATGGTGTTCCGCAACTTCACCGTCATCACCCGCTACAACAACGCCGAGAACTACGTCATCGGCGTGGGTCACCTGTCCGACCGGCTGCGCGGCGGTCCGGCGATCCGGGGCGCCTTCCCGCCCGACGCGCGCGGCATGACCATCGCCGACCGGCAGGATCTGCAGCGCCGCCTCACCGCCGCGGGCTATGACACCGGCGGCAGCGACGGGGTGATCGGCCCGAAGACGCGCGAGGCGGTCAGCGGCTGGCAGCGCGCCAATGGCATGGCGGCCACCGGCGAGCCCTCGCTCGACATCCTCGCGCGGCTGCGCTGAGCCTCAGACGAAGAGGAAATCCGCGTCGGTAAGCTGACCGGCGCGGACATCGTCCAGCAGGATGCTGTCCTTGGCCGAAAGCCGGATCAGCAGATCGTCGCCCCGCTGGACCGTCTCGTAGCTGTCATGGCCGTGGATCTCGATCCGGTCCATCTTGCCTCCGGCGTCGAAGTCGGTGATCCGGTCCCGGCCATCCCCGGCGCGGAAGCGGAAGGTGTCGTCGCCACCGCCCCCGGTCAGCACGTCGCGCTTCTTGCCGCCCCCGAGCAGGTCATCCCCGCCCCGGCCGAACAGCCGGTCCGTGCCCTGCTTGCCGAGGATCGTGTCGCTGCCCGCGTTGCCGGCGATCCGGTCGCTCTTGTGGCTGCCGGTCAGCACCCGTCCGGCATCCTCGGCGCCCGAGCCCGCGACCTTCGCCGGGACAGGAAAGCCGAAATCGGCGGTGGTCAGCGTCTTGGCAATCACGTTCTTCAGCAGGATGCTGTCCGACCCGGCGAAGACCACCCGGGTATCCAGCCCCTCCTGCCGCAGTGCGGTATAGCCGGTGTAGCCCGTGACCTCGATCCGGTCCTCGGTCCCGCCCGCGCGGAAATCGGTGATGACATCGGCGCCATGGCCCTTGGCAAAGATGAAGGTGTCATGCCCGCTGCCGCCCGTCAGCGTATCGGCCCCGACATTGCCGGCCAGCCGATCGTTGCCGCCCTGCCCGTTCAGCCGGTTGGCCGCCCCGTTGCCGATCAGCGTATTGGCCAGCCAGTTGCCCGTCCCGTCGATCGCGGCGCTGCCCTGCAGGGCCAGCACTTCGACATGATCGGCCAGCGTCCAGCTCATCCCCGCATTCACCTGATCGCGGCCCTGCCCGGAATATTCGCGCACCTGATCCTGCAGGCTGTCGACGAAGTAAAGATCATCCCCCGCCCCGCCAAAGGCGATGTCCGCTCCGCCGCGCCCGTCCAGACGGTCGTTGCCGCCATTGCCGTAAAGCTGGTCCACCCCGCTCGTGCCGATCAGCGTGTCGGCATTGGCGCCGCCGACGAAGGCTGAATCCGACGGCAGGCTGAAGGCATCGACCCGCGCCACCAGAGGCCGCCCCGGATCGACCCATGTTCCCGACCACGGCGCCTGTTCCGGCGCCGCGACCCAGAGATCGGTCAGCCCGTTCAGCGGGCCCGGATCCCAGACCTCGCCCTGAATGTCCGATGCGTCGAAGCTCTCGACCACCACGCCATCGACGGTGAAGCGCACATCGGTCGAGGTCAGGGTGATGCCGTAGAGATGCATCGACTTCGAGGCATCGAAGCCGAGCTCGATGATCGACGGCGCCTTCAGCGTGACATGCTGCCCCTTCTCGTTCAGGAAATGCACCGCCAGCCGGATCTGGCTGGTGTTCTCGCCGACGAACTCGATGTCATACTCCCGCCAGGGCTGGGTCCGGTAATCGTCCTGATAGAGGAACATGCCGAAGATCGCGCCGTCGACCATGTCGGGCGTCTGCGCCATCCATGTCCATGTCCCGGTCGAGGCCGCCGCCAGCGACTGCAGCTCCGCCCCGTCATAGGGCCGCGTATCGCCCGGCTCGGCCCGGTCGAGCGTGAACTCGATCGACCCGTTGCTCTGCCGCTTCACGTTGTCCGGATTCCAGCCGACCAGATAGGATTGCCCCGCATCCCATTCAGAGACCAGCCACTTGTTGTCGATCGTCGTCATTGCCTTGCCCCTTCGCCGCAGTCCGCCCCCATCGGCGCCGCCTCGCTGGAACAACCGCTGGTTGTCTTGGCGAGGCAGAGGGAGTTATGCAACGCAATGCGGCGAAGGTGCGGCAGGGGTCGAGCAAAACAAAGAAAACCCCAAGGAGCGCAGCCTTGGGACCAAATGCAGACTGCCGCCCCGAGGGGCGGCAGTCGCAGAACTGTCACATCTTGAAGTTGCGCCGTGCCCGGCTCAGGAGGGGCAGGCGGAGCCCGTGTCGATCCAGGCGCGGGTCAGTTCGCCGAAGAGCTCCTGCGATCCCGGCGCGGGAGTGCGACCCTCGCCCGGCTCCCAGCCCCAGCCGACCAGCCCGTCCTCGGCATTGTGCTCGTGCAGCGCCTCCAGATCCTTGCCGCCATTGCGCTCAGGATCCTTGATCTGCTCGCAGATCTCGCCAAGGCTCAGCCCCACCCAGCCCATGCTCAAGGGCGCCAGCGCCCAGGGCTCGTGCCCCGGGATGCTGCCCGGCGAGCCGACGAACTCCACGTTCTCGGCGCTGTGGCAGGTGGTGCAGTTCATCCCCGGCGCGCCGAAATCGGCCTCGCCGCGCACGACGGGCGGCTCGTGCGGCTGCATGTCGTCGCCCTGGGTCGGCCCGCCGTTCACCGGATGGCAGTTCAGGCAGCGCGGATGGGTCAGCACCTTGCCCATCTCCTCGAACAGCGCAACCGAGCGTTCGGTCTCGTCGGTGATCCCGGAAAAATCACCCGGGCCGCGCAGATCCTGGGCGGCGGCAGGCGACACGAAAGCGGCAAGCGCCGCGGCAAGCATGATACGCATGTGTCTATCCCTTCAAGCGGTCAGGGTGGAGAAGGGAAGCTGGTGAACCGTCTGCCCGGTCAGCGCGCGCCAGGCATTGGCAAGCGCGGGGGCCAGAGGCGGCACACCCGGCTCTCCGACCCCGGTCGGGTCTTCGCCGCTCTGGAGGATCGCCACCTCCACCTTCGGCATCTCGCCGATCCGCAACATCCGGTAGCCGTCGAAGTTGTGCTGCTCCACGCCGCCGCCTTCACCCAGCGTGATCTCGTTGAAGAGCGCCGTGCCGAGCGCATAGCCGATGCCGCCCTCCATCTGCGCCCGGATCACGTTGGGGTTCACCGCCACGCCGCAATCCACCGCGCACCAGACCTGCGTCACATGCGGGAAACCGTTGCGGTCCTCGACCTCGAGGATCTGCGCGACATAGGTGCCGAAGCTCTTGGCCAGCGCCACGCCATAGCCCTTGCCCTCGGCCCTGCGCCCGGACCAGTTGGCGATCTCCGCCACTTTCTCCAGCACGGCCCGCTGCCGCGTGGCCTCGGGCAGCATCAGGTCGAGCCGCCCCTGCACCGGATCCTTGCCGGCCTTCTCCAGCACCTCGTCGAGGAAGACCTCCACCGCATAGGCGGTATGGGTATGCCCGACCGAGCGCCACCAGAGCACCGGCACCGGGCTGTCCACCCGCGCCCAAGTGATCCTGCGGGCCCCCACGTCATAGGGCAGGTCGTTCGACCCCTCGTAGGAGGTCGCGTCAAGCCCGTTCTGCATGGTGGCTTCCATCGGCGTGCCCGCCATGATCGACTGGTTCGCGACCGCGTTCTCCCAGCCGACGATCCGCCCCTCGGCGTCGATCCCGGCGCGCAGCCGGTGCACCGTCGCCGGGCGGTAGTAGCCGCCCTGCAGATCGTCCTCGCGGGTCCAGACCAGCTTGAACACCCCGTCGCGCTCCGCCGCCTTGGCGACCTCGGCCACTTCCTGGGCCAGATGCGCCGAGCCCTGCGCCCGCCGCCCGAAGGAGCCGCCCGCCAGAAGCACGTTGATCTGGACGTCCTCGGGCTTCATCCCCAGCACGCCCGCCGCCGTCGGCTTGTCGAAGGACGGGAACTGGCTGCCGAACCACATCTCGGCCTTGCCCTCCTTGGTCTCGATCACCGCATCCAGCGGCTCCATCGGCGCATGGGCGAGATAGGGGAAGCGGAATTCGGCCTCCAGCACCTCGGCCGCGCCGTCGATCGCCCCGGCATCGCCGGCCTCCTCGACCATTGCGCCGCCCGACTTGGCCGCATCGGACAGATCCTGCAGCATCTGCGCCGAGCTGCGCGTCTCGGCGCCGCTCTCGTCCCACTCCAGCACCAGCGCATCCCGGCCCTTCAGCGCCGCGAAGGTGCCGGTGGCATAGACTGCAACCCCCGAGGAGATCTCCCGCACCATCTCCACACCCTTGACCTGCAGCGCCGCGGCATCGTCCACGCTGCGCAGCTTGGCGCCGAACTTCGGCGCACGCGCGACCACCACGGTCAGCATGCCCTCGCGATAGACGTCCATGGTGAAGCCCGCGGTGCCATTGGCCTTGGCCACGCTGTCGAGCTTCGGCCGGTCGGTGCCGATCAGCACGAAATCCTTCGGGTCCTTCACCGGCGGATCTTCCGGCACGGCCATCCCGGCAGCCGCCGCCGCCAGAGCGCCGAAGCCCGAGGACTTGCCGCTGGCATGCGCGACCTTGCCGGCGCTGACGGTGATCTCCTCCGCCGGCACGCCCCATTCGGCGGCCGCCGCCTCGACCAGCATCGCCCGGGCCGCGGCCCCGGCCTTGCGCATCTGCATATAGCTGTTGGCCATGGCGGTGGACCCGCCGGTGCCCTGCGCCCCGAACAAGAGGTTCGCATAGAGCGCGTCATTGCCCGGCGCCCCTTCGGCCCGCATCTGGCTCCAGTCGGCGTCGAGTTCCTCGGCCACCAGCGTGGCAAGCCCGGTATAGGGCCCCTGCCCCATCTCCAAATGCTTGATCATCACCGTCACCGTATCGTCGCTGGCGATGCGGACGAAGGCGTTCGGCGCGAAGGGCGTGCTGCCGGCGGCAGCCGCGGTCTGCGCCCGCGCGCCGCCGAGCGGCAGCGTCAGCGCGAGGGTGAAGCCTGCGGTTCCTGCAAGGAAACCGCGCCGGGAAAGTCGGGGGGACATATGGGTCATGGCTCAGCCCTCCAGCGTCTTGGCGGCGTCATGGATCGCCTGCCGAATACGGACATAGGTGGCGCAACGGCAGACATTGCCGTTCATCGCATTGTCGATGTCCTCGTCGGTCGGATTGGACACCAGCTGCAGCAGCGCCGTCGCCGACATCACCTGCCCCGACTGGCACCAGCCGCATTGCGGCACGTCGAGCGCCGCCCAGGCCGCCTGCACCGCCTCGATCTCCGGCCCTTCCATCCCTTCGATGGTGGTCACCTCCGACCCGTCGATGCTGCCGATCGGCGTCACGCAGGACCGGCGCGGCATGCCGTCCAGCATCACCGTGCAGGCACCGCATTGCGCCACGCCGCAGCCGAATTTCGTGCCCGTCAGCCGCAGCTCGTCGCGCAGCGCCCAGAGCAGTGGGGTCTCGGGATCGAGGTCGAGCGTGACCTCCTTGCCGTTCACACCGAGTTTTATCATGGCTGCCTCCTGAGGTCGCTTTTCCGGCTGCAGCTAGCGGAAAAGCTGACTCCGTCAAGGGATGATTGGACGTTATCTTGCCCGGGTCGGGAACTCCCGCCTGCCGTCCTGCATTGGCCCAGCCCGAGGGTCGGAGATCATCATGCCGCAGCGCAGCTTCTGGAAGGGCTATCTCAAGCTCTCGCTCGTCACCTGCCCGGTGACGATGATGCCCGCCACGACCGAGAGCGAGCGCGTCCGCTTCCGCACGATGAACGCGAAATCCGGCCATCCCGTCGCCAGCCGCTATGTCGATGCGGTGACCGGCAAGCCGGTGGCCGATGACGACCTGACCAAGGGCTATCCGCGCGGCGAGGACGAGCATGTCATCCTCGAGGAGGAAGACCTCGACAGCGTCGCCCTCGACAGCACCCGCACCATCGACATCGAGACCTTCGTCGAGGCCGAGACGATCGGCTGGATCTTCTACGACAAGCCGCACTACCTGCTGCCCTCCGACGCCGTGGGCGAGGAGGCCTTCGCGGTGATCCGCGAGGCGATGGCCGCGACCGGTCGGGTCGGCATCTCGCGGCTGGTGATGGGCGGGCGCGAACGTGCGGTGATGCTCGCCCCGCGCGGCGACGGCATCGTGCTCTGGACGCTGCGCTACGGCGACGAGGTGCGCAAGGCCGATGCCTATTTCGGCAAGCTCGGCAGCGCCAAGCCTGAGGCGAAGCTGATGACGCTGGTGAAATCCCTGATCGACGAGCGCACGGCGGAATGGGATCCGAAGCTGGTCGAGGACCCAGTGCAGGACAACCTGCTCGAGATGATCGCGAAGAAACGCAAGTCGAAAAAGACGGTCGCCGCCCCGCGCAAGGGCGCGCCAAGCTCGGGCAATGTGGTCAACATCATGGACGCGCTGCGCCAGAGCCTGAACAAGAAATCCTGACGCTTGCGAAACGGGCTTTCTGCGAAAGCCCGGCGCCACGATCTTTCTGCGAAAGATCCCTGTCAGCGTTTTCGCAGAAAACGCGCCCTTCCCGGATCTTCGCAGAAGATCCGTCGCCCTCACCCCGCCTTGCGCCGCGGCGCCGCCGGCTTGGCCTTGGGCTTTGCCGCCTTCCGCGCCGGCGTCTTCTTCCCCGCGCTCTCGCGCAGCGCCGCCAGCAGATCGCCCGGCTCGGAGGCCTTCGGCGCGGGCTTCGGCGTCAGCTTGCGCCCCTCGAGCTTGGCCTGCACCAGCTCCGCCAGCGCCGCGTCATAGCGGTCGTCGAAGCCGGTCGGATCGAAACTGCCCGCCTTGGTCTGGATGATATGCTTGGCCAGATCCAGCATCTCGCCCTTGATCTTCATCTTCGGCGCCTCGGCAAAGGCCTCCTCCGCCGAGCGCACCTCGTAGTCGAAGTTCAGCGTGGTCCCCACCAGCCCGTCGTCATGCGGCCGGATCAGCAGGGTGCGCAGCCGGCGGAACAGCACGGTCTGCGCCAGCGCCGCCACCTTCTTCGCCCGCATCCCCTCGCGCAGCAGCACGAAGCTCTCCTCGGCCTCGGGGTCGGCGGGGCCGATGTAATAGGGCTTGTCGAAATAGACCGCATCCACCGCCGCGCAGCCGATGAAGCTCTGCACCGCCAGCGTCTTGTCCGACTCGGGGATCGCCCCGGCGATGTCCTCGGGCGTGAGCAGGATGTATTCGTCCGCGGCCACCTCGTAGCCCTTGGCCTGATCTTCCTTGGCCACCGGCTTGCCGCTCTCGGAATCGACGAAGTCGCGGTGCACGCGATGCCCGGTCTTGCGATTGATCGTGTGAAAGCTCACGCGCTCCGCTGTCGAGGCTGCCGCATAGAGCGCCACCGGGCAGACCAGTTCGCCGACCTTCAGATAGCCTTTCCAGATCGCTCTCGGCATCGCGGCGCCTCCATCGCTTGTCCCCGAAGCCACAAGCCGCCCGGCCCGCCCCGGGTTCCCGCGGGCGGCGGCACGATGCGACGGGTTCCTGCAATTATCCGGAAGGTCAGGTGGTGCCGCCGCCGGATTCCACCCTACATTCGGTTCATGCAAAGATTTCTGCCACCCCGCGCCGGATACAGTCGGGCCGAACGCCTTTCGGATGCGGCCGTGCATGTCTCGGGGCTCGCCGCGGCGCTGCTCGGCGCGCCGGTGCTGATCGCGCTCGCCGTGATCTGGCGCGGCGACGGGGCGGCGATCGCGGCGGCGGTGATCTATGGCGTCACCCTGATCGCGATGATCCTGTTCTCCGCGCTGTGCAACATGGTCGACGCCCCGGGCTGGTCGGTGCTGTGGAAGCGGCTCGACCATTCGGCGATCTACGCCAAGATCGCCGGCACCTTCTCGGCCTTCGTGCTGCTCTCGGGTCAGGGGCTCGCCCTCATGGCCGCGCTCTGGGCGGCGGCGGTCTGCGGCATGGCGCTGCGGGTGCTCTCGCCCGACCGGTTCCGCTGGCTGGCGGTCAGCCTCTATCTGGCGATGGGTTGGGCCGGGGCGGCCTTCGGCTGGCCGGTGTTCGCGGGCTATTCCGGCACGGTGCTGGGGCTGATCGCCGCAGGCGGGGTGCTTTACACCATCGGCACCGGGTTCTTCCTGCTCGACCGGCTTCCGTTCCACAACACGATCTGGCATGTCTTCGTCCTGATCGCGACGGTGATCTTCTATGTCGCGGTGATGATGCATCTGGCCGAAACCTCGGCCCTCGAAGGCGGCTGAGATGTCCGGCAACGACCCCCATGACCTGCAGCGCTTCGTCAAGGCGCAATGGACCGCCTATGAGGCCGCGATGACCGAGCTGCAGGCGGGGCGCAAGCAGGGCCACTGGATGTGGTTCGTCTTCCCGCAGCTGCGCGGCCTCGGCCGGTCCGAGACGGCGCAGCGCTTCGGCCTCGCCTCGCTGGAGGAGGCGCGGGCCTATCTCGCCCATCCGATGCTCGGACGGCGGCTGGAGCTCGCGACCGAGACGGTTCTGTCGCGCGACCCGGCCTCGGTGACCGACATGTTCGGCACGCCCGACGACCTGAAGTTCCACTCCTGCATGAGCCTCTTCGCCGAGGTCGATCCCGGCCCCTACACCCCCTTCCGCATGGCGCTGGGGCGCTGGTTCGACGGCAGGCCCGATGCGGGCACCGCGCGGCTGCTCGGGCTCTAGACCCTCTCCGGCTGGCGGCGCTCGTAGGACGAGGGGATGCCCAGCGCCTCGCGGTATTTCGTCACCGTGCGCCGCGCCAGCACCGCCCCCGCCTCCCGCGCGCGCTTGACGATCGCATCGTCGCTCAGCGGCTTGCGGCGGTCTTCGGCGGCGACGATCTCGCCCACCAGCGCGATCAGCGCGTCCTGCGATTGCGGCGCGGCAGGGCCTTCCGCCACCACCGAGCGGCTGAAGAAGGCGCGCAGCGGGATCAGCCCGCGCGGCGTCTCGATCAGCCGGGCGGCGGTGGCGCGGCTGATGGTGGAAGGGTGCAGCGACAGCTCCGCCGCCACCTCCTCCATCGACAGCGGCAGAAGCTGCCGCGCGCCCTGCTCCAGAAATGCCGTCTGATGCGCGACGAGACAGCCCGCCGTGCGCAGCAGCGTGCTCTGCCGCCGCTCTACCGCCCGCTGCAGCCAGCGCGCCGCGCTTTCCGCCCGTGCGAGCCAGACCTGCGCCGCCGGGTCGGCCACACCCGCAGCACTCACCCTCAGCCGCGGCAGCTGCGAGCGGTTCAGCTCCACCTCCCAGCCGAGCGGCCCGCGGATCACCCGCAGGTCGGGCGGCTGGATCGGCGGGCGGTCGCTGGCGAAGCCCTCGCCCGGCTTCGGCTGGAAGCTGCGGATCAGCGCCAGCGCCGCGCGCATGTCGGCCTCCTCGGCATCGCAGAGCCGGGCCAGCTCGGCAAACCGCCCCGCCGCCAGCAGATCGAGATGGCCGAGGATCGTCTGCATCTCCCAGGTCAGCAGGTCGCGGTCGCGCGCCTGCAGCGTCAGGCACTCCGCCAGATCGCGGGCGAAGAGTCCCGGCGGATCGAAGCGCTGCAGATGCTCCAGCACCGCCGCCGCCTCTGCCTCCTCGACCCGGCAGCGCGCGGCGACCTCGGCCACCGTCTCGCCCAGCCAGCCCGACGGCTCCAGCGCCTCGGCGAAGGCCAGCGCGATGCGGCGGTCGTCGCCGAAGAAGCCCGTGTCGATCTGCGCCAGCACATGCGCCTCCAGACTGACCGGCGCCGCCTCGATCCGAGCAAATTCGTCGCGGTCGGCGCCCGCCTGCACCGACCCCGCCCGCGCCGGCGGCGCCAGCCCGGTCGAGCCGCTTTCCGGCAGCCGCACATCGAGGCACGGGTTCCCCAGCGCCTCCGCCGCCAGATAGTCGCACAGATCGGCATTGGTCATCTGCAGGATGCGCAGCGAGGCCTGCATCCGCTGGGTCATGGCGAGCCCGGTCGTCTGACGCTGGATGTGCATCATGTCCATGACGCGATCCTACCATGAAGCGGAGAGGCGACGCCCTCCGCAGGACGTCGCAGGGGCAAGCCTGTCGCTCAGCCGAACTTGAACAGGATGCCGTAGCCGCCGCGCGGATAGGCCCATTCGATCTCGCCGGTTTCCTGACAGACGATCCGGCAGGAGCCGCATTCCATGCAGCCATCCGCCACCACCTCCACCCGCCCGTTCTCGGTCGGCCGGTAGCAGCCCGCCGGGCAGATCGCCATCAGCGCCTGCAGCTCCGGCGAATCCTCGGCCTGCGGATGGATCTTCACATGCGGGCGGCCCTCGTCGACCTGATAGCGGTTCTGGTAGAGCCGCTCCTCCATCCTGCCGCCTTCCGCGGGGTCCTGCTTGTCGCTCATCTCCATGCCCTCGCCACCTTGACCAGATCCGTCGCCACGCTCCACCAGCCGCCGCGCGCCTTGGCGACGTTGCGCAGCGCGATGCCTTCCTTGCTGCGCTTGTCCATGCCATCGACGCGGAAATAGGCCTGCATCACCTGATTGATCGCCCGCGGATAGGTGGCGAAGAGCTGGCGGTTCTTCTCCAGAAGATGCGGCACCTTGCGGTATTTCTTCATGTCCTTCATCACGAAGCTCTCGCCCAGCCGGTCGCGGAACAGCTTGAGGTTGTCGTTGGTCGGAGCCAGTCCCTGCGCCTTCAGCTCGGCAAGGCACTCCCCCGCCAGCCGCCCCGTGGTCATGGCAAGGTTCGACCCCTCGCGATGCACCGCGTTCACGAACTGCCCGGCATCGCCGACGATCACCCAGCCGTCGCCCGTCAGGTTAGGAATGGCGTCATAGCCGCCCTCCGGGATCAGATGCGCCACATATTCCTTCATCTCGCCACCGCGCAGCAGCGGCACCACCGCCGGATGCCGCTTGAAACGGTCCAAGAGCTCGTAGGGCGGGATCTTTGTCTTGGCGAAATCGGCCAGCAGGCAACCGACGCCGATAGATATCGACTCTTTGTTCGTATAGAGGAACGCCGTCCCCACCATCCCCGAGGTGACCGAGCCCAGAACCTCGATCACCACGCCGTCGTCCTCCCCCTGCAGGTTGAAGCGTTCGCGTATCACCTCCTCGGGGAAGAAATGCGTCTCCTTCACCGCCAGCGCCACATGCTGCGGCTTCAGCTCGGGCCGCAGCTTCGCCCGCTGCCCGACAACGCCGTTCACCCCTTCGGCAAGCACCACCACATCGGCATAGATCGGCCCGCCCTCGCGGTCGGTCAGCACGCCGATCACCTTGCCCTTGGCGTTCTTCACCAGATCGACCACCGTCGTCTCGGTGATCAGCACCGCCCCCGCCTCGCGCACCTTCTTCGAGAACCACTTGTCGAAGGGCGCCCGCAGGATGGTGTAGCGGTCGGGCTTGCCATCCTCGAACCCGTCGTTGCGATGCGAGGCGCTGGTGTTCGATGTCTCGGACAGCATCCAGAACCGCAGTTCGGAAACATGCCGCTCCAGCGGCGCCGAGTCGCGGAAATCCGGGATGATCCGCTCCAGCGCATCGGAATAGAGGATCGCTCCCTGCACGTTCTTCGACCCGGGATATTCCCCCCGGTCGATCTGCAGCACGTTCATCCCGGCCTTGGCCATCGTATAGGCGCAGGCATTGCCCGAAGGCCCGGCGCCGACCACGATGGCATCGAAATGCTCTGACATCTGTCCCTCCTTCAGCTGGCCAGCGCCGGGGCGCGCAGCCGCCGGGCAAAGGCATCGGAAAGCGCCGGCAGAACCGTCAGCGCATCGGCCACCACGCCCAGATGGGCGAACTCGAAGATCTTGGCATCGGGATCGGTGTTGATCGCCACGATGAGATCGGCGCCTTCCACCCCGACCCGGTGCTGGATCGCGCCGGAAATCCCGGCGGCGATGTAGAGCCTCGGCCGGATGGTGTTGCCGGTCTGGCCGATCTGCCGCTCGGCGGGCAGCCAGCCCTTCTGCACCACGGGGCGCGAGCAGCCGTAGTCGCCGCCCAGCACCTGCGCCAATCGTTTCACATGGCGGAAGTTGGCCTCGTTCTGCAGACCCATCCCGCCTGCCACCACGATATCGGCATAAGCAAGGTTCGCTTCGGACGAGGTACTGTCAGCCACGAACTCGAGGATCTTCGTCACGATGTCGTCTTCCTTCATCCGAAGCGATTCCCAGACCATCCGCCCGGCCCGCGAGGTATCAGCCTCGGGCATCGCGAAGACACGCGGGCGGACGGTGGCCATCTGCGGGCGGAAGTTCAGCGTGTAGATCGTGCAGAGCAGCGTGCCGCCGAAGGTCGGGCGTGTCGCGGCAAGGCTGTTGTCGTCGTCGATCCGAAGCTCGGTCGAATCTGCCGTCAGCCCGGTGCCCAGCGTCGTCGCCACCGACCCGGCAAGATCGCGGCCCAAGGGCGTCGCCCCCAGCAGCAGGATCTCCGGCTTATGCTTGTTCACCAGATCGGTCAGGATCTCGGTATAGGGCGCGTTGCGGTAATCGGTCAGCGCCGCATCCTCGCAGATGTAGCAGACATCCGCGCCATAGTGGTAGGTCTGCTTCACCGCCGCCTTGGTCGAGGCCGCCTTCGGCCCCAGCACCACGGCGCAAAGCTGCACGCCCAGCCGGTCGGCCAGCTTGCGCCCCTCGCCCATCAGCTCCCAGGACACCGGATGCACCCGGCCGCGCTCGATCTCGACCACGACCCAGACGTTCTTGTAGTCCTTGAACCGCTCCGGCAGTTCCTTCTTCATCGAGGCGCGGCCAGCTGCGGCGGGTTTGGCGGGTTCTGTCATCTCGCGTCTCCTTTCAGGAAGCGGTGGCGGTCAGCGCCACCTCGAGTTTCGGGTCGCGGGCAAAGATCAGGTCGATGATCGCATCGCCGATCCGGGCGGGGTCCTTGCCTTCCACCGTCACCATCTCGGCGCTCTCCTCGCGCGGGCTGGGGGCGAAGACGCGCTTGACCACGGTGGGCGAGCCGCGCAGCCCGCATTTCAGCGGGTCCTCCACCCCGGCCTCCTCCGCCGACCAGATGGTGACGAGCGCCCGGGCGGCGCGCAGCATGTCCTGGATCGAGCCGCGCCGGACCACGTTGCTGTCCTCCAGCATGGTGATGAGGCACGGCAGCGCCGAGCGCAGCACCTGCACGCCCCCCTCCGACCGGCGGCGCACCACGATGGAGCGGCGGACCATGTCGAGCGAGTCGATGGCGCTGACATAGGTCAGCTGGTTCAGCCCCATCCGCCGGGCGATGCCGGGGCCGACCTGCGCGGTATCGCCGTCGATGGTCTGCTTGCCGGTGAAGACGATGTCGATCACCCGCTCCTCGGCGATCTTGCCCAGCGCCGTCGCCAGGGCGAAGGAGGTGGCCAGCGTGTCCGACCCGGCAAAGCGCCGGTCGGTGATCAGCACCGCGCGGTCCGCCCCCAGCCCCAGCGCGCGGCGCAAGGCGTCCTCGGCCATCGGCGGCCCCATGCAGAGCACCGTAACTTGCCCGCCGTATTCGTCCCGGATCCGCATCGCCTCCTCCAGCGCGAAGAGGTCATAGGGGTTGATGATCGTCGGCACGCCCTGCCGCATGATGGTGTTGGTCACCGGATGCACCCGGATCTGCGCCGAATCCGGCACCTGCTTGATGCAGACGAGGATGTTCAGGCCCGTGGGCGCGGGCGGCGGCGGGTCCAGCCCCTCGATGATCGGCTCGTCCATGGCTCGGGCTCCTTTCTGTCAGTCTGCGGTGCGGATGCCGGCAAGCGGCACGAAGCTGCGGGCGGGGCGGGCGAAGACCTTGAACAGCTTCTCCTGCTGCGGCGTGCTCTCGAGGAAATCCTGATAGGCCTGCTTCATCGCGGCCCGGGCGCGCAGGAAGCCCTCGTCCTCGTCCAGCGCGGCGAAGTCGATCTTCGCCAGATGCTGCCCTGCCCGCTTCATGATGTGCAGGCGCGAGACATCCAGAACCTCCTGCCGCCAAGGCAGCAGCAGATAGGTGAACATCTCCTCCGCCGAGGACAGCGCGCGCAGGCGCTCCGATACGCTGGGTCTTGTCGTCGTCGCGTCCGTCATCTCGTCACCTCGCTCTGTGCCAGCAATTCCGCCAGATCCTCGGGCCCCGCCGAGCGTTTCGCCGTTTCCGCGAACGCGCGCAGCGCAGGCAGCAGCGCCTCCGCCGTCGCGCGGTCCGAAGGCAGCCCCGCCTCGGCCAGCGCCCGCGCCAGCCCCGAAGCCGCCGAATGTTTTCCCAGCGCGATGCGATGCGCCCGCCCGAACCGCTCGGGGCGCAGCGCGGCGCTCTCGTAGGTGGCGCGGTCCTTCAGCAGCCCGTCGACATGGATGCCCGACTCGTGGGTGAAGACCCCCGCGCCGACGATCGGCTTGTCCACCGGCAGCACCCGCCCCGAAGCCCCGGCGACCAGCGCCGACAGCGCGCAGAGCCGGTCCAGCGCGATGCCCGTCGGCCGCCCCTGCGCCTCCATCGCCGCCGCGACCTGTTCCAGCGCGGCATTGCCCGCCCGCTCGCCCAGCCCGTTCACCGTCACCGACAGATGCGTGGCCCCCGCCCTCGCCGCGGCGACGCTGTTGGCCGTGGCCATCCCCAGATCGTCATGCGCGTGGAACTCCACCGGCAGCGTCGTGCGCGACACCAGCCCCGCCACCAGATCATGCGCCGTGAAAGGGTCCAGAACGCCCAGCGTGTCGGCCAGCCGGAAGCGGATCGCCCCGGCCTCGGCGGCGATATGGGCGATCTCGGCCAGAAAGAACGGATCGGCGCGCGAGGCATCCTCGCCCCCGACCGAGACGAGATGCCCGGCCCAGGTCGCCGCGCGCACCAGCTCCGCCACCCGCCGCCGCACCCAGTCGGCGTCCACCCCGAGCTTGGCCGTGATCTGCCGCTCCGACATCGGCACCCCGATGTGCAGCCGCCGCACCCCCGTCGCCTGCCCTGCCGCCAGATCCTCGGCACGCAGGCGACACCACACCACCGGCGCCGCCACCGTCAGCCGGGCGGCCACCGCGCGGATGTCGGCCCGCTCCGCCTCGCCCATCGCCGGCACGCCGATCTCGATCTCGGTCACGCCGCAGGCTTCCAGCGCCAGCGCGATCTCCAGCTTCTCCGCGCGGGTGAAGGCCACCCCCGCCGTCTGCTCGCCATCGCGCAGCGTCGTGTCGCACAGCACCACCGGCGCCAGCGGCGCCCGCCTGTCGAACCCGGCCGAGGCCTGCGGGCGGCTCATTGCAGCCTCCCCGGTACCAGCGTGTCCAGATCGGCGCCGAAGGGCGACAGCGCCCGCAGCTGCTCGACGATGGGCGGCAGCACCTCGAGCACCTGCCGGATCTCCGCCGCCGTGGTCTCGCGCGACAGCGAGAAGCGGATCACGCCATGCGCCGCGGTGAAGGGCACCTTCATCGCCCGCATCACATGGCTCGGCTCGATCGCCCCCGAGGCGCAGGCCGCCCCCGAGGAGACCGCGATCCCGGCGCGGTCCAGCATCATCAGGATTGCCTCGCCCTCGATGAAGTCGAAGGCCATGCAGGAGGTGTTGGGCAGCCGGTCCAGAAGGTCGCCCAGCGCCGCGCATTTCGGCACCCGGGCGAGGATGCCCCGCTCCAGCTCGTCGCGCAGAGCCGTCATGCCCGACCGGTCGGCCCGCAGCGCCAGCTCCGCCGCCGCGCCGAAGCCGACGATCCCCGGCGTGTTCTCGGTCCCGGCGCGCCGCCCGCGCTCCTGCTTGCCACCGCGCAGCAGCGGCTGGAACGGCACGCCCTTCCGCACATACAGCGCGCCGATGCCCTTCGGCCCGTGCAGCTTGTGCGCCGAGAGCGACAGCATGTCGATATCCGTGCCGCGCAGCGAGATCGGCAGCTTGCCCGCCGCCTGCACCGCGTCGGTATGGAACAGCGCCCCCGCCGCGCGGGCGATCTCGGCCAGCCCCTCCACCGGAAACACCGTCCCGGTCTCGTTGTTGGCCCACATCAGCGACACCAGCGCCGTTTGCGGCCCCACCGCCGCGCGATAGGCGTCGAGATCCAGCCGGCCGAAGCGGTCCACCGGGATCAGATGTACCGTCGCCCCCTCCTGCACCAGCCGGGCGCAGAGCGCGAGGATCGCCGGATGCTCCACTGCCGAGGTGACGATCTCGCGCCGCGCCGGATCGGCAGCCAGCGCCGCGTGGATCGCCATGGCATTGGCTTCCGTCCCGCCCGAGGTGAAGACGATCTCCGACGGATCCACGGCCCCCACCAGCGCCTGCACCGCGCGCCGCGCCTCGGCCACAGCCAGCGCCAGAGCCCTGCCGAAGCGGTGCAGCGACGAGGGATTGCCGAACTCCTCGGTGAAGAAGGGCAGCATCCGCGCCAGCACCTGCGGCGCAACCCGCGTCGTCGCGTTGTTGTCGAGATAGACCCCCGTCACCGGCCCACCCCCGCAATCCTGACGAGCGGCGCCGCCGCCCCCGGAACCACCCGGATCGGGCGGCCCAGCGCATCGGCCAGCCGCTTCTGCAGGCCCCCCAGCGTCAGCGCCGCCAGCTGGCAGCCCGAGCAGTTGCCGGTCAGATGCACCCGCACGATGCTGCCCTCGACGCACAGAAGCGTCACATCCCCGCCATCGGCCCGCAGGTTTGGGCGCACCGCCTCGATCACCGAGGCGATCACCTCCGCCTCCTCGGCGGGTGACAGCGGCACCTCCCGCGCGACCTTCGGCCGCGATTCATGCTTCGGCGCGAGGATCTTCACCTCTGCCGCCGGCACAACCGGCTTCGGCGGCGGCAGATCGATGCCGAGAAACTGCGCCAGCGCCGCCTGCAACGCCTGCTGCCCGAGATCGGCACAGTGCCGCCGCTCGCCCAGCCCCCCCAACGCCGCGTCGATATCCGCCCCGGTCAGCCGCAGCGCCGCCTCGACCGAGCGCCCCTCGACCAGCTCGGTCAGCACCGAACAGGCGGCGATGGCCGGCCCGCCGAAGGCCTGGAACCGCGCCGCCTCGACGATCCGCGTCGCGGCGTCGATCCGCAGCATCAGCCGGATCGCATTGCCCTCGGTCAGCGAGCCTGCCTCGCCCACCGCATTGGCCGCCTCCAGCACGCCCGCGTTGCGCGGGTTGAAGAAATGGTCCCTGAGCTGATCGGTGTAATCGAGCATGGCGCGCCTCAGCAGAAGGATTTGCCGCAGCCGCAGCCGCCGGTCGCATTGGGGTTGTCGAAGACGAAGCCGGACTGGTCGACGCCATGCACGAAGTCGATGGTGACGCCCGCCAGATGCACCGCGCTCTCGGGGTCGATCAGCACCGTCACCCCGTCGCTCTCGATCACCCGGTCGTCCGCCGCAGGCGCCAGCTCCAGCGACATGCCGTATTTCATCCCCGCGCAGCCGCCGGTCTGCACCATGACGCGCAGGCCGATCACCGGCTGGGCGGCGCCTTCGATGGCTCCGCGGATCGCGTCGCGGGCGGCTGGGGTGAGTTCGATCATCGGTCTCTCCTCGGGGCGAGTGGTCCTGCCGGGGGAGAAGCACGAGCCGTGCCAAGTTCCGATCTTCTGGAAACTCAAGGTTTTGGCGAGGCGGCTGTCGCAATGTCGTCATACGGAAAAGCCGACATTGGCGGGTTTGTTACACGGTCTCCGCGCGGGCCACGCCGCTGGTCTCCGGGCCGAAGCACAGCGCCTTCTCGGCGCAGCCGTCGCAATTCGGCGCAAGGCACATGGTCCCGCCCGCGTCGTTGCAGATCTGGCGATAGAAGAACCGCTTCCAGCGCATGTTGCGCGTGTTGGCGGCATGGAGGCGCGGGAAATGCCGCTGCATCAGCGCCCCCAGATGCGCCCGCGACGGCAACCCGAGGTCTTCCCACAGATGGCTCGGCTCCATCGCCCGTCGCGCGAGGATCTGCGCCAGCCATTGGGCCTCCTCCCGCCCCGAGCCGCCGCGCCACAGCAACAGCAGCGCCAGATCCTCCTGATCCTGCGGCACAGGCCCGCGCTTGGGCAGCGCGGCGGGCAAGGCGAACTCCGGATGCCACTTCGCCGCCAGCCGCAACAGCTCCGCCGGGGTCAGCCCCAGCAGATCGGTCAACGCGCCCTTCCCGGCGAGGGATTCCCGCCGGGCATGGTCGAGCATCGCCATGAAGTCCGCCCGGTCGGCCTCGACCGCCCCGGGCAGCGGGTCAGGCCTCGAGGGGTTCATGGGTCTGGCAGTCCTTGGGGCAGACCCGGTTGCAGGCGCCGCAGCCGATGCAAGCGTTGGCATCCACCATGACCATCACCTTGCGCAGGATCTCGTCATCGTCGTCGTCATCCTCCGACACCTCGACCAGCTCGCCTTCCTCGTTCACCCCGCGCAGCGTCATCACCCCCTGGGCGCAGACCTTGTAGCAGCGCCCGCAGCCGATGCAGGTCGCGGCATTGATCGCGGTCAGGAACTTCGGAATATACTCCGTGCCGCCCCGGGTTCTGGATGTCAGATACATGGCTTGTCCTTTCAGGCCCGCGCCGCATCGGGATGGGCGGCGATCATCGCCGCCGCCTCGGCGGTCAGCTTCTCGCCCGCCTCGGCCAGCTTTTCAAAGCTGGTGAAGCCGAAGCGGTGCACGTCGCGCAGGTGTTTCGAGATCACCACCAGCCGCCCGGCGATCAGCACCACCCGGCCGAAGCCCTCATGGCTGATCCTGCTCATCTGCGCCGCCATGATGCCGCTGCGCTTCTCCAGCAAGAGCCCGATGGCGTCGTAGAACTTCTCGATTCGGTCCAGCACCTCCGGCTCGGGATCGGCGATGATCGGCATGTCCCGCCGCTCCTCCGCCGTCACGATGTAATCGGCCAGAAGATCGGCATCGGTCTTGCCGTCCCATGTGCCATAGCTGTCCTGCGCCCGGATCACCGCGGCCAGCTGCTCCAGATACTCGCTCTGCGGATAGATCCCGCCGCGCACCTCCGTTGCCAGATCGCTCAAATCGCATCCTCCTCGACAAAGCTCGCCGTGCCGCGCCCCAGCGCCTTGCGCAGGAAGGGCGGCGGGTTGCCGCGCAGCATGACCTGCACCTGCTCGACGACCGATGCGATGCTCTCGGGGTCCTTGCGCTTGATCGGATGCACCCCGGCCCGCACCACCTTGGCCGCCGCGGGCCCGCCGATGGCCAGCGCGAACAGAAGCGCGCAACCCTCCAGCGCCGCCACCTTGGGCGTGATCTTGTCGTCGAGATCGTCATGCTTGCCGCTCTGCGCCGTCGCCTCGAAGCCGATCGCCTCGACGAAGCGCGCCGCCCCGGCCGAGACCTCCCAGATCGCGAAGCTGCGGGCCGAGCCGAAATGGGCGTTCAGGGTTTCCAGATCGTTGGTGGCGATGGCGATCTTCAGCGGGGTGTCGGCAGGGTCGGTCATGGTTGGCTCCGGTTCAATGAGACGCAGGCGGCGGGGGGGCATGGTCGAACTCCATCGGCGGGCGGGAGGCCCCGAAATCCTCGGGACGCGGACGGTGCAGCTGGCCGAGCATCGCGTTGGCGACCTCGTAGAGAAAGGCGCGCGTGCCCCGGTAGCCGATGCGGCAGACATCCTGCGCGCCGATCCGGTCGAAGACCGGAAAGCCGCAGCGGACATGCGGCAGATGCAGCTTCTCCGCCATCATCCGCCCATGCGAATGCGTCAGCAGGATCTGCGCCCGCGCGGCTTCCGCCCCGCGCTCCAGATCGCCCAGATCGCCCAGGATCACCTCCGCCGCCGGGATCCGCTCCGCCGCGGGCGAAAGCCCCGAGGTGGTGACGGCGGCGACGATCTCGGCCCCCATCGCCACCAGCGCCCCGCCGAGGCTCACCGCCAGATCCGGCTCGGCGCCCAGCGCGACCCGCAGGCCCCCGGTCTGGAAATGCGCGTCGAGCATCGTGTCGGCGAGCCGCGCCCGGTCGCGCCGGACTGCCGCCGGAGCTTCCCGCCCCGACAGCCGCATCAGCGCCGCGACGAAGCCATCCACCTCCGCAAGCCCGGTCAGCGAGCCGAAGACCTCCGCCGGCACGCCCTTCGCCGCCAGCATCTCGGCGGCCGGCCGCATCGCCTCGCCGATGGCCAGCGTCGCCACGCTCCGCCCCATGCGGGCGATATCGGCGAGCCCCGTGCCGCCCAGCGAATGCCCGGCCCAATCCTCCGACAGATGCCCGTCGAGCGAGGCCGAGATGTCGGGCAGCACGATCGGCGCCAGCCCGAAGGCCCGCACCATCCCCGCCACCTCCTCCACATCGGCGGGCGTCAGATGGCTGCCCGCCAGCAGGTTCACCTGCCCCGGCAGCACCGGCCCACCCTCCGGCGCCAGCGCCGCGATGATCGCCTCCACCGCCCGCGCCCAGCCATCCTCCAGCCCGCCCGTGAACTCCGGCGTCGCGGCATAGACCACCGCCGTCCCGGCGAAATCGCTCCGCCGCAGCAGCATCTCGCGCAGCTCGCCCGCCACATCCTCGCCCCGCGTCTCGACCAGCGCGGTCGAGGCGATGCCGATGAACTTCGGCTTGGCGCGCTTCCTGAGGGTCTCGATCGCCTCCTCGATCTGCTCGCCCCCGCCGAGGATCGCCGAGATCTCGTTCATCGCCGTGGTCTGCAGCGGGATCGCCTCGCGGAAATGCCGCACCAGATGCACCATGGCGAAGGCCGTGCAGCCCTGCGCGCCATGAAACAGCGGGATCGCCCCCTCAATCCCGAGATAGGCCATCGCCGCCCCCAAGGGGGCCGAGGTCTTCAACGGGTTGGTCGACAGCGCGCGGCGCGGGTGGATGAGCTTCGCCATCAGCAATCCTCGAAATCGGTTTCGACGAGGGCACGGCCGCCAGCACCAGCGGCGCGACCGCGGCCACGACCGCCCCCGCCTCCCAGGGCGCCGGGGCCCGCAGTGCCGCCCACATCGGGTTGTTCACCGACCGGTCGATGGCGCGCACCAAATCGACCATGCCCATGTAACCCGCATAGGGCTCGTGCTTTTCCTGGTTCACGTCGACCCAAGGCACCCGGGCCTTCAGCGCCACGAACTGCGACCGCCCGCCCGACATCAGCACATCGGCCCTGGCCTCGCGCAGGAGCGTATACATCTCGCGCGGCGCCATGTTGTCGAACATGTGGCTCTCGTCGCCCATGATCTCCACCACCCGGCCCTTGTCCTCCTCGGTCGCCTTGCGCATCGAGGTGCCGACCACCTCCATCCCCAGCTCCTGCAGCGCCGAGACCACCGACCAGGTCTTGTGCCCCCCGGTGTAGAGCAGCACCCGCTTGCCCTCGACCCGCGCGCGATAGGGCGCCAGCGCCGCCCGGGCCTTCGCCTCCTCCTCCGCGATCAGCGCCTCGCAACGCGTCAGCAGATCCTCCGGCGCCCCCCGCTCCACCAGCAGCGCGCAAAGCCGGCGCAGCGCCGCCGACGTGTCGGAGATGCCGTAGAACGACCCCTCGAAATACGGGATGCCCCAGCGCTCCTCCAGCTTGCGCGCCATCGGCAGGAAGGCATGCGAGCAGACGACCATCGTCACCCGCGCCCGGTGCATCATGGCGATCTGGCGATACCGCGCATCGCCCGACACGCTGCCCAGCACCCGCACGCCCAGCCGGTCCAGAAGCGGCGTCACCTGCCACAGCTCGCCCGACAGGTTGAAATCGCCGATGATGTTGATGTCCGTGGGCCCCGGCGCCTCGGGCTCCATCGTGCCCACCACATGCTCGATGAGCGCCGCCGCCCCCAGCTTGTTGCCGAGGTTCTTCGAACCGACATAGCCCGGCGCGTTGATCGGGATCACCGGCGTGCCGAAGCGCATGGCGGCGACCTTGCAGACGGCGGCGATATCGTCGCCGATCAGCGCGGGCACGCAGGTGGCATAGACGAAGACCGCCGCCGGATGCTCCGCCTCGATCACCTCGCGGATGGCGCGGTAGAGCTTCTTCTCCCCCTCGCCCATCACGATGTCGAGCTCGGTCAGATCGGTGGTGAACCCCTTGCGGTAGAGCTGCGACCCCGACGAGGCCGAGCCGCGGTTGTCCCAGCCATTCCCGGCGCAGGCCAGGGGCGCATGCACCAGATGCGCCACATCGACGATCGGCTGCAGCGCGATCATCGCCCCGTCGAAGGCGCAGCCCCCCGCAGCCGCCCCCGGCGTCAGCGGCTTGGCGCAGCCCTTCCTGCGCACCGCCTCCGATTTGGCCCGGTTGGTCTCGCAGGCGGGCGCGACGAAGGCCTCGGCGATCTGCTGTTTCAGTGGCTCGGCCATGGCATCCCCTTCCCGGCAAGGGCGGCCCCCGCGAGGGGGCCGCCGAGGATCTCAGCGCGTCAGGTCGAACGAGATATCCGTCTCGCCCGCCGTGCCGGTATCGGCGTCGAGCTTGTCGAAGATCTTGTCCAGAAGCTTCACCAGCACGGTCAGCGCCCCCTGATAGCCGAAGGTCGGGAAGCGGTGGTGGTGGTGGCGGTCGAAGATCGGGAAGGTCAGCCGGATCAAGGGCGTGCCGGTGTCGCGCTCCAGATACTTGCCGTAGGAATTGCCGATCAGCAGATCCACCGGCTCCGTCACCATGATCGAGCGCAGGTGCCACAGGTCCTTGCCCGCCCAGACCTGACAGCCCTTGCCGAAGGGCGAAGAGGCCAGCAGCGCCTGCATCTTCTCCTCCCAATCCTTGGTGCCGTTGGTCGCCAGGCAATGCCGCGGCTCGCCCCCGGTCTCCATCACGAAGCGCGCCATCGAATAGACGAAGTCCGGATCGCCATAGATCGCATAGGTCTTGCCGTGCAGATGCGACTGGCTGTCGGCCATCGCATCGACCAGCCGTCCCCGCTCCAGCCGCAGGCTTTCCGGAATGTCCTTCCCGGTCAGTTCCGCGATCTTCATCAGGAACTCGTCCGTCCCCTGTACCCCCATCGGGTAGTGGAAGGCCGCCGTCTCCTGCCCCTGTTCGGCGCAATAGGCGAGCGTCTTGCGGGTGCAGAACTCCTGCAGCGACACGGTGGCCTTGGCGTTCAGCGCGGTCTTCACCTCGTCCAGCGTGGTGCCGCCCGCATACATCCGGTATTCGCCATCCGACGGCGTGTCATAGACCTCCGAGACATCCGACAGCACCGTGGCCTCGACCCCCATCAGCCCCAGCATCCGCTTCAGCTCGCGGATATTGGCCACGGCATAGCCGTCGAAGCCCGGGATGATGTTGAGGCTCTCCCCCGCCTCGCGGGTCGCCTCCTTCCAGAAGCTCGACAGGATGCCCTTCTGCATGTTGTCATAGCCATCGACATGGCTGCCGACGAAGGCCGGGGTATGGGCGAAGGGCACCGGGTAATCCGCCGGAACGCTCTCCTTCTCGCGCGCCTTGATGATGAAGGAATTCAGGTCGTCGCCGATGACTTCCGCCATGCAGGTGGTCGAGATGGCGATCATCTTCGGGCTGTAGAGCGCATGGGTATTGGCCAGCCCCTCGATCAGGTTGTTCAGCCCGCCGAACACCGCCGAATCCTCGGTCATCGACGAGGACACCGCCGAAGCCGGCTCCTTGAAATGCCGCGCCAGATGCGAGCGGTAATAGGCGACGCAGCCCTGCGAGCCATGCACGAAGCTCATCGTCTCCTCATACCCGGCGGCCGCAAACACCGCGCCCAGCGGCTGGCAGGCCTTGGCCGGGTTGATGGTGATGCAGGCCCGGGCGAGGTTCTTCTCGCGGTAGTCCCAGCTGCGCGTCCAGTCGTCGGTCTCGGCGACCTTTTCCGGCGGATGGCCGGCCTCATAGGTGGCGCGCTTGTTGTCCAGCATCGCCTTGTATTCGGGTTGGTGGAACAGATCGGTGTGGTCGAGAACCTTGTCTGCCGATTGGGGCATCGTCACATTCCTTCTGCTGGCCGTCCGCTTTCCGGGACGCGCCGCAAGGTGGAGGGGAGGAAGGCGGGGGAGCGGGAGCGGCGCTCCCCCGGAGGATCAGGCCGATTTCTTCCAGGGAGCGTCGAACAGGCCCCAGACCGGATTGTTGATCGCCAGATCCATGTCGCGCGCGAAGATCGCGTAGCCGTCATAGCCGTGATAGGGGCCCGAATAGTCCCACGAGTGCATCTGGCGGAACGGGATGCCCATCTTCTGCACCGAATACTTCTCCTTGATGCCCGACCCGACCAGATCCGGCCGGATGCGCTCGATGAACTTCTCCAGCTCGTAGCCCGAGACGTCATCGTAGATCAGCGTGCCTTCCTTGATGTAATGGCCGGTGCGCTTGTAATCGTCGGCATGGGCGAATTCGTAGCCCGTCCCGGCGATCACCATGCCCAGATCGTGATAGGCATCGACGACGTGGCGCGGACGCAGGCCGCCGACGTAGAGCATCACCGTCTTGCCCTCGAGCCGCGGGCGATACTTGGCGTTCACCGCATCGACCAGCGGCTGATACTTGGCGATCACCGCCTCGGCCTTGGCCTGGATCGTCTCGTCGAAGCGCGCGGCGATGGCCCGCAGCGACAGCGCGATCTGGCTCGGCCCGAAGAAGTTGTATTCCATCCACTGGACGCCATACTTCTCTTCCATGTGGCGGCAGATGTAGCTCATCGAGCGGTAGCAGTGGATCAGGTTCAGCTTGGCCGTCGGCGCCGCCTCGATCTCGGCCAGGGTCGCATCGCCCGACCAGTTGCCGATCACGTTCAGCCCGATCTCTTCCAGCAGGATGCGCGACGACCAGGCGTCGCCGCCGATGTTGTAGTCGCCGATGACGTTCACGTCATAGGGGCCGGCCTCGCGCCGCGTCTCGGCCTGCATCGCCGGGTCGATCACCCAGTCGCGCAGCGTGTCGTTGGCGATGTGGTGGCCCAGCGATTGCGACACGCCGCGGAACCCCTCGCAGCGCACCGGCACGATGGTCTTGCCAATATCCTTCTTCTTCTTGCGCGATACCGCCTCGATGTCGTCGCCGATCAGCCCGATCGGGCATTCCGACTGGATCGAGATGCCGTTGTTCAGCGGGAACAGCGTGTTCAGCTCGTCGATCGCCTTCTCCAGCTTCTTGTCGCCGCCGAAGACGATGTCGTTCTCCTGGAAGTCGGTCGTCACCTGCATCGTCACGAAACTGTCCACCCCGGTCGTGCCGGTGTAGTAGTTGCGCCGCTGCGACCAGCTGTAATGCCCGCAGCCCACCGGGCCGTGGCTGATGTGCAGCATGTCCTTCACCGGCCCCCAGACCACGCCTTTCGACCCGGCATAGGAACAGCCGCGGATCGTCATCACGCCGGGCACCGACTTGATGTTCGATTTCACGGTGTCGCATTTCGACAGGATGCCCGGCTCTTCCGCGACCGGCTGGGCCACGCCAAGATGCTTGGCGCGCTTCTTCCTCGCCTTCTCGGGATAGGCGGCGAGAACCTCTTCGATCAGCTGTTCATGCTGCTCGACGGTGGAGTTGATGTCTTTGGCCAAGGGAAAGCTCCTTTCGGCGGGAGAGGGGCGGACCGGCGCGGGGCCGGTCCGGGGGGAAGGCGGCTCAGGCCTGGCTGGCGGCGATGGCGGCCAGACGGTCTTCCTCGGATTGCATGATGCCGAATTCCATCAGCATCTCCTCCAGCTCGTCCATCGAGATCGGCGTCGGGATCACGCCCTTGCCCGAGTTGTCGTGGATCTTGCGGGCCAGCTCGCGGTATTCCGCGGCCTGCTGGCTGTCCGGCGCATACTGGATCACCGTCTGGCGACGCAGCTCGGCATGCTGCACGATATTGTCGCGCGGCACGAAATGGATCAGCTTGCAGCCGAGCTTGGCGGCCATCGCCTCGGCCAGCTCCAGCTCCTTGTCGGTCTGGCGCTCGTTGCAGATCAGGCCGCCCAGACGCACGCCGCCGGAGTTGGCGTATTTCAGGATGCCCTTGGCGATGTTGTTGGCGGCATAGAGCGCCATCATCTCGCCCGACATGACGATGTAGATTTCCTGCGCCTTGTTCTCGCGGATCGGCATGGCGAAGCCGCCGCAGACCACGTCGCCCAGCACGTCGTAGGACACGTAGTCCACGTCGTCGTAGGCGCCGTTCTCCTCGAGGAAGTTGATCGCGGTGATCACGCCGCGCCCCGCGCAGCCGACCCCCGGCTCCGGCCCGCCGGCCTCGGTGCACTTGATGTCGCCGTAGCCGATCTTCAGCACGTCCTCGAGCTCGAGATCCTCGACCGACCCCTTCTCGGCCGCCAGATGCAGCACGGTGTCCTGCATCTTGGTGTTGAGGATCAGCCGGGTGGAGTCGGCCTTAGGGTCGCAGCCGACGATCAGGATCTTCTGACCCAGCTCGACCAGCGCGGCCAGCGTGTTCTGCGAGGTGGTGGACTTGCCGATACCGCCCTTGCCGTAGAAAGCGATCTGCCGGAGTTTGCTCATGCTCAGTTCCTTTTGCAACGGTGTCTCTGTTGGAAGCGGCGTCGTCGCCGGTCTCGTCCACAGGGAAAGCAGGGAGCATGCCAAGTGCCACCTCGCGTGGTTTTCCATTGCTTTCCCGGCGGTTAGCCAGTCACCCGCCCCACCTGCCGCGCCCATCGGTCATGTGCGAAAGCCGACAATGGCGCGACACTCGCCCCCGGAAATGCCGAAGGGGCAAGGCGCCGCCGCACCCTGCCCCCTTCCCGCCGTCACCAACGCCTCAGACGCCGGAGACCTCCGCCCCCAGCGCCTCCACCACCGCCGCCAGCGGCAGGTCGATCCGCTCGATCCCCAGCTCCTCAAGGAACAGCCGCTCCATCCGCGTCAGCTCCCCCGCGATCACCGCCACATGCCCGCCGCCCGACCGCTTGGCGATCTGGCGCGCATAGGTCCGCAGCATCTGGTCGTCGAAGCGGCAGCCGAGGAACAGGAACCCCCGCCCCGCGCGGCGGTTCTGCACCTCCTCCGGGATCGGGGTCTGGATGTCGATCTCGGTCAGCACCTCGACATAATCCGAATCCGAGATCAGGAAGGAATGCCCCGGCAGCGCCACGCCATGCGGCTTGTAGACCAGCATAGGCCAGCCCGGATCGGTCTCGCCCACCAGCGTGCCCGCGGCGTCATAGGCCCGGTGCCAGATCTCCGCCCATTCGCCGTTGCGGCTCACTCCCTGCACCAGACCCCAAGCCCCGCCAGCCGCCCGGCAGGCCTCCAGCAGCCCCGCGTCATACCAGGCATCCACCACCAGCGGCGGCCTGACCCGGGCAATCCAGTCATGCACCGGGTTCGGCTTCGTGGGCTCGGCGAAGGCCTGCCTTATGATCACCTCCAACGTCGCGCGGAACCTGCGGCTCTCGACGAACTGCGCCGCCGACCACAGGTTGCCCTGCGCCCGCTTCGGCACCCGCACCGAGGCCTCGATCTCGGTGCAGAGCGCCTCGGGCGAGGCGATGGCCCCGCCGAGCCCCGCCACCTCCGGCCCGAGATAGGGCAGCAGCCGCCCCTCCCGCACCGCGCCCAGCGCCTGCTCCAGCGCCGCGCTCATGCCTCCGGCCGCTTGCGCGCCTCCACCGTCACCGGCATCTGCGGCGCCACCTCATAGGCGGGCAGCTCCAGCACCCAGCCATTGGCCAGCCGCGCCCAGCCGCCCCAGACCGTGGCATGTTCGGTCGCCACGATCGGCTCCTCAAGATCCTTCTTCGGCACATAGGCCAGAAGCCCCTTCGGGCCCGCGCTGATCGTCACTTTCATGATGTTCCCTCCGGCATGGGCAGGCCAACCAGTTCCCGCGCGCGCATCCCCACGATGGCGCGCCGGTCGATGAAATCGACCGCGTAGATGTAATATTCCTGCAGGTAGGTGCCGATATCGCGGACATAGCCGATGTCGCCCTTGCGCACGACGATCTCGCCGATCTCGACGCCCCACATCGTGCCGTCGTTCTTCACCGTGAAGCGCGACTGCACCTTGTCGCCGGGGCTGAACACCGGCTCTCCCCATGTCTCGGGCCCCTCGTCATCGCGCATCCTCGTCCCTTTCCAGTTCGGCCAGCCGCGCCTCTGCCGTCTCGCGCACCAGAGGCTCGGCATCTTCGGTCATCACCCGCGCCAGATCGGCCGGGGCGCGCTCGGCCACCACATGCCGCACCCTGATGTCGGGATCATGGGCAAAGACCCCCAGCCGCTCCGCCGCGATCCGCTCGGCGGCGACGCGGCGCACCAGAGGGTCGGGGTCGCCCGCGAAATGCACCAGCCACCCCGCATCGATCCGCGCCGCCACCAGACAGCGCACCTCGGGGTCGGGGTCATGCGCCATCACCGGCAGCACGCCGGTCTCGATCCGCCGCGCCGCCACCAGCCGCACATAGGGGTCGGGGTCGCGCAGCAGGGGATGCAGATCGGCGGGCGGCAGGCGATGCGCCACCGCCACCCGCACCGCGCGGTCGGGGTCGTGGATCCGTCGCCGCGCCTGTATCGCCGGCAGCCGCAGGATCGCCACCGCCCGCACCGCCGGGTCGGGATCGTCGAGCAGCGGCGGCAGGCGGAACAGCGTCGCCACCCGCGCCGCCTGCGCCCGCGCCTCGAAATAGGGCAGGGTCAGGCAGTCGTCGGCCAGTTCCGGGTTGAGCAGGAAGAACCGCTCCACCCGCCGCGAATAGCGGTCCTGCACGCAGGCCCAGCCCGGCCCGCACAGGCCTTGGGCGATCCGCTCGCGATGCGGGCAGGCGCCGCAGTCGATGGCGGCACCCTGCCAGTCGACCGGCTCCGGGCCTTCCGGCATGGCTCAGGCCGGCACGCAGGTCTTGGGTACCGGGCAGACCTCGGCGCATTGCGGCGCATCCGCCTGCCCCGCGCATTCGGTGCATTTCACCGGGTCGATCACATAGGTGTCGTTCTTGAACTTGATCGCGCCATTCGGGCATTCGAACTCGCAGGCGCCGCAGACGGTGCATTGCGAGACTTTGATCTTGTAGGCCATGGGTCGTTTCCTTGTCTTCAGGGCAGAGATCGGGCGCAGCTCGCGCCGGGGGCAGAAAGCTCAGGCGCTCAGCGCGCCGGTGTCGGAAGGGGCGTTGCGCAACCGGAACAGCGCCGAGATCGCGGGTTCGAGATAGTCCTGCGCATAGGCGTCGATCACCTCGATCCCGGCGGCAGCCATCTTCGCCCGCGGCGCCTCGCCGATGCGGGCGCAGAGCACCACCGGCACGCCGTCGAGCGTGCGGATCACCTCGGCCAGCGTGTCGTCGTCGCCATGCCCGCCCACGCAATAATTGTCGGCCCGCCGATGCGTGACGAAGCGCACCCCGTTGCGGTCCACCTCATAGACCTGGAACTCGGTCGCATGGCCGAAATGCTGGTTGATCCGCCCGCCGCCCTTGGTGCAGACCGCGACCAGCAGCGGCGGCGCCTCCACCACCTCGGCGGCGACCTGCGCCGCAGCCGTCGCCGCGCGCCGGTCCTCGCGCTCGCGCGCCACCCAGTCGCGGTAGGCCGCGCGTTTCTCGGGATCGTCGCTCACCACCTCCGGCAGCTTGTCCAGCGTGAACTCCTGCCCGCGGTCCTCGCCCAGAAGCCCCACCGCATCGGCGCGGCACTGGCGGCAATGCTTCATCAGGTTCGCCCCGCCGGAACAGGCCTCCTGCACCGCGCGCAGCTCCGCCGCCGAGGGCCCGCGCTGCCCGGTCAGCCCGAACTGCGTGCCATGCGCCGGGTCCGAGATCAGCGGCATGATGTTGTGCAGGAAGGCCCCCTTGGCCTTCACCACCCGGTTCAGCTCGATCAGACCGGCATCGTTGATCCCCGGGATCATCACCGAATTCACCTTTACCAGCACACCCCGCGCCACCAGCATATCGAGGCTCTGCATCTGCCGCGCGAGCAGGATCGTCGCACCCTCCACTCCGGTATGCCGCCTGCCACGGTGGAAGACCCAAGGGTAGATCCGCGCCCCCACCTCGGCGTCCAGCGTGTTGATCGTCAGCGTGACGTGGTCGACATTCATCGCCACGATCTCGTCGACATGGTCCGGCAAGGCGAGCCCGTTTGACGAGAGGCACAGCTTGATGTCGGGAAGTCGCCGCGACACCAGATCGAAGGTCGCCTTGGTCTTGCGCCAGTCATAGGCCGCATCCCCCGGCCCGGCGATGCCCAGGACCGACAGCTGCGGCACCTCCGCCGCCACCGCGATCACCTTGCGCGCCGCCTGCTCCGGCGTCAGCCGCTCCGACACCACACCCGGACGGCTCTCGTTGGCGCAGTCATACTTGCGGTTGCAGTAGTTGCACTGGATGTTGCAGGCCGGCGCCACCGCCACATGCATCCGCGCGAAATAGTGGTGCGCCTCCTCCGAGTAGCAGGGATGGTCCTTCACCTTGGCCCAGGTCTCGGGGGCCATGTCGGTCGGCCCCTCCGCCGATCCGCAGGAACTGGAGGCGCAGCTGCCGCCCGCCAGCGCCTTGCCCAGATCTTCGCGGCTGGCGACCTGAAGCCCGCCCAGAGAGATGATGTTCGCCATGCCCGATCCCCGCTAACCCTGTCGGCAGGGGAGAAGCACGAAGCGTGCCAAGGTCCATCCGCAAGCGTTGACAAGGGCTTCGCCGGCGCGTGGCGCCGCCCTGTCGCAAACCCGACAGGGGGCTGTCGGGTCAGAACTTCTCGACGGTGATGCCGTGCTTCTTCAGCGCATAGCCGATCTGGCGCGGCGTCATCCCGCGCAGCCGGGCGGCCTTGGCCTGCACCCAGCCCGCCCGCTCCATCGCGTCGATCAGCGCCTCGCGCTCCGCCGCATCCCCGTCACCCACCGCACGCGCAGGCTCGGGCACCGCGCGCGCAGGCTCGGGCGCGGGGTCGGGCCGCCGCGGCAGCACCGGCAAGTCCAGCGGCCCCGCCGCCAGCCCGCCGATGGGCGAGCGGTCGCCGTTCTGCAGCCGCCACAGATCCGCCGACAGGCAGTGGTCGTGATAGCAGGCCAGATCGTCGGCCACGATCAACGTATCCGGCGACAGCGCCGCCACCCGGCTGATGCAATTCTCCAGCTCGCGCACGTTGCCGGGAAAGTTGCACCCCGCCAGCGTCTTCAGCGCCGAGGCATCGAGCCGCTTGTGCATCCCGTTGCGCTGGTTGAACCGTTCCAGGAGCCCCTGCGCCAGCAGTGCGATGTCGTCGCGCCGCTCGCGCAGCGGCGGCAGCACGATCGGCACCACGCAGATGCGGAAATAGAGATCGGCGCGGAAGCTGCCATTGGCCACCGCCTGCTCCAGATCCTTGTTGGTCGCCGTCACCAGCCGCACATCGACCTTCAGCGTCTTCGACCCGCCGACCCGCTCGAACTCGCCCTCCTGCAGGATGCGCAGCAGCTTGGCCTGAAACTCCGGGCTGATCTCGCCGATCTCGTCGAGAAACAGCGTCCCGCCATCGGCCAGCTCGAACCGCCCCTTCTTCTGCGCCATCGCCCCGGTGAACGACCCCTTCTCATGGCCGAACAGCTCCGATTCCAGCAGCGACTGGCTCAGCGCCGCGCAGTTCACCTTGATGAAGGGCCGGTCCTTGCGGTCGCTCAGCGCATGCAGCGCCCGGGCGAACAGCTCCTTGCCGGTACCGCTCTCGCCGCGCAGCAGGACCGGGGTCTGCGTCGGCGCCACCTTGCGGATCTGGTTGGTCACCCGCTGGATCGCCGGGCTCGACCCGATGATCCCCTCCAGCGCCGGGGCGGGCGCCGGCTCGGGCACAGCCGTCGCCTCCGCCGCCACCCGGATCGCCTCGCGCGCCTCCTGCACGATGCGGTCGCGGTCGCGCGCCACCAGCCGGCGGAAGCGGATCGACTGTTCGAGGATCGAGGCCACCATGTTCAAGACCCGCAGATCGGTGTCGAGATGCCGGGCCCCGCCGCCGTCGAGATCGCGGTAAAGGCACAGCACCCCCAGCACGAAGGGCGAATGCGCCTGATCGCGGATCGGCACGGCGACGGCCGCCAGCCGCTCGGTGCCCGCCATCGGCGGCAGCGCCTCGCGACCGAACTCCTCGGCCAGATCGCGCGACACCAGCGCCACCCCGTTGCGGAACACATGCCGCGCCACCGCCTGCGGGATCGCCCGGCAGGCCGAGGGCTGGGTCGGCGCCCCGGTCGCCGTCGCCGCGATCACATAGGGGTTCACCGGATGCCCCGCCCGCGGCGCCCCGCCATCCTGCAGCAGGGCCAGAGCCCCCAGCCGCAGCCCCATGAACGAGGCCAGCACCCCGAACACGGAGGGCATCGCCGCGATCGGGTCGCTGACGCCGGTCAGAAGCTTGGCGACCTCGCAGAGCGCGTCGAGCGTCAGATACTCGTCGGCGCGGGGGGTCGGGTGCGGGGCGGAGTCGGTGCCGATGCGGGATGCGTCCACTTGGGTGCCCTCCATCTTCTTCCTGATGATCGCTGCTGTCGGGTGGTCTTGTCCACCGTTACGCAAAGCGCGCCGCCGCCGCGCCCGGCTTTTTCGCCGCACCCGGGCCGGTTGTGGCGCAAAGCGATCCAGACACCGGCCGCAGTCGCGCTGCGCGGTCAGAAATCATGCGGTTCTGCCATTGAATTGTGCAGCCTGCTGACGGGCCGCGCGCCCCCGTCCGGGGCGTCGCCCGGCGCCTGTCGCGGCGCCGGGCGCAGTGTCACATCCCCGGGTCGGTCACCACCTCGACAGTGCCGCCGCCCTCGGCCCAGTCCTTCAGCCCACCGAGGTTGTAGACCTTCTCGAATCCCATATCCTTCAGCAGCTTGCCCGCCAGCGCGGCCCGCCCGCCCGAGGCGCAGTGCAGCACGATGGCGCGATCCTTCTGCAGCACCGGGTCGTGATAGGGCGACTCGGGATCGGCGCGGAACTCGAGCATCCCGCGCGGGATGTGGTGCGAGCCCTCGGCCCGCCCGCTCTTTTCCAGCTCCGGCGCGTCGCGGATGTCGAGCAGCAGCCCCCCCTCCGCCAGCAGCGCCTGCGCCCGCTCCGTGTCGACCCGCTCGACCGCCGCATTGGCCTCGTCGAGCATCTGCTTCACCGTCAGTCCCATCGTCCGCTCCTTCGCGCTGTCGCGGCCTCGGCCGCCCCGCCCGAGCCTAGTGCCGCCCCGCCTCCGCTGGCAAGCGCCGCTCCCGCCCGGCGCGGCAAAGCCCGTCCGCTCACGCAGCCTTTACCGGATCGCGGCGGCAGCACGGCGCCTGCCGCCAAAACCGGGCAAGCCGCACTCTTTCCACCTGCAGCCATCGCGCCTATGATGCGCGCCAGCGCAATCCGGCGCGGCGGGCATCAGTCCTTCGGGGCGCAGGGACAAGCGCGGCACAGAATCCGCGCACGATTGGGGGCGAGCATGGAAAGAGCGGCGATCAGGCAGCTGATCCTGGCGGCGGCAGCGGGCATTGTGCTGGCAGGCTGCGAAGACGGCATGAAGAACCCCTTCGCCAAATCCGGCAGCGACGAGGCCGAGCCCGGCGGCGTGGCACAGGCCACCTCCGTCCGGCTCGTCGACCGCGACGTCGAGGCCCCCGAGGTTTTCCAGGTCACCGAGAACGCCCTCTGGGACGGCCGCCCCTCGCTCGGCGGCGTCTGGGTCGCCTCGCCCGACGCGAAAGACCCCGAGCGGGTGATCCTGCGCAACCCCGCCAACGGCAAGTTCGTCATCGGCGCCCTGTTCCGCCGCGAACGCGACAACCCCGGCCCGCGCCTGCAGATCTCCTCCGACGCCGCGGCGGCCCTCGGCCTGCTCGCCGGCCAGCCCGCCAAGCTCAACGTCACCGCCCTGCGCCGCGAAGAGGGCCCCACCGCCCCCGACGCCAGCAACCCCATCCTCGACGCCGCCGAAACGGTGGAAACCACGCCTCTCCCCGCCGCAGCCGCCATCGACCGCGCCGAGGCCAAACCTGCCCCGACCCTCCCCCCCGCCGCCCCCGCACCGACCACCCCGGCAGCCAGCGGCGGGCTGATCCAGATCGGCATCTTTAGCGTCGAGGCCAACGCCAAGCGCGCCGCCGACACGCTCTCCAAGGGCGGGGTGCAAGCCACCGTCCGCCCCGAAAAGACCCAAGGCAAGGACATCTGGAGCGTGACCGCCGGTCCCGCCACCGACCGCGCCACCCTCCTCGCCAAGGTCAAGGGCCTCGGCTTCTCCGACGCCTATTTCCTCTCCCGCTGAAGGACGCACCGGCCATGCTCAAACGCCTCCGCCTCGCCCTCGCGCTCGCCCTGATGGCAGCCCTGCCCGCCCACGCCTTCGAAACCCGCGCCACCGCCGCCTGGGTCTATGACGTGACCACCCACACCGTGCTCCTCGACAAGAACGGCGACACCCCGCTGCCCCCGGCTTCCATGTCCAAGCTGATGACGCTGAACATGCTCTTCGAGGCGCTGCGCGACGGCCGCGTCACCATGGACACCACCTTCGCCGTCTCGACCAAGGCGCGCGAGATGGGCGGCTCCAAGATGTTCGTCGAGGAACGCGACCGCCCCACCGTCGAAGACCTGATTCATGGCATCATCATCAACTCCGGCAACGACGCCTGCGTGGTGGTGGCCGAAGGCCTCGGCGGCACCGAGGCCGATTTCGCCCGCCAGATGACCGCCCGGGCCAAGGCGCTGGGGATGAACGACAGCACCTTCGCCAATTCCTCCGGCTGGCCAGACCCCGACCACAAGATGAGCGTGCACGATCTCGGCGTGCTCGCCACCCGGCTGATCGAGGAATTCCCCGAGTTCTACCCCTATTTCGCGATGACCGACTTCAACTACAAGGATCGCGTCCCTTCCAACGCCAGCAACCGCAACCCGCTGCTGCGCCTCGGCCCCGGCGGCGACTGGACGGCCGACGGGCTCAAGACCGGCCACACCCAGGAGGCGGGCTACGGCCTCGTCGGCTCCGCCGTGCAGAAGGACGGCCGCCGCATCGTCTTCGTGCTGACCGGACTCTCCTCCGAGGCCGAGCGGGCGCAGGAAGGCGAGCAGGTCACCAACTGGGCCTTCCGCCAGTTCGTGCAGAAGACCATGGTCAAGGCCGGCCAGCGCGTCACCGAGGCCGATGTCTGGATGGGCAATGCCGCCAAGGTCGGCCTCGTGCCGCAGAAGGACGTGAGCCTGCTCGTTCCCGCCCTGACGCAGGACGGCATCACCGCCGAGGTCTCCTACACCGGGCCGATCACCGCGCCGATTGTCACCGGCCAGCCGATCGGCGAACTGGTGATCCGCGTCCCCGACATGCCCGAGCACCGCGTGCCGCTGGTGGCCGAGGGCGATGTCGCCAATGGCGGCTTCCGCGCCCGGCTGACCACCGCCGCGCAGGTGCTCATCGCCCGCTTCCAGCAAGAAGCACCCACCACCTGATGCGGCTCCAGCCGGCGCTGATCGCGGTCGAGGGCATCGACGGCTCCGGCAAGAGCGGCGTGGTGCGCCACCTTGCCGCCCATCTGCGCGGCCTCGGCGCCGATGTGCTGGCCACCCGCGAACCCGGCGGCACCCCCGAAGGCGAGAGCCTGCGCGCCCTCGTCCTCGCCGGCAAGGACGAGACCTGGGAGCCGGCCTCGGAACTCCTGCTGATGACCGCCGCCCGGGTGCAGCATGTGCGCCGGGTGATCGAACCGGCGCTGGCCCGGGGGCAGATCGTGGTGACCGACCGCTTCGTCGGCTCCACCCTCGCCTATCAGGGCAAGGGCCGCGGCCTCTCCACCGGCTTCATCCTCGATCTGCACCGGCAGGCGGTGGGTGATCTCTGGCCCGATCTCACGCTGATCCTCGATCTCGATGTCGCCACCGGCCTCGGCCGCAGCCGCCACCGGCTCAGCACCGATGCCATCGACGAGGGCCGCTTCGAGGGGCTAGATCTGGCCTTCCACGAAAGCATCCGCAGCGCCTTCCGCGATCAGGCCCTGGAGGCGCCGGAGCGTCACGCGCTGATCGACGCCTCCGGCACCCCGGAAGAGGTGCAGGCCGCCGCCCTCGCCGCGGTGCTCGACCGGCTCTCGGCCTAGCCCCCTAGATCTCCGGCCCGATCCGCGCCGCCAGCCGATAGGCGTGGCTCGGCTGATCCGCCATCGCCGGCAGCACCGGGTCGTAGCCCGCCCGGATCACCGCGCCGATCTCCGGCCGCAGCACCAGCGTCTCCCCGGCCATGGCCAGCGGCGAGGCCTCGGTGAAGGCCCGGTCCGACCAGAGCAGCATGATCTGCGCCGCCTGTGACAGCGCCAGCGCCTCGGCAGGCACCGCCTCCAGATGCGCATCCATCCGGATGAAGACGAAGGCGGCACGGATCGCCCCCGCCGCATCGAAGCGGAAGACACGGTATTGGTTCGCCTCCGCCGCCTCGAGCCGGGCGCAGAGCGGGCCAAGCCCCTCCACCAGCCGGTCGAGATTCGGCACCTCCGGCAGTTCGGCCCAGTCGCGGAAGAAGAAGACCATCAGGTTGGCGCCAAGCTCAGGATCGGTCTCGGCCATCCGGTGCCCGGCCAGCGTCGCCACCGCCTCCACCGCGCCCTTGACCAGCGCCAGCGTGGCCTCGTCGACGCCGAAGACCACCGGCACGATGGGCCGCCCCCAGCGCGCGAAAAGATACTGCCCGTCGGAGCGGGTGAAGAGCGTCTCGATTGCGGATGGCGTCATCAAGGCCCCTCCCTGCCGGTCCGCGACAGGCTTAGCCGATCTCGCCGGGGCCCTCAACCGACGCCCCCCTCTCACCTCGGCCAAATATCCCCGCCGGAGGCTCTGCGGCCTGCCCCGCAGCGCGCGATTGACCTTTTCCGCGCCAGACGGAAAGGATGGCGCAGCCCTTTGCAGGATCCGCCCATGCCGCTCGCCGTCGCCTATGCCTATCTCCTCGTCGCCATCGTCGCCGAAGTCGTCGCCACCACGGCGCTGGCCCGCTCGGAAAGCTTCACCCGGCTCGTGCCGAGCCTCGTCACGGTGTTCGGCTATGCGCTGGCCTTCTACTGCCTGTCCTTCCCGCTCAGGGTGATGCCGACCGGGGTGATCTATGCGATCTGGTCCGGCCTCGGCATCGTCTTCATCACCGGCATCGCATGGCTCTGGTATGGCGAGAAGCTGGATACGGCGGCGCTGGTCGGGCTCGGCTTCATCGTCACCGGCGTGGTGATCGTCAACCTGTTCTCGAAATCCCTCAGCCACTGACCCCCGGCCCTCTCGCGCGCAAGAGTTTTCAAAAAACTCTTGCCAAAATCCTTCCAAGGATTTTGGTGCCCCGCCCCCGACCGAGCGCTCCAAGAGTTTTCAGAAAACTCTTGGCAAAATCCTTCAAAGGATTTTGCGTCGCCCAAGTCTTGACAACAGATGAAGATTCTTCGCAAAATCATTCTAAATCAACGACTTGACCCGCCTTTCACGCGTGAAACTCAGCCGAAAAGATCCGCCTGCCCCGGCCCTTTCGGCGGCTCCAGCCCCAGATGCCGCCAGGCCTTCGCCGCCAGCATCCGCCCCCGCGGCGTCCGCTGGATCAACCCCTGCTGCAGCAGGTAAGGCTCGATCACCTCCTCCACCGCATCCCGGCTTTCCGACAGCGCGGCGGAAATCGTCTCGATCCCCACCGGCCCGCCGCCGTAATTTTCGGCCAGCAAGATCAGATACCGCCGGTCCGCCCCATCAAGCCCCAGATGATCCACCCCCAGCCGCGTCAGCGCCCGGTCCGCGATCCCTTGCGTCAACCGCCCGTTGCCCTCGACCAGCGCGAAATCCACCACCCGGCGCAAGAGCCGCCCCGCGATCCGCGGCGTCCCCCGCGCCCGCCGCGCGATCTCCCGCGTCCCCTCCGGGTCGCTGGAGATCCCCATCATCCGCGACCCGCGCGTCACGATCAGGTCGAGCTCATCCTCGGTATAGAACTGCAGCCGCGTCGGGATACCGAACCGGTCCCGCAGCGGCGTGGTCAGGAGCCCCAGCCGCGTCGTCGCCCCGACCAGCGTGAAGGGCTGCAGGTCGATCCGCACCGTCCGCGCCGCCGGCCCCTCGCCGATCACCAGATCCAGCGCGAAATCCTCCAGCGCCGGATAGAGCACCTCCTCCACCACCGGCGACAGGCGGTGGATCTCGTCGATGAACAGCACGTCGCGCGGCTCGAGATTGGTCAGGATCGCCGCCAGATCCCCCGCCTTGGCCAGAACCGGCCCCGAGGTCATGCGGAAGCCCACCCCCAGCTCGCGCGCCATGATCTGCGCCAGCGTGGTCTTTCCCAACCCCGGCGGGCCGTGGAACAGGGTGTGGTCCATCGCCTCGCCGCGCATCTTGGCGCTTTCGATGAAGACCCGCAGGTTGGCCCGCGCCTCGGCCTGACCGACGAACTCCTCCAGCGTCTGCGGGCGCAGCGCGCGGTCCATGTCTTCGGGCAGCCGCTCGGGCCGGAGGGTGGGGTCGCTGTCGTTCATGTCACCGCGCTCGTTTGGGGAACAATCCCCGAACGCGCGCCGGTATGCAAGGGCTCAGCTCCACGGGCCCCGCTTGGCCGCGCCGGGCGTTACCCGCGGCACCGAGCTGCGCGCCGGGGCCTGGGCCGGCGTGCCCGCCACCATCGCCTGCAGTGCGGCGATGCGGTTGGCGGTGTTGGGGTGGGTGGCGAACAGCCGGTCGTGCCGGTGGGCGTGCAGCGGGTTGATGATGAACATATGCGCGGTGGCCGGATTGCGCTCGGCGGCGTTGTTGTCGATCCGCTGGGCAAAGCCTTCGATCTTGGCCAGCGCCGCGGCGAGCCAGAGCGGCTGGCCGCAGATCTCGGCGCCGATCCGGTCGGCCTCGTATTCGCGCGAGCGCGAGATCGCCATCTGCACCAGACCCGCCGCCAGCGGCGCGAGGATCATCAAGGCCAGCGTGCCGATCATGCCGCCCGGACGGTCGCGGTTGCCGCCGAAGAACAGCGCGAAATTGGCCAGCATCGAGATCGCGCCGGCGAAGGTCGCCGTCACGGTCATCAGAAGCGTGTCGCGGTGCTTGATATGCGCCAGCTCATGCGCGATCACCCCGGCCAGCTCCTCGCGGCTGAGGGTGCGCATCAGGCCGCGCGTCACCGCCACGGCGGAGTTTTCCGGGTTGCGGCCGGTGGCGAAGGCGTTGGGCTGGTCGGTTTCCATCACATAGACCTTGGGCATCGGCAGGTCGCCACGCTCGGCCAGATCGCGCACCATCGCCACCAGATCGGGGGCGGAACGGGCGTCGACCTCGCGGGCGCCATGCATGCGCAGCACCGCCTTGTCGGAGTTCCACCAGGCGAAGACGTTCATCAGAGCCGCCACGGCGAAGGCGATCAGCGCGCCGTTGGTGCCGCCGAGCAGCATCCCCATGCCGAGGAACAGCGCCGTCATGGCGGCCATCAGGATCGCGGTGCGCATGTAGCCCATTGGCGAAGTCTCCTTCATCTCCGGATGGATATGGGAGCGCGGCTGCCGGGCGGCAAGATCAGTTGCGCGGGGCGAGCAGCTTCAGGGCGAGGCGGATCAGGGTCGCGGTATCGGCCTCCGGCGCGTCCTGCGCGGCCTGGGCCACGGCCTGCGCCGCATCGCCCGGCTGATAGCCGAGATTGGTCAGCGCCGAGAGCGCATCGGCGGTGAAGGCGGCCCGGCTCGGCGGTTTGGCGGCGGGCTTCGCGGCGCGGGGCGCGGGCGTCGGCGCGGCTTCGATCACCTCGTCGGTTTCCGCCGCGGTGCCCAAGTGCACGCCCATCGCCATGACCGAGGGCGCCTTGGCCTTCAGCTCCAGCACGACGCGCTGCGCGATCTTTGGGCCGATGCCGGGCGCCGCCTGGATCGAGCGGGCATCGCCGAGACCGATGGCACGCGACACGCCCTCGGCCCCCAGCGTGCCGAGGATCGCCATCGCGGCCTTGGCCCCCACCCCCTGCACCGTCATCAAGAGCCGGTGCCACTCCTTCTCCAGCAGCGTCGGGAAGCCGAAGAGCTGCAGCAGATCCTCGCGCACCAGAAGCTCGGTATAGAGCGCCACGGCCTCGCCCGGGCCGGGCAGGCTGGCCAGCGTGCGGTCGGAGACATGGACGATGTAGCCCACGCCGCGCACGTCAATCAGCACGTGGTCCATGGCCTTGTAATCGAGCCGTCCGGCAATCTTGCCGATCATCGCGCCGCCCTCGCCAGAGCCGCCTCGAGCCGACCGGAGGACTGGACGTGATGCGCGTGGCAGATGGCGATGGCCAGCGCGTCGGCGGCGTCGGGCCCGTTGATCTGGACGCCCGGCAGATGGATGCGCACCATGTGATCGATCTGCGCCTTGGCGGCATGGCCGACCCCGACCACGGTCTTCTTCACCGCGTTCGGCGCATATTCTCCGACCTTGATCCCGGCCTGTGCCGGAACCAGCAGGGCGATGCCGCGCGCCTGACCGAGTTTCAGCGTCGCTACGGCGTCCTTGTTGACGAAGGTGTTCTCGACCGCGGCGGCATCGGGCGCGAATCGGCGCAGCACCTCGGTGAGGTCGCGGTGTAGCGACAGCAGCCGTTCGGCGAGGTCGCCGGGCTCGGAATGGCAGATGCCGTTCGCGACATGTGTCAATCTTGCACCACTGACATCGATCACGCCCCAGCCCATGTTCCGCAAACCAGGGTCGATCCCCAAGACACGCATGCCGCCCCCTGCTTCCAGTTGCCGCAACTGCTAGCACGAAGCAAGAACATCCGCCAGCCGGAACTGCCGTTCTGCCCACAGCGGAGGCATCGGACAGCGGTCCCGAGGCGAAATGCGACGCGCCATCCGGGAAAAGCGACGGTTGCACCCCACTTGCCAGAAAGCCCCGTAAAACATGAAAAAATCATGAAGAAGAGCCATGCACTTTCTGCATTGCTGCGTTGCTTTGTGCCGCATTGTGTTGTGCAGGGCGCCGGATTATTTGCCGTGTCAGACGCAGGATCGCTTTGATCTTGTGCAGTTTGAAAACAAGGATAACCGCCATGGCCGCCTTCGAGACGACCCGCCCGGCGCCCTTCGGCGCCATCTCCACCTTCCACGCCGTTCAGTCGGTCAGCAACGTCTTTGCCGCGATTTCGGCTTGGAACGATGCTCGCGTGACCCGCAACGCCCTGGCCAAACTGTCGGACCGCGAACTGGACGATATCGGCCTCTGCCGCGGCGACATCGACGAGATCGGCTCGCGCTGATCCGGACGCATCGGCGCATCCCTCCGCGCCTCATGCTCAAGGCCGCGCCCCTTTGGGACGCGGCCTTTTCGTTTGCCTTGCGTCAGATGTCGACCGGGATCAGCACGCGGAGCTGCTCCGACAGGAGCCGCGTCACAGGATCGGCTTGCATCAGGTAGCCGCCCAGCCGCTCCACCCCCTCGCCCTGCATCAGCAGTGCCACGCGCTTGTCGTAATCCATCGCCCCGACCCGGCTGTGGATCGCGGCCTTCAGACCGATGCCGCAGGTCAGCACGATCAGCAGCGGCTTGATCAGCGAGGTGCGGCGCCTGACCGGAGGGCGGGAATGCGATCGGCCCAGGGTCCCCTCGGCTTCGAAGCCGAGGCCGCGCGCGTGATCCTGCTGGATGCGGGCGACGCGGAGATAGAACTCCGCCAGATTGGGGTCGGATGACATTTACACACTCCAGAACCTCGGCCCCCGCCACCGGCAGGGATAGGTCAGGAGATGGGCACAATTATGGCATCCGGAAGACGGGTGGGAGAATTGGTCAATTCTTCCTAAGGGTTAGCGCCGACCACTCGCCGATATCCTCACGGTTGTAGAGCGTGAAGCCGGCGGCGTCATAGGCCTCGAGGATCGACTCCGCCTGCACGACCAGAAGGCCCGAGAGGATGGCGATGCCGCCGGGGGCGATATGGGCGGCCATGTCGGGGGCAAGCTCGACCAGCGGCCCCTTGAGGATATTGGCGAAAACCAGATCGAAGGGCGCGGCGTCGGCCAGACGCGGATGGTCGAAGCCTGCGGCCTCCAGGCACTCGACCCGGCCTTCCAGCTGGTTGATCGCCACATTGGCCAGTGCCACGTCCACCGCCACCTCGTCGATGTCGGAGGCGATCACCAGCGCCTCGGGCAGCACCGAGGCCGCCGCCATCGCCAGAACGGCAGTGCCGCAGCCGATGTCGGCGACCTTGGCCGGGGTGAAGCCCTCGTCGGTCAGCCGGTCGAAGGCGCGCAGGCAGCCGAGCGTGGTGCCGTGGTGGCCGGTGCCGAAGGCCACGGTCGCCTCGATCTGCAGCGCGATGCGGCCTTCCGGGACCTTGTCGGCGTCATGGCTGCCGAAGACGAAGAAGCGCCCGGCCTCGACCGGCGACAGTTCGCGGCGGACCTTGGCGACCCAGTCGATTTCGGGCAGTTCGGAGAGGGCGAAGGGCTTGGCGCCGAAGGCCATCGCCAGCATGTCGAGGAGCGCCGACTGCGGCTCTTCCAGATAATAGGCCCCGACCTCCCAGAGACCCGAGCCGTCCTCGATCTCGAAGACGCCGACGCCGATCGGCTCCGGCTCCATCTTCTCCATCGCTTCGGCGAGGGCCAGAGCGGGATCTTCGCCGGGAAGGGTGGTGAGCGCGGAATAGGTGGGCATGGCAGATCCTGACGTTTTCAGGGGCCGAAGCCCGCCGGGGATGGGGCCGGATAGCCCCGCCCCCGGCGAAGGTCAAGCTCAGCGCGCGGCGATGCCGGTGCCGATCGGGCAGGTCACGCCGGTGCCGCCGATGCCGCAATAGCCGCCGGGATTCTTCGCCAGATACTGCTGGTGATAGTCCTCGGCGAAGTAGAATTCCGGCGCGGGCAGGATCTCGGTAGTGATCTTGCCGCGACCCGAGGCGCTGAGCGCGCCCTGATAGGCGGCGAGGCTGGCCTTGGCAGCCGCCATCTGCGCGTCGTTGAAGGTGTAGATGCCCGAGCGATACTGCGTGCCGCGGTCGTTGCCCTGCGCCATGCCCTGCGTCGGGTCATGGTTTTCCCAGAACAGCTTCAGGAGCCCCTCGTAGGACAGCACCGAGGGATCGTAGATCACCCGAACCACCTCGTTATGGCCGGTGAGGCCGGTGCAGACCTCCTGATAGGTCGGGTTCGGCGTGTAGCCCGCGGCATAGCCGACCATGGTCAGCCAGACGCCCTTCGGCGCCTGCCAGAACTTGCGTTCTACGCCCCAGAAACAGCCCATGCCGAAGACGGCCTGTTCCATGCCCTCGGGCACCGGCGATTTCAGCGGCAGGCCCGAGAGGAAATGCGTCTCGGCGGTGGGGAGCGGCGTGGCGCGGCCCGGCAGGGCGTCGGCGGGCGAGACCATCTCGGTTTTCTTGCGGGTCAGCGAAAACATGGGGGAGCCTCCGGTTGGGATTGTCGGAATATAGGATGTGGCGTTGCCTCTCACCAGTCACTCCGCGCGCCAGAGATGAACACAGTCTCGTGCCCGGCGGGCGCGAGGCCCTCAGAGGAAGCTCTGCGGGTCGATGTCGACGGCCAGCCGCAGGTTGCTCGGCGGCTTCAGCTGCGCCAGCCATTCCGCCAGCGCCGCCTGCAGGGGCGCGCCCTTGTCGGCCTTCACCAGAAGCCGCACCCGGTGCCGCCCCCTGACCCGCGCGATCGGCGCGGGCGCGGGCCCGAAGACCTGCGCGCCGATCCGGCGCAGCGGGCCGTCGCGGCGGGCGAGCTCGCCGCCGAAGTCGAAGACCTGCGCCACGTCGGGCGACGACAGGATGATCCCCGCCATCCGCCCGTAGGGCGGCACCCCCGCCGCGCGGCGCTCGGCAGCCTCGGCGCGCCAGAAGGCCTCCTCGTCGCCGCCGAGGATGGCGCGGATCACCGGATGCTCTGGCTGGTAGCTCTGCAACAGGGCCACGCCGCGCTTCTCGGCACGCCCGGCCCGGCCCGCCACCTGCCGCATCAGCTGGAAGGTCCGCTCCGCCGCGCGCAGGTCGGAGCCCTGCAGCCCAAGATCGGCGTCGATCACCCCCACCAGCGTCAGGAGCGGGAAGTTGTGGCCCTTGGCGACGATCTGCGTGCCGATGATGATGTCGGCCCCGCCCGCCGCGATCAGGCCGATCTGCTCCTTCAGCGCGCGGGCCGAGCCGAAGAGGTCGGAGGACAGCACCGCCACCCGCGCCTCGGGGAAGCGTTCGGCCACCTCCTCGGCCATGCGCTCCACCCCCGGGCCGACCGGGGCCATCTTGCCCTCGACCTTGCAGGAGGGGCAGGCCACGGGCATCGGCTTCGTCGCGCCGCATTGGTGGCAGACGAGACGCTTGAGAAAGCGGTGCTCCACCATCCGCGCGTCGCAGTCGTCGCAGCCGATCTGGTGACCGCAGGCCCTGCAGATCGTCACCGGCGCATAGCCGCGCCGGTTGAGGAACAGCAGAGACTGCTCGCCCCGCGCCACCCGCGCCTCGACCGAGCGGGCCAGCGTGCCCGAGATCCAGCGGTTCGAGGGCAGCTGCTCGGCGCGCATGTCGATGGCATGCATCTCGGGCATCTCGGCCACGCCGAAGCGCGCGCCGAGGTCGAGCCGCGTGTATTTGCCGGCATCGGCATTGGCCCAGCTTTCCAGCGAGGGCGTTGCCGAGGCCAGCACCACCTGACAGCCGCAGATCGAGGCGCGCAGCACCGCCATGTCGCGGGCATTGTAGAAGACGACCTCCTCCTGCTTGTAGGAGGTGTCGTGCTCCTCATCGACGACGATCAGGCCCAGATCGCGGAACGGCAGGAACAGCGCGGAGCGCGCGCCGACCACGAATTGTGCACCGCCCTCGCCCACCATGCGCCACAGCCTGCGCCGTTCGGTGGAGGTGACGCCGGAATGCCATTCTGCGGGGCGGGCGCCGAAGCGGGCCTCGACGCGGGTGAGGAATTCCGAGGTCAGCGCGATCTCTGGCAGGAGCACCAGCGCCTGCCGCCCCTGCCGCAGACATTCGGCCACCGCCTCGAGATAGACCTCGGTCTTGCCCGAGCCGGTGACGCCTTTCAGGAGCGTCGTGCCATAGCCGCCCATCGCCACCGCCGCGACCAAGGCATCGCCCGCGGCGATCTGGTCGCCGGCCAGTCGGGCGCCCTGCATTTCGGGGTCGAGCGGCGGATAGGGCAGATCGCGCGGGGCGTCCTCTTCGAGAACGGCGCCGGATTTCACCAGCCCCTTGACCACCGAGGTCGTCACCCCGGCCTCGGCCGACAGCTCGGCCAGCGTCACCGCCGCCCCGCCATAGGCGCGCAGCGTATCGAGCACGCGCAGGCGGGCGTCGGTGGCGCGGGAGGGTTCGGCATCACCGAGACGGTAGACGCGGCGGGTCGAGGGCGGCTCGCCCAGACCCGGGGCGCGCGTTGACAGCCGCAACATCGAGGCGAGCGGCGTCAGCGTGTATTCCGACGCGCGGGCGAGGAAGGCGCGCATCTCGTCGCGCATCGGCAGCGCCTCGAGCACCCGCGTCACCGGGCGGACCTTGGCCAGATCGTAGCCGCCCTCGCCCGGCCCCCAGACCACACCCAAGACCCGGCGCGGGCCCAGCGGCACCTCGACATAATCGCCCAGCCCGCAGCCCCCTTCCGGCGCGCGGTAGTCCAGCACGCGGCCCAGAGGCTCGGTGGTCAGGATGCCCACCAGATCGCCCTCTGCAAACTGTGCCGTCACGGCGCTCCCTTTCCCCATCGGTTCCGTTGCGCTATCTACACCCCTGACCGCCGGGGCAACACCCCCGCACCCCAGAACCTCGAGGAACGCGCATCATGAAATTCTTTGTCGACACCGCCGATGTCGCAGCAATCGCCGAACTGCACGAGCTTGGCATGGTGGACGGGGTGACGACGAACCCCTCGCTGATCCTGAAGTCGGGGCGCAACATCCTCGAGGTGACCAAGGAGATCTGCGAGCTGGTGCCGGGCCCGGTCTCTGCCGAGGTGGTGGCGCTGAAGGCCGAGGACATGATCGCCGAGGGCCGCAAGCTGGTCGAGATCGCGCCGAACATCGTGGTGAAGGTGCCGCTGACCTGGGACGGGCTGCGCGCCTGCAAGGTCCTGTCGGAAGCCGGGCACATGGTGAACGTGACGCTCTGCTTCTCGGTCAATCAGGCGCTGATCGCCGCCAAGGCCGGGGCCACCTTCATCTCGCCCTTCGTCGGCCGGCTCGATGACATCAACATCGACGGGATGGAGCTGATCGCCGACATCCGGCAGGTCTATGACAACTACGACTTCCAGACCCAGATCCTCGCCGCCTCGATCCGCTCGGCCAATCATGTCGCCGAATGCGCCCGCATCGGCGCCGACGTGATGACCGCGCCGCCCTCGGTCATCAAGGCGCTGGCCGGCCATGTGCTGACCGACAAGGGGCTCGACCAGTTCACCAAGGACTGGGCGAAGACCGGGCAGACGATCCTTTCCTGAGCAACGGGGGGCGGCATCAGGTGGGGGACGGCATGATCGAACAGGATGTGCGCGACCGCATTCTCGCGGAGCCCGAGGTGATCCTCGAAGACCGCGACCTGATGAAGGCGCTCATCGCCGCCAACGAACGGGCGATGGGCAACAACATCGTCGATCTGCGCGGCATCGCGATGGAGCGGCTGGAAGGCCAGCTCGACCGACTGGAGGACACGCATCGCTCGGTGATCGCTGCGGCCTACGAGAATCTCGCGGGCACCAATCAGGTGCATCGGGCGATCCTGCAGATGCTCGACCCGCTGACCTTCGAGGATTTCCTCGTCAGCCTCGCGGGCGACGTGGCGCAGACGCTGCGGCTCGACTGCGTGCGGCTGGTGCTGGAATCGGTTCAGAGCGCCGAAGATCCCTCACTGCGCAAGCTGGGCAAGGTGCTCTATGTGGCCGAGCCCGGCTTCATCGACAGCTATCTGGCGGGCGGCAAGGCGCTGGCGCCGCGCCCGGTGACGCTGCGCGCAACCGATGCGGCCTCGGCCACGATCTATGGCGAGGCGGCGGGCAGCATCCGGTCGGAGGCGCTGATGCGGCTCGACTTCGGCAAGGGGCGGCTGCCGGGCATGCTGGTGATGGGATCGGACGATCCGCATCACTTCAAGCCGACGCAGGGCACCGATCTTCTGGCCTTCTTCGCCTCGGTTTTCGAGCGCACCATGCGCCGTTGGCTGTCGTGAGCCTCGCCATCTCTCCGGCCGCCCGCGCGGCGCTGGAGGCATGGCTCGGGCATCTGCGGGTGCTGGACGGGGCTGCGGAGAACACGCTGAAGGCCTACAACGCCGACGTCGCGGCTTATCTCGCCTTCATGGCCGGGCATCGCGGCGGCACCGAGGGGCTGGCCGGGCTCGCCACCCTTCCCCACGCCGATCTGCGCGCCTGGATGGCGCATGAGCGCGGGCGGGGCGTGAGCGCGCGGTCGCTGGCGCGCGCGCTCTCGGCGGTGAAGGGCTTCACCGCCTGGCTTGCCGAACGCGAGGGTCTGGATGCGACGGCGGTGCTGTCGGCCCGCAGCCCCAAGTTCCGCCGCAAGCTGCCGCGCCCTCTGGCCGAGGGCGATGCGCGAGCAATGATCGCCACCGTCGCGGATCAGTCGCTGGAGGACTGGATCGCCGCGCGGGATCAGGCGGTGGTGACGCTGCTCTATGGCTGCGGGCTGCGGATCTCGGAGGCGCTGGGGCTGCCCGGCACGGTGCATCCGCTGCCCGAGGTGCTGCGCATCACCGGCAAGGGCGACAAGCAGCGCCTGGTGCCGGTCCTGCCCGCCGCCCGCGCGGCCGTGGCGCGTTATGCGGCGCTCTGCCCCTTCGATCTGGGCTCGGGCGTGCTGTTTCGTGGCGCACGGGGCGGGCCGCTGAACCCGCGCCAGATCGCCCTGGTGATGGAGAAGGCGCGCAACGCGCTCGGCCTGCCCGCGACGGCGACGCCGCATGCGATGCGCCATTCCTTCGCCACGCATCTCCTGAACGCGGGCGGCGATCTGCGGGCGATCCAGGAGCTGCTCGGCCATGCCTCGCTTTCGACGACCCAAGCCTATACGGCGGTGGATTCCGCACGGCTGATGGAGGTCTATGCCCGGGCGCATCCGCGGGCGTGACGCCTAGAGTTTTATTGATTTTAAACGGCTTTTTTGAGCCACGTTAATTTCACGTTAAGGCTCGGGTGCCAATATCGCGCCACGTCCCAAGATAGAGAGGATGTGTTCCGTGACCGTTTCGCAAGTCTATTCAGGCACCGCCGCCGATCTCATTTCGGCAATCCAGAAGGCCGTGGCGGCACATCAGGCAGATGTAAACACCGAAACCCGCCGCCCGCCGCCGCCTCCCCCGCCGCCGCCGCCGTCGTCGACCAGCGACATCGACGTGGCCTCGCTGGTGCAGGCGCTGATGGCAGCGGACACCGACAAGGACGGCTCGCTATCCTCGGACGAGCTTCTGGCGCTCAGCGAAAGCGCCGTGCCCGCGCAGGTGGCGGTCGCCGCCCCGGGCGGTGCCATCGACGCGGAGCCGCAGATCGCCGAGGTCGGGCGGGCCGAGGAACCCGACGCCCCGCCGCCGGAGGAGCCGCCAAAAGCGGCGCCGGAGCCCGAACAATCGCCGCTCGGCACGCTGGAAAATGCCATGGCAATGAAGGCTGCCGACAACGGCGCACCGACCGATGCGACGCTCGCGCGGCGCTTCCTGACGCTGCTGGCAGAGGTGGGCTGACCCCGGGTCACGGCGGGACGGGCGGTCGCAGTCCGACGGTGCGGCTTGCCAGCTTGTCAACTTTCCGGCATGACAGGCCGATGCACTCCCGTCTCAAAGCCCTTTCCGTCCATCTGCTCACCGCCACGGGCGCGGTTCTGTCGATGCTGGCCATGCTCGCCGCCGTCGAGGAGCAGTGGAGCCTGATGTTCCTCTGGCTGGTGGTGGCGCTGTTCGTCGATGGCATCGACGGCCCGCTGGCGCGGCGCTACGACGTCAAGTCCAACTGGCCGACCTATGACGGGGTGCTGCTGGATCTGATCATCGACTACCTGACCTATGTCTTCATCCCGGCCTATGCGCTGTTCAAGTCGGGGATGCTGCCGGGCTGGACCGGGTGGATCGCGATCATCGTCATCGTCTACGGCTCGGTGGTCTATTTTGCCGACACGCGGATGAAGACGAAGGATTATTCCTTCGCGGGCTTCCCCGCCTGCTGGAACATGGTGGTGCTGGTGCTCTTTGCCGCGCAGCCCAGCCACATGACGATCCTGCTGATCGTCATCGCCCTGACCGTGGCCATGTTCACCAACCTGAAATTCGTCCACCCCGTGCGCACCGACCGCTGGCGCGGCGTCACCCTGCCCGTCGCCACCGCCTGGGTGTTCTTTGCCGGTTGGGCGGCCTGGGTCGATTTCCACCCGCAGAGCTGGGCGCATTGGGGGCTGGTCAGCACCTCGCTCTACCTCGTCTTCGCCGGGGTCGCGCAGCAGATCATCCCCGAGCGCCGCCTGCGCTGAGCGTCAGAGCCGCGTCAGCACCACGCCGAGCACGATCAGCCCTGCCGCCAGCGCCTTGTCGCGCGTCATCCGCTCGCCGAAGACCAGCCAGCCGATCAGCACCGCGAAGAGGATCGAGGTCTCGCGCAGCGCCGCCACCACCGCGATCGGCGCGACAGTCATCGCCCAGATCGAGATCGCATAGGCGCCGTAGGAGGCCACGCAGGCCAGCCCGCCCATCATCCAGGCCCGCGCCCCGCCCGCGAGCACCGAGCGCCCGCGCAGCCCCAGCATGCCGAGGCTGAACAGGAGCCCATCCACCACGAAGACCCAAGCGACATAGGCCACCGCATCGCCCGAGACCCGCGCCCCCAGCCCGTCGATCAGCGTGTATGTCGCGGTCGCCGCCGCCGAGCCGAGCGCGAAGGGCAGAAGCCTGCGCTCCTCTCCTTGGGTGAACACGCCCCGCGCCATCAGCAGGATGCCGCAGCCGAGCACCGCGATCCCGGCATATTGCGCGCCGCTGACCCGGTCGGCCAGGAAGGCCGCCCCCACGAGCGCCACGAACATCGGCGCGGCGCCGCGGGCGATGGGGTAGACCCGGCTCAGGTCGCCGCGCTCATAGGCGTAGGTCAGGAAGAACTTGTAGCAGAAATGCGTGCAGCCCGCCGCCAGCACCCAAGGCCAGACCTCCGGCGCGGGCATCGGGCGGCTCAGCGCGATGGCAAGGCCGATGGGAATCTCGGCGACCGAGAGGATGACCATCGCCCCGACCTTCGAGGTCTCGAGCTTGATCATCGCGTTCCACGTCGCGTGGAGCAGGGCGGCGCCGAGGACCGCCAGAAGGATACCGACGCTCATCCGTCCCGTTCGCCTGTCATGAATCTGTCATGTGGCTATCGGGCTGCGGCGGCTCCTGCAACCCCGGCGCTCAGATCAGCAGCGAGGCTGCGCCCTCGTGCCTGAGCAGCGCCACCTTGGTCTCCACCCCGCCGGGCGCCGAGAAGCCGCCGAGGCCGCTGGCGCCCAGCACCCGGTGGCAGGGGATCAGGATCGGCAGCGGATTGGCGCCGCAGGCCTGGCCGATGGCCTGCGCTGAAACGCCGAGTGCCTTGGCAAGCTCGCCATAGCGCCGGGTCTCGCCGAAGGGGATCGCCTGCAGCGCGGCGAGGAAGCGGGCGGGAAAGCCTTCGCCCAGGGCAAGCGGCAGGTCGAAGCGGGTCAGGCGGCGGGCGAAATAGGCGTCGAGCTGACTGCGGGCCGCATCGAGCAGGGGCGAGCTGTCGTCGGTCCCGCCCTCCTCCCAGCGCAGCCGGGTCAGGCGCCCCTCCACTTCGGTCAACACCAGTGCGCCGAGCGGGCTGAGGTAGCGCCCCTGTTTCATCGCAGCGCCAGCCGGATCGGGCCCTCGGCAGTACGGGGATCGACCGGCTTGCCGTCTTGCGAAGCCTGCAGCGCGCCTTCGTCCTGCAGCGCCCCGGCCACGGCTCGAACGTCGGGCATCAGCGCCCGCCAGTCGCCGCCGATCTCGCGGGCGGCTTCGGAGGGGCAGAAGGTCTTCCCCCTGCCCCGCCGATGGGCGAGGTCCATCAGGACCGCGCGGATCGCCTCATCCGAGGGCATCGTTGCAGCGGGCGCAGGTGCAGGGATGGGCATGCGTGCCGACATCCGGCAGGATCTGCCAGCAGCGTTCGCATTTCTGCCCCTCGGCCAGTTCGAAGACCACGCCCACACCCGGCACTTCCGGCAGGCGGAAGGCTTCGGCCGGTTCCGGATCGCCGGTCAGCTGCAGGTCGGAGGTGATGCAGATCTCGGCGAAATCGACCGAGCGCAGTGCGGCCAGCGTATCGGTATCGGCCACATGCACCACGGGCGCCGCCTCGAGGCTGGCGCCGATCACCTTGGCGGTGCGCTGCACCTCCAAGGCCGCCGTCACCACGCGGCGCACCTGACGGATGCCCGCCCATTTCGCCGCAAGCTGCGGATCGAGCCAGCCTGCGGGCGTCTCCGGCATGTCCTGCAGATGCACCGAGCCTTCGGGGAAACGCTGCAGCCAGACCTCCTCCATGGTGAAGACCAGCACCGGCGCGAACCATGTGACCAGCCGGTGGAAGACCAGATCGAGCACGGTGCGGGCGGCGCGGCGGCGCAGCGCGGTGGGTGCGTCGCAGTAGAGCGAGTCCTTACGGATGTCGAAGAAGACCGACGACAGATCGGTGGTGCAGAAGGCGAAGAGCTTCTGGAACACGCCCTGGAAGTCGTAGGCGGCATAGCCCTTGCGCACCTCGACATCCAGCTCGGCCAGCCGGTGCAGCACCCAGCGCTCCAGCTCCGGCATCTCGGCGGCGTCAACCCGCTCGGCCTCGGAGAAGCCTTTCAGCGCCCCCAGCAGGAAGCGCATGGTGTTGCGCAGGCGGCGGTAGCTGTCGGCGGTGCCCTTCAGGATCTCCTTCCCGATGCGCAGGTCGATGGTGTAGTCCGACTGCGCCACCCAGAGCCGCAGGATGTCGGCCCCGTATTCCTTGATCACCTGCTCGGGCGCCACGGTGTTGCCGACCGATTTGGACATCTTCATGCCCTTCTCGTCCAGCGTGAAGCCGTGGGTCAGCACGCCGCGATAGGGCGCGCGGCCCTTGGTGCCGCAGGCCTGCAGCATCGAGGAGTGGAACCAGCCACGGTGCTGGTCGGTGCCTTCGAGATAGAGATCGGCCAACCCGTCCTCCGACCCGTCGGGACGGTCGCGCAGCACGAAGGCATGGGTGGAGCCGCTATCGAACCAGACGTCGAGCACGTCGAAGACCTGTTCGAAGTCCTGCGGATCATGCAGCCCGTCGAGGATCTTCTCCTTGAACCCCGGCACATACCAGACATCGGCGCCGTTCTCCTCGAACTCGGCGAGGATGCGGGTGTTCACTTCCGGATCGCGCAGCAGGAAGTCGGCATCGGTCGGCTTGGTGCCCTTGCGGACGAAGCAGGTCAGCGGCACGCCCCAGGCCCGCTGGCGCGACAGCACCCAGTCGGGCCGCGCCTCGATCATCGAGTAGAGCCGGTTGCGCCCGGTCTGCGGCGTCCATTGCACGAGGCTGTCGATCGAGGTCAGCGCCCGGGTCCGGATGGTATCGCCATATTGGCCCATGCCGTCGTCGAGCGGCTTGTCGATGGCGACGAACCACTGCGGCGTGTTGCGATAGATCAGCGGGGCCTTGGAGCGCCACGAATGCGGGTAGGAGTGCTTCAGCTTGCCCTTGGCGAAGAGCTTGCCCGCATAGGCCAACTGCTTGATGACCGAGACGTTGGCCGGGCCCTCTTTGCCCTCTACCGTCAGGATCGCTTGCCCGCCGAACAGCGGCAGGTCGGTACGGTAGGAGCCGTCGGGCTCGACGTTGTAGGTCATCGGCAGGCCGAATTTCTGGCCGAGCTGATAGTCGTCATCGCCGTGGCTCGGCGCGGTGTGCACGAAACCGGTGCCCGCATCGTCGGTGACATGATCGCCAGGCAGCAGGGGGACATTGTAGTCCCATTCCCCTTGCGCGCCTTCAAGGCCATGGAACGGGTGGCGGCAGCCAAGACCTTCCAGCTGCGCTGCCGGGACCGTTCGCACCAGCTCGAAGGTCTCAACCCGAGCCTGCTTCATAACATCAGCGGCAAGCTTGCAAGCGAGAAGCACCGTCTCACCAGCTTGCACCGCACTGTTTTCACCAACGGTGAGAACGCGGAACAACCCGTATTCAATAGTGGGATTGAAAGCGATGGCGCGGTTCTGCGGGATGGTCCAAGGCGTCGTGGTCCAGATCACGACAGCAGCCTGCATCAGATCCTCTGAGGGCGTGAGATCGAGCTCGTCCTGCTGCGCATGCATCCAAGGGGCAAACCGAACCCAGATCATATGCGAGGTGTGGTCGTGATACTCCACCTCCGCCTCGGCCAGGGCGGTCTTCTCGACCGGCGACCACATGACCGGCTTCGAGCCCTGATAGAGCGAGCCGTTCATCAGGAACTTCATGAACTCCTCGGCGATCACCGCCTCGGCGTGGTAGTTCATCGTGAGATAGGGGTCGGCCCAGTTGCCGGTGACGCCCAGCCGCTTGAACTCCTCGCGCTGGATGTCGATCCAGCCCTCGGCGAAGCGGCGGCATTCCTGACGGAAGGTCACCTTGTCGACGTCGTCCTTGTTCTCGCCCCGCGCGCGGTACTGCTCCTCGATCTTCCACTCGATCGGCAGGCCGTGGCAGTCCCAGCCGGGCACATAGCGGGCATCCTTGCCCATCATCTGCTGGCTGCGCACCACCATGTCCTTCAGCACCTTGTTCAGCGCGTGACCGATGTGCAGATGGCCGTTGGCATAGGGAGGGCCGTCATGCAGCGTGAAGGGGGTGCGGTTGCCGGCCTTCTCGCGCAGGCGGTCGTAGATGCCGATCTCTTCCCAGCGCTTCAGCCACTCCGGTTCGCGCTGCGGCAGGCCGCCGCGCATCGGGAAGTCGGTTTCGGGCAGGAAGACGGTGTCCTTGTAGTCGGGGACGGTGGTCGTGTCGGCGCACATCTGATGCGGTCCTTCGGCGGGAATGTCAGGGAAGGCGCGGCCCTCGTGGGCTCTCGCGCCATGGCATGGCAGCGGTCCCGGCGCCTGAGAATGTCAGAGCGCCGGGCCGGTAATTCGGGCGATGATCGCGCAAAGGTGCATCATGCGGGCCTTATAGCCAAGCCGCAGGGGCCGGTCCAGTGGCGCTCAGCGGTCGAAGAGGCCGGTGAGCGCGCGGCTGATGAGGTTGGTCACCTTGGGCTTCGGCGCGGTGTGGAAGGGCAGCGGGCGGCAGAGCTCCATCGCAGCGACGCCGACCCGGGCGGTGAGCGCGCCGTTCACCACGCCCTCGCCGAAGCGGCGCGAGACCTTCGACAGCACGCCGCCGCCGGCGACCGAATGGATCAGGTCGTCGGTGATGGCGACGGCGCCGGTGGCGACGAGATAGGAGAACACCCGGCGCAGCAGGCGGAAGCTGCCGAAGCTGCCCGAGCGCCCGCCGTAGATCTCGGCGATCCGCCGCACCATGCGCAGATTGGCGAAAAGCGCCGTCGCCACATCCGCGAGCGCCAGCGGCACCAGCGCCGTCACCGTCGCCACCTGCCGCGCCGCCGCTTCGATCTCGCGCCGCGCCATCTGGTCGAGCGGAACAAGAAGCTCGTTCTCGGCCAGCCCCAGCAGCCCGTCCACGTCGAAGACCTCGGCCCGCCGCTCCTCCAGCCGGGCGCGGCCCCAGCGCAGGTCGGGGCGCGCCGCATAGAGCCGCTCGAGGCTGTGGGTCACGGAACGCGCCAGCTTCAGGTCCTCGCCGCTGCGGGCAAGGGCGGCGTCGCGGCGAAGGTGGTCGAGTTTCGCCAGCCGCAGGAAGGACATCCATTCGCGCAGCGCAAGCGTCAGCGCCGTCAGGATGGCGGCACCGACCAGCACCAGCGCCACGCTGCCGATCACCGTGTTGCGGTTGATGAGGTCGGTCACGAACTCCCACGCCGCCACCGACAGCACGAAGGTGAAGGTGGTGACGAAGACCCATGTGGCGAAGCGCCCGAAGCGCGAGCCGCGCACGGTGGCGATGCGGCTGGCGGCCAGCATCGCCTGCCCCTGCGGCAGGTCGAGATCGGGGACGGGCGGCGCCTCGGCGGGGTCGGCCCAAGCCTCGTCCCCGGCCTCGTCCCAATCCATCAGCAGCGGCTTCTTTGGCGGCGGAATATCGGTCACAGCCGGTCTCCGATCAGGAATTCGGCGGCGCGGTCCAACCGGATATGCGGCGGCCCCTCGCCGGGTTTCAGCGCGATCCGCGCCGGCCCGAAGCGCATCAGTGCGAATTCGGCGTCGAGCCAGCGCTCCGCCCCCTCCCGCGCCGGCGAGAGCAGCCGCGCCGGATCGTCGGGCAGCTCGCCCGGATACATCGCCGCCTGCCGCCCGCTCTCCATCAGCCGCCCGCGCACCGCCTCCACCGTCTCGCCGTGGCGCGTCACCGTCTCCTCGACCGTGGCGCGCAAGGAGGACAGCGACATGGCGGCGGTCAGCGCCCCGGCGAAGGCGGCGCGGTCGCGCGCCTCGCGCAGCATGGATTGCATGATCGCGGTCAGCTTGGGGTGCTGGGTGTGGTGCAGGTGGTCGGCCATCGTCGCGGCGAAGAGGATGCGCTCGACCCGGTGACCGAGCAGCAGCTGGCTGAGGAAGGTGTTCCGCCCGGGACGGAAGGCCTGCAGGATCTCGGCCATGGTGCGGCGCAGATCCTCCAGAGCCTGCGGCCCGGCATGGATCGCCCCCAGCGCATCCACCAGCACCACCTGCCGGTCGATCCGGCTGAAATGCTCGCGGAAGAAGGGCTGCACGACGTGGCTCTTGTAGGCCTCGAAGCGGCGGTCCATCTCGCGGTAGAGGCTGCCCCGGGGCGCCTGCGACGGCGCCGGCAGCGGCGCGAAGGTCAGCACCGGCGACCCCGCCAGATCGCCCGGCAGTATGAAGCGGCCCGGCGTGCAATCGGACCACCCGGCCTTGCGCGCCGCGTTCAGATAATCGGTGAAGCTCGCGGCCAGCGCCTGCGCCCGCGCCTCCTCCAGCTTCAGCGAACCATCCTCGGCCCGGGACATTGCCATGAAGGGCCGGGCCTGCGGACGGTTCGCCAGCCGGGTCAGCGTGTCGTCGGACCATTGCGCATAGGTCTTGGTCATCAACGAGAGGTCCAGAAGCCACTCGCCGGGGTAGTCGATGATGTCGAGATGCACGGTGCGCGGCCCGGTCAGCCCCGAGAGCATGCCCGAGGGCCTGACCCGGAACGACAGCCGCAGCTCCGAGATCGAGCGGGTGGAGGCGGGCCAGCGCGGATCGTCGCCGGTCAGCGCCGCCAGATGCGCCTCGAAATCGAAGCGCGGCAGGGTGTCGTCGGGCTGGGGCTGCAGGAAGACCGCCTCGATCCGCCCCTCGGCCTGCGCGCGCAGCTGCGGCATGCGGCCCCGGTCGAGCAGGTTGGCGACCAGCCCGGTGATGAACACGGTCTTGCCCGCCCGCGACAGGCCGGTGACGCCCAGCCGCACCACCGGCTCGAACAGCGTCTCGGACACGGCGCCGAGCGCGCCTTCGATGCCGCGCGTCACGCCGTCGGTAAGGGTTCGGAAAACCAAGCGCTGCCCCTTCATTGCGTCCGCGTCAGGATAGCGGCTCTTCTGCGTCTATGTAGGCGCGCGGGGTCGCCGTGCCAACAGGACGCAGCTTGGCTTGGCGCGGCGGCGATGCTAAGCGCGGCCCATGCCGAGATATGCGCTGAAGATCGAGTACGACGGGGGCCCCTTTGCCGGCTGGCAGCGGCAGGCGAGCCTGCCTTCGGTGCAGGGCGCGATCGAGGCGGCGCTGGCGCGGCTGGAGCCGGGCGTCCATGCCATCGCCGCCGCGGGGCGCACCGATACCGGGGTGCATGCCACGGGACAGGTGGCGCATTGCGATCTGGCGAAGGACTGGGACACGTTCAAGCTTTCGGGCGCGCTCAACGCCCATCTGCGGCCGCAGCCGGTGGCCGTGGTGGCGGTGGCCCGGGTGGCGGACGATTTCCACGCCCGCTTCTCGGCCCGCGAGCGGCGCTATCTCTTCCGCCTGCTCAGCCGCCGCGCCCCGGCGGTGCATGACCGCGGCAAGGTCTGGCGCGTGCCGCATCCGCTGGATCTGGCGGCGATGCAGGCCGGGGCGGCGCATCTGCTGGGAAAACACGACTTCACCACCTTCCGCGCGGCGGGCTGTCAGGCCGCCTCGCCGGTGAAGACGCTGGACGAGCTGTCGATCACGCAGGTCGAGGTGCCCAACGGTATTGAATACCGCTTCACCCTGCGCGCCCGCAGCTTCCTGCACAATCAGGTCCGCTCCATCGTCGGCACGCTGGAACGCGTCGGCGCCGGGGCCTGGGCGCCCGAAGCGGTGGCCGAGGCGCTCGCGGCCTGCGACCGGGCGCGCTGCGGCCCGGTCTGCCCGCCGGAAGGGCTCTACCTGACCGGCGTGGGCTATCCGGAAGATCCCTTCGCCTGAGCCAGAGCTTCGTCGACGCTCTGCATGTCGGGCAGGTAATGCACCTTCGGCTCCCTCAGCCCCTGCACGATCAACGCGCGGCGCACCTCGACATTGGCGCCGGTGATGTAGAAGGCCGTTCCCTGCCGCGCCGTCTTGCGCGCCAGAAGCTCGAAGGAGCGCGCGCCGGAGCTGTCGATGAAGGGCACATGGGTGAAATCCAGCACGAAGGCGCGCGGATGGTCGGCGAGCCGCGCCAGCACCGTGCCGAGCCGCGCCGCCGCCCCGAAGAAGAACGGCCCGTGCAGCTGATAGACCACCCGGTCGCGCGACTGCGCGGTCTCGACCTCGGGCGAGGCATCGCCGCGCACCTCCGCCGCGCCGGACATCCGGCTGATGAAGACGAGCCCGCCCAGAGCGAAGCCCACCACGATGCCCTCGGTCAGGTCACGGAACACCACCAGCAGGAAGGTGACCACCACCACCAGCGCATCGCCCCATGAGGCGCGCAGGAGCGACCAGAATTCCTCCTTCTCGAACATGTTCCACGCCACCACCGCCAGCACCCCCGCCAGTGCGGCGAGCGGGATATAGGCGGCCAGCGGGGCGGCGATCAGCATGAAGGCCAGAAGGAACAGCGCATGCAGCATCCCCGAGACCGGCCCGTGCGAGCCCGCGCGCACATTGGTCGCGGTGCGCGCGATGGTGCCGGTGACACAGAACCCGCCGAAGAGCGCCGATCCCACGTTGGCCCAACCCTGCGCGATCAGCTCGGCGTTGGAGCGGTGCTGCCGCCCGGTCATCCCGTCGGCCACGACGGCGGAGAGCAGCGACTCGATGGCGCCGAGCAGCGTGAAGCTGACGGCGAAGGGCATGGCCTCGGCGATTGCGCCAAGGCTCAGCGCGGGCAGCGCCGGGGCGGGCAGCACCCGGGGCAAGGCGCCGAAGGTGCTGCCGATGGTCTCCACCGGCAACCCGGCCAGCGCCGCGACCAGAGCGGCCAGCACCACCGCCACCAGCATCCCCGGCCAGCGCGGCAGGAACCGCCGCAGCGCAAGGATCACCGTCACCGTCCCCAGCGCCACCGCCATCGCGGCCGGGCTCGCCGTGGCCCGCGCCGCCCAGAGCGCCTGAAGCTTGCCGACAAGCTCGCCCGGCTCGGCCCCCGGGCTCAGCCCGAAGAGGTCGCGCAGCTGGCTGGCGAAGATGATCACCGCGATCCCGGCGGTGAAGCCCACTGTCACCGGATAGGGAATGAAACGGATGTAGCTGCCGAGCTTCAGCGTCCCCATGGCGATCAAGAGGAAGCCCGACAGGAAGGTGGCGAGGATCAGCCCCGCGATGCCGATCTGCATCACGCAGACCGAGACCAGCACGATGAAGGCCCCGGCAGGCCCGCCGATCTGGTGCCGGCTGCCACCCAGCGCCGAGACGAGGAAGCCCCCGACGATCGCCGTGAAGAGCCCCCGCTCCGGCCCCACCCCCGAGGCGATGGCGATGGCCATCGACAGTGGCAGGGCCACGATGGCCACCGTCAGCCCCGCCAGCGCATCGGCGCGCAGCTCGGCACTGCCGTAGCCTTCGCGCAGCACGGTGACGATCTTGGGCAGATAGGTGTCGGCGTAGGGGTGGATGAAGGTCCGCTTGAACTTTTCGACAAAGCTCTGCGAAAGGGAAAGTCTTGTCTCCGGCATAGTGCGCCTGTACCGCTGAACTCAGGCAGCACAGCGCCCGTCGTTCCACCTTGTCAATCCCCATGAGGGCCCATGCAGAACCGCCCGGACCCGGTCGGACCCGCCGATGCAGATGCGCGCACGCTGGCGCAGACCCTGATGTCGAAGGCCCGCCATGCCTCGCTGGCGGTGATCGACCCCGATCAGGGCGGCCCGGGCATCAGCATGATCGCCTTCGGCCTTGATCCGCAGGGCGTTCCGCTCACCCTGATCTCGGGGCTGGCACCGCATATGGCGGCGCTGAAGGCGAATCCCGCCGCCTCGGTCATGGTGGGCGACCCCGGCCCCAGGGGCGACCCTTTGGCACACCCCCCGCCTGATGATCCGGGCGGAGGCGCAGCTGGTGGAACGGTCGTCGGACGATCACAACCGTTTGCGCGATCATTGGCTGGTCGAGCATCCCAAGGCCAAGCTCTACGTCGACTTCGCCGATTTCGCCTTTGCCCGGCTGATCCCGGTCTCGGGCCTGCTGAACGGCGGCTTCGGGCGGGCCTTCCGGCTCTCGGCCGAGGATCTGCGCCGCGTCTGAACCCGGCTCAGACCGGGTTGTCGCAGCGCAGCGTGACGTGCACGCGCCCCTTCACGTCCTGCGGCCAGCGCAGGTTCACCTGCTTGCCGCCCGAGCCCTGCTCCACCTGCACGTAGGGCATCGCATATTGCGCCGCCCCGGCGCCCGTGGTGATCGCCCCTTCGGCCACCAGTCCGGCCACATTGCGCGCCCGGGCCCCGAAGGGCAGATAGGCCCCCGCATCCACCACCCATGTATCGGCGGCGGTGTTCTGCACATGCTCCACCATCACCGGGCTCGCGGTGATCTGATCGACGCCGTTATAGGTGTTGCTCTCGATCACCACATTGCGGAAGCGGGTGAAATCGAGTGTCGCGGTCGAAGTGTCGATCTTCTCGATCCGGTCGATGTTGCCGTTCACCGCGCGGAAGGCGTTGCCGGTCATGCTCAACCCGTTGAGGAAATGCCCTGCCCCGCGCGGCGTCACCACGAACCAGCGGAACGAGGGCGCGACATCGGTCGAGGTGAAGATGTTGTCGCTGACCGTCAGCCCGCCGAAGGAATACTCATCGGCATAGCCCGGGGCCGAATCGTGCTCGTTCGACCATTCGATGAAGCAGTTGTCGATGTAATTGCCCGTCACCAGCGATTTGGCATTGGTCTGGGTAAAGATCACCCCGGCCCGCCGCAGCCCCGCCGTTTCGTCGTCGCCCTGGAAGATGTGGTTGCCGATCAGCATGTGCCCCGTGCCATTCAGCACCGCGAAATGCGCAAACCGCACCACGCGGCTGTCGCGGATCTTGATGTCGTTGCTGTTCACGTTCAGCCCGACGGTCGTGCGGTCTTGCGCCCGCGCCGACTGCTCGTTCGACAGGAACTGGCACTGGTCGATCAGCATCCCCTGACAGCCCGAGCCGATCGAGGTGATGCCGCGGTCCTTCGGTCGGTTGATCACACAGTCGGCCAGCCGGAAGGTGCTGCCCGCCACCGGCAGCAGGATGCCGCTCGCCTCGCCATTGCACTGCAGCTCGACATCGGTGATCTCGAACTTCGACAGCGAGGAGAAGCCGCTGAAATCCAGCATGTACCTGTTGCGGGTGAAGGTCAGCGTCCGCGTCCCCGCCGCCGCCCAGAGCGGCAGGCTCAGCTCCACCGTGCCCGCGCCCACGTTCTTCGACAGCACGTGGACCTCGCGCCCCACCCCGGTGCCGCTGACCCGCGCCCCCACCGGCACATTGGCCACGTTGCTGACGCCCGTCAGCCGCGTCGGCGCGCTGGTGGAATAGGTGGCCGTCGAGGTGACCGTCTCTGTCGCCCAGCCGCTGCCCGCCACGGCGTTCAGCTGCCCGTTGGTCAGCACCCGCCGCGTGGCAAAGCTGATCATCCCGGCCACGGAAGCCACGTTGATCGGCGCCGTCAGATCGACCCGCCGCCCGCTCAGATCAAGCGCCACATGATCCGAGAAATAGAACAGCACCTGCAGCGCCTTAATGAAGCCCAGAAGCTCGCTGCCGAAGGCCGCCGCATAGGTATCGAGATCGAAGTTCCGCGTGCAGGCCAGCCGCGAGCCCGCGGGCATGGTCAGCGTGCCCTGAAACAGCACCCGCGCGTTCAGAGTCAGATGCCCGGCGATATAATAGCTCCCCGCCGAAACCAGCACTTCCCGCCCCGCCGCCGCCGCATCCGCCGCAGCAAAGGCCGCCGTGTCATCCGTCACCCCGTTGCCCACGGCGCCATAGTCGCGCACATCGACCCAATCCATCATCTTGCGGTGGAAGACTTCGGTCACGTCCTCGATGACGATGTCGTCGACCCGCACGATCCCCCCGGTCGGCCCGGTCAGGTCCAGCCCGAAATGCCCGTAGACCGCCGAGGTGCCCCAGACCATGTCGACACCCTGCCGGTTGCCCGAGCCGACGATGGCCGTCACCGTCACCACATCGCCGTAACTCGCCAGCGTCACCGAAGGCCCGACCTGCACCACGCCGGGCACGTTGGTCCCGTTCGACCGCCCGGCCCAGCCCGCGATCCGCACCGAAGGCAGGCTGCCCGCCACAGCCTTCACCCGCGCAGTGATCCGCAGGTAGAGCCCCGGTTCCAGGGGGATCTGCTGGAAGCAGCGCAGCTTCTGCGTGGCCGAGATCTTCTGCAGTTCCAGACAGCCGCCGAAATCGGCATCCGCCGCCACATAGGCCGCATTTGGCTGGCTGGCATAGCTGCCCGAGCCCGGCACCCCGTCCTCGCGCGACCAGAGCGACAGCCCCGCCGAAAACGGCGGCGGCATCAGCACCAGCCCGTCAGTGATCGCCATATTCATCGCAAACCCTCGCCTTGTCGCCGAAATCCGGCGTGAGGCCCGAGAGTTGCCGAAAACACCTGACGCCGCCTGAACGGGGCGCGCGCCACAGGTGTTTCTTCCCTGTTAAAATATCCCCGCCGGAGGCAGCCGAGGCATCGGCTCGCGCTCCGGCGGCGATCGGTCGCGCAGGCCTCAGGCCAGCGTCGCCGTCATGCTGATCTCGGCGGTCAGAAGCTTCGATACCGGGCAATTTGCCTTGGCGTTCTCCGCGGCCTTCTGGAAGGTCGCGTCATCCGTGCCGGGAATGGTCGCCGTCACATCGAGATGCACCGCGGTGATGGCAAAGCCGCCCTCGGCCTTGTCCAGCGAGACGGTGGCGGTGGTCTCGATCTTGTCGGCGGTCAGCCCCTGCTCGCCCAGCACGTTCGACAGCGCCATCGAGAAGCAGCCGGCGTGGGCCGCGCCGATCAGCTCTTCGGGGTTGGTGCCGGGGCCGTCCTCGAAGCGAGTGTTGAAGCCGTATTGCGCCTCGCTCAGCACGCCGGACTGCGTGCTCACCCGGCCCTTGCCGGTCTTCAGGTCGCCTTGCCAGATGGCCGATCCCTTGCGTTTCATCGCGTCTCTCCCGTGAAATGACGGGGCATGCGCCCCCGCGGACCAACCCGCGCGCCCCGGCCCGGTTCCCTGCGCCCCAGGCGCCGCCTGCCATGGCAATGCCGCCCGAGGGGCCTCGATGGCCCCGAGGGCGGCTCCCCCGGCGCCGAAGCTCAGGCGCCGACGCCCATCTGCGGCAGAAGCTGCACCGCGTTGATCTGCCAGCCCTCGGCGGTCTCGATCATCTGGTAGTCGAGCATGTGGATCTCGCCCGCCGCGTCGCGTACCATGACCCGCTGCCACAGCGCCCCGGCCACCTCGCGCAGCTCCAGCATCTTCACGTCGGAGGGCTGCCAGACCATCGGATAGGCGTTCTGCACCATCATGCCGAACCGGTCGGCAGAACCGAACATCTGCTTGATCGAGGGCGAGGCGAAGGTGAAGGCGCGGGCGGCATCTTCGGCCAGAAAGGCGTCGAACTGGTTCCGGATGGTCGCCTCTATTCCCGGGTTGCGCGCCTCCTGCGCCAGCCCCGGCCCGGTGAAAGACATCGCCACGGCCATCAGGGCCGCAGCACAAGTTCCGCATATCCTCAGTCGCATGATCCGACCTTCCGCAAAACGTCCCCGTCAGCGAAGGGTAGACCGGGACGACCCCGCGTCAAGCCGGGCTCAGGCGGCGAGTTCGCCCGCCAATGCCCGGTCGATCAGCGCGATCGTCTCCTCGACGCCGTAGAGCGCCACGAAGCCACCGAAGCGCGGCCCTTCCGAGGCGCCCAGCAGCACCTCGTAGAGCGCCTTGAACCAGTCGCGCAGCGGCTCGAAACCGTGCTCCTTGCCGACCGCGAAGACCATGGTCTGCAGCGCATCGGCATCGAGCCCGCCTTCCCAGACCGCCAGCCTGCCACGCAGATCCTGCATCGCCGTCCGCTCGGCGTCGCTGGGCAGGCGGAACACCCGCTTCGGCGCCACGAAATCCTGGAAGTAGCGCAGGGCAAAGCCCGCCGCCGCGTCGAGGTCGGGATGGGTCGCGGGCGAGGCCTCGGGCGCATAGCGCCGGATGAAGCCCCAGAGCCCCTCCTTGTCCTTGGCCGAGGCCACCGAGGCGAGATTGAGCAGCATCGCGAAGGGCACCACCATCTTCGACTCGGGCGGATTGCCGCCATGGATGTGCCAGACAGGGTTGTTCACCTGCGCCGCCGCATCCTGCGTCGGATAGGCGCGCAGCTGCTGGTGATATTCGTCGACCGCGCGCGGGATCACGTCGAAATGCATCCGCTTCGCCGTCTTCGGCTTCTGATACATGAAATAGGACAGGCTCTCGGTCGAGGCGTATTTCAGCCAGTCGTCGATGGTCAGCCCGTTGCCCTTCGACTTCGAGATCTTCTCGCCATTATCGTCGAGGAACAGCTCGTAGGTGAAATGCTCGGGTTTCTTGCCGCCGAGAATCTCGCAGATCGAATCGTAGATCGGCGTATTGGTCGAGTGGTCCTTGCCATACATCTCGAAATCGACATCCAGCGCCGCCCAGCGCGCGCCGAAATCGGGCTTCCACTGCAGCTTCACATTGCCGCCCGTCACCGGCAGCGTGCAATCCCGCCCGTCCTCGTCGGCGAAGGTGATCGTGCCATCCTTGGCATTGACCTCCTTCAGCGGCACGTAGAGCACCCGGCCCGAGATCGGCGAGATCGGCAGGAAGATCGAATAGGTCTGCTGCCGCTCGTCGCGCAGGGAGGCGAGCATGACCTCCATCAGCGCGTCATAGCGCTCGCAGGCGCGCAGCAGCGTCTCGTCGAACCGGCCCGACTTGTAGAAATCGGTGGCCGAGTAGAATTCGTACTCAAACCCGAAGGTGTCGAGGAAGCGCCGCAGCATGGCGTTGTTGTGATGCCCGAAGCTCTCGAACTCGCCGAACGGGTCCGGCACCACGGTCAGCGGGCGCTGCAGATGCTCGCGCAGCATCTCGGGTTGCGGCACGTTTTCCGGGATCTTGCGCATCCCGTCCATGTCGTCCGAAAAGCAGATCAGCCGCGTCGGGATATCCGATATCTCCTGGAAGGCGCGGCGGATCATCGTCGTCCGCGCCACCTCGCCGAAGGTGCCGATATGCGGCAGACCCGAGGGGCCATAGCCGGTCTCGAACAGCACATAGCCCTTCTCGGGCATCTTGCCGTCGTAGCGTTTGAGGATGCGGCGGGCCTCTTCGAAGGGCCAGGCTTTCGAATTCATCGCAGCATCACGCAGGGCCGACATCGGCGCATTCCTCATCGTCGAACGAAGGCCCCATGCCTCCGCAACCCCCGTCTCCTATTGCCGGGGGGGGCGCGCGTCAATATTCTGCGGGCCGAACCGCCCCGCGCAAAGGACGATCCGTGCCCCAGACCCCGCCCTCCCTGACCCCGCAGGACGCGCTGGTGGCGATCATGATCGCCGTCTCCGCCTCCGACGAACAGGTCCGCACCTCCGATCTGATGGCGATCCAGCGCATCGTCGGGCATCTGCCGATCTTCGACAGCTACGACAGCGACCGGATCGGCCCGGTGGCGCAGATCGTCTTCGACCTCTTCGAGGAGGACGAGGGTCTGGACGCGCTCTTCGGGCTGATCCGCGACGCGCTGGAGGAGCGGTTGTTCGAAACGGCCTATGCCATCGCCTGCGATGTCGCCGCCGCCGATGGCACGCTGGGCCAGGCCGAGCTGCGGCTCCTGGAGGAAATCCGCCACGAGCTGCAGATCGACCGTCTGCATGCCGCCGCCATCGAGCGCGGCGCCCGGGCGCGCCACCTGCGGGTCTGACCCCGGCTCAGGCGGCGCGCGAGATGCGCCTCCCGCCCCGCCGCGCCGGCGGCGGCTCGGCCCCGGCGAGGGTCTGGCCCACCTGATCGAGCCGCTGGATCGCGCCGTTGATCTGCTCCACGCCGATGGTCTGCTCGCGGCAGGCCGCCGAGATCTCGGCCACCAACTCGGACGTGCGGCGGATGTCGGGCACCAGCGAACGCAGCCGCGCGTCGGCCTCTTCCGAGATCGCCAGCGTCCGCTCCGACAGGGCGCCGATCTCGCCCGCCGTGCGCGCAGATCGTTCCGCGAGCTTGCGCACCTCCGCCGCGACCACGGCAAAGCCGTTGCCATGCTCGCCCGCCCGGGCCGCCTCGATCGCCGCGTTCAGCGCCAGAAGATCGGTCTGCCGGGCAATCTCCTGCACCACCTGCACCTGTTCGGCGATGGTGCGCATCGCCTCCACCGCCTGCTGCACCGCCTCGGCGCCATGCTGCGCCGTCTGCGCCGCCCGCCCCGCACGTTCCTCGGTCTGGGTGGCGTTGTCGGCGTTCTGCCGGATCGCCGCGGTGATCTCCTCCATCGCCGAGAAGGCCTCGCCCAGCGAGCGCGCCTGTTCCGCCGCCACCTCCTGCCGCTCCTCCTCCAGCCGCGCCTTCTCGGCCATCAGCGCGTCGAAATAGGTGGAAACGCCGTAATCCATGTCCATCAGCGCGAGCTTCGCCACGGTCCCCACCAGCTCCGCCGCCTTCTGCGCACCGCGCCCGCCGAACAGCCCTGACGGCGCCAGCGCCGGGAACATCGCTTTCATCACCTCGTCGAGGATCAGCGCATAGCCCCCGAGATACCAGCGCGGCTCCAGCCCGATCCGGGCATGCACCTGACCGACGCGGCTCACCTCCTCGACATAGGCCTCGTCCATCGCGCCCGCGGCGATGCGTCCCCAATGTTTGACCTGCAGCGCCCTCGCAGTCCCTATCCGCGCCCCATCGGGAAAGAACCGCGCCACCTCGGGCGTCTGCTGCAACCTCTCGTAGAAGGCGGTCAGCCCACGGTCGACCGCAGCCGCGATCAGCTCGCGATGCGCGGCCATGGCGGCCAGATCGGCCCGGCTCACCTTGATGAAGTCGAGACGCTGGTCGAGGTCGTCCGTCGAAGCCATGGCGCAAAATCCTTTATGGGCGCGTCGCGGCAGAGGGGGGGCGCCCCGTCCGCACGACAGATGCCGCAAAGCCTCGCAGCCAATCCCTAAGGAGTGACGTTTCGCCGCCGACGATCTGCCTAAAATGCCCCCGAGCCGCTCAGGCGTGGACCGCCGTCCAGCGCTCGATCAGTCGGCTCTGCAGGATGCGCGCCCGCCGCGCCCAGTCCGGCCCGCCCGGCGGCTGCTCGCGCTGGTCCAGCGCCAGCCTGTCGCGCCGCTCGGGATCGGCACAGAAGATCGCGAAGACCAACTCGCGCCCCGCAGGCCCCCGCGCATGCCCCGCCAGCGCCGAGACGAAGTTCAGCGTCCCGGTCTTGGCCTGCACCGTCACCGGCCCCTCGCGCCGCTCGCGCCCCCTGGCATCGCGCAGCCCGACCTCGCGCAGAATGCCGCGCAGCCCCGCCCCCGAGGCCGTGTGCTGCGCCTTCACCAGCGCCGCCACCATGTCCGCCGCCGAAATCCGCGACCGCCCGCCAAGCCCCGAATGATCGTGAAACTCCGCCGCGATGCCGAAGCGCTCCGACGCCCAGAGGCTCATCGCGCGGCCGGAGTCCTCCAGCGACCCGGCGCCGGAGGCCGTCAGCCCGACCACCTCCGCCGTCAGGTTGGTGGAATAGCGCAGCATGTCGCGCAGAACCTCGCGCAGCGGCTCGCCCAGACCCTCGGCCAGCACATCGCCGTCGGCAGGCAAGGCCCGCACCACCTGTGCCGTGGGCAGGGCGATGCCCTGCGCCTTGGCCAGCGTCTGGAACACCTCGGCGGCATAGGCGGCCGGATGGCGCACCGGCAACCAGCGGCTGCCGCCCTTGCCGAGCGCCGTGCTCGCCACCGTCCAGTTGTCCGACCCCTGCGCCGCGACATAGGTGTAGAGCGGCAGGTCGCGCGCCACCACCTCCATCCGCGCCATCGCCACCTTGGGCACGAAACGCTCGGCCCGCGCATCCATCGTCACCTCATAGCCCGAGGCGGCGCGGCGCCATTCGAAATGCACGCGGTTGTAGTTCAGGTTCAACCCCGAGATCGCCGGGTTGTAGCCGACGTGATCCGGCTGCTCGGGATCGATCGCCGTCACCACGGGCAGTGCCCCGGCATAGGCGAGATACCGCCCGGTCACCCCGCGCACCCCCGCCGCCTTCAGCTGCGCCGCGAGATCGCCCAGCGTGTCGGTCGAAAGCGTCGGATCGCCGGTGCCTGCCAGCACCAGATCGCCCTGCACGATGCCGCCCTGCACCGGCCCGGTGGCCAGCACCCTCGTGGCGAAGCGGTAATCCGGGCCGAGCCGGTCCAACGCATAAAGCGCGGTAATCGCCTTGGCGACGCTTGCCGGAGGCTGGCGCAGCCCGCCCTCGCGCTGCTCCAGCACCTCGCCGGTCCGCGCATCGGCCACCACGAAGCCGACCGCGCCGCCGAGCCGCGCCTCCTCGATCAGCGCCGCGGCCTCCGGCACGGGCCGGCCGGACTGGCCTCCGCGCCGCACCGGGCGCGGCGAGGTCGCCGGCGCCTCGGCCCAGACCGGCAGCACGGGCAGCGCCGCCCCGCCGAGCAGCATCCCGAGCATGTCGCGCCGCCTGACCCTCATCCCGTCCCTCCCGCCGGTTTTCGCGCCCAAGCCTACAGTCTCGCGCCCCGGCCTGACAACCGTCACGGGCGATCCGGCGCGCAGGAAGGCCCGCCCCGGCCGAGGCCTGCAAATCTTCTGCGAAGATTTGGCCTCCCGACCTGCCGCGCCCTCCTCCCTCACGACGCCCGACCCGGGGGCCACCCCAAAATCTTCGCAGAAGATTTTGGCCTCACCCCCGCGACCAGCCCCCCCTGGCCCGGATCGCCGTCGACGAGAGATCCACCATCGGCATATCGACGAAGCACCAGGCCGGCGCCGCCCGCCGTCCCAGGGACTGCGCCGCGCCCTCGGGCACCCGTGCCGCGTCGAACACCTGCGCCGCCCGGCTCATCCGGCCCCGCACCCCCTGCCCCGGCCGCGCCAGCACGCCGACCGGCACCTCGGCCATGATCTGCCGCCAGCGGTCCCAGCGGTGGAACTGCGCCAGATTGTCGGCGCCCATCAGCCAGACGAAGCGAACCCCCGGATAACGCGCCTGCAGCCCCTGCAGCGTATCCGCCGTCAGCCGGGTGCCCATCCGCGCCTCGAGATCCGAAATCACCACCCGCGGATGGCGCATCACCGCGCGTGCCTCCGCCATCCGCGCCGCCAGAGGCGCCGGCCCCTCGGGCTTCAGCGGATTGCCCGGCGAAACCAGCCACCAGACCCGGTCGAGCCCGAAGCGCTTCAGCGCCTCGCGGGTGATATGCGCGTGGCCCTCATGCGCCGGGTCGAAGGACCCGCCCAGAAGGCCCACAACCATCCCCGCCCGTGCCACCGGCCAGCCCTGCACCCTGTCTTTCCCCCAAGCCCATCCGAAAGCCCGGGTCGAGAAACCACCCCCACGTTGCCCTTGTCCAGCGTTATCGCTACAACACCCGCCAAACCGCGCTCAGGGAGTCTCGCATGGCCTCGTATCAATACATCTATCACATGGAAGATGTCTCCAAGACCTACCCCGGCGGCAAGAAGTGCTTCGAGAACGTCCATCTCAACTTCCTGCCCGGCGTGAAGATCGGCGTCGTCGGGGTCAACGGCTCGGGGAAATCCACCCTGCTCAAGATCATGGCAGGCATGGACAAGGACTTCAAAGGCGAGGCCTGGGCTGCCAAGGGCGCCCGCGTCGGCTATCTCGCCCAGGAGCCCGAGCTCGATCCGGCGCTCGACGTGCGCGGCAACGTGATGGAGGGCGTCGCCGCCAAGCGCGCCATCCTCGAGCGCTACAACGAGCTCGCGATGAACTACTCCGACGAGACCGCCGACGAGATGGCGACCTTGCAGGACACTATCGACGCGCAGAACCTCTGGGATCTCGACAGCCAGGTCGACGTGGCGATGGAAGCTCTGCGCTGCCCGCCCGACGATGCCGATGTCGAAAGCCTCTCGGGCGGCGAGCGCCGCCGCGTGGCGCTCTGCAAGCTGCTGCTCGAAGCGCCCGACATGCTCCTGCTCGACGAACCGACCAACCACCTCGACGCCGAGTCGATCGCCTGGCTGCAGCAGCACCTGATCGCCTATACCGGCACCATCCTGATCGTCACCCACGACCGCTACTTCCTCGACGACATCACCGGCTGGATTCTTGAGCTCGAGCGCGGGCGCTCGATCCCCTACGAGGGCAACTATTCCTCCTGGCTGGAACAGAAGGCCAAGCGCCTGCTGCAGGAAGCCCGCGAGGACAAGGCCAAGCAGAAGGTGCTGCAGCGCGAACTGGAGTGGATCCGCTCCGGCGCCAAGGCGCGTCAGGCCAAGCAGAAGGCCCGGATCAACAAATACAACGAGCTGGCCGGCCAGTCCGAGCGCGAGCGTATCTCCACCGCGCAGATCATCATTCCGAACGGCGAGCGTCTGGGCGGCAAGGTGATCGAGGTCACGGGCCTCAAGAAGCACATGGGCGACAAGCTCCTGATCGAGGATCTCAGCTTCACCATCCCGCCGGGCGGCATCGTCGGGGTGATCGGGCCGAACGGTGCGGGCAAGTCGACGCTGTTCAAGATGATCACCGGGCAGGAAAAGCCCGATGAAGGCACGATCGTGCTGGGCGATACGGTGAAGCTCTCCTACGTCGACCAGTCTCGCGACGCGCTCGACCCGGCCAAGACCGTCTGGGAAGAGATCTCCGAGGGGCTGGAGGTGATCCATCTGGGCGATGCCGAGATGAACTCCCGCGCCTATTGCGGCGCCTTCAACTTCAAGGGCCCGGACCAGCAGAAGAAGGTCGGCCTGCTGTCGGGCGGTGAGCGCAACCGCGTCCACATGGCCAAACTCCTGCGCTCCGGCGGCAACGTGCTGCTGCTCGACGAACCGACCAACGACCTCGACGTGGAAACGCTGCAGGCGCTCGAATCGGCGCTCGACGACTTCGCCGGCTCGGCGATCATCATCAGCCACGACCGCTTCTTCCTCGACCGTCTCTGCACCCATATCCTCGCCTTCGAGGGCGATGCGCATGTGGAATGGTTCGAGGGCAACTTCGAAGCCTACGAGGAAGACAAGGTGCGCCGCCTCGGCCCCGATTCGATTGAGCCGACCCGGGTAAAATACAAGAAGTTCACCCGCTGACAGGCCGCTCTGGAGCCACAGGATGCCGCCCTCCCGGGGCGGCATCCTTCATTGCGGGCAGCGAGAAGTTTACTTCCGCCGCATTGCATTTTCGCCGCCGGCGCCGATCTATGGACCAGCGGCCCGGGCTGATCCGGGCTGCAGCCCGCCCCGCTTGCGGCGGGAGGAAGGCCCTCATGCACGCTCCTCTCCGGCTGATTCTCGCCCTGATCCTGTTGCCCCTGCCGCTCGCGGCAGAGACCGCCTGCCTGCCCAGCAAGGGCAAGGCCCTGCGCACGACCGACGACATCACGCTGGACTATCTGATGTGTCAGCACCGCAAGCAGGTCGAAGCCTTGGGCGGCGCGGGTCCGATCCCGGCGGAGCCGAAGGACGAACTGCGCATCGACGATGGAGCGGTGCAGCAGGTGGAGGAGAAGGTGACCCCCTTCATCGCCAACACCGCCCGCACCCAGCGCAGCCTCGACAGCATGTCCGACCTCAACGCCCGCACCGGCGACCGCTTCAAGGCCCTCACCCCCCGCCGCCTGCCGTAAGAGGGAATCACATGCCCCGTAGGGTGGGGTTCCACCCCACCGCCGCCGCCCGACTGGTGAAGCACGCGCCCCGGTGAGCCCATCCCCACCGCCTGCCTTCCCCCGCGTCACGCCCCCGAGGGAACCGCCCGGGCTCCGCGACGTTTCCCATCCACAAGCCGGAGCAACCGGCCACTGGAAGGGACCGCCATGACCATTTCGACCATTCTTATCATCATCCTGATCCTGATCCTGATCGGTGTTCTGCCGACCTGGGGTCACTCCAGAAACTGGGGCTACGGTCCCTCGGGCGGGCTCGGGCTCGTCGTGGTGATCCTGCTGATCCTGATCCTCATGGGCCGGATCTGACCCCACCCTGACGTCGCGCGCCGGTCCAACCGGCGCGCGCTTCCGCTAGGAGGCCGCCGGCGATGCCACGACCGCCGCCGCTTCGCTCGACAGCGCCATCCGACTGCGCAGCCCGGTCGCCCAGTCGCCGCCCAGTTCGCCCAGCTTGCGCCAGACCGCTACCTGCACCTCGGGCAGGTCCGAGCGCGCCGCCGCCTCGAGGCAGTGCCAGTGCTCCGCCGGCGGCTCGCCCTGACAGGTCTCGCACAGCAGAATCTCCCCCGCCCCCGGCACATCGCAGGGCAGAAGCTCGTCCGTCCCGCCGCAAAACTCGCACATGCCGCCCGCGCGGCTCATCAGCGTTCCCCAGGTCATCGTCCCTCTCCGGTCATTCGCCCCCAGCCTAGCGGGGCGCCGAAGACGTGCCAATGCGACGCAGGGAACCAGCCCCCGGGCGAGGGGGGGGGGGTGAAAGCCAATCTTCTCGAAACGAGAGACTGTTGCAGCCACACATCCGGAGGCACAGGGAGTTGCGCATTTTTTGATTATCATCCGTTGAATCGGAGCCGCGGATTTGGCAGAAAGCCGCAACGGATTTCGCCGCGTCATGCGGCACCGCCTTGTCAATCCGGCGGGTCCCTGATGAAATTATCTTGCTTTTACACTGCGCCGAGGGCATAAAAAGCTGGCGACGTTATCTCTATCGACCACTGTCTCCCTTCCAAGGCAACAGTCTATCGATCTTGCCCTGACTGAGCCAGGCCGCCGCAGTTCCGCGGGCGGCAAAGTAGAGGAGACATCACGATGGCTAAAGGCACCGTGAAATGGTTCAACGCCACCAAGGGTTTCGGCTTCATCGCCCCTGAAGGCGGCAAGAAGGACGTGTTCGTTCACATCACCGCTCTCGAGCGCGCTGGCATCCGTTCGCTGGCCGACGGTCAGGCCGTGACCTTCGACATCGAAGCTGGTCGTGACGGCCGCGAATCGGCGACCAACCTGGCGCTCGCCTGAGCTCAAGGGCCCACCGGCCCGAACCGAATTTGCAGCGGGGCGGATCCGACGATCCGCCCCGTTTGCCATTCCGGCCCCTGTCAGGCCAGCCAGACCAGCCGGTCGCGCAGCGCATATTCCAGCCCGATCCGCAGCGAGACCGCCGAAAGCGGCGAGCGCAGCAGGACCGGTGCGCCACGATCGGCTGGAAACGTCTGCTGCCGGCAATCGCTGCTGATCAGGATCACCGGGATCCGCTGGGTCACCGCGCTCAACCGCGAGAAGGCCCGGTAGCCACCGCTGATCCCGCCATAGCCGTCGCAGGCCATCACGAAGAGCCCGTAGCCCCCCGGATCGTCCAGGAGCATCGACAGCCCGGCGTAAAGCTCATGCTCCGCCTCCACCCTGCCGCCCAGCGCCGCGATCCGTGCCGTGAGACCACCCTGCGCCGCCTCCGGCGCCAGAAGAAGCACCCTGACCCCCAGCCCCACCGTCTGGGCATTCTCCTGCTCGGCCTCGCGGAACAACTGCATGTCTCAACCTACCCCCAAAAACTCGCCACAAACGTGTTTTATCCCAGAGTTGGTGTTGGATTAAGTTTAAAATTGTCCCCGCCACCGCGCAAAGCCTCGGCCCTGCGCCGATTCGCATCATGACGATGCACCCCCAAAGCCGAACCGAAAGCCAGAAGATGTCCGCACCCGATTATTCCCGCCTCTGCGATGCCGAGACCTGGGCCTTTATCCGCAAAACCGAGAGTTTCTATCCCGCCGACACCGCCAGCCGCAGCATTTCCGAACAGCGGGCGGTCTATGACGAAATGTGTGCGGCATTTCACCGCGCTCCCCCGCCAGGCGTGACCAGCACCGACCGCCCCTTCGGCGGCGTGCCTTGCCGGCTCTATGAGGGGCCCGCGGTGGCGGGCGTGGCGGTATATCTGCATGGCGGTGGGTTCGTGGTGGGGGGATTGCACAGCCATGACGATGTCTGTGCCGAGATTTGCGGGCGGGCGGGGTTGCGGGTGGTGAGTGTGGATTATCGGCTGGCGCCGGAGGATCGGCATCCGGCGGCGTTCGAGGATGCCTGGGCGGCGACCCGGGCTGTCGTGGAGGCGTTCGGGGCGGTGGTTCTGGTGGGGGACAGCGCGGGGGGGAGTTTGGCGGCTTCGGTCGCTCATGCCCTGCGAGGAACGGGGGCGGTGCGGGGGGTGGTGCTGGTCTATCCGGGGCTGGGGGGCGATCCGGATCGGGGGAGTTACCTGACCCATGCCGAGGCGCCGATGCTGAGCCGGGAGGATGTGCTGTTCTATGCCCGGACCCGGCACGGGGGGGAGCCTCCGGTGACGGACCCGACGGCGGAGGTGCTGAAGGATAGCGATTTCTCGGGGCTGCCGCCGACCTTCATCGTGACGGCGGAATGCGATCCCCTGTCGGATGACGGGCGGGAGTATCGGGACCGGATCGTGGCGGCGGGCGGGGTGGCCCGCTGGATCCAAGAGCCGGGGCTGGTGCATGGCTATCTTCGGGCCCGGCATGATGTGGGGCGGGCGCGGGAGAGTTTCGGGCGGATCGTTGCGGCGATCTCCGACATGGCGAAAGGGGATTTTCACGGGTGAAAATCCCCTCAAGGCCTTGATCTCACGCAACTTCCCGAAGCGTGTTAGGGGTTTCTTAACCCCTGCCCCGCCTCAGTTGCCCGCCGCTTCCATGCTGCGGGTCTCGATCACCTTCTCGAGCCAGCCGAGCTTCATCTCGGGCACCGAGGACAGCAGCAGGTCGGTGTAATCGTCGAAGGGCGGCGAGAGCACGTCGGTCTTGGTGCCGTAGCGCACCACCTCGCCGCGATACATCACCGCGATCCGGTCGGCGATGGCGCGCACCGTCGCAAGATCGTGGGTGATGAACAGATAGGCCACATGCTCCTGCGCCTGAAGCTCCAGCAGCAGCTTCAGGATGCCGTCGGCCACCAGCGGGTCGAGGGCCGAAGTCACCTCGTCGCAGATGATGAGCTTCGGCTTGGCCGCCAGCGCCCGGGCGATGCAGACGCGCTGCTTCTGCCCGCCCGAAAGCTCTGCCGGGTAGCGGTCGATATAGCCCGAGCCCATCTCGATCTGGTCGAGCAGCTCCTGCACCCGCTTGCGCCGGGCTTCGCCCTTGAGGCCGAAGTAGAACTCCAGCGGGCGACCGATGATCGTGCCGACGGTCTGGCGCGGGTTCATCGCGGTATCGGCCATCTGGTAGATCATCTGCAGCTCGCGCAGATCGTCCTTGCTGCGCGCCCGCAGTTCCGGCGAGAGCACCCGCCCGGCGAAGGTGATCTCGCCGCGCGAGGCGGGCAGGAGCCCGGTGATGACCCGCGCGAGGGTGGATTTGCCCGAGCCGCTTTCGCCCACCACCGCCAGCGTCTGCCCGGCGGGCAGATCGACGTTGATGTTCTTCAGGACGTCGAAATTGGTGCCGCGATAGCGCGCCGTCACGTTGCGCACCGACAGCACCGGCTCGGCCTCGGCCTTTTCCTTGTGGTCGATGGAGCGGACCGAGACCAATGCGCGGGTATAGTCTTCGCGCGGCGTCTCGATGATCTGCTGCGTCGTGCCGTATTCGACCTTCTTGCCCGCCCGCAGCACCATGATCGCATCCGCGACCTGCGCCACCACGGCGAGGTCATGGGTGATGTAGAGCGCGGCCACCCCGGTATCGGCGATGGCCTCCTTGATCGCGGCCAGAACCTCGATCTGGGTGGTCACGTCGAGCGCGGTGGTCGGCTCGTCGAAGATCACGAGGTCCGGCTTGGGGCAGAGCGCCATGGCCGTCATCACCCGTTGCAGCTGGCCGCCCGAGACCTGATGCGGGTAGCGCCGCCCGATGCTTTCTGGATTGGGCAGGCCGAGCTTGCGGAACAGCGAGATCGCCCGCTTCTCCGCCGCCTCTTTCGACAGGATGCCGTGGCGCAGCGAGGTCTCGATCACCTGATCCATCAGCCGCAGCGCCGGGTTGAAGGCGGCAGCGGCGGATTGCGCGACATAGGTGACCTCGCGCCCGCGCAGCTTGCGCAGATCGGACGAGCCGGCCAGCCGGATGTCGCGCCCGTTGAGGCGGATGGTGCCGCCGGTCAGCCGCACCCCGCCCCGGCCGTAAGCCATGGAGGAGAGGCCGATGGTGGACTTGCCGGCGCCGGATTCACCGATCAGCCCGAGCACCTTGCCCTTTTCCAGCGCGAAAGACACATCCTCGACCAGCACCACATCGCGCGGCGGCTCACCGGGCGGATAGGCGGTGGCCTCGATGCGCAGGCCTTCGATCGTCAGCAGGGGTTCAGCCACCGCGCCCTCCTTTCAGGCTCGTGGTGCGGTTCAGCACCCAGTCGGCAACGAGATTGACCGAGATCGCCAGCGTTGCGATGGCAACGGCGGGGATCAGCGCGGCGGGGATGCCGTAGACGATGCCGTCCTTGTTCTCCTTCACGATGCCGCCCCAGTCGGCCAGCGGGGGTTGCACGCCGAGACCGAGGAAGGAGAGCGTCGAGATGAACAGCACCATGAAGATGAAGCGCAGCCCCATCTCGGCCACCAGCGGCGAGAGCGCGTTGGGCAGGATCTCGCGGGCGATGATCCAGCCCTGCCGTTCGCCGCGCAGGCGGGCGGCCTCGACATAATCCATCACCGCGATATCGACGGCGACGGCCCGGCTGAGCCGGAAGACGCGGGTCGCATCGAGGATGCCCATGACGAGGATCAGCACCGGCAGGGTGACGGGCATGACCGAGAGCACCACCAGCGCCGAGATCAGCGAGGGGATCGACATCATCAGGTCCACCAGCCGCGACAGCACCTGATCGACCCAGCCGCCGCGCACGGCGGCGAGGAAGCCGAGCACCGAGCCCAGCGTGAAGCTGAGCAGCGTCGCCGCGGTGGCGACGAGGATGGTGGTGCGCCCGCCGTAGATCATCCGGCTCAGGAGGTCGCGGCCGATGCCGTCGGTGCCCAGCCAATGCTCGGCCGAGGACGGCTCCCAGACGCCGCCGACGACCTCGGCCATGCCGTAGGGGGCGAGCAGGTCGGCGAGGATGGCCGCAAGGAAATAGGCGGTGGTGAAGACCAGCCCGATGAGGGCGGAGATCGGGATACCCCTCATTTCGGATGCCTCAATCTCGGGTTGGTGAGGATGGAGATGACATCGGCGAGGATGTTCATGCTGATGTAGACGGCGGCGAAGACGAGGCCGCAGGCCTGCACCACCGGCACGTCACGCTTGGCCACATGGTCCACCAGATACTGCCCCATGCCGGGATAGACGAAGACTACCTCGACCACGACGACGCCGACCACGAGATAGGCCATGTTCAGCATCACCACGTTGACCACCGGCGCGATGGCGTTGGGCAGCGCGTGGCGGGCGATGACGGTGAAGGGACGCAGGCCCTTCAGCTCGGCCGTCTCGATATAGGCCGATTGCATGACGTTGAGGATCGCGGCGCGGGTCATGCGCATCATGTGACCGAGGACGGTCAGCACGAGGACGAGGACCGGCAGGCTGATGGCCTGCAGTTTCGCGCCGAGCGACATGCTGTCGTTGATCATCGCCAGCGAGGGGGCGATGGGGAAGGTGACCGACAAGAGGAAGATGGCGATGTAGCCCAGGAGGAACTCGGGCACCGAGACGGTGGCGAGGGTGATGGTGGAGATCACCTTGTCGGGCCAGCGGTCGCGGTAGCGCACGGCGATGAGGCCCAGAAGGATCGCCAGCGGCACCGAGACCACGGCGGCCCAGAAGGCGAGGAACAGCGTGTTCCAGAGCCGTCCGCCCATGCTGGTGGCGATGTCCTGACCGTTGGTCAGAGCGGTGCCGAGATCGCCCTGCAGCACGCCGCCGAGCCAGTTGAAATACCGCACATAGGCGGGATCGTTCAGCCCCAGCTGCGCGCGAAGATTCTCGAGCGCCTGCGGGGTTGCCCCTTGGCCTAGGATGTTCTGCGCCACATCGCCGGGGAGGATGGTCGTGCCGACGAAGATCAGCACCGAAGCGGCAAAGAGCAGCACGAGGCCCAGCGCGATGCGCTGGACCAGAAGTTTCAGGATGGGATTCATCCGCGGACCTTACGCGAGCCAGGTCTTGTGCGGCGCGAGGCCGTTCATGACCTCCTGCACGCCATTGGCTTCCCAGCCCTGCACCTGATTGCTCACCGCTTCGATGAAGTCGTTGAACATCGGGCAGATCAGGCCGCCCTCCTCGTGCAGGATCGAAGCCATCTGGGCATACATGCCCTTGCGCTTGGCCTCGTCGAGCTCGCCGCGGGCCTGCAGCAGCAGGGTGTCGAACTCGTCGTTGAAGAAGCGCGTGTCGTTCCAGTCGGCGGAGGACTGGTAGGCGGTGGAGTACATCTGGTCCTGCACCGGACGGCCGCCCCAGTAGGAAGCGGAGAAGGGCTGCTTGTTCCAGACCTCGGACCAGTAGCCGTCGCCGGGCTCGCGCTCGATCTGCAGCGGGATGCCCGCCTTCTGCGCCGACTGCTGGAACAGCGCCGCGGCGTCGATGGCGCCGGGGAAGGCCACGTCGGAGACGCGCAGGATGATCGGGCTGCCGTCATGGCCGGAGGCCTTGTAATGCTCGGCGGCCTTCTCGACCGAGAATTCGCGCTGCGGCAGGCTGTCGTCAAACAGCGGATAGGCGGCGTTGATCGGGATGTCGTTGCCGATGGTGCCGTAGCCCATCAGGATCTTGTCGAGCATCTCCTGACGGTCGATGGCGTATTTCAGCGCCAGCCGCAGATCCTTGTTGTCGAAGGGTGCGGTGTTGCAATGCATGATGAAGACGTAGTGGCCGCGACCGGCGACGTTCTTCACCGTCAGGTTCGGCGCGCGCGACAGCAGACCCGCGACCTTCGGCTCGACCCGGTTGGCGATATGCACCTGACCCGACTGCACCGCCGCCATCCGCGCCGTGGCGTCGTTGATGACGATGAACTCGACCCGCTCGTAATGGCCGCGCTCGCTGTCCCAGTAGTTCGCATGCTTCTCGAAGACATGGCGCACGCCGGGCTCGTCGGTGACGATCTTGTAGGCCCCTGCTCCGATGCCGTCGGCCGGAGTCTCGATGCCGCCGCCGGGCTGGATCATCAGGTGATAATCCCCCATCAGATAGGGCAGGTCGGCGTTCGGCGTGCTGAGCGTGACCGAGACGTAATCGCCGTCGACCTTCATCGACTCGATGCCCTGCATGATGCCGAGGGCACCCGACTGGGCCTTCTCGTCGCTGTGGCGCTGCAGGGTCTTGAGCACGTCATCCGGCGTCAGCGTCGCGCCGTTGTGGAATTCGACGCCCTTGCGGATCTTGAACATCCAGGTCTTGGCATCGGGCGTGCTTTCCACGCTTTCGGCCAGCCGCATCTCGAGCTTGCCGTCGGCGGAGGTGTCCACGAGGCTTTCGCCCGTGGTGCGCAGCACATGGAAGGGCACCTGGCTTGCCGCCAGTGCCGGGTCGAGGCTGTTGGTGCTTTCGCCGCCGCCGAGGCCCATGAGCAGCGTACCACCCTTGACCGGCTCCTGCGCGCGCAGGCCGGTCGCCAGCAGGGTGTTGGCCATCGTCGCGGTGATCCCCAGCGCGGCGGCCCGTCCCATGAAGGCGCGGCGGCCGATGCGGCCCTTGGCGGCGCGGGCAACCAGATAGTCGAGTTCGTCGTTCATTCGAAGTCTCCCTGTGGCATTTCGTCTTTTTTGTTGATTACTCAATCAATAACCCCCGAATCTTTTTTCGGGCAACGATTTCCTGCGATCCGCAGAAAATCTTGTTCAGATGAAGTCCCGTGGCACCGTCTCGTCGAAGCGCCGCGTCAGGATCAGGCTGTCGCCCTCGTAGGCGGTGAGTTCGGCCTGCATCCTGAGCCCGTCGGCGTCGCCGGTCATCAGCGTGGTGCAGCGCGTCATCACCGACCAGTCGCCGCGCGACAGGCGCTGCTCCCAGAAGATCTCGGACCGGGCCGAGAGCGGATCGTCGGGATGGATCGACCAGACCTCGCGCAGGGTCTCGCCGCTGACGAGGCCATGGGTCAGGTTCTCGCGCTCGCCGCCGTCATCCTCGACGATCAGCGACCAGCGCCCCGAGATCAGGTCGCGCTCCACCCGCCGGGCGGCGGAGCCCTCGCGCTGCACGCGGTGCTGCCACGGCGTGGCGCCCTCGGCGGGCGGCGGCTGCCATTCCGGGCCGCTTTCCTCGTGAACCGGCAATTCCAGCATGCCGTCCTGCAGGATCAGCGTCACCGGCTCGGGGCTGGGCCAGAGGAAGGGCCAGTAGCTGTTGGACAGCGCCAGCCGCAGCCGGTGGCCCGGCGCCAGACGATAGGCCATCTGGTCGAGCACCAGCTCCACCGCGATCTCCTCGCCCACCGGAACGGGGGCCGGGGTCTCGCGGCTGTCGCGGTGGCAGAGGTTCAGCATGCCATGGGCGATCCGCACCGAAGAGCCGTCGGGCGCCACGTCGCAGAGCCGCGCCACGATGAAGCCGCGCGGCTTGTCGCTGACGAGCCGCAGCTTCAGCACCGCCGCGCCCAAAAGCTCCACCGGGGTTTCCGCCTGCCTCGTGTCGAAGCAGAGCGACATGGCGTCGTCATGGCGCTGGTCGCCCGGCATCTCGGCGTTGAGGCCCATCGGGAAGAACTCGCCCGCGTCGAGACCCAGATGCTGCGGCGTGGAGATCGGCAGCTCCAGAAGCCCGCCGTCGCCGTCGAGCATACCGTCGAAGGAGAGTGCCATCTGCCGCGTGTAGGTGCGGTCGGAGGGCCAGGTGCTTTCCGCCAGCCAATGCCCCTCGCGATGCGGGGCCGAGGCGTCGGGCGGGGCGGAATGCAGCATGTAGGCGCGCATCGCCGGATCGGACTCGGCGCCGTTCTCGATGCCCTTCAGCCAGCGGTCCCACCATCGGATCGCCAGTTGCAGGAAACCCACCGTCGGCCCCGGCACCGCCTGATGCGGATATTGATGCACCCATGGCCCGACTATGCCTTGCACCGGGGCGGGCACATTGGCCACCAGATGACCCACGGTGTTCATGTAATTGTCGGCCCAGCCGCCGAAGGACAGCACCGGCACCTGCATCCGCGCGTAATCCTCGCGCACCGAGCCATGTTTCCAATAGGCGTCGTAGCTCTGGTGCGAGGCCCAGCGCGGCGCGAGGAAGGGCTCGGCCTCCAGCCGCTCCAGCCACTGCTCGCGCCAGTCGTCGCGCAGCGCCGGATCGGCCGGACGCGAGGAATAGGACAGCATCACCGCGCCCCAGCCGATGTTCTCGCCCAGCAGGCAGCCGCCCTTGAAGTGGATGTCACTCTCGAAACGGTCGGTGGTGGAATAGACCGAGATCACCGCCTTGAGCGCCGGGGGCTGCAGGAAGGCGGTCTGCAGGCAGTTGAAGCCGCCCCAGCTCTTGCCCATCATGCCGACGCTGCCGCTGCACCAGGGTTGGGCGGCGAGCCAGGCGATCACCTCGCAGGCGTCGGCGAGCTCCTGTTCGGAATATTCGTCCGACATCAGCCCGTCGCTGTCGCCATTGCCGCGCATGTCGACCCGGACGCAGGCATAGCCGTGCCCGGCAACGTAAGGGTGCATGATCTCGTCGCGCGCCAGCGTTCCGTCGCGCTTGCGATAGGGGATGTATTCCAGCACCGCCGGCACCGGATGGGTCGCCGCATCGGCGGGCATCCAGACCCGCGCCGAGAGCCGGCAGCCGTCGGCCAGCACGATCCCCACATCGGGATTCTCGACCACCGGGTGCGGCAGTTCGGTTACGATTTTCATCTGGCTCTCCTGTCGGTCTGGCGCGGAATTCCGTAAAGGGTCGCGGGCAGGACAGACGGGGCACAGGGCTCCAAGACAGTCATTGCGCGCAGCTTTGCCACAGAACGACCGGAAAGGCCACCATGACACGCCCCAATATTCTCATTTTGATGGTTGATCAGCTGAACGGGACGCTGTTTCCCGACGGCCCGGCGGACTGGCTGCATGCGCCCAACCTGAAGAAACTGGCCGAACGCTCGGCGCGTTTCGCCAATGCCTACACGGCGAGCCCGCTCTGCGCCCCGGCCCGCGCGTCCTTCATGTCGGGGCAGCTGCCCTCGCGCACCCGGGTCTATGACAACGCCGCCGAATTCGCCTCGGACATCCCGACCTACGCGCATCACCTGCGCCGCGCGGGCTATCAGACCACGCTGTCGGGCAAGATGCATTTCGTCGGGCCAGACCAGCTGCATGGATTCGAGGAGCGGCTGACCACCGACATCTACCCCGCCGATTTCGGCTGGACCCCCGACTATCGCAAGCCGGGCGAGCGGATCGACTGGTGGTATCACAACCTCGGCTCGGTGACCGGCGCGGGCGTGGCCGAGATCACCAACCAGCTGGAATATGACGACGACGTGGCGCATCAGGCCTGCCAGAAGCTCTATGATCTCTCGCGCGGGCTCGACGACCGGCCCTGGTGCCTGACGGTCAGCTTCACCCATCCGCACGATCCCTTCGTCGCCCGCCGCAAGTACTGGGACCTCTACGAGGATCACCCGATGCTGGCCGCGCCGACGCCGATCCCCTACGAGGATCAGGACCCGCATGCCCAACGGCTGATGGATGCCTGCGATTTCCGCGCGCTGGAGATCACCGACACGCATATCCGCCGCGCCCGTCAGGGCTATTTCGCCAATATCTCCTATGTCGACGACAAGATCGGCGAGGTGCTCGACGTGCTGGAGCGCAGCCGGCAGGAGGCGATCGTGATCTTCGTCTCGGATCATGGCGAGATGCTGGGCGAGCGCGGCCTCTGGTTCAAGATGAACTTCTTCGAGGGCTCGGCCCGGGTGCCGCTGATGATCTGCGCGCCTGAGGTGCCCGCCGGCCGGATCGACACGCCGGTGTGCAGCATCGACGTGACGCCGACGCTCTGCGCGCTGGCCGGCGTCGACATGGCCGAGGTGATGCCCTGGACCGACGGCATGAGCCTCGTGCCGCTGGCGCAAGGAACCGCCCGCAGCGAGCCGGTGCTGATGGAATATGCCGCCGAGGGCTCGATCACGCCCTTGGTGGCGATCCGCGAGGGCGAGTGGAAATACATCCGCTGCGCCGCCGATCCCGAGCAACTCTTCAACCTCGCCAGCGACCCGCAGGAACGGCAAAACCTCGCCGCCGATCCGGCCCATGCCGAGACCCTCGCCCGGCTGCGTTCGGCGTCCGAGGCGCGTTGGGATCTGGCCCGTTTCGACGCGCAGGTGCGCGAGAGCCAGGCCCGGCGCTGGGTGGTCTACGAGGCGCTGCGTCAGGGCGGCTACTACCCCTGGGATTACCAGCCGCTGCAGAAGGCCTCGGAGCGCTACATGCGCAACCACATGGATCTCAACATCCTCGAGGACAGCAAGCGCTTCCCCCGCGGCGAGTGACCCCTGAAGCCGCAGCGCCCCCGCTGCGGCTTCTTCTTTGCCCAAATTAATCAACGAAGCCCCCCGCGCCCCGTCGCCACACCGCGACCGGGAGCGACCCGCCATGGCAATGCCGCCCGAGGGGGCTCGATGCCCCCGAGGGCGGCTCCCCCGGCTAGCGGGCATCCGCCAGCACCCGCTCGGCGCCCTTCCAGCCCATCAGCATCGAGGGCGCGTTGGTATTGCCGGCGATGATGTTGGGGAAGGCCGAAGCGTCGATCACCCGAAGCCCCGCCACCCCATGCACCCGCAGCGAGGCGTCCACCACCGCGCTGCCCTCGTCGGGCCCCATGCGGCAGGTGCAGGACGGGTGATAGACCGTGCCCGACCGGGCGCGGAAATCGGCGATCAGCGCCTCGTCCCCCACCACCTCCGGCCCGGGGCGCAGTTCCTCGGCCATCACCGAGGCCAGCGCCGGTTGCGCCGCCAGATGCCGCAGGAACTTCACCGCCGCCAGCATCTCCTCGACATCGTGGTTGGTCGAGAAGGCATTGGCGGTGATTACCGGTGCCGCCAGCGGATCGGGGGTGCGCAGCCGGATATGGCCGCGGCTGGTGGGCCGGCAGTTCGACAGGCCGAGCGAGAAGCCCGGGAAGGGATCGGGCGACAACACCGGGCGCTCGCCCTCGCGCGGCATCAGGGTCGAGAAGGCCTGACAGTAGAGCTGCATGTTGGGCCGGTCGAGATCCGGCGAGGTGCGGAAGAAGCCGCCGCCGTGGTTGATCGACTTGGCCAGCGGGCCGTCGCGCAGCGCGAGCCAGCGCAGCCCCACCGCGAGCTTGCCATACCAGGGCCGCAGCAGGTCGTTGTAGGTCGGCCGCGTCATCCGCCACGTGTAGTTGATGCCCTGATGATCGGCGAGATGGTCGCCCACATTCGGATTGTCGCGCAGCACCTCGATGCCGAGCCCCTGCAGCAGCGCCCCCGGCCCGATGCCGGAGAGCTGCAGGAGCTGCGGCGAGTTCACCGCGCCACCGGCGAGGATCACCTCGGCCTTGCAGCGCAGGGTCTTCAGCTCGCCGCCGTGGCGATATTCCACCCCCACGGCGCGGCCTGCCTCCATCAGCACCCGCGTCGCCTGCGCGCCGGTGACGACGTGCAGGTTCGCGCGCTTCATCGCCGGGCGCAGGAAGGACCGCGCCGCCGAATTGCGCCGCCCGCCCTTCACCGTCAGCTGGTAGGGCCCTGCCCCCTCCTGCCGCGCGCCGTTGAAGTCGGGGTTGAAGGCGAGCCCCGCCTCGGCGCAGGCGTCGATGTAGCATGTGACCAGCGGGTGCAGCCCGTCGCGGTTGGCCGAGACGAAGAGCGGCCCGCCCTTGCCGCGGAAGGCGTCGCCGCCGGCCTCGTTGTCCTCCATCGCCCGGTAGGCGGAAAGCACCTCGTCCCAGCCCCAGCCCGGATTGCCCGCGGCCTGCCAATCCTCGTAATCCTGCCGGTGGCCACGGATCCAGACCATGGCGTTGATCGAGGACGACCCGCCGAGCACCTTGCCCCGCGGCCAGAAATCCGCCTGACCGGCCAGACCGGGATCGGGCTCGGTGCGGTACATCCAGTTCACCGAGGGGTCGTAGAACAGCTTGCCATAGCCCAGCGGCATCTGCACGAAAAGGCGCCGGTCGCTGCCGCCCGCCTCAAGCACCACGACGCGGTGCCTGCCGCCGGCGCTCAGCCGCTCGGCCAGGACCGAGCCTGCCGAGCCTGCGCCGACGATGATGTAATCCGGTGTTTCGATCACGCGGCTTCTCCTGCGGTCTGCGGTCAACCTAGCCGCCGGCAAGGCGGCGGCGCGGCGGAACGCGACAGTTCATGTCGGAACCCGACCGCCCTCAGGCGGCGTCGAGCAGCCCCCGACCTTTCAACAGCGGCTCCACCCCCGGCATCCGGCCGCGGAAATCGGTGTAGAGCGCCTCGGCCTCGCGCGAGCCGCCCGCCGAGAGGATGAACCGCTCCAGCTTTTCGGCCATCGCCGGATCGAAGGCATCGCCGGTCTCCTCGAAGGCGGCGAAGGCGTCGGCATCCATCACCTCGGACCACATGTAGCTGTAATAGCCCGAGGAATAGCCGTCGCCCGAGAAGATATGCGCGAAATGCGGCGTGGCATGGCGCATGCGGATCGCCTTGGGCATGCCCAGATCCGCCAGCACCTCGGCCTGTTTCGCCATCGGATCGGCGGGGGCCGCGCCCTCGTGGAAGGCCAGATCGACCAGCGCCGACGACACGAACTCAACCGTGGCGAAACCCTGGTCATAGGTCGAGGCGGCGAGCAGCCGCTGCACCATGTCGGCGGGCATAGGCTGGCCGGTCTTCCAGTGTTTCGCGTGTTTCTCCAGCACCTCGGGCACCGAGAGCCAGTGCTCGTAGAGCTGGCTCGGCAGTTCGACGAAATCGCGCGCGACCGAGGTGCCGGAGATGAAGCCATGCGTCACGTCGGACAGCATCTGGTGCAGGGCGTGGCCGAATTCGTGGAACAGGGTGCGGGCATCGTCCCAAGACAGGAGTGCCGGATCGCCCTTGGCGAAGTTGCAGACATTGACCACGATCGGCCGCACCTCGCCGCCGAGCTTGCGCTGGCTGCGCATCGCCGAACACCAGGCGCCGGAGCGCTTCGAGCCGCGCGCGAAGTAGTCGCCCAAGAACACCGCGACATGCTTGCCGTTCCGCGTCACCTCCCAGGCCCGCACGTCGGGATGGTAGAGCGGCACGTCGAGCGGGCGGAACTCCAGCCCGAACAGGCGGTTGGCGCAGTCGAAGGCGGCGCCGATCATCGCTTCGAGCGAGAGGTAGGGTTTCAGCGCCGCCTCGTCGAGATCGTGCTCCTCCAGCCGTCGGGCCTGCGAATAATAGCGCCAGTCCCAGGCTTCGAGATCGCCGTTCACGCCTTCGGCATGCATCCGGCCCTCCAGCACCGCGGCATCGGCCTCGGCCTTGGCCCGCGCCGGGGTCCAGACCCGCATCAGCAGGTCGCGCACCGCCTGCGGGGTCTTGGCCATCTCCGGCTCGAGCTTGTAGGCGGCGAAGCTCGGGTAGCCCAGGAGCTTCGCCCGCTCCTCGCGCAGGCTGAGGATCTCGGCGGCGATGGCGCGATTGTCGCTGGCATTGCCATTGGCGCCGCGCGCCACCCAGGCCTCGTAGGCGCGCTGGCGCAGGGGGCGGTTCGGCGAGGATTGCAGGAAGGGCACGATCAGCGAGCGGTTCAGCGTCAGCACATGGCCCTCGAGCCCGCGCTCCTCGGCGGCGGCGCGGGCGGAGGCGATGACGAAATCGGGCAGGCCTTCGAGATCGTCGGCGGAGAGCGGGAGGAACCAGTCGCGCTCGTCGGCGAGAAGGTTCTGGCCGAACTCGGTGCCGAGCACCGCCAGCCGCGCCTTCACCGCCGTCAGCCGTTCGGCCTCCGCGCCGTCGAGCTGCGCGCCGGAGCGGACGAACATGCGCCGATAAAGCGTCAGCACCCGCAGCTGCTCGTCGTCGAGGCCCAGCGTCTCGCGCTCCTGCCAGAGCGTCTCGATTCGCTGGAACAGCGCGCGGTTGTTGATGATCTCGGAGGAGAAGGCCGACATCTTCGGCGCGAGATCCCGCTGCAGCGCCTCGCGCGCCGGCGTGCTGTCGGCGCCGGCGAGATTGTAGAACACCCCGCCGACCCGGTCGAGGCTCTCCTCGGCCAGCTCCATCGCGGCGATGGTGTTGGCGAAGCCCGGCGCCTCGGGGTTGGTGGCGATGGCGGCGATATTGGCCCGCGCCTCGGCCAGGGCCGTATCGAAGGCGGGCATGAAATCCTCGTCGCGGATCGCGGCGAAGGGCGGCAGGGCGAAGGGCGTGTCCCAGGGGGCGAGCAGCGGATTGGTCATGCGGGCGGTCTCCTCGGGTGGCGGATGCGGCGGGCGCGTTGCGGCAAGGCTAGGCAAGGCCCCGGCGAAGGTCCAGCCCGGAGCCGCAGCGTCACGCAGATGCGATGGGGGGAGGAGGAAAAATCTTGAGAAAGATTTTTCCCGCCCGGCCTCAGCCGTGGACCCAGCCCTTCAACGCCCCGCTGTGGCCTCCGCGGGGTAGAAAAATCTTCCTCAAGATTTTTCCCGCCCGGCCTCAGCCGCGAGCCCTGCCCTCCGGCGCCGCGCGGGGGCCTCCGCGGGACGGAAAAATCTTCCTCAAGATTTTTCCGCCTCCGCCTTCTGCCATTCCCAGGGCCGGGTGAACTCGCCCAGCACCGCCGTCACCGCGGCCTCGTCCGCCGCGCCGCGCGACAGGAGCGCGATCAGGCCGCGCTTCTTGTCCTCGATCACCTCGGTCACCCGGGTATCGAGCCCGGCCTTCTCCAGCGCCGCGTCATAGACCCGGGCGATGGCGAGGCGGCGCAGGTCGGGCTTGAACACCTTGCCGACGGCGGTCTTGGGCAGCTCCTCCAGCACCTCGACGTGTTTCGGCACCGCGGCGCGTTCGTGGATATGGCTGCGGGCGAAGTCCATCAGCTCGGCCGGCGTGGCGGTCGCGCCCTTGACCAGCTCGACATAGGCGCAGGGCAGTTCGCCCGCGAAGGCGTCGGGCTGGCCGATGGCGCCGACGAAGCTGACCGCCTCGTGCCGCATCAGCGCCGACTCGATCTCGGCGGGGTCGATGTTGTGGCCGCCGCGGATGATCAGATCCTTCGCCCGCCCGGTGATGAAGAGATAGCCGTCGGCGTCGAGCCGCCCCAGATCGCCGGTGCGCAGGTAGCGGCCTTCGGCAAAGAGCCCGCGGTTCTTGTCGAGCTCGGTATAGGTCGAGCCCTCGAAGACGCCGGGATTGGCGACGCAGATCTCGCCCACCTCGTCCACCGCGCATTCCTTCACCACCTCGCCCGCGCCGTTGGAATGCAGGATGCGGATATGGGTATGCGGGAAGGGCAGCCCGACCGAGCCGATCTTCTTGTCGCCCTCGGGCGGGTTGACCGAGACGAGGCAGGTGCATTCGGTCAGGCCGTAGCCCTCGACGATCTGCACCCCGGTGGCCTTCTCGAAGCGGTTGAAGAGTTCCACCGGCAGCGGGGCCGAGCCGGAGAAGGCGCCGCGCAAGGATGACACATCGGCGTCGATCGGGCGCTGCATCAGGGCGGCGAGCGCGGTGGGCACCGTCACCAGATAGGTGCATTTCCAGCGCTCGATCAGCTTCCAGAGATTGTCGAAGACGCCCTCGCCGCGATAGCCCGCCGGGGTCGGGAAGACGACATGCGCGCCGGAGGCGATCATCGACATCAGGATCGGATAGGTGGCGAAGACGTGGAACATCGGCAGCGGGCAGATCACCGTGTCGCTCTCGCGGAACAGGAGGCGCTGGCCGCACCAGCCGTTGTAGACCATGCCCGAGACCTTGTGCTGCGCCACCTTCGGCATGCCGGTGGTGCCCCCGGTATGGAAATAGGCCGCCACCCGGTCTGCCGAGGGATCGTCGAAGCCCAGCCGGTCGGAGGGGAAACGCTTCGCCTCGGTGAAGCTTTTCACGTCGGCCAGATGCGAGACCGGGTTCTTCGGGCGGATCAGCGGCACGATCCAGGATTTCGGCGGGGTCAGGTAGCGGTTGAGATCGACCTCGATCACCGTGCGCACCGTGGGCGCATGGGCCACCGCCTCGGCCACCTTCTGCGCCACGTCGGTCTTGGGGAAGGCCTTCAGCGTGACCACGACCTTCGCCCCGGTCTCGCGCAGGATGGCGCTGATCTGGCCCGCTTCCAGCAGCGGGTTGATCGGGTTGACGATGCCCGCCACCGCCCCGGCCAGCAGCGTCACCGCCGTCTCGATGCTGTTGGGCAGCACGAAGGCGACCACGTCCTTCTCGCCGATGCCGAGGCTGCGGAACAGGTTCGCCGCCTGCGTCACCTGCCCGTGCAGCTCGGCCCAGCTGAGCGTCACGGCCTTGTCCTTCGGGCCCGAGAGCAGCTGGAAGGAGATCGCCGGGCGGGTGGCGTGCCGGTCCTTCGCGGCGGTGAGAAAGCGGTAGATGCTGGACGGGGTGCCGAGGTCCGTCCAGGCGCCTTCCGCCTCGATGGCCTTCAGGTCCGCGAGCGACGCGAAACGTCCCATGACTTCCTCCTCCCCAGGGCCCTCCTGTGGCGGAGGGACGTCATCTTGTTGGAAAACATGGGCGGTTTTGTCGCAGCCCGCAAGCCGACTGTGTCGCAAAAACGCAACGTCAGGCGGTCAGGCCTGACCGTCGGTGAATTGCAGCCGCGCCAGCCGGGCATAGAGCCCGCCTTCGGCCACCAGCTCGTCATGGGTGCCGGTGGCGACAATGCGGCCCTGATCGAAGACCACGATCCGGTCGGCCTTCTTCACCGTGGCGAGCCTGTGCGCCACGACCAGCGTGGTGCGGCCCTGAGCGAGGCTTTCCACCGCGGCCTGCACCGCGCGCTCGCTTTCGGCGTCGAGCGCCGAGGTCGCCTCATCCAGAAGCAGGATGCGCGCGTCGCGCAGGATGGCCCGGGCCAGCGCCACGCGCTGCTTCTGCCCGCCCGACAGCATCACCCCGCGCTCGCCCACATAGGTGTCGTAGCCCTGCGGGAGGGCGCTGAGGAAATCATGCGCGGCGGCGGCGCGGGCGGCGGCCTCCACCTCGGCGTCGGTGGCCTCGGGGCGGCCGAAGCGGATGTTCTCGCGCGCGGAGGCGGCGAAGATCACCGGGTCCTGCGGCACCAGCGCGATGGCGCGGCGGAAATCGTCGCGGGTCATGTCGCGCAGGTCGATGCCGTCGATCCGCACCGCGCCGTCCTGCGGGTCGTAGAAGCGCAGCAGAAGCTGCAGGATCGTGGTCTTGCCCGCGCCGGAGGGGCCGACCAGTGCCACCGTCTCGCCGGGGCGCACCACCAGATCGACGCCGTCCAGCGCCGAGATCTCGGGCCGGGCCGGATAGCGGAAGCGCACCGCGTCGAAGGTGATCTCGCCGCGCACCGGGCGCGGCAGGGGCTTGGGCGCGGCGGCATCCTGCACCGCATCCTCGGTGGTCAGGAGTTCCGACAGCCGTTCGGTGGCGCCCGCGGCACGCTGCAACTCGCTCCAGATCTCGGACAGCGCGCCGACGGAGCCGGCGACCATCACCGCATAGATCAGGAACTGCACCATCTCGCCCGGCGACATGGTGCCCGCCCGGACGTCGCGCGCCCCGATCCAGAGCACGCCGACGATGCCGGTGAAGACGAGGAAGATGACGATCACCGTCATCAGGGCGCGCGTCTGCACCCGGGTCTTGGCGGAGTCGTAGGATTGTTCGGTGACATCGCCGAATTTCTTGCGCGACGGGCCTTCATGGGTGAAGGCCTGAACGGTCTGCACCGAAAGCAGCGCCTCGGAGGCGTTGCCGGAGGATTCCGCGATCCAGTCCTGGTTCTGGCGGCTGAGCTTGCGCAGGCGGCGGCCCAGCACGACGATCGGCACGACGATGGCGGGCACGATCAGGAGGACGAGCCCGGTGAGCTTCACCGAGGTGAAGAACAGAAGCACCAGCCCGCCGATCAGGATCAGGAGGTTACGCAGCGCGATCGAGACCGAGGAGCCGATGACCGAGAGGATCAGCGTGGTGTCGGTGGTCAGGCGCGAGAGCACCTCGCCGGTCATGATGCGCTCGAAGAACGAGGGGCTCATGCCCATCATCCGGTCGAAGAGCGCACGGCGGATGTCGGCCACGACCCGCTCGCCCAGGAGGGTGACGAGATAGTAGCGCAGCCCGGTGCCGATCGCGAGCGCGGCGGCAATCAGCAGCGAGGCGCCGAAATACTGGTCGAGCAGCGCCGCGTTGTTCTCGGTGAAGCCATCGACCACCCGGCGCACCGCCAGAGGCAGGATCAGGCTGACCGTGGCGGTCAGCACGAGCGCTGCCAGCGCCGCGAGAGTGAGCTTGCGGTAGGGGGCAAGGAAGGGGACGAGGCCGCGCAACGCACCCACCCGTTTGGAGCTGTCGCGTTCTTCGAGTATCGCTGTCGTCGGTCGTCTTGCCATCGTCCCGCCTCTTGTCCTCGCGCCGAGGGTTTAGGCTCTGCGACGCTCTGGAGCAAGCAAAGCCTTCGATCCCGCCTTCCCGCTTCCCCCCGGGGGAAAGCTGTGCAAGGTTCGCCCCGATGCCCGGAGACCCGATGACGCACCGTGAGTTCACCGCCAGCGACGGCACGCGCCTCGCCTACACCGACGAGGGGGAAGGCCTGCCGCTGCTCTGCCTGCCCGGCCTGACCCGGACGGGGGGCGACTTCGATTATCTCGCGCCGCATCTGCCCTGCGTCCGGCTGATCCGCCCGGATTACCGCGGGCGCGGCGCTTCGGGCTGGAGCGGGGCGGCAAGCTACACCGTGCCGCAGGAAGCGCGGGACGTGCTGGAGCTGCTCGACCATCTCGGGCTCGGGCAGGTGGCGATCTTGGGAACCTCGCGCGGCGGGCTGATCGGGATGATGCTGGCGGCGGTGGCCAAGGAGCGGCTGCTGGGGCTTTGCCTCAACGACGTGGGGCCGGTGATCGAACGCGCGGGGCTGGAGCGGATCTTCGATTATGTCGGGCACAACCCCGCCGCGCGCAGCCACGAGGCGCTGGCCGAGGCCCTGCCCCGGCTGATGACGGGCTTTGCCAACGTGCCGCCGGAACGCTGGCTTGCCGAGGCGCGGCTGCATTACCGCGAGACGGCGGAGGGGCTGCGCATCACCTATGACCCGGCGCTGCGCGAGGCCTTCCTTGCCGCCTTCGAGGGCGAGACGCCCGATCTCTGGCCGCTGTTCGACGCCTGCGCCGGGCTGTCGCTGGCGCTGATCCGCGGCGCGAACTCCGACCTGCTGTCCGAGGCGACCGTCGCCGAGATGCGCCGCCGCCGCCCCGACATGATCTGCGCCGACGTGCCAGACCGCGCCCATATCCCCTTTCTCGACGAGCCCGAAAGCCTCGCCGCGATCCATGCCTTTCTGAGAGCCCTGCCATGACCGATATGACCATGATCGAAGCCGCCGCCCGCCGTCTGGAAGGCCACGCCCGGCGCACGCCGCTGCTTTCCTCGCCCTTCCTCGACGAGATCGCCGGGCGGCGGGTCTTCGTGAAGGCGGAATGCCTGCAGCACACCGGCTCGTTCAAGTTCCGCGGCGCCTGGTCGGCGGTCTCGGCGCTCGACCCCGAGACGCGGCGGCGCGGGGTCATCGCCTATTCCTCGGGCAACCATGCGCAGGGCGTGGCGCTGGCGGCGCGGCAGCATGGCGTGCCGGCGGTGATCGTCATGCCCGCCGACGCGCCACGGCTCAAGATCGACAACACCCGCGCGCTGGGGGCCGAGGTCGTGCTCTACGACCGCGCCACCGAGGATCGCGACGCCATCGGCAATGCGCTGGCCGCCGAGCGCGGGCTGACGCTGATCCGCCCCTATGACGAGCCCCTGGTGATCGCCGGGCAGGCCAGCGTCGGGCTGGAGATCGCCGAGCAGGCCGCCGACGAGGGCATCAGCCGCGCCGATGTCATCGTCTGCTGCGGTGGCGGCGGGCTGACCTCGGGGGTGGCGCTGGCGCTGGAGGCCCGCGCCCCCGGCCTGCGCGTCCGCACCGCCGAGCCTGCGGGCTTCGACGATGTGGCGCTCTCGCTCGCGGCGGGCGAGGTGATCCGCAACCCCTCCGCCTCGGGCTCGATCTGCGACGCCATCGTGACGCCGGAGCCGGGGCAGATCACCTTCCCGATCCTGCAACGGCTCTGCGGCCCTGGTCTGGTCGTCACCGATGACGAGGCGCTGGAGGCGGTGGCGCTGGCCTTCCTGCGGCTGAAGCTGGTGCTGGAGCCGGGCGGCGCGGTGGCGCTGGCCTCGGCCCTGTTCCGCCGCGACCGGATCGAGGGCGAGTCGGTGATCGTCGTGGCCTCGGGCGGCAACGTCGACCCCGACACCTTCACCGCGGCACTGACGCGCTTTCTCGACTGATCGCAAGATCCAACCTTTTCGCCTTCGTTTCCGCACCGTAATCCGTCTCCTCTTGTCCTTCTGCAACATCGGCCCGCCATGCCTCTCGCCTATCTCCCGGATCTCCGCTTGAACTACCGCGACGAGGGCAAGCCCTCCGGCCCGCCGGTGATCTTCGCCCATGCGCTGGGCTCCGACCTGCGCATCTGGGACAGCATCCTGCCCTTGATGCCGGAGGGGCTGCGGCTGATCCGCTACGACCTGCGCGGCCATGGCGGCTCCGACACGCCCTCGGGCCCCTATGCGATGGGCGCGCTGATCCGCGACGCGGAACGGCTGCTGGAGCATCTGGAGGTGAAGGAGGCGGTCTTCGTCGGCTGCTCGATCGGCGGGATGATCGCGCAGGGGCTGGCGGTGAAGCGGCTGGACCAGATCCGCGCGCTGGTGCTGACCAGCACCGCGACCAAGATCGCCACGCCCGAGATCTGGCAGGAGCGGATCGATCAGGTTCGCGCCTACGGGATGATCACGCTGGCCGACCCGACGCTGCAGCGCTGGTTCCCCAAGGCCTTCCGCGACAGCCCCGAGGGGCTTTTGTGGCGCGAGCGGCTGATCGCCTGCGACCCCGAGGGTTATGCCGCCTGCGCCGCCGCCATCGCGGGAAGCGATTTCTACACCACCACCGCCAGCCTCACCTTGCCGACGCTGGCCATCGCCGGCAGCGAGGACGGCTCCACCCCGCCCGATCTCGTGCGCGAGACGGCGGAGCTGATCCGCGGCAGCCGGTTCCAGCTGATCCGCGGCGCCGGGCATATCCCGGCACTCGACCGGCCCGCCGAATATGCCGCGGCGCTGGTCACCTTCCTCGACAGCATCGGCCACGGCTGAGCCGCTCTCCTCCCTGGACCCGCGTCATCCCGCCCCACGGGCTTCCGCGGCGGGGCCGCGCCCGGTAGTCTCGCCCCGTCCCGATCCCCGGGCCGGACATGCCGATGCCAAGCCCGAAGCTCGCGCTGACCTTCATTCTCGTGACCGTCTGCCTCGATGCCATCGGCATCGGGCTGATCTTTCCGGTGATGCCCCGGCTGATCGCCGAGGTCACCGGCGGCTCGCTGTCGCAGGTGGCGCTCTGGGGCGGCATCCTCTCCACCTCCTATGCGGTGATGCAGTTCCTGTTCGGCCCGGTGGTCGGCAGCCTGTCCGACTGTTTCGGCCGCCGGCCGGTGCTGCTTGCCTCGCTGGTGGTGATGAGCGCCGATTACCTGCTGATGGCGCTGGCCCCGACCATGGCGCTGCTGCTGCTCGCCCGGGTGATCGCCGGCATCGCCTCCTCCACCTATGCCACGGCGCTGGCCTATATCGCCGACATCACCCCCGAGGCCGAGCGGGCGCCGCGCTTCGGGCTGATCGGCGCGGGCTTCGGCATCGGCTTCGTGCTCGGCCCGGCGATCGGCGGGCTTCTGGCGGGGGTCGATACCCGCGCGCCCTTCTTCGCCGCCGCCGCCATGGCCGCCGCCAATCTGGCGCTGGGCTGGTGGGTGCTGCCCGAGACGGTGACCGAGGCCACGCGACGCCGCTTCAGCCTCGCCCGCGCCAACCCGCTGGGCGCGCTCGGCGCGGTGTCGCGCCTGCCGGGGCTGCGGCGGCCGCTGGCGGTGTTCCTGATCCTTGGCATCGCCATGAACGTCTACCCCTCGGTCTGGGCCTATTACGGGCAGGCCCGCTTCGGCTGGGGCGAGGGGATGGTCGGCGCCTCGCTGGCGCTCTACGGCGTGGCCTTCGCCGCGGGTCAGGTGGCGCTGGTCCGCCCCGCCATCGCCCGCTTCGGCGAGCATCGCGCCGTGGTGCTGGGGATCTGGGTCGATATCGTCACGCTCACCGGCTATGGCCTCGTCACCTCGGGGCTGGCCGCGCTGCTGATCACCCCGGTCACGGCGCTGGGCGGGGTCGTCACCCCGTCGCTACAGGCGATCCTGTCGCGCGCCGCCCCCGCCGACGCGCAGGGCGAACTGCAGGGCGTGCTCGCCTCGCTCAACGCGATCGCCATGATCGTCTCGCCGCTGGTGATGACCGGCGCCTTCAGCGCCTTCACCGGCCCCGGGGCTCCGGTCTTCGCCCCCGGCGCGCCGTTTCTGCTGGCGGCGCTGATGATGGTCGCTGCCATGCTCCTGCATGTCGCGGGACCGCGCGATGCCCGCGCAGAGCCCACCTAGCCTTCTTCCCTGTCAAAATGCCCCCTGACGGGGTAAGAAGCACCCGGAAACCCCTCCGGCGGAGGGCTCAACGAAGACCGGCGGGCCGAGGGGCGCGACGCCCCTGCCCTGCCGCAAGCACCCAAGGGAGGCATGATGCGCCTGACCGACCTCGAGATCTTCACCGTGGCCCCGCCCGCCCCCGGCTGGGGCGGCCGCTACTGGACCTTCGTCAAACTGACCACCGATGACGGCATCGTCGGCTATGGCGAATGCTATGCCTCCACCGTCGGGCCGAAGGCGATGAAGGCGGTGATCGAAGATGTCTTTGCGCGCCACATGGCGGGCCAGAGCCCCGAGAACATCGAATGGATGTTCCGCCGCGCCTATTCGGCAGGCTTCACCCAGCGCCCCGACCCGACGGTCATGGGCGCCTTCTCGGGGCTTGAGATCGCCTGCTGGGACATCCTCGGCAAGGCGCGCAACCGTCCGGTCTGGGCGCTGCTGGGCGGCATGGTGAACGAACGCATCCGCTCCTACACCTATCTCTACCCCGCGCCGGGCAAGCTCGACCCCGATTTCTGGGTCTCGCCCGACATGGCCGCGGAAGCCGCGCTGCGCTTCGTCGATCTGGGCTTCACCGCGGTGAAGTTCGACCCCGCCGGCCCCTACACCATCCGCGGCGGGCATGAGCCGGCGATGTCCGACATCAGCCGCTCCGCCGCCTTCTGCAAGGCGATCCGCGAGGCGGTGGGCGACCGGGCGGACCTTTTGTTCGGCACGCATGGCCAGTTCACCACCCCCGGCGCGATCCGGCTCGGGCAGGCGATCGACCCCTATCTGCCGCTCTGGTACGAAGAGCCGATCCCGCCGGACAATCTGGCGGAATTCGCCGTGGTGGCGGCTTCCGTCCGCACGCCGCTGGCCACGGGCGAGCGCCTGACCACCAAGGCCGAGTTCGGCGCGCTGTTGCGCATGGGCGGGGTGAAGATCCTGCAACCGGCGCTGGGCCGGGTAGGCGGCATCTGGGAGGCCAAGAAGATCGCCGCCATGGCCGAGGTGTTCAACGCCGAGATGGCGCCGCATCTCTATGCCGGGCCGGTGGAATGGGCGGCGAACATCCATTTCGCCGCCTCGATCCCCAACCTGCTGATCGCCGAGACCATCGAGACCGGCGGCAGCTTCCACCAGAAGCTGATCCGGAACTCGATCACCTGGGAGGAGGGCTACATCATTCCGCCGACCGCGCCGGGGCTCGGGATCGAGTTCGACGAGGATGTGGCCCGTGCCCATCCCTATACCGGGGACCGGCTGCATCTGGAGATGCAGGAAGCCCCCTGCGACTATCGCCACGGCAACCGTTTCGAGGGCGGCGCGCCCTCCTTCGAAGCCTAGGCCACGACCCGCTCGCGCCGCGTCGCCAGAACCTTCTCGGCGTCGCGGCCGGTCACCTCCTGCAGGTGGTCGAAGGCGCAGGTGTAGCTGCCGACGCCGAGGCTCTGCGAGCGCAACTCGACGATCAGCCCCTCGGTCTCGCCCTGCGGCATCAAGGCCTGCACCTCGTCCCAGCCCGGCCAGCCCGGCTTCGCGTCATAGCCGAGGATCTGGCCGCGCCGCCCCGAGACGATGCGCTGCACCTTCGGCGTGAACTCGGCGGGCACCGAGAGCCAGACTTTCAGCACCGGCTCCAAGAGCACCGGGCCGCAGCCGGGCAGCGCCTCGGCCATCGCCTTCTGCGCCGCCTTCTGGAAGGCCATGTCGGAGCTGTCGACGGGATGGGTCGCGCCGTCGGTCAGCGTCACCGCCAGATCGACCACGGCAAAGCCGAGCGGTCCCTTGGCGAGCGCGGCCTGCACGCCCTTCTCGACCGCGGGGAAATAGGTCTTGGGCACCACGCCACCGGTGATCCGCTCGGCAAAGACGAACCCTTCGCCGCGCGGCTGGGGGGCGATCTCCAGCGCCACGTCGGCAAATTCGCCATGCCCGCCCGACTGCTTCTTGTGCCGCGCCCGCTGGGTCGCCCCCCTGGTGATTGTCTCGCGGTAGGGCACCTGCGGGCGGCCTTGGGCCACGCCGAGCCCGTATTCGCCCTTCAGCCGCGACAGGGCGATCTGCAGATGCAGCTCGCCCTGCCCGCTCAGGACCAGCTCGCCCTCGGGCGAGGAGCCGAAGCGCAGCGAAGGGTCTTCCTCGCAGAGCCGGGTCAGGGCCGAGACCAGCTTCACCTCGTCGGCCTGTTTCTCGGCCCGGATCGCCAGCGCCTGCAGCGGCGCGGGCGGCTCGGGCCAGTCGGCCCCGAGGCTCGTGCCCTCGGTCAGAAGGTCGCCCGCCACCGCATTGGCCATCCGGCCCAGCGCCACCACCTCGCCCGCCACGGCGCTGCCCTTGGGGCCCGCCTTGCGCCCCAGCATGGTGCCGACGCTGCCCACCCGGTCGCGGCCCAGCATCATGCCGTCGCGCAGCTCGCCCGACCAGACGCGGGCATAGGAGAGCTTGCCCGACTGCCCGGCGTGGACGGTGCGGAACACCTGCGCGACCGTGCCCTCCGCCGCGATCCCCAGCCGTTCCGCCGTCGTGGCCACTCCCGGCGCCTCGTGGCGCAAGGCCTTCAAAAGCCGCCGGATGCCGTTCTCGTTCTCGGCGGAGCCGAAGAACACCGGCACGATCAGGTCGCGCTGCAGGTCGCGGGTGAGGTTGGCATAGATCTCGTCGGTCGAGGGCACCACGTCCTCGAGGAGGTCCGTCATCAGCGCATCGTCGAAATCGGCCAGCGCCTCCAGCATCTCGCCGCGCGCCGTGCCTTCGGCGCCCTTCAGCGCCTCGGGCAGGCTGACCAGATCCGAGGGCTTGTGCGGCGTCCAGCGCCAGGCCCGCTCGCTGACCAGATCGACCATCCCGGTGACCTTGCCGGCCGCATCGCGGATCGGGATCTCGCGCAGCACCAGAGGCCGGCCCGAAACCGCCTGCAGTGCCTCGAAGGTGCGGCGGACCGAGGCTTCTGGCAGGTCCATCTTGTTGATGTAGACCAGATGCGGGATCGCCCGGTCATCGAGAAAGCGCAGCAGCGGCGAGAGGGTGACGGCGCGCTCCGGCATCGGCTCGGCCACCACCACGACGATATCGGCCACCATCATCGCCGCGCGCGCGTCATGGGTCAGCTCCACCGAGCCGGGGCAGTCGATCAGCGCCCAGGGCTCGCCCAGATAGTCGAAGCTCGCCAGCGTCAGCTCGGTGCTCATCGCGCGGGCTCGGGCCTCGGGGGCGCTGTCGCCCACGGTGGTGCCGTCCTTCACCGCGCCGCGCCGGTCGATGGCGCCCGCCGCGAAGAGCAGATCCTCGAACAGGGTGGTCTTGCCCGCGGTATAGCTGCCGACAAGCGCGGCGCAGCGCGGGCCTGATGATGTGGTGCTCATGGTTCGTCCCCCTCGCATCCTCCGGAGTCGGAGCCGCGCCCGGGAAGGGCCGACCCCGTCCATCTCCAGTGTGCTGTTTTCTTGTGCGGCTGACCAGCCTGCGATCGCCGGCCCACCCATGGCCATTGGTGGCACCGCGCCCCGCCGGGCGACCATGACCTGCATCAAGCCCCCGGTTTGACCTTGCCGCCACCGCTGCCTAAGGTGGGCCATGGGCAGGGAAAGAGCATGAGCGGGCACCACCATCACCACCACGCGCATGGCGCGGGGGCCGAGGGCGGGGATCGCAAGATGGCCTGGGCGGTCGCGGTGAACCTCGCGCTGACCGTGGCGCAGATCGTCGGCGGCATCCTCTCGGGCTCGCTGTCGCTGATCGCGGACGCGCTGCACAATTTCAGCGACGCGGTCTCGCTCGTCATCGCCTTCGCGGCGCGGCGCATCGCCCGCAGGCCCTCGGACGCGACGATGACCTTCGGCTATGTCCGGGCCGAGATCGTCGCGGCGCTGGTCAACTACACCACGCTGATCCTCATCGGGCTCTACCTGATCTACGAGGCGGTGATGCGGCTGGCCGATCCGCAGCCGATTGCCGGCTGGATCGTGGTGATCGTCGCGGGCGTGGCGCTGGTGGTCGACCTCGTGACTGCGGCGCTGACCTATTCGATGTCGAAGGACAGCATGAACATCCGCGCGGCCTTCCTGCACAATGTGGCCGATGCGCTGGGCTCGGTCGGCGTGATCCTCGCGGGGACGCTGGTGCTGCTCTACGACTGGTGGCTGGTCGATCCGCTGGTGACGCTGCTGATCGCCGCCTACATCCTGTGGCACGCGCTGTCAGAGATCGGCGGCGCGATCCGCATGCTGATGCTGGGCACCCCGCCCGACATCGATCTGCCCGCGCTGATCGCCGGGCTGCGCGATGTGGAGGGGGTGGCCGGGGTGCATCACGTCCACCTCTGGGCCATCGACGAGGAGAGCAACGCGCTCGAGGCGCATCTGGTGCTGGCACAGGGCGCCGAGGCCGAGGCGGTGAAGGCCCGCGTCCGGGCCGAGGCCGCGGGGTTCGGCATCGGCCATTGCACGCTGGAGACCGAGGCCGCCGCCGACGCCTGTCACGGCGCGGCGGCGCAGGTCATCGGCCATCGCGCGACGGGCCACCGCCCCTGAGGCTCAGCCCCAGGTCCGCTCCAGCACGGCGAACCAGTTCTCGTAACAGAGCTTCTTCATCAGCGCCTCGTCATAGCCATGCGCCCGCATCGCCGCCTGCAGCGCCGGCAGGCCGGTGACGTCGCCGATGCCCTGCGGGATCGTCGCGCCGTCGAAGTCGGAGCCGAGCCCGACGTGATCCTCGCCCAGCCGGTCGATCAGGTGGTCGAGATGCTGCAGCATCGGCTCCCAGCCCATGTCGGCCGACTGCCGCCCGTCGGGGCGCAGGAAGGAGGTGGCGTAGTTCAGCCCCACCATGCCCCGGCTCTCGCGGATCATCGCCAGCTGACGGTCGGTCAGGTTGCGGGTCGAGGCGGTGACGGCATGGGCATTGGAATGGGTGGCGACCAGCGGCGCATCCGACAGCCGCGCCACATCGTCGAAGCCCTTCTCGTTCAGATGCGAGAGATCGAGCATGATCTTCAGCGCATTGCAGGCCGAGACCAGCGCCTTGCCCGCCTCGGTCAGACCCTCGCCGGTGTCGGGATCGCCCGGAAAGCGGAAGGGCACGCCATGGCCGAAGACGGTCGGGCGGCTCCAGACCGGACCGAGCGAGCGCAGGCCCATGGCGTGGAAAGCGTAGAGCGCGTCGAGATCCGGGCCGATCGCCTCGGCCCCCTCCATGTGCATGATCCCCGAGATCACGCCCCTCGCCAGACAGTCGCGCAGCTCCGCCACCGTGCGGCAGACCTTGAACGCGCCGTCCGAGGCGCGCTCCATCCACAGCAGATGCCCGGCCATGGCCAGGGCCACCGGCTGCGCCTCTTCATGGCCGATCAGCGCGGGCAGCGGCAGGTCGAAGGGCGGGTTGTTCATCATCGCCTCGAAGTCGGGCGAATCATGCGCCTGCGGCGAGGAGATGTAGATGGCGAAGAAGCCGCCGGCGAAATGGCCCTGCTTCATCCGCGGCAGGTCGAGATGGCCCTTGCCATTGCCGGTCAGCCAGATCGCCTCGCGGCTGCGGGGGTCGCGCAGAAGGCGCAGCAGGAAGTCGTTGTGGCCGTCGAAGACCGGAAGCACGTCACTCATTCGTCAGGCATCCTGAAGGGGCCGATAGCCCTCGGAGGCCAGCAGCAGATCGCGGGTATAGGGTTGGGTGGCCTCGCGGGCCTGCAGCCGGGCGCGGGTCAGCTCCTCGACCGCCTTGCCGTGCTGCATCACCAGCAGCCGTTCGCACATATGCGCCACCACGGCGAGATCGTGGCTGACGAGGATATAGGTCAGCCCGCGCTCGGTCCTGATCCGGTCGAGCAGGTTCAGCACCTCGGCCTGGATCGAGGCATCGAGCGCCGAGGTCGGCTCGTCGAGCAAGAGCACGCGCGGCTCGAGGATCAGCGCGCGGGCGATGGCGACGCGCTGGCGCTGGCCGCCCGAAAGCTGGTGCGGATAGCGGAAGCGGAAGCCCTTGCCGAGCCCCACATCCTCCAGCGCCTGCTCGATCCGCCGCTCGCGGTCGGTGAAGCCGTGGATCGCCAAGGGCTCCGACAGCACCCGGTCGATGGTGTGGCGCGGGTGGAGCGAGGCATAGGGGTCCTGGAACACCATCTGCACCCGGCGGTAGAAATCGGCCTGCCGCGGGCTCTTCAGCGCGGCGCCGTCATAGCGCACCGCGCCCGAGGAGGTCGGCGCCAGCCCGCAGATCGCGCGCAGCACGGTCGATTTGCCCGAGCCGCTCTCGCCGACGATGCCGTAGCTCTCGCCTTCCGCCACCTCGAAGAACACGCCGCGCACCGCATGGACCGATGTGCCGAAGACCACATGCAGGTCGGAAACCTCGATCATCGCCATCAGACGGCCCACCCGGCTTCGCGCTGCAACACCGGAAGCGGGCGCTGGCCGCCCTCGATCCGGGGCAGGCAGTTGTAGAGACCCTGCGTATAGGGATGCTGCGCCTGTTTCAGTTCCGAGGCCTTCACCTCTTCCACCACCTGCCCGGCATACATCACCAGCACCCGGTCGCAGAAGCTGGAGACCAGCCGCAAATCGTGGCTGATGAAGATCAGCCCCATGCCGCGCTCGTTCACCAGCCGGTCGAGGATGCGCAGCACCTCGATCTGCACGGTGACGTCGAGCGCGGACGTCGGCTCGTCGGCGATCAGCAGGTCGGGCTCGGTGATCAGCATCATGGCGATCATCGCCCGCTGGCCCATGCCGCCCGACAGCTCGTGCGGGTAGGTCTTGAAGACGCGGGCCGGGTCGCGGATCTGCACCGCCTCCAGCATCGCCATCGCCCGGTCCTTCGACTCGGACCGCGACGAGGTGCGCCGCGCCGCCTCGATCAGCTGGCGCCCGATGGTCATCACCGGGTTGAGGCTGAACTTGGGGTCCTGCATCACCATCGACAGCCGGATGCCGCGCAAGGAGCGCCATTTGGCGGCGCTGGCGTCGCGCAGGTCGATGCCGTCGAATTCCAGCCGCTTCGCCGTGGCCTTGCCCGGCGGCGGGGTCAGCCCGAGGATGGCCCGCCCGGTCTGCGACTTGCCCGAGCCGCTTTCGCCGACAATCCCCAGCCGCTCGCGCCCGAGCGAGAATGTCACACCGCGCACCACCTCCACCGGGCCCTGCCGGGTGGGGAAGGAGATGCGCAGGTCTTCGACCTCGAGAAGGCTCATGTCATTTCACCGCTTTCGGATCGAGAACGTCGCGCAGCCCGTCACCCAGCAGGTTGAAGCCTAGCGAGACGACGAAGATGGCGATGCCCGGCATGGTGGCGACCCACCAGTAGTCGATGATGAAGCGCCGCCCGCCCGCGATCATCGCCCCCCACTCCGGCTGCGGCGGCTGCGCGCCGAGCCCGAGGAAGCCGAGCCCCGCGGCGGTCAGGATGATCCCCGCCATGTCGAGCGTGACCCGCACGATCACCGAGGACAGGCACAAAGGCGTGACATGGCCCCAGAGGATGCGCAGCCGCGAGGCGCCCTGCAGACGCGCCGCGTTGATGAAATCGCTGTCGCGGATGGTCAGCGTCTCGGCCCGGGCAAGCCGGGCGTAGGGCGGCCAAGAGGTGAGCGCGATGGCGATGATCGCATTCTCGATCCCCGGCCCCAGCGCCGAGACGAAGGCCAGCGCAAGGATCAGCCGCGGGAAGGCGAGGAAGATGTCGGTGACCCGCATCAGCACCACATCGACCCAGCCGCCGAGATAGCCCGCCGTGGTGCCGATGGCGAGGCCGATCGGCGTCGCGATCACCGCCACCAGCGCCACCACCATCAGCGTCAGCCGCGCGCCATGCAGGACCCGGCTGAAGATGTCGCGCGCCAGATCGTCGGTGCCCATCAGGTGCTCCCACGAGGGCGGCTGCAGCCGGTCGAGCCGGAGGTCGCCGCCGATCAGCGGGTCGTAGGGCGCGATCAACGGCGCGAAGACCGCCATCGCCACCAGCGCCAGCACGATCCAGAGCCCGACCATGGCCAGACGGTTGGATTTCAGTGCGAGCCAGGTGCGGTAGCTCTGCCCCGCCCGCGCCTGACGGCGCGACTGCGGATAGTCGCTCAGAAGCCATTCGCGCCGGGTCATTTGCGCACCTGCCGCCGCACGCGCGGATCGAGGAGCGAATAGAGCAGGTCAGACAGCAGGTTCAGCCCGACGAAGATCGCGCCGATCACCAGCGTCCCGCCCAGCACCGCGTTCATGTCGGCCACCTGCAGGCTGTTGGTCAGGTAAAGCCCGAGCCCCGGCCAGGCGAAGACCGTCTCGGTCAGCACCGAGCCTTCCAGAAGCCCGGCGTAACTCAGCGCGATCACCGTCACCAGCGGCACCGCCGCGTTCTTCAGCGCATGCACCCAGATGATCCGCCACTCCGGCACGCCCTTGACGCGGGCCGTGGTCACATATTCCTGCGCCAGTTCCGCCAGCATGAAGCTGCGGGTCATCCGGCTGATATAGGCCATCGAGAAATATCCCAGAAGCGAGGCGGGCAGGATGATATGCGAAAAGGCATTGCCGAAGGCCGCCCATTCGCCCTGCATCGCCGTGTCGAGCAGCATGAGCCCGGTGACCGAGGTGAAGGAATATTCATAGGCGATGTCGATCCGCCCCGGTCCCGCCACCCATTGCAGGTTCGCGTAGAACACCAGAAGCCCCAGCAGGCCCAGCCAGAAGATCGGCGCCGAATAGCCCACGAGGCCCAGCACGCGCACGATCTGGTCGAAGGCCTTGCCCGCCTTCACCGCCGACCAGACGCCCACCGGCACGCCCACCAGCGTCCCGATCAGGATCGCCACCGTGGCCAGCTCCAGCGTCGCCGGGAAAGCCCGGGCGATATCGCCCATCACCGGCTTCTTGGTCAGGAAGGAATTGCCGAAATCGCCGCTCAGCACCTTCTGGAGATAGATCCAGAACTGCTGCCAGATCGGCTTGTCGAGCCCCATCTGCAGATACATCGCGTCATAGGTCGACTGGCTGGCGCGGTCGCCCACGACCCGCAGCACCGGATCGACCGACATGACATGGCTGATGAGGAAGGTAATGAGCAGCAGCCCGAGGAAGGTCACCGCCACCGTCAGGACGAGCTTCACCGCCTTCCAGAGCCAGAACGAGAGGGCGCTGCCGCGCCCTCCCACCTTTGGCGCGAACTCCGCCATTTATTTCGTCACGCCCCGGAAGGAGTTGTCGTTGAACGACGGGCCGATGATGTAGCCCTCGACGTTCGAGCGCATCGCCACGACTTCGCTTTCCTGGAACATGATGATGAAGGGCGAGGTCTCGAGATGCTCCTGCTGCAGCTCGTGATAGATCTCGACCCGCTTGGCCGAATCCCGCTCCAGCACCGCCGAGTCGGCCTTCGTGGTCATCTCCGGGATTTCCCACGAGTTGCGCCAGGCCAGCGGCTTGGCGGCCGCATCGTCCGAGTTGTCGGGGTTCTGCGCGAAGGTCACATTGGTATGGGGGTCCTGATAGTCCGGGCCCCAGTTGCCGATGTAGATGTCATGCGTGCGGGCGCGGTATTTCTCCAGCGTCTGCCCGCCGTCGCCGGGGATGATCTCCAGCGTGATCCCAGCCATGGCCATGGTCTGCTGGATCGCCTGCGCGATGGCGGTGACGTCGGGCGTGTTGCGCGTGTCCATCGTCACGGTGAAACCGTCGGCCAGACCGGCGGAGGCCAGCAGTTCCTTGGCCTTTTCCACGTTCAGCGAGTAGGGCGTCTCTTCCAGCGCGCCCAGCATGCCGGACGGCAGGAAGGTCTGGTGGACCTCCATCTTGCCCTTGACGATGGTCTCGGCGATCGTGGCGTAATCGACGAGATATTTCATCGCCTCGCGCACTTCCGGCTTCGACAGGAACTCGTTCTTCTGGTTCAGGCCGAGATAGAACAGCGTGCCCTTCACGCCCTTCTCGATCTTGATGTCGGGATTGGAGGACAGCGCGTCCAGCTCTTCCGGCAGAAGGTCGCGCGCCACGTCGATGTCGCCCTGCTCCAGCAGAAGACGCTGCGTCGCGGCCTCGGGGATGTGGCGGTAGATCGAGCGCGCCATGGCGGGCTTCGGCCCGTCGTAATTGTCGTTGCGCTCCATCACCACAGCCTCGTTGGCGCGCCATTCGCGGATGGTGAAGGCGCCCGAGCCGGCATAGTTGGTCTTGAGCCAGTTGTAGCCGAAGTCGCCGTCGACCTCGTTCTCCATCACCAGATCCTTGTCGACCACCGAAGAGATCGTCGCGGTCAGGCAATAGAGCAGGAAGGTCGGCGCATAGGCCTTGTCCATCGTGAAGTCGAAGGAATAGTCGCCGGTCTGCTTGATCATCGCGTCGACATTGTCGGCGGTCAGGCCGAACTGGCCGAGGATGAAGGCGGGCGACTTGTCGAGTTTCACGGCGCGCACGAGGCTGAACACCACGTCCTCGGCGGTCAGGTCGTTGCCGCTGGCGAATGTCTTTCCTTCGCGGATCTTGAACGACATGGTCATGCCGTCCTCGGACAGCTCCCAGCTTTCCGCGACCACGCCGAAGATCTTCGACACGTCGTCGAGCTCGTAGCCGATCAGCGGCTCATAGCTGTTGCCGATGATCTCGGAGGCCGTGAATTCAAAGACTTCCGCCGGATCGAGCGAGATGATGTCATCCAGCGTATAGGCCTGGATGATCGTGTCGTCCGGTGTCGCCGCAAGCAGCGGCCCCGTTGCGGTCAGCGTCAGCGCGGCAATCGCCGCGGTCGCCATCAGGCGTGCTCGGATGAACATTGGTAACCCCCTGTCGATGTTTTCAGTGGCTCCTGCCGGGCACGATGCCGCACCCACGGGCCAGCGCCAAGTTAGGCCCCCGCCTCCCGAGGGTGTCAAGAGCCACGCGTTCGCCGCCTGCGCTTTCAGCGGCGGGAATTTTCCGAATGCCCCCAAACGGAAAATCCGCGCGGCTTCGGCGCGCAGGGGCAGCGATCGAAAATCGCAGGCGCGGTCGGGGCTTGCCGCTTGACCCCGCCGCGCCGATCCCCAACATCGCGGCAAAGGAGACGCCGATGCCCATCCCCAACCCCGCCGTCCTCGATTTCCTGCTGGCGCGCCGCTCGCGCCCGGCCAAGACCCTCGCCGCCCCCGCGCCCGACCGCGCGGCGCTGCTGCCGCTGCTGACCGCGGCGGCGCGCTGCCCCGATCACGGCAAGCTCGAACCCTGGCGCTTCATCGTGCTGGAGAAGGCCGCCATGCCGCGGATGGCCGCCCTGGCCGAAGCCCGTGCCACCGCGCTCGGGCTCGACGACGAGCGCCGCGCCAAGGGACGCGCCCAGTTCGACGCCTCGCATCTGGCGGTGGTGGTGGTCTCCAGCCCCAAGCCCTCCGAGAAGGTGCCCGAGATCGAGCAGACCCTTTCGGCCGGGGCGGTCTGCCTTGGCCTGCTGAACGCCGCCGAGGCGGCGGGCTGGGGCGCCAACTGGCTGTCCGGCTGGGTCGCACATGACCGCGGCTTCGTCACCGAAGCCTTCGGCCTCGCCCCGCAGGAGATCGTCGCGGGCATCGTCCATCTCGGCAGCGAGACCGCCGCCCCGCCCGAACGCCCGCGCCCCGACCTCGCCACCCTCGTCACATGGGTGCAGGCATGATCCTGTCGGATTTCGCCAAGGCGCTGTCCCAGCTCGGCGACCGCCGCTTCCGCCGGGTGGTGCTCTTGGGCGTTGCCCTGTCGCTGGCGCTGCTGATCGCGCTCTATGCGCTGGTGCTCTGGGGGCTGCAGAGCTTCGTGCCCGACGCCGTCACCCTGCCCCTCGTCGGTGATTTCAACGGGCTCGACGACATCCTCGGCTGGGGCTCGGCCCTCCTGATGCTGGGGCTCTCGGTCTTCCTGATGATCCCGGTCGCCTCGGCCTTCTCGGGCTTCTTCCTCGACGACGTGGCGCAGGCGGTGGAGGACCGGCACTATCCCGGCCTGCCCCCCGCGTTGAAGCTTGGCTTCGGCGACCAGCTCATCGACAGCGCGAATTTCTTCGCCCTGCTGATCGCGGTGAACCTCGTGGCCATCGTGCTCTATTTCTTCGCCGGGCCGCTGGTGCCGGTGGTGTTCTGGGCGCTGAACGGCTTCCTGCTCGGGCGCGAATATTTCACCCTGGTCGCCATGCGCCGGCTCGGTCCCGCGGGGGCGAAGGCGCTGCGCAGCCGCCATGCGGGCCGGGTCTGGGCCGCGGGCACGCTGATGGCGATCCCGCTGTCGATCCCCCTGGTCAATCTTCTGGTGCCGGTCCTCGGGGCCGCCACCTTCACCCATCTCTTCCACCGGCTGAACCGGCAGGGCTGAGCCTCAGGGCTCGACGCCCCAGGTCAGCCGCTCCAGCAGGTCGACCGAGATCACCCCCGACAGGATGATCCCCGCCAGAACCAGCCAGACGACGATCGTCACCAGCGTGGTGATGATCGCCTTGCGCCGCACGACGAAGCCCGCGGGCGCCGAGCGCGGCGTGCCGGGCACGACCTCGCCCGCCTCCTCCTGCGATTCGAAGCGCAGCGGCAGCACGATGAAGAACACCATGAACCAGGAAACCGAGAACAGCACGACGGCGGCGGTGATGGTCATATCTGTTCGAGCTCCACGAGACAGCCGTTGAAATCCTTGGGATGCAGGAACAGCACCGGCTTGCCATGCGCGCCGATCCTCGGCTCCCCCGTCCCCAGCACCCGCGCGCCCGAGGCGGCTAGCCGGTCGCGCGCCGCGAGGATATCCTCCACCTCATAGCAGATGTGATGGATGCCGCCCGCCGGGTTCTTCTCCAGAAAGCCCCGGATCGGCGAGGCCTCGCCCAGAGGGTAGAGCAGTTCGATCTTGGTGTTGGGCAGGGTGATGAAGACCACCGTCACCCCATGCTCCGGCTCGTCCTGCGCCGGGCCGACATCGGCGCCCAGCGTGTCGCGATACTGCGCCGCCGCCGCGTCCAGATCCGGCACCGCGATGGCGACGTGGTTCAACCGTCCGATCATCCCTGCACTCCTCACAAACCTGCCCGTATATGCGGGCAAGCCCCCCGCGAGGCAAGGGCCAGCCTGCCGCGCCCCTTTTCGCCTCGCGCGCCGCATCCCCGCCCGGCGCCCAAAATTTCGCAGAAATTTTGCCCCTTCCGGCGCGCGCGCCGCGGCGCTTTACCCGATCTTAGCCTTCGCAGCCTATCGCAGGGCATCCTTCGCCCAAGGCCCGCCATGCCCCGCCCGCATCTCACGCCCGAAAGCCCGGTCATCCTGCCCGCCGCCCCGCGCCTCTCGGGGCTGCGCTCGCGCCTGCCGCTCGAGGGCGCCGTGCTTCTGGGGGTGGAGGACAGCCGTTTCGCCGCCGAGGCGCTGCGCCTTCTCTGCCAGCGGTCCGGCTGCAGGCTGCGCCGCGCCGAAACCCTGCAGGCCGCCCGCGCCCATCTGCGCGCCTACCGGCCCGATGCGGTGATCGTCGATCTCGGCCTGCCCGACGGCAGCGGCCTCACCCTGATCCGCGATCTCGCCTGCTCCGGCCCCGGCGCCCCGCCGATCCTCGCCACCAGCGGCGATCCCGACCTCGGGCAGATCGCGCTCGACGCCGGCGCACAGGCCTTCCTCGCCAAGCCGCTCGACAGCCTCGCCAGCTTCCAGCGCCGCGTCGCGGCCCTGCTGCCCGACCGCCCCGCCCCTGCCGAGGCGGCAGGCGACCAGCCGCTCGCCCCCGATCCGCTGGCCCTGCGCGACGACCTGCTGCATGCCGCCGAACTCACCGCCTGGCTCGCCGCCGAAGCCCGGCCCGACCCCGAGGTGACGGGTTATCTCGCCGCCTTCGTCGCGGGCCTCGCCCGCATCAGCCATGATCCCCCGCTCGACAGCGCCGCCCGCGCCACCCTTCACAGCCCTGCCGCGCTCGAACCGCTGGCGATCCTGCTGCAAGACCGCATCCGCAGCAGCAGCACGCTCTGAGCCTCAGCGCAGCAAAGGGTCTGCCCCGCCGCGCACCAGCCGCGTCAGATCCGACAGCCGCTCGCGCTGCCGCCCCTCGGCGTCGAAATTGCGCGGCGCCAGCCAGACCTCATAGGCCTCGCGCAGCCCCGGCCATTCGCCGTCGATCACCGAATACCAGGCCGTGTCGCGGTTGCGGCCCTTCACCACCGCCGCCTGCCGGAACAGCCCCTCATAGCTGAACCCCAGCCGCCCCGCCGCCCGGCGCGACGCGAGGTTCAGCGCATCGCATTTCCACTCGACCCGGCGATAGCCTGCCTCGAAGGCCCAGCGCAGCATGAGATACAGCGCCTCGGTCGAGACCCGGCCGCGCTGGATCTCCGGCCCGATGACGATATGCCCGATCTCCAGACTGCCCTGCTCGGGGGCCACGCGCAGATAGCTCGCAACCCCGCCGCAATGCCCGGTCTCGCGGTCGCGGATCGCGTAGAACAGGGGGTCGGCTCCCGCGGCATGGTCCTTCACCCAGCGGTGATAGCGCGCCGCCGAGCCGAAGGGCCCGTAGCCCATGTAGTCCCAAAGCCCGTCATCGTCGCCGAAAGCCCTGTGCAGATCGGCCGCATGCTGATCGGCGTCGAGCCGTTCCAGCCGGGCATGGCGCCCTTCCAGCACCGCGCCCTCCGGCGCGGGCGGCGCCACCCATCCCGTCAGTTCTGCTCCGAAGCTCTTCCGCATCCCGCTCTCCCCGCGCCTCTCCCCCGTTTATGCGCGGGGAAAGGCGCCGCGGCAACGGCCTCAGTCCTTCGGCACCACGCGCAGCCGCAGCTCGCGCAGCTGCTCGTTCAGGGGCTCCGAGGGCGCGCCCATCAGCAGGTCTTCCGCGCGCTGGTTCATCGGGAACATGATGACCTCGCGGATATTGGCCTCCTCGGCCAGGAGCATGACGATCCGGTCGATCCCGGCCGCACAACCGCCGTGCGGCGGCGCGCCGTAACGGAAGGCCTTCACCATCCCGCCGAAGCGCTTCTCCACCTCCGAGGCCGGATATCCCGCAAGCTCGAAGGCCTTGAACATGATCTCCGGCTTGTGGTTGCGGATCCCGCCCGAGATCAGCTCGTAGCCGTTGCAGGCAAGGTCGTACTGATAGGCATAGACCTGCAGCGGATCGCCCTGCAGCGCCTCCAGCCCGCCCTGCGGCATCGAGAACGGGTTGTGCGAGAAGTCGATCTTGCCGTCGGCATCCTTCTCGTACATCGGGAAATCGACGATCCAGGCGAATTTGAAGCAGTTCTCCTCGGTCAGCCCCAGCTCGCGGCCGATCTCGTTGCGCGCCCGCCCCGCCACCGCCTCGAACTGCTCGGGCTTGCCGCCAAGGAAGAAGGCCGCATCGCCCTCGCCCAGATCCAGCTGCTGCCGGATCGCCTCGGTCCGCTCCGGCCCGATGTTCTTGGCCAGCGGCCCCGCGGCCTCCATGCTGCCATCTTCGGCCTTGCGCCAGAAGATATAGCCCATCCCCGGCAGACCTTCCTTCTGGGCGAAGGCGTTCATCCGGTCGCAGAACTTGCGCGACCCGCCGCCCGGCGCCGGGATCGCCCGCACCTGGGTGCCGTCGGTCTCGAGAAGCTTGGCGAAGATCGCAAAGCCCGAACCCGCGAAATGCTCGCTGACGATCTGCATCTTGATCGGGTTGCGCAGGTCCGGCTTGTCCGATCCGTACCACAGAAGCGCATCGCGATAGGCGATCAGAGGCCAGTCGGGGTAGACGGTCTTGCCCGGCGCGAATTCCTCGAAGATCCCCTGGATCACCGGCTGCACCGCGGCGAAGACATCCGCCTGCTCGACAAAGCTCATCTCGAGGTCGAGCTGGTAGAAATCGGTGGGCGAGCGGTCGGCGCGCGGGTCTTCGTCGCGGAAGCAGGGGGCGATCTGGAAATAGCGGTCGAAGCCCGCCACCATGATCAGCTGCTTGAACTGCTGCGGCGCCTGCGGCAGGGCGTAGAACTTGCCCGGATGCAGACGGCTCGGCACCAGGAAGTCGCGCGCCCCTTCCGGCGAGGAGGCGGTGATGATCGGCGTCTGGAACTCGTTGAAGCCCTGATCCCACATCCGGTTGCGGATCGAGCGCACCACGTTCGAGCGCAGCATCATGTTGCGGTGCAGCTTCTCGCGCCGCAGGTCGAGGAAGCGATAGGTCAGCCGCGTCTCCTCGGGGTAATCCACCTCGCCGAACACCGGCATCGGCAGCTCGTCCGAGGCGCCGAGAACGGTGACGCCCTTGGCATAGACCTCGATCTCGCCGGTCGGCAACTTGGGGTTCACGAGGCTCGCATCGCGCCCCTTCACCACGCCGTCGATCCGCACCACCCATTCGGCGCGCACGCCCTCCAGCGCGGCAAAGCCCGGCGAGTCGCTGTCGGCGATCACCTGGGTGATGCCGTAATGGTCGCGCAGGTCGATGAACAGCACCCCGCCATGGTCGCGCACCCGATGCACCCAGCCGGAAAGCCGCACGTCCTGACCGACATGTCCTGCATTCAGTTCCGCACAAGTGTGGCTGCGATAGGCGTGCATCACGCTCCCCTTTCCGAGGCTCGATTTCATTTCGCGCCGATACACACGCGCGCAGGCCCGAAGTCAAGCCCGCCCGCCCTTCCGCTTCTTCCTTGCAGCGATACTCCCGCGCGAAGCGCGCCCGAGCCAAGCGGCTTGCCGCGCAGGCGAGGCAAAGGCGTGGCGCGGCACGCGCCTCCGCTTCACTGGCAGCGGGAACGCCCGGAGGAAGCGTGCGCCTCCGGCGGGGATATTTTCAGACAGAAAATGGGCTCAGCCTGCCCAGTCGGCCCGCACCAGCCCGCGCAGCGAGTTGCCGAGCCAGAGTTGGGCGCGCCCGAGATCGGCGCCCTGCAGCACCGCCTCGCGGCAGCGGCCCTCGGCAAGCATCTCCTCGCGCAGCACGCCGGGCAGAAGGCCCGAGGACAAGGGCGGGGTGCGGAGACCCTCGCCTGCGTCGAAGAACAGCGTGGTGATCGTGCCGTCGCAGACCTCGCCCCGCTCGTTGAGGAAGACCAGCTCGTCGAGCCCGGGCGGCAGCGCGGCGCGGGCCGCGTCATAGGCGGCGCGGCGGCTCGACTTCACCTGCAGCCAGGGATCGTCCGAGGCAAGCCGCGCCTCGGCCAGCCCCAGCCGCCAGATGGGCTTGCCCGGCGGCAGGGGCGCAGCCGTCACCTCGATCGCCCCGCTGGCGGCCAGCGTCAGCCGCATCCGCGCCGGTCCCTCGGGCGCCGCCGCGCGCAGCGCCTGCGCCGCGCCGTCGCAGCACCAGCCGAAGCGCGCGGCGGCGCGGGCCAGCCGCGCCAGATGCCGCTCCTCGCGCGGGAAAACCGCGCCATCCCAGCCCAGCGTCTCGATCAGCCTCAGGGTGTCGTCGCCGGCAGCTCCGCGAAACGTGCCTTCCACAGCGCTTCCTCCCATTCGCCCTGCGCGGTGGAATCCTGCACCACCCCGCCGCCCACGTTCAGCCGCACCCGCCCGCCCTGGAACAGCCGCAGCGTGCGGATCGCCACGTTGAAGGCGGCGCGTCCATCCGGCGCCATCCATCCCAGCGCGCCGCAATAGGCCCCGCGCGGGAAGGGCTCGACCTCGCGGATGATCTGCATCGCCCGGATCTTCGGCGCGCCGGTGACCGAGCCGCAGGGGAACAGCGCCGCAATCAGCGCGCCAAGCCCGGGACGCCCCTCCAGCCGCCCGACCACCCGGCTCACCATCTGGTGCAGCGTGGCATAGCTTTCCACCGCGAAGAGCTCGGGCACCTTCACCGAGCCCACGGCGCAGAGCCGCGAGATGTCGTTGCGCAACAGATCAACGATCATCAGGTTCTCGGCCCGGCCCTTCTCCGACAGCCGCAGCTCCTCGGCCAGCGCCGCATCGCGCGCCGGATCGGGGTGGCGCGGCGCGGTGCCCTTCATCGGCCGGGTGGAAATGCCCCCCTCGGCGTCGCAGGCGAAGAACAGCTCGGGCGAGCGCGACACCACCACCGGCCCGGCGCCCATGTCGCAATAGCCGCCATGGCCCACCGGCTGCCGCGCCCGGAGCGCGCCGTAGAGCCCGAGCGCCGTGCCCGCCTCCAGCCGCGTCTCGATCGGAAAGGTCAGGTTCACCTGATAGACATCGCCCGCCGCAATATAGTCGGCGACCGCGGCGAAGGCCCGGTCGTAGCCCGCGCGGTCCACCAGCGGCCGCAAGGGCCCCAGCCGCGCCGCGCCGGCCTCTGCCGCCGCCTGTGCCAGAAGCGCCGCCGGGTCGCCGGGCCCGTCATAGGCCCCGAAGGCCAAGAGCGGCCCCTCGCGATCCGCCGGCATCAGCCCCGCCAGCCGCGGCTCGAAGACCAGCCCGGCCTCGTAGGCGGCATAGCCCGCGAGCCAGGCCCCCTCGGCGCGCAACGCCTCCAGCCGGGCGAGCGCGGGCTCCACCTCGTGAGGCTCCCAGGCGACGACATGCTCCGCCGCGCCGGAAAACAGCACCGGCCCGCCCGAGGGTCCATTTTCGCACAGGATCACGCCCAACTCCGCCTTGCCGTCCGTGGGCCGCATCTAGCACGCCCCCCGGCCAAGGCACAGGCCGCGCGCGACCCATCGGAACAGGGTTGCGCCGCGCCGCCACCCGACTATAACCGCGCCAATTTGCGCAGAGCGTAAGAATCCGGACATCCTGCGGCCCTTTGGCCCCGGGAACATAGCTGTGGGGCCCAACATGCCGAAAAGAACCGATATCAAGTCGATCATGATCATCGGCGCAGGGCCCATCATCATCGGTCAGGCCTGCGAGTTCGACTACTCGGGCGCACAGGCCTGCAAGGCGCTGCGCGAAGAGGGCTACCGCGTCATTCTGGTGAACTCGAACCCCGCCACGATCATGACCGATCCGGGTCTGGCCGACGCCACCTATATCGAGCCGATCACCCCCGAGGTCGTCGCCAAGATCATCGAGAAGGAACGCCCCGACGCGCTGCTGCCGACCATGGGCGGGCAGACCGGGCTGAACACCTCGCTGGCGCTGGCCGACATGGGTGTGCTGGAAAAGTTCAACGTCCAGCTGATCGGCGCCAATCGCGAAGCCATCGAAATGGCGGAAGACCGCAAGCTCTTCCGCGAGGCGATGGACCGCATCGGGCTGGAGAACCCCAAGGCGACCATCGTCGCCGCGCCGAAACTGCCGAACGGCAAATATGACATCAGCGCCGGCGTGGCCGAGGCCATCGCCGCCATCGAATACGTGGGCCTGCCCGCCATCATCCGCCCCGCCTTCACCCTCGGCGGCACCGGCGGCGGCGTCGCCTACAACCGCGACGATTACGAGCGCATCGTCCGCTCCGGTCTCGACGCCTCGCCGGTGGCGCAGGTGCTGATCGACGAATCCCTCCTCGGCTGGAAGGAATTCGAGATGGAGGTGGTGCGCGACCGCAAGGACAACGCCATCATCGTCTGCGCCATCGAGAACATCGACCCGATGGGCGTGCACACCGGCGACAGCATCACCGTCGCCCCGGCGCTGACGCTGACCGACAAGGAGTACCAGATCATGCGCAACGGTTCGATCGCCGTGCTGCGCGAGATCGGGGTGGAGACCGGCGGCTCCAACGTGCAATGGGCGATCAACCCGGCAGATGGCCGCATGGTGGTGATCGAGATGAACCCGCGCGTCTCGCGCTCCTCGGCGCTGGCCTCCAAGGCCACCGGCTTCCCGATCGCCAAGATCGCGGCGAAGCTCGCCGTCGGCTACACGCTGGACGAGCTCGACAACGACATCACCAAGGTGACGCCCGCCTCCTTCGAGCCCTCCATCGACTATGTCGTGGTGAAGATCCCGCGCTTCGCCTTCGAGAAATTCCCCGGCTCCAAACCCGAACTCACCACCGCGATGAAATCGGTCGGCGAGGTCATGGCCATCGGCCGCACCTTCCACGAGTCGATCCAGAAGGCGCTGGCCTCGCTCGAGACCGGCCTCACCGGCTTCGACGAGATCGCCATCGAGGGCGCGCCCGACAAGGCCGCCGTCATCAAGGCGATCTCGGCCCAGACCCCCGACCGTTTGCGCCTCATCGCGCAAGCCATGCGCCACGGGCTGTCCGACGACGACATCCAAGCTGCCACCGCTTTTGATCCGTGGTTCCTCTCGCGCATCCGCGAGATCCTCGAGGCCGAGGCCGAGGTGCGGGCCAAGGGCCTGCCGCTGAAGGCCGACGGCCTGCGCAAGCTGAAGATGCTCGGCTTCACCGACGCCCGGCTCGCCACGCTGACCGGCCGCGACGAGGCGCAGGTGCGCCGCGCCCGCCGCAACCTCGGCGTCACCGCGGTGTTCAAGCGCATCGACACCTGCGCCGCCGAGTTCGAGGCCCAGACCCCCTACATGTATTCCACCTACGAATCCCCGGTGATGGGCGATGTGGAATGCGAGGCCCGTCCCTCCGCGGCCAAGAAGGTCGTCATCCTCGGCGGCGGCCCGAACCGGATCGGTCAGGGCATCGAGTTCGATTACTGCTGCTGCCACGCCTGCTTCGCGCTGACCGAGGCCGGCTATGAAACCATCATGATCAACTGCAACCCCGAGACGGTCTCGACCGACTACGACACCTCGGACCGGCTGTATTTCGAGCCGCTCACGCTGGAGCATGTGCTGGAGATCCTGCGGGTGGAGCAGGACAACGGCACGTTGCACGGCGTCATCGTCCAGTTCGGCGGCCAGACCCCGCTGAAGCTGGCCAATGCCCTGCATGACGAGGGCATCCCGATCCTCGGCACCACCCCCGACGCCATCGACCTCGCCGAAGACCGCGAGCGCTTCCAGCAACTGCTGCACAAGCTCGATCTGCGCCAGCCGATCAACGGCATGGCCCGCTCGCGCGACGAGGCCTTCGCCATCGCCGGCCGCATCGGCTACCCGCTGGTGATCCGGCCCTCCTACGTCCTCGGCGGCCGCGCCATGGAGATCGTGCGCGACGACGCCCAGCTCGAGCGCTACATCCGCGAGGCGGTGCATGTCTCGGGCGACAGCCCGGTGCTGCTCGACAGCTATCTCGCCGGCGCGATCGAGGTGGATGTGGACTGCCTCTGCGACGGCGAGGCGGTGCATGTCGCCGGGATCATGGAGCATATCGAGGAAGCCGGCGTGCATTCGGGCGATAGCGCCTGCTGCCTGCCGCCGCACTCGCTCTCGGCCGAGACCATCGCCGAGCTGAAGCTGCAGACCGAAAAGATGGCCCTCGCCCTGCACGTCAAGGGGCTGATGAACGTCCAGTTCGCCATCAAGGACGGCGAGATCTTCGTGCTCGAGGTGAACCCCCGCGCCAGCCGCACCGTGCCCTTCGTGGCCAAGGCGACCGACTCGGCCATCGCCTCCATCGCCGCCCGGCTGATGGCCGGCGAGCCGCTGTCGAACTTCCCGCTGCGCGAGGCCTATCCCGCCGGCGTCGGCCCCGACACCGACCTGCCGCTCGCCAACCCGCTGACCCTCGCCGACCCGATCACCCCGTGGTTCTCGGTCAAGGAATCGGTGCTGCCCTTCGCCCGCTTCCCCGGCGTCGACACGCTGCTCGGGCCGGAGATGCGCTCCACCGGCGAGGTGATGGGCTGGGACCGCAGCTTCGCGCTGGCCTTCCTCAAGGCGCAGATGGGCGCCGGCACCCACCTGCCGGAAGAGGGCCGCGTCTTCCTCTCGGTGAAGGATGCCGACAAGTCCCCGGCGCTGGCCACCGCCGCCCGCGACCTCACCGCGATGGGCTTCGAGCTGATCGCCACCCGCGGCACGGCGGGCTGGCTCTCCGAGCAGGGCATCGCCGCGACCCGGGTGAACAAGGTCTACGAAGGCCGTCCGAACATCGTCGACATGCTGAAGAACGGCGAGATCGCGCTGGTCCTGAACACCACCGAGGGCTCGCAGGCGGTGTCGGACTCGCGGGACATCCGGGCGGTCGCTCTGTATGACAAGATCCCCTACTTCACCACGGCGGCGGCAAGCATCGCGGCGGTCGAGGCGATGAAGGCCCGGGGTGAAGGCTACGGGGTGAGGACGCTGCAGGGGTGAGAGGCGTCCGGCGATCTTCCAGTGGAAGATCGCCAGCCTCGAACGCCCGGAGCGCGAGCGGAGGGCTGGGAGAGGCGCGCCCGGACGATCTTCCAGTGGAAGATCGTCAGCGCCGAACGCCCGCCGCGCAAGCGGCGGGCCGGGCGAGAGGCAACCCCCGTAGGGTGGGTTTCCAACCCACCCCTGCTCCCCACGCCGTAGGGTGCGCATTCATTGCGCCCCCCCTCTAGGGCGGGTTTCCACCCCACCCCTCCCCGCGCAACCAAGCCCACCCCGTAGGGTGCGCATTCATTGCGCACCACACCCTCACCCCTCCTCACTCATCCGCCGCATCCGCGCCCTGAGCGCCTCCCGCGCTTCCCGCTCCGCCTCTCCCGGCGCCTCCGGCACGTCCTCCCCCAGCTCCCGCGCCGTGTCGCCCCACCTTGGCCGCTCGCCGTCATACGCCCCTTCGCGCTGGCGGTAGAAGTCCGCCGTCTCCGCCCCGCGGATCACGCCGGCGAGCCGCGCGTGCATGTAGACGCGCAGCACCTCGTTGATGCGCGGACCGTGCCCGGCGCCCATCGACTTGAAGAAGCGCAGCACGTCCTCCTCCAGCCCCAGCGTCACCCGGACCTTGCGTTTCGGCGTCCGCGCGCGGGCGATGGCAAACCACTCGGGCGGGATGCGGCCGGTGTCCTCGATCGACTGGTGCAGGTCGTATTCCAGCCGCCGCATCGCATCGGCCATGTAGTAGTAGTTCTCGCGCTGCCGGGCGCTCTGCTTCGAAAGATCGGTCATCGGCATCTCCCTTCGCCGCGAATCCTTCGACAAATCGGTTAAAATCCGCCTCTCCCACCATCTGCATGGGCCGTGCATCGCCCGTGCATCGGAATCATATCCTTGACTTCGGGGGCGAAAGGCCTCATCTCCCCCTCAACCGACGCCCGCTGCCGCGTGAGCAGCCGTCCCGCATTCCAACCCGGAATCCGGTCCAGGGCAGGTGATCCAGGTTCCCACCTTCACGCAGGGGCACCGCGACCAGATCGGCGCGTGTGGCATCCGGCTATGTGCGCGAGACTTTGGCCGCCCCTTCTGCCGGCTGTCGCGTCGTGGCGGCCAGATCCCCTTCCGGCGGGACAAGTCCCGCATTTGAAAGCACAAAATGTCCACATTCGACGCCCTCGGCCTCAGCCCGAAACTCACCAAAGGTCTGGAAAAGGCCGGCTACACCACGCCGACGCCGATCCAGACCCAGGCGATCCCGCATATCATGCAGGGCCGCGACCTCATGGGTCTGGCCCAGACCGGCACCGGCAAGACGGCGGCCTTCGGCCTGCCGCTCTTGCACCGCCTGCTCGACATCGGCCACCCGCCGGGCCCGCGCAACGTCCGCGCCCTGATCCTCGCCCCGACGCGGGAACTGGTCAGCCAAATCTCTGACAACCTTGAGGTTTTCACCAAGGGGACCCCGGTCAAGGTGGTCACGATCACCGGCGGCGCCTCGATCTTCCGCCAATCGGAAAAGCTCGCCCGCGGCGCCGACGTGCTGGTCGCGACCCCCGGTCGCCTGATCGATCTGCTCGATCGCAACGCCCTGACGCTGGAGATGACCGGCTATCTGGTGCTGGACGAGGCCGACCAGATGCTCGACATGGGCTTCATCCATGCGCTGAAGAAGATCGCCAAGCACCTGCCGATGAAGCGCCAGACGCTGCTGTTCTCGGCCACCATGCCGAAGCTGATCGAGGATCTGGCCCAGACCTATCTGCGCGACCCGATCAAGGTGCAGGTCGCTCCTCCGGGCAAACCCATTGAAAAGATTGTCCAAGGCGTGCACTTCACCCCGCAGGGCGACAAGGCCAAGCTCTTGGAGACCTACCTCAAGCAGCACCCGGGCGAGATGGCGCTGGTCTTCGGCCGCACCAAGCACGGGTCGGAGAAGCTGATGAAGCTGCTGGTCAGCTGGGGCTTCAAGGCCGGCTCGATCCACGGCAACAAGAGCCAGAACCAGCGCGAGCGCACGCTGAGCGAGTTCCGCGACGGCACGCTCGACGTGCTGGTGGCGACCGATGTCGCGGCGCGCGGCATCGACATCTCGGGGGTGCGGCACGTCTACAACTACGACATGCCGAACGTGCCGGAGAACTACGTCCACCGCATCGGCCGCACCGCGCGCGCCGGGGCCGAGGGCAAGGCGGTCGCCTTCTGCGCACCGGCCGAGATGGACGAGTTCAAGGCGGTGGAAAAGCTGCTGAAACAGCCGATCCCGGTGCTCGGTGGCGCGCCCTGGGCGATGGACGCGGGCGCTGCCGCGCCGCGTCCGGGCCAGAACCGGGGCGGTCAGGGTCGCGGCAAGCCGATGGGCCATGGCAAGCCGATGGGCGCCAAGCCCGCCGGTCAGGGCAAGCCCAAGCCGCAGGGCCAGAAGCCCGCGCGGCCCGAGGGCGGCACCGACGCCCCGCGCAAGGCCTTCCGTCCGCGCCGCAGCGGCAACCGCACCGCGGCCTGACACCCCGGGATCGCCGCCTGCTTCCGGTTGCCGCAGGCAGCGATTCCGCCAAGCCTTCCGATGGCCGATACCCCATAATGGGGGTCCGGCCCGCCGGAGTTGTAACGAGTTGCCGGCGACTGCAGCGCCGGAGGTTTTGTTTACGAGTACCAAAGCTTTGCGCAAAGGGAGCCCGGTTTCACCCGCTGCTCAGTCGACGGCCTGCCGAACACTCCCTTTGCTGCTTTGCCCATCTTGCACCCCGGCGCCCCTGCGGGCTATCTGCGCGGATGGCAAAACTCTACTTCCATTACTCGACAATGAACGCGGGCAAATCGACCGCGCTGCTGCAGGCCTCGCACAATTACCGCGAGGGCGGCATGGCGACCTATCTGATCACCGCGCAATTCGACAACCGCGCCGGTCAGGCCCGGATCGCCAGCCGGATCGGCATCGCCGAGGAGGCCGACACTTTCGCGCCCGACGAGGATCTCTACGCCAAGATCGCGGCGCGGCTGACGCTCGGCCCCGTGGCCTGCATCTTCATCGACGAGGCGCAGTTCCTGTCGCAGCGTCAGGTCTGGCAGCTGGCGCAGACGGTGGATGAGCTGAACGTGCCGGTGATGTGCTACGGGCTGCGGGTGGATTTCCGCGGCGAGCTGTTCCCCGGCTCGGGCGCGCTTCTGGCCTGGGCGGACGAGATGCGCGAAGTGCGCACCATCTGCTTCTGCGGCAAGAAGGCGACAATGGTGGTGCGCAAGGGTCCCGACGGGCGGCCTCTGCGCGAGGGCGATCAGGTGCAGATCGGCGGGAACGAGACCTATGTCTCGCTCTGCCGCCGCCACTGGCGCGAGGCGATGAGCGATCAGACCGCAGGCGGTGGCGTGACCGCCTGAGGCACCTGCGCCCGAAGCGCGATCATCCCCCCGGCGCTGGCGATCAGCGCCATTCCCAACACGGCCATCGGCGTCAGGTATTCACCCCAGAGCAGCCAGCCCCAGAAGGCAGAAGCGGGCAGGATGATGTATTCGAAGACCGAGACCCGGCTGGCCGCGGCGACCTGGTAGGCGCGGATCATCATGCCGACCCCCAGCAGCGAGCCCGCGGCCTGAACGAAGGTCCAGAACCAGAAGCCGCCCGAGGGCCAGACGAAGCCGCGCTGCAGGAAGCCTGCCGCCCCCTCGCTGACCGCCATCGGCGCCAGCGTCAGGACCAGAAGTCCCAGGGCGCCCAGCACGCCGAGCGCCGCGAAGAAGCCGCCCAGCAGCGTCTCGGCGCTTTCCTCGGGGCACCATTCGCGCGTCGCGATGTTTCCCAGCGCATAGAGCAGTCCCGCCAGCACCGGCAGCAGCGCCGCGAGCGACGCCTCGCCCGCCGCGCTCGGTCCCAGCACCAGCACGACGCCGAGAAAGCCGACACCGACGGCAAGGATGCGGATCGGGCCGATGTGGTGGCCATAGGCGAAGCGCGAGATCAGCAGCACGAAGATCGGCGCGGTGAAAAGCCCCGCCGCCACCTGCGCCACCGGCAGGAAGGCGAGCGCGCCGAAATAGATCAGCATCGCCGCCCCGTGGATCGCCGAGCGCGCCAGCACCGCCCGCCGGTTCACCGGGCGCAGCCGCAGCCGCAGCGGGATGGCGACGAGCCCCAGGAGGGCCAGCGCCATGATCGAGCGCGTCAGGTGAAACTGCCAGAGCCCGGCCTCGGCAGCGATGACCCTGACGTAATTGTCGGTGAAGCCGATCACCATCGCATAGATCAGGATGAACCCTGCGGCGGCCAGCGTGCGGTCGGGGGAAATCATCGGCATGTTCCTCGTCTTGGCTCTTCCCTAAGACCGCGCCAGAGGCCAGACTGCGCGCCAGTATGCGACATTTTCTGGTTCATTGCGGGAGGATCACCGATGGGATGGCTGGCAGATGAACGCGGTCTGGAGAAATGCGCCGCCAACCACGCGCCGCTGACCCCGCTGTCGCATCTGGCGCGCGCCGCCGATGTCTATGCCGAGCGCACGGCGCTGGTGCATGGCGCAACCCGGCGCAGCTATGCCGAGTACCACGCCCGCGTCAGCCAGCTTGCCTCGGGTCTTGCCGCGATGGGCATCCGGCCCGGCGATGTGGTGGCGACGCTGCTGCCCAATGTCCCGGCGCAGGCCGAGGCGCATTTCGGGGTGCCGGCCTGCGGCGCGGTGCTCAACACCATCAACACCCGGCTCGATGTCGACACGGTGACCTATATCCTCGGCCATGGCGGGGCGAAGCTGATCCTCTGCGACACGGCTTTCCTCGGGCTGGCGAAGGCCGCCTGCGCGGCTCTGGAGGGCGCGGCGCCGCAGATCGTCGAAGTGGCCGACCGCGACTCCGGCTTCAGCCCGACCGGGGAGCACCCGACCTACGAGGATCTGCTGGCCCAGGGCAGCCCCTGGGCGCCCTGGGTGATGCCGGAGGACGAGTGGGAGAGCCTCGCGCTGAACTACACCTCGGGCACGACGGGGCGGCCCAAGGGCGTCGTCTATCACCACCGCGGCGCCTATCTCGCCACGATGGGCAATGCGATCTCGTGGCGGATGGTGCTCTACCCCGTCTATCTGACCATCGTGCCGTTGTTCCATTGCAACGGCTGGTGCCACACCTGGATGGTGCCGATGCTGGGCGGCACGCTGGTCTGCTGCCGTGATGTAACCGCCAAGGCGATCTATGCCGCCATCGCCGAGGAAGGCGTGACGCATTTCGGCGGCGCGCCGATCGTGCTGAACGCGCTCATCAACGCCGCCGAGGAGGACCGCCGTCCCTTTTCGCATGTGGTCGAGGTCTTCACCGCGGGCGCGCCTCCGCCTGCGGCGACGCTGGCGGCGGTTGAACCTCTGGGCTTCAACGTGACACAGGTCTATGGGCTGACCGAAGTCTATGGCCCGGCGACCGAATGCACCTGGAAGCCGGAATGGGACGCGGCGGCGGGCGAAGAGCGCGCGGCGCTGAAGGCGCGGACGGGGGTGGCGATGCCGACACTGGAAGGGGCGGATGTGCATGACACACATGGCAAGCCCGTTCCGCGCGACGCGGCGCATCTGGGCGAGATCGCGCTGCGCGGCAACATGGTGATGAAAGGGTATTTCAAGAACCCGGAAGCCACGGCCGAGGCCTTCAAGGGCGGCTGGTTCCGCACCGGCGACATCGCCTTCCAGCACCCCGACGGCTATATCAAGATCACCGACCGCGCCAAGGACATCATCATCTCGGGCGGCGAGAACGTGAGCTCGGTCGAGGTGGAGGGGGCCTTGATGCATCATCCGGCGGTCAGCCTCTGCGCTGTCGTGGCCAAGCCCGACGAGACCTGGGGCGAGGTGCCCTGCGCCTTCGTCGAGCTGAAGCGCGGCCAGACGGCGGATGAGGCGGAGCTGATCGCTTTCGTCCGGGCGCGGCTGGCCGGGTTCAAGACGCCGAAACAGGTGATCTTCTGCGAGCTGCCGAAGACCTCGACCGGCAAGATTCAGAAATACGAGCTGCGTGCCGTGGCAAGGCTGTCCGCCAAGTGATTGTGACCGCCGTTCAAGCACGTTACTGTCGCCGCGAGAGCAGTCCAGACGAAGGCCGCATCACCGCATGACGGCGCTGACGAAGTATCAGAAACTCGAATGCACAGGGCTCTGGCGCCATGCGCCGGATGCGCAGCGTCGTGAGGTGGTGGTCTCCTTCGGTGAGGCCTCGCTCACCATGTCCGACCCGCGCACCGAGCTTGCCCTGTCGCACTGGTCGCTTCCGGCGGTCGAGCGGCTGAACCCGGGCGAGCTGCCGGCGCTCTATGCCCCCGGCCCCGATGCCGACGAGACGCTGGAGCTGGACGATACCGACATGATCGCGGCGCTCGACACGGTGCATCAGGCGCTGGTCTCGACCCAGCCGCATCCGGGGCGGCTGCGCAACTCGATCTTCGGCGGGATCACGGTGCTGGTGCTGGGGCTCGGCATCTTCTGGATGCCCGGCGCGCTGGTGACGCATACCGCCTCGGTCGTGCCCCCGGCGACGCGGGCCGAGATCGGGCGCATGGCGTTGGAGGACATGATCAGGCTGAGCGGCATGCCCTGCGAGCAGCCTCTGGGCGCGAGGGCGGTGGAGCGGCTGACGGCGCGGATCTTCGGCGCCGAGGCGGCGCCGCTCTTGGTCATGCCCGAGGCGCTGACCACCAGCGCGCATCTGCCCGACGGCCGCATCCTGCTGAGCCGCGCGATGATCGAGCGGCAGGACGGGCCGGAGGCGGTGGCGGGCTATGCGCTGGAGGAGGCGGCACGGATGGCGGAGGTCGATCCGCTGATCCCGCTGCTCGACTATGCCGGCACCAGCGCCACCTTCCGGCTGCTGACCAGCGGCGCCCTGCCCGAGGAGGCGGTGGAGGGCTACGCCGCGCAGATGCTGCGCGAGACCCCTGCCCCGGTGGCGGAGGACCGGCTGCTGGGAGCGTTCGAGGCGGCAGGGATCTCCAGCTCGCCCTATGCCTTTGCCCGCGACGCGAGCGGCGAATCCGTGCTGCCCCTCGTCGAGGCCGACCCGTTCCGGGCGGGCTCGCCCGAGCCGGTGCTGACCGACGGCGATTGGATAAGCTTGCAAGGCATCTGCCAGGACTGAAAAGAAAGACGCCCCACCGCGAGCGATGGGGCGCAAGGTTCGTTCTGCCCGACTTTTTCTTGCCGTCCCGTAATCTATCTGATGAAGGCGTCTCCGAAGCCCGCGTGCCGCGCCGCGACAAGCGCCGCGCGCAGCTGCACAGTGTCGTTGAAGGGCCCCGCCAGCACCACCTGCAGCGGCCTGTTGCCCTGCCGCACCTGCATCCCGGCCACCGGAAGCCCCAGATCCGAGATCCGCGCCTTGGCGCCCGTGGCATTGGCAGGCTCGGCATAGGTGCCGACCTGCACGAAGGCCCGGACCGTTGCAGGCAGCGGTGGCAGCGCCCCGCCGCGCAACACGATGGGCCCCGTCATATGCTCCGGCACCAATGCCGGGATCGGAACCGTCGCCACCCGCACGCCACGGCGCGGATCGGAGGAGCAGATGCCCATGACGACCCCATCCCGCGCCTCGAAGGTGCCGCGATAGGGCGCATCCTCCGGGCAGGTCGCGGGCTCGGCCGGGGCCTGGACCACAGCCCGGGCCGGGGCCTTGACCGAAGCGCGCCGCTGGGTGGCCTGACGGGCGACGCGACGCACCGGGGCCTCGGCGGCAGCGGGCGGGGGAGGCGGCGGGGCGGCGGCCGGCGCTGCCACGCCGGCCACCGTCTCCTCGACCGGCGCTTCGGGTGTCGCGCTCGCCACGCTGGGCGGGTAGCCGCAAAGCACCGTCCGGTCCGGGGTCAGCCGCGCCACCCAGGTCGTCTCGCCGCCGAAGCCCGCGCGCATGAAGACGCAGCCGCGGCTGTCGACATATTGCGCGCCCGAAAACGCTGCCGGGGGCTGCTCGCTTGGCCCCGCACCGGCGGGAACCTCTTGCGCAAGTGTCATACCGGCACAGGACAGACTGGCCACAAGCGACAGGGTAAAGGCACGCAGCATGGGGTCTCCCGGATCATCCGCGGGAATCATGCCGCGCGGCTGGCCTCAAGTAAAGCAAAATTACCCTTATTTTGTGCCGAACATGCGGTCACCCGCATCCCCTAGCCCAGGAACAATATATCCATGGTCATCCAGCTTTTCATCCACAGCCGCTGTGACGATGGGCACGTCCGGATGGGCTTCCTTCATGCGCTGCACGCCCTCGGGCGCGGCCAGGAGGCAGAGGAAGCGGATGTTCTTCGCGCCCTTCGCCTTCAGGAGGTCGATAGCTGCCACCGAGCTGTTGCCGGTCGCCAGCATCGGATCGACGGCGATCACCAGCCGGTTCTCCAGCATGTCGGGCACCTTGGCGTAATATTGCACCGGCTGCAGCGTCTCGGGGTCGCGGTAGAGTCCGATGAAGCCGACGCGCGCCGCCGGGATCAGCTCGAGGATGCCGTCCATCAGCCCATTGCCGGCGCGCAGGATCGAGATCAGCGCCAGCTTCTTGCCGTCGAGGATCGGCGCGTCCATCTCGCAGATCGGCGTCTCGATGGTCATGGTGGTCATGTCCAGCTCGCGCGTGACCTCATAGGCCAAGAGCAGGCTGATCTCGCGCAGCAGGCGGCGGAAACCGGCGGTCGAGGTCTCCTTCTTGCGCATGATGGTCAGCTTGTGCTGCACCAGCGGGTGGGTGACGACAGTGAGATGGTCAAGCATGGTCGGGCTCCAGTCGCTTGAGGATGCGGGCGCGGGTATCGGCATCGCAGAAGGCCGCGTCAAGACTGGTGCGGGCAATCTTGCGGAACACGGCCTCGTCCCAGTCGAAGGCTTCGTGCAAGAGATCGTATTCACGCTGCATCGTGGTGTGGAAGAAGGGCGGATCGTCGGTGGAGACGGTCACCTTCACCTCGCGCTCGAAAAGCTCGCCGATCGGGTGCTTTCGCCAGCCGGGATAGAGCCCGAGGGCGATGTTCGATCCGGGGCAGACCTCCAGCACGATGCCGCGCTCGGCCAGCTCGTCGACCAGCGCCAGATCTTCGATGGCGCGCACGCCGTGGCCGATGCGCTCTACCCGCAGGTCGGTCAGCGCGTCGCGGATGCTCTCCGGCCCGCCCCATTCGCCGGCGTGGCAGGTGAGCCGGAGCCCGGCCTCCCGCGCCATGTCGAAGCTCCAGGCGAAATCCTTGGGCTTGCCGATCTTCTCGTCCCCCGCCAGCCCGAAGCCGACGATGAAATCGCCCGCCGTCTCGGCGGCGCAGCGCGCGGTCTCGCGCGCCTTGTCGGGGCCGAAGTGGCGGATCGGGGTGACGATGCCGCGCAGGGTGATGCCCATCTGCGCCTCGGCGGTGGCGGCGGCCTCGGTGATGGCGTGGAGGTATTCGCGCCATGCCCCCAGATCGCGCCCGCCGCAGAAATCGGGCGAGAGGAAGGTCTCGGTATAGATCACACCGCTCTTCGCGCTCTCCTCCAGCACGGCGAGGGTGAGGCGGTGGTAATCCTCGGGCCGTTGCAGGGTAGAGGTGGCGGCCTCGTAGACCTTCAGGAAGTGCCAGAAATCGGTGAAGGCATAACTGCCGTCGGGGTTGAAGATCCCGCCGATGTCGATGTGCTTTTGCTTCGCCAGCCCGCGGATGAAGGCGGGCGGGGCCGCGCCTTCGAGGTGGAGGTGCAGTTCGATCTTGGGCAGCGGCGTCACAGAAAGCTCCTTCCCGGGCCTTGGGCCGGGATGTCGAGATGGGCGGCAAGGCTGGCCGCGACATCGGCGAAGGCGACGAGGCCGAGGCTTCCGGCCCCTGCCCCGGCGACCAGCACCGGCACGCGCTCGCGGGTGTGTTCGGTGCCGGGCCATGTCGGGTCGTTGCCGTGATCGGCGGTGAAGACCGCCAGATCACCGGGCCGCAGACGGGCAAGGAAGGCGCCGGTGCGGGCGTCGAACCTCTCCAGCGCGCGGGCATAGCCCGAGACGTCGCGGCGGTGGCCGTAGAGGCTGTCGAACTCGACGAAGTTGGCGAAGGTCAAGGAACCGGGCTCGGCCTCGTCGGCCAGACGCAGCAGATGTTCGAAAAGGTCGGAGTCCGATTTGCCCTTGTGCAGCATGCCGATGCCCCGGTGCGAGAAGATGTCACCGATCTTGCCGACCGCATGGGTCGGACGGTCCGCACCCTGCACCCAGTCGAGCAGGGTCGGCGCGGGCGGGGCGATGGCGAAATCGCGGCGGTTGGCGGTGCGCTCGAAGGCGCCTTCGCTGCCGGTGAAGGGCCGCGCGATCACCCGGCCGACCTTCATCGCGTGCAGCGTCGGTGCCAGCGCCTCGCAGAGCGCGATCAGCCGGTCGAGGCCGAAGGCGCCCTCATGCGCGGCGATCTGGAAGACGGAATCGGCGGAGGTATAGCAGATCGGCCAGCCGGTCCGCAGATGCTCGGCGCCAAGCGCTGCGATGATCTCGGTGCCTGAGGCGTGGCAGTTGCCGAGAATGCCTTCGGTCCCGGCAAGGCGGCAGACCTCGGCCACCAGCGTCTCGGGGAAAGCCGGGCGGGTGTGGGGGAAATAGGTCCAATCCCAGGGCACCGGCACCCCGGCCAGCTCCCAATGGCCCGAGGGCGTGTCCTTGCCGAGCGAGACCTCGGTCGCGGCGCCCCAGCGGCCCGAAGGCTCGGCCCCCATCCCCGGCATCGCGTCGCCGGAAGCGAGGCGCACCGCCGCCGACAGGCCGAGCGCATCAAGCACCGGCATCCGCAGCGGGCCGGAGCGGTCCTGCTCGGCCCGCCCCGCGGCACAGGCCTCGGCGATATGGGCCAGCGTGTTGGCTCCCGCATCGCCGAAATCGGCGGCGTCGGGCGCGCCGCCGCAGCCCACGGAATCCATCACGATGAGAAAGGCGCGGGCCATCAGGCGATCCTCTCGTGGATCAGGGGAGGCTCCTCCGGCTCGGCGTCACCGAAGCCGTAGGCCGCCTGCACCGCGCGCACCGCCGTCTCGGCATCGGACTCGGTCGCGGCATGGACCATGGCCAGCGGCAGGTCGCGGCTGACCTCCTCGCCGATCCCGGCCAGATCCGAGAGACCGACCGACGGGTTCACCCGGTCGCCCTCGCGCAGACGCCCGCCGCCCAGATGCACCACCGCCTGTCCCAGCGCCCTGCCGTCGATACTGGTGACGAAGCCCGCGCGCGGCGCCGGAACCTCGCGCATCACCGGGGCCGAGGGCAGCCGGTCCGGCCAGCGTTCGACGAAATCGGCAGGGCCGCCCTGCGCCGCGATCATCCGGGCGAAGACCTCGGCGGCGGCCCCGGAATCGAGCGCCTGCTCGATGCGGATCGCGCCGTCGGCGGCATCGGCGGCAAGCCCGCCCAAGGCCAGCGCCTCGCCGCCGAGCGCCGCCGTCAGATCCCAGAGCGCGCCGTTGACCGAGGTGCCGGTCAGCGTCTCCATCACCTCGATCACCTCCAGCGCATTGCCCGCGGCGGTCGCGAGCGGCTGGCTCATGTCGGTGATCAGCGCCGTGGTCATGCAGCCCGCGCCCTGCGCCGTGGCCACGAGTGCCCGCGCCAGCGCTTGCGCCTCGGCCATGGTCGTCATGAAGGCGCCGGAGCCGACCTTGACGTCCAGCACCAGCCCTTCGAGCCCCGCAGCCAGTTTCTTCGACAGGATCGAGGCGGTTATGAGATCGATGCTTTCCACCGTCCCGGTCACGTCGCGGATCGCATAGAGCCGCCGGTCCGCCGGGGCCATCCGGTCGGAGGCGGCGACGATGGCGCAGCGGATGTCGCCGACCTGCGCGCGCAGCTGCGCCTCGTCCAGCGCGCAGCGGAAGCCCGGGATCGCCTCCAGCTTGTCGAGCGTGCCGCCGGTATGACCCAGCCCCCGGCCCGAGATCATCGGCACATAGGCACCGCAGGCCGCCAGCGCCGGGGCGAGCAGCAGCGAGACGCAATCACCGATGCCGCCGGTGGAATGCTTGTCGAGCACCGGGCCGGGCAGATCCCAGACCAGCACCTCGCCGCTGTCACGCATCGCCCGGGTCAGCGCGACGCGCCCCGCCTCGCCCAGCCCCTTCAGGCAGACCGCCATGGCGAAGGCTCCCGCCTGCGCATCGCTCACCGCACCGCTGGCCAGCCCCGCGGCAAACCAGTCGAGCTCGGCAGCCGAGGGGGTCTCGCCTCCGCGCAGCCGGGCGATGATCGAGCGGGCGTCCACCTCAGGCGCGGTCCATATGCGCGGCGGAGAAGACGCCGGGCAGCAGGTCGGCGACGGTCATGGTGCGCGACACGCCGTCGGTGGTGCAGAGCGTGACGCGGGTGTCCTGCGGGGCGAATTCCGCGATCTTCTGGCGGCAGCCGCCGCAGGGCGGCACGGGGGACGGGCTGTCGGCGATCACCAGCAGCTCGGTGATCACCGTCTCTCCGGCGGCGACCATGGCGGCGATGGCGCCGGCCTCGGCGCAGGTGCCTTCGGGATAGGCCACGTTCTCGACGTTGCAGCCCGCATAGATGGCGCCCGAGGCGGACCGCAGCGCGGCGCCGACCTTGAAGCGGGAATAGGGGGCATAGGCGTTTTCACGAACGGCGGTGGCAGCTTGAAGCAGGGACATGTCGGTCTCCGGTCTGGACCCTGACCGCAGGGTTCACGTTGCGCGACTTTGCGACCTCGACGGGGCGGATGCAAGCGTGGCGCGGCGGCAGGCGGATCGGCGGGCCGCCGCGGCGCCGGGGATTGTGGGGTTTGCAGCCTTGGGTAGATAGTTTAATGGTCAACCATCTTGCGGAGAGGCGATGATGGACGAAGTTCGGCACGACAACACCCGGCAGGCGGCACTGGATTACCACGAGTTTCCGAAGCCCGGTAAGCTCGAGGTGCGGGCCACCAAGCCCTTGGCCAACGGTCGCGATCTGGCGCGCGCCTATTCGCCGGGCGTGGCCGAAGCCTGTCTGGAGATCAAGGCTGACCCCTCGACCGCCAGCCGCTACACCTCGCGCGGCAACATGGTCGGCGTGGTGACCAACGGCACCGCGGTGCTCGGCCTCGGCAACATCGGCGCGCTGGCCTCCAAGCCGGTGATGGAGGGCAAGGCGGTGCTCTTCAAGAAATTCGCCGGCATCGACTGCTTCGACATCGAACTGAACGAGCCCGACCCGGTGAAGCTGGCCGAGATCGTCTGCGCGCTGGAGCCGACCTTCGGCGCGATCAACCTCGAGGATATCAAGGCGCCGGATTGCTTCATCGTCGAGAAGCTCTGCCGCGAGAAGATGAACATCCCGGTGTTCCATGACGACCAGCACGGCACGGCCATCGTCGTCGGCGCCGCGGCGACCAATGCGCTGCATGTCGCGGGCAAGCGCTGGGAGGACATCAAGGTGGTCTCCACCGGCGGCGGCGCAGCGGGGATCGCCTGCCTCAACATGCTGCTGAAACTCGGCGTGCGGCGCGAGAACGTCTGGCTCTGCGACATCGCCGGGCTGGTCTATCAGGGCCGCGAGGTCGAGATGACGCCGCAGAAGGCCGATTACGCGCAGGCCTCCGAGCTGCGGACGCTGGGCGAGGTGATCGATGGCGCCGACCTGTTCCTCGGCCTCTCCGGCCCCGGCGTGCTGACGCAGGACATGGTCTCGCGCATGGCACCGCGCCCGATCATCTTTGCGCTGGCCAACCCCACGCCCGAGATCCAGCCGCATGAGGTGCGCGAGGTCAGCCCCGATGCAATCATCGCCACCGGTCGGTCGGATTACCCCAATCAGGTGAACAACGTCCTCTGCTTCCCCTTCATCTTCCGCGGCGCGCTGGATGTGGGCGCGACGCAGATCAACGACGCGATGCAGCTGGCCTGCATCGAGGGCATTGCCAGTCTCGCCCGCGCCACCACCAGCGCCGAGGCCGCCGCCGCCTACAAGGGCGAGCAGCTGACCTTCGGCGCGGATTACCTGATCCCCAAGCCCTTCGACCCGCGGCTGATCGGCGTGGTCGCCTCGGCAGTGGCCAAGGCGGCGATGGAGACCGGCGTCGCCACCCGCCCGCTCGACGATCTGGCGGCCTATCGGCGCAAGCTCGACAGCTCGGTGTTCCGCTCGGCCATGTTGATGCGCCCGGTGTTCGAGGCGGCTTCGCAGCAGTCGCGCCGCATCGTCTTCGCCGAGGGCGAGGACGAGCGGGTGCTGCGCGCGGCCAATGCCATCCTGGAAGAGACCGAGCACAAGCCGATCCTGATCGGCCGCCCCGAAGTGGTGGAGATGCGCTGCGAACGCGCGGGCCTGCCGATCCGTCCGGGCCGCGACTTCGACCTGGTGAACCCCGAGAACGACCCGCGCTACCGCGACTACTGGGGCACCTATCACGAGCTGATGGCCCGGCGCGGCGTGACGCCCGACACCGCCCGCGCGGTGATGCGTACCAACACCACCGCGATCGGCGCGATCATGGTGCATCGCGGCGAGGCCGACAGCCTGATCTGCGGCACCTTCGGCCAGTATCTCTGGCACCTGAACTACGTGACGCAGATCCTCGCCCGCAAGGGCCTGTGCCCGGTCGGCGCGCTGTCGCTGATGATCCTCGAGGACGGCCCGCTGTTCATCGCGGACACCCATGTGAACCACGAGCCGACGCCCGAGCAGATCATGCAGACCGTGCTCGGCACCGCGCGGCATGTCCGGCGCTTCGGCATCCAGCCCAAGATCGCGCTCTGCTCCTCGTCGCAGTTCGGCAACCTCGACTGCTCCACCGGGCGGCGGATGCGGCAGGCGCTGGACCTGCTCGATGCGCAGCAGCCCGACTTCGCCTATGAGGGCGAGATGCACATCGACGCGGCGCTCGACCAGTCGGTGCGCGACCGCATCTTCCCCGGTGGGCGCTTCGAGGGCCCGGCCAACGCGCTGGTCTTCGCCAATTCCGACGCAGCCTCGGGGGTGCGCAACATCCTGAAGATGAAGGCGGGCGGGCTTGAGGTCGGGCCGCTCCTGATGGGGATGGGCAACCTCGCGCATATCGTGACCCCCTCGATCACCGCGCGCGGCTTGCTGAACATGTCGGCACTCGCCGGCACCCCGGTGGACCGCTACAGCTGAGCGGTCCACCGCCCGCCCGGCGTCCTGGTAGCGCAAAACGCGACAGGACGCCGCGGCACCCCCCTTGCAAGAATCTTGCGCACCGGCTTACCCCGGCGTAACAGATCGAAAGGACCGGGGGAGGGTATACGATGGCATACGCCGATATCTACGCAGCATCGCTCGACGATCCGGAGGCCTTCTGGATGGAGCAGGCGGGGAAGATCGACTGGGTGACCCCGCCGACCCGTGCGCTCGACGACAGTGCCGCCCCCTTCTACAGCTGGTTTGCCGATGGCCGGCTCAATGCCTGCTGGAACGCGGTGGACCGCCATGTCGAGGCCGGTCGCGGCAAGCAGATCGCCATCAAGCATGTCAGCCCGATCACCCATTCCACCAAGGGCATCACCTATGCCGAGCTGCAGGCCCGCGTCGCCAGCCTCGCCGGGGCCCTGCGCGCCAAGGGGGTGCAAAAGGGCGACCGGGTGATCATCTACATGCCGATGATCCCCGAGGCGCTGGAGGCGATGCTGGCCTGCGCCCGGCTGGGGGCGATCCATTCGGTGGTCTTCGGCGGCTTTGCCGCGCATGAGCTGGCGGTCAGGATCAACGACTGCACGCCCAAGGCGATCATCGCCGCCTCCTGCGGGCTGGAGCCGGGCCGGGTGGTGCATTACAAGCCGCTGCTCGACAAGGCGATCGAGGAGGCGACCCACAAGCCCGAGTTCTGCGTGGTCTTCCAGCGCGAACAGGAGGTGGCCAAGCTGATCGAGGGCCGCGACGTGGCCTGGCATACCTTCCAGTATGGCGTCGAGCCCGCCGAATGCGTGCCGGTGGAGGGCGACCATCCGGCCTATATCCTCTACACCTCCGGCACCACCGGCCAGCCCAAGGGCGTGGTCCGCGCCACGGGCGGGCATCTGGTGGCGCTGAACTGGACGATGAAGGCGATCTACGACATCGACGCGGGCGACGTGTTCTGGGCGGCCTCGGATGTGGGCTGGGTCGTCGGGCACAGCTACATCTGCTACGGTCCGCTGATCGCCGGAGCGACCACCATCGTCTACGAGGGCAAGCCCGTCGGCACCCCCGATGCAGGCGCCTTCTGGCGGGTGATGCAGAACCAGCGGGTGAAATCCTTCTTCACCGCCCCCACCGCCCTGCGCGCCATCAAGCGCGAAGACCCCGAGGGCAAGCTGATCGCCGACTACAACCTGCGCTCCTTGAAGACCGTCTATCTCGCGGGCGAGCGGGCCGACCCCGACACGATCCTCTGGGCGCAGCGGCATCTGAACGTGCCCGTGATCGACCACTGGTGGCAGACCGAAAGCGGCTGGGCGATCGCCGCGAACCCGATGGGCATCGAGCCGCTGCCGGTGAAGCTCGGCAGCCCCTCGGTGCCGATGCCGGGCTACGACATCCGCGTGCTCGACGAGGGCGGGCATCAGATGGCCGCGGGCGAGCTCGGCGCCATCGCCATCAAGCTGCCCCTGCCGCCCGGCACCCTGCCGACGCTGTGGAACGCCGCCGAGCGTTTCGTGAAATCCTACCTCACCCATTTCCCCGGCTATTACGAGACGGGCGACGCGGGCTACATCGACGAGGACGGCTATGTCTACATCATGGCCCGCACCGATGACGTGATCAACGTCGCCGGTCACCGGCTCTCGACCGGCGCGATGGAGGAGGTTCTGGCCAGCCACCGCGACGTGGCCGAATGCGCGGTGATCGGCGTCTCCGACGCGCTGAAGGGCCAATCGCCGATGGGGTTCCTCTGCCTCAACAAGGGCGCCAACCGCGAGCCCGCCGAGGTGGTGAAGGAATGCGTGGCGCTGATGCGCGACAAGATCGGCCCGGTCGCCGATTTCAAGCGCGCCTGCGTGGTGGAGCGGCTGCCCAAGACCCGCTCGGGCAAGATCCTGCGCGGCACCATGGTCAAGATCGCCGACGGGCAGGAGTTCAAGACCCCGGCCACCATCGACGATCCGGCGATCCTCGACGAGATCCGCGTGGCGCTGAAGACGCTGGGCTACCCCGCTGCCTGACCGGACAAGCGGCGCCTTGACAGGAGGCGCCGCTCTGGCTCATCTTTTAGACAGGTTGATCTCTGGACTTTTTCAGCACGTGGGGTAACCTGCCGTGCCATGCAGCTTTTCAAAATGCACCGAACGCCCCGCATCTGCCCCGCCGCTGCGGACCTCCGGCCGTGAGCCTGGCCCCACAGGCTCTGGCGCTGGATCGGATGTGCCACGATCTTGCCGTGGATCTGGGCAGTGCCATGGAAGCCGTTGACCAGCTCGACAAGGCCGACCTGCCACCGGGCCTGCGCCAGCAGGTGGTGAAGCTCACCTCCGCCATGTCGGCGCTGGCCTCCGACATCGACCGCGTCGTGCTGGCGCTGCGCCAGCAGGACACCATTCCCGAGACCGCGATGGACGAGACGCGCTTCCTGCGTCTGCTGGAGATCGCCGGGCCGCAGGATTCGGTCGAGCTGGTGGCGCGGCTGCATCTCGACCTCAAGACGGTGCGCAGCGGCCTCTTCTTGGCGCTCGACCAGCGCACACCGGACTGGGAGGAGGTCCGCGCCCAGACCCATGTGCTGATCGCGCTCGCGGGCGCCGTCGGCGCCGATGCGCTGCAGCATCTGGCCGAGGCAATGAACGCCGCCGCCCATCGCCGCGACCTGCAGGAGGCGAGCGACCTGCGCAACGACACCGCGCGGCAGCTCGATCTGCTGATCGCCTATATCGCCCGCCGCGACATGACGGAGCCGGGATGAGCACTGTCAGCCGCCCCTCTGCCCCGCCGGCCCCGCGCCCGCGTGCCCCGCACGAGACCGAGGCGCAGCCGCGCCCGATCCTGCTGATCGAGGACACGCCCTCGCTGCAGATGGTCTACCGCTCGGTCCTCGCCTCTGCCGGGCACCGGGTCGCCGTGGCCGGCACCGCCGCCGAGGGTCTGGCGCGGTTTCAGGAGGTGCAGCCCAGCATCGTGCTTCTGGACCTGATGTTGCCCGACCGCGACGGGCTGGAGCTGATGCATGACATGCTCAGCGCCCGGCCCGAGACCAATGTCATCGTCATCACCGCCAACGGCTCGATCAACAAGGCGGTCGAGGCGATGCGCGCCGGGGCGCATGAGTTTCTGGTCAAGCCCTTCGACGAGCAGCGCTTTCTCGGCGCGGTCGAAAACGCCGGCGGCGCGCGCGGCAGCCGTGCCCTGCGCCGCCCCGCGCCCGAGCCGGAAAAGGTCAAGACGCCGCTCGCAGGCGCCTTCCTCGGCTCTTCCGAACCGATGGCGCGGATACAGGCCAAGATCGGCTCGGCGGCGAAATCGATGGCCACCGTCTTCATCACCGGCGAAAGCGGCACCGGCAAGGAGCTCTGCGCGCTGGCGGTGCATGACAACTCGCCGCGCGCCTCCGGCCCCTTCATCGCGCTGAACTGCGGCGCGATTCCGCAGGACCTGCTGGAATCCGAGGTCTTCGGCCATGTGAAGGGCAGCTTCACCGGCGCCATCGCCGACAAGCCGGGCGCGGCGGCGGCGGCGGACAACGGCACGCTGTTCCTCGACGAGATCTGCGAGATGGCTCCGGCGCTGCAGACCAAGCTTCTGCGCTTCCTGCAGACCTCGACCGTGCAGCCCGTGGGGGCGACGCGGCCGCGCAAGGTGAACGTGCGCATCGTCTGCGCCACCAACCGCGACCCGCTGGAGGCGGTGCGGCGAGGCCAGTTCCGCGAGGATCTCTACTACCGGCTCTATGTCGTGCCGATCCACATGCCGCCGTTGCGCGAGCGCAGCAACGACGTGCTGGAGATCGCCGAGGCCGCGCTGGAGCGCTTTTCCATCGAGGAGGGCCGGGTGTTCGAGGGCTTCGACCCCGAAGTGCAGGCACTGTTCCGCCGCCATCCCTGGCCCGGCAACGTGCGGCAGGTGCTGAACGTGATCCGCAACGTCGTCGTGCTGAACGAGGGCGGGGTGGTGACGCTCGACATGCTGCCCGACGATCTGACCGATGCCGAGGCCGCCTCGCCCAGCATCGCCGCCAGCCCCAGCCTGCTCGCCGGCCCGCCGGAGCCGACGCTCGACGGGCTGATCGGGCGGACGCTGGCCGAGATCGAGCAGCTAGTGATCGAGGCCACGATCGAGCGGCACGGCGGCTCGGTGCCCAAGGCCGCGCGCATCCTCGACGTCTCGCCCTCGACGCTCTACCGCAAGCGCGAAGGCTGGTTCAAAGGCTAGCCCCCGCGCGTCATACTTTTTGGCCGATGGGCCATCCCGCCGCCCCGCCCTATCCTCGCTCTGCGGGCCCGATCGCCCGCGCAGGGAGGAACAGGATGCGGAAATATCTCGTGGCTCTGGCGGCCAGCCTCGTGCTGGTGGCAGGCATGGCCGAAGCTCATGGCCCGTCGCGGCAGAAGACCAGCCAATCGGTGAAGCTGGATGCCACGCCGGAAGAGGTCTGGGCGGTCGTTGGTTCGTTTTCCGACATGAGCTGGTTTCCCGGCATAGCCTCGGTCGATGCGCCCGAGGGCAACACCAAGGATGGCATCCGCACGGTGGTGCTGGAGGATGGCACGGCGCTGACGCAGGAGCTGACGAAATACGACGAGGCCAAGCACATGATCTCGTGGCGCTGGACCGCCGACAACATCGAGGTGCTGCCCGCGACGAACTTCTCCACCGCGATGACGGTGAAGGATGACGGCGGCAAGGCGCTGGTGGAACTGCGCGGCGCCTATTACCGGGGCTTTCCCAACAACGATCCGCCGCCCGAGCTGAACGACGAGGCGGCAACGGCGGCGGTCGACGCCTATTACAAGACCGGGATCGACGCGCTGGTCGAACGCTTCGGCGCGGCGGAGTGAGAGCCCGCGCCGCCGCCCTGCTCCTGCTGGCGGCAACGGCGACGGCGACGGCCTCCGCGGGCGAGCAGGCGGTGATCACCTCGCAGAACGCGGGCGCCGTCAGCTTCGTCGATCCGGCGAGCGGCGAGGTCACGGCCACGCTCGCGCTGCCCGGCAAGCCCGCCGCCGTCGCGGTCGATGCCGAGAGCGGTCAGGCCTATGTGGTGGCGGTGGAGACGGCGCTGCTGCATGTGCTCTCGCCCGAAGGGGTGGAACTGCGCCGCATCGCCCTTCCCGGCGCGCCTTTCGGCGTGGCGGTGAACCCCGTGACCCATCGCGTCTATGTCTCCGACTGGCAGGGCACCGAGATCCACGAGGTCGATCCCGAGAGCGGCCGGGTGCTGCGCAGCTTCGCCACCGGGGCCGCCCCCTCGGGGATCGCGGTCAGCGCCGATGGCGCGCTGATCGTCACCGCCGACCGCGATGCCAACCAGATCAGCCTGATCGACGCCGGAACCGGCGCGTCCGAGGCCGTTGCGGTCGGCGAGCACCCCTTCGGCGTCACCCTGCGGGACGGGCGCGCCTATGCGGTGAACGTGCTCTCCAATGACGTGACGGTGGTCGACCTCGCCCGCCGCGCGGTCATCGGCACGATCCCGGTGGGCGAGCACCCCTATGCCCTGGCCTTCGCCGCCGGAAAGGGCTTCGTCACCAACCAATATGCCGAGAGCCTGACGGTCTTCGACGCCGCGAGCCATGCGGTGCTGGCCGAGGTGACGGTGGGCGAGTACCCCGAAGGCATCGCCGCCACGGCAGCGGGCGACCGGGTTCTGGTGGCCAACTGGTTCTCCGACACGCTGACGATCCTCGACGCCCGGACGCTGGAAATCCTCGACGAGATCGCCATGCCCGAGGGGCCGCGCGCCTTCGGCGCCTTCCTCGGGCCCGACGCGGCGGCCGCTGCGGCGCAAAGGCGCGCAAACTAGGGGAAAATCCTCCGGAGCCGCTGGTTCGGCTCGACTTCGGCGGCGCCAGCCCCTAGGTTCGCCGCTATAACTGGATGGACCCCTCGTTGACGCAACTTGCCCGCATCGCAAGAACGAAGACCTTTGCCGCGCTTCGCGTGGTTCTCTGCGCTGTCGTGCTGCTTGCGGTGCAGTCAAGCCTCGTCCACGCCCAGCACGCCGCCATCCCGACAAGGCTCGACATCGACCGCCAGACCGAGACGGTGGCGCTGCCCGCGCTGCAGGCCCCGGCGCTGAGACTGCGCGCGGCACTGCCCACGGGCGGCGGCGAGGCGGCGGGCAAGCCGCTGCCGGTGCCGGGCGGCCCGGTCTGGCAGGTGCCCGCGACGGTGACGGCGGCCGAGTTCACCCAGCCGCCCCGGCGGGTCCACGAGGTCAGCGCGACCCTGCGCTCGGGACGCGGGCCCCCGGTCTGAGCACGGGGCCGCCGGCCGCGCTGGCGGCCGCGTCTTTCTCTGCCCAGATCCCGCCCGTCTTCCGGGCGGTCCGTCGCCTGTCCCTGCCCCTCCCGTCCCTGCGGAGCGCCCGTCCTTGCCCATCGAGCAAAACCTCCTCCTCGCCCTCGTCATCCTGCCCTTCCTCGGCAGCCTGCTGGCCGCCACCCTGCCCGCCAACGCCCGCAACGCCGAAGCCTGGCTCTCGGGCCTTCTGATGCTGGCCGGGCTCGGCCTCCTGGCCGCGCTCTACCCCTCGGTCGAGGGCGGGCAGATCGTGCGGGCGCCGGTGTCCTGGGTGCCCTCGCTGGGGCTCAACCTGACCTTCCGGCTCGACGGCTTCTCGTGGCTCTTCATGCTCCTCGTCCTGGGCATCGGCTTTCTGGTGGTGCTCTACGCGCGCTACTACCTGTCGCCGAAAGACCCGGTGCCGAAATTCTTCAGCTTCCTTCTGGCCTTCGCGGGCTCGATGACCGGGCTGCTGCTCTCGGGCAACATCATCATGCTGGTGGTGTTCTGGGAGATGACGAGCCTCTTCTCCTTCCTGCTGATCGGCTACTGGCACCAGAGCGGCGCTGCCCGGGACGGGGCGCGGATGGCGCTGGTGGTCACCGGCGCCGGGGGTTTCTGCCTGCTGGCCGCGATGCTGCTGATCGGCCATGTCGTCGGCAGCTACAATCTGGACCGGGTGCTGGGCGCGGCAACCACCCTGCGGCAGAGCGGGCTCTATGTGCCGATCCTCTTGCTCTTCCTGCTCGGCGCCTTCACCAAGTCGGCGCAGGTGCCCTTCCACTTCTGGCTGCCCAATGCCATGGCCGCGCCGACGCCGGTCTCCTCCTACCTGCACTCGGCCACCATGGTGAAGGCCGGGGTCTTCCTGCTGATCCGCTTCTCGCCCGCGCTCGGCAACACCGAGCTGTGGTTCTGGCTGGTCGCGGGCACGGGCATGGTGACGCTGGTGGTCGGCGCGGTGGTGGCGCTGTTCCGCCATGACCTGAAGGGACTTCTGGCCTATTCCACCATCAGCCATCTCGGGCTGATCACCGCGCTCGCCGGCATCGGCAGCCCCGGCGCCATCGTCGCCGCGATCTTCCACATCGTGAACCACGCGGTGTTCAAGGCCTCGCTCTTCATGGCTGCCGGGATCATCGACCACGAGAGCGGGACACGCGACATGCGGCGGCTGAGCGGGCTCATGCGGCTGATGCCGATCACCGCCACCCTCGCCATCGTCGCGGCAGGCTCGATGGCCGGGGTGCCGCTGCTCAACGGCTTCATCTCGAAGGAGATGTTCTTCGCCGAGGCGGCGGACTGGCACAACGGCTCGATCCTCGACGACGCCCTGCCCTATCTCGCGACCTTCGCCAGCATCTTCAGCGTGGCCTATTCGCTACGCTTCATCCACACCGTCTTCTTCGGCCCGCCCCCGGTCGATCTGCCGAAGATGCCGCACGAGCCGCCGCAGCTGATGCGTCGCCCGGTGGAGCTGCTGGTCATCGCCTGCCTCGTCATCGGCATCATGCCCTCGGCCTCCCTCGGCCCCTATCTGTACACCGCCGTCGTCTCGGTGCTGGGCCGGGCCACGCCGGACTACAGCCTCGCGATCTGGCACGGGATCAACACGCCCTTCGTGATGAGCCTGATCGCCATGGGCGCGGGTATTGTTCTCTATGCCGCCACCGCGCGCTGGCTCCCGACCAGCCCCGAGGGCCCGCCGCTCCTGCACCGGATCAAGGCGCAGAAGATCTTCGACCGGATGATGCTGCTGCTATCCTGGAAATGGCCGCGCCGCGCCTTCCTGCGGCTGGGCACGGACCGGTTGCAGCCGCAGCTGCGGATTCTGGTGGCCCTGTCGCTGGGCGCCGCGATCTGGGTGCTCTACGGCGCCGAGCGGCTGATCCCCGATGTCACCCTCGGCCAGTTCGAGCCCGCCTTCACCCTGGTCTGGCTGGTCGGCGCCGGCTGCGCGCTGGCCGCCGCCTGGCAGGCGAAATACCACCGCTTCGCCGCGCTCGTGCTTCTGGGCGGGGCGGGGCTGGCCACCTGCATCACCTTCGCCTGGCTCTCGGCCCCCGATCTCGCGCTGACGCAGCTGCTGGTCGAGATCGTGACCACGGTGCTTCTGCTTCTGGGCCTGCGCTGGCTGCCGCAGCGCCGCACCGACATCGCCGCCGACCGGCTGATGGCGGCGCGGGTGCGGCGCGGGCGCGATCTGGTGATCGCCTCCTTCTGCGGTCTGGGGCTTGCCGCCATCTCCTACACGGTGATGACCACCGCGCCGGGACCGAGCATTGCCAACTGGTTCCTCGCCAACGCCTACAGCGAGGGCGGCGGCACCAACACGGTGAACGTAATCCTTGTCGATTTCCGCGCCTTCGACACCTATGGCGAGATCACCGTGCTCGCCATCGTGGCGCTCACGGTCTTCGCCCTCCTGCGCCGCTTCCGTCCCGCCAGCGAAAGCACGGGCCTGCCAGAGCAGCAGGTGGTGCAGGACGCGGCCGACAACGACGTGGATGGCCGCGAGCCCGGCGACACGTTGAGCGACTACCTGCTGATCCCCTCGGTCATCATGCAGTGGATGTTCCCCGCGATCATCCTGCTCTCGGCCTATCTCTTCCTGCGCGGCCACGACCTGCCCGGCGGCGGCTTCTCGGCGGGGGTGACGCTGGCCATCGCCTTCCTGCTGCAATATCTCGCCGCCAACGTGCGCTGGCTCGAGGACCGGCTGCGCATCCTGCCGATCCGCTGGATCGGCATCGGCCTCCTGACCGCCACGGCCACCGGGACGGGCGCCTTCCTCTTCGGCGCGCCGTTCCTGACCGCCCACGCGCAATATATCGACCTGCCGCTGATCGGCGAGGTGCCCGCCGCCACCGCGCTCATCTTCGATCTCGGGGTCTATGCCGTGGTGGTCGGCGCCACCGTGCTGATGCTGATCGCGCTGGCGCACCAGTCGCTGCGCCACAGCCGCAGCCGTGACAAGGAGGACAGCTGATGGAACTCACGCTCTCGATCGCCATCGGCATCCTGTTCGGCTCGGGCGTCTGGCTGATCCTGCGCCCGCGCACCTTCCAGGTGATCGTCGGGCTCTGCCTGATGTCCTATGGCGTGAACCTGTTCATCTTCTCGATGGGCCGGCTGCGCATCGGCGCGGCCCCCATCCTGTCGAAGGGGCGCGAGCTCGATCCCTCCTTCTACACCGACCCGGTGCCGCAGGCGCTGGTGCTGACCGCCATCGTCATCAGCTTCGCCACCACGGCGCTCTTCCTCGTCGTGCTTCTGGCCTCGCGCGGCCTCACCGGCACCGACCATGTCGACGGCAAGGAGCGCGAGCAATGAGCGGCCATCTGATGATCCTGCCGATCCTGATCCCGCTGGTCGCCGGTGCCTTGATGCTGCTCTATGACGAGCGGCAGCGCCGGGCCAAGATGGTGATCAGCCTGCTCTCGGCGCTGGCGCTTCTGGCCTGCGCCATCCAGCTTGTCGCCTTCTCCAAGGGCAGCGACGCCACCGGCGGCAACCAGATCGGGCTCTACCTCCTGGGCAACTGGCCCTCGCCCTTCGGCATCGTGCTGGTGCTCGACCGGCTCTCGGCGCTGATGCTGCTCGTCACCTCGGTCCTGGCGCTGGCCTCGCTGATCTATGCCGCCGCGGGCTGGCACCGGCGCGGGCAGCATTACCACAGCCTGTTCCAGTTCCTGCTGATGGGGGTGAACGGCGCCTTCCTGACCGGCGACCTGTTCAACCTCTTCGTCTTCTTCGAGGTGATGCTGGCGGCGAGCTACGGTCTCCTGCTCCACGGCTCCGGCCCGCAACGGGTGGGCGCGGGGCTCCACTACATCGCGATCAACCTCGCCGCCTCGCTCCTGCTGCTGATCGGCATCAGCCTGATCTACGGCGTCACCGGCACGCTGAACATGGCGGATCTGGCGGTGAAGCTGCCCATGATCGCCGCCGCCGACCGGCCGCTCCTGCACATGGCGGCGGCGATGCTGGGGGTGGCCTTCCTCGTCAAGGCCGGGATGTGGCCGCTGTCGTTCTGGCTGGCCAATGCCTATATGGCGGCGGCGGCCCCGGTGGCGGCGATGTTCGCCATCATGACCAAGGTCGGTGTCTACGTCATCTTGCGGCTGACCTCGCTCCTCTTCACCGGCAGCCATGCCTCGACCGGCTTCGGCGCCGAGGTGCTGATGGCGGGCGGGATCGCCACCATCGCCTTCGGCTTCATCGGCGTCCTGGCCTCGCAGGGGCTGGGGCGGATGGCGGGGCATCTGGTGCTCGTCTCCTCCGGGACCATGCTGGCGGTGATCGGCATGGCCCTGGGCGGTGCCGGGCCCGGGCTGGTGGCCGGGGCGCTCTACTACATGGTCAGCTCCACCCTCGCCCTCGCCGCGCTTTTCCTGCTGCTGGAGCCGATGGGCCGCGAGCAGGGCTCCATCGCCGCGATGCTGGCGCTCACCGCCGACGCCTACGGCATCGACAGCGAGGACGAGGGGCCGGAGCTCGGCCTTGCCATCCCCGCCACGCTGACCGTCCTTGGCCTCTGCTTTGCCGCCTGCACGCTGCTCCTCGCCGGGATGCCGCCGTTCGCGGGCTTCGTCGGCAAGTTCGCCATGCTCTCCTCGGCGCTCAACCCCGCCAACCTCGCCTTCCGCAACGAGGTGACGCTTTCGGCCTGGGTCTTCACCGGGGTGCTGCTGCTCTCGGGGCTGGCCACGATGATCGCCCTCGTACGGGTCGGGGTGCAGACCTTCTGGGCCAATGAGGATGACGTGCCCAAGGTCATGGCGCTGGAGATCGCGCCGATCATCGGCCTTCTGGCGCTGACCGTGCTTCTGACCGTCGAGGCGCAGCCGGTGATCCGCTACATGGACAATACCGCCCGCGCGCTGAACCGGCCCGAGATCTATACCAATGGCGTGCTGCAGGCGAGCCGCCAGCGCGAGGTGGCGCAATGACGAGGCTGATCCCGCATCCGCTGCTCTCGGCGCTGCTGACGCTGGTCTGGATGATCCTGACCAGCTTTTCGCTGGGCAACCTGATCCTCGGCCTTGCCGTGGCGCTCGTCGCGGGCTGGTCGATGGCCACGCTGGAGCCGGACCGGCCGGGCGTTCGCCGGTTGCACATCGTCCCGGGGCTGCTGCTGCGCATCCTCTGGGACGTGCTGCGCTCCAACATCACCGTCTCGCGCCAGATCCTGACCAACGCCCCGCGCCGCCCGGGCTTCATCGAGATCCCGCTGGAACTGCGCGACCGCAACGCGCTGGCGCTTCTGGCCATCGTCATCACCGCCACGCCGGGCACGGCCTGGATCGACCTCGACCGCGCGCGCAACGTGCTGACGCTGCATGCCTTCGATCTGGATGGCGAGGCCGATCTCGTCACCTTCATCAAGACCCGTTACGAAAAACCCCTGCTGGAGATCTTCGGATGAGCGCCCAGATCCTCGTCGCCGCCCTCACCTTCGCCCAGATCGCCCTCGGGCTGGCGCTGGTCTGCGCCGCCCTGCGCTGCCTCTGGGGCCCGCGCGCTCAGGACCGGGTGGTGGCGCTCGACACGCTCTACGTGAACGCCATGCTGCTGCTGGTCACCAGCGGCGTCCGCACCGGCAGCTATTTCTTCTTCGAGGCGGCGGTGGTGATCGGCATGCTCGGCTTCGTCGCCACCGTGTCGCTCGCCAAGTTCCTGATGCGTGGCGAGGTGATCGAATGAGCCATCTCGAAGCCATCCCGCTCTGGGCCGCCATCCTGATCGCGGCGCTCCTCGTCGCCGGCGCGGGGATCACGCTGATCGGCTCCATCGGCCTGCTGCGCCTCGGCAGCTTCTACGAGCGCATCCATGCCCCCACCCTGGGCACCAGCTGGGGCACCGGCGGCATCGTGCTCGCCTCGATGCTGATCTTCTCGATCCTCGGCGGTCGGCCCGTGCTGCACGAGCTGATCATCGCGCTCTTCATCACCATCACCACACCCGTGACGCTGATGCTGCTGGGTCGCGCCGCGCTCTACCGCGACCGGGCGGAGCCGCCGAAGAAACCGCCCAGCGATCCGGCATGACCGGGACCTCTTGCCAAGGGCTGCCTCGAATGTCTTGACTTTCTGCGGACTTCGGAAATCCTCTGTCTCACGGACAGGTTTCATCAAGGAGGCTCGGCATGTGCGACATCTGCGTGACCAATGCGGTGAAGGAGCGGATGCTCTCGCGTCGCAGCTTCTTCAAGGGGGCGGCGGTCAGCGGCCTTGCCGCCGCCAGCGGCAGCCTCGCCGCGGCACCTGCCGCTTTGGCACAGGGCCACAGCTCGGTCGAAGACCTGACGCATGAGCTCTACCCCGAGTTTCCCACCTATTTCGGCGAGCAGCAGTTCTTCTACGAGCAGAAGTTCACCTTCGCCAAGGACAAGTTCAATCTGGGCGAGATCCGGGTGAACGAGCATACCGGCACCCATGTCGACGCCCCGCTGCATTTCTCGGCCGACGGGATGAGCGTGGCCGAGATCCCGGTGCAGAACCTGATCGTGCCGCTCTGCATCATCGACATCGCCGCCAAGGCCGAGACCGACGCCGACGCGCAGGTGACGCCTGACGACGTGAAGGCATGGATCGCCGCCAACGGCGAGATCCCGGCCAATGCCTGCGTCGCCATGCATTCCGGCTGGGCACGGCATCTCGGGACCGACAAGTTCCGCGGCGCCGATGCCGAGGGCAAGCAGCACTACCCCGGCTTCCATGTCGAGGCGGCACAGATGCTGCTGGAGACGGCGGCAGGCTCCATCGGGGTCGACACGCTCTCGCTCGACCACGGGATCTCGCCCGATTTCGCCACGCATTACGCCTGGCTGCCCGAGGGCCGCTTCGGCATCGAATGCCTCGCCAACCTCGACCGGCTGCCGGTCACCGGGGCGACGCTGGTCGTGGGCGCGCCCAAGCATCGCGGCGGCACCGGCGGCCCGGCGCGGATCTTCGCGCTGGTCTGACACAACGCCCGGCCTTCGCGGGGCCGGGCCCGCATCGGGGGAAGGCAATGGCCACGGTCCGGCTCTGGTCCGACGAGGAGGCGGCGGCGGATGCCCGCGTCGCCGCCGTCTTCGCTGACATCCGCGCCACGCGGAAATCGGAGTTCGTCAACAACTTCTGGCGCGCGCTCGCCAACCAGCCCGAGGTGCTGGAGCAGACATGGGGGCGGCTGAAGCAGGTGATGGCCGCAGATGGCGCGCTCGATCCGCTGACCAAGGAGCTCGTCTACATCGCCGTCTCGGTCACCAACGGCTGCAGCTACTGCAGCCATTCCCACACCGCCGCCGCCCGCGCCAAGGGCATGACCGAGGCGCAGCATGGCGAGTTTCTCGCCGTGCTGGCCATGGCGGCACAGACCAACCAGCTCGTCACCGCGCTGCAGGTGCCGCTCGACCCGGAGTTCGACGCGCTGGCCTGAATGGCCTCATTTCTTCGCCATCGTCTCGAGGAACAGCGTCTGCTCGGCAGTTGCGCGCAGCTGGCACATCGAGGCGACCACGCTGCGGTCGGGCTTGCCCCGCCGCCGCATCGCCTCGAAGAAGCAGCGCTTCTCGCTCCAGTCGCGCCACGCGGCCTGCATCGCCGCCAGATCGTCGGTCATGCGCGGCGCGCCACTGGCCAGCGCCTGCGCGAACTCGACATCCGACAGCCTGGCCCGCTGCATCACCCGGTCATAGCCCTCGGCCATCCGGTCGCGCCACCATTCCGTCTCGGCATTGGCACAGCTGGCCGCCTCCACCTCCGCCGCGCCGCGGATCGCCTTGACGCAGGCCTCGGCGGCGCGCCCGGCGCAACCGCGCGCGGCAGCGGGGTTGGCGGCAGCGGCAAGACAGCTTTCGGTCGGTTCGGGCGAGAAGACGCTGGTCTGCGCCACCACCGGCGCGGCAAGAAGAAGGCCAAACAGGGCCGGGAACACGCGCACCACAACCGACATCATTGCACCGCCAACTCGTCCCAGCAGGCGAGCGCATGGGCGGCATACATCAGCCCCGGCCCGCCGCTCATCTGCACCGCCATGGCCAGCACATCGCCGAGTTCCTCCCGCGTGCCGCCCGCTTTCATCAGCGCCTCGACATGCAGCACGATGCAGGGCTCGCAGCGCTGCACCAAAGCCATCCCAAGGGCGATGAATTCCTTTTCCTTGTGGCCGAGAACCCCGCCGTCCTTCACGGCTTTCGACAACATGCCGAACCCCTGCGTCTGCTCGGGCAGCGCCTTGTAGAGCTGCTTCAGCTCGCCGCGCATGTCGTCGATCTTCGCCTTGTATGCCATCGCCTGATCCTTTGCCTTGGCCTTTGCGGTCACATGCGATCTATTGCATGTGAGACGAGGCTGCCGTGACCCAGATCAAGGGCGCGGGTCAGGCGGTCAGCGCGCCCCGCTCCGGCAGGCTCTGGACCTCTTCGCACCAGACCTTGAAGCCGGTGAGCATATGCGGCCCGAAGGAATGGATCAGCGGCACGTCCGCCGCGTCGCGACCGCGCGCCACCACGGTCCGGCCGATACGCGGCATGTTGTTGCGCGGATCGAAGGTCATCCAGCGCCCGCCGATATAGACCTCCATCCAGGCCGAAAAATCCATCGGCAGCACCACCGGCACGCCGATATCGCCAAGATAGCCGTTGATGTAGCGGGCCGGGATGTTCATGCAGCGGCAGAGCGCGATGCCCAGGTGGGTGAAATCGCGGCAGACCCCGGTGCCCTCCTGCCAGGCCTCGTAGGCGGTGCGGGTGTTGCGGGCGTTCTGGTAGTCGAAGCGGATGTGGTTATGGACGAAGTCGCAGATCGCCTGCACCCGGCCATACCCCGGCGGAATATGCCCGAACATGTCCCAGGCCATCTGGCTCAGCCGGTCGGTCTCGCAATAGCGCGAGCCGAGCAGGTAGACGAGCGTGTCGTCGGGCAGATTGGCGATCGGCGTCTCCTGCGCAGTCCAGTCCACCGGATCGGTGAGCCCGGAATCCGCGATCACCCCATCGGCGGTGATGGTGAAATCACCGGCGGGGGCGACGAAGCGGCGGCAGGTGTTGCCGAAGAGATCGCGGTAGAGGCTGGTCGGCACCTCGGGCGTCGTCATCACCGTGTCGGGCATCCGCAGATCCGACAGGCGTTCATCGCGCAGGGCGAGCAGGCAGATCATCGGGGTCGGCTGCTGGCAATTGACCGAGATTTCATATCCGAACCGTATCAGCATGGGGCCCACCTTGTGTGATTATGCGCGAGAACGATCATCAGCGACAGAACCGCAGTCCCGGGCCTTGGTTCCGCCCGAAGCCTGCGGGCCGGGGCGGCAAAATGCTCAAACCGGAATTCCCCGCCCCATTCAGGGCGGGGATGCCGCAAAAGCGGGCAGTATCGCGAAGGCTCAGACCCGCTTCAGTCGGATCACCACATCAACCCGGCTCAGCTCCGCCCCCTCGGGCAGTTGCGGGATACGGCTGATCTCAAGCTGGTCGGCCGGCGCATCGAACAGATCCGCCGTATCCTCCCAGAAGAAATGCGGGTGATTGTCCATCCGCGTGTCGAAATAGCTGCGGGCGCCGTCGACGACGACTTCCTGGATCAGCCCGGCCTCGCAGAAGGCGCGCAGGGTGTTGTAGACGGTGGCGAGGCTCACCTTCTCGGGGCCCTTGACCGACAGCGCGAAAAGGCTTTCGGCGGTGACATGGCGATGCTCGCCATCGCCCACCAGAAGGGCCGCCAGCGCCACCCGCTGACGTGTCGGACGCAATCCGCCACGCGCCAGCCACTCGGTGCCACGCTCGATCGCCGTGCGTCCTATCTGACTTCCTGTTGCCATAGGGGCATTATATCGTGCTCGTTCCGCATATATCAAATGAAAAGCGTCGCAGCCCGCTGGCCGCACCTGCCCTTGCCAGTGCTCGGACCCGGGTGATAGAGGGAAGCAATTGAGATTGGGAGGACGAGGAGACGCAATGGCGCAGTTCCCGACATATTTCGACAAAGAGGCGCTGCTGCAATGTGCCCGCGGCGAGCTTTTTGGCCCGGGTAACGCGCAACTGCCCTTGCCCCCCATGCTGATGATGGACCGCATCACCGAAATCAGCGCCGATGGCGGTCTGCATGGCAAGGGCCATGTCGTCGCCGAATTCGACATCACGCCGGACCTGTGGTTCTTCGCCTGCCACTTCCCCGGCAATCCGGTGATGCCGGGCTGTCTCGGCCTTGACGGCCTGTGGCAGCTCACCGGCTTCAACCTCGGCTGGCGCGGCTGGCAGGGCCAGGGCTTCGCGCTCGGCGTCGGCGAGGTGAAACTGCAGGGCATGGTGACACCGGCCCGCAAGATGATTACCTACCACGTCGATTTCACCCGCGTGATCGACCGCCGCCTGAAGATGGGCGTTGCGGACGGGCGCGTGGTCGCCGATGGCGAAGAGATCTACAACGTGAAGGACATGAAGGTCGGGCTGGCCGCCGCTGCCGTCTGACACTGTGAAGGAGAGCGCCATGCGCCGCGTCGTCATCACCGGGATCGGGATCATCTCGCCGATCGGAAACAACGCGACCGAGGTCGAAGCCAGCCTGCGCGCTGGCCGCTCCGGCATTGTCGCCTCGCCGCAATATGTCGAGCATGGCTTCCGCAGCCGCGTCCACGGCATGCCGCAGATCGTGCTGGAAGACCACATCGACAAGCGCGACCTGCGCTTCATGGGTCCGGGCGCCGCCTACAACTTCCTCGCCATGCAGCAGGCCATCGCCGACAGCGGGCTGGACGCCGCCGAGGTGTCGAACCCGCGCACCGGCCTCATCATGGGCTCGGGCGGCCCCTCGACCTCGAACTTCTTCGAAGCGCACCGCATCGTCATCGAGAAGGGTGCACCCAAGCGCATGGGGCCGTTCATGGTCACGCGCTGCATGTCATCGACCAACTCCGCCTGCCTCGCCACGCCCTTCAAGATCAAAGGCGTGAACTACTCGATCACCTCGGCCTGCTCCACCTCGGCGCATTGCATCGGCAATGGCACCGAGCTGATCCAGATGGGCAAGCAGGACGTGGTCTTCGCCGGCGGCGGCGAGGAACTGGACTGGACGCTCTCCTGCCTCTTCGACGCGATGGGCGCCATGTCGTCGAAATACAACGACACGCCCGAGACCGCCTCGCGCCCCTTCGACGCGACGCGTGACGGCTTCGTCATCGCGGGCGGCGGCGGCGTGGTGGTGCTGGAAGAGCTTCAGCATGCCTTGGCCCGCGGCGCCAAAATCTACGGCGAGGTCACCGGCTACGGCGCCACCTCCGACGGCGCCGACATGGTCGCCCCCTCGGGAGAGGGCGGCGAGCGGTCGATGAAGCTCGCAGTCGCCACCCTGCCCGAGGGCCGCAGGATCGACTACATCAACGCCCACGGCACCTCGACCCCCGCGGGCGACGTGACCGAGGTGAAGGCGATCCGCCGGGTCTTCGGCGAAGGCCATGTGCCGCCGATCTCCTCGACGAAATCGCTCACCGGCCACAGCCTCGGCGCGACCGGGGTGCATGAGGCGATCTACTCGCTCCTGATGATGAACGGCGACTTCATCGCCGCCTCGGCCAATGTCACCCAGCTCGACCCCGAACTCCACCCCGAGGAGATCGTCACCGAACTGCGCGAGGGCGTGACGCTCGACTCGGTGCTGTCCAACAGTTTCGGCTTCGGTGGCACCAACGCCACCCTCGTCATGAGCAAATTCAACGGGTGAGGGTTTCGGCATGGCCGATCTGATGAAGGGCAAACGCGGGCTCGTCATGGGCGTCGCGAACGAACGCTCGATCGCCTGGGGCATCGCCCGGGCGATGGCGGCGGAAGGCGCGGAACTGGCCTTCACCTATCAGGGCGAGGCCTTCGGCAAGCGGGTCGAGCCGCTGGCCGCCTCGGTCGGATCGTCCTTCCTCGTCGATGTCGACGTGACCGACGACGCCTCGATGGATCTGGCCTTCGGCCGGCTGAAGGACGAATGGGGCAGCCTCGATTTCGTGGTCCATGCCATCGCCTTCTCCGACAAGCACGAGCTCGCGGGCCGCTTCATCAACACGTCTCGCGACAACTTCCGCAACTCGCTGACGATCTCCTGCTATTCCTTCATCGACGTGGCCCGCCGCGCCTCCGAGCTGATGCCGCAGGGCGGCACGCTGCTGACGCTAACCTATCAGGGCTCCAACAAGGTGACGCCCTATTACAACGTGATGGGCGTGGCCAAGGCGGCGCTGGAATCGGCCGTGCGCTACCTCGCCAACGATCTCGGCCCGCAGCAGATCCGCGTCAATGCCGTCTCGCCCGGCCCGATGAAGACGCTTGCCGGCGCCGCCATCGCCGGCGCGCGTAACACCTACCGCCACAGCGACACCAACGCCCCCCTGCGCTCCAACGCCACGCTGGAGGCAGTCGGCGGCACGGCGGTCTGGCTCGCCTCGGATTATGGCGCCTGCACCACGGGCGAGATCGTCCATGTCGACGGCGGCTACCACATCCTCGGCATGCCGCAGCCCGAGAACATCTAGGCTTTCCGCAAGACCGTTCGGCAAGGGCCCGCCACCGTGCGGGCTTTTCCTTTGGCGGCGGGCGCGGCCTCTGGCAGTCTGATCCTCTCACCCCGAAAGGATTTCCCATGCCGCAGATGATCTTCGTCAACCTGCCTGTCTCGGATCTCGACCGCGCAAAGGCCTTCTACGAGGCGATCGGCTTCAGCATCAACCCGCAGTTCAGCGACGACACCGCCGCCTGCGTGGTGGTCTCGGAGACGATCTTCCTGATGATCCTGACCCATGCGAAATTCGACAGCTTCACCCCCCTGCCCCGCGCCGACACCAGCGCCAGCACCGCGGCGCTCATCGCCCTCAGCCGCGACAGCCGCGACGCGGTGGACGATCTGGCGGCGGCGGCGCTGGCGGCGGGCGGGTCGGAGCCGAGGCCCGCGACCGATCACGGCTTCATGTATACCCGCACCGTCATGGACCCCGACGGCAACGTCTTCGAGCCGTTCTGGATGGACATGGAAGCGGCGCAGACCGCCGAGAAGATGTGAGTGGAGCGGGTAGCGGGAATCGAACCCGCACCAAGAGCTTGGAAGGCTCGTGTGATACCACTTCACCATACCCGCGTCGGGAAAAGCGATAGCACCATCCGGGGCCGGGCTCAAGGGTCGGCGCGCGGCGCCTCGGGGCTCACGGCTCCCCCCGCGGCTCCTCGCCCGGCTCGGGCGTCAGCCCGTAGGGCGCCACCAGCCGCCAGACATGGGCCGGGACCATGTTCTTCATCCGCGCCGGATGGGTGCGGCGCAGGTGCAGCACCGTCTCCACCGCCTTCATCTCCACCCGCGCCCGGGCGAATTCCAGCCCGCGCGGCCCGATCCGCGGCTGCAGGAAGGCGACAACCGGCCGCAGCCAGTCGGGCATCGAGCGCAGCGGCAGCCCGCCCGCCGCCCGCGCCGTGTTCTGCAGGAACCCCGCCACCGCGCCCCTGCGCTTGCCCTTGCTGGTCAGCGGCGCCAGCACCAGCCGCTCCTGCAGCAGGCTCAGCATCGCCGCCCCGCGCGCGTTGCGCACCAGAAGCCACTGATCGCCGTCCCCGCCCATGTAGCCCACGGTGATATCGGCCAGCCGGTTGGTGTAATCGACGCAGGTCTTGCAGGTCATCGGGAAGAAATCGGCGGGCAGCTTCGAGATCGGCAGCTTCAGGAAGGGGATCGTCCGGTCGGCCCGGCCATCGTCATAGCGCAGCTCCACCCGGAAATCGGCGCGGAACTCCAGATAGCTGACCCCCGCAGGCTTGGGGTCGAGCAGGTCGAGAAAGCCGTGGAAATTCGCGGTCGTCGTGTTGTCCGAACAGGGCGTGCCGATCACGAAGACCCGCTCGAACCCCAGCTCCGCCTCGATCGCTCTCAGCGCGTAGACCTGACAGGGAATCCCGATCACCGCGATCCGCCGATGCCCCGCCGCCCGCGCCGGCTCCAGCAGCGCGAGCGTGGGCGCATAGCCCATCCGCATGCCCCGGCAGCGCGCCATTTCGGCGGCCTCGGTCACGATCACCGGCATCGGCTTCCAGCGGTCTTCGGGGTCGGGCGCCACCGCCAGCACCGCATCGACCTCGCCCGCCTCCAGCAGCGCCGCCGCAAGGCCCGTGGTGATCCCGGTCCATTGCGCACCCTCGGCCGCAGGCTCCAGCCGCGCCCGCAGCATCTCGCGGTAGGGGCCGAAGAAAGCCTCCTCCTCGCGCTCGGGCTTGGCCTCGCGGCCATGCACCCACCGCTCCTGCGCCGGATAGTCGGGATGGATGAACTGGCAGGCCCGCCCGCAGGCCTTGCCGTCGCCCAGTCGCGACACGCCGCAATCGGTGCAGAGCCCGGGGCGCGGACCGCCGGGCAGCGCGGGCGCCGAGAGGCCGGGAAGGAAGGGCATGTCCATCGCGCGCTCCATGCTGGGCGTCACCCCCAGCAGTAGCCCAGCCCCCCGCAGCCGTCGAGACCGGAGCCCGGGGCGCGGCGAAGCGCCCCAGCCCCTACTCGCGCGACAGCGCCACCACCGGATCGAGCCGCGAGGCCGAGCGCGCCGGCAGGAAGCCGAAGGCGATGCCGATCACCGTCGAGGAGAGGAAGGCCGAGACCACCGCCACCGCCGAGAAGGTCAGCCCGAAGGGCAGGAACTCGCTGGCGATCAGCCCGATGCCATAGGCCACCCCCACCCCCAGCACCCCGCCCAGAAGGCAGACCAGCACCGACTCGATCAGGAACTGCATGACGATGTCGCTGCTGCGCGCCCCCACCGCGATGCGCACGCCGATCTCCTTGGTCCGCTCCGTCACCGAGACCAGCATGATGTTCATCACCCCGATGCCGCCGACGATCAGCGAGATCACCGCGATGGCCGAGACCAGCAGCGTCAGCAGCTGCGCCGTGCTCTGGATCGTCTCGCGGATCGTGTCGGAGTTGGTGGTGAAAAAGTCCTTCACCCCGTGCCGCCGCAGCATCAGCGCCTCGATCATCTCCTGCGCCTCGTCCATCTCGTAATCGTCGCGCACCTTCACCGAGATCGAGTTGATGCTGTCCGACCCGGTGATCCGCGCCGCCACCGTGGTATAGGGCACGAAGACCCGCAGCGAGTCCGGCCCGAACTGCTGCGCCGCGCTCTTCACCACGCCGATCACCTGCATCGGCACCCGGCCCAGCAGGATCACCTGCCCGATCGGATCCTCGTGCTGCAGGAACAGCGTCTCCGCCGTGGCCTCGTCGATCACCGCCACCTGATCGCGGGCGGCGATGGCGTCGGGGCCGAAGAGCTGGCCCTGCACCACCTCATAGGTCGCCACCTCGAAATACCCCCCCGCCACGCCCCGGACCGAGGCCGAGGTCGCCACCGAGCGATAGGCGAGCGTGGCACTGGTGCTCACCTCGGGCGAGACCGAGACGGTGAACGGCTGCTGCGCCAGCGCCTGCGCATCGGCGGGCACCAGCGTGTCGATGGCATTGGCCCGCCGGTCGCCGAAGCCCGTGCCCGCCCGGATCGAGATGGTGTTGGTGCCGATGGCGGCGATATTCTCCAGCACCTTCTGCTGGCTGCCCGCGCCCAGCGCCACCACCAGCACCACCGAGGCGATGCCGATGATGATGCCGAGCATGGTCAGGAAGCTGCGCAGCCGATGCGCGTTCATCGAGCGCGTCGCCATGACGAAAGCCTCGAACATCCGCTCGGCCAGCCCGCCCCTCGGCCGCGCCGTCGTGGTCTTCACCTCGGGCGGCGTGCCAAGCGGCGTCTTGCGGGTATCGGCGATGATCAGCCCGTCGCGGATCTCCACCACCCGCTCGGCCAGCGCCGCAACCTCGGGATCATGGGTGACGATGATGATGGTGTGGCCCTGCCGGTGCAGATCGGCCAGCAGCGCCATCAGGTCGGCCCCCGACTTGGTGTCGAGCGCCCCGGTCGGCTCGTCGGCCAGGATCACCTCGCCGCCGTTCACCAGCGCCCGCGCCACCGACACCCGCTGCTGCTGGCCGCCCGACAGCGCGTTGGGCCGGTGGTCCATCCGGTCGCCGAGCCCCAGCTGGGTCAGCAGCGCCTTCGCCGTCTCGCGCCGTTCCGCGCGGGGGGTCGCCTTGTAGATCGCCGGCACCTCGACATTCGACAGCGCGTCGAGATCGGGCAGCAGCTGGTAGCGTTGAAAAATGAAACCGAAATGCTCGCGTCTCAGCCGCGCCCGGTCCTCCGCCGACAGCGCCCCCACGTCGCGCCCGTTGTAGAGATAGGTCCCGGCGCTCGGGCGGTCGAGACAGCCCAGCACGTTCATCAGCGTCGACTTGCCCGACCCGGAGGAGCCGATGATCGCCACCATTTCCCCCGCCTCGATGTCGAGCGAGACGTCCTTGAGCACGGTGATCTGCTCATCGCCCGCCTGAAAGGCGCGCCCGATGCCGCGCAGCGAGATCAGCGCCATGTCAGAAGCCCATCATCCGCGGCCCGCCCCGGCGGCTGCCGCCCGCCGCGGCCCCCGGCGCGGCGGCGTCGGCGATGACCCTCTCGCCCTCCGCCAGCCCGGATGTCACCTCGGCGGTGATGTTGTTGTTCAGCCCGACGGTGACGCTGCGCTCCTCCGTCTGCCCGGTCGCCGGATCATAGACCCGCACCGCGTAATTGCCTTCCTCGTCCCGCGCCCCCAGCACCGAGGAGAGCACAGTCAGCACGTCCTTCGCCTCGGCGATCTGGATCGACACCTGCGCCGTCATGCCGATGCGCAGCTTGCGGTCCGGGTTCTCCACGTCGAACAGCCCCTTGTAATAGATCGCCGTGTCGGTCGAGATCTCGTCGCTCTCCTTGATCGAGGCCGGCGCCGGCTCGACATCGCGCACCACCGCCTCGAAGGTCATGTCGGGCTCGCCCAAGAGGGTGAATCCTACCACCTGCCCCGGCTCCACCCGGATCACATCTGCCTCCGAGACATCGGCCTTCACCACCATCCGCTCCAGATTGGCCAGCTTGACGATGGTCGGCGTATCCATCCCGGCATTCACCGTCTGGCCCTCGCTGGTGACGATCGCCACCACCGTCCCATCGATCGGCGCGGTGATCTTCGTCCGCGCCAGCTCCAGCCGCGCGTTGGAGATCGTGACCTCCGCCCGCTGCTTCTGCGCCTCCAGCGAGATCAGCCCGGCCCGCGCCACCGCCAGCGCCGCCTCCGCCGCCTCCAGATCGCCGGTCGAGGACAGCCGGCGCTCGCTCAGCTGCTGATTGCGCTCCAGTGTCAGCTCCGCCTCGCGGATCGAGGCATTCTTGGCGAGGATGTCCGCCTCGATCTGCGCCAGATCCGCCTCGGCCTGCAGCACGTCATTCTGCTGGCTCAGCGAGTCGATCTGGGCGATCAGATCGCCCTCCTTGACTTCCTGGCCCAGGGTCACCGCCAGCGTCTCGACCTGCCCCGACACGCGCGACCCGACCGAGACCAGCGACGAGGCCTCTATCACGCCCGAGGCCAGTACCGTCTGTTCCACCGTGCCCCGCTCCACCGCGACCGTGGTCGGCACCACGACCACCTGCGACGCCTGCCAGCGCGTCCAGCCATAGCCCCCCGCCGCGACGACCAGCACGGCCAGCAGCCCGAACCAGAACTTCTTCATTGTGCCTCACTTCCACTCATCAAGCCTGTAACGTGACGTAGGCGGATTTCCGGCGCGACAGACGCGCCTTATCGCAAATTCGCGAAAACAAATCCGTGATCAGTGCGGAAAGCCGTAGCGCGCGATCATCGCCGCGATCTGCCGGTCGTTGCCGTTCCCGGTCAGGTTGCCCTGCCTGAGCTGGGTGACCTGACTGCCCGGCCATTCGACGATCCGCTGCGGCGGCCCGACCTTGCGCGCCACCGCCCCGGTGAGCCGATACATCCACCAGAGCCAGACATCGTCGGCAGCAGGCGTCAGCTCGCGGAACAGGCGCGCGTCGCAGGTCTCCGGGTGGAACACCCCCGGCGGATAGAGCACGCCCGAGACGCCGGTGGAAAACACCAGCGGCCCCACGGCGGGACCGATGTTCGCCTCCCACGCGGCATAGGGCAGCGGCAGGCGGTCCGGCCCCAGCGCCACGCGCCGCGCGCGGTGGCACAGCACCTCTGGCCGGGCGGGATCGCCCCCCGCCACCAGATCCTCGATCCAGCGCGGGCCATAGGCGATGTCGTCATCCGCGGTCAGGATGAAGCTCTCGGGCGCCTCGCGCAGCATCGGCACGATCTTGGTGAAGGAGCGCAGGTTCTCCGACACGCCGATCTCCAGCCCCTCGGCCTTCAGCGCCAGCACCTCGGGCGGCAGCTGCCCCACATCCTCGGCGGCAAGCCACAAGACCACCCGGTCGGCCCGCACCGTCTGGCGCAGCACGGCGCGCAGCGTCAAGGCCAGCGTGCCGAACCGCCCGGGATAGCTGGTCAGCGACACCACCAGCGGCGCCGGCAGGCCATGCGGCCGCCCGGTCACCGACCGCGCCTCCAGCTCGGCCAGCGCCGCGGCGACCCGCCGCTTGCGCTTCCACTCGCGGATCAGATCGCCCAGCATCAGCCCTGCCACGCCTTCCTCAGCCAGCCGATATTGCCGATCCGCCGATACCAACGCTGCCCGCCGCCCTCCAGCACCTCGGTCATCTTCGGATTGCCGGCGAAGACCACGATCTTCGCGCCCTCCGGCAACATCGGATCGCCGAGATAGCTGCGCAGCCCGCGCGGCACGCAGGCATTCTTGAAGCTGACGCACCAGTCGCTCGGCCAATAGGCCAGATCGCCATGCGCAGCGAGTTGCGCGCTCTGGAACTGTTGCGAAATCTCGTACTTCGCCATCGCCGCCTCGGGATCGGCCACATAGGCGTCATGGATATAGCCATGCGCGCCGATCTCGTAGCGGAACACCGAGGAATTGCCGACCGAATGCAAAAAGCGGTCCCGCTCGGGGTTCACCCGGCGCAGCGGCTTGGCGCGGAACAGATCGTCATCGCGGATGATGAGGAACTTGCCCGGATGGGCAAAGAACGGCTCCAGATCGTCGAGGATCACCAGATCCAGATCGAGAAACAGCGCCGTGCCGCTCAGCCCGGCGAGATCGTGACGGAACAGCGCCAGCTTGCGCCAGCGCCGGTCGGTCTTGCCCTCAGGCAGGTTCAGCTCCGGCAGAGGCAGCGCCTCGATCCCGGCGTCGAGCCCGGTGGTGGTGTCGGTGAAGCAGACGAAGCGGTGGGGCCGCTTCAGGTGGCGCGCTACGCCGCGCGCCAGATTGTTCACATAATCAGGCCCGTAGAGCGAGCCCCATTTCATGCAGATGACGTTGACCGTCTCCGGTTGTTGCACCGCTTCGCCCCTCGCATCCGGCATGACCGCATCTTAGGCCATGCCGGAGCGATGGGGAAGCCCGGCTCAGATCAGCCCGCGCAGCTCGTCATCCGAAGGCACCCGGCCCTGCGGGGTAAGGCGGTTCACCGCCTCGGGCAGCGCCGCCGACAGCCGCTCGACCAGCTCCGCCCGGCTGAGGCCGGTCTTGCGCGACAGCTCGTCCAGCGTCTCGGCATCTAGCACCTGCTCGATGTCGGTCGGCTGCACCGGCTCGTTCTGGGCCGTCGAGACCCAGGAGTCCGCCTTCTGCCCCTGCCCCGCCGAACGGAAGCGGTCGAGCAGCTCGCCGATGCCCCCGGCCAGCCCACCCGAGGCCCCCGCCCCGGCCGCACCGCCGCCGAACATGCCGGCAAGGTCCGACATCATGCCGCCCAGCCCGCCTTCCGGCTGAGGCGCCGCCGGATCGCGCGGCGCGGACCCGCTGTTCAGCATCTGCCCCAGCTTGTCGCGGTTCTGATAGCCCGCGACGGCAACCAGCCCCAGAAGGGCCATCAGTGAGGGAGTGGATCTGGCCATGGCTCAGTCTCCTTTACGCTGTGACGGTCAGGCGCGCTTCTTCGAAACCATGCCCCAGACCACGAGCACGATGATCGCACCCACGACGGCCCCGATCAGCCCGGCACCCTCGCCCGGCCCATACCAGCCCAGAGCCTGCCCCAGCCAGGAGGCGACGAAAGCACCGACGATGCCGAGGATGGTGGTGAGGATGAACCCCGAAGGCTCGTTGTTGCCCGGCGTGATGAACTTGGCGATGACGCCGGCGACGAAGCCGATGATGATGGTCCAGATAATGCCCATGGTCCCGATCCCCTTTTGGTTGGACGCTGCCTCCCCGCAACGCACAATCTCTTTCCCGGGTTCCCTCGCGTCGGGCGCGGGCGTTGATGTTGCTGAGGGAATCCCCTGTCCCATCCTGCAGATCCTGCGGTCACGCTGCTGAGGGGCGACATTCACATCGGAAGGAAGCCGGAAGAGGCGGGGAAGATGTGGGAAATTCTGGCCGACCGCGGAGACGACCGGCGACTAGCAGGGTCGCTGAGGGGTGACATTCACATCTGCAAGAAGCCGGAAGAAAGCGGGAAGATGCGGGCAAAGCTGGCTGACCGCGGAGACGACCGGCGACTAGACCGCCATTTGGCCAAGCTGAGGACTACAAATTCGTGAGGATGAGCAGGCCACCCGCCCGATCACAAAGCCCCATGTTCTGCGCAACTTTCCATGGGTAAGCCACCCGAAAGGGCGCTTATGTAATATCTGCGATTTCATTAACGCTCTGATTTACTTACATCTTGAGAGGGCGAGGCAGTGGGAGCGAAGCTTTGCAGCCAAGCATGTTCTTGTTGTCCAGCGCTGGCAGCCGTCTCGTCATCACCTGCTCAAAGGCGCGCGAGGACGCGATCTCTCGTGGCGGATCCCAAGCGCATCCTCCGTCTCGCTACGCTTCGCGGTGCCAGGCTATCTCAAGACCTGCAGTGGTGGTCAAACAGCCCGTTTACAGCCGCTTAGAGAGAAGAAGAGCCACGCACCGTCGACCGAACGGGCGACCGTTTAAATCACTGATGCGTAATGATTTTCTGAGGAAATGGGCGGCTTTGGACGCTCTGCAGCGCCGGCTCTGACAATCCGAACATGCAAATTTACCCGCAAGTTTGCCGCAGCTGTTGCATGTTCAATTTTCCATAGCGATTTCAACGATATAGAGAAGCCGCCCCAGTGGCGAGCGGCCGCCGAACATGCAACGGATTTTCAGCTCTGTGGGCGATGCGACGCCACCAGAAGCTCGGCCGCGGGCCGCGCTCCGCCCGCCTGGATCGTGTAGCTTGTCGCCACGGGCGTCAGATGGAAGCGCCCAAAGGCTTCTCGGATTTCGGGCACGTCATTTATCGACAAAATGAATCTCCCGCGAATTGCGGCTAATTGGCCGGCCATCCTCGAAAAATCGTCACGTGAAAAGAGAGATTTGCCGTAATCGTCTTCACAGCCCCAATAAGGCGGATCGAGATAAAAGAGTGTATCCGCGCTGTCATAGCGGCTTATGCAGTCCGACCAGTCCAAACACTCGATAACGACGCCTGCGAGGCGGATATGAAGGTCTTCAAGCATAGGCTCAAGTGTCGTTAGATTGAACCGCCCGCCCCTCTCCCGAGCTACGCCAAAATTCCTGCCGGATACCTTGCCGCCAAAGGCGGTGCGCTGCAGGTAAAGAAACCGCGCTGCCCGCTCGAGGTCGGTCAGTGTCGAAGGATCGACCGCGACCAGTCTCTCGAACTCTGCCCTCACAGTAAGCTGGAAGCGCATCATGTCGAGAAAGGCAACGTAGTGTCTTTGCAGGATCCGGAACAGGTTCGCCACGTCTCGGCCGCGATCATTGATGACCTCTGCTCGGGGACGCCGGCTGCGGCGCAGAAATATCCCGCCCATGCCGACGAACGGCTCGACGTACGTCACGCACTCGATCTCATCGAGCGCCGCGACAATTCTCTTTGCAAGGTTGCGCTTGCCGCCGATCCAAGGAGCGGCGGGCAAGGTTGGGTTCACAAGTAGCACGGGAGGTGTCCTTAGAAAGTTCTGCCCCACCATAACAGGCCGCCAGACATGATGAAGAGACCAACCCAATGATTTCTGTGGACTAATATGTCATCATCGCGTAGTGCCTGAGTGGCAAGGCACGTCTTCGTTGTTGACCTTAGCGAAATCCTCAAGAATTGTGCCCCTACGTTAGATCGCGCCCCACCCGGGCAGCCACGCCGATCCGATGGGTTCGTAGCTCAGAACCGCCAGAAGTTCGGAACATCCGGGCGTAGGGAGGGTTAAGGATGCGCCGAACGTAGTGCGAGTGGGTCCCGCATGCGATTGCTCCCCGAATTTCTTGATGGTCTCCCCTGGCCAAGGAACTGAAAGATATATCTAGGTGGATCACCATATTGAACTGCCCGACCTCCCGATCGCTGCCTATGCAACTGATCCGGCAGGATTTATCACCTCGCACAACGACATGGCGATCTCCTTCTGGGGACAATCTCCCGAGCTCGGTGCCACACGATGGTGCGGGGCGTGGCGCCTTCTGGACATTTTGGGAAATGAGCTTCCAAAGGATCGTTCCCTTGTGGCTCTCGCTCTTCGCGACGGAAGTCGAGTTGCCCAGGGGGATGTCATCATGCAGCACGCCGACAATTCGCGGGTCAGGGTGAACTCCGTCACGAAATTAATTTTTCGCGGAGAGGCCCTCGATCACACGCTGACGCTCCTTTCGCAGTCGCCGGATACTGCAACGAGCGATCTTGAGAAAGAGCGCCTGGCGGCAATCGTCGCCTCCTCCGAGGACATCATCATCGCAAAGACCCTCGATGGCACAGTCACGTCATGGAATGCGGCGGCACATCGCATCCTCGGATATGATTCCGACGAGATCATCGGCCAGTCGATCTTGCGTATCATTCCACCCGAGCTCTACGACGATGAGCGGATGATCATGGAGCGCCTCCGCAGAGGCGAGAAGATCGATTCCTTCGACACAGAACACGTCGCGAAGAATGGGCGGAGAGTTCCTCTTTCCGTCACGATCTCACCCTTACGGAACCGCGCCCAAGACATCGTCGGCGCGTCCAAAATCGCACGCGATATCACGGCAAGAAAAGCGTCCGAGGGCCTACAGCGGCGCCTGTTTGATGAACTGAACCACCGGGTGAAAAATACGTTGGCCACGGTTCTTGCCTTGGCCAAGCAGTCTGCACGACAAACCAATGATCCTGCAAAGTTCTCCAAGAGCTTCACCGCGCGTGTCCAGTCTTTGGCCCGGGTGCACGACCTTCTCGTGCGTGGCGATCTGGTTGGAAGTGAGCTATCGAGCTTGGTGCATGCCGAGGTGCTCCAGCAAGCTGACTGTGACGGCCGGGTTTGCGTTTCCGGCCCTCAAATAATGGTCGCCCCAAAAGCCTCGGGGCAGATCGGACTCATCCTGCATGAATTGGCGAGCAACGCGCGGGAGCATGGCGCGTTGAGCATCGAGGGCGGCTGGGTAGATATTCAGTGGGAAGTCCTCGCCGACGAGGGGGAACTCTGCCTGACATGGACGGAAAAGGGCCTACCGTTCACCCCGCAAATTTCGAGAGCGGGATTCGGCCTGTCCATCATAGCACAGACCGTAGAATCCGCCGATGGATCGATGCAGACCGCAACGTTGAACGACGGTCTTGCCTTTGAAATAAGGGTTCCGCTGGCACATGCCCTCGCCAGAGAGGCGGGATTCGACATCGGTACTGAGACCGCTGGAAAGTGGTCATGATTTGTTCTACTCTTGCCACGGACTAACGGAACCGGTTACGGCCTTTTTGAGTTGGAAGCTTTAATCCTCTGACGGGCATTGGAAGGGCAAGCTTAATTGACCACTTTGGAAATTGGCCAGACTGGCTTGGGTCAGGATGAGTTGCAAAGGGCCATCGACGCGGCCGGCGTAGCTGTGTGGTCGTGGAACGTCGACACCAACGAGTTCGTGATGGATGCACGGGGCTACGATATGTGGCACATCGCGCCGAGACGGGTGTTGACCTTCGAGCAGCTTTCGGAGCGGATCCATCCGGCTGACAAGGACCGCGTCCGTGTTGCCTTCAGTGCGACGCGTGCCGTTACTGGGCCTTACGAGATTGATTTCCGCACACTCGTCGATGGTGACGTTAGGTGGATCTCGGCCCGCGGCCGGGGAAATGACGAAGGCATCCACAAGCGGCGCATGACGGGCATTTTCCTTGATGTTACCATCCGCAAGCAGGCGCAGGAGAGCAGCGAACTCCTTGCAGGCGAGATGGGCCATCGGGTCAAGAACCTCCTGACCATCGCAGCCGGGCTGACGCAGATCACTTCGCGCTCGTCGGAATCCGTCGCCGACATGGCGACCCAGTTGACCACCCGGCTGACAGCGCTCGGGCGGGCACATGATCTCGTGCGTCCCCTTCCCGGCGGGCAAGGCAAGGCCGCACTTTTGGGCGATCTTCTTGCCGTCCTCCTTGCGCCCTACGATGAGAAGGCCGCCTTCTCGGGGCGCATCCGCGTCGCGGTGCCGCGCATCGGCGTTGGTGACAGCGCCGCAGCGGGACTGGCCCTCGTGCTCCACGAACTGGCAACGAATTCGCTCAAGTATGGAGCGCTCTCTGCAGAATTCGGCCTTCTCGATGTGTCCGGGACGCTGACGGGCGAAGATCTTACGATCGCCTGGACTGAGCAGGGCGGCCCCCCCGTGTGCCAGCCGGAGGAACATGACGGCTATGGCAGCCAGCTTGTTTCGCAGACGATCATCGGACGCTTCGATGGCCACATGGAATATGATTGGGATCCAAAGGGCGTGGTCATCACGATCAGACTCAAGACAGGAATGCTTACCGACTGATTCGGCGAAGCGGCTTTTGACGCCCCATGCGCCCAAGAGCTTGGCAACTGCAGTCGGACGGCAGTCAACGTTCATCAAGATTGTGAAGAAAATCGCTGGAACCGCGGTTCGGTGATCGCGTTCTGATCGCGCCACTCAAGGAGATCATGGCCGTGAACAAAGATAAGATTGAAGGCACTGCAAAAGATGTCGGCGGCAAACTCAAGGAAGCCGCTGGCAAGCTGACGGGCGACAGCAAGCTCCAGGCGAGCGGAAAGGCCGATCAGGTCGCCGGCAAAGCGCAAAAGGCGGCCGGTGATGTGAAGGACGCGGTCAAGGGCAAGTAGTCCAAAGACGGCGATTTCAGGTCAGACTTCATCCTCAAACCTGTTTCTCAGACTTAGAATTTATTTTGGCAGGCCCGGGCAACAGCCCGGGCTTTTTATTGGGGCGCGTTCAGTCGCTTCACGTCACGCGTGCAGGCGCTCTCGCAGAAGCGCGCCGACGATCGGGAGCAAGGCCTCGAGTTCGTCACCGTCGGATGGATCCGCCATTCGAGAGCGAAGCTCCGCAGCCATCCAAGTCGTCTCTGTGAGGTGCTTCTCATGTGGCAGATCCACCCCGGCAGCAGAGTATTCCTGGCGGACGGCACCGGCGCAGATGACGAGCATGAGCGGATCGATCTCCGCGGGCTGCGCAGCAGAAGGACCTGCACTGCCTTCGGCCGCGCCGATCCCGTGCAGGATGTAGTCGGCGCGAACCCCGAACCTCTCTTGCAAGCTGACTAGGAAGTTTCGCGACGGCTCGCTGCGACCTGCTTCGATATTGCCAATGTAACCTTGGCTGACATCGATCTCTTGCGCCAGCTCACGCTGACTTAGGCCCTTGGCCATCCGCCAGCCCTTCAGTCTCTGGCCGTAGTTTACGCTCGCCGCCATCTAGCCCCTTGACTTGAACACAAATAGTGTTCAATCGTTGTCGTGAACACAAATTGTGTTCGATAGTCTGATCTTGAGGCATAGTATATGTCAGAAAAAATAAAATCCATCCAGCCGGGGCCGGTCTTTTATGACGTGTTCCTGGGGTACCTGCGGGTGATGGGCACCAATCTCAAGGAATGGTGTGAGCCTCGCCACGTCTCGGCAAACAATGCAAAGAATGCCGCGACGGGCGCCTGGAACGGTGCGAAAGCCCGCGATCTGCGCCAGAAGATGATCGACGAGGTGGGGGAAGGAACGTTCCTGCACCTCTATGCGGCTCGTATTCGGCGGGACGCAGCATGATGCCGAGCAGATCAGACGTCCCGCTGAGTGACCATCTCGACCTCGCGGTCTCACCTATTCAGAAATCCGTCGCGGCCCGGGTGTGTTCTGCGCTGCGCCGTATCACGCGCGGGGTCGTCCGGATCAACGTACGGATTGAGGGCAGCCTGCTCGGCAACATCCTCGGCGTCATCTCGCTCTTTCTTGGTCTCTATGGGCTGCTGCTTGCAGCGCCCGTCATTGAAGGTTTTTTTCAGTGAGCTCGATCCCCCTTGATCTAGTGAAGGCAATCCGAGCCCAGGTCGCCGCAGCCTCCGGCGCTCGCGCCGTGGCCCTATCCGCTGCAGACCAGCAGACGATCGATGAACACTGGCAGTCTTTCGATGCTTCAGTCGATCGACTGCTCGACACACTGATCGAGGCCGAGCAGCGCGGCATGATCGATGGTCTGGAGACCCTGCTGACCACCCTCCGGGCTCAGACATCGGAGGCAAGCTGATGACCATTTTTGCCGTACGGGGAAGCGGCCCTCGCGTCGTTCGCTACGCAGACCGCGAGTGGGAAGTGCTTGGCCTGCGAGAAGTTTCGCCCATTTTTCATGTAAAGGCCGAGGCCGAGCAATGGATGAAAGAGCAGCTGGCCCTGCTTCCAAAGTCCCATCTGCCGAAGGTACGGACCTGCCTTTGCTGCGGCTCCGTATTCCAGTCCGAAGGATTCCATCACCGCATGTGCACCAGCTGCCGGCACTTCGGAGGCGATGTAGCGGGAATGGCTGCAACCATCGCAAGCGCCCGACTTCGCCGGGTAACGCGCTGAACTCTCCGAGGAACGCACCATGGCAGAGCCCATTTGCCTGCAGATCGACAAGATTACTGTCGAAGACGTCGTCGTCCGCAACCGCCTGCGCCCCGTGAGCGAAGCCGGCGTCGAGAGCCTGATTGCCTCGATCAACGAGCTCGGGGTGATGAAGGATCCGATTCATCTGCGGAAGAAGAAGGACGGCAAACTCTACCTGATGGCAGGAGCGCATCGGCTGGAGACGGCGCGGCGCCTCGGCTGGGATGAAATCCCAGCCAAAGTCTGGACGAACGTCACCGACGACTGGGCGCTGATGGTCGAGATCGACGACAACCTCGCCGGCGCCGAGATGAACGCGCTCGATACGGCGGTCTTCCTCGCCACGCGCAAGCAGGTTTACGAGCGGCTGCACCCCGAGACAAAGCGGGGGGTTGCCGGCGCGCTTGCGCGTTGGGATGCCACTGAACCGAGTTCAGTTGCATTCGTGCAGGCGACTGCGGACAAGTTCGGCATGACCGCGCGACAGATCTACAAGATCGTCGCCGCAGGCTCAGCACTTCCTCCCGGCTCGGTTGCTCAGCTCCGCGCCGCGCCCCGCCCCGTCTCTCTAAAGGATCTGACCGAAATCGCCAAGATCGGCGACAGCTACGAGCGCACGACCGTGATCGAACGGCTCGCGGCAGGAGAGGCTAAGTCGGCAGCCGAAGCATGGCGCAGCTTGAAGTCCGAACTGGCCGGCGAGGTCCTTTTCAAAGACCCTGTTGAGGAACAGTTTAAAGCCCTGCTCACGGCATGGTCTCGCGCCGGCGTCAAAGCTCGCCGGCGCTGGCTCAGCGAAGTCGGCGCTGAGGTCACGGCGCTCCTGCCGCATGCTGGAGGCGCTGAGTGATGAGCGGCTCCACCCCTTGCAAAGCGTGGTGGACGGCTGAGGAGATTGCCTCGAGCGGTCTTCCAGATATGCCCACCACGCGGCAGGGCGTCGAGGCTTTGCTCAAGAAGCAGGGCTGGCGCGCGGACGCCAAGAATGTCCGTCACCGCACAGGCCGCGGCGGTGGTTGGGAGTACAGCTGGCGCCTCTTTCCTTCTCGAGCACAGCGGCAACTTCTCCTGCATGCAAAGAACGCGGCAGACCCGTTCGCGCAGCAATCACGCGAGGAAATCTGGGCGTGGTACGAGGGACTGCCTCAGCGTTTGAAAGACAAAGCCCTGAGCCGGTTGGCACTCCTGGGGCAGGTCTTTGAGCTGGAGCCGGTGCTCAACCGCTATCTCGCAGTTGAGGCCATTGCCCGCAGCTCCGGCACCGGCGCGCGCACCCTCTGGTCTTGGCTTGCGCTGATCGAAGGGGTGCGCCCTGACGACCGTCTGCCCTACCTCGCGCCCCGGCACCGCGCCGTCACCAGACGCTCGCGCAGCCTCGACTGCGATCCCGAATTCTTCGACCTGATCAAGAGCGACTACCTGCGCCTTGCCGGTCCCTCCTTCACCAGCTGCTACCGCCGCGCGGTCCGCGCCGCCGAGGCGAAAGGCCTTGCCACCCTGCCCCACCGGACCATGCAACGCAGGCTAAATTCAACCGTCAGCCGGGTCACGCAAGTGCTCTGCCGCGAGGGGATCGAGGCTGTGAAGCGCCTCTTCCCGACCCAGCGCCGCGACAAGTCCGCACTCCACGCGCTGGAAGCCGTGAACGCCGACTTCCACAAGTTCGACGTCTTCGTGCGCTGGCCGAAGCTGCCCGGCCAGAGAGAGGCTGGCTACGTCGGGCGCCCGCAGATGGTGGCCTTCCAGGATATCTTCTCGGGCCGGATCCTCGCTTGGCGCGTCGACCAGACCCCGAACAGCACGGCAGTGCTCTTGGCCGCCGGCGACATGATCGAGGACTGGGGCATCCCGGGCCATGTGCTTCTCGACAACGGCCGCGAATTTGCCGCCAAGGTCGTCACCGGCGGCGCCGCGACCCGCTACCGCTTCAAGGTCCGCGAGGACGATGTGCCCGGGCTCTTCACCGCGCTCGGCTGCGAGATCCACTGGGCCACGCCCTACAGCGGCCAGTCGAAGCCGATCGAGCGCGCCTTCCGCGACATGTGCGACAGCATCTCGAAGGATCCACGCTTCGACGGCGCCTGGACCGGCAATCGGCCTGAGGCCAAGCCCGAGGATTACGGCAGCCGCGCGGTGGAGCTGGAGGACTTCCTGCGGGTGCTGGCCGAGGGGATCGAGGAGCACAACACCCGCCAAGGCCGCAGATCCGAGATCGCCTACGGCCGCAGCTTCGCCGAGGTCTTCGACGAGAGCTATGCGACCGCCCCGATCCGCAAGGCCACCGAGGCGCAGCGCCGCCTCTGGCTCCTTGGCGCCGAGGGTCAGCGGCTGAACACCAATACCGGCGAGATCGCCTTCCAGAACAACCGCTACTGGGCCGAGTGGATGCAGGACTACGCGGGCGAGCGGGTCATCATCCGCTTCGATCCCGCCGATCTCTGGTCGGGGCTGCATGTCTACAGCCATGACGGCGGCTACCTCGGCCACGCGCCGGCGCTGGAGCGCAGCGGCTTCTTCGATCTCGACGAGGCCCGCATCACCGCCCGCGCCCGCCGCGCCTGGCTCAAGGCCGAAAAGGACGCCGCAGCGGCCCACCGCCGCTACACCGCCGCCGAGCTCGGGCGTCAGCTCGATCAGATCAGCCCGATGGCGCCGACGCCGCCCGAAGCCAAGGTGGTGCGGCTGGTGAAGCCCAAGACGTCGGCCTCCGCCCCGGTCCAGGCAAAGGCCGGCACCGTCACCGCATTGCCCTTCCGAGGCCAGCCGACCGGGGCCGACGAAGAACCCCGCCAGCGCTTCCGCCGCGCGCTCGAGATGGAGCGCGCCATCGAGCGCGGCGACACCGTCACCCGCGAGCAGAAGAAGTGGCTCGCGGGCTACCAGACCAGCTCGGAGTACCGCTCGGAGCTGATGCTGTGGCGCGTCCACGGCGACCAGATGTTCGGATGAAGCCGGGTAACCGGCCAAAAAAAGTGAGGAAGTGAGGGAGCATGACAGACACCCTTTATGAAAGCGTAGCTCCGCTGCGCAACGTCTCGGCGCTGATGACTCTGATCGACCGGGTGCAGCACCGGGCTTTCGGTCTCCCCGGAATGGCCACCTACTACGGCCCCTCGGGCTTCGGCAAATCGACCGCCGCCGTCTACGCGACCAACGCCTTCCGCGCCTGCCACGTCGAGGTGCAGCCGCTCTGGCGCTCGAAGCAACTCCTCTCCGGCATCGCCTTCGAGCTGGGCCTGCGACCCGCCCGCACCGCGGCCGACATCTTCGAGCAGGTCTCGCGCGAGCTCTCGGTCAACCAGCGTCCGCTTCTGATCGACGAGGCCGACAGGCTGATCCGCGATGACATGGTCGAGGTGGTGCGCGGGCTCTACGAGGCTTCCGCGGTGCCGGTGATCCTGATCGGCGAGGAGGAGCTGCCGACCAAGCTGATGAAATGGGAGAGGGTGCATGGCCGCATGCTCGACTGGGTCGCGGCCCAGCCTGCCGACATGTCGGACGTCATCCAGCTCGCGCCGATCTATGCCTCGGGCATCGCGCTGCGCGACGATCTGAAGGCGCGGCTCCTCGATCAATCCAGCGGCTCGCACCGCCGGGTCTCGACCAACCTCAGCCACGTCAAGGAAACGGCCCTGACCCTCGGCCTCACGACGGTTGGCCTCGCGGAATGGGGCGCGCGCCCCTTCTTCCGCGGTGAGGCTCCCCCGCCCCGCCGCGAGCACGCGGTTGAGCGGTCGCGCCAGCAGGCAGCGGCCCGCACGGCGCGGAGGGCGTGATCCATGCTGATGAACACACATGAGACGACCACCGCCCGCCGCCGCCCGATCGTCCAGGCGAGGGCCTGGGCCACGGCGCTGCGCATGGAGGTCTTCGGCTACGCCGAGATTGCCGCAGAGACCCTGATTGCCATGGAAGCCGCGACCGAGATCGTGCGCGGCTGGGAAGCGGCAGGCAGGGTCCGCGTCCAGCGCGGCGGCAACGGCTCTTCGCGCAAGATGTTCGAGCTGACCCCGGAATACCGCGAGCCGAAGGACCGCAGCAGCCAGGTGGCTCAGCAGCTCTGGACCGCGATGCGCGGGCTCAAGAGCTTCACCCCGGTGGATCTGGCGAGCCACTGCCGGGCCGACCTCCGGGTGGATCTGCGCGAGGCCGTCTCCTACTGCCACGCGCTGCTCCGGGCGAAGTATCTGCGCGTCACCTCCACCGCCGTGCCCGGCAAGCGCGAGGCGAGCTACCGGCTGGTGAAGAACACCGGCCCGCGCGCCCCGCGCGAGAAGCGGATCGTGGCGGTCTGGGATCCGAACGACTGCGCCTATGCCTATGTGCCCGGCATGACGGGGGTCGCAGGATGAGCGGCCCCCTCGACATCGCCCGCGAGGCCTGGGGCGAGGGTCTGCCCGACTGGGTCGAGACGCTCGCCATCGAATGCGGCAAGGCTTCGCAGAACCGCGTCGCGGCCCAGCTCGAGCGCAGCCCGACGGTGATCAGCCAGGTGCTGCGCATGAAGTACCCCGGCAATCTGGCGGCCCTGGAAGAGCGGGTGCGCGGCATCTTCGAGGCTGCCGTCATCCTCTGCCCCGCGCTCGGCACCATGCCCTCGCACATCTGCCAAGACTGGCGCGCCAAGGGCCGCGACTTCCAGACCGGCAACCCGCTCCGCGTCCGCATGTACCGCGCCTGTCATGGCTGCGCTCGCGCGAAAAAGGTGGAAAGCGCATGACGGGTGCAAAGGCTGATCCTCGCCGCGAGGCGCCTTCTACCAGCTCATTCGCGCTCGAGGATTCCTGCTTCGAGGACGGCTGCAACGAACATGAGACGAGCGTTACCGCAACCGATTCGCCCTTCAGTGGCTCTCGTGCAAACGCTTGCTGCATCCTCGTAGGTGCTGGTCTTCGGAAATTGCCACCGCTTGAGGAGAAAGTCTCGCGCTTCGAATGCGTTACGCACAAGCACAAGACCGTCTGGAGGCGCGAGCCGAACGGTCACCGGACCGATCCATATGTGTCGAGCCACGAGTCCTTATCCTCCTGGAGCCGTCCGAGCAGGCGCCCGACGCGCCGTCCTGGGTTCTCACGGAACTTTGAGCACAACGATCTGCAGAGGTCTCCCGAAAAGTCTCGCGCTGAGAAAAATTCCCCGTGGAGCGGCGGGATCATTTGCTTAGGCCTCGACGCGGAGTCCCGCTTCGCGAGCGGCTTCGATCAACGCCGTCCTCACCGCCGATGGACCGACCTGCCCGCCGATGCACATGGAACAAGCGTTAGTCGCCTGCCAATACGTCCTGCTCCTCGGTCCCGGCCAATGGTTCAAGAGGAGGCTCATAGCCTCATCCACGGTGACGATCACGGCCGGCTCAACTCCATCAACAAGTTGAACAAGGACGGGGGTTTGCCAGCGACGTCGGTTCCAAGACATGCAGCCTCCACTTGCAGCATCAATTTCCAACCGGGGTCGCGCCTCGATGTTCCAGAGCTAAGACTAGCGCGCGCGGCTGTGCTGCGCGCAGCACAAAACTGCACGCGAAAACAACACCAGCAGGAGGCCTAGAATGGGCATGCAATCCGATTTCACCCCCGCGCCGATCCCAGACGGCCGCGTCAGCATCGGCGACAGGATCTACATGCCCGATGCGAACGGTCGCCTGACGCCGGTCGAGACCATCAAGGCGCAGCACCTGCTGGAGGACGGGGTGGTGCGCAAGATCTTGGGCTTCGCCATGGCGCTCAGCGACCAGGTCGCCCGCTTCAAAGGCCACACCTTCACCGACCTGGGCGATTTCGACGCACTGCTGGCGCAGGAATACGGGTTGACCAAAGGAGGTGCCAAGGGCAACCGCACCTATTCGAGTTTCGACGGGCTGATGAAGGTAGAGATCCGCGTGGCCGACCTGTTTGACTTTGGCCCGGAGCTGCAGATCGCCAAGGGGCTGATCGACGAATGCCTCAACGAGTGGTCGGCAGACAGCGGCCCGGAGATCCGCGCCATCGTCACCCGCGCCTTCAATACCGACAAGGAAGGCCAGATCAACCGCTCGGAGATCTTCATGCTTCTCCGGCTCGACATCGCCGATGACCGCTGGCAGCGCGCCATGCGGGCGATCCGCGAGGCGATGCGGGTGGTCGGCTCGAAGAGCTATGTCCGCATCCAGACCCGGCCGGATCAGACCGCGGCCTGGTCGACCGTCACGATCGATCTCGCCAAGGCCTGACTGTCATGGGGATCGTGGTCTTTCTTTCTGCCAGCTTCGCCGCTGCTATGGCCATGGCGCTCGGCGCCCTCCTGGTCGGGCCGACGGTGCGCGAGCGCGACAATCCCCGCCGCGCTCGGTTGCGCGGCTGGCTTGCTGTCGGTTTTCTGACGCTGCAGGCCGTTCTCTGGGCAATCGCCGGCAGTGGCCTGGGGCAATGGCAATGACCGCCCGGGCGCTGCAACGGATGATCCATGTCGGTTGTCGCGAGCTCGGCATCGACGCCGACACGCGCCATGATCTCCAGCTGGTCACGACCGGCAAGGCCAGCATGGCCGAGATGTCGGAGGCCGAGCTGGCGAAGCTTCTGGAAGCGCTCAAGACGCGTGGCTTCAAACCGGGTGTAAAGCCCGGTGCAAAGGGGTGCCGACCGGCGGCGTCCCGCCCGGATCTGCGCTACATCCATGTGCTCTGGGGCCTCCTCGGCAAGGCAGGCGCGCTGAAACGACCCGGGCGCGACGGGCTGAATGCCTTCCTGCGCGCCCGCTTCGAAGGCAAGTGGCAGTCGGTCCCGATCGACATCGACGCCCTGCGCAACTCCGCCCAGATCAACGACGTCACCCGCGCCTTGAAGGACATGTGCCGTCGCGGCGGGGTGCCTCTCGAATGACGAGCGCACCGCATCCTCCGCAACACGTCATGCCCTTCGTGCGCATCCTCGGCGTCGCGGGTGCGGTCGAGTTCCTCCTGATCTTCGGCGGCGGCGAGGTTTACCTGCCAACCTCGCCGAAAGCCCGTTCCGCGCTGGTCGAAATGATCGGCGCGGAAAAGACCGCAGCGCTCGGCGAGGCGCTCGGCCATCTGAAGGTCCGCATCCCGACCGCCAAGCCGTGGATTGCGCGGGTACTGCGCTCTGAGGGCTTGCCGGTTGCCGCGATCGCACGCAAACTGCACACGTCGGACGTGACCATCCGGTCCTACCTGCGGGCCGACGAGCTGGTCAAAGGGCAGCATCCGGCCCAGCTCCGCCTCTTCTGATCCCCTCTCCCGGCCTCATCCGCAAGCCCTTGCGGATGTTTTGCTTTTGCCGAGACGCGCACTTTGGCCGCGGGATCTTCCCGCTTTCCGGAGGCAGCGCATGCGCATCGACACCCACAGGCTCTCAAGCATCCCCTTCCAACCGGCCCGTGCCTTCGGCGGCGAGATCACGCCCTCTATCGTCGTGCTGCACGACACCGCGAGCCGGCTGGAAAAGGGAAATGCCGCCGCCTATCTGGCCGGCTCCGACAAGGTCAGCGTGCACTTCGTGGTCGAGCGCGACGGGACAATCGTCCAGCAGGTGCCGACCAACCGCCGGGCCTTCCATGCTGGCAAGTCGACCTTCAACGGCCGGGCCAGCTGCAACGACTTCTCGATCGGCATCGAGATCGTCAACCCGGGGCGCCTCACCCGGCTCTCCGACACGCAGGCCATCGCCTGGTATGGCCAGCAGTTCGCCATTAGCCTGCAGGACATCCGCGAGGTCGAGACGCCCGAGCACGGCAAGGGCCTCTGGATGCCCTACAGCGAGGCACAGATTTCGGCGGTGCTCGGTCTGCTGCAGGCGCTCTTCCGCGATCTGCCGATGCTGACCGACATCACGACACATTGGTACGTGAGCCCCGGCCGCAAGGTCGACACCAACCCCCTCTTCCCGCTGGAGCATATCCGCGCCCGCATCCTCGGCCGCGACGATCCGGCCGATACCGCCGCCGAGGCCGCGTCGCAGCCGGTGCTGCCGACGCCGACCGACCAGCAGTTCGTCGAGATCGAGGTGCCGCCGGGCGACCACCTCAACCTCCGCCGCTGGCCCTCTTTCAATCCGAACGTCCTCGCCAGGATCCCCGCCGGCACGGCGGTGCCGGTGATCCGCAAGGGCATCTTCGGCGGCCGCCTCTGGCTCGCCGTCACCTACGCCGGGCGCGAGGGCTGGATTCTCGGCGCCTACACCGCCCCTGTCGTCTTCTCCTGACCCGAAAAGGACCTGCCCATGTCCCGCCATCTGCGCGCGCTGCTGCCCCTTCTCGCAAGCGCGCTCACCCTGCCCCGGCTCTCGAACAACACCGCGCTCCCCGATCTTCCCGCCTACAAGGCGCGGAGCTTCTGGGTCGGGCTGGTCACGACGCTGGTCGTCCTCCTCAACACCTGGCAGATCGACCTCCTGGGAACGCTCCGTGACATGGGCCTCGGCGACACGCCCGACGAGGTGGTGGCCAAGGGCGAGCGTGCCGTCACCGCCTGGCAGATGGTGGCGCCGCTGGTGGGCGGGGTCTGGATCTGGCTCGAGCGCCGCGCCCCGAACTTCCGCCTCGTCTGGTGGGGCGGCAGAACCACGACCAACACGCTCCGCACCTGGTTCTTTGCCATGCTCCTCGTCGGCCTCGCCTATGCCGCGGCCCATGCCGATCCCGGCGCCCGGCCGCGAGGTCTGGTGTGAGCGGAGCGTCGATGCTCGACATCGGCCCGCTCGTCGCTTGGGCAGTGGGGCTTGGCGCCCTGCTGTCCTTCGGCACCAGCATCTGGAACATCTTCGGCGCCAGCTCGAAGCAGAACGCCGCCCGCATCGCCGCCATGGAAGCCCGCTTCTCGGTGCTCGAGCGCGAGGTGCAGCGGATCGCAGACAAGCTTGTCGAGATGCCCGACACCAAGATGCTGCACCGTCTCGAGCTCACCCTCGCCCGGATGGAGGGACACATCGACAAGCTGGACGAGCGGCTGAAGCCGGTCACGGCCATCGCGGAACGGATGCAGGATCTCTTGATCGAACAGGGACGGAAGTGACATGACCATGGACCAGCTGATCCGCGAGCAGGCGCGGCTGATCATCCTGAAGGCGCTCATGGCGCAGGCAGACGAGACGCTGAACAGCGATCTCCTCGTCTTCGAGCTGCAGACCTTCGGCATCCGCAAGTCGCGCGAATGGGTGCATGCCGAGCTCGCCTGGCTGGCGGAAATGGCCGCGGTCTCGCTCGTCCGGGCGGGCAGCATCATGGTGGCGAGCCTTACCGAGACTGGCCATCGCCACCTCGACCGCCAGATCGCGATCGAGGGTATCAAGCGCCCCTCCCGGCCCGGGGCCTGACATGGCCAAGGCGAAAGTCACACGCGGCAGGCTCTCCTCATTCGACCTCCTGCCCCAGCAGTGCGACGGCATCATTTCATGGGCCGCGCAGGAGTTGGGCAAGCGCGAGCGCACCCAGACCGACATCTACGCCGAGTTCGTCAGGCAGTGCGAAGCCCTGATGGCCGAGCACCGGGGCGAGCTGGAGTTCGCCATCCCGGCCTTCAGCTCGTTTAACCGCTACTCGGTACGCCTCGCCCGGCTGACCCGCCGCCTCGACGAGACCCGGCAGATCGTCGCCTCCCTGTCCGAGAGCTTCGACGCGAAGAACAGCGACGACCTGACGGTGATGACCGCCGAGACGATCAAGGCGCTGGTCCTGCACATGCTGGGAGACGCTGCGGACGGGCTGGAGCCGAAGGATGCGATGCACCTCGCCGCCGCTTTCAAGAACGCGGCCCAGGCCCAGAGCATCTCGACCGACCGCCGCCGCAAGGTCGAGGCCGAGTTCAGCAGCCGCGTCGGCGAGGCCGTCGAGACTGTGGCCCGCGCCAAGGGTCTGACCGCGGAAACCGCCGAGGCCATCAAGGCCCAGATTCTTGGAGTGTCGTGATGGAGCCTCTATTGCCTTGTGCTGATGCGGCCACCGATATCGATATCGATGTCGAGATAATGACGTATGCGATCAAGGGCGGCGCCGACATTTTTGGCCTTTCCATGGAGACGCAGCTCAAGCTGCGGACGCAAGGTTTCATTGAAAAAAGCCGCAGTGGATTGCTTGGGCTGCTCCTCGTCGCGAAGCATCCGCACGCCTCGCCAGACGACAACGTAGAGCTCTTCCTGCAATGCGTGGCCCAAGATAAGGCCATATCTCTCGAGCCGACGCTCGACGAGATCAAGCAACTCCCTCTCAACTCTGTCGAGCAGGTCAGGAAGCGGCATGGCGCGCCTCGATCCAAATTGGATGACGCCAATATCGCACCTGAGGCGCGAGTCGTGCAAGGTGGCGTCGCATCATCCCGCCGCGTTCTGCCTCATTTTGGACATGCGAGCGCCGGGCGATCGCCGGGACGACGCCTGACGTCGTGGGGCATCTCAGCCACTCCTCGTGTCACGCAATGACCTGTCGGAATCCGCTCCGCTCGAAGCCTGGAAGGCCCCAGACGCGCGTCGTCATCTCTGCTTCATTGATCGCCGGAGGGATCGTCGGCCGTCAGCAGCAAAAAGAGGCCGATCTGATTGAGGGTTTCTTCCACTGCGTGGGGTTCACCCTCCACCATCGGCGACAGGATGGGGCGCAGAACCTCATTGAAATATGCCTCGACAGCCTGTCCCGGTCGTTCTTCGTCTCGGAGCGCCCGCACGCCCCGCCAAGCCGTGACGAATTCATGCTCTTTGCCGTCTTCATAAAGGGGGCGGCCGTGGTCGCTCAGGCGGCCTCTGACAAGCTTCAAAAGCTGAGCTTCCACCGCACTCAGCAGATCCAAATTCGCACGCATCTCAAGTTCCTCTGTTGCGCAGCGGCACAAAACGTAGGGGCACAAAATGACGACTCGGGAAAAAAGTTCGCTGGGAATTACCAGTTATGAGCTCGCCTGTCTCTACCGGCGATTGGGAGCGCCAGCGACGGGCCGCGACAGAGGCGATGCCCGAGGTCATTGCACAGGTCGGCCTGCCCAAAGTTCTGCTTCCCTATCAGGCGCGGACCGTCTCCCTTCTGGAGACCACGGCCTGCCGCGTGCTCTTCATCGAGAAGAGCCGCCGCATCGGTCTGACCTGGGGCCTCGCGGCCTATGCCGTCCTGCGCGCGGGTCGCGAGAAGAGCGCGGGCGGGATGGACGCGATGTACATCTCCTACAGCCAGGAGATGACCCGCGAGTTCATCGACGCCTGCGCCATGTGGGCTCGCGCTTTCTCGACAGCGGCGATGGAAGCCGCCGAGCTCCTGTTCGAGGATGCCAACCCGGCCGATCCGAGCGACACCAAGCACATCCAGGCCTTCCGCATCCGCTTCGCCTCGGGCTTTGAGATCCTCGCTCTCTCCAGCGCCCCGCGCGGCCTGCGCGGCAAGCAGGGCATCGTGATCATCGACGAGGCCGCCTTCGTCGACAATCTCGCCGAGCTTCTGAAGGCAGCCCTCGCCTTCCTGATGTGGGGCGGCCAGGTCATCGTCTGCTCGACGCACAACTCGGCGGAGAACCCCTTCAATCAGACCATCCAGGAGATCCTCGCCGGCCGCGCCCCGCACAAGCATCTGCGCATCGACTTCGACGACGCGCTGCGCGACGGGCTCTACCAGCGCATCTGCCTCGTCACCGGCAAGGACTGGTCAGCCGAGTCCGAGGCGCAGTGGCGCCAGGACATCATCGACTTCTACGGCGACGGCGCCGACGAAGAGCTCTTCTGCATCCCCTCGCTCTCGACCGGCGCCTGGCTGCCCGCCCCGCTGATCGAGGCTCGGATGACCCTGCCAGTGGCCGAGAGCCACATCCTGCGGCTGGAACTCCCCGCCGACTACCTTCAGCGCACGAAGCTCGAGCAGGCGATGCTGCTCGCGCCCTTCCTCAAGGATCTGGCCGATGCCATGGCCGGGATCGACCTCTCGCTGCACTATGCCTTCGGCTTTGACTTCGCGCGCGTCGCCGACCTCACGGTGGGCGTGCTGCTCGCGATCGAGCAGCGTTTGAAGCGCCGTCAAAGGCTGGTGTTCGAGCTGCGCAACGTGCCTGGCGACGAGCAGAAGATGATCGTCGCGGCGGTGCTCGACGTAGTGCGCGCCCGCTTGGTCGGCGCGGCCTTTGACGCAACAGGTATGGGCTGGACCGTGGCCGAGGACATGGGCCGGAAATACGGCCTGCGCGAGACCGACGACGGCGGCGGTCTGGTCTGGGCGATCAAGTTCACCGAGGAATGGTACCGACTGAACATGCCGCCGCTGAAGGGCGCCTTCGAGGATGACAGCATCGCCATCGCCAGGGATGCCGATCACCTCGCCGACCTGCGGGTGGTGAAGCTCCTCCGCGGTATCCCGCGCGTGCCCCCGACCCGCGAGGGCGAGAAGGGCAAGCGGCGGCACGGCGACTATGCAATCGCCCTTGCCCTGGCGCACTTCGCGAGCCGGATGCGCTGGGTGGAATACGGCTACCAACCGGCGCGACCGGCGGCGGCAGAGCCCGGCCGCCTCTCGGCATTCCCAGAAACCGATGACCAGCGCGGCTGGTGGAAGGCGCCGCTCGGCGCGGGCCTGAGAGGAGGCCTCTGATGACACGACCCGTCCTGCTCGACAGCCGCGGCAATCCGGTGAGGAAGGCGGAGCTGAAGACCGAGGTCTCGGCCGCCACCTTGGGCGGCGTGCGCACGCCGATCGCCGGCTATCCCGCCGATGGGCTGAACCCGGTGCGTCTCGCGACCATCCTGCGCGAGGCCGATGCCGGCGATCCGGTGCGCTATCTGGAACTGGCCGAGACGATCGAGGAGCGGGATCTGCATTATCTCGGCGTGCTCGGGACCCGCCGTCGCTCGGTCAGCCAGATCGAGATCTCGATCGACGCCGCCTCGGACGATCCGGCGCATGTTGCGCAGGCCGACATGATCCGCGACTGGCTGCAGCGCGACGAGCTCGCCGAAGAGCTCTTCGACATCCTCGACTGCATCGGCAAGGGCTACAGCTTCACCGAGATCATCTGGGACACCAGCGCCGGGCAGTGGCAGCCGCAGAGGCTCGAGTGGCGCGACCCGCGCTGGTTCCGCTTCGCCCGGCACGATCTGGCGACGCCCATGATGCTCGGCGAGCATGGCGAGGAGCGCCCGCTCCCGGCCTTCAAGTTCATCTACGCGACGATCCGCGCCAAATCGGGTTTGGCGCTTCGCTCCGGCCTCGCCCGCGCCGCCGCCTGGGCCTGGATGTTCAAGGCCTTCACCCAGCGCGACTGGGTGATCTTCACCCAGACCTACGGCCAGCCGCTGCGGGTCGGCAAATGGGGTGCCGGCGCCTCCGAGACCGACAAGGAAACCCTGTTCCGCGCGGTCGCCAACATCGCCGGCGATTGCGCCGCCATCATCCCCGAGTCGATGACGATCGAGTTCATCGAGACCGGCAACGTCGGTGGCACGGCCGATCTCTACAAGTCGCGCTGCGACTGGCTCGACCAGCAGATCTCCAAGGCCGTGCTCGGCCAGACCGCGACCACCGATGCTGTCACCGGCGGGCTCGGCAGCGGCAAGGAGCATCGCCAGGTGCAGGAGGACATCGAGCGCGCCGACGCGAAGGCCCTCTCCGCCATCCTCAACCGGGATCTGGTGCGCCCCTGGATCGACCTCGAATACGGGCCTCAGAAGCAGTATCCCCGGCTGAAGATCGCCCGCGCCGAGGCCGAGGATCTCACGGCGCTGTCCGAAGCCTTGGGCCAGCTCGTCCCGCTCGGTCTTCGGGTCTCGGAAAAGCGCACGCGCGACCGTTTCGGCTTCGACGAACCGGAGAACGAGGGAGATATTCTGCGGGTTTCGGCCACGGCGGCCCCGTCGGCTGCACCTTCGACCGAACCTCAGCCCCGCAGTCCGTCAATTAAACGGTTTTCCGGCGAATTTAAACGGGGTGAGCCCGTCTCAGGGGCAACACCTGCCCTGCAAGCTGAAGGGGCTCTGGCGGCGATTTCTGAGGGGGGTTCGCCGGAGGCCATTCTGGCCGATCGGCTGGCTGTCGAGGCGCATCCTACCATGGCCGGGCTGATGGGCAAGATCGAGGCGATGCTGGAGGCGGCGGGCAGCCTCGAGGAGTTCCGCGCCATGCTGCTCTCCGGCTTCGACGCGCTCGGCGCGGACGCCCTGGTCGAGGTGCTCGCCCTCGGCCTCCTCGCGGCGCAGGGGGCGGGCCGGCTTGCCGCCAGGGACGACGCTGATGCCTGATCTCGCCGCCATGCTGGGCCGACCGTTCAAGGAGCAGGTCGCCGCCTTCCGCCTGCGCCTCGGCGAGCTGGTCCCGACCAGCCGCTGGGACGACATCAGCCACGAGCAGCACGAGCGCGCCTTCATGGTCGCGGGCGCGCTGAAGGCCGATCTGCTGACCGACCTCGCCGCCGCCGTCGACAAGGCCATCGCCGCTGGCACCGGGATCGAAGCCTTCCGCAAGGACTTCCGCGCCATCGTCGAGCGCCGGGGCTGGCACGGTTGGACCGGCGAGGACACCGCGAAGGGCGAGGCCTGGCGCACCCGGGTGATCTACCGCACCAACATGTCGGTCTCCTATGCCGCCGCCCGCTTCAAGCAGCTGGTGGAGAGCAAGTTCAAGTACTGGGTCTACCGGCACGGTGCCTCGCTCGAGCCGCGCCTGCAGCACCTCGCGTGGGACGGGCTGGCGCTTCCTCCGGATCATCCCTTCTGGGAGACGCATGCGCCGCCGAACGGCTGGGGCTGCACCTGTTTCATCGCCGGTACCAATTCGGAGGCGGGGATCCGTAGGCTGGGCGGCGATCCGGCGAAGACGCTGCCCGAGGGCTGGCAGAAGATCGACCCGAAGACCGGGGCGCCCCTCGGCGTCGGCAAAGGTTGGGACTATGCGCCGGGCGCCAGCACCTTTCTGGATCTGGTCGAGATGACGGCGCAGAAGGCAGTCAGCTGGCCCGCCGATATCTCGAAGGCCTTCATGGCATCCCTGCCGCCGGGTCGGGCCAAGGCCGTGGCGAAGGCCTACCGCGCCCTTCCCTCACTCGCCGACGACCTCCGCCGCTGGGCCGAGCGCGTCCAGGGCGAACGGACCGGCGCCCCGATCGGCGCGGCAATCACGATCGAGCCGCTGCGCTCGCTGGGCCTCCTGGCGCAGCCGGCGCAGCTGCCGTCCGCCATTGCCGGTGCCGAGATCGCCGGCACCGACTTCGCCGTCGCGCGGGACGACCTCCTCCGCATAATGGGCACCGGCACGCAGGTCGGCCGGGCGCTGACCCCCGGCGACATCGGTCGCCTTGCCGCCCTCCTTGACCGCGTGGTCGAGGTGCGGGCTGCAAAGGGCTCTTCTGGAGATCTGCTCGACTGGATCATCAGGACCGAGAGCGAGGAGTGGGTGGCAAGCTTCGAGAAACGGGGCGACCGTCTGTTCCTGGTCGCGCTGCAGATCACCACACGGAGGCGCGGATGATCCGCTTCGAGCTCGAGCAGGACCAGATCACGCCCCGGCTGCAGGATCTGTCAAGGCTGCTCGCCGACCTCACTCCGGTGATGCAGGAGATCGGCGAGCAGATGGTCACCACGACCAAGGCACGCTTTGCCGCCGGCGAAGCTCCCGACGGCACGAAATGGGTGCCGAAGTCGCAGACCACGCTCGACAGCTACGCGCGCCGCGGCCAACGCATCGACATCCGGCCGCTCTTCGGCGAGACCGGCATGCTCTCCTCGCAGATCTTCTATGAGGCCGCGGCCGACAGCGTCGAGATCGGCTCCAACCTGATCTACGCCGCCGTGCAGCAGTTCGGCGCAGCACAGGGCGCCTTCGGGGCCGACAAGGCCGGCCATCCGATCCCCTGGGGCCCTATCCCCGCCCGCCCCTTCCTCGGCATCTCCGACGTCGACAAGACGGCGATCCTGGAGATCATCTCGGACTGGCTAGGAACCATAGAGGTTTGAATACACGCCGCGATCAAGCGCGCAGACGAGAACAGCCTTGCTATATCCGACCGCATCCTGACGCATGCGCTCCAGCCGGAGCGCCATGGAAATATCAGGGGCCGTATCAGCACAAGCCACGCAATTCAGGCCGGTATCGGTCACCCGTCCCTTGACGCTGAGCGTCGCCCTCTCGACACCGAATGCGGAAGCCACTCCCTGAGAGCCGCCGTGCGACAGCATCAATATGCGCGCGTGGAAGCAGTCTCCTTCAATCTCATACGTGCCGTCATAGGACACGAGAGAATCGCTGCCGCAGAGGCTGCCGCCCGACAAGAACGCGACACCTGAGCCCGTGCTCAACTGGGTGAAGAAGCTGATCTTGTAGAAGCCCTCGATCATCCGTTTCTCCCAAAAGCGAAACGGCACATCGGACCTGCAGCAGCGATTCTGCAATGGCTGACGAGGTTTCGACTGGGAATGTCCATGCCTGTTGCCTCCGCCACGCGGTCCTTGACCGGCACAAGATTCGCGAGCAATCTGGTTTCGTTGTCCCCCGTCTCTACCAAAACATCCGCAAACCCCTTGCGGATGTTTTGCTTTGTGCAGGGCCGCGATACTCGGCCCATGACCAAGCGCACCGACACCCCCTGCACCGCCCTGATGGCCGCGATCCCGCTGCCGACCGACGCTGCGTCGGGCGCACCCGACTGGGTGCATCTGCTGCCAGGCCCGGCCGACGGGCTGGTGCGGACCGCCGACAGCCGCGGCCCCTACCGACTTGCCGACGCCGCAGGGATCATCGCCGCCAGCTTCGCCGCCTCCGACCGGCTGGAGATCGACGTCAACCACTCGACCTTCCTCGCCGCCCCGCGCGGCGAGCGCGCCGATGCCATGGGCTGGATCTGCGAGATGCAGGCCCGCGAGGACGGAATATGGGGCCGCGTCGAATGGAACGCGGAAGGCGCGGCGCTGGTGACCGGCAAGGCCTATCGCGGGATCTCGCCCGTCATCATCCACGACGCCGCCAAGACCATCCTGCGCATCGCCAATGCGAGCCTCGTCAACCGGCCGAACCTCCAGGGCCTGACCGCCCTCAACTTTGAACAGGACCCCGCCATGACCCTGATGGAACGACTGGCCGAGCTGCTCGGCCTGGAGAAAGGCGCTACCGAGGAGCAGATCCTCGCCGCGCTGACCGAGCGCCTGAAGAAAAAGCCCGAGGCCGAGCCCGCCGCGGCGCTGCAGTCGGCGCTGACCGCGATCGGCACTGCCCTCGGCGTGGCGACCTTCACGCAGGATGCCGTCCTTGCCGCCGCCCGCGCCGCTAGGGTCGCGCCCGAGGCCGAGGTGGTCACCGCGCTGCAGTCCGAGATCGCGGCACTGACCACCCGCCTCAACAGCGTCACCGAAGGCCAGAAGCGCGGCGCGGCCGAGGCCTTCGTCGATGGCGAGATCCGGCGCGGCCGGGCCGGGGTGAAGCCGCTGCGCGACCACTACGTCGCCATGCACATGGCCGACGCCGCCCGCGTCGAGAAGGAGCTGGGCGCTCTGCCGATCCTCGGCCCGTCCAACACGCTGGTCACCCCGCCGATCGAGAAGGACGGCGAGATCTCCCTCAACGCCGAGCAGAGCGCGATCGCCGCGCAGCTCGGTATCGATCCCAAAGCCTATGCCGCGACGCTCAAGGCCGAGCGCGCCGAGAAGGAGGCCCTGTGAATGACCGCGCTGACCGCTGACCGCAACACGCAGGAGCTCTCGGGTGTCGAGCGCGAGGGCCTGCTCGGCGCCTCGCAGGCGATCTTCATCGGCGCCCTCCTGATGCGCAACGCCTCGGGCCATCTGGTCAAGGGCGCCACAGCCACCGGCGCCGTCGGCGTCGGCCGCGCCGAGGAGCGTGGCGCCAGCACCGCCGCGGGCGTCACGCTCCAGCGCTACCGGCCCGGCACCTACCGCTTTGCCAACTCAACGGCGGGCGACCTGATCGTCACCGCCGACATCGGCGCCGTCTGCTACATCGTCGACGACCAGACGGTGGCCAAGACTTCGGCCACCAGCACCCGCTCGCCCGCCGGCATTGTCGACGGCGTCGACGCTCTCGGCGTCTGGGTCCGCTTCGACGAAGCCCTGACCCGCGCCCTCCTGTCCTAAGGAAACCCCGACCATGCTGATCAACTCCGCCTCGCTGGAGGCCCTCCGCGTCGGCTTCAAGACCGAGTTCCAGAAGGCCTTCGACGCGACCCCGAAGTTCAAGGACCGCGTCGCCATGACGGTCCGCTCCACCAATGCCCAGAACACTTACGGCTGGCTCAACAGCCTCTCGGGCATGCGCGAATGGCTGGGCGGGCGCGTCATCGACAACCTCTCGGAGTCGAGCTACGCGATCCTCAACCGCCACTTCGAGAAGACCGTCGGCGTCGACCGCAACGACATCGAGGATGACAACCTCGGCACCTATGCCACCAGCTTCCAGCTGATGGGCGATGCGGTGGCGGCGCTGCCCGAGCAGCTGGTCTGGGATCTCCTGAAGGCGGGCTTTGCCACCAACTGCTTCGACGGCCAGTACTTCTTCGACACCGACCACCCGGTGGTGCTCGCCGACGGCTCGACCGGCACCTATGCCAACACCGACGGCGGCGCGGGCACGCCCTGGTTCCTCCTTTGCACCAACCGCCCGCTGAAGCCGATCATCTACCAGGAGCGCAAGGCGCCGGTCTTCGTCTCGAAGGACAAGGAGACCGACGACAACGTCTTCGACCAGCGGCGCTTCATCTACGGCGCCGACACCCGCTGCAACGTGGGCTTCGGCCTGCCGCAGCTCGCCTGGGGCTCGAAGCAGGCGCTGACCCCGGCGAACTATGCCGTCGCTCGCGCCGCCATCCAGGGCTTCAAGGCCGACGGCGGCCGCCCGCTCGGCCTCGTGCCGAACCTGCTCGTCGTGCCGCCGTCGCTCGAAAGCGCCGGGCGCCAGATCCTCAACTCCGAGTATGGCACCGCCGGCGTCACCAACGAGTGGAAGGGCACGGCCGAGCTCCTGGTCGTGCCGTGGCTGGCCTGAGCGGAGGGATCGACATGACGAAGGGAAAGATCCCTGCCGCCGACCCGGCAGACCCGGCTGGAGCGCCCGCGGCCGGCGAGACGCCTGAGGCCTTCCCGCGCGATGACCGGACGGTCGTGGTGCGCGGCCCGGCCAAGGGGCGCTGGCGCATCGGGCGGCACTTCACGCCGGAGCCGGTGACGATCCCGGCCGCCGAGCTCGGCCCCGAGCAGGTCACCGCGCTCCTCGACGATCCCGAGCTAACCGTGCTGCTGATCGCCACCCCCGACTGAGGCTCTGCCTCGGCCGCGCCTCCCTGGCGCCATAGCAACCCCGGCGGCGACTGAGGATCGCCGCCGGAAACGTCACGAAAGCGCAGCCCATGCCCTACGTCACCCTGCAGCAGCTGATCGACCGCTACGGCGAGAGCACCCTGGTTCGTGCGACCGATCGCGGCGAAGTCGCCGTCGGCACCATCGACCAGGCGGTGATCGACCGCGCCATCGCCGATACCGACGCGGTGATCGACGGCTATCTGGCCGGCCGCTACGCGCTGCCGCTCAACACGCCGCAGCCCCTGCTTGCTGACATCGCCGGGGCCGTCGCGATCTGGAAGCTGCACACCTACGAGCCCGATCCGAAGATCAAGGCGGATTACGAAGCGGCGCTCAGGTCGCTTCGCGAGATCTCCGCAGGCACCATCCGCCTGAGCGCTGCCGGCATTGAGGCCGCAGGCACCGGGGGCTCGGGCGCACGCATCACCGACCGCGAGCGGCCCTTCACCGCCGAGAACCTGAAGGGCTTTATCTGATGCTCCTCGACCAAGTCATCGCCCGCATCGAGGCCGGCGTGCCGCTCCTCGCCGGCCGCACCGCCGCCGCCGCCGATCTCTCGGCGCTGATGGCGGCGAACGCCCTGCCGCAGGCGACGGTCGCGGCCCATGTCCTGCCCCTTGGGCTGCAGGGCGGGCGGGCCGAGGCGGCAACCGGCCTCTTCACCCAGGCGGTGGAGGAGGTCGTCGCCGTGCTCCTCACCTTCCGCGCCGCCGGCCGCACCGGCGAGCAGGCCATCGCCCAGGTCCGCGAGATCATCCAGGCGGTAATCGCCTCGGTCGCCGGCTGGGGGCCTGACGAGATGCCCGGCGTCTTCCGGGTGCTGCGCGGCTCCATCGTCCGCTTCACCGGCGGCACCCTCGTCTACCAGATCGACTTCGCGATCGGCGACCAGCTGAGGATCAACCCATGACCGACGAACTCCCCGCCGCGGGCGGCAGCTACATCCGGGAAGCCAACGGCGCGCTGCGCCCCGCCGAGGCTCCGCAGGCGCCCGTTTCCGACCCCGTTAAACCCCCTGTTAAACCCGCCGCCAAGGAGGCGTGACCGTGCCGATCTACTGGAAGAACAAGATCCTTCTCGCCAAGATCGAGACCGTCTACGGCACCGATGCGGTGCCGACGGGTGCTGCCAACGCCATCCTTGCCACCGACGTGAAGCTCACGCCGATGGAAGGCAACGACGTCAGCCGCGACCTCGATCTGCCCTACTTCGGCAGCCAGGGCAGCATCGCGGCCGAGCTGCATGCCAAGCTCGGCTTCCGGGTCGAGCTCGCGCCCTCGGGCACCCGCGGCACCGCCCCTGCCTGGGGACCGCTGCTCCGCGCCTGCGGTGTGGCCGAGGTGATCGTGGCGGGTGCCTCGGTCACCTACAACCCGATTTCCTCGGCCTTCGAGTCGGTGACGATCTACCTCTGGGTCGGCGGCACCCAGTTCAAGATGGCGGGCACCCGCGGCAACGCGAAGATCGTGGTGAGCGCGCAGGGCATCCCCTATCTGGAGTTCGAGCTGACCGGCCTCTTCAGCCAGCCCGCCGAGGTGGCCCGGCCGACCCCCACGCTCACCGCCTTCCAGCAGCCGCAGCTCGCGACCAGCCTCAACACGCCGACTTTCTCCCTCGGCCCGACGGCGATGGTGCTGCGTTCCTTCAAGCTCGACCTCGGCAACAAGGTCGAGCCCCGCTTCCTGATCGGCTCCGAAGCCGTGCTGATCACCGACAAGCAGGACAGCCTCGAGGCGACGGTGGAGGCGGTGCCGCTGACGACGCTCAACCCCTTCTCGCTCGCCGCCGCCAACAGCACCGTCGGAGTGACGCTCATCCACGGCACCGGCAACGGCAAGATCTGCACCCTCAGCGTCCCGCTCGCCCAGATGCAGCGGCCCGGCGGGCTGGAGAACGCCCAGAACATCGTCGAGTGGCCGCTCCGCCTCGTGCCAAAGCCCGCCTCGGGCAACGACCAGTGGACCCTCGCCCTCACCTGATCCCCCGCCGTTTCAAGGACCCCGCCATGTTCAAACTCGCCACCGACCCGCAGTTCACCCACACCGTCCCGGTGCTTGTCCCGACCGATGGCGGGCATCGCGAGGAAAGCATCCGCGCCCGCTTTCGCGTGCTCGGCCTCGACCGGATCGAGGAACTCCTGAAGGACAACAAGAAGGGCGTCTCGGCCGTGCTGCAGGCGGCGATCGTGGCGCTCGAGGATCTGGTCGACGAGGCCAATCAGCCGGTGCTCTATTCCGACGCCGTCCGCGACCAGCTCCTGAACACGCCCTACGCCCGCGATGCGCTCTTCCGCGCCTACACCGCCGCGCTCGCCAAGGCCCGCTCGGGAAACTGACCTGGGCCGGGCGTGCCTGGGCTACGGGCACGCTGGGCCGCACCGCAGGGAGAGCGGCCGATGACGAGGCCGAGGCCGACGCCCGGCGCTGGGGGCTCGAGCTCGCCCCGGCCTGCCCCGCAGAGGACGGCGTCTGGCCAGAGAACGTGGCGGCGGTCGAAGCTTTCCTCGCCGTCTCGACCCAGTGGCGCTTCGCGGGCGGCGGCATGGGCAGGCTTCTGGCCCTCGGCCTCGACTATGCGGGCGCCCGCGCCGGCTTGGCACTCGCCGGGATCCCGGTCACGCGCGCGCTCTGGAGTGACCTGATGCTGATCGAGCTCGGCGCCCGCAGCGCAATGAACGAGGAACCCTGATGACGTTTCAGCTCTCCGGCCGGATCTCGATCGACGGCAAGACCGCCCGGTCCGAGCTCGACCAGACGGCGGCTGCGACGACCAAGGTCAAGACGGCAACCGCCTCGCTCGGCCAGGAGGGGCGCGAAGCTGCGGCGGATCTTGCCGCACTGAAAGGCGAGGTCACGGCCTACAAGGCGCAGATCGAGGCGCTGACGGCGGCGCAGCTCCAGAGCACGAACCGCATGGAGGCCATGGCCGCCGAGCACAAGGCGGCGATCGCGGCGCTGCAGAACGGCATGGGCGGCGTCGGCCGATCGAGCCAGGTAGCGGCGGGTCAGGTGGGCAATCTCACCGCCCAGTTCAACGATATTGGCATGATGCTGATGGCGGGGCAGAACCCGCTGCAGCTCGCCATCCAGCAGGGCACGCAGATCACCCAGGTGATCGGACCGATGGGCGCGGGCGGCGCGGTGCGGGCGCTGAGCGGCGCCTTCATGGGCATGCTGAACCCGGTGAGCCTGATCACCATGGGCGCCATCGCCGCCGGCGCCGCGACCGTCCAGTGGCTCACCTCCGCCGGGGAGGAGGTCGCCACGCTGGAGGAGGCGCTCGAGAGCCTGACCGAAGGCGTCGAGAGCTATGCCGCAGCCAGCGAACGCGCCCGGAGTTCGGCCGCGGATCTGACCGACAGCTTCGGCAGCCAGGCAACGGCGGTCCGCGGGCTCCTGAAGGACATGGCCGAGCTCGAACGCCGCGAGACCGAGCGCGATGCCCGGCTTGCGGCGGCGAATGCGCGCTCCGACGTGATGGACAATCGCTGGCTGACGCTCGACTTCTCCGACCAGGCCACGACGGCGAAGTTCTTCGATCTCGACACCCAGATCGCCGGCGTCTGGGACCGGGTGAACGCCCTGATCGGCGGCTTCAACCGGCTGCGCGATGCGGCGACGCTGGAGGAGCAGATCGGTGCCGCGACGGCGCTGACCGCGCAGTTCCTGGAAGCCGCCGCCGCCTCGGGCACCATCACGAAGGAGGAAGACGAGGCCCTCCGCGCGCTCCTCGGCATGACCGAGCAGCTGCATCTCTTCCAAGCCGAGCAGACGCAGGCGGCGCTCGCCAGCAGCGGGCTCGCCGAGGTGATGGACGAGCTGCAGGAGCTCTTGACCGACGCCTCGAACACCAACCTCTCGCATATCTTCACCGACGCAAACGGCCCTGCGCAGGCGCTCTTGGATCAGGTCGAGCGCCTCGGCACCCGTCTCTCCGCGATGGCGCGCGAGGCGGCCGACATGGCAGCCGAGGCCGCGATCCCCCCGGCGAACGCGCCGGAGATCGAGGGCAAGGGCGCCTACGCCCCCGGCAACATCCAGTTCGGCAACCCCTTCGGTGGCCCCAGCGCCGCCCCCAGCACCTCGCCCCGCCCGCGGGCCGCGCCGACCGGCGTCGACTTCGGCCTGCCTCCCCTGCCGCCGCGGGGTGCCGGGGGCGGCGCCAGCGAGGTCGAGAAGCAGCACCGGGCGCTCCTCGAGCTAATCGCGGCCGAGCAGGACCATCTGGCGATCCTGCGGGAAGCCGACCCGGTGCAGAAGGAGATGCTGCGCAACCGCGAGGCGCTGGTGGGGGCGACCGATGCCGAGCGCCAGGAGCTCGAGGCCCTGATCACCGCGCGCCTCGCCGAGCAGGAGGCGGCGAAGCAGGCCAAGGAGGTCTCGCAGGCTTTCGGCGGCGCCATCTACGACTCGCTCGACGGGCTGATCCTCAAGGGCCAGTCGGCCTCCGACGTGCTCGACAACCTGATCGGCAAGCTCGCCGAGGCCGCCCTGCAGGCGCTGGTGCTCGGCACCGGGCCGATGGCCGGGATCTTCGGGCTGGAGGGCGGGATCGTCGGCGCGCTGCTGCCCGGCAAGGCCACGGGCGGCATGATCTACGGCCCGGGCTCGGGCACCTCGGACGATGTGCTGATGTGGGGCAGCAACGGCGAGTTCGTGGTCAACGCGGCCGCCACCGCCCGCAACCGCCACCTGCTCGAAGCGATCAATGCCGGCGCCTCCCTCCCCGGCTTCGCCCAAGGCGGCACGATCGGCGGGGCGGGCAGCGGTGGCGCGCCGGCGGGCGGCAGGGGCGAGCTCGCCATCTACATGGATCTGCGCGGCGTCCAAGGCACCGAGGAGATCGAGGCGCGGGTCACCAAGGCGATCGAGCGGGCGCTCGACGCGCATGACCGCCAGGTGCTGCCCGGGCAGATCAAGCGCCACATCCGCAACGAGCGGCGGGTCGGCTGATGCTCGGCTTCCCCCTCACCACCGCCCAGTTCTTCGACTGGCTGCCCGTCGCCTCGATCAGCATGGACTGCCCGGAGACCGTCGAGCTCTCGCGCACCGAGGATGGCGATGTGCTGACGGCCGACCGCGGCGCGCGGCTCTGGCAGGGCACGGTCACCCTCGGCCGACTCACCGCCGACGAGGCGGCCCGGGCCGAGACGATCATCGACGTGCTGCGCTCGGGCGCCGCGAGCTTTCTGGCCTACGACCTGCGCCGCCCTGCCCCGGCCTGGGATCCGACCGGCGCGATCCTCGGCGCGGCAAGCGTGACCCTCCATACCCTCGCCGCGAACAACCGCGAGGCCCGGCTGCAGGGCCTGCCCGCCGGCTACCGCCTGACGGTCGGCGACCGGCTGGCCTTCGACTATGGCAGTTCGCCGGTGCGCCGTGCCCTGCACCGCGTCGTCAACACCGTGGTCGCGCCCGCCGACGGCGTGACACCGACCTTCGAGCTGGTGCCGCCGATCCGCCCCGGCGCCGTCGTCGGCGCCGCCGTCCTCCTGAAGAAGCCCAGCTGCTATGCGCGGCTCGTGCCCGGCTCGGTCGAGATCGGCGCGACCCGCCGCCAGATCTCCGAGGGCACCACCTTCCGCTATCTCCAGAAGCTGAGGCCCTGATGCGCAGCTACCCGACCGCCGTCGCCACCCATCTCGCCGCCCGCTCGGGTCTCCATGCCCGGGTGCTCCTCTGGCTCTCGGCCCGCAACCGCGAGACCGGCGCACTCGAGACCATGGGGCTCTGGAACGGCGACGACCACCAGAACTTCACCATCGGCGGCCAGACCCGGACCTACTACGCCGGCGGCGCGCTGATGGAGATGGAGCCGATCACCCTGCAGACCGGCCTCGTGGTCAGGATGCAGCGCGTGATCCTCTCACCGCTCTCGCCCGAGGTCGCGATGGCGATGCGCGGCTACGAGCCCCGCTTCGCGCCGGTGGAGATCCACCAGGCCTTCTTCGACCCGGCCAGCATCACGCTTCTGGCCGAGCCGACGCGGGTCTTTAAAGGCTTCATTAACGAGGTGTTGTTCACCACCGCCGAGGTCGGCAGCGCCTCGACCTGCACGCTGACGCTGGCCAGCAACAGCCAGATCCTGACCCGGAAGCTCGCGCTCAGGAAGTCGAACGAGGCCCAGCAGCAGCGCTACCCGGGCGACACGATCCTGCAATACGCCGATGTCTCGGGCGCTGTGCCCGTGGTCTGGGGCGACAAGATCGCGGGGCAAGCTCAGGCCACGCGCCGGGAGGTCCGATGAGACATCCCGACTGGCGCAGCCGCCTCACGGCCTACCTGACAGAACACGCCCAGGTCCGCTTCCGTCCGGGCCGGATGGACTGCGCCCTCTTCGCGGCGGGCGCCGTGGCGGCGATGACCGACACCGATCCCGGGCGCGGCTGGCGCGGCGCCTACCGCTCGCTCCGGCGCGGGCAGGAGCTGATGCAAGCGGCAGGCCATGCCGACCATATCGCCTACTTCGCCAGCCTCTTCCCCGAGGCGGCGCCGGCCGAGGCGCATCAGGGCGATGTGGCGGTGATCGAGGAGGAGGGCATGGCCTGCCTCGGCATCGTCCAAGGCGAGATGATCTACGTCGTCACGCTGGCAGGCTTCGGCCTCGTGCCGCGCGAGCGCATGGTGCGGGCGTTCCGGGTATGACCTTCCTGCTCCTCTTCGCCGCCCTCCTCGCCGCCCTCCTGCTCGCCGCCGACCCCGCCCAGGCCGGGCCGGTCGCAACCGTCGTCGCGCTCATGGCCAACGGCGTCGGCTTCGGCGCCGCCATGAGTGCCACCTTCGGCGCGCTCGGCATGTTCGCCCTGCGCCTCGCCGCGACCATCGGGCTGAGCGCGCTGGCCCGCGCTGCCCAGAAACAGCCGCGCCCGCCGGGCATTCAGACCGACTACACCCAGCAGGGCGGCACCAATCCGGCGAGCTTCATCCTCGGCAAATACGCCACGGCAGGCACGATGATCTGCCCGCCGCCCGCGCATGGCGAAGGCCCGAACGACACGCCGAACGCCTGGCTGACCTATGTCGTCAACCTCGCCGACATGCCGGGCCACGGCTTCAGCCGGCTTATGATCAACGGCGAGTATGTCACTCTGGATGCAAGCGAGAGCGGCGACTACGGGCGCAAGGTGCTCGGCAAGTATCTCTCCGACGGCGAGGTCGACTACGGCTCGACCGCCTGGCTGCGCTTTTACGACGGCAGCCAGACTGCGGCCGATCCCTACCTCTTGGCGAAGTACGGCGCGCACCCGGAGCGGCCTTGGACCAGCGCCATGGTCGGGCGCGGCATGGCCTATGCCATCCTCACCTTCCTCTACGACCGCGCGCTCTTCACCGGCCTGCCCGAGGTCCGCTTCGAGCTCCTGGGCCCACCGCTCTACGATCCGAGGAAGGACAGCTCGGTCGGCGGCAGCGGCAGCCAGCGGTGGGCGACGCCCTCGACCTGGGCGCGGACCGACAACCCGGTGGTGATGATCTACAACATCCTGCGCGGGATCGATCTGCCCGGCGGCATGGTCTGGGGCGGCGACTGCGCCGCCGAGGATCTGCCGCTCGCGAACTGGTTCACCGCGATGAATGTCTGCGACGAGCCGGTCACGCTGAACGCCGGCGGCACGCAGCCGCGCTACCGGGCGGGCTTCGAGGTGAAGGTCGCCGAGGACGAGCCGGCGGCGGTGATCGAGGAGCTCCTGAAGGCCTGTGCCGGCACGATCAGCGAGATCGGCGGCGCCTACAAGATCCGCGCGGGCGGCCCCGGCCTGCCGGTCTTCAGCTTCACCGACGGCGATCTGCTCATCACCCTGCCGCAGGACTACACCCCCTTCCGCGGCCTCGACGAGGCGCACAACGCGGTCTCGGCCACCTACCCCGAGCCCGGCAATGCCTGGGAGCAGCACAACGCGCCGCCGTTCTCCAACGCCGCCTTCAAGGCCGAGGATCAGGGCCGCCAGCTCGTCGCCGACCTCTCGCTGCCGGCCGTGCCCTACGGCAGGCAGGTCGGGCGGCTGATGCAGGCCTGGCTGAAGGACAGCCGCCGCGGCCGCTGGCACAACCTGCCCTTCGGCCCCTATGCCGCAATGCTGGAGCCCTTGGACGTCGCCGGCTGGACCTCGGCGCGCAACGGCTATGTCGGCAAGGCGATGGAGATCGAGCAGGTCTCGATCGACCTCGTCACCTGCGTCACCTCGGTCGCCGCCCGCGAGTGCGATCCATCGGACTACGACTGGTCGCCCAGCTCCGAGATTCTGAGCGCCGTGCCCTCCTCGGGCTGGTCGCTGCCGCCCGAGACCGGCGTGCCTGCCTGGGCCGTCACCGGCACCGCGCTGAAGGACGCTGCCAATGCCAGCCGCCGCCCCGCCCTTCTGCTCAGCTGGGACGGCACCGGCCAGCGCGACGCCCGTGGCCTCGCCTGGGAGATCCGGCTCGCCGGCGCTACGACTGCGATCCTGCGCGGCTCGATGCAGAACGTCGCCGCGGGCGCGCTCATCGTGGCCGAGGGCATCCTGCCCGCCACGAGCTACCAGGCCCGCGGCCGGATCCTCGCCGACCGCAGGACCGTCTGGTCGAACTGGGGGGCGGCGACGACGCCGAACGTGAAGCTCGGACCGAACGATCTCAGCTATGCCGACATCACTGCCCAGGTGAACGAGGATCTCGACGAGCTGGCCGACTGGGTGGTGACCGAGACCGGCACGCTGGCCGACGACATCCTCGCCAACAGCAACGAGCTCGCCGCCCAGCAGGCACTGATCGACGGGGTGCGGGCCACGCTTTCGCATGTCAGCTCGATCTTCGGGGAGTTTGCCTCCGCGGAGCGGTTCGGCTGGGGGCCGATCCCTTCGGAGTGGGGCGTGATCGCGCGCGGCTCGAACGCCTCGGGCTCGGTCATCAACGCCCCGACACCGTTTGTCCTCTACGCGCTGGCGCAGCCCGAGACCAAGCAGGCCCGCGTTTCCGAGCGGTTCTCGGTGGCGCCGGGCGACAAGCTGGAGGCCTCCTTCCGCATTGCCGGGACCGGGACATTTTCGGCATCAGCCGCGATTGCCGTCTACTGGCATGACCCCGAGGGCACCCAGTTCGGCCCCTCGTTCATCACGACCACGGGCGGCTCCAAGACCTCCCTCGGCTGGCAGGAGTTCTCCGGCAGCCTGATCGTTCCGACGAACGCCGCCTTCGCGACCTTCTACCTGCGGCGCGACGCGGGCGGGGTCAGCACCGCCTATTTCACCCAGATCCGGGGCGGGCGCGTGACGGGCGGCGTGCGCGACCTCGCCACCGCGCAGTCGAGCCTCGCGGCGCAGGTCGCGACCATCGGCGGCCAGGTCAGCGCCCAGGCCGAGTCGCTCACCGAGGTCGAGGCCAGCGTCGGCGAGGCCACGGCCGAGGGGCTCCTGCGCGTCACGGTGAAGACCACGCCCGAGGATGCGCTGAGCCGGATCGGCATCGCCGCCGCCGCCTCGGCCGGCGAGGGCACCGACCGCTCGGCCGCGATGTTCCTCGAGGCGATCGCCGGCAACCTGAGCCAGGTGCTGTTCAACGCCGACCGCGTCGCTTTCATCAATGCCTCAGCCCGGCATAAGCCCTTCGTCTTCACAAACGGCAACCTCTACCTCGGGGGCGACGTCTCAGTGGAAGGCGATCTCCTGGTCGGCGGCTCGGTGAAGACCGCGGCCATGCAGGACAACGCCGTCTCGGTCGACCGCCGAGTCACCAGCGCCGGCGGCTCGGACAACTCCGCCAACTGGACGCAGGTCTTCTCGCTTAGCTTCACCCCCTACGCCGGCAGCAAGATCGTCGTCGCCCTGAACGGCGCAGGCGCCGCGGTGACGACGGCCGAGGCCGCCTCCCCCCTGCGCTACAGCACGCTGCAGATCCGCTACCTCTGGCGCGGCGCGGTGATCCGCGGTCCGATCAAGCTGATGCGCTCCGTCTCGCGCTACACCGGTGGCGAGAGCTTCGACGTGGGCCACGAGGCGCGGGTCACCGACGGCTTCTCCTTCGACGCCGGCGCCAACACCAGCGGCACGCTGGTGGGCCAGATCCGCCGCCAGGAGACCGGCGTGGTGAGCCTCACCGACATCACCGGCATCGTCACGGAGCTGAAGAAATGATCGAGGCCACCATCCACGACCTGTCGGGCCGCATCCTGCAGGTGGTCACCGTGCTGAGCTTCGACGAGCTGGTCGACAACCTCCCCGACGGCACGCTCTTCACCCTCGGCCGCGGCGATCCCGAGACGCAATACGTGAAGGACCAGCAGATCCGCTGGTACCCGGAGCGCCCCGGCGACTGGGCTGTCTTCGATCTGCAGACAGAGAGCTGGAAGGATCCGCGCTCGATCGAAGAGGTCGGCGCCGCCTACGCCGCGGCGCTTGCGGCAAAACGCGCAGCCATGGCCTGCTCGCGGATGCAGGGCATCCTTGCCCTCGGCGCCGAGCGCTGGGGCCAGGTGCTGGCCTATCGCGACGCCCCGGGCACCAGCTTCGGCGAGCGCGCCATCATCGACTGCGCCGGCATCTGGCGCCGCCAAAGCCAGAACATCGCCTTCTTCGCCTGGCTCTTGGGGCTGGATGATGCGGCGGTCGATGCGCTGTTCGAGGTGGCAATGGGGATCGAGGCGTGAGGTAAGGATCGCTCAAGTGGTGATGTCCCGTCGCTGCAAAAAGAAACTACCACGAGTGGACGTCCAGCGGGCAGCTTTGCTGCCACAAGGCCACGACGCGGCACATCGTCCGCCGTCCGACAGTTGACGAAAACTCACTAGACTACCAATGATTACCCATTTAGCCTTGTTTCGCCGAGTTCTGACACCGGCGCGTGGCCGGGGAATACTATGCACATCAATAAGGTCGTCGTAAAAAACTATCGTTGCCTGCGAAATTGCACGACGCATTTAAACGACAAGCTTAATATAATTGTTGGCGACAATGAGTGCGGAAAGTCCACGCTTCTTGAAGCCATTAATTTGGGCCTGAGCTCGCAAATCAACGGCCGGCCCATTGCCACCGAAATTCATCCGCACCTGTTCAACCAAGAAACGGTGCGAGAGTATATACAAGCCCTACTGGTGGGAAGCAGCCCGCCTCCGCCGAGCATTCTGATCGAGCTCTACTTTGCGGACATTCCTGAGCTTTCATCATGCAAAGGAACAAATAACTCCCTGCGAGAGAATGCCCCCGGCGTCAAAACTATCATCGAATTCAACGAAGATTACGCAACTGAGTATGCGTCCTACATAAAGGATCCCGGTCGCGTCAAGAGCATTCCAATCGAATACTACGCGGTTCGCGTGAGGAACTTTGCTGATAGCGACATCACTCCGAGAGGAATTCCGATCAAACCGAGTCTGATTGATGCCAGCACCATCCGGAGCAATTCAGGAGCGAGCCGATACGTCCTAGACATTATGAAGGGCAGCCTGTCAACGAAGGAGCAGGTAGACCTCACTCTATCTTATCGTCTCATGCGAGATAGCTTCCTAGATGATGCAAAAGTAAAGGCTATCAACAAGGAGCTAGAGACAAAGAAGGACAACATATCTGCCAAGACGCTCTCGATCTCCCTAGACACGTCCTCCAAGTCAAGTTGGGAAGCGGGTGTCATGCCTCACCTGAACGAGATTCCTATGACGCTGATTGGCAAGGGGGAGCAAAGCAGCGTAAAAATAAAGCTGGCGCTAGAAACGAGCGCTGAATCTAACATAGTCATGATTGAGGAGGCTGAAAATCACCTTTCGCATTCAAACTTAAACACGCTAATTGAGCACATTTCGAGCCGAAGCCTCAATCGTCAAATTCTGATCACGACGCACAGCAGCTATGTCTTGAACAAATTAGGCATAGAGCACGTTCTCTTGTTTGGCCGCGGGGCGAACGCTACACTGAACATGCTCACGCCTGAGACACGAAACTACTTCGTTAAGCTCCCAGGCCATGAGACACTAAGGCTTATACTAGCCCGTCGCACAATCTTGGTTGAAGGGCCATCTGACGAACTCATAGTACAAGCAGCCTTTAAGAAAAAGCACGGGCGAATGCCTCTTGAGGCGGGCGTGGACGTTATAGCCACGCGTTCTCTTGCCTTCAAGCGCTTCTTAGAAATTGCGCAGCTCTTGAAGTTAAGAATTGACGTAGTCACTGATAATGATGGGGATGTTTCCGCCTTGGAAAGAAAGTACGTCTCTTATCTGGGCTTAGATCAGATAAAGATTCGCTACGATCAGAACGAAAACTTTTCAACCTTGGAGCCACAGCTGCTTGCGGCCAATAGCCGGCAAAAAGTCAACAAGATACTCGGCAAGGCCTTCTTAACTGATGAAGACCTTCTAGCTTACATGACCAAAAACAAGACAGAGGTTGCATTGCGCTTCCTTGAGACTTCCGAGGAATGGGATGCTCCTCATTATATTGAGGCAGCAATTGATGAGTGAATTGGTAATCGCCGCCGCAGGAGGAGGAAAAACAACCCAGCTTGCTGCCCGGGCGAATGGCCAAACGGAAGGCAAGGCCGCAATAATTACTTACACTACAAACAACGTTGAAGAGATCAGCCAGCGCTTCTATAGGTCAGGGCCCACAATACCCCCGCACGTAGAGGTGTGGTCTTGGTACCGCTTTCTTTTGCAGGAGTTAGCCCGCCCATACCAACTATCCGTTTTGCCACGAAGAATAGAAGGGCTGCATTGGGTAGAGGGGCAGTCAGCGCCTCGCATCCCCCGCAACAAGACACTCCCATTCTTTTTAGCAAACTCCAATTTCATCTATTCTGATAAAATTGCTAGATTTGTCATTGAATGCAATATTGCATCCGACGGAGATGTTGTTCGTAGGCTGGAAGACCGTTTTAGCACAATTTATATTGACGAGGTTCAGGACCTGGCGGGGTACGACCTAGAGATACTTGAGATGATCCTTAAGTCGAAGATAAAACTTGTGATGCTAGGAGATCATCGTCAAGCGACCTACGCAACTAATCATGCCGCAAAAAATAGCGCCTATGGCGGCATAAAAATAATCAAAAAATTCCGCGAGTGGGAAAAAACAGGGCTTTTGCAGATCAAGTACTCACGCGATACATTTAGATGCAACCAGCTAATTGCTGATTTAGCAGATAGCTTCTACCCGACCGAGCCAAGCACACTGTCCCAAAACCAAGTTGTTACGGGTCATGACGGCATATTCACAGTTTCCGAGGAAGCCGTGGATGATTATATGCGGGAGTTTGCGCCTCAGATCCTTCGCCTAGACAGCAGGACGAAATGTGGAAATCGCCCAGCGCTCAATTTTGGGGTCTCTAAAGGACTCACATTCGACCGAGTACTAATTTTCCCCCATAAAAAGGGGCGCGACTGGCTAAGATCAGGGGACTACGCTCATGTCCAAGGCTCTTTGGCCAAAATGTATGTTGGGGTGACGCGCGCTCGTTACAGCGTCGCATTCGTGCTCAGTGAGCAGAGTAGTTTGCCATCGCTTGTTCGTCACTCTTAATCGACGAGCTGGCAGGAGACGCTTTCAGCGCTCTTGCCTATGCAGATGCTGGAGCGCATGCGTCTGTCGAGACGCAGGCCGCTTCCGGCAGTAGAGATCTCTAGAGCCGCGGGTGTGCCAGCGGTCGTCAGATCGTTCTGCTGCCAACTTCAGTGTCCCGTCCTGCAGATCCTGCTGTCACGCTACACGCACCACACCCATTTCATCCACAGAAGATCGCGCGAGAAAGCGCTTTACAGCCTTCCCCTTTGGCCACACCATATCTAGTATGGGCAGCACCCGGTGAACGCCGTTGCTTGCCGGGTGCCCCGCTGCTTGTGGGTAACTGCCCAGTTTGGGGCTTAATGAAGAGGCCGGGCAATGTCGCTATCCGAAGATTTCCTGTCAACCGACATCCACCCGATCGACATCGTCGAGACGCTGGCCGAACACAACGACTGGGAATTCGACCGGCTCACCGACGACCAGATCGCCATGGCCGTCGAGGGCCAGTGGCGCACCTATTCGCTCACCCTCGCCTGGTCGCCGCAGGACGAGACGCTGCGGCTGATCTGCACCTTCGAGATGGAGCCGCCGACGCACCGGATGGGCGAGCTCTACGAGGTGCTGAACCGCTGCAACGACATGGTCTGGACCGGCGCCTTCACCTATTGGGCCGAGCAGAAGCTGATGGTCTGGCGCTACGGGCTCCTGCTCTCGGGCGGGCAGATCGCCGGTGCCGAGCAGATCGACCGGCTGATCGGCAACGCGGTGATGGCTGCGGAGCGGTTCTACCCCGCCTTCCAGATGGTCGCCTGGGCCGAACATACCCCCGCCGACGCCATGAATGTCGCCATTGCAGAGGCTTACGGCCGCGCCTAGTCTGACCCCCGGATCTGTCCCGGGGGAACGAATGGAACTGTCAGAGGTGAACCGCCGCGGTCTGGGGCTCCTGGGCTGCGGCAAGATGGGCTCGGCGCTGCTCGAGGGCTGGCTAGGGCGGGGGCTGGCGCTGTCGGCGGTCTGGGTCACCGATCCGCATCCCTCCGACTGGCTGCGCGGCCTCGCCGCCAAGGGGCTGCGGCTGAACGAGGGCCTGCCCGCCTCTCCCGCCATCGTGCTGATCGCGGTGAAGCCGCAGATGATGGCCGAGGCGCTGCCGACACTCACCGCCTTGGGCAACGGCAGCACGCTGTTCCTGTCGGTGGCCGCGGGCACCTCGATCGCGCATTACGAATCCGTGCTGGGCGCCGGGACGCCAATCGTCCGGGCCATGCCCAACACCCCCGCCGCCGTGGGCCGCGGCATCACCGCGCTGATCGGCAATGCCCACGCCAGCGCCGAGCAGGTGGCGCTGGCCGAGACGCTGCTTTCCGCCGTCGGCCAGACCGTGCGGCTGGAGACCGAGGCGCAGATCGACGCGGTGACCGGCGTCTCCGGCTCGGGCCCGGCCTATGTCTTCCACCTGATCGAGGCGCTGGCCGCCGCGGGCGAGGCCGAGGGCCTGCCGCCCGCGCTCGCCATGCAGCTCGCCCGCGCCACGGTGACCGGGGCGGGAGAGCTCGCCCACCGCGCCCCCGACAGCGCCGAGCAGCTGCGCATCAACGTGACCTCCCCCGGCGGCACCACCGCCGCCGCGCTGAAGGTGCTGATGGACCCGGAGACCGGCTTCCCCCCCCTGCTGCGCCGCGCCGTCAAGGCCGCCGCCGACCGCGGACGGGAGCTCGGCCAGTGAGCATCACCTACGACGATTTCGCAAAGCTCGACATCCGCGTCGGCCGCATCACCCGCGCCGAACCCTTCCCCGAGGCACGCAAGCCCGCCTTCAAGCTCTGGGTCGATTTCGGCGGCGATCTGGGCGAGAAACGCTCCTCGGCGCAGATCACCCGGCATTACACGCCCGAGACGCTGATCGGGCGGCAGGTGCTGGCGGTGGTGAACTTCCCGCCGCGGCAGATCGGCAAGGTGCTCTCCGAAGTGCTGGTGCTGGGCGTGCCCGATGCCGATGGCGAGGTGGTGCTGATCGGCCCCGACCATGCGGTGCCCGATGGAGGGCGGCTGTTTTGACCCGGCTCCTCATCACCCGCCCGCTGCCCGAGAAGGTGATCGCGGCCGCCCGCGCCCGCTTCGACGTCACCCTGCGACCCGAGACGACACCGCTCACCCCGGCGGAACTGCGCGCCGCGCTCGACTATGACGCGGTGCTGCCGACGCTGGGCGATCTCTTCCGCGCCGAGGTCTTCGCCGACGTGCCCGCGCCCAAGGCGCGCATCCTCGCCAATTTCGGCGTCGGCACCAACCATATCGACATCGCCGCCGCCCGCGCCGCCGGGCTCGCCGTTACCAACACCCCCGGCGCCGTCACCGACGCCACCGCCGACATCGCCCTCACGCTGATCCTGATGACCGCCCGCCGCGCCGGCGAGGGCGAGAGGCTGGTGCGCTCCGGCCAATGGCAGGGCTGGCACCCGACGCAGATGCTCGGCATGCATGTCACCGGCCGCAGCCTCGGCATCATCGGCATGGGCCGGATCGGCAAGGCCATCACCCGGCGCTGCCACCACGGCTTCGGCATGGAGGTGCGCTTCTTCAACCGCTCCCCGGTCGCCGACCCCGGCCTGCCCGCCCGCCAGACCGATCTGGCCGAGACGCTCGCCGCCGATATCGTCGTCGTGGCCGTCCCCGCCACCCCCGCCACGCATCACCTGATCGACGCGGCGGCGCTGGCCCGGATGCGGCCCCACGCCCTGCTCATCAACATCGCCCGCGGCGACATCGTCGACGAGGCGGCGCTGATCGAGGCGCTGCAACAGGGCCGCATCGCCGGCGCCGGCCTCGACGTCTACGAGCACGAACCCACCGTGCCCGAAGCGCTCATTGCGATGGAGAACGTCACCCTCCTGCCGCATCTCGGCACCGCCGCGCTCGACGTGCGCGAAGCCATGGGGATGATGGCGCTCGACAACCTCACCGCCTTCTTCGACGGGCGCGACCCGCCCCACCCGGTCTGACCATGCTTCCCCCGCTGGCCCCCCTCCCCCCGCCAAAGGCGTCCCCTGCGCGCCGGGGCAACGGGCCAGCCCCCCAAGGAAGGCTCCGCTCCGCACCGCCCCTCATCTTCGCCCAAATATCCCCGCCGGAGGCATCCGCCGCCCAACCGGGGCGTACCCGGTCAAGGTCTCCCGCCAAACCCACCCTCCGCCCGCGTCGGGCATCCTTCGGACCCGCGCCCACCACCCGCGCGCGCCGCCCATCCGCCTCCTCCCCGCCCTTCATCTTCGCCCAACGATCCCCGCCGGAGGCATCCGCCGCCCCACCGCGGCGCGCCGCACTCCCCACCCGCTCCGCACCGCAGCCGTTTCTCCCGCGGCAGCGCCGGGCGCGGGGGCTCGATGCCCCCAAGCCCGGCTCCCCCCGGCCCGGGCCCCCGCGATGATCATCTCTCGCGGGCGCCGCTTCATCTTCGTCCATATCCCCAAGACCGGCGGCACCGCGTTGTCGCTGGCGCTGGAGCGGCGGGCGAGGAAGGACGACATCCTGATCGGCGACACGCCAAAAGCCCGAGCGCGGCGCGGCAGGTTGCGGGGCGTCAAGGCGATGGGGCGGCTCTGGAAGCATTCGACCCTCGCCGATATCGCGGGCCTTCTCACCGATGCCGAGATCGAGATCTTCTTCACCACCGCCATCGTCCGCAACCCCTGGGACCGGGCGGTCAGCTACTACCACTGGCTCCGCGGCCAGAGCTTCGCCCATCCCGCCGTCGGCCTCGCCAAGAGCCACGGCTTCTCGGCCTTCCTCAACCACCCGCAGACCCGCACCGGCTTCCGGCTCTGGCCCGCCTCGGCCTATCTGCGCGACCGCCACGGGGTGGAGCGGGCCAGCCTCTACCTGCGGCTCGAACATCTCGCCGAAGACCTCGCCCCCTTCGAGACACATCTCGGCTTCCGCCTCTCGCCCCTGCCGCGGGTGAACGACTCGGCCCGCCTGCCCGACTGGCGCGGCTACTATTCCCAGGCCGATGCCGCGCTGATCGCCAGCCTTTGCGCCGAGGACATCGCCCGCTTCGGCTATGGCTTCGACGATGCCGCCGCGCGCTGAGCCGCGAAAAACGCCGCAGGACAGTCTCTTGACATCCGGCGGCGGCTGGGCCAGATAACAGCCCGTTGGGGTCGTAGCTCAGTTGGGAGAGCGCGTCGTTCGCAATGACGAGGTCAGGGGTTCGATCCCCCTCGACTCCACCAGATTTCCCTCCGTCCGCCTGCCGCACCCCGCTTGGGGGCGCCCCTTTGTCGCACCCCCACCGCGGCCCGCAAAATTTCCCCTTCCGCCTGATCCGCATCAAATCGCGCCGTCCCGCGGCTCGGCAGGATGCGTGCAGACAATCCCTGCGGAGGCTGACATGCTGCGCCTGACCATGATCCTGTTTTCGATGATCTCGACCACGCTGATGGGCGTCGGGATCGTGATCGCCCTGACCACCGGCTACGACAGCCTGCAGCCGATCCTCCTGGCTGCGGCAATTGGCTTCGTGCTGGCCGTGCCGGTCAGCGCCATCATCGCGCGCAAGCTGGCCTGAGTCCGCGTCAGCGCGAAAGGATCCGTCATGCGCAAAGCCAGACCCGCCGCCTTCTCGCCGATGCAGATCCGGCTGCACTGGATCGTCGCGGCGCTCGTCGTCTTCCAGTTCCTGTTCAACGCGCCGATGCGCTGGACATGGGAGGCGCAGCAGCGCGGCGAGGACCCGGGCTTCAGCCTGCTCGCCTGGCTGCATGTGGCGGTCGGCCTCGTGATCGGGCTTCTGGTGATCTGGCGCATCGTGCTGCGCTTCACCCATGGCACCCCCGGCCCGATCTCGCCGCTCGACACCGGCGAGAAGAGCCTCGCGCAATTCGTCGCGACCGAGACGCAGGTCTTCCTGCTGTTTGCGCTCTTCGTGGTGCCTGCCAGCGGCGCCGTCGCCTGGTTCAAGGGCATCCCGCTCGCGGGGGCGCTGCATGCCGATCTGAAGCTTCTGATCCTCGCGCTGGTCGGCGTGCATGTGCTGGGGGCGCTGGCGCACAAATTCGTGATGCGCGACGGGCTGATGGAGCGGATGCGCCTGCCGCGCGACTAGGACAGGAAGACCCGCAGCGTCTCCTCGAACTCGCGCGGCTTCTCGGCATGCAGCCAATGCCCTGCCCCGGGGATCTTCGCAAAGCGCGCCGCCGGAAACAGCCCGCGGATCGTCTCGCGATGCTCCGGCAGCACATAGCGCGACTCGCCCCCGCTCAGGAACAGCACCGGCCCGTCGAACTGTCCCGACACCTCGGGCCAGCCGAGGATCTGCGGCATCTCCTGCCGCAGCACCGGCAGGTTCAGCCGCCAGCGCGGCGGGTCTGCCTTCAGATCCAGCGACTGCAGGAAGAAGGCCCGCAGGCCCGCATCGTCCAGCAGTGCCGCCAGCCGCCGGTCCGCCTCGCCGCGCGTGGTCACGCCGGCGAGGTCCAGCGCCTCCATCGTGTCGATATGCTGGCGCTGGTCATGGCCATAGCCCACCGGCGCGATATCGGCGACCACCAGCCGCCGCACCCGCTCCGGCCGCGTCAATGCCAGCATCGTCGCGGCCTTGCCGCCCATCGAATGCCCGACCACATCCGCCAGCCCGCCATGCGCCTCGATCACCTCGGCCAGATCGGCGGCCATCTCGGGATAGCGGTGCACCTCCGACCGGGGGCTCGTGCCGTGGTTGCGCATGTCCACCGCCAGCACGTCGCGGCTCTCGGCCAGCCGGCGTGCGATCACCCCCCAGTTCCGCGCCGAGCCGAACAGGCCATGCGCGATCAGCAGAGGGGGAAGGCCCGAGGGCCGCTCGGCGGGGTGGATCACTGTGGTCAGCATGCCCTCTTCATAGCCGCTCGCTCCCCCAACGGCCAGAGCAGTTGAAGACGGCGCGGCCGCCGCCTAATCTCCGGGCGAAGACAGCGAGGCGCAGATGAGTGCAGTAACGATACAGCAGATGGCCGCCCGCGTGGCCGGGCTGATGGAAGAACGGTTGCGTATCCGGGGCAAGGGCCTGCCGGAAAAGCTGCGCAGTGGCGGCAGGCGCCTGCCGCGCAAGGTGCGCCGCTCCGCCGAACGGCTGGCCGAGGCGTCGGAGCTGGCGCAGAACCCCAGGCTCCTGCTGCAGCTCGACCACGAGTCGGTGGCCGGCGCCTATGACATCTGCGTGCGCTATCTTTCGGGGGTGAACCGCTGGGACCGCTGGCGCATGTTCCTGTTGAACTTCGCCGCCTCGACCCTGCTGATCGTGCTCGTGGTCGGCGGGCTCTTCGCCATGGCGATGAAACTGCGCGGCGAGCTTTAGTCTGGGCGGGCGCGGCGGGCTTGGCCTCCGCGCCCTGCCGGTCTCACAGCGTCGGATAGAGCGGGAACTGCCCGCAGAGCGTTTCGACCTTGGCCTTCACCGCGGCTTCCACCTCGGCATTGCCCTCTTCGCCATTCGCCGCCAGCCCGTCGACCACCTCGACGATCAGCCGGCCGATCTCGCGGAACTCGGCCTCGCCGAAGCCGCGCGTCGTGCCCGCCGGGGTGCCCAGACGCACGCCGCTCGTCACCATCGGCTTCTCCGGGTCGAAGGGGATGCCGTTCTTGTTGCAGGTGATATGCGCCCGGCCCAGCGCCTTCTCGGTCGCATTGCCCTTCACGCCCTTGGGGCGCAGGTCCACCAGCATCACATGCGTGTCGGTCCCACCGGTGACGATGTCGAGCCCGCCCTTCATCAGCTCGTCGGCCAGCGCCTGCGCGTTCTTCACGACCTGCGCGGCATAGCTCTTGAACTCGGGACGCAGCGCCTCGCCGAAGGCCACGGCCTTGGCGGCGATCACATGCATCAGCGGCCCGCCCTGGATGCCCGGGAAGATCGCGGAGTTCACCTTCTTGGCGATCTCCTCGTTGTTGGTCAGGATCATCCCGCCGCGCGGCCCGCGCAGGGTCTTGTGCGTCGTGGTGGTCGCGACATCGGCGTAGGGGAAGGGCGAGGGATGCTGGCCACCGGCCACCAGACCCGCGAAATGCGCCATGTCCACCATGAGATAGGCGCCCACCATGTCGGCGATCGCGCGGAACTTGGCGAAGTCGATCTGCCGCGGAATGGCCGAGCCGCCCGCGATGATCAGCTTCGGCTTGTGCTCCTTGGCCAGCGCCTCCACCTGATCGTAGTCGATCAGGTTGTCCTGCTGGCGCACGCCATACTGGATTGCGTTGAACCACTTGCCCGACTGGTTCGGCGCCGCCCCATGCGTCAGGTGCCCGCCCGAGGCCAGCCCCATGCCGAGGATGGTATCGCCCGGCTTGATCAGCGCCTGGAACACGCCCTGGTTCGCCTGGCTGCCCGAGTTCGGCTGCACGTTGGCGAAGTCGCAGCCGAACAGCTGCTTGGCCCGCTCGATCGCCAGCGTCTCGGCCACGTCGACCCAGTCGCAGCCGCCGTAATAGCGCTTGCCCGGATAGCCTTCGGCATATTTGTTGGTCATCACCGACCCCTGCGCCTCCATCACGGCGCGGCTGACGATGTTCTCGCTGGCGATCAGCTCGATCTCGTCGCGCTGACGGCCGAGCTCTCCGGTGATCGAGGCATAGAGCTCGGGGTCACGGGAGGACAGGCTTTCGGTGAAAAAGCCGGCGTCGCGGTGCGGGGCGTTCATGGGCGTCTCCTGATCGGATGCGGGGTTGGGGGTATTTAGAGCATCCCTTGCGCTACAGAAAGGCAAGAAAACGACGCATGACCCGGTTTGCGCGAAATCGGCTTGCGCGACGGCCCCGCACGGCCCACGGCAGGGGTTGAGTTTGCCCGCCCCGCCCGCCAAGACTGGGCCCCAACCTGACGGAGACTGCCTCATGGCGCATCTGCGCATCGCCTTCACCGCCAGTCCCGCGCCCGTCGCGCAGGAGGCTCTGGCGCAGCTGGTGGCGCGCTACGGCCAGTGCCCGCTGCCCGAGGCCGATGTCATCGTGGCGCTCGGCGGCGACGGCTTCATGCTGCAGACCCTGCACGAGACGCAAAGCCTCGACATCCCGGTCTACGGCATGAACCGCGGCACCGTCGGCTTCCTGATGAACGCCTACCAGCCCACCGGCCTTTCCGACCGCGTGGCGCAGGCGGTGGAGGAGGTCATCAACCCGCTGGCGATGACCGCCGTCACCGACAGCGGCGAGGTGCATCACCGGCTCGCCATCAACGAGGTCTCGCTGCTGCGCGCCGGCCCGCAGGCGGCGTGGCTGCAGATCTCGGTCGATGGCCGCGTGCGCCTGCCGGAACTCGTCTGCGACGGCGCGCTGGTCGCCACCCCCGCCGGATCGACGGCCTACAACTATTCCGCCCATGGCCCGATCCTGCCGATCGGCGCCGATGTGCTGGCGCTCACCGCCATGGCCGCCTTCCGCCCCCGGCGCTGGCGCGGCGCGCTCCTGCCCAAGACGGCGCTGGTGCGTTTCGACGTGCTCGATGCTGAAAAACGCCCGGTGATGGCCGATGCCGATGGCCGCTCGGTGCGCGACGTCATCTCGGTCGAGATCCGCTCCGAACCCAAGATCCGCCACCGCATCCTGTTCGATCCCGGCCACGGGCTCGAGGAACGGCTGATCCGCGAGCAATTCGTCTAGCGGAACCGATCCGCCAGCCGCTGCAACGCATTGCGCGTGTCGGGCTCCGCCGCAGGCTCCGGCGCCCCGGCTTCCGGCTTCGTCTCACCCTCCGGCTTCGCCCTGCCCTCCGGCTTCGGCTTCGCCCCGCCCTCCGGCCGCGTCCCGGTCGAGCTGCGCGGCGGCGCCACACGCAGCGCCACCATGTTCAGGAACCGTGCGCCATCGCCCTCGGCCAGATGCGCCGCACCATCGGAGATCCCGCGCAGCAGATCGTCCAGCCAGCCCTGCTCGGCCTTGGCGAAATCGCTCAGCACATAGTTGGCCACCGCATCCTTGTGCCCCGGATGGCCGATCCCCAGCCGCACCCGCCCGTAAGCCTCGCCGATATGCTGATGCATCGAGCGCAGCCCGTTGTGCCCGGCATGGCCGCCGCCCTGCTTCACCTTCAGCTTGCCCGGCGCCAGATCCAGCTCGTCATGGAACACCATCACATCGGCAGGCGTCAGCTTGTAGAAGCGCATCGCCTCGCCGACCGACTGGCCCGAAAGGTTCATGAAGGTCTCGGGCTTCAACAGCATCACCTGCTCGCCCCCCAGCCGCCCCTCGCTCACCAGCCCGCGGAACCGCGCCTTCCACGGCCCGAAGCCGTGATCCGCCGCGATGGCATCCACCGCCATGAAGCCGATGTTGTGCCGGTTGCCCGCATATTTCGCGCCGGGATTGCCGAGGCCGACGAAGAGTTTCATGCCGATGCTCCGTGAAAGGCCCTGTGAAAGGCTCCGTGAAAGCCGCCCGAGCTATCTACGGGCGCCCCTCCTGCCCTGCAAGTCTTGACCTTGCCGGCAGGCGCGCGCCACAGTGCGGCGGCCAGCCTCCGCCAGCCCTTCCCCCTCAGCCCAAGGATGCCGCGATGTATCTCACCATGAACCGCTTCCGCGTGAAACCCGGGCAGGAGACCGCCTTCGAGACGGTCTGGAAAAACCGCGACAGCCAGTTGCCGCAGGTGCCGGGCTTCGTCTCCTTCCACCTGATGCGCGGCCCCTCGAAGGAGGATCACACCCTCTACGCCTCGCACACCCTCTGGGAGTCGGAAGAGGCCTTCACCGCCTGGACCAAATCCGAGGCCTTCCGCACCGCCCATCGCGGCGCGGGCGGCAATGCCGATCTCTACGCCGGCCCGCCGGAGCTGGAGATCTTCGCCTCGGTCCAGCACATCGCCGCCTGAGCTCACAGCTGCGCTGCGATGGCCCCGGTGTCGATGACCGAGCGCACGTCATGGATCAGCCCGTCGCGGTAGGCGTAGAACACGTTCTCGGCAAAGCGCACCCGCCTGCCGTTCACCGCCAGCCCGAACAGCTCCCCAACCGGGGTGCAGTCGAAGGCCAGCCGGCTCGCCACCTGCGGCGGGTCGGCCAGCAGGAGCTCGATCCGGAAGACGAGATCGGGAATGGCGCGGAAATCGCCCTCGAGCATCGCGCGATACCCTGCCAGCCCCAGCGCCCGCCCGTTGTGCCGCACCTCGGGATGCACGAACCGTCCCAGCACGGCCCAGTCCTGCCGGTTCAGGCAGTCGAGGTAGCCGTGGTAAAGGGTGCAAAGGGCGTTCCGGTCCATCCGCCGACCCTATCGCGCGCCCCCGCCCCCGCAAATGAAAAACGCGGGAGCCTTCGCCCCCGCGTTCCCCGAAACGTCCTGTCGAAAAGGCTCAGGCCTCTTCGGCGGTCTCTTCATTGTCCGCCGACCGCAGCCCCGACGGAGCCGAGATGTTGGCGATCACGAAGTTCCGGTCGATGGTCGGAACCACGCCTTCCGGCAGCACGACATCCTGGATGTGGATGACATCGCCGATGTTCTTGCCGGTCAGGTCGACGGTGATGTGATCCGGGATTTCCCCGGCCAGCACGTCGAGCTCGACTTCCGGGCGCACCACGGTGAGCGTGCCGCCACGCTTCAGCCCGGGGGCGTCGGCATGGTTTTCGAAGGTCACGTGGATGAACAGGTTCACCCGGCTCGTGCGGCGCAGGCGCATGAAGTCGACATGCGTCGGCAGGTCCTTCACCACGTCGCGCTGGACGCCGCGGCAGATCACGCGCACGTCTTCCTGCCCTTCAACCTTCAGGTTGAACAGGGTCTGGAGGAAACGGCCTTTCTTCAGCCGGTTCAGCAGCGTGTTGTACTTGATGTTGATGGACAGCGGCTCCGCGCCACCACCATAAACGATACCGGGTACGTAGCCCTCACGACGAGCTTGACGAGCGGCCCCCTTGCCTGTCCCCGTCCGTACCTCGGCGTGAAAATCAGGGATTTCACCAGCCATTGAGGTTCTCCATATGTAAAGCGCCCCATCCTCCAAGGGTGCATGGGCGCGCGAACCGGGCCTATAGGGCAGAATCCCCCCCAAGGGAAGCGCCAAACGCGCGCCCCTCCCGCAATCGCTGCAGGAAATCCGCCACGGGGGCCGGATTCCGCCCCTGCCGCGCCGCTCCCGTCCTTCACCCCGCCCGCAGTCTCGGCTAGACCGGGGCTCAACCGGAGTCTCCAATGTCCCTCCTCGCCCCTGCCCGCATCGCGCGCGCCCCGCTCGCGTCCTTCTCCGCGATGGGCCTCGTCTGGGGCAGCTTCGCCGCCGTCCTGCCCGACACCAAGGCGATGCTCGGCGTGACCGAGGCGCAACTGGGCCTCCTGATGCTCGCCGCCCCGATCGCCGCCGTCAGCGCCATGCTCGCCGCGCCGCACACCGGCACGCTGCTCGGCCGTCTCGCCCTGCCGGCGGCGACGCTCGCCATGGCTGCGGCCTTCCTGCTCCCCGGCCTCTCCCCGACGCTCTGGGTCTTCGCCCTTGCCCTCGCCGCCTGCGGCGCCACCACCGGCACGCTCGATGTCCTCATGAACGCCCGCGTCGCGGTGCTGGAAAACGAGCGCGGCCTGCACCTGATGAACCTCTGCCACGCCGTCTACTCGCTCTCCTATGCCGCAGCCGCGCTCGGCACCGGCCTCGCCCGCGGCGCCGGCTGGACCCCCGGCATGATCCTCGTCGTCACCGGCCTCACCGCCGGCCTCATCGCCCTCGCCGCCTTCGAGCGCGACGGCACCATCCGCGGCCTCACCCGGCAGAACGGCGCCGCCCACAGCGCCCTTGGGCTCGGCCCGCTGATCGGCGGCGCCATCGTGATGATCGCCTTCCTCTCGGAAAACGCCGCCGAATCCTGGTCGGCCCTGCATATCGAGCGCACGCTCGGCGGCTCGCCCACCCAAGGCAGCCTCGGCCCCGCGGTCATCGCCATCACCATGGGGCTTGCCCGGCTCGCCGGCCAGGGCATCATCGCCCACATATGCCCGGCGAAGCTGCTGCGCGGCGGCGCGCTCACCGCCGGTCTCGGCGCCGTGCTCGCCGCCTCGGCCGTCAGCCCGCCGATGGCCTATGCGGGCTTCATCGTCATGGGGCTCGGCGCCTCGGTCATCGCCCCCACGGCCTTCTCGATGGTCGGCCGCAACGCCGCCCCCGAGGCCCGTGCCCGCGCCGTGGCCCGCGCCACGCTCTTCGGCTATTTCGGCTATTTCTTCGGCCCGCCGACCCTCGGCTTCATCGCCGGCGCCTTCGGCCTGCGCGCCGCCTTCGGCTTTGCCGCACTGGCGCTCCTCAGCGTGCTGATCCTCGCCCCGCTCATGGCCCGCCGCGGCTGATCCCGGCGCCTTCCCGACACAAGCGCAGGCCAGCCCCGCGCACGCGGCCAGCCGTCCTGCCCAATTCTTCGCAGAAGAATTGCCCCTCTCCTGACGGGAAAATTCTTCGCAGAAGAATTTCCCCCGCCCTCAGGCCCAGTCGCCCTCGAACCCCCGCGGCACCAGCAGGTTCTCCCGCCGGAGCGCCGTGACACTCTTCTCGCCGCAGAGCGCCATCGAGATGTCCAGCTCCTTGCGGATCACCTCCAGCGCCTGCCGAACCCCCTCCTGCCCCATCGCGCCCAGCCCATAGATGTAGGACCGGCCGATATAGGTGCCCTTCGCCCCCAGCGCGAGCGCCTTCAGCACGTCCTGCCCCGAGCGGATGCCGCTGTCCATATGCACCTCGATCCGGTCGCCCACCGCCGCCACGATCGAGGGCAGCATGCGGATCGCCGAGACCGCCCCGTCGAGCTGCCGCCCGCCATGGTTCGACACCACGATCGCATCGGCGCCGAAATCCGCCGCCAGCCGCGCGTCATCGGCGTCGAGGATCCCCTTCAGGATCAGCTTGCCGCCCCATTGGTCGCGGATGCGGGCGATCTTGCCCCAGTCGAGATGCGGGTCGAACTGTTCCGAGGTCCAGCTCATCAGGCTCGAGGTATCGCCCACCCCCTTGGCATGGCCGACGATATTGCCGAAGGACCGGCGCTTCGTCTTCAGCATCTCCAGCCCCCAGCCCCATTTGGTCGCGAGGTCCAGCATCACCGGCAGCGTCAGCTTCGGCGGCGCCGAGAGCCCGTTCTTCAGATCCTTGTGCCGCTGGCCGAGGATCTGCAGATCCAGCGTCAGCACCAGTGCCGAGCAGTTGGCGGCCTTGGCCCGGGCGATCATCCCGTCGACGAACTCCTCGTCCTTCATCACGTAGAGCTGGAACCAGAAGGGCTTCGTCGTATGCGCCGCCACATCCTCGACCGAACAGATCGACATGGTCGACAGCGTGTAGGGCACGCCGAAGGCCTCCGCCGCCCGCGCCGCCTTGATCTCGCCATCCGCCGCCTGCATGCCCGTCATGCCCACCGGTGCCAGCGCCACCGGCATCGAGACCTTCTGCCCGATCATCTCGCTGGCGGTGGACCGCCCCGACATGTCGACCGCCACCTTCTGCCGCAGGCGCAACGCCGCGAAGTCCGAACAGTTGTCGCGGAAGGTCTGCTCGGTATAGCTGCCGCTCTCGCAGTAATCGAAGAACATCTTCGGCGCCCGGCGGCGGTGCATCCGCTTCAGGTCTTCGATGCAGGTGACGACGGCCATGGGAACCCCTCTGCGCTGGATCGGTCATATTTCCTTACCAATTGCCCCGATGCAGATCAATCCGCTTCTGCGGCTCGCCGGGGCCGCGGTCGGCTTGCGCCGCCCCGCCCCGGGAGGATGCGGCAGCCGCCGTTCTGCGCTATGCTGGCGCTCAGCCACACGTCAGCCTCCCCCGCGAAAGGACAAGCCATGAGCGTTGCAAAGACCCGGATCTGCCTCTGGTATGACACCGAGGCCGAAGCCGCCGCGCACTTCTATGCCAGCGTCTTCCCGCAAAGTTCGGTCGATGCGGTCACCCGCGCGCCGGGCGACTATCCCTCGGGCAAGGCGGGCGACGTGCTGACCGTCGATTTCACCGTCGCGGGCCTGCCCTGCCTGGGCCTCAACGGCGGCACCGCCTTCCGCCAGAGCGAGGCCTTCTCCTTCCAGATCGCCACCGAGGATCAGGCCGAGACCGACCGCTACTGGTCCGCCATCGTCGGCAATGGCGGTCAGGAAAGCGCCTGCGGCTGGTGCAAGGACAGATGGGGCGTCTCGTGGCAGATCACCCCGCGCAGCCTCACCGAGGCGATGTTGGCCGGAGGCGACGAGGCGAAACGCGCCTTCGCCGCGATGATGGAGATGACAAAGATCGACGTCGCAAGGATCGACGCCGCCCGCCGCGGCTGACCTCGTCGCCTCCTCCCGCTCGGAACAGCCTGCCGTCCAGCCACCGCCGCTCGCGACCTCACCGCGCTGCCCGGCCCCGCGCCGCAGCGCGGGAAAACCCTTGCCAGAAAGTTAACGCCTTAGGAAAACCGCCACGCCAACAAGGACATGGCGGGATTTTCACGCGTGAAACTCACGCCTGATGCGCCCCTGCCGCCAGTGCCGCCACCCGGTCCAGCACCTCGGCCACCGGCCGCCCCTCGCCCACCAGCTTGACGATGGCCGAGCCCACGACGCAACCATCCGCGATCCCGGCGATCCCCTTGGCCGCCTCGGGCGTGGTGATCCCGAAACCCACGATCACCGGCAGCGCCGTCGCCGCCTTGATCCGCGCCACCTCCGGCGCCACATCCTCCGGCCGCGCCGCCCCCGCCCCGGTGATCCCGGTGATCGAGACGTAATAGACGAAGCCAGAGGTATTCTGCAGCACCTTCGGCAGCCGCTTGGCATCGGTCGTCGGCGTCGCCAGCCGGATGAAGTTGAGCCCCGCCGCCTGCGCCGGCAGGCAGAGCTCGCTGTCCTCCTCCGGCGGCAGATCGACCACGATCAGCCCGTCGATCCCCGCGGCCTTGGCCTCGGCAAGGAAGGTGTCCACCCCCCGGGCATAGATCGGGTTGTAATAGCCCATCATCACGATCGGCGTCACCTGATCCTCCTCGCGGAAGGCCCGCGCCATCGCCAGCGTCTTCTCCAGCGTCTGCCCGCCCTCCAGCGCCCGCTGCCCGGCGAGCTGGATCGTCTCGCCATCCGCCATCGGATCGGTGAAGGGCATGCCCAGCTCGATGATGTCGACGCCCGCCGCCGGCAGCCCCTTCATCACCGCAAGCGAGGTCTCCAGATCCGGATCGCCCGCCATGATATAGGCCACGAAAGCCTTCTTCCCCTCGGCCGCGAGCCGCGCGAAGCTGTCGTCAATCCGTGTCATGTCCCGTCCCGCCCTTTGCCAGCCTCGCCTGTCGGGGACGGGTGTGCGACAGCGGCGCGGGAAAATCAATGGGGCCGAGGCGCCGCCGGAGGCCGGCAAGCGCCCCGCCCCGCCTTGCCTAACGCCAGCCCCTTGCCTATGAAGCGGCAAACCTTCAACCGGAGTGCGCGTCATGGGCTTTCGTATGGGCATCGTCGGCTTGCCGAACGTGGGCAAATCCACGCTCTTCAACGCTCTGACCCGAACCGCTGCGGCACAGGCCGCCAACTTTCCCTTCTGCACCATCGAGCCGAACGTCGGCGAGGTCGCCGTCCCCGACGCGCGGCTGGAGACGCTGGCGGCCATCGCCGGCTCCAAGCAGATCATCCCGACCCGCATGACCTTCGTCGACATCGCCGGTCTCGTGCGCGGCGCGTCGAAGGGCGAGGGTCTGGGCAACCAGTTCCTCGCCAACATCCGCGAATGCGACGCCATCGCCCACGTGCTGCGCTGCTTCGAGGATGGCGACATCACCCATGTCGAGGGCCGCATCGATCCGGTGGCCGATGCCGAGACCATCGAGACCGAGCTGATGCTCGCCGACATGGAATCGATCGAGCGGCGGCTGGCGAACCTCTCCCGCAAGCTGAAGGGCGGCGACAAGGAGTCGGTCGATCAGGACCGGCTGCTGCGCGCGGCTCTGGCGGCGCTGGAAGCGGGCAAGCCCGCCCGCACCGTCGCTATCTCCGAGGACGACGCCCGCAACTGGCGCCTGCTGCAGCTTCTGACCGCGAAACCCGTGCTCTATGTCTGCAACGTCGAGGAGGCCTGCGCCGCCGAGGGCAACTCGCAATCGGCCCGCGTGGCCGAGATGGCCCGCGCGCAGGGCGCCGCCTCGGTGGTGATCTCGGCCCGGATCGAGGAGGAGATCAGCCAGCTCGCCGATGACGAGGCCGCGATGTTCCTCGAGGAGATGGGGCTCGAGGAGGCCGGGCTCGACCGGCTGATCCGCGCCGGCTACACGCTGCTCGGGCTGCAGACCTATTTCACCGTCGGCCCCAAGGAGGCCCGCGCCTGGACGATCACCAAGGGCATGCTGGCGCCGCAGGCGGCGGGGGTGATCCATGGCGATTTCGAGAAAGGCTTCATCCGCGCCGAGACCATCGCCTATGACGATTACGTCGCGGGCAAGGGCGAATCCGGCGCCAAGGAGGCCGGGAAGTTCCGCGTCGAGGGCAAGACCTACGAGGTCAAGGACGGCGACGTGCTGCATTTCCTGTTCAGCGGCTGATCCTCTGTGGGGGGCAAATTACCCCGTTCTTTCCCCTTGCCCCCTCCCGCCGACCCCGCTAAACCCGTCGGCGGAGATGTGGCCGAGTGGTCGAAGGCACACCCCTGCTAAGGGTGCAGGCCCGGAAGGGTCTCGAGGGTTCGAATCCCTTCGTCTCCGCCATTACCACATGATTACCTGACGTTGAGGCCCGCAGCCGGCCTCCGTTTCCCCTCTTCTGGAACTCTGCCCCCTGCCAGCCGTTGCCTCCCACGAAGGGGGTGGCTATGGCGGATCAGACGGGTGGCGCGCATGTGGTGGTTCTGGGCGCCGGGTTCGGCGGGCTGGAGGTGGCCAAGGCGCTGGGGAAGCGGGGCGTGCGGGTGACGGTGGTCGACCGGCAGAACCATCACCTCTTCCAGCCGCTGCTCTATCAGGTGGCCACGGCGGCGCTGTCGGCGCCCGACATTGCCGAGCCGATCCGCAGCATCCTCAGCCGCTATCCCAGCGTCGGCGTCCAGCTGGGCGAGGTGACGCGGATCGACACCGCCAGCCGCACCCTGCACTTCGCCCATCGGGCCGAGATGTCCTACGACTGGCTGGTGCTCGCCACCGGGGCGGAGACCGGCTATTTCGGGCAGGACGATTGGGGACGGGTCGCGCCCGGGCTGAAGAGCGTCGAAGATGCGCGGCAGATCCGCACCCGTGTGCTGATGAGCTTCGAGCATGCCGAGCGCTGCGAGGATGACGCCGAACGCGAGCGGCTGCTGACCATCGCGGTGATCGGCGGCGGCCCGAGCGGGGTGGAGCTGTCGGGCGCGCTGGCCGAACTGAGCCGCTTCACCCTCGCCCGCGATTTCCGCCGCATCCGCCCCGAGGCGGCGCGGGTGCTGCTGGTCGAGGCCGGGCCGCGGCTGCTTTCGGCCTTCTCCGAGGGCTCGTCTGAATTCGCGCAGCGCAGGCTGGAGCGGCTGGGGGTGACGGTTCTGACCGGGCGTCCGGTGAAGGCGATCGGCGCCGACAGCCTGACCCTGGGCGAGGAGGTGCTGCCGGTGGGGCTGGTGGTCTGGGCCGCCGGGGTCACCGCCTCGCCTCTGGCGCGTCAACTGGGCGAGGTGGACAAGGCCGGGCGCATCGCGGTGACGCCGGAGCTTGCCGTCATCGGGCAGGAGCGGGTGCTGGCGCTCGGCGATGTCGCGGCCTTTCCGGGCGAGGATGGCCGCCCCCTGCCCGGTCTGGCGCAGGTGGCCAAGCAGCAGGGCCAGCATCTGGGCGCGAGCCTCGGCAGACATCTGGAGACCGGGGCGCCGCTCACCGCCTTCCGCTACCGCAGCCGGGGCAACACCTCGATCGTCGGGCGGCATGCGGCCGTCTACGAGGCCAGGGGCTGGGCGCTGCGCGGCTGGCTGGCTTGGGCGCTCTGGGCGGTGGTGCATGTCTATCTGCTGGTGGGCTTTCAGAACCGCATCGCCGTCTCGCTGCAATGGCTCTGGCGCTACCTCTCCTATCACCGGGGCGCGCGGCTGATCTCGATGGCCGAGATCGGGCCGGCGAAGGTGAAGGAGGCCTTGGGCGAGCCAGCGGAGGCCGCAGCGGATCAGCCGACCGGCAGGTAGACGCCCGTATCGAGGAAGCGCTCGATCATCGCCCGGTGCGGGGCGATATCGATGCCATGCTCGGCCAGCCAGTCGGGGTTGTAATATGTCCCGGCATAGCGGTCGCCGCTGTCGCAGATCAGGGAGACGAGCGAGCCCTGCCGCCCCTCCTGCAGCATGTTGGCGGCAATCCAGCAGAGGCCGAAGAAGTTCGTGCCGGTGGAGCCGCCAACCCGGCGGAACAACCGCTCGGACAGCACATGCATGGCGGCGATGGAAGCGGCATCGGGCACGCGGATCATGTGGTCGATGACGCCCGGAATGAAGGAAGGCTCCACCCGCGGCCGCCCGATCCCCTCGATCCGCGAGCCGGGGGCGGTGGTCTCCATGTCGCCGCTCTGCCAGGCGTCATAGAAGGCCGAGCCCTCCACATCCACCACGCAGAGCCGGGTCGCGAGGTTGCGGTAGCGGATATACCGCCCGATGGTGGCGGAGGTGCCGCCCGTTCCCGCGCTCATCACCACCCAGTCGGGCACCGGATGCTCCTCGCCCTGCATCTGGCCGAAGATGCTCTCGGCGATGTTGTTGTTGCCGCGCCAGTCGGTCGCCCGCTCGGCATTGGTGAACTGGTCGAGGTAATGCCCGCCCGCCTCATCGGCCAGACGCTGCGCCACGGTATAGACCTCGTCCGCGCGGTCGACATAGTGGCAGCGCCCGCCGAAGCGCTCGATCGCCTCGATCTTCTGCCGGCTGGTCGTGCGCGGCATCACCGCGAGGAAGGGCAGGTCCAGCAGATGCGCGAAATAGGCCTCCGACACGGCGGTGGAGCCGGAGGAAGCCTCGACCAGCGTGGTGCCTTCGGTGATCCTGCCGTTGCAGATGCCGTAGAGGAACAGCGACCGCGCCAGCCGGTGCTTGAGGCTGCCGGTCGGATGGGTGCTTTCGTCCTTGAGATAGATCTGGATGCCGCGCAGCCCCTTGAAGGCCGGGTTCACCAGATGGGTATCCGCCGAACGTCGGCCGTCGCCCTGCAGCAGCGCGATGGCATGGCGCGCCCAGTCGCGGTTCTCGCAGGCAGGCAGGGGGGCAAGGCTGGGGCAGGAGCAGGTCATGGAATCCTCGGAGACGGGGCAGAAGGGGCGCGTCGCCCATGACCCGGGTTCGACCATGACGGGGCCGAGGTCAAGCCTGCCACCCGATCCGGGCAAGATATCTCGCAGCTTCGCCCTTCCCCACAAGGCTTGGGGCCGCTATATCGGCGCGATGTCACAGAACCCGCCCAGCCTCCGCCCCGATCTGGCCCCGCGCCTGATCCTCGACAGCCCGCGCCGCGAGGGCCAGTCGACCATCGGCATGGTCAGCCTCGGCTGCCCCAAGGCGCTGGTGGACAGCGAGCGCATCCTGACCCGGCTGCGCGCCGAGGGCTATGCGATCAGCCCCGACTATGCCGGGGCAGATGCGGTGATCGTCAACACCTGCGGCTTCCTCGACAGCGCCAAGGCCGAAAGCCTCGACGCCATCGGCGAGGCGCTGCGCGAGAACGGGCGGGTGATCGTGACCGGTTGTCTCGGCGCCGAGCCCGCATACATCACCGGCGCGCATCCGAAGGTGATGGCGGTGACCGGGCCGCATCAGTACGAGCAGGTGCTGGACGCGGTGCATCTGGCGGTGCCGCCCGCGCCCGATCCGTTCATCGACCTGCTGCCCGCCAGCGGCGTGACGCTGACGCCGCGGCATTACAGCTATCTGAAGATTTCCGAGGGCTGCAATCACAAGTGCAAGTTCTGCATCATCCCCGACATGCGCGGCAGGCTGGTCAGCCGCCCGGTGCATGCGGTGCTGCGCGAGGCGGAGAAGCTGGTCGAGGCCGGGGTGCGCGAGCTGCTGGTGATCTCGCAGGACACCTCCGCCTACGGGGTGGACCGCAAGCATGACCTCTCGCCCTGGAAGGGCGGCGAGGTGCGGGCGCATGTCACCGATCTGGCGCGCGAGCTGGGCAAGCTCGGGGCCTGGGTGCGGCTGCATTACGTCTACCCCTATCCGCATGTGCGCGACCTGATCCCGCTGATGGCGGAACGTCTCGTGCTGCCCTATCTCGACATCCCCTTCCAGCACGCCCATCCGGATGTGCTGCGCCGGATGGCACGGCCCGCCGCCGCCACCCGCACGCTGGACGAGATCGCGGCCTGGCGCGCCGCCTGCCCCGACATCACGCTGCGCTCGACCTTCATCGTCGGCTACCCCGGCGAGACCGAGGCCGAGTTCCAGACCCTGCTCGACTGGCTGGACGAGGCGCAGCTCGATCGCGTCGGCTGCTTCCAGTACGAGAACGTCGCCGGCGCGCGGTCGAACCTGCTGCCCGACCACGTTCCCGCCGAGGTGAAGCAGGACCGCTGGGACCGCTTCATGGAGAAGGCGCAAGCGATCTCGGCGGCGAAGCTCGAGGCGAAGGTTGGCCGGGTGATGCCCGTGATCGTCGACAGCGTCGACGAGGAAGGCGCGACCTGCCGCACCATGGCCGACGCGCCGGAAATCGACGGAAACCTCTTCATCGACGAGGGCTTCGAGACGCTGAAGCCCGGCGTTATCGTCAACGTGACGGTGGAAGAGGCCAGCGAATACGATCTCTGGGGCCGGCTGGCATGAATACGGCCGCGCCTTCGGGAGAAGACGCGGCCGGTGCCGAAAATTCTGCGGGCTGACGCGCGGTCAGATCCAGTAGGGGGCGATACCGTAGTAATTGTAGGTCGCCGCACTCCAGTCGCGGTCGTCGCGCCAGTTGTTCGGACGCGCCGGGGCGCCCTCGAGCTGCTGGCGGTCGATGTCGGTCACGAAGCCGCCGAGCGAGGGATCGTAGCTGAGCTTTTTCCACGGAACCGGATGGTGGTCTTCGCCCATCCCGAGAAACCCGCCGAAGCCCATCACCGCATAGGCGATGTTGCCCGACTGCTTGTCGATCATCAGATGGTCGATGTGACCCAAATGCTCGCCCGTGAGGTTGTAGACGGCGGTGCCGTTCACATCGGCGCTCGACACCATGGTGCCAGTCGTGGTTGAGGTCGCGGTATCCATGACGCTCTCCTTCGTTTCTGGTTACACAGAAAAAACGCAAAGGAGCCTTCGAGGTTCCCGGCCTCAGCCCAAGAGCACCGCGAGCCAGCCGACCCCGGCGGCGAGCGCCGTCATCGCCACCACCGCACTGCCGCAATCCTTGATCTTGCCCGCCCGCGGATCCTGTGCCGTCGAGATGTAATCGACCAGCTCCTCCAGCGCCGTATTGGCCAGCTCCGCCGCCAGCACCAGCAGCCCCAGCGCCAGCACCAGCGCCCGTTCGCCCGCCGTCAGATCGAGCCCGAAAGCCAGGACCGCCGAGGCGAGATTGGCCAAGGCCCATTGCCGCAGCGATTTCTCGCTGCGCCAGGCCGCGCGCCAGCCCTGCCACGACCAGCGTGCGGTGTTCCTGAGCCGCAGCACCTCGCCCCGCATCTGCCTCAGCATGGTTCCCCCGTTCGCTGCCGGCTCAGCGCGCGGCGAGATAGGCGCGGACCGCCGAGACGACATGGCGAAACCGGTCTCCGCCAAGATTCACCCCGCCATACCAGCGCGTGACGACAATGAGATGATCCTGCAGCCCCTCGCGCTCCAGCATGCGCAGGATGGCGGCGGCGGCCCCCGCCTCGCCATCGTCATCCTTGAGCGGCGGGCCCTCGCTGGGCAGGAGCGCCCAGCTGTTATGGGTGGCCTTGGCGTATTTCTTCGCCCGCTTCAGATCGGCCAGAAAGGCCTCCACCTCGGCCCGGCCCGTGGCGGGACCGCCGGAGACCGCATATTTCGACCCGCGGTCGCTGACGACATTCTCGATCTGCAGCATGGCACCTCCGGGACGCAGAGTAGCGTCCCGGCGCGGGCGAGGCCAGTGTCAGGCCAGCGCCTCGATCTCGTCCTTGTTGCGACAGAAACCGGGCAGCGCGCCCGCCTTGCGCGAATGGCTAAGCCAGCCGGTGCAGGCCTCGGTCGCGGCGCAATGCTCGCAGCGATCGACCAGCCGGGCAAGCTCGCCGCGGGTGAGCCAGCCGTCGAGCACCGCATCGGGCAGATCGACGCCGACCGCCCGCGCCATGCCCTGCGTATGCGACCAGGCGCCCGGCGCTTCGACATATCCGATCATCGCATCCTCCTCGGCAGATCCTCCGCGAGGGTGCGGCAGGCGCGGCGTCGGGGCCTTGATTCAGATCAAGCCTAAAAACCAAGCTCCGCCGCGCGGCGCTGCACGATCGCTACGCGCTGCGCATTGGGCGGGTGACTGCCAAGGAAGGTCTGGCCCGGATCGGGCAGGCGGCTGAAGAAGGCAGCCCCCCGCACCGGGTCGTAGCCCGCCAGGAGCGTCACCTCGGTGCCCAGCGAATCCGCCTCCAGCTCGAAATCCTTGGAGAAGGTCCGCGCGCCGACGCTGGCGCCCATCTGCTGCACCGAGCGGATGGTCTCCACATCCGCCCCGCCCATCTGCGCCAGAACCCCAGCCAGCATCGCTCCGGTCATCGCCGTCTCCTGCTGGCGCGGGATATGGCCGAGGATATGGTGCGAGGTCTCGTGGCCCAAGACGAAAGCCAGTTCGTCGGCGTTGCGCGCATCGTCGATCAGCGCCAGCGTGAGCGCCACCACCGGGCGCCCGCCCGGATCGAGCGTCTGATAGGCGTTGGCAGGCTCGCCCGGGCGCATGTCGACGACGATCTGGAAGTCGCAGGGCACGTTGCGGGTGCGTTGCAGGCAGACCGCCTCGGCCACCGGCTCCACCCGCGCCACCACGTCCTCGAAGGCCCGCGCGGCATCGGCCGGGGTCACCAGCGGGCCGGGATCGGGGGCGCGCGACATCGGCACCGGACCCTGCGCCGGGCCCATGCCGATCGGCACCCCGGCGCCACAGCCTGCCAGCCCGAGGCAGGCCACGGCACTCCACATCCAACGCATGCGCATCCCTTCGCTGATCCGCCCGCCAGCCTAGCAAAACGCTTGGCGGGGGGAAGCCCATCTCACAGAAAGGTGCGGAGGGGAAGGCCATTGAGTTCGCCCCTCCCCTGCCCTAGCATCGGGCCATGTTCACCATCGAGCACGACTTCGACGCCACCGTGATCACGCTTGTCGACGAAGGCTCGGTGAGCCTCCAGGAAGACGTGACGATCTGCGCCTTCGAGGATTGCGTCACCGTCGAGCAGTTCGACGAGCGCCGCAACGAGACGGTGCGGCTGACCCTGTCGCTGACCCAGCTCCGCGACCTCGCCGCGGCGCTGGACCTGCCGGAGGGCAGCTACCGCCTAGCGCCCAAACCCCGCCCTAAAGCGTGATCCGGTAGCGGGCATAGCCATCCGCCGCCTCGCCCGCAGGCTCGATGGTCAGACCGCGGGCGCGCACGTCCTCCAGATATTTCTCGGCGGCAGGCCCGGTGTCATAGGTCACCGTTGCCCCGCCCGCCGGAGCGAAGCGCCAGTTGCCATCCGCAGCGGGGGCGATGGTCTTCTGCTCGATGATGTAGCGCACGATCACGTCGCGGTTGGTGTCGGGCGCCTCGAAGATCAGCGTCGAGCCATCCGCCCCCGGGAAGCTGCCGCCGCCGCCCGCGCGGTAGTTGTTGGTCGCCACCACGAACTCCTGCGCCGGATCGACCGGCTGGCCGTTCCACTGCAGATCGGTGATGCGGCTGGCGGTCTCGTCCAGCAGCACCCCATCGGGATCGTATTTCGAGGGCTGCGTCACGTCGATCGCATAGGTCACCCCGTCGATCACGTCGAAATTGTAGGAGCGGAACGCGAGGTCGATCAGCGGCTGGTCGGGCTTTCCCGGCTCGATCCGGTTGAAGATCCCGGCGGAGCGTTCCAGCCAGTCCTTCAGCTGTGCCCCGGTGATCCGCACCGCCTGGATGGTGTTGGGATAGAGGTAGAGGTCCGCCACGTTCTTGATCGCCACCGGCCCGGTCTCAACGTCGGTGTAGTAGTCCGGCCCGCCGCGTCCGCCCGCCTTGAAGGGTGCCGCCGCCGACAGAAGCGGCAGCCCCTCATGCGGCGTGCCCTTCAGCTGCTCTGTCAGATACCAGATCTGCGCGAGGCTCACGATCTGCACCGAGGGATCGTCGGCCACCAGCGCGAAATAGGAATGCAGCGGGGCCGAGGTCTGGCCCACCTCGGCGCGCACGTACTCAAGCGTCGCGGCATGCATCTCGGCGGTGGCGGCGATGGCCGGGGCGAAATCGCCGACCAGCGCCGTCACGCTGCGGTCTTCGCCGCGCTCGTAGATCGGCCGGGTGGAGCTTTCGGCCCCGGCGACCGTCCAGCCCTCGCCGTCGCGCGCCAGCATGAGGTCGATCAGCCCCAGATGCGAGCCCCAGAACCCGGCCATCACCACCGGCTTGCCGTTGATCAGCCCGGTCCCGGCATCGAAGCCCTCGCCCTCGAAATCCTTGCCCGGCCAGACCAGATGCTGATGTCCGCTCACCACCGCGTCGATGCCGTCGATCCCGGCCAGCTGGAACGAGGCGTTTTCCATCATCTCGGTCTCCGGCCCCGGCTGGATGCCGGAATGGCTCAGCGCGATGACGATCTGCGCGCCCTCCTCGCGCATCTGCGGCACCCAGGCGCGGGCGGCCTCCAGAATGTCGCGCGTGGCGAACTGCCCCTCAAGATGGCCCCGGTCCCAGTTCATGATCTGCGGCGGCACGAAGCCGATCAGCCCGATCCGGATCGGATGCACCTCGCCCGCGCCGTCGGTCAGGTCGCGGTCGAGGATGATATAGGGCTTCAGATGCAGCGCATCCTCGCGCGGGTTGCCACCGAGCGTCCTGGCGAAATTGGCGCAGACCACCGGATGCTTTGCCCCGGCATTCACCTTGTCGAGGAAGGAGACGCCATAGTTGAACTCGTGGTTGCCCAGCGTGCCCGCGTCATAGCCCAGCGTGTTCATCGCGGCGATTACCGGATGGAGGTCACCCTCCTGCATGCCGCGCTCATAGGCGATGTAATCGCCCAGCGGGTTGCCCTGCAGATAGTCGCCGTTGTCCACAAGCAGCGTGTTGCCCGCCTCGGCCCGCAGCGCCTCTATGATCGAGGCGGTGCGCGCCAGACCCATCGTGTCGCTCGGCGCATCGGCGTAATAGTCCCAGGGCTGGACATGGCAGTGCAGGTCGGTGGTGGCCATGAGCCGCAGATGCGCCTGCCCTGCTTGCGCGCGGGCGGCATAGGGATGCAGCAGGATCAGGCCGCCGGCGGCGGTCGAACCGACGAGGAAGCCACGGCGGGAAAGGCTGACGGGCATGGGATCATCTTTCGCGAGGACAGCAGGTGCCTGCCGCGCAGACGGACCCGCAGGGGAGGAAGGATGCCGCCAACCTGCAACCGGCAGGGCTTGTCGGTCAACCCCTGACAGCCGCGCCGCCCGTCCCCCGCAAGGGGACGGGCAAAATCCTTCTCAAGGATTTTGCCAAGAGTTTTCCTGAAAACTCTTGGCCCCGCCCGGCCTCAGGCGATCAGCTTCGCCGCCATCTCGACCAGACGCTTGGCCTGATGCGAGATCGAGGCCACGGCCTTCTCGTCGAACTCGGCGCCCTGGGTGTGGCTGTAGCCATAGGGGTTGCCGCCGGTGGCGTAGATCGCCGGATCGGTGTAGCCCGGCGCCACGATGATCGAGCCCCAGTGCAGGAAGGTGGTATAGAGGCTCAGGAGCGTCGCCTCCTGCCCGCCATGGGTGTTCTGCGCCGAAGTCATCGCCGAGGCCGCCTTGTTGGCGAGCTTGCCCTGGCTCCAGACGCCGCCCAGCGTGTCGATGAAGGCGCGCAGCTGGCTCGGGCCGTTGCCGAAGCGGGTCGGGGCCGAGAAGAGATAGGCATCGGCCCATTCCATGTCGGCCGGCGTCGCCGCGGGCAGGGCAGAGGCCTTCTCGACCTGCGCCTTCCAGGCGTCCTGGCCCTCCACCACCGACTGCGGCGCGGTCTCGGCGATGCGCAGCAGCTTCACCTCGGCCCCGGCGGCGCGGGCGGCCTCGGCGGCGATTTCCGCCATGCGGTGATTGGTGCCGTAGGTCGAGTAGAACAGGATCGCGAGCTTGACGGGCATGGAGACCTCCTTGGTTATTTGCAGACAGAACATAGCGTGCCGCGGCGTCTTGCCACCATTCGGCAGTTTCGCAAGCCATCTGTGCGTCCTTGCGCGCCGCGCCGCGGCATTGTTAACCGCTGCGGGCTCTGTCACTCTGACAAAAAACGCAGGACCCTCCGCATGACCCCCATCCTGACCCTGACGCTGAATCCGGCGATCGACCTTGCCGCGGATGTCGGCGAGGTGCTGCCGGGCCTCAAGCTGCGCTGCACCCAGCCGAAAGTCGATCCGGGCGGCGGCGGCATCAACGTCAGCCGCGCGATCCGCATCCTCGGCGGCGAGAGCACCGCCTTCGTGGCGCTCGGCGGCGCACTCGGGGCGCGGCTGGCCGATCTGCTCGGGGCCGAGAACATCCGCTTCACCGCCTTCGCCGGGCCCGGCGAGACGCGCGAGAGCCTGACCGTCACGGAAACGAGCACCGGCCACCAGTTCCGCTTCATGCTGCCGGGCGCGGTCTGGGAACCCGAGCGGGTCGCCGCGGCGCTGGACGAGATCGACCGCGCGGTGGCGCCGGGCAGCATGGTGGTGCTCAGCGGCTCGCTGCCGCCGGGGGTGCCCGACGACTTTCCGGTGGCGCTCTCGGCCCGGATCGGCGGGCGGGCGGCGCTGGTGGTCGACACGTCCGGCCCGCCGCTGGCGCTGTTGGCCGAGCAAGGGCTGCCGGGGCTCGACATCCTCAGGATGGATGACCACGAGGCCGAAGGGCTGGCGGGCCGCCTGCTGACCGGGCGGACCGAGACTGCCGATTTCGCCGCAGCCCTCGTGGCGCGCGGCGTGGCGCGGACGGTGATCGTGGCGCGCGGCGCCGATGGCTCGGTGATGGCCGATGCGCGCGGCCGCTGGTTCTCGAAATCCGCGCCGGTGGTGGTGAAGAGCAAGGTCGGCGCGGGCGACACCTTCGTCGGCGCCTTCGTGCTGGCGCTGGCGCAGGGCCATCCGCCCGAGGTGGCGCTGGCGCATGGCGTGGCCGGAGCGAGTGCGGCGGTAATGACCGCGGCCACCGACCTCTGCCGCCGCGAGGATGCCGAGCGGCTGCGGACCGACTGCATCGTGGAGCCGATCTGAGCCGCCGTTCGTGAAGCACGAATGACGGCCCTCTCCGCGCCGCCTCAGCCCTCGTCGCGCCAGCGGTTGACGATCGGATAGCGTCGGTCGAGCCAGAAGGCACGCGATGTCAGCCGTGTGCCGGGCGCCGACTGGAAGCGCTTGTATTCGCTGAGATACAGCAGCCGCTCCACCTTCTTCACCGTGTCGCGGTCCTGCCCCTCGGCCACCAGATCGGCCACCGAGGCCTCGCGGTCCACCAGCCCCTGCAGGATGGCGTCGAGCACCTCGTAGGGCGGCAGGCTGTCGTCGTCGCGCTGGTCGGGGCGCAGCTCGGCGCTCGGCGGCTTCTCGATCACCCGCGCCGGGATCACCTCGCCCGCCGGGCCCTTCATCCAGGGGCGATGGGTCGCGTTGCGCCAGCGGCAGGTCTCGAAGACGCGGGTCTTGTACATGTCCTTGATCGGATTGTAGCCGCCGTTCATGTCGCCGTAGATCGTGCAATAGCCGACCGCGACCTCGGACTTGTTGCCGGTTGTCAACAGCATCTCGCCGAACTTGTTCGACAGCGCCATCAGCAGAAGCCCCCGCAGCCGCGACTGCACGTTCTCCTCGGTCAGGTCCGCCTCGGTTCCGGCAAAGAGCCCGGCCAGCGCCTCGCCCACCGCGGCCTGCGGGCCGGAGATCGGCACCGTGTCCAGCCGGCAGCCGAGCGCGCGGGCGACCAGCGTCGCATCCTCCAGCGAATGTGCCGAGGTATAGGCTGAGGGCAGCATCACGCAGCGCACGTTCTCGGCCCCGATGGCATCGGAGGCGATGGCGGCGACGATGGCGGAATCGATGCCGCCCGAAAGACCCAGCAGCACCTTGCGGAAGCCCGACTTCGCCAGATAGTCGCGCAAGGACAGCACCATGGCGTGATAATCCGCCTCCCAGAGATCTGGCTGCGGGGCGAAGCTGCCCTTCTCGGCCCGCCAGCCCTCGTCGGTCAGCGCGAAATCGATATGCCGCAGTTCCTCGGTGAAGGCGGGAAGCTGGGCCATCAGATGCCCGCCCGGGTTCAGCACGAAGGAGGCGCCGTCGAACACCTGATCGTCCTGCCCGCCCACCATGTTGAGATAGACCAGCGGCAACCCGGTCTCGACCACCCGGGCGACCATCAGGTTGATCCGCACCTCGAGCTTCTCGCGGTGATAGGGTGAGCCGTTCGGCACCAGGAGGATCTCGGCCCCGGTCTCGGCCAGCGTCTCGCAGACATCGGGATGCCAGCTGTCCTCGCAGATCGGCGTGCCGATGCGAAGGGGTCCGACCCTGTAGGGGCCATGCACGTCGGAAGGGGTGAAGATGCGCTTCTCGTCGAAGACATCGGTATTGGGCAGGTGATGCTTCAGCACCGTCGCGGCAACCTTGCCGCCCTCCAGCACGTAATAGGCGTTGTAAAGCCGCCCGTCCTTCAGGCAGGGCCCGCCTATGCCGATGGCCGGCCCTTCGGCGCAGTCCCGCGCCAGCTGTTCCACCGCGGCCATCGCGGCGCGGGCGAAGGCGGGCTTCATCACCAGATCCTGCGTCTGGTAGCCGGTGATGAACATCTCGGTGAGCGCCAGCATCTGCGCCCCCGCCGCCCGTGCCTCCTGCCACGCCGCCTCTGCCATGCGGGCATTGCCCGAAAGATCGCCGACGGTGGGGTTCAATTGCGCCACTGTCAGGCGGAACCGTTCAGCCATGCCCTGCCCTCTGCTTGCTGCTCACGCGGTGTTGGCTTGTGTTCTAGCAGGTTGGCGGGCAAGGAAAAGCCGATAGCGGTGCGGACGCTTGTCAGTGCGGGATGCGGCGGCTAGGCTCTCCGGCGGCTGGCGGCACGGGCCGGATTTCACGGCAGGCCGCAAACGGGGCGGGGTGACATGCAGGGTAAAGACGGAACCATCAGGCAGGCCGTGCGGGCCGGGCTGTTCGGCGTGGCACTGGCCTGTGCAGGCCCGGCGCTGGCGCAGGACGACGGGGCGGTGACGACCAAGCAATATGACGATGGCTCGGTCTACGAGGGCACCTTCCGCAACGGGCTGCAGCACGGCACCGGCACCTACCGGCTGCCCAACGGCTATGAATATACCGGCGAATGGGCCGAGGGCGAGATCCGCGGCACCGGCACGGCGCGCTTTCCCAACGGCTCGGTCTACGAGGGCAGCTTCGTCGCCGGCAAGCCGGAGGGCAAGGGCAAGATCACCTTCTCCGACGGCGGCACCTACGAGGGCGACTGGACCGACGGGCAGATGACCGGCACCGGCACGGCGCGCTATGCCAATGGCGGCAGCTATACCGGCAGCTTCCTCAACGCGGTGCACAACGGCAAGGGCGTGATGGAGGGACCGGACGGCTACCGCTACGACGGCGACTGGGTCGGCGGCGTCAAGGAGGGCAAGGGCAGGATCACCTATCCCGACGGCGCGGTCTACGAGGGCGATCTGGTCAAGGGCCAGCGTCAGGGCATGGGCACGCTGACCATGCCGGACGGGCTGGTCTATGTCGGCGAATGGGCCAATGGCCAGATCAACGGCACCGGCAAGCTGACCCAGCCCAATGGCGACGTCTACGAGGGCCCGCTGAAGGATGGCCAGCGCGAGGGGCGCGGCAAGGTCACCCACAAGAACGGCGATGTCTACGAGGGCGACTTCGTCGACGACCGCCGGCAAGGCAAGGGCACCTTCCGCGGCGCCGATGGCTATGTCTACGAGGGCGACTGGGTCGAAGGCCGGATCGAGGGTCAGGGCAAGGTGACCTATCCAGACAAGTCGGTCTATGTCGGCGCCTTCAAGGCCGACCAGCCCGAGGGCAAGGGCAAGATCACCTATCCGGACGGCGCCACCTATGACGGCGACTGGAAGGCCGGGGTGATCGAGGGCAGCGGCCGGGCGACCTATGCCAACGGTCTGGTCTACGAGGGCCAGTTCAAGGCGGCGCAGAACAATGGCAAGGGGGTGATGACCTACCCCGACGGCTACAAATACGAGGGCGACTGGGTCGACGGCCAGCGCCACGGTCAGGGCATCGCCACCTATGCCGACGGCACGGTCTACCGCGGCAGCTTCGTCAAGGGCCAGCGCGAGGGCGAGGGCGAGATCGTGATGGCCGACGGCTTCCGCTACATCGGCGGCTGGAAGGCCGGCGAGATCGACGGTCAGGGCGTGGCCACCTATGCCAATGGCGATGTCTACGAGGGCAATTTCCGCGCCGGCAAACGGCAGGGTCAGGGCGTCATGCGCTATGCCACCGGCCAGGAGAGCGTGGGGGAGTGGAACGACGGCATGCTCGCGACGCCCGCCCCGGCGGCTGCGGAAGCGGAGGCCGGAGAGCCGGGAACCGAGGCGGCGCCGGCGAACTGACCGGGGCGAGCCTGGCTCGGGGGCATCGAGCCCCCTCGCCCGGCGGCTGCCGCGGAAGGTGTGAGGGGCAGTGCTGGGCGTTCCGGCGTGCCCCAGGCCGCGGCGGTGGAGCCTCCGGCGGGGATACTTGGGCAGGAAAGATCGGAAAGAGAAGGCGCGGAGGCTACCAGGGCACCGGCTTTCCCTGCCAGTCGAAGAAGCCGCCGCTGTCGGCGGGGGTGAGGCTGCCCAGCACATCGACCAGATGGGTGCCGGCTTCGGCGGGGCTGAGCTTGTCCCGGCCGGGGTAGTCGGCGCTGAAGCTCGTCGCGACGGTGCCGGGATGCAGGCAGACCACCACCGCCTGACGGTGGCTGCGGGCGATCTCGATCGCGGCGGTGTGGATCAGCTGGTTGAGCGCGGCCTTGGCGGCGCGATAGCCATACCAGCCGCCCAGAGCGTTGTCGCCGATCGAGCCGACCCGGGCCGAGAGCGCGGCAAACCGCGCGGGGCGGTCGCGCGGCATCAGCCGCAGCGCGTGCTTCAGCACCAGCGTGGGGCCGATGGCGTTGAGCTGGAATTGAGCGGCGAGCGCGGGCCCGTCGACCGCGCGCAGCGTCTTCTCCGGCCCCTGCCCGCCATGCAGCGCGCCGGTGGCGACCAAGATCCGGTCGAAAGGCGGCTCAAGCGCGCCGAGGTGATGCGCCACCGAGCCCTCGTCGGTCACATCGAACCCATCGGCGGAGCGCGAAAGGCCCACGGCCTCGCCCTCCTCCGCCAGCCGTGCCAGCAGGGCCGCGCCGATTCCGCCCGACGCGCCGATCACCAGTGACCGCATCATCCGCCTCTCCCCCTTGTCATTGCCGCTAAACAAGCGCGATCGGCGGCGGTGTCCAGTGCGGATGGGGGTGGAGGCGGCCCCCTGCGGGACCGCCCCCGTCAGGCCGGACAGGCGCGGCACCTTCCAGAGGCCGCGCCGGGCCGGTCAGTTCGCCTCGAAGTTCTGCAGCACCTTGTCGAACATCGGTGCGAAACGGGCCGTGGCACGCGGCGCATGCGGGACCGACAGCGCCTCGGTCAGGTTCACCGGCTCGCCGACCTGAATCAGCGCGACCATGCCCAAGCCGTAATAGGGCATGCTCTTGATCCCCCAGAGACCTTCCTGCGTCAGGGTGATCGTCACCGGGCGGTTCATCTCGCCGCGGAAGCCGCGCGCGCCGAGCGGCAGCATGCCCGGAATGATCTCGGCGTTGAAGCCCCTGTCGACCGGCAGGAAGGTGACGGTATCGCCGACCTCGGCACTGAGGAAGGCGGGCTCGAACACCTTGGCGCCCCCGGCGCCGATGTTGAGCATGGCGATTTCGTGATGCGCGGCCTCGGCGGCGGGGGCGGTGAGCAGGGCGGCGAGGCAGGCGGCCAGAAGCGGTTTCGCGGACATGGGAGGCTCCTTTCGGCGGACCGTGGGACATGCGGCTTGCCATGGTCTACGCCCATGGCCTTGCCGAAGGCTTGCGCTGCATCAAACCCGGCTGGCGCAAAGTGGCGCAGGCGATTTTGCCGTGTCAGCCCTGCAGGCGGCGAAGGGTGACGCATCGTCAGCCAACTGCCGTCGCGAGGCGTTTTGCCGCTTTTCTTTTCCGACAGGCTCCGTATGATCCGCGCCATGACACGGGACAGCATCATCGCAAACGCTTCGAGGGCCATCTGCCCTCCGGCCGCCCGTGCGCTTCTTCTCCTTAGCCGCCTCTGAGCGTGCCCTTGGGCGCGACCGCTCGGAGGTGACCAGCGCCCGCGGACGATGCTAAGGAAAAAGAAGGATATTCACATGACCGATACGACCAAAGCCACCCAGGACCGAGTGGTGATCTTCGACACGACGCTGCGCGACGGCGAACAGTCGCCCGGCGCCACCATGACCCATTCCGAGAAGCTGGAGATCGCGGGCCTCCTGGACGAGATGGGGGTCGACGTGATCGAGGCGGGCTTTCCCATCGCCTCGGAAGGCGATTTCGAGGCGGTCTCGGCCATCGCCAAGGCGGCGCAGAACGCGGTGATCTGCGGGCTGGCGCGGGCCAATTACAAGGACATCGACCGCTGTTGGGAGGCGGTGAAACATGCGCGCCAGCCGCGCATCCACACCTTCATCGGCACCTCGCCGCTGCACCGCGCCATTCCCAATCTGGACATGGACCAGATGGCCGAGCGCATCCACGACACCGTGACCCATGCCCGCAATCTCTGCGACAACGTGCAATGGTCGCCGATGGATGCGACGCGGACGGAACATGACTATCTGTGCCGGGTGGTCGAGATCGCGATCAAGGCGGGCGCCACCACGATCAACATTCCCGATACCGTCGGCTACACCGCCCCGCGCGAGAGTGCGGCGCTGATCCGCATGCTCCTGGAGCGGGTGCCGGGGGCGGACCGGATCATCTTCGCCACCCATTGCCACAACGATCTGGGCATGGCGACGGCGAACTCGCTGGCGGCGGTCGAGGCCGGGGCGCGGCAGATCGAATGCACGATCAACGGTCTGGGCGAACGCGCGGGCAACACCGCGCTGGAAGAGGTGGTGATGGCGCTGAAGGTCAGGAATGACATCATGCCCTACCGCACCGGCATCGACACCACCAAGATCATGAACATCAGCCGCAAGGTGGCCACGGTCTCCGGCTTCCCGGTGCAGTTCAACAAGGCGATCGTCGGCAAGAACGCCTTCGCGCATGAGAGCGGCATCCATCAGGACGGCATGCTGAAGAATGCCGAGACCTTCGAGATCATGCGCCCGACCGACATCGGTCTGGCCGATACCAGCCTCGTCATGGGCAAGCATTCGGGCCGGGCGGCGCTGCGCGCCAAGCTGCGCGATCTGGGCTATGAACTGGCCGACAACCAGCTGGCCGATGTCTTCGTGCGGTTCAAGGCCTTGGCCGACCGCAAGAAGGAGGTCTACGACGACGATCTGGTGGCGCTGATGCAGGACCAGACCACCAGCGCCGAGCATGACACGCTGCAGGTGAAGCGGCTGCGGGTGATCTGCGGCACCGAGGGCCCGCAGGAGGCCGAGCTGACGCTGAGCATCGACGGGGTGGACCACTCGATCGACGCCACCGGCGACGGGCCGGTGGATGCCTCGTTCAATGCGGTGAAGATGCTCTACCCGCATGCAGCCAAGCTGCACATCTATCAGGTCCATGCCGTGACCGAGGGCACCGACGCGCAGGCGACGGTCTCGGTCCGGCTGGAGGAGGATGGCAAGATCGCCACCGGCCAGGCTGCCGACACCGATACGGTGGTGGCCAGCGTGAAGGCCTATGTCAACGCGCTGAACCGGCTGATCCATCGCCGGCAGAAATCGGCGCCGGGGTCGGATGTGAAGAACGTCCACTACACGTCGCGGGCCTGACGCTTAGAGCAGTGGCAGCCGCCGGTTCAGCAGAACCAGAAGCGGCGCCAGCGCCGCCGACACCGCCAGCCCGATCAGGGTTCTGGCGGTGTCACCCATCTCGACGTAGTAGGTCAGGTGCAGCACCCAGACATGGATCAGGTAGATCCCGGTCGCAAACAGGCCGATGCTGCGATTGCGGCCCATCAGGGTGCGGGCCTTCACCGTCAGGAACAGCATCGGGCAGAGCAGCGCCAGCGAGAGGTAGATCTCGAACACCGAGTTCCGCCGGTTGAAGTGGTAGTTCAGCCCCCATTCCAGCGTCAGCGCGGCAAGGCCCAGAATCGTCAGCGGCAGATACCAGCGGCTCAACCGGGCGATCACCGGCTCGAACCGCGCGATCAGCACGCCGAAGGCGAGGAAGGGAAAGCCGAAGAACAGGAAGTTGCGGTAGCTGTCGACTGTGTTCATCCAGTCGTCCACCGCCGCATTGGGGATCAGGTGGAAGTTGCCGAGATACTGGATCGAAAGCCCTGCCGCGAAGGTCATCCCCGCGGCCAGCGCCAGCGGGCCGGAGCGGCGGCCGAAGCGCCAGCGCAGCAGCTGCACCAGAAAAGCGGCGGCGATCAGCGCGATCAGATACCACAGGTGGTAGAAGCCGATCACCGCGTCCTTGGCGATATCCTCCAGCGGGCGCACGTCGGGGCGCAGCCAGCGCGGGCCGTAGATCAGCATCCACAGCCCGTAGAGCACCAGCATCCGCCGGAACCAGGGCCACACGCCTCGGTCGAGCAGGCGCTCCAGATAGTAGCCGTTGATGAGGAAGAAGGTCGGCACCGCGATGCGGAACAGGCCGTTGGTGAAGTAGCTCGCGGCGGTGGTGTTCACGTCGCGCAGGAAACCGCCGTGCAGGCCGATGACCATTGCTGCCATGACGACCTTCAGCACGTCGAGCGACAGGTTGCGCGTGCTGGCCTGAGGGCCGGGCGCTTGGCCGGGCGGAGAAGAACGGGTCACGGGGCTTTCCTTCAGGCCAGAACGCGGGCGAGCATAGTCAAAGCCGGGAGTGCCGTAAACTTGGCCCGAAGCCCTCGGCGGAGGCTCGCGGAGGCGGCGAGCAGAAAGATTTTTTCCGGGGTTCCCGAAAGATCCGGGAAATATCGGCCTTGCGATTTGAGAACCTTTCCGGCCCCCTCTCGACCTCGAGCGTGCCACGCCTTTCCCATATCGAACCTTTTTGCCCTTCCTCCCCCGTCGCGTGGGGCTGGCGGAGGGCCGCCCGGCCCCCCTCGCGGGCGGATTGGCGCGCAGCGCGGGGTCCAAGGGCCTTTTCCTTCTCCGGACCCCTTCCTATAAGGACGCGGCCTGCCTTACACCAGAGTCGCGGGCGTCCATCGGTTTACAGGACAGGATCCCCCCAGGATGTCGATACTCTCGAGCCTCTTTTCTTCGGACATGGCCATCGACCTCGGCACTGCCAACACGCTCGTCTACGTCCGCGGCAAGGGGATCGTTCTGAACGAACCTTCGGTGGTCGCCTATCACGTGAAGGACGGCAAGAAGCAGGTGCTCGCGGTCGGTGAGGATGCCAAGCTGATGCTGGGCCGCACCCCCGGCAGCATCGAGGCGATCCGCCCGATGCGGGACGGCGTCATCGCCGATTTCGACACGGCGGAAGAGATGATCAAGCATTTCATCCGCAAGGTGCACAAGCGCACGACCTTCTCGAAGCCCAAGATCATCGTCTGCGTGCCGCATGGCGCGACGCCGGTGGAAAAGCGGGCGATCCGCCAGTCGGTGCTTTCCGCCGGTGCTCGCCGCGCCGGGCTGATCGCCGAGCCGATCGCCGCAGCCATCGGCGCGGGCATGCCGATCACCGACCCCACCGGCAACATGGTGGTCGATGTCGGCGGCGGCACGACCGAGGTCGCGGTGCTGTCGCTGGGTGACATCGTCTATGCCCGCTCGGTACGCGTCGGCGGCGACCGGATGGACGAGGCGATCATCAACTACCTGCGCCGTCACCAGAACCTGCTGATCGGCGAATCCACCGCCGAGCGGATCAAGACCTCGATCGGCACGGCACGGATGCCCGACGACGGGCGCGGCTCGTCGATGATGATCCGCGGTCGCGACCTGTTGAACGGCGTGCCGAAGGAAACCGAGATCAACCAGGCCCAGGTGGCCGAGGCGCTGGCCGAACCCGTGCAGCAGATCTGCGACGCGGTGATGCAGGCGCTGGAGGCGACCCCGCCGGATCTCGCCGCTGACATCGTCGACCGCGGCGTGATGCTTACGGGGGGTGGCGCGCTTCTGGGCGATCTGGATCTCGCGCTGCGCGAGCAGACGGGCCTGTCGATTTCGGTGGCCAACGAGTCACTGAATTGTGTTGCCCTCGGCACCGGGAAAGCGCTGGAGTATGAAAAGCAGCTCCGGCATGTGATCGACTACGACAGCTGAGCGCGATCTGACCCGCGCCTGACACGAGGCCGCCGTGGCAAGAGACCGGAACGGACCGGAAGAATTCACCCGCCCGCTGCGCCGCATCCTTGTCGGCGGGCTGGTCCTGCTGTTGCTTGCCGTCTTCCTGCTCTGGCGCATCGACAGCCCGCGGGTGGAGCGGTTCCGCGCCGCGCTGATCGACCGTCTGGTACCGAGCTTCGACTGGGCGATGACCCCGGTGACCAAGGTCGCCGGGATGATCGACGACTTCCAGTCCTACACCCGGATCTACGAGCAGAATCAGGAGCTGCGGCGCGAGCTGCAGCAGATGAAGGCCTGGAAGGAAGCGGCGCTCCAGCTCGAGCAGAAGAACGCCCGGCTGCTCGACCTCAATCAGGTGCGGCTCGACCCCAAGCTGACCCATGTGACCGGCGTGGTGATCGCCGATTCCGGTTCGCCCTTCCGCCAGTCGGTTCTGCTGAACGTCGGTGCGCGCGACGGCATCCGGGACGGCTGGGCGACGATGGACGGGATCGGCCTCGTCGGGCGGATCTCGGGCGTGGGGCGCAACACGGCGCGGGTGATCCTGCTCACCGATAGCAACAGCCGGATCCCGGTGATCGTGCAGCCCTCGGGGCAGCGGGCGCTCCTGTCGGGCGACAACTCCCCTGCCCCGCCGCTGGAATTCCTCGACAAGCCCGATCTCGTGCGCCCCGGCGACCGGGTGGTGACCTCGGGCGATGGCGGGGTGTTCCCGGCCGATCTGTTGGTGGGACAGGTGGCGCAGGGGCCGGACCGGCGGATGCGGGTGCGGCTGGCGGCCGACTATGGCCGGCTGGAGTTCCTGCGCGTCTTGCGCAGCCACGAGCTGCAGCCGATCACAGATCCCGGGGGGCTGGTGGCCACGCCCGTCCCGCCGCTGCCCGCAGCCCCCGAGACCGCGGAGGCCACCGATGGCTGACCGGGTGCGCGGATTGGCCTGGGCCTATCCCACCGCCTTCGTCGGCATCGCGGTCATGCTGCTGATCGCGCGGCTGATGCCCCTGGGCGGAGAGGCGGGCAGCTGGCCCGGGCCCGACATCCTGCTTTGCCTCGTGATGGCCTGGGTCACCCGGCGGCCCGACTACCTGCCCGCCCTGCTGGTGGCGCTGGTGGTCTTGGCCGAAGACCTGATCCTGATGCGCCCGCCGGGGCTCTGGGCGGCGCTGGTGCTGATCGGCTCGGAATTTCTGCGCTCGCGCGGCGCGCTGACCCGCGAGCTCAGCTTTCCGGGCGAGTGGCTTCTGGTCTCCGGCGTGATGGTGGGGATGATGCTGGCCTACCGGCTGGTCTTCCTCATCGCCTTCCTGCCGCAGCCCGGCTTCGGCTTCGCGATGATCCAGACAGTCGCCTCGATCGTCTGCTATCCTTTCGTCGTCGGGCTGTCCTGGCTGCTTCTGAACCTGCACAAGCCCGCGATGGGGGAACTCGACGCCTACGGGAGACGGATGTGAGACGCTCAGCCCGCGATACCGAAGACAGCTCCAAGCGCATCAACCGCCGCGCCCTGCTTCTGGGCGGCGGCTTCGGGGCCATGTTCGCCGTGCTCGGCGCGCGGATGCGCTACATGCAGGTCGATCAGGCCGACCAGTTCCGCCTGCTGGCCGAGGAGAACCGGATCAACATCCGCCTCATCCCGCCGAACCGGGGCCAGATCTTCGACCGCAACGGCAAGCTGATCGCCGGGAACGAGCAGAACTACCGCGTCGTCATCACCCGCGAGGATGCGGGCGACGTGGAAGAGGTGCTGCACCGCCTTTCCGGGGTGATTCCGCTCGCGCCCGAGGTGATGCAGGCGACGCTGGCCGAGACCAAGCGGCGCAGCCCCTTCATCCCGATCATCGTCGCCGACCGGATGGACTGGGACGATCTGTCGAAGGTGGCCATCAACGCTCCCTCCTTGCCCGGCGTCACGCCCGAGGTCGGTCTGTCGCGCACCTATCCGCTGGACACCGATTTCGCCCATGTCGTCGGCTACGTCGGCCCTGTGTCGGAATCCGATCTCGCCAAGCTGCAGAACCCCGATCCGCTGCTGCAGATCCCGGAGTTCCAGATCGGCAAGATCGGCGTCGAGACCTGGATGGAAGACACGCTGCGCGGCAAGGCGGGCACCAAGCGGATCGAGGTCAACGCCTATGGCCGCATGATGCGCGAGCTCGACCGCATCGAGGGCGAGGCGGGCGAAGATATCCGCCTGACGATCGACGCCGACGTGCAGAACTTCGCGCAGGCCCGGCTCGGCGGCGAGAGCGCCGCCGCGGTGGCGATCGACGTGACCAATGGCGACATCCTCGCCATCTGCTCCTCGCCCTCCTTCGATCCGAACCTCTTCGTGCGCGGCATCTCGTTCAAGGACTACTCGATCCTGACCGAGAACGACCACCGTCCGCTGGCCAACAAGGCGGTGCAGGGCGCTTATCCGCCCGGCTCCACCTTCAAGATGGTCACTGCCCTCGCCGCGCTCGAGGCAGGCGTCATCAGCTCCGAGAGCACCGTCTATTGCCCGGGCCATTACGAGATGGGCGGGCGGCGCTTCCACTGCTGGAAACGCGGTGGGCATGGCTATGTGAACCTGCAGAAGTCGCTCTCGGAAAGCTGCGACGTCTACTACTACGACGTCGCCCAGCGGGTCGGCATCGACAAGATGGCCGAGATGGGCAAGCGGCTCGGGCTGGGCCAGCGCCACGATCTGCCGATGTCGGCGATCACCGAGGGGGTGATGCCGAACAAGGCCTGGAAGCAGGAGCGCTACCAGCAGGACTGGCGGATCGGCGACACGATCAACGCCTCGATCGGTCAGGGCTATGTGCTGGCCTCGCCGATGCAGCTTGCCGTGATGACGGCGCGGATCGCCAGCGGCCGGGCGATCTCGCCCCGGCTGGTGCACAGCATCGGCGATGTCGAAGTGCCGGTGCCCGAGGCGCCGCTTCTGGGCATCGACGGCTCCAAGCTGCGCGCGGTGCGCGACGGCATGAACGCGGTGATGAACTCGCAGCACGGCACTGGCCGTTCGGCGCGCATCGCCGAGGAGTCGATGGTCTTCGCCGGCAAGTCCGGCACCAGCCAGGTGCGCAACATCAGCGCGGCGGAACGGGCGCGCGGCGTCATCTCCAACGACGACCTGCCCTGGGAGCGGCGCGACCATGCGCTCTTCGTCGGCTTCGGCCCCTATGTCGATCCCAAGGTCGCGGTGTCCGTGGTGGTGGAACACGGCGGCGGCGGCTCGTCGGTCGCGGGTCCCATCGTGCGCGACATCCTGCTGCGCTGCCTCACCGGCGGCATGCCACCGCTCAGCGCCTACCCTTCCGCCCAGCGGGGCCGGATGGAGACGCTGCTGAACGGGCTGAAGCTGCGCCACACCGAACCCGAAGTCACGGCCAAGTCGCGGGCATGAGCGCATGAGCTTCCTCGAATACCGCGTCAAGACCGCCCCCACCGGCATGGCGAAGGTGCTGCACCTGAACTGGGCGCTGGTCCTTCTGGTCACGGCCACCGCCTCGGTCGGCTGGCTCATGCTCTACTCGGTTGCGGGCGGCAACATCGACACCTGGGCCGAGCCGCAGATGAAGCGTTTCGCCGTCGGTCTCGTGATGATGCTGGGCATCGCCTTCGTGCCGATCTGGTTCTGGCGCAACATGTCGGGCGTGGCCTATCTGGTCTCGCTGGTGCTGCTGGTGATCGTCGAATTCTTCGGCACCGTCGGCATGGGGGCGCAGCGCTGGATCAGCATCGGCCCGATGGTGCTGCAACCCTCCGAGCTCGCCAAGGTGACGCTGGTGATGATGCTGGCCACCTATTACGACTGGCTCGACGTCAAGAAGGTCTCGCGCCCGCTCTGGGTGCTGATCCCGGTCATCATGATCCTCGTCCCGACCTTCCTCGTCGTGATCCAGCCCAACCTCGGCACCTCGCTCCTGATGCTGATGGTCGGCGCCTCGGTGATGTTCATGGCCGGGGTCAGCCTGTGGTATTTCCTCTTCGTCGGCGCGCTCGGCGTCGGTGCAGTGGCCTCGGTCTTCACCACGCGCGGGACACCCTGGCAATTCCTGCACGACTACCAGTATCGCCGGATCGACACCTTCCTCGACCCGACCGCCGATCCCCTGGGTGCGGGCTACAACATCATCCAGGCCAAGATCGCGCTCGGCTCGGGCGGCTGGACCGGCAAGGGCTTCATGCAGGGCACCCAGAGCCGGCTGAACTTCCTGCCCGAAAAACACACCGACTTCATCTTCACCACGCTGGCCGAGGAGTTCGGCTTCATCGGGGCCTTCTCGCTGCTGGCGCTCTACGCGCTGGTCATCGCCTTCTGCATCGCCTCCGCGCTGCAGAACAAGGACCGCTTCTCCTCGCTGCTGATCCTCGGCATCGCCGCCAATTTCTTCTTCTATCTCGCGGTGAACCTCTCCATGGTGATGGGCATGGCGCCGGTGGTCGGCGTCCCGCTGCCGCTGGTGAGCTACGGTGGCTCGGCGATGCTGGTGCTGATGGTCGCCTTCGGGCTGGTCCAGAGCGCCCATGTCCACAGGTTGCGATGATCCGGATCTATTTTGCCGCCGGCGCCAGAAACTGGCCCGACTACCGTGACACCCTGCCCGCCGCCCTGCGCGAGGCGGGGATCGAGGCCGAGATTTTCACCGAGGCGCCCGACCCGGCGGCGGTGGACTACATCGTCTTCGCTCCGGGGGGAGACATCGAGGATTTCTCGCCCTTCACCCGTACGAAAGCCGTGCTGAACCTCTGGGCCGGCGTGGAGCGGATCGTCGGCAACCCGACGCTGACCCAGCCGCTCTGCCGCATGGTCGATCCCTCGCTGACCGAAGGCATGGTGGAATGGGTGGTCGGCCACACGCTGCGCCATCATCTCGGGATGGACCGGCACATCCTGAAACGCGACGCGGGCTGGACCCAGATCGTCCCGCCCTTGGCGCGCGAGCGCCCCGTCGCGATGCTGGGTATGGGCGAACTCGGCACCGCCTGCGCCCGCGCGCTTGCGGCGCTGAACTTCCCCGTGACCGGCTGGAGCCGCTCGCCCAAGACGGTCGAGGGCATTCCTTGCGCGCATGGCGAGGCGGGGCTGGAGGCCCTGCTGCGCCACGCGCAGATCGTGGTGACGCTGCTACCGAAGACGCCCGAGACCGAGAACCTGCTCGACGCCCGCCGCCTCGCCTGGCTGCCGCCGGGGGCGGTGATCCTCAACCCCGGGCGCGGCGCGCTGATCGACGACGCGGCGCTGCTGGCCGCGCTCGACGGCCCGCTCGGCCATGCCACGCTCGACGTCTTCCGGGTGGAGCCGCTGCCCGCCGACCATCCCTTCCGCCGCCACCCCAAGGTGACGGTGACCCCGCATATCGCCGCCGACACCCGCCCGGCCAGCGCGGCGCGGGTGGTCGTGGAGAACATCCGCCGCGGCGAGGCCGGGCTGCCGTTCCTGCACCGCGTGGACACACGCCGGGGCTACTAGCCCCGGTTTCACCGCTTCCGCGTCGGTAACGGAACAGACGTGACCCCGCCCGCCCCGCAGTCTTTCGCCAAAGGCGAGGGATCGGATGCGATACGGAACGGGAGTGGTGCTGGTCGTGCTGGCGGCCTGTCTGTGGTCCTTCATGGGCCTCGCCATCCGCCAGATCGGCGAGGCCGGGACATGGGCGATCCTGTTCTGGCGATCGGTCGGCATGGTGCCGGTGCTCTTCGCCTTCATCGCTTGGCGCTCGCGCGGCCACCCCATCGCCCGGCTGCGCCGCGTCGGCCTTGCGGGCTGCGTCGGCGGCATCGGCCTCGTCCTCGCCTTCGCGGGGGCGATCTACGCCATTCAGGCCACCACCATCGCCAACGCGGTCTTCCTCTTCGCCGCCTCGCCCTTCCTCGCCGCCCTGCTCGGCAGCCTCCTGCTGCGCGAATATGTCCGCTCCGCCACATGGGTCGCCATCGCCGTCGCCGGGGTCGGCATGTTCGTCATGGTGCGCGAGGGGCTGGCGATGGGCGAAATGGCGGGCAATGTCGCGGCGCTGCTCTCGGCGCTCGGCTTCGCCGCCTTCACCCTCACCCTGCGCTGGGGCAAGCTCGAGGACATGATGCCCGCCGTGGTGCTGGGCGGCGGCTTCTCGATGATCGCGGCGGCGCTGGTGCTGGGGCTGCAGGGCGCCTCGCTGATGGTGCCGCTGCGCGACATCCTGATCTCGATGCTGATGGGCGCGGGGCTGCTCGGCACCGGCATGGTGCTCTACACCCTGGGCAGCCGGGTGATCCCCGCCGCCGAACTCACGCTGCTGTCGATGGTCGAGGTGATGCTCGCCCCGGTCTGGGTGTTCCTGATGCTGGGCGAGACCGCCAGCAGCGGCACCTTCCTCGGCGGCGGCATCCTGATGGCGGCGGTGGCGGGCAACGCGCTGTCGGGAATGCGGCGCAAGCCCTATGCGCCACCGATCACCTAGCGATGCCTGCGGAAGAAGCGCGAACGGTCGTAGAGCTCTTCCAGCCGCTTCATCCGCGCCTCGGTCTGGCCCCAGCTCAGGTCCTGAACCGCCGCCAGCAGCGTCTCGACCAGCACGAGGATCGACACGGTGGAATCCCAGGCCGAGGGCGCCTCGATATGGCAACTCAGCGTGTGGCGCGCATGGCTCGCGGCGGGCGAGACCCAGCGGTCGGTGATCAGCACCACCTCCGCCCCCTGCTCCACCGCCATCTCGACGACCTGCAGCACCGTGTTCTCGTACCGGCGAATATCGAACACCAGCAGCACATCGCCCGCCTTCATGTCCAGCAGAGCCGGGGGCCAGGTATTGGACATATCGGACATCAGCGTCACATCGGGCCGAACCACCTTCATCAGGGTCACGAAATAGTCGGCCATCGCATGGGTGATCCGCCCGCCCAGCGCGAAGACCCGGCGCGCGGGGTCGGCCAGGAGCCGCGCGGTGGCGTCGAACTCGGCATGGTCGATCTGGTGCAGCGTCGCCTGCAGGTTCGCCACCACCGCATCGGCAAAGCGGTTGAGGATATGCGTATCCGGCACGCCCCCCGCCCAGCGCTCGTGCTTGGCCAGCGGCGAGACTAGCATCGCCTCCACCTCGCCCCGCAGCGAGTTTTGGAAATCGGGGTAGCCCTTGAACCCCAGCTTCTGCACCAGCCGCACCACCGTGGGCGTGGAGACCTCCGCCGCCTTGGCCAGCGCGGTGATCGAGCCCAGCGCCGCGACCGGATAATGCCGCAGCACATGGGTCGCCAGCTGCCGCTCGGCCCGCGTCATCTCCGGCAGCGCCGCCCGCATCTGGTCCTCGATCGGGTTGGGGGTCATGGCCGCTCCTGCTCTGCCCTTGCGGCAGGCATGCCGCATCGGAATGATTCAGTAAACTTTGTAACAGCGGCGCGACGCAAGAAATATTCTTGACAGAATGCCGCGCGGCGGTGGAGCCTTGCCGCCGACGAAGAAGACTCGGGGAGGCGCCATGACGGCACCGACAGAGGCGGCCGCGACCTATCCGGCGCTGGTGGAGAACGAGACGGCGCGGAGCCGGTTCGTCTTCGTCTGCGACCATGCTTCCAACGCCTTCCCCGCGCCCTGGGGCGATCTGGGGCTGAGCGCCGAGCAGCGGCAGGCGCATATCGCCTGGGATCCGGGCGCGCTGGGGCTGGCGCGCGGTCTGACGCAGCGGCTCGACGGCCTCCTCATCCATGCTCCTGTCTCGCGGCTGATCTACGATTGCAACCGCGCGCCCGACATGGCGGGGGCGATGCCCGTCCGTTCCGAGGTGCATGACATTCCCGGCAATGCCGCCCTCACCCCCGCCGAACGAGCGGCACGGACGGCGGCGGTCTATGCCCCGTTCCACGCCACGCTGCACGCCCGGATCACCCAGCGCATCGCTCTGGGTCTGGCGCCGGTGATCGTCACCGTCCATTCCTTCACCCCCATCTACCACGGCCAGCGCCGCACGCTCGACTTCGGTGTGATCCACGACGCCGACGACCGCCTCGCCCGCGCCATCACCGCCGAGGCTCAGGCACGGACCAACCTGCAGACGGCACTGAACCAGCCCTATTCCGCTGCCGACGACGTGACCCACACGCTCCGCCTGCAGGCCACGCCCTACGGCCTGCCCAATGCCATGCTGGAGCTGCGCAACGACCTGATCGCCAGCCCTACCGCCGAGGCGGCCATGGCCGATACGCTCGCCCCGGTGCTGGCGGCGGCGCTGGCCGCGATCACCGCCCTTCCCGACACGGAACAGAAAGAGGCCCGCCATGCCCGGTAACATGACCTTCGACGCCCTGAAGAAAGCCGTGAAAGCCGGCGAGATCGACACGGTTCTGGTGGCCGGGGTCGACATGCAGGGCCGTCTGATGGGCAAGCGGTTCCATGCCCAGTTCTTCGTCGACAGCGGCCACGCCGAGACCCATTGCTGCGACTACCTGCTGGCCGTGGACATGGAGATGACCACCGTTCCCGGCTACAAGAGCTCCAGCTGGGAAAGGGGCTATGGCGACTATGTCATGCGCCCCGACATGGCGACGCTGCGCCCGCTCCCTTGGCTGCCCGGCACGGCGCTGGTGCTCTGCGACCTGCTCGACCACCACCACCACGAGGTGCCGCAATCGCCCCGCGCCATCCTCAAGCGCCAGATCGCCCGGGCCGAGGCGATGGGCTTCCGCGCGATGATGGCGACCGAGCTCGAGTTCTACCTGTTCGAGACCAGCTACAACGCGCTGCGCGACAGCCAGCAGGCGCATGGCCAGATCCGCGATCTCAAGGCGATCAGCGCCTATAACGAGGATTACCACATCTTCCAGACCACGAAGGAGGAAGAGGTGATGCGCGCCCTGCGCAACGGGCTCTACGCTGCGGGCATTCCGGTGGAATGCTCCAAGGGCGAGGCCGATGCGGGGCAGGAGGAGATCAACGTCAAGTATTCCGACGCGCTGGACACGGCCGACAACCACGCTATCACCAAGACCGCGGTGAAGGACATCGCCGCGTCGAAGGGGCGTTCGGTCACCTTCATGGCGAAATACGACCACCGCCGCGCCGGCTCGTCCTCGCATGTCCACCAGTCGCTCTGGACGCTCGACGGTGAGCCCGCCTTCCGGGACGCCTCCGACCCGCATGGCATGTCGGCGACCATGAAGCACTTCCTCGCAGGCCAGCTTGCCCATGCCGGGGCGATCACCGCCCTGCTCGCCCCCTATATCAACAGCTACAAGCGCTTCTGCATCGGCATGTTCGCCCCGACCAAGGCGGTCTGGAGCCGCGACAACCGCACCGCGGGCTTCCGCGTCTGCGGCGAGGGCACCTCGGCCATCCGCGTCGAATGCCGGATCGGTGGCGCCGACCTCAACCCCTATCTCGCCATGGCGGGGCTGCTGGCGGCGGGGCTTGACGGGATCGAGCAGAAGATGGAACTGGAGCCCGAGATGAGGGGCGACATGTATTCGGCAGCCGGCGTCCGCGAGATCCCCAAGACCCTGCGCGAGGCGGCGGCCATGCTGCACGGCTCGGCCATGCTGCGCGCGGCGATGGGCGACGATGTCATCGACCACTACCACCACGCCGCCCTCTGGGAGATCCAGGAGCAGGACCGCGTGGTGACCGATTTCGAACTCAGCCGCCTGTTCGAGCGGGCGTGACCGCCGGTCGCGCGCAGAACGGCGAATGCTCAACGAAGGACCAAAGATGAAGCCCATCCAACTGATCTCTCCCGTCGACGGTTCGGTCTATGCCGAACGCCAGCCGCTGAGCCATGACGAGGCGCAGGCCACCGTCGCCCGCGCCCGCAGCGCGCAGAAGGACTGGGCCGCGCGCCCGCTGGCCGAGCGCATCGCGCTGGTGAAGGCCGGGGTCGAGAAGCTCAACGGCATGAAGGACAAGCTGGTCGAGGAGCTGGCCTGGCAGATGGGCCGCCCGACCCGCTACGGCGGCGAGTTCGGCGGCGTCGGCGACCGGACCAACTACATGTCCGAGATCGCGGAACAGGCGCTGGCCCCGATCGTGGCCGAAGCCTCCGACCGCTTCGAGCGCCGCATCGTCAAGGAGCCGGTCGGCGTCGTCTTCATCGTCGCGCCGTGGAACTACCCCTATCTCACCACGATCAACACCCTCGCCCCGGCGCTGATCGCCGGCAACGCGGTGATCCTGAAACACGCGAGCCAGACCCTTCTGGTCGGCGAGCGTCTGGCCGAGGCCTTCCACGCCGGCGGCGTGCCCGCCGATGTGTTCCAGAACGTTGTCCTCGACCACGCCACCACCGAAAGCCTGATCGCCGGCCGCGCCTTCAACTTCGTCAACTTCACCGGCTCGGTCGGTGGCGGCGCCGCGATGGAGAAGGCCGCCGCGGGCACCTTCACCGGGCTGGGGCTGGAGCTGGGCGGCAAGGATCCGGGCTATGTCCGCGCCGATGCCGATCTCGACGCAGCGGTGGACAGCCTGATGGACGGGGCGATGTACAATGCCGGGCAATGCTGCTGCGGCATCGAGCGCATCTATGTCCATGAAAGCCTCTATGACGCCTTCGTCGAGAAGTCGGTGGCCTGGGTGAAGGGCCTGACGCTCGGCAACCCCTTCGACGCCGCCACCACCCTTGGCCCGATGGCCAACAAGCGCTTCGCCGCCGTGGTCCGCGCGCAGGTGGCCGAGGCCATCGCCGCCGGCGCCACCCCGCTGATCGACCCGGCGCTGTTCCCCGCCGATGACGGCGGCGCTTACCTTGCGCCGCAGATCCTCGTCGACGTCACCCACGACATGCGGGTGATGAAGGAGGAGAGCTTCGGCCCGGTTGTCGGAATCATGAAAGTCTCGGGCGATGACGAGGCGATTTCCTTGATGAACGACAGCCCCTACGGCCTGACCTGTTCGATCTGGACAAGTGACGCCGAAGCCGCCGCCGAGATCGGCGCGCGGATCGAGACCGGCACCGTCTTCATGAACCGCTGCGACTACCTCGATCCGGCGCTGTGCTGGACCGGCTGCAAGGACACCGGGCGCGGCGCCGCGCTGTCGGTGCTGGGCTACAACGCGGTCACGCGACCGAAATCCTACCATCTCAAGAAGGTGACGAAATGACGATCCGGGCGAACTGGTCCTACCCCACCGCCATCAAGTTCGGCGCCGGCCGCATCGCGGAACTGGCAGAGCAGTGCAAGGCCGTGGGCCTCGAGCGACCGCTGCTGGTCACCGACAAGGCGCTGGCCGCGCTGCCGATCACCCAAGCCGCGCTCGACCAGCTCGATGCGGCGGGGCTTGGCCGGGCGGTGTTTTCCGAGGTCGATCCGAACCCGAACGAGACGAACATGGCCGATGGCATCGCGGCCTACAAGGCGGGCGGGCATGACGGGGTGATCTGTTTCGGCGGCGGCTCGGCGCTCGATCTGGGCAAGATGATCGCGCTGATGCATGACCAGACCGTGTCGGTCTGGGATCTGGAAGATATCGGCGACTGGTGGACCCGCGCCGATGGATCGAAGATCGCCCCGATCATCGCCGTGCCGACCACCGCGGGCACCGGCTCCGAAGTCGGGCGCGCTGGCGTGCTGACCAACAGCCAGACCCACAAGAAGAAGATCATCTTCCACCCCAAGCTGCTGCCCGCCGTCACGATCTGCGACCCGGAGCTGACCGTCGGCATGCCGAAGTTCATCACCGCCGGCACCGGCATGGATGCGCTGGCGCATTGCCTCGAAGCCTACTCTTCGCCCTTCTACCACCCGATGAGCCAGGGCATCGCGCTGGAGGGCATGCGGCTGGTGTTCGAGAACCTGCCCAAGGTCTATGCCGACCCGAACGACCTCGAAGCCCGCGCCCATATGATGAGCGCGGCGGCGATGGGGGCGGTGGCCTTCCAGAAAGGCCTCGGCGCCATCCATTCGCTGAGCCACCCGGTCGGCGCGGTCTACGGCACGCATCACGGCACCACCAATGCCGTGGTCATGCCGATGGTGCTCGATTTCAACCGCGCCGCCATCGAGGACCGGATCGAGAAGGCCGCGGCCTATCTGGGCATCGCCGGCGGCTTCGACGGCTTCCGCGCCCGGATCATGGAGCTGCGCGCGACGCTCGGCATCCCGGAGACCCTGACGGCGATGGGGGTGGAGGCCGCGCGGCTCGACGAGCTGACGGAGATGGCGCTGGAGGACCCCTCCTGCGGCGGCAACCCGGTGGAGATGACGCGCGAGAACACCCGCGCGCTGTTCGAAGCCTGCCTCTGACGGCAAAGGATGGTCCGCCCCCGGCGGGCCATCTTGCCGAACCGGCGCGGAGCGGCGACAAGGGGCCATGATCCAGCATCTCGCTTCAGACACCGTCATCATCGGCGCAGGCGTCGTCGGCCTGACCATCGCGCTGCGCGTGGCCAGCCGCGGCCGCTCGGTCATCCTGATCGACCCGGAGGAACCCGGCGCGGGCGCCTCCTACGGCAACGCCGGGACCATCGCAGACTATGCCGTGCTGCCGGTCGGCACGCCCTCGGTGCTGAAGTCGCTGCCCTCGCTGCTCTTCGACCGCAACTCGCCGCTCGCCCTGCGCCACGCCGCGCTGCCAACGCTGGCGCCGTGGCTCTTGCGCTTCACCCGCCAGTCGCTGCCCGGCGCCGCGAAACTCAACGCAGAGAACCTCGCGGCGCTGCTTGCCACCGCGAATGCCGACTGGAAGGCGCTGGCCGCCGAGGTCGGCGGCGAGGCCATCATGGCGCATCGCGGCTGTCTCTATGCCTATGAGACGAAATCCGCCTTCCGCGCCGCCTCCGCCGACATGGAGTTCCGCCGCAGCCTCGGCGTCACCGCCGAGCTGGTCTCGCCCGAGGAGCTGGCGCGGATGGAACCCGGCCTGCCCCCCGTGGCGGGTGGCGGGGCGTTCTTCCCGAAGGCGGTGTTTCTGGAAGACCCGGGCCGGATGGTCGGGCTGATCGCCGCCGCGGCCCGCAAGGCCGGGGTCCGCATCGTCAAGGCCCGGGCCGAGAAGCTGGAGCGTCGGGTGGACGGGGTGATCGTCACCGGCCCCGGGCTGCAGGCGCATGGCCGCCGCGTCGTCATCGCCGCGGGCGCCCATTCCCGCGCGCTGGCGGCACAGGCAGGCGACCGTATCCCGCTCGACACCGAGCGCGGCTATCACGCCGAATGGGACATGCCCGCCCCCCGCCTCACCCGCCCGGTCTGCCCGACGACCCGCGGCTTCTACCTCTGCCCGATGACCGGGCGCCTGCGCGTGGCGGGCACGGTGGAGCTGGGCGGGCTCACCGCGCCGCCCTCGCCGCATCGCATCGCCCGGCTGGTGGCGGGTGCCCGCGCGCTCTTCCCCGACCTGCCGGAGCCGACGCGGACCTGGATGGGCTTCCGCCCCTCGATGCCCGATAGCCTGCCGGTCCTCGGCCCGTCCCGCGCCGGGCCGGAGATCCTGCATGCCTATGGCCACGGCCATATCGGCCTGACGCTGGCGCCGATCACCGCCCGGATCATCGCCGATCTGATCGGCGGCAAGACGCCGGAACTTCCGCTGACGCCCTATCTGCCGACGCGGTTCTAGCAGGGGGCTCCGCCCCCCGCGCTGCGCGCGCGCCCCGGGATATTTGGACCAAGATGAACGAGGCGGCTTGACCTGCGCGACGGGCCGGGCAACGAGACAGGCAACGATCGGAGAAAGCGATGACGCGCAAGGCAGTGGTCACCGGATCGGCGGGCTTCATCGGCTATCACCTCTGCCGGCGCCTGCTGGACGAGGGCTGGCAGGTGGTCGGGCTCGATGCGATGACCGATTACTATGACGTGGGGCTGAAGCGGCGGCGACAGGCGATGCTGATGCAGTCGCCGGGATTCCGTGCCGTCGAGGCGCGGGTCGAGACGCCGGGGGCCATGGCGGAGCTGATGGCGGGCGGCGTCGATGCGGTGATCCACCTCGCGGCTCAGGCCGGGGTGCGCTATTCGATCGAGGCGCCACGCTCCTATGTCGAGGCCAATCTGGTTGGCACCTTCGAGGTGCTGGAGGCGGCGCGCGCGCATCCGCCGGGCCATCTGCTGATCGCCTCCACATCCTCGGTCTATGGCGCCAACACGGCCATGCCCTATGCCGAGACCGACCGCGCCGACCACCAGATGTCCTTCTATGCCGCCACCAAGAAGGCAACCGAGGGCATGGCCCATGCCTATGCCCATCTCTATGCCCTGCCGGTGACGATGTTCCGCTTCTTCACCGTCTACGGTCCCTGGGGGCGGCCAGACATGGCGCTGTTCAAGTTCGTGAAGGCGATCCTCGAAGGCACGCCGATCGAGATCTACAACCACGGCGAGATGCGGCGCGACTTCACCTATATCGACGATCTGATCGAGGGCATCGTCCGGCTGATCGATGCGGTGCCGGGCGCGCCGGTCGAGGACGACTCGCTCTCGCCCGTGGCGCCATGGCGGGTGGTCAACATCGGCAATGCCGCGCCGCTGGAACTGATGGCCTTCGTTCGCGCGGTCGAGGCGGCGCTGGGGCGCGAGGCCGAGAAGCACTTCCTGCCGATGCAGGCGGGCGACGTGCCCGCAACCTGGGCCGACACCGCGCTGATCGAGGCTCTGGTCGGGCCGCTGCCCCATACGGAAATCGACATGGGGGTCGCGCGGTTCGTGGCGTGGTATCGCGACTATTACCGGGTCTGACCCCGGCGCTCAGCCGAAGGTCGCCGGATCGGGCCCGGTGCGCTCGCCCTGCTCCAGCGTGGCGATGGCGGCGAGATCGTCCCCGGTCAGGGCGAAGTCGAAGAGGGCGAGGTTCTGCGCCAGCCCCTCGCGCCGGGTCGAACGCGGGATGACCGAGAGGCCGAGCTCCACATGCCAGCGCAGGATCACCTGCGCCGGGCTGCGACCCATCCGTTCGGCGATTTCTCGGATCACCGGCGCGTCGAAGCTGCGCCCCTGTCCCAGCGGCGTCCAGCTCTGGGTGACGATGCCGCGCTCGGCCTGGCCCTTGCGCAGGGTGGCCTGCTGCAGCCGCGGGTGCAGCTCCACCTGGTTGAGCACCGGCATCACCCCGGTCTCCGCCTTCAGCCGGTCGAGCTGCGCCAGATCGAAGTTCGAGGTGCCGATCGAGGTGATCACCCCCTCGTCGCGCAGCGCAACCAGCGCCTGCCAGGCCTCGACATAACGGTCCTGCTGCGGCGCGGGCCAGTGGATCAGGCAGAGATCGAGCCTGTCGAGCTTCAGCCGGTCGAGGCTCTCGCCCACCGCACGTCGCGCGTCGCCATGCCGGTCGTTCCAGATCTTCGTGGTGACGAAGACCTCGTCCCGCGGCAGGCCAGAGGCGCGCAGCCCCTCGCCCAGACCTTCCTCGTTGTGATAGAGCGCCGCGCCGTCGATCAGCCGGTAGCCAAGCTCCAGCGCCTCCGCCACGACACGCGCGGCCTGCTCAGCCGGAACCTGCCAGAGGCCGAAGCCGAGCTGCGGGATGCTGTGGCCGTCGTGAAAGCTGAGTCTCGGGGTCATGGTCGTCTCCTTCTGCCGGGGCCAAAGGGTGATGCGCGAAGCGACCGGGTCAAGGCGGAGCGGCCAAAAGCAAAGCCCGGCACGAGGGCGGGGCCTTGCCTTGACTGCAGGGTCGGGCGGCTTTCACAGCATCCCGGGCAGCACCTGGTCCGGGGGGCGGTGGCCGTCGGCGAAGGTCTTGATGTTGATGATGACCTTCTCACCCATCTCGATCCGCCCCTCCACCGTGGCCGATCCCATATGCGGCAGCAGAACCACGTTCTGCAGCTCGCGCAGGCGCGGGTTGATCTCGTGGCCGTGCTCGAAGACGTCGAGCCCCGCCCCGGCGATCTCCCCGGCGCGCAGGCCGCGGGTCAGGGCGTTCTCGTCGATCACCTCGCCGCGCGAGGTGTTCACGATCACCGCCGTCGGTTTCATCAGCTTCAGCCGCCGCGCGTTCATCAGGTGGAAGGTCGAGGGGGTATGCGGGCAATTGACCGAGATGATGTCCATCCGCGTCACCATCTGGTCGAGGCTCTCCCAGAAGGTCGCCTCGTGCTCGGCCTCGATCTCGGGGCGCAGGCGCTTGCGGTTGTGGTAGTGGATCTGCATGCCGAAAGCCCGCGCCCGCCGCGCCACAGCCTGCCCGATCCGCCCCATGCCGAGGATGCCGAGCCTGCGGCCGCGCAGCCGCCCGCCCAGATGCGCCATCGGCGCCCAGCCGGCCCAGTTGCCGGCCTGCATCTCGGCCAGCCCCTCGGGGATGCGGCGGGTCACGGCGAGGATCAGCGCCAGCGTCATGTCGGCGGTATCCTCGGTCACCACGCCGGGGGTGTTGGAGACGAGGATGCCGCGCTGCCGGGCGGTCGAGACATCGATGTGATCCACCCCCGCGCCGTAATTCGCGATCAGCTTCAGCTTCTCGCCCGCCTGCGCCAGCATGGCCGCATCGATCTGGTCGGTGACGCAGGGCACCAGCACATCGGCGCGGCTCATCGCCCGGGTCAGCTCCTCGCGGGTCATCTTCACGTCGGGGTCGCGCAGCTCGACGTCGAAAAGCTCCTTCATCCGGGTTTCGACCGCCTCGGGAAGGCGTCGCGTCACGACAACACACAGGCGTCCAACTGGCATTGCTTCTCTCCCTGCCCTTCCAAAACCGGCCTCGTGGTGGCAAGGTGACGCCAAGCGGGGCAAGGCACAAGCCCCGGATGAGGCGGGACGGCGCGGCATGGAGGCCATGCGGCGCAAGGACGAAGGCGGATCGGCATGATACGGAATTGGCTTGCGGGCGCGGCTCTGGTGGTGGCGCTGGGGCTCGGCCTGACCGCGACCGCGCAGGACACGCCCGCCCCCGAGGCCGAGCCGGCGGTGGCCGAGAAGGAACCGCCGCGCGACCCCAACATCGGGCAGGTGACCAGCCTGCCGCTGCCGCGCTACGTCACGCTGAAGACCTCGGAAGGCAACGCAAGGCGCGGGCCGGGGCTGAGCCACCGGATCGACTGGGTGTTCAAGCGCGCCGGGATGCCGCTGCGGGTCACGGCCGAATACGAGAACTGGCGCCGGGTTCAGGATGCCGAGGGCGCGGGCGGCTGGATGCATTACACCCTGCTTTCCGGCGTGCGCTCGGCGATGATCGTTGCACAGATGGCCGATCTGCACAGCGACCCCGAAAGCGACTCGGAGGTGGTGCTGCATGCCGAACAGGGCGTCATCGCCCGGATATTGGAGTGCCAGAAGGACTGGTGCCGGCTGAATACCGAAGGCGGGCGCGGCTGGGTGACGAAGACGGCGCTCTGGGGCGTCGAGCCGGATGAAACCTTCGACTGATTAAGCCTTCCGCAACCCGACGCGCGCAGAGTGGACCCCGGCCCACAGGAAAGGCGCGCAGATGACACAGATGTTCAGGCCCCCTCTGTCAGGCCGCACCGGCCGCATCGCAAAGGCAATGGGGATCGCCCTGCCGAAGCTCGGCTGCCCGCTCTCCCCCGGCGAGGCCGTGCGGACCGAGGCGCGCTGCCGGCAGTGCCACGCTCCGGCGGAATGCGACCGGCTGGTGGAACGCGGCGCCGCCCGGGGAGAGGCGCCGGGCTTCTGTCTCAACCTGCGCACCCTGCGCGATCACCAGCCGCATCTGGGCCTCAGGCCACCTTCGCCGGCCGCCGCTGCTCCAGCCAGCGGAAGCCCAGCACCAGCACCCCGGTGATCAGCATGTAGACCACCGCGAGCAGCAGAAGCGGCTCGTAGACGATGAACGTGTCCTGCCGCACCCGGCCCGCCACGGCATAGATGTCGACCACGGTGATCGTCGCCACCAGCGGCGTCGCCTTCAGCTGCAGCACGGTTTCGCCGCCCAGCGTCGGCAGCGCCCGCTGGATCGCCTGCGGCAGCCAGATCCGCCGCAGGATCGTCAGCCGCGGCATGCCCATGGCCTTCGCAGCCTCCAGCTGCCCCCGCGGCACCGAGCGGAAGGCGCCGCGCATCACCTCGCCCTCGTAGCCTGCGAAGCTCAGCGTTAGCGCCAGCACCGCATAGGGCCAGGCCTGTCGCAGATAGGGCCAGAGCTCGCTGCCCCGGATCCACGGATATTGCGGAAACAGCGAGCCGAGCCCGTAATACAGGAGCCACAGCTGCAGCAGCAGCGGCGTGCCGCGGATCACCGTGCAGAAGGCCCGGGCCGGGGCGGCAAGCACCCAGGGCCCCGCCGCCTGCGCCAGCCCCAGAGGGATCGCCAGCAGGAACCCCAGCACCGCCGTCACCACCAGAATCCAGACCGTGCGCCAGATGCCCTCGGCGATCAGCGGCAGGTATTTCGGCAGCCAGTCCCAGCGCAGCGAGACAGCGCACCAGACGACCAGCGCCGCCGCCAGCAGGATCAGGAGGATGCGATGCGGATAAAGCCTCATCCCCGCGCCCGCCCCATGTCGCGGTCGCCGCGCCGCGCCCAGCGCTCGATCCGCCCGAAGAGCCAGCCCGAGACCAGCGTCAGCGTCAGATACAGCGCCCCGGCGGCGAGAAAGAAGGTGAAATAGGCCTTGGTCGACCCCGCCGCCTGCCGCGTCTCCAGCGTCAGCTCGCCGAAGCCGACGATGGCCAGGAGCGCGGTGTCCTTGGTGGCGATCAGCCAGAGGTTCGCGAGCCCCGGCATGGCGAAGCCCAGCATCGCCGGCAGGGTGATCCGCCGCGCCAGCATCACCGGCGGCATGCCCATGGCGCGCGCCGCCTCCACCTGCCCGACCGGCACGGCGAGGATCGCGCCGCGCAGCACCTCGGTGGCATAGGCCCCCTGCACCACGCCCAGCACGGCAATGCCCGCCATCAGCCCCGAGACCTGCACCCGCGCATAGCCGAAGGAGACCAGCGCCTGGTTCACCAGATCGGTGACCGCATAGTAGAGGATCAGGATCAGCACCAGCTCCGGCACCGCCCGGACCACGGTGGTGTAGATCGCCAGCAGGTCGCGCAGCACCGGCCCGCCGTAGAGCTTGCCGTAAGCCCCCAGCGTGCCGATCACGAGGCCCAGCCCGAAGGCCCCCAGCGCGATCTGGATCGAGTTGACCAGACCGCGCAGGAGGTTGCCGCCCCAGCCGGGCGGCTCCAGCGCCAGAAGCCCCAGCGACGGAAAGGCTTCGAGCAGCGCCTCCAAACCTCAGCCGCCGTAGATCGACGAGGCGAAATAGGGGGCGGAGACCTTCTCGTAGGTGCCGTCCTCGACGACCTTGGCGATGCCGGCGTTGAACTTCGCCTTCAGCTCCTCGTCGCCCTTGCGCAGGCCGACGCCCACGCCGAGCCCGAGGATCGCCGGATCGTCGGCGACCGCGCCCTTGCTGTCGCAGCAGGCCCCGGAGTCGGAGGCGAGGAAGGCATCGAGCGCGATGCTGTCGGCCTGCGTCGCGTCGATCCTGCCGGCGACCAGATCCTGGTTGGCCTCGTCCTGGGTCTGGTAGAGCTTGATCTCGGCCGCGGTGTCGGCGAAATGCGCCTGCGCATAGGCCTGATGCACGGTCGAGACCTGCACGCCGATGATCTTGCCTTCCAGCCCCTCCGGCGTCGCCGCGAAGTCGTCGCCCTTGGCGCCGATGATGACGGTCGGCGTGTTGTAATACTTGTCCGAGAAGTCGATGGTCTTCAGCCGCTCCTCGGTGATCGACAGCGAGGCCATGATCGCGTCGATCTGCCCCGAGGTCAGCGCCGGGATGATCCCGTCCCAGGCGACCGGCGTCACCTCGCACTCCAGTTCCGCCGCCGCACAGACCGCGCCGATCATGTCGACCTCCCAGCCCACCCAGTTGCCCGAGGCGTCGGGCGAGGCGAAGGGCGGATAGGGCTCGGCGGCGATGCCGACCTTCACCGGCTCAGCCAGCGCGGCGGAGCCCAGCAGAAGCGTTGCGGTCAGCGTCAGGATCGTGGTCTTCATGGGATACCTCTCGTTGGTTGTTTCCGTGTTAACCCACGGATTTCAGGAATTGCTTCAGCCGCTCCGAGCGGGGCGCGCCGAACAGCTGCTCGGGCGGGCCCTCCTCCTCGATCACCCCGTTGTGCAGGTAGATCACATGCGAGGCGACCTCGCGGGCGAATTTCATCTCGTGGGTGACGAGGATCATCGTCCGCCCCTCGGCGGCCAGATCGCGGATCACGCCAAGCACCTCGCCCACCAGTTCCGGGTCAAGCGCCGAGGTGGGCTCGTCGAACAGCATGGCGCGTGGCTCGATCGCCAATGCGCGGGCGATCGCCGCCCTTTGTTGCTGACCGCCCGAAAGATAGGCGGGATAGACATCGGCCTTCTCGGCCAGCCCCACCCGCGCCAGCAGCTTCCGCGCCCGCTCCACCGCCTCGGCCCTGGGCACGCCCAGCACATGCACCGGCACTTCGATCAGATTCTCCAGCACCGTCTTGTGGGTCCAGAGGTTGAACTGCTGGAACACCATCCCCAGCCGCCGCCGCGCATGTTCGATCTGGCGGCGGCTCGACGGCGTGCCGTCGGCCCTCAGCGCGATCTCCTCGCCCGCGATGACGATGCGCCCCGAGCTTGGCGTCTCGAGGAAATTGATGCAGCGCAGCATGGTGGATTTGCCCGAGCCCGAACCGCCGATGATGGCCACCACATCGCCCTCATGCGCCAGCAGCGACACGCCCTTCAGCACCTCGAGCTCACCGAAACTCTTGCGCAGACCCTCGATGCGGATCGCCTCGGCACGGGCACCCATCGCGGTGCTCGGGGGGGCGGGTTGGGAAGCGGAAAGCGGGTCTGGCATCGAACCTCATCGGGATTGTGATTGCAGTAAGACGGCTGGTTTGTAATTATGCAAGCGTATAATTGGAGCGGCGGGTGACCGGAGAGCGGCGGAAATATGTGCGGGAGGGCGAGGAGCGGCGGCGCGAGGCGCTGATCGCCGCGGCGCTGGAGCTTCTGGCCGAGGGCGGCATGCAGGCCGCCACGGTGCGCGCCATCGCCACCCGCGCCGGCGTCACAGCCGGGCTGATCCGCCACTATTTCCAGACCAAGGAAGACCTGACCCGCGCCGCCTACCAATGGGTGATGGACCGCATGATCGCGGACAATCTCGCCGTGCTGGCCGGCGCCCCGCCCGACCCCGCGGCGCGGCTCGCGGCCTTCGTCGCCGCCTCGCTGCGCCCGCCGGTGGTGGACGGCGCGGCGATGGGGCTCTGGGCCGGCTTCATCCACATGGTGCGCAGCGATCCGGACATGCGCGAGATCCACCGCGGCACTTATCTGCACTACCGCGACCAGCTGCAGCAGCTGATCGCCGCCCTCGGCCTGACCGACGACCCGCAGACCCTGCGGCGTCAGGCCATCGCCTGCAACGCCGTGATCGACGGGCTCTGGCTGGAAGGCTCCGCCATCCCCGACGCCTTCGATCCCGGAGAACTGGAGCGGATCGGCCTCAAGGCCGTGGGCGCCATGATCGGCGCAGATCTGCTCTCATCCCTTCCCGATACCGAGGATAGCCCATGAAATATGCCGACGTGACCGAGCGCCTCGCCCATCTTGGCGGCGCGAAATGGGAGATCCATGCCCGCGCCCGCGCGCTGAAAGCCGAGGGCCGCAAGGTGATCGAGCTGACCATCGGCGAGCCCGACGTGCCGACGCCCGAGGCCCTGACCGAGACCGCCATCGCCGCGATGCAGGCCGGGCGCACCGGCTATTCCAACGGGCGCGGCGAGCCGAACCTGCTGCGCGCGCTGGCCGCCCGCTATTCGGCCCGGCGCGGCCGGCACATCGGCCCCGATCAGGTCATGTGCTTTCCCGGCACCCAGACCACGCTCTACGCCGTGCTCACAGCACTGGTGCAGGGCGGTGACGAGGTGCTGATCGGCGACCCGATGTATGCCACCTACGAGGGCCTCATCGCCTCGACCGGCGCCACCATGGTCGCGGTGCCGATGCGCCCCGAGCACGGCTTCCGCCTGCAGGCCGAGGATATCGCGGCCCGCATCACCCCGCGCTCGCGGGTGATCTTCCTCAACTCGCCGCACAACCCCACCGGCGCGGTGCTCACGCCCGCCGATCTCGCCGCCATCGGCGATCTGGCGATCCGTCATGACCTCTGGATCCTCTGCGACGAGGTCTACGAGGATCTGGTCTTCCCCGGCACCCGCTTCACCTCGCCGCTCGACGACCCGCGTCTGGCCGAGCGGGTGATCGTCGCCTCCTCGATCTCCAAATCCCACGCCGCCCCCGGCTTCCGCTCCGGCTGGTGCGTCGGCCCGGCGGAGTTCTGCGCCCGGCTGCTGCCGCTCTCGGAAACCATGCTCTTCGGCAACCAGCCCTTCATCGCCGACATGACAGCACAGGCGGTCGCCCATCCCTCGCCCGTCGCGCCCGGAATGGCCCGGCGCTTCCAGACCCGGGCGCAGATGATCCACGCCCGGCTCGACGGCGCCGCCGGGCTGCGCGTCCACCGTCCCGAGGCGGGGATGTTCACCCTGATCGACGTCAGCGCCGTCTCCGGCAGCGGCAGCGCCTTCGCCCATGCCCTGCTGGAAGAAGCCGGAGTCGCGGTGATGCCCGGCAGCTCCTTCGGCGCGGCGCTCGGCGGCTGGGTCCGCGTCGGCCTGACCCAACCCGATGCGGTGATCGCCGAGGCCTGCGAGCGCATCGCCGCCTTCGCCGCCCGCCCGATGGTGACGGCATGAGCTCGGTCGGCGAAGCCCTGATCGCCGGGCTGAAGGCGCGCGGCGTCGATGTGGTCTTCGGCATTCCCGGCGTCCACACGATCGAGCTCTACCGCGGCCTCGCAGGCTCCGGCATCCGCCATGTCACCGCCCGGCACGAGCAGGGCGCGGCCTTCATGGCCGATGGTTACGCCCGCGTCTCCGGCAAGCCCGGCGTGGCGCTGGTCATCACCGGCCCCGGTGTCACCAACGCGCTGACCGCCATGGCGCAGGCTAGGGCCGATTCGATCCCGATCCTGGTGATCTCCGGCGTGAACCGCCGCGGCTCGCTCGGTCGCGGCCTCGGCCTCCTGCACGAGCTGCCAGATCAGGCGGCGATGGTCGCAGCACTCTGCCCGACCGAACGGATCGACGACCCGGCAGAGGTGGAGCCCGCCCTGACCCGCGCCTTCGCCCGTCTCGGCAGCGGCCGCCCCGGCCCGGTGCATCTCGAGGTGCCGACCGACGTCATGCCCCTGCCCGCCCCGCCCGCCGCCCCAGCGCAGCCCGAGCCCCGCCCGGCCCCCGATCCGACCCGGATCGCCGAGGCCGCCCGGCTGCTCGCTGCCGCGGAGCGCCCGCTGATCCTCGCCGGCGGCGGCGCGCGCCATGCCGGAACGGCGCTGCGCGCCCTGGCCGAACGGCTCGACGCGCCGGTGGTGCAGACCACCAACGCCCGCGGGCTGATGCACGGCCACCCGCTCACCGTCCCCGCCAGCCCCAGCCTCGAGGCGACGCGGCGCCTGATCGCCGATGCCGACCGCATCCTCGCCCTCGGCACCGAGCTGGGGCCGACAGACTATGACATGTATGTGCGCGGCGGCCTGCCCGACCTCGGGCAGATGATCCGCGTCGATCTCTGCCCCGAACAACTCGGCCGCCACCCCGCCGCCCTGACGCTGGAAGCCGACTGCGGCGCCGTGCTCGACGCCCTGCTGCCCCTGCTGCCGCAGGGCAAAGCCGACGCTGCCGCCCGCGCCGCCGCCACCCGCGCCGCGGCCCGGGCCGAGCTTTCGCCCGCGATGCGGCGCCAGCTTGCGATGCTCGAGGCGCTGCGCGACGCGGTCCCCGGCGCCATCGTGGTGGGCGACAGCACCCAGCCGATCTATGCCGGCAACCTCTACCACGACCACGACCGCCCCGGCGGCTGGTTCAACGCCGCGACCGGCTATGGCGCGCTCGGCTTCGCCCCCGGCGCGGCGGTCGGTGCGGCGCTCGCCGCCCCCGGCGTCCCGGTCATCTGCCTGATCGGCGACGGCGGGCTGCAGTTCAGCCCAGGCGAGCTGCGCACCGCCGTGGACGAAGGCCTGCCGATCACCTTCCTCCTCTGGAACAACGCAGGCTTCCGCGAGATCGCCGAGGCCATGCAGGAGGCCGGAACCGACGTCATCGGCTGCACCCCCTCGCCGCTGAACCTCGAACCCTTCGCCGCCGCCTGCGACCTGCCCTTCACCTCGGTCGAGAACACCCCCGAAGCCCTGCGCGCCGCCCTCACCCCGACCAGCGGTCCCCGGCTGATCGAGATCCGCGTGCCCTGAGTTGCTTCTCGGCGAGAACTCATCCGCCACCGCCCGGAAGAACCGTCCTCGGGGGCATCGAGCCCCCTCATCCGGTGCTGCCGCGCCCCGGATGGGAGAGGGCCCGCCGGAGTCAGGCACCGCGGTGAAACCTTGGGCCAGGACGAAGCCAGAGGCGCGGGCACGGCCGCAGGGCGGGGTTCGATGCCCCGCCCTGCGGCTCCGCCGGCTCAGGGGGCGAGGCCGAAGGTCGTCTCCAGCGACTGCCCGAGCGAGAGGGTCGGGTCGAACCGGCCGTGGCGCAGGAAATGCACGGTTTCGGCGATCACCAGCGGGCTCACCATCATGAAGGTATGGGTCACCGGCAGCACCAGATGGTCGCGCATCCCGGCAATGCGGGTGCTGGCGACCGAGACCTTGCCGTCATCCGCCCCCTCGATCAGCGAGGAATAGACCGGGTTCAGCGAGCGGCTGCCGGCGATCACCCCCAGCTCGAAATCGGGCAGCGGCAGGCTCAAGGGCACCGAGCCGTCGCCGGTGCCGAGCTCGAGCCCCGCCGGCCCGTTGATCCATTCGAAGGCGGCGATGCTGCCCAGGGCATCCACCAGTTCCGAGCCACGGTTCGGCGGCGCCAGCATCACCACCCGGCCCATGCGCGCGGGGCGGTGATCCACCAGCCAGTCGCGCACGAGGATGCCGCCCAGCGAATGGGTGACGAAATGCACCTGCGCCTCGCCGCAGCGCGCCACCGCCGGACCGACATAGGCATCAGCCAGCTCGGCGATGGTGGCCCTTGTCGAGGGATAGCCCTGATTGACCACGGTGAAGCCCTGCCCCGCCAGCGCCGCCTGCATCGGCATCAGCGACAGCTCGCTGCGCGCCAGCCCGTGCAGCAGCACCACGCAGTCGGCGGCGGCGGCGGGTGTGGCGGCCAGAAGGCCCAAAAGGGCGAGAAGCTTGCGCATCTCCCACATCTAGGCATCGGCGGGGCCATGGACAATTCCCCCCGGCCTTGCGACGCTGCGCAGATGAGCCCCCGCCCCGCCTCTCCCCGTCTCGCCGTCCGCGCGCTGATCCTCGACGAGGACCGGCTGCTCCTGGTCAACGCCTATCCCCACGGCGTCTCGGATCTCTGGTGCGCGCCGGGCGGCGGGGTGGAACCCGGCCAATCGCTGCCCGACAACCTGATCCGCGAGGTGCAAGAGGAGACCGGGCTCGGCATCGCGGTGGGCGATCCCTGTCTGGTGAACGAATTCCACGATCCCCTGAACGGCTTCCATCAGGTCGATGTCTATTTCCGTTGCACCATACTCAGTGGTCGTCTCGACACCGCCTGGCGCGATCCCGAGGGCATCGTCACCGAGCGGCGCTTCTTCTCGCGGAACGAACTGGCGGCGATCCGGTTCAAGCCCGACAGCCTGCCCGACACCGCCTGGGGTGCGGGCATCCTCTACGACCCGCTGGAGGTGATCGTCCGATGAGCCGCGCTTTCGTCAAGGAGGACGGGCCCGACAATGCGCCGCTGCCCGATCTGCCGGTCAGCCCGCATCCCAACCATGTGACGCCGCGCGGTCTTGCCCAGTTGCAGGCCCGACTGGCCGAGGCACAAGCCCGGCTTACCGCGCTGCGTGCCCGGGCCGAGCGGCTGGACCGTCTGCCGGAGGCGGCGGCGGAGCGCGACATTCGCTATCTCGAGTCGCGGCTGCGCAGCGCCATCCTCACCGATCCGGCCAGCCTGCCGCTGACCGAGGTGGCATTCGGCCTGTCGGTCACGGTGGAGGATGACGAGGGCACCGAAACCACCTGGCAGATCACCGGCGAGGACGAGGCCTCGGCCGCCGAACACCGCATCGCGCCGCAATCCCCCCTGGCGCGGGCGCTGATCGGGGCACGGCTCGGCGACGAGGTGATCTGGCGCCGCCCGGCGGGCGCGCTCGGCCTGACCGTGACGCGGATCGCGGCGCCCGAGGCGTAGCGCCGCCGCCACCGACCGGGCAAAAGGTCGGATCGGCGCATGAAAACTTGTCATTCTGCCAATAATTCTGGCGCATACTGCGGCAATTGCCGCTTGCTTGCCTATTCCGCCGTCAAGCGCGCCCTAGGTGACAGCGCAAGAAGGCCGCGATCCCCCGCCCTTGGGGTAGGATGACCGCGGGGAGAGACATCTTTCGTCGAGAGGTCGAGATGATCGAATTGATGTTTGTGGTCTGCCTGAGCGCCTCGCCGCAGGATTGCGAAAAGCGCAGCCTCTACTATTCCGACATATCGCATCAGGCCTGCATGCTGGGGGCCGCGCCGACGCTGGCGAAATGGGTGGTCGATCACCCGCAATGGCATCTGGCCCGCTGGGCCTGCCGGGCGCGGGACAAGTCCGAGCGCGACGCCTGAGCCCTGCCAGGCACCGCACATGAAAAAGGGGGGCGCGAGGCCCCCCTTCTCCGATAGGCAATCCGGGCAGGATTACATCATGCCGTCCATGCCGCCCATTCCGCCCATGCCGCCGCCCATGCCGCCGCCAGCACCTTTTGGCTCCGGCTTGTCGGCGATCATGGCTTCGGTGGTGATCAGCAGCGAGGCGACCGAGGCCGCGTCTTCCAGGGCGGTGCGAACCACCTTGGCCGGGTCGATCACGCCGAACTTGAACATGTCGCCATATTCTTCGGTCTGGGCGTTGAAGCCGAAGTTCTTGTCGTTCGACTCGCGCACCTTGCCGGCCACGACCGAACCGTCGACGCCCGCGTTCTGGGCGATCTGACGCAGCGGAGCTTCCAGCGCCTTGCGGACGATGATGATGCCCGCGTTCTGGTCGGCGTTGGCACCGACGAGACCGTCGAGCGCTTTGCCAGCCTGGATCAGCGCCACGCCGCCGCCGACGACGATGCCTTCCTGCACGGCCGCACGGGTCGCGTTCAGGGCGTCATCGACGCGGTCCTTGCGCTCTTTCACTTCGACTTCGGTCATGCCGCCGACGCGGATCACCGCAACGCCGCCAGCCAGTTTGGCCACGCGCTCTTGCAGCTTCTCTTTGTCGTAGTCCGAGGTGGTTTCCTCGATCTGGGTGCGGATCTGACCGACGCGGGCCTGGATCTCGGCCTTGTCGCCAGCGCCGTCGATGACGGTGGTGGTGTCTTTCGTGATCGTGACCTTCTTGGCGCGGCCGAGCATGTCGATCGTGACATTCTCCAGCTTCATGCCGAGGTCTTCCGAGATCACCTGGCCGCCGGTCAGGATCGCGATGTCCTGCAGCATGGCCTTGCGACGGTCACCGAAGCCCGGAGCCTTCACGGCGGCGATCTTCAGGCCGCCACGCAGCTTGTTCACCACGAGGGTGGCCAGCGCTTCGCCTTCGACGTCTTCCGAGATGATCAGCAGCGGCTTCTGCGACTGGATCACGGCTTCCAGCAGCGGGACCATCGGCTGCAGCGACGAGAGTTTCTTCTCGTGCAGCAGGATCATCACGTCTTCCAGATCCGCAACCATCTTGTCGGGGTTGGTCACGAAGTAGGGCGACAGGTAGCCGCGGTCGAACTGCATGCCTTCGACGACTTCGGTCTCGGTCTCGAGGCCCTTGTTCTCTTCGACGGTGATGACACCCTCGTTGCCGACCTTCTGCATCGCATCGGCGATCTGACGGCCGATTTCGACTTCGCCATTGGCCGAGATGGTGCCGACCTGGGCGACTTCAGCCGAATCCGACACCGGACGGGCAGCAGCCTTGATCGCTTCGACGACCTTGGTGGTCGCGAGGTCGATGCCGCGCTTGAGGTCCATCGGGTTCATGCCCGCGGCGACGGCCTTGAGGCCTTCCTTGATGATGGCCTGGGCCAGCACGGTCGCGGTGGTGGTGCCGTCACCGGCCTCGTCGTTGGTGCGGGAAGCGACTTCCTTCACCATCTGCGCGCCCATGTTCTCGAACTTGTCGGAAAGTTCGATTTCCTTGGCAACCGTCACACCGTCCTTGGTGATGCGCGGCGCGCCGAAGGATTTGTCGATGACCACGTTGCGGCCTTTCGGGCCCAGCGTCACCTTCACGGCGTCGGCGAGAATGTTCACGCCGCGCAGCATGCGGTCGCGGGCATCGGTGTCGAACTTGACGTCCTTAGCAGCCATTGTGTTGCTCCTAGTCTATTGTTTCAGGGGACTTCTCGGGATTTCGCTCAGCCCTTGCGGGCGAGCGGACGCCATCAGGCGATGATGCCGAGAATGTCGCTTTCCTTCATGATCAGCAGGTCTTTGCCGTCGATGGTGACCTCGGTGCCCGACCACTTGCCGAACAGGACGCGGTCGCCAGCCTTCACGCCAACCGGGATCAGCTCGCCCGAATCCTTGCGCGCGCCTTCGCCGGTGGCGATCACTTCGCCTTCCGCGGGCTTCTCTTTCGCGGTATCGGGGATGATCAGGCCGCCCTTGGTCTTTTCTTCGCCTTCGATGCGGCGGACCAGCACACGGTCATGCAGCGGTTTGAATGCCATCTGAGAACACTCCCTAGGTTCCAGGTTGAATATCATTGGCACTCGATCGTGGTGAGTGCCAACGAGCCGTAGATAGGCAACACCCCCGAGTCTGTCAACCGCGGCTTGTGGCGAATTGCGCCCATCGCCTTGGTTTGGCCGCAGCCGCGTGGCACCCTGCGGGCCTCAGCCAAAGGACCTCCGGATGCCGCGTTTCCTGCCTCTCGCCGCCCTGCTCGCCCTGCTCTGCGTCCCCGCCTTTGCCGCCTGCGAGGGCGAGAACCTGATCGACATCCTCCCCGCGCCGGAGCGGGCGGCTCTGGAGGCGGCGGTGGACCGCCAGCCCTTCCCGCGCGGCAATTTCTGGCGCGCGACCCGCGGCGCGGCGGTGCTGCACCTGATCGGCACCTACCACCTCGACGATCCGCGCCACGCCGCCACCATGGCCCGCCTCGGCCCGGTCATCGCCGAGGCCGCGACGCTTCTGGTCGAGGCCGGACCCGAAGAAGAGCAGGCGCTGCAGCAGGCGATGGCCGAAAAGCCCGCGACGCTCTTCACCACCGGCCCCACCCTCCCCGAGACGCTGAGCGAGGCCGAATGGCAGACGCTCGCCTCGGCCATGCGGGCACGCGGCATCCCGCCCTTCATGGCGGCGAAGTTCCAGCCCTGGTATGTCTCGATGATGCTGGGCATCCCGGCCTGCGCGATGAGCGAAATCAGCCAGAAGAACGGGCTCGACCAGCAGGCGATCAGGGCCGCCGATGCCGCCGCCGTGCCGGTGCGGGCGCTGGAGCCCTACGACACCGTGCTCACCCTCTTCGGCGATCTGCCCGAGGAGGAGCAGCTGGCGATGGTCCGCTCCGCCCTGCCGCTCGAGGCGCAGGGGCCGGATTACGCGGTGACGCTGGCGGATGCCTATTTCGCGGGGGAATCGCGGCTGATCTGGGAGTTCATGCGGCTCGAGGCGCAGAAGCTGCCCGATCACACCGCCGAAAGCGCGGATGCCGAATATGCGCGGCTGGAAGAGGCGGTGATCTTCGCGCGCAACCGGGCGTGGCTCCCGGTGATCGAGGCGGCGCTGGAGCGCGGCCCCGCCGTTGCGGCCTTCGGTGCGTTGCACCTGCCGGGCCGCGACGGCGTTCTCGAACTGCTCCGGCGGGAGGGCTTCACCATCGAAGCCCTGCCGCTCTAGCGGGTCAGCGGATGTTGGCGTAGGCGGCCGGGTCGATGCCCAGCGTGCGCAGGTCGCGCGTCTTCGGCTTGCGATGGCTTTCCGCGGCGGCCGACACAGAAATGGCCGCATCCAGCACCGCGAACACCGAGCCGAACCATGCCAGCACCGAGCGGAGGCCGAGGCTTTGCGGTTTCATGGCGATCGTGTTCATGGCGTCTTTCCTCAATGTATTGCTTGTCTTGATGACTGTTTGAACATGGGCCTCCGCCCCCTTCGCCGCAACGCAGAAAACCCGCATTCCTGCTATGCGGTCTGGGCATGGCAAGTGCTGTTGCCGCAACGCAGCATCCGCCCTGCCCGGCCCTCGCAGGCGTGACAATGCGGGTCGCCGCGCCTATAAGGCGGCAAATTAACCCGCGCACCAAGGCATCTCCCATGATCAAGGTTTTTGGCCACAAATCCCCCGACACCGATTCCACCGGCTCCCCCATCATCTGGGCCTGGTATCTGACCGAGATCGCGGGCACCCCCGCCACTCCCGTGCTTCTGGGCGAGCCCAACACCGAAGCCGCCTTCATGCTGCGTCACTGGGATCTGCCCAAGCCCGAGATCATCGCCGACGTGGCCGCCGGCGACAGCTGCGTGATCGTCGACACCAACAACCCTGCCGAGCTGCCGCCCTCGATCAACGAGGCGACCATCCTCGGCATCATCGACCATCACATGCTGGTCGGCGGTCTCAAGACCCGCGCCCCGATCGACATCACCGTCCGCCCGCTGGCCTGCACCGCCACCATCATGCATGACCTGATGGGCGAAAAGCTGGCGCAGGCGCCGCGCGCCATTAAGGGCGCGATGCTCTCCTGCATCCTCTCCGACACGCTGGAATTCCGCTCGCCCACCACCACGCCGCATGACCGTTCGGTGGCCGAAAAGCTCGCCGCCGAGCTGGACGTGAACATCCCCGACTTCGCCGCCGAGCTCTTCGCCGCCAAATCCGACGTCTCGGCCTTCTCCGACGCCGAGCTGCTGCGGATGGACTCCAAGGAATACGAGATCGAGGGCAAGCAGTTCCGCATCTCGGTGCTGGAGACCACCGCGCCGAAAGTGCTGCTCGACCGCAAGGCCTCGCTGATGGCCTCGATGCCCGGCATCGCCGCCGAGGATGGCGCCGATCAGGTCGTGCTCTTCGTCATCGACATCCTGCGCGAGGAAGCGACGCTGCTGGTGCCGAACGATCTGGTGAAGACGCTGGCCGAGAAGAGCTTCGGCGCGACCGTGACCGGCGACTCCGTCGTGCTGCCGGGCATCATGAGCCGCAAGAAGCAGATCATCCCGGCGCTGAAGCTCTGATCTCCGGGCCGGGCGCCCTGCCCGGCCTTCCGCCCCGCGCCGGGCGACCCGCCCGGCAGCCCTCCGGGGCCCGCCCCTACACCCGCCGCCGTCACAGGCGATATGCATGCGCCGTGCATGCTCCGTGCATCGAAATCACCCTCACCGAAAGGCCGCAGATGACCCGCCTCATCGCCTCGCTCGCCGATGTTTCCTCCCAGTATCGCGCCGTGTTCTGCGACCTCTGGGGCTGCCTGCACAACGGCCGCGAAGCCTTCCCCGAGGCGGTCGCCGCCCTGCAAGCCTTCCGCGCCCAAGGCGGCACCGTGCTGCTCCTCACCAACGCGCCGCGCCCGAAGCCCAGCGTTGTCAGGCAGTTGGACGTGATCGGCGTGCCGCATGATGCTTATGACGAGGTGGTGACCTCCGGCGACGCCGCGCAATATGCGCTCATCACCGGCGCCGTGGGCCGGAAGGTCTATCACTTGGGCCCCGAGAAGGATCACTCTTTCTTTACCGAATTCGCGGATGATCTGTCGCAGACCCTCGCCTCCGAACCCCCTGTCACCCGCGTCCCGCTCGATCAGGCCGAAGGCATCGTCTGCACCGGCCTCTTCGACGATCTGACCGAAACGCCCGACGACTATCGCGCCACCCTGCTCTACGCCAAGACCAACGGATTGAAACTGCTCTGCGCCAACCCCGATATCGTCGTCGATTACGGCGACACCCGGATCTACTGCGCCGGTGCCATCGCCGCCGCCTTTGACGAGATGGGCGGCGAAAGCCTCTACTTCGGCAAGCCGCATCCGCCGATCTACGACCTCGCCCGCCGCCGGCTCGAAGCCCTGCGCCCCAGCACCGCGGCCGAGGAGATCCTCTGCATCGGTGACGGGATCTTCACCGATATCCAGGGCGGCGTCGGCGAAGGGCTCGACACACTCTTCATCGCCGACGGTCTGGCCGCTGGCGAGTTCGGGCCGGATTCCCACAACCTTGACAAGGACTTGCTGGAAGCATGGCTGGCAGAGCGCAATCTCGACCCGACGCTGACCGTGGGCAAGCTGCGCTGACCGACTAACAATATTGCGCCCCTGGTCGCACCGGGGAACAATTATTGCCAAGACATGTTGTGCTGCGCCGCAGCACAGTCTATGCTGCGTTCACCTTTCTGAAGGAATCGCAGGATGCTCGACAACATGCCCCGCGGCACGATCTGCATCGAAGACATCGAGATCGGCATGGTCCGCTACCTGCGGAAAACCGTGACCGATCGCGATATCGAGCTGTTTGCCGAGGTCTCGACGGACCGCAACCCTGTGCATCTCGACGATGCCTACGCGCAGGACACCATCTTTCAGGGCCGCATCGCCCACGGGATGCTGACGGCGGGGTTGATCTCGGCGGTGATCGGCGAGCAGTTGCCCGGGCATGGCACCGTCTATCTCGGCCAGTCGCTGAAGTTCCTGGCCCCGGTCCGCCCCGGCGACACGGTCTATGCCGAGGTGAAGGTGACGGCCATCGACCACCAGCGGCGGCGCGTCACCCTTGAAACCCACTGCGCGGTGGGCGATACCGTTGTCCTGAAGGGCGAGGCGCTGGTTCTGGCGCCCAGCCGGAAATTCGACTGACGGCGGGGTCCCCGCCTCTGGGGACCGATGCGGATCTATCAGCACTGGCAAGGGCTTGAGCCTGCGGACCGTGGCGCTTCCGTCGCTATGGGCAATTTCGACGGTGTGCATCTCGGCCATCAGCATGTGATCGACCTCGCCCGCACCGAGGCGCCGCTCGGCATCGTCACCTTCGAGCCGCACCCGCGCGAGGTCTTCGCCCCCGACGCCCCACCCTTCCGGCTGATGAGCCCGGAGGCGCGCGCCAACCGTCTGGCCAAGCTCGGGGTGCAGCGGCTCTACCAGCTGCCCTTCGGCCCCGCGCTGGCCGGTCTGACGCCCGAAGCCTTCGCCCGCGAGGTGCTGGCCGAAGGGCTTGGCGTCAGCCATGTCGTCGTCGGCGCCGACTTCTGCTTCGGCAAGGGCCGCAGCGGCACCGCCGCCGATCTGCAGGCCCTCGGCCAGCGCCACGGCTTCGCCGTCACCATCGCCGATCTGGTGCACTCCGACGAGCGCGAGATCTCCTCGACCGCCATCCGTCAGGCGCTCTCCGACGGTCGCCCGCTCGACGCGGCCACCATGCTCGGCCATTGGCACCGCATCGACGGCGAGGTGCTGCACGGCGAGAAGCGCGGCCGCGAGCTCGGCTATCCCACGGCCAACATGTCGGTGGCCGGGCTGCACCTGCCGCGGCTCGGGGTCTATGCGGTGAAGGTCGATGTGCTGACCGGCCCGCAGAAGGGCAGCTACAACGGCGCGGCGAGCCTCGGCGTGCGGCCGATGTTCGGGGTGAACCAGCCCAACCTCGAGACTTATCTCCTGGATTTCAAAGGCGATCTCTACGGCCAGCATCTCTCGGTCGCCTTCGTCGAGTTCCTCAGGCCCGAGATGGTCTTCACCGGCCTGCCGGGGCTCGTGGCGCAGATGGATGCCGATTGCGCCCGCGCCCGCGAGATCCTCGCCCGTCTCTGACCCCCTTCCCTTTTCCGGGCCAAGCCCCCAAGGTGCGCCGATGAAACCGCCCCGCCTTCGTCCCAGATTCTGGGAAACTGTCCCGTTGAAGGACATGACGCCACCCGAATGGGAGGCGCTTTGCGATGGCTGCGGCAAGTGCTGCCTGAACAAGATCGAATTCGAGGACACGGGCGAAGTCGCCTTCACCCGCGTCGCCTGCCGCCTTCTGGATGGCGACAGCTGCCGCTGCTCGAATTACGAGAACCGCCGCCAGTTCGTCCCCGACTGCGTGCAGCTCTCGCCTGCCACCCTGCACAAGATCGCCTACTGGATGCCGCGCACCTGCGCCTACCGGTTGCTGCACGAGGGCAAGCCGCTGCACGACTGGCATCCGCTGATCTCCGGCAGCCCGGAAACCGTGCATGACGCAGGTGTCTCCGCCCGCGGCTGGACGGTGCCCGAGTTCGAGGTCGCGGAAGAAGACTGGGAAGACTATATCATCGAGGAAACGCCCTGATGTTCTTTGCCTCCGACAATGCCTCGGCCGTGCCGCCGCAGGTCATGGCCGCGCTTGCTGCCGCCAATGACGGATATGCCATGCCCTATGGCCGCGAGCCGCAGATGACCGGAGTGCGCGACCGCCTCCGCGACATCTTCGAGGCGCCCGAAGCCGCGGTCTATCTGGTGGCCACCGGCACCGCCGCCAATTCGCTGGCACTGGCCACGCTGGGCGAGCCCTGGGGCGCCACGCTCTGCCACAGCGACGCCCATATCCAGATGGATGAATGCGGCGCGCCGGAATTCTACGGCTCGGGCAAGCTGGTGCTGGTCGAGGGCGAGCATGGCAAGATCGACCCCGTCGCGCTGGATGCGGCGATCCGCAAGGCGACGCCGGGCGGCGTCCATGGCGTGCAGCCGACCGCGCTGAGCCTGACCAACGTGACCGAGGCCGGCACCGTCTATTCCCCCGCCGAAGTCGCCCAGCTCACCGCCATCGCCCGCTCGGCGGGGCTCGCCTGCCACATGGACGGTGCGCGCTTTGCCAATGCGCTGGTCGCGGCGAGCTGCAGCCCCGCCGAGATGACCTGGAAGGCCGGGATCGACGTGCTCTCCTTCGGCGGCACCAAGAACGGGCTGTTGGGGGTCGAGGCCGTGGTGCTCTTCGATCCGCAGAAGGCCTGGGAGTTCGAGCTGCGCCGCAAGCGGGGCGCGCATCTGTTCTCGAAACACCGCTATCTCTCGGCGCAGATGCAGGCCTATCTGCAGGACGATCTCTGGCTGTCGCTGGCAACCCGGGCCAATACTGCTGCCGCGCATCTCGCCTCGGGCCTTGCCGCCGCCGGGGCGGAGCTGCTGCACCCGGTGCAGGCCAACATGATCTTCGCCGCCCTCCCCCGCGCCGCGCATGAGAAGGCGCAGGCGGCGGGTGCGGTCTATTACCCGATGGCCGAGACGCCCGACCGCATCATCGCGCGGCTGGTCTGCTCCTGGTCCACCGGCGAGGCCGAGGTCGATCAGTTTCTTGGCAGCCTCGCCGCCTGAGCCTCGGCTGCGCCCCACGGGGCGCATTCGCCACACCGCAAGGGCTTGGGTCTCTCCCCGCGGTTTTCAAGAGCCGGGCCGGGTGATATGCGGGGGCAACGTCACGAATCCGTCAGCCGGACCATCGAGGATTGCCCCCAATGCCTGCCATGAACGAGCCGAAGCTGATCTCCGGCAATGCCAACCTGACGCTCGCCAAGTCGATCGCCCGCCGCATGTCGGTGCATCGCGGAATGGCGGTCGCTCTGGTCGACGCCCGGGTTGAACGGTTCAACGATCAGGAGATCTTCGTCGAGGTCTACGAGAACGTCCGCGGCGAGGACATGTATGTGATCCAGCCGACCTCCAACCCGGCCAATGACAACCTGATGGAGCTCCTGATCATCGCCGATGCGCTGCGCCGCTCCTCGGCGGACCGCATCACCGCCGTGATCCCCTATTTCGGCTACGCGCGGCAGGACCGTCGCGCCAAGGCCCGCACGCCGATCTCGGCCAAGCTGGTGGCCAACCTGATCGTCGAGGCCGGCATCGACCGCGTGCTGACGCTCGACCTGCACGCCGCCCAGATCCAGGGCTTCTTCGACATCCCTGTGGACAACCTCTACTCCGCCCCGGTCTTCGCGCTCGACATCGAGCATCACTTCAAGGACCAGCTCGATGACGTGATGGTGGTCTCGCCCGACGTCGGCGGCGTGGCCCGTGCGCGCGAGATCGCCAAGCGGATCAACGCGCCGCTGGCCATTGTCGACAAGCGCCGCGAGAAGGCCGGCGAGATCCAGGAAATGACGGTGATCGGCAACGTCGCCGGCAAGAAATGCATCATCGTAGACGACATCTGCGACACAGCGGGCACGCTCTGCAAGGCCGCGGAGCTTCTGTCCGAGAACGGCGCGACCGAGGTCCATGCCTATATCACCCACGGCGTCCTCTCCGGCCCGGCGGTGGAGCGGGTGTCGAAATCGGTGATGAAGAGCCTCGTCATCACCGATTCCATCGAGCCCTCGGCTCTGGTCCGGTCGGCGCCGAACATCCGCATCGTGCCGACCGCGCCGATGTTCGCCCAGGCCATCCTCAACATCTGGAGCGGCACTTCGGTGTCGTCGCTGTTCGAGACCGACACGCTCGTGCCGATCTACGAAGGCATGTATCAGCGGGGCTAGTCCAGTTCCCAATCGTCCTCGTCCCTGAGGGCGCCGATCGCTGTCCAATCCGCACGGATGCGGGCGACCCGCGTGTCGCCCCATGTGCGGAACACCAGATGGAAGCCCTGCGCCGTAACCTCCTCGGCCAGAAGGTCGGCGCGGCTGTTGGTCCGCCGGTCCAGATCCCACATCGAGATCGCCACCTGCACCGCAGGCGCCTCGCGGAAGCCTTCCCTGAAGCTGATGACATGACGGCACTCGCGCGGGCCGCTGCCCGTCCACATCGCGCCGCCATCCGCGAAATCCGAGAACATGATCCGCGACCCCTGCAGGATGCCGAGGCTGCGGGCAGAGAGGTGTTTCATGGCGTCCCCGGGGCTGGGTGGTGCCCCAGCCTACCCGCCACCGGTAAACAAAAAGGCCCCGCAGAGCGGGGCCTTCCTGTGTTCCTGCTCTCGCGCGGTCAGTGACCGGCGGAGCCCCGCATCGCGAGGATCTCGTTCACCATCTTCTCGGCGGCGTCCTTGTCATCCGGCAGCGCGGCTGCGGCAAGGCTGCGCGCTTCGGCCAGAAGCTCGTCGAACACGGTCCCGGTCAGTTCCTCGACCGGGATGGCGCGCTCGGCCAGAACCGAGATGCTGGTGGCGGTGATCTCCGCGAAGCCGCCGGTGACGGCATAGGACTGGACGCCCGCCGCACTGACTGCCCGGAGGATGCCGGGGCGCAGGGTGGTGATGGTCGGGGCATGCCCCTCCATCGCCGTCATGTCGCCGTCGGCCCCCGGGATCTGCACCTCGGTGGCCCGGACGGAGGCAAGCCTCCGCTCGGGCGACACGAGGTCGAATTGCAGCGTTCCCGCCATGGTGCCCCCTTACGCCGCGGCTGCAGCGAGACGCTGCGCCTTGGCGATCACGTCCTCGATGCCGCCGACCATGTAGAAGGCCGCTTCCGGCAGGTGATCGTATTCGCCGGCCACGACCGCCTTGAACGAGGCGATGGTGACGTCGAGCGGAACCTGCACCCCGTCGGAGCCGGTGAAGACCTTGGCCACGTCGAAGGGCTGGCTGAGGAAGCGCTGGATCTTCCGGGCGCGGGCCACGGTCAGCTTGTCCTCTTCCGACAGTTCGTCCATCCCGAGGATGGCGATGATGTCCTGCAGCGACTTGTAGCGCTGGAGGATCCCCTGGACCGCACGGGCGGTCTCGTAGTGCTCGAGGCCGACGACGGTCGGGTCGAGGATCCGCGAGGTCGAGTCGAGCGGGTCCACGGCCGGGTAGATGCCGAGTTCCGAGATGGCGCGCGACAGAACGGTCGTGGCGTCGAGGTGGGCGAAGGAGGTCGCCGGAGCCGGGTCGGTAAGGTCGTCGGCCGGAACGTAGATGGCCTGCACCGAGGTGATCGAGCCGGCTTTCGTCGAGGTGATCCGCTCCTGCAGCGCACCCATGTCGGTGGCCAGCGTCGGCTGGTAGCCCACGGCGGACGGGATACGGCCCAGCAGAGCCGACACTTCCGAACCGGCCTGCGTGAAGCGGAAGATGTTGTCCACGAAGAACAGCACGTCCGTCCCCGACTGGTCGCGGAACTGCTCGGCCAGCGTCAGGCCGGTCAGCGCCACGCGGGCACGCGCGCCCGGCGGTTCGTTCATCTGACCATAGACAAGCGCCACCTTGGACTCGGCGAGGTTGTCGATCTTGATGACGCCCGATTCCATCATCTCGTGGTAGAGGTCGTTCCCTTCACGGGTCCGCTCGCCCACGCCGGCGAACACGGAGTAGCCCGAGTGCACCTTGGCGATGTTGTTGATCAGTTCCATGATCAGAACCGTCTTGCCCACGCCCGCACCGCCGAAGAGGCCGATCTTGCCGCCCTTGGAGTAGGGGGCCAGCAGGTCGATCACCTTGATGCCGGTGACGAGGATGTCCGACGAGGTCGCCTGTTCGGCGAAGGTCGGGGCGGGCTGGTGGATGGCGCGCAGCGTCGTCGAGGCAACCGGACCCTTTTCGTCGATCGGCTCGCCGATGACGTTCAGGATGCGGCCCAGCGTGGCGTCGCCCACCGGCACCGAGATCGGCGCGCCGGTGTCGGACACGGGCTCGCCGCGGACCAGACCCTCGGTCGCATCCATGGCGATGGTGCGCACGGTGTTCTCGCCGAGGTGCTGGGCCACTTCCAGAACCAGTTTCTTGCCGTTGTTGCTGGTGACCAGCGCGTTGAGAATGGCGGGAAGCTCACCCTCGAACTGCACGTCCACCACGGCGCCGATCACCTGCGTGATCTTGCCCTGTGCTGTCGCTGTTGCCATGTTGTCTCTCCGTCTCGATCAGAGCGCCTCGGCGCCCGAGATGATTTCGATAAGCTCTTTGGTGATCGCGGCCTGCCGCGACCGGTTGTACTGGATGGTCAGACGGTTGATCATGTCGCCCGCGTTGCGCGTGGCGTTGTCCATCGCGCTCATCCGTGCGCCCTGTTCCGAGGCGGCGTTCTCCAGCAGGGCGGTGAAGACCTGCGTCGCCACGGCCCGCGGCAGAAGATCGGCCAGAATGCCTTCCTCGGACGGTTCGTAGTCGTAGAGCGACGACACCTGCGGGGCCTCGTCGAACTTCGCCGGGATCACCTGCTGCGCGGTCGGGATCTGCGAGATCACCGACTGGAAGCGGTTGAAGAACAGCGTGGCGACATCGAACTCGCCCTCGTCGAACCGCGAGAGCACGTCACGGGCGATGCCCTGCGCCTGGGCATAGCCCATGCGCTTGACCTCGCTGAAGTCGACATGGCCGACGAAATAGCTGCCGAAGTCGCGCTTGAGCTGCTCGCGGCCCTTCTTGCCGACGGTGAGGATCTTCACCGTCTTGCCCTCGGCGATGAGCCGGTTGGCATGCACCCGCGCCAGGCGCACGATGGTGGAGTTGAAGCCGCCGCAGAGCCCGCGCTCGGCCGTCATCACCACCAGGAGGTGCACCTTGTCGCTGCCCGTGCCCGCCAGCAGCCGCGGCGCGCCAGCGGAACCGCTGGCAGCCGACGACAGGCCGGACATGACCGAGGTCATCCGCTCGGCATAGGGCCGGGCGGCTTCGGCAGCATCCTGCGCGCGGCGGAGCTTGGCCGCCGCGACCATCTGCATGGCCTTGGTGATCTTCCGCGTGTTCTTGACGCTTCCGATCCTGTTTTTCAGGTCCTTAAGGCTGGGCATCCGTTATCTCCCTGCCGCGCCCTCAGGCGAAGTCTTTCGCGAAAGCGTCCAGTGCTGCGCGGATCTTGTCTTCCAGCTCGCCCTTCACCTTGCGGTCGTTGAGCGTGATGTCCGACAGGAGGTCCTTGGCATTGGTGCGCAGGTGCTTCAGCAGGCCCGCTTCCCAGCGGCCCACGTCCTTCACCGCGACCTTGTCGAGGTAGCCCTTGGTGCCAGCGAAGATGACGCAGACGATCTCGGCGTTGGTCAGCGGCGCGTATTGCGGCTGCTTCATCAGCTCGGTCAGACGGGCGCCGCGGTTCAGCAGCTGCTGGGTCGAGGCGTCGAGGTCGGAACCGAACTGGGCGAAGGCCGCCATCTCGCGGTACTGCGCCAGTTCCAGCTTCACCGGGCCGGCAACCGACTTCATCGCGTCGGTCTGGGCCGAGGAGCCCACGCGCGACACCGACAGACCTGTGTTCACGGCGGGGCGGATGCCCTGGTAGAACAGTTCGGTCTCGAGGAAGATCTGGCCGTCGGTGATCGAGATCACGTTGGTCGGAATGAAGGCCGACACGTCGCCACCCTGGGTCTCGATGATCGGCAGAGCGGTCAGCGAGCCCGAGCCGTGGTCGGCGTTCAGCTTGGCCGAACGCTCCAGCAGGCGGGAGTGGAGGTAGAAGACGTCGCCCGGGTAGGCTTCACGCCCCGGCGGACGGCGCAGCAGCAGCGACATCTGACGGTAGGCGACGGCCTGCTTGGAGAGGTCATCGTAGATGATCAGCGCGTGACGGCCGTTGTCGCGGAAGTATTCCGCGATGGCGGTCGCCGAATAGGGCGCGAGGAACTGCATCGGCGCCGGGTCGGACGCGGTCGCGGCAACGACGATGGTGTAGTCGATGGCGCCGGTCTCTTCGAGCTTCTTCACCAGCTGCGCCACGGTGGAGCGCTTCTGGCCGATGGCCACGTAGATGCAGTAGAGCTTCTTGCTCTCGTCCGAACCGGCAGCCTCGTTGTAGGACTTCTGGTTCAGGATGGTGTCGAGCGCGATCGCGGTCTTGCCGGTCTGACGGTCGCCGATGATCAGCTCGCGCTGGCCACGGCCGACCGGGATCATGGCGTCGACCGACTTCAGGCCGGTGGCCATCGGCTCGTGCACGCCCTTGCGCGGGATGATGCCCGGGGCCTTGATGTCGGCCACGCGACGCTCGGTCGCCGCGATCGGGCCCTTGCCGTCGATCGGGTTGCCGAGGCCGTCGACCACGCGGCCGAGCAGCGCGTCACCGGCGGGCACGTCCACGATGGACTTGGTGCGCTTGACGACGTCGCCTTCCTTGATGGAACGGTCGTCGCCGAAGATCACGACGCCGACGTTGTCGACTTCGAGGTTGAGGGCCATGCCGCGGATGTTGCCGGGGAACTCGACCATCTCGCCGGCCTGGACGTTGTCGAGGCCGTGAACGCGGGCAATCCCGTCGCCGACGCTCAGCACGCGACCCACTTCGGCAACTTCGGCATCCTGACCGAAGTTCTTGATCTGCTCCTTGAGGATCGCAGAGATCTCAGCAGCTTGGATACCCATTTATCCGACCTCTTTCATTGCATTCTGGAGAGCCGCGAGCTTTGCCTTGATCGAGGTGTCGATCATGGTCGAGCCGAGCTTGACGACAAGACCGCCGATAAGGGATTCATCGACGGTGGTTTTCAGTTTCACGTCCTTGCCGGCGCGCGCCTTCAGCGTCGCGGCGAGTTTGCTTGCCTGTTCGGGCGTGAGCGGCGCCGCGGCGGTGACTTCGGCAGTCATCTCGCCTTTCTCTTCGGCAATGCGGTCACGGATATTGGCGATCAGCTGCGTCAGCACGAACAGACGGCGCTTGGAGGCCATGAAGGCCAGCGTGTTCGTGGTGAGGCTGGACAGGCCCATCTTTGCCGCGATGGCGGCAACGGCCCTGGACTGGTCGTCGCGCGAATAGAGCGGCGAAAAGACCAGATCCCGCAGGTCGGCGCTGTCAGTCAACGCGGCTTCGAGCGCGTCGATGTCGGCTTCCAGTGCGGGGAGAGCGTTCTCTTCCTTCGCCAGTTCGAAAACGGCGGCGGCGTAGCGCGCGGCAATGCCTGTGGAAATCGAAGCTGGTTCGGACACGTCAACCCTTTCGATAACTTGGCCCCAGACCGCCGCAGGCTGTGCTTTGGTCAGAAGCGTTTCGTGGCGCATACGAGGTGCATGCGTCTCAAACTCCGGGCGGGTGTAGCAGAGGGCTTCTCACCCCGCAACCACCAAGGTCGCCGTCCGGCCATCGTCGGGAGGCGTTGTTTCCTTGTGTTTTCAACCTGTTTTCCGGTCGCCGCGTTTTTGGGCAAGTTCGGGGTGCGAAAATATTAAGCCCGCCGTCAAGGGCCGATTCACCTTGCTCCCTGCCCTGCGTCGAGATGTCGATGTATGGTGCCGCTAACGGTCCTGTTCAACGCCCTTCCGGCAATGTCGTCCACTGGGCGCGGGCAAGGGCTGCGGCAGCCCCTCCAGCACCCGCAGGGGGCGGCGCACCACATCCCGCAGCCCGCCCCGCGTCGGGGCATAGACCTGCTTCGAGGCTTCCACCATCAGCACGCCTCCCGCCAGCCAGGGCGCGAACTTGCGCCCGCCGCTCTCCCAGAACTCCGCCGTCTTCAGCCAGAACCGCTGGCCCGAGGGCGGGGCGAACAGCGCCGCCAGCGAGCGTTCGGGGGTGAAGTTGTGCCGTTTCAGCTGGGTTTCGAGCTGCGCCAGCGAATAGGGCCGGCCAAAACCGAAGGGCGTCCCGTCGCGCCGCGCCCAGAGCCCCGAGCGCGAGGGCACGATGAACAGCGCCCTGCCCCCCGGCCCCAGCACGCGCCAGGCCTCGTCCAGCACCTCGGTCGGATGCTCAGAAGTCTCCAGCCCGTGCAGCATCACCAGCTTGTCGACCATCCCCGTCGCCAGCGGCCAATGCGTCTCCTCGCAGAGCGACGAGACGTTCTCCATCCCCGCGGGCCAGGGCATCACCCCCTGCGGCCCGGGCATCAGCGCGATCACCCGGCGGGCGCTGGCGAGGTAGGGGCGCAGCAGCGGCACGGAAAAACCGAAGCCCGCGACAGTCTGGCCTTGCGCCTCGGGCCAGAGCTTCTGCATCTGGTCGCGGATGGCCCGCTGCGCGACCCTGCCCAGCTGGGTCCGGTAGTAGAAGTTTCGCAGATCCAGCACGTCGAGATGCATTGCAGGCGGGGCCTTGTCCGGGCGACTTTCAGCGCCACACTACAACAGAAGAGAGGAAAGACCATGCCGCTTGAACTGGTGACGATCCCCTGCCTCAAGGACAATTACGCCTTCCTGATCCATGACGCGGCAAGCGGCGAGACCGCGGTGATCGACGTGCCCGAAGCCGCGCCGATCCGGGCGGCGCTGACCGCCCGCGGCTGGTCCCTCAGCCACATCCTGCTGACCCATCACCACGCCGACCACATCCAGGGCGTGGCCGACCTGCGCGAGGCCACCGGCGCCCGCGTGGTCGGCAATGCCGCCGACGCCCACCGCCTGCCGCCGCTCGATCTCGCCCTGACCGAGGGCGGCAGCATCGAGATCGGCGGCGAGCCGGGCCATGTCATCGACGTGCCGGGCCACACTGTCGGCCACATCGCCTTCCACTTCCCGGCATCCGAACTCGCCTTCACCGGCGACAGCCTGATGGCCATGGGCTGCGGCCGGCTGTTCGAGGGCACCCCCGACCAGATGTGGTCCAGCCTCTCGAAACTCGCAGCTCTGCCCGGTGACACCTTGATCTGCTCGGGCCATGAATATACTGAAGCCAACGCCCGCTTCGCCCGCACCCTTGAACCCGAAAATCCGGCGCTTATCTTCCGCTCAGGATCCATCGCCGCCGCCCGCAAGGACGGTCGCCCAACCGTTCCCTCCCAACTGGCCGAAGAACGGGCCACCAACCCCTTCATTCGCGCCCATCTGCCGGAGATGAAGGCCGCCCTCGGCATGACGGATGCCGCGGATGCCGTCGTTTTCGCCGCGATCCGCGCCCGGAAGGATAATTTCTGACGCTTCCGCGCAAAGACGATCACAATTTGCGTAGAGGCCGCAGGAAACCACACGGAGCGGGAAATAACACTTGAAGACCGGCGAATAAAACCGAACTTTAAACCTTACGAGGCCAAGGTTGCGAGAGGCCCTACGCCCCTCCGCCCGCAGGACAGGAGCACCCGAACGTGCCATCTTTTTCGAACACTCTCGAGCAAGCCATCCACGGCGCCCTGGCGCTTGCGAATGCCCGCCGCCACGAACTCGCAACCCTTGAACATCTCCTGCTGGCACTCATCGACGAACCCGACGCATCGCGGGTGATGAAGGCCTGTTCGGTCGATCTGGACGAGCTGCGAAAGACGCTGGTCGATTTCATCGACGATGACCTCTCGACGCTGGTCACCACCGTCGAGGGCTCCGAAGCCGTGCCGACCGCCGCCTTCCAGCGGGTCATCCAGCGCGCCGCGATCCATGTGCAGTCCTCCGGCCGCACCGAGGTGACCGGGGCCAACGTGCTGGTCGCGATCTTCGCCGAACGCGAGTCGAATGCCGCCTATTTCCTGCAGGAGCAGGACATGACCCGCTATGACGCGGTGAACTTCATCGCGCATGGCGTGGCCAAGGACCCCTCATACGGCGAGCCGCGGCCGGTTACCGGCGCGGAGGAACACCACGAAACGCCCAAGGCCGAAGCGGGCGAGGCGAAGGAATCCGCTTTGTCGAAATATTGCGTCGATCTGAACGTGAAGGCCCGCAAGGGTGACGTCGATCCGCTGATCGGCCGTGAAATGGAGGTCGAGCGCTGCATCCAGGTGCTCTGCCGCCGCCGCAAGAACAACCCGCTCCTCGTGGGCGATCCCGGCGTCGGCAAGACCGCCATCGCCGAGGGCCTGGCCTGGAAGATCATCAACGGCGAAACGCCCGAGATCCTCGCCTCGGCCACCATCTTCTCGCTCGACATGGGCGCGCTGCTGGCCGGCACCCGCTACCGCGGCGATTTCGAGGAGCGGCTGAAGGCCGTGGTCAAGGAGATGGAGGATCACCCCGATGCGATCCTCTTCATCGACGAGATCCACACCGTGATCGGCGCCGGGGCGACTTCCGGCGGCGCGATGGACGCCTCCAACCTGCTGAAGCCCGCGCTGCAGGGCGGCAAGCTGCGCTGCATGGGTTCGACCACCTACAAGGAATACCGCCAGCACTTCGAAAAGGACCGCGCGCTCAGCCGCCGGTTCCAGAAGATCGACGTGAACGAACCTTCGGTCGAAGACACCGTGAAGATCCTCATGGGCCTCAAGCCCTATTTCGAGGAGCATCACGACCTGCGCTACACCCAGGACGCCATCCGCTCGGCGGTGGAGCTTTCGGCGCGCTACATCCATGACCGCAAGCTGCCCGACAAGGCGATCGACGTGATCGACGAGGCGGGCGCCGCCCAGCATCTGCTGAGCGACAGCAAGCGGCGCAAGACCATCGGTCCGAAGGAGATCGAGGCGGTCGTCGCCAAGATCGCCCGCATCCCGCCGAAATCGGTCAGCAAGGACGATGCCGAGGTGCTGCGCGATCTGGAGAAGACGCTGAAGCGCGTCGTCTTCGGGCAGGACCGCGCCATCGAATCGCTGTCCTCGGCGATCAAGCTGGCCCGCGCCGGCCTGCGCGAGCCGGAAAAGCCGATCGGCAACTACCTGTTCGCCGGCCCGACCGGCGTCGGCAAGACCGAGGTGGCCAAGCAACTGGCCTCGATTCTCGGGGTGGAGCTGCTGCGCTTCGACATGTCGGAATACATGGAGAAACACGCGGTCTCCCGCCTGATCGGCGCGCCTCCGGGCTATGTCGGCTTCGATCAGGGCGGCATGCTGACCGATGGCGTCGACCAGCACCCGCATTGCGTGCTGCTGCTCGACGAGATGGAGAAGGCGCATCCGGATGTCTACAACATCCTGCTGCAGGTCATGGACCACGGCAAGCTGACCGACCACAACGGCCGGACGGTGGATTTCCGCAACGTGATCCTGATCATGACCTCCAACGCCGGGGCGTCCGAACTGGCGAAATCGGCCATCGGCTTCGGTCGCGAGCGCCGCACCGGCGAGGATACCGCCGCCATCGAGCGGACCTTCACGCCGGAGTTCCGCAACCGTCTCGACGCCGTGGTGTCCTTCGCCCCGCTCGGCAAGGAGATCATCCTGCAGGTGGTCGAGAAGTTCGTGCTGCAGCTCGAGGCCCAGCTGATGGACCGCAACGTGCATATCGAGCTCTCGCCGGAAGCGGCGCTCTGGCTCGGCGACAAGGGCTATGACGACAAGATGGGCGCCCGCCCGCTGGGTCGCGTGATCCAGGAGCACATCAAGAAGCCGCTGGCGGAAGAGCTGCTGTTCGGCAAGCTGATGAAGGGCGGCGTGGTGCGCGTCGGCGTCAAGGACGACGCCATCGAGCTGACGATCGAAGAGCCGCAGAAACCGCGCCTCACCGGCAGCAAGCCGCCGCTGCTCACCGCCGAGTGACCGCAGCGCCAGATCAGGAAGGGCGGGGGAAACCCCGCCCTTTTTCGTTGTGGGGTCGCGGCGGGGTGGCGGAGAAGCCCGACCGACGTGACGGGAATCCGGGCGACGGATGAAGCTGCAGTGAAGCCTTGTCCGGGTCGGCGACCGGCACAACGGCGGCGTCGGAGCGCGGTGGGGTGGAACCCCACCCTACGTTTCCCGGGACGAACCGTTCGAACGTCGGGAGGCGATGGTGGGGCAGTACCCCACCCTACGAGGCTCCCGAACGTAGGGTGGGGTTTTACCCCACCCGCCGCAAGCCCGAACCAAGCGTAGGGGCGCTTCCTCCCGGAGCCTCCGGCAACTCCGGCGCGGCCCGCCCTTACCGCTCCGTCAGCTTCAACTCGATCCGCCGGTTCTGCGCCCGCGCGTCCGGCGTCGCGCCCTCCATCACCGGGCGGTACTCGCCGAAGCCCGTCGCCGCCAGCCGCGAAGGCGGGAAGCCGAGCCCGTATTGCATGTAGCGCACGACCGACAGCGCCCGCGCCTGGCTCAGCTCCCAGTTGTCGGCGAACTCGCCCAACCCCGAGAGCGGCACGTCGTCGGTGTGGCCGTCCACCCGGATGATCCAGTCGATCCCCGGCGGGATCTCGTCCGCCACCTCCAGGAGCGTGCTCACCACCCGCTCGATCTGCGCCCGGCCCTCGGAGGACAGATCGGCCGAGCCTGCCGTGAACAGTACCTCCGAGGAGAAGACGAAGCGGTCACCGACGATCCGCACCCCCTCGCGCCCGGCCAGCACCTGCCGCAGCTGGCCGAAGAACTCCGAGCGGAACTTCTCCAGATTGGCCGCCTCCGCCTCCAGCCGCTTGCGCTCGGCCTCCTCCATCTGCGCCCGCCGCCGCTGCTCCGACGCGACCTGCGCCAGCGCCGAATTGAGCTGCGTTCCCAAGGCCTGCAGCTGCACCTGCGAGGCCGCATCCTGCTCTGCCGCCGCATCCAGCAAACCCTGCAGCGACCCGAGCTGCGCCCGCAGGGCCGAGATCTGCTCGTTCAGCAACGTCACCCGCCGCGCGCTCTCCTGCGTCTGCTCCTGCTCCTTCGACAGCGCCTCCTGCGCCGCGGCCAAGAGCGCCTGCCGCTGCTCCTGCCCGGTCAGGGCCTGGGCCGCCTGCGTCTTGGCGGCGGCGAGCAGGGTCAGCGTGTCCTCGGCCCGCTTGCGCTGTTCCTCCAGCGCCAGCGTCATCGCCGTCAGCTCGGCATCGGACGAGGCGAGCCGGGCGCGCAGCGCCTCGGCAGCGGCGGCATCGGCCAGCCGCGCCTCCTCCTCCGCCGAAAGCTTCGTCTGCGTCTCGGTCAGCTCGGTCCGGGCCGCGGTCAGCGCCGTCTCGCCCTCGGCCACCTTGCTGCGCAGATCGGCCACCAGCGCGTCCAGCGCCTCGCGCCGGGCCGCCGCCAGCCGTGCGGCCTCGGCGCCCGCGTCGATCTCGGTCCGGGCCTGCGCCAGCGCCAGTTGCAGCGCCTCCTGCTCCGAGATCAGCCGCGCCTCCGCTGCCTTCAGCGCGTCCACCGTCGCCGTCAGCGCCGTCGCCTCGCCCCGCGCCTTGTCGCGGTCGGCCAGGAGCGTCGCAACCTGCGCCTCGAAGGAGGTGATCCGCGCCGAAGCCGCCTGCAGGTCGCTCTCCCGCGCCGCCAGCGTGCTGGTCAGCGTGGCGATCAGCGCCGATTGCCGCTCGCCCTCGCTCTGCGCCGCCGTCAGCTGATTGCCCAGTTGCCCGACCTCGCTCTCCAGCTCGGCGCTGCGCTGCTGCTCCAGCCCCAGGGCATCGGCGAGGCTGGCGATCTGGTCGGTCAGCGAATCGAGCTCGCTGTCCTGGGTGGTGATGGTCTCGCGCAGCACCGATTGCACGACGAGGAAGATCGTCAGCACGAACATCAGCACCAGAAGAAGCGCCGTCATCGCATCGACGAAACCGGGCCAGATGTTGGACTCGCGCCGCCCTCCCCGTCTCAGCAGGGCCATGGCCTAGCCCCGCCCGACAGCGCTGCGCGACAGTTGCCGCACCGCGCCGGTCAGCGCCGCGAGATCGCTGCGCAGGTCCGACACGCTCTCCTGCCGCCCGGCGGCGATCTCTTCGAGGATGCGCAGCAGCTGCACGTCGATCGAGCGCAGCCGCATCCGGCTTTCCGCATCCGACAGCGCCGCATGTTCCGCCGAGCCGAGCGCGGCTACCAGCCGCTCCTGCCCCGCCGCGACCCGCTCCATCGCCGCGGTCTGGCCCGTGGTGCCGCTGTCGAGATGGCTCGTCAGCCGTTCCACCGCCACCGCCAGCGCGCCGATCCGCTCGTCCACCAGCGCCCGGCTGGATTCGGACTGGGCATAGAGCGTCTGCATCGCATCCATCTGCACGGCCATCTGGTCGAGGATGCCGAAGATCGCGCCCTGATCGCCGTGTTCGCCGTCGAGCCCCGAGTCCGGCCCGGCATAGCCGAGCTTGGTGATGGTCGAGAGCCACTCTTCCAGCTCGCGGTAGAAGCGGTTCTGCCCATGCCCCGCAAAGAGCTCGAGCAGCCCGACGACCAGCGAGCCCGCAAGGCCCAGAAGCGAGGAGGAGAAGGCCGTGCCCATGCCGCCGAGCTGGTTCTCCAGCCCGCCCATCAGCTTCGAGAACACATCGACCCCGGTCTCGCCATCCCTCGGCGACAGCGAGCGGATCGTCTCGACCAGCGCGGGGACAGTGGTGGCCAGCCCGTAGAAAGTGCCGAGCAGCCCGAGGAAGATCAGCAGGCTGCCGAGGTAATGGGTGACATCGCGCTGCTCGTCGAGCCGCGTCGCCACCGAGTCGAGGATCGAGCGCGAGCTGGTGGACGAGATCTGCATCCGCGCCCCGCGCGAGCGCAGCAGCGCGGCCAGCGGCGCCAGCAGGCTCGGCGCCGGGGCGATGTCCTGCCCCGGGCGCTGGCGGACGAAATCCTCCAGCCAGTCGATCGAGCGCATCAGCCGGAACACATGCAGGAAGCAGATGCAGACGCCGAACAGGAAGACGAAGCCGATGAAGCCGTTCAGCCAGGGCTTGGCCATGAACAGCCCAAGCAGCTTGGAATAGGCCAGAACGATCCCTGTCCCGACCAGAGCGGTCACGATCAGCATCAGAACGATCTGCCGCACGGGCTGCGTGAACAGGGGATGAGCCGCGGAAGTCTTTTCCATCAAGCGCCGACGAACCTTGTAACTTTCCCCGGACAATAGGCGTGCGACCGCCGACTGCCAACCGACAATGATGTCAAGACGCCCGGGCGTTGCCCAATTCGCGCACCCTGTGTGACAACCAGCGCAGATCGGCATCGGCGATCCCGAGGCTTTCGAGGTGATCGGCGGTGTTCCACAGGTAGTCCCGGTTCGGCCCCCGCCCGCCCGTGGCCCGCGCGATGATCTCCGCCTGCTCCTCCAGCCCCAGCCCGCCGCAATACTGCACATGGCCGGGGTCGATCACATAGGCCAGCGTCTCCACCTGCCCGCCCGTCGCCAGCGTCACCGGCAGGCGGATCTCCAGATAGGCCGAGGAGATCAGCTCGCGTTCGCGCAGCGCCGCCAGCGTTTCGGCCTCGGCGCCTTCGGCCACCTGAAACGCCACCCCGTCGCAATGCGCGCCCTCCGCCCGGTCCAGCGCCAGCACCAGCCCCGGCTCCGCCTCGCTGCCGCGGTGGTGGATCGAGCGCATGCAGAAGCTGCGGTGCCAGCCCTCCAGCCGCGCCACCACTGCCTGCGCCACCGGGAACTCCGGGTTCCAGATCAACGAGCCATATCCGAAGACCCAAAGCCGTTCCATGCACTGTTCCTTTCGCGACGGGCCTTGTAGACATCAGGACAGGGCAGATGGGAAGAGGCTGGCATGCGCGCACTCCTGACTTTGGTTCTCGTGGCCGCGGCACTCTGGGCGGGCTACTGGTTCGTCGGCTCCCGCGCGCTGGAACGCTCGGCCGAGGCGTGGTTCGCGGCACAGGCCGATCAGGGCCGCATCGCCGAACGCGAGAGCCTGACCGTCGCGGGCTTTCCCAGCCGCTTCGATCTCACCGTGACCGAGCCGCATCTGGAAGACCCGGCCAGCGGCTTCGGCTGGCGCGCGCCCTTCGCGCAGGTCTTCACCCTGACCTACAAGCCCTGGCACCTGATCGCCGCCCTGCCCAACAGCCAGACGCTGATCGCCCCCGGGCAGGAGATCACGCTCGACTCCACCCGCCTGCGCGGCAGCCTGATCGTCACGCCGAACACCTCGCTCGCCCTCGACCGCATCGCCATCTCCGGCGAGAATCTGGCCGCCCGCTCCTCGCAGGGCTGGAGCCTCGGCGCCACCGAGGCGCGCTTCGCCACACGGCAGATCGACGATGACCCCAGCCGGCACGAGGTCGGGATCGACATCACCGCCCTCGCCCCCGACGCCCGCCTGCTGAGCGCCGCCGCCGAGGCCGGCCTGCCCCCGGTGATCGACAGCGCCAAGCTCTCCGCCCTTCTCGGCTTCACCGCACCGCTCGACCGCCACGCGGGCGAGACCCGCCCCGAACTGGCCAGCCTCGAGCTGAACGAGACCCTGATCGCCTGGGGCGACCTCAGGCTCTTCGCCACCGGCAGGCTCACCGTCACGGCCGGCATCCCCGAAGGCCGCATCGACTTCCGGCTGGAGAACTGGCGCAAGGCCGTCAGCCTCGCCGTGGCGCTCGGCCTCATCAAGCCCGAGGTCGCCCCGACATGGGAGCGGATGCTGGGCCTTCTGGCCGCGCAATCGGCGGATGCGGAAAAGCTGGATGTGCCGCTGATCTTCACCGAGGGCCGGATGAGCCTCGGCCCCCTGCCCCTCGGTCCGGCGCCGACCCTCGCTCAGCGGCAATAGGCCGAGCGGCGCTGGATCGTGTCGAAATGCAGGTGATCCTCGTGGAAACCGTCTGACCCCGGCCCCAGCGTCGTGCCGAAGATGCCGCAGGCCGCCTTGTGCGCCTTCTGCATCCCGCGCCCGGCCTTGCTGCGCCAGTCGCCCTCCACGGTCAGCGTCTGGCCATTGGCCAGCGTGATCCCCGAGATGTCGATCGCCTTGCCGCGGCCATGCTCGCTGATCGGCGCGCCGCGCTGGTTGTTGCGGCTGCGGCAGGTATAGGCCCCCGCCACCTGCAGCGCCATCACATCGCCCATGGCCGGGCGCACCGCGCGCTGCACCCAGATCTTCAGCGCCTTGGCGGTGGAGCAATCGACCGTCGCCGCCATGCTCAGCTTCACCCCGTCCACCGACGTGATCTTCACCGGCTCGTCGATGCCGCAGCCGCGCAGCTTGCCGGTGATCGGCGCCAGCACCTCGCCCCGGATCGCCGGGTCACCACAGACCGACCCCTTGCGCGGCTGCACCAGCGCCGCGCCGGGCTTGGTGCGCACCGCGGCGGCAGGCACCACGGCCTCGGGCGGGCGCGCCTTGGGGCGGAACATCCGGGCCAGCAGACCGGGCTTCGCCGCCTCGACCTGCGGCGCGGGTGCAGCAAAGGCCAGAACCGGGGCTGCGGGGGCGACGGGCACAGCTGCCTCGGGCAAGGCAGGCCGGGCGCGCGGGCGGATCGAGCTTGCCGCGGCCAGCACCACCGGCGCTTCGGTCGCCGCCTCGGGCCGGGGCATCGGGCGGATCGAGGCTTCGGGAGCCTTGGCCGAAACGGCCCCTGCCGTCATTGCGCACAAAGCGACCGTCGCCACGAGGTTCCGCATCCGTCAGCCTTTCCCTGTTGGTCCCGCCTCGGACGAGCGTCCGAAGTCGGGGGCCGCTGTGTCCTGCCCCGCCTCGATGATGCCGCGCCGGATGGCCCGGGTCCGGGTGAAATAGTCGTGCAGATGATCGCCATCGCCCAGCCGGATCGCCCGCTGCAGCGCGAAGAGCTCTTCGGTGAACCGTCCCAGAATGTCGAGCGTCGCTTCCTTGTTTGTCAAGAACACGTCGCGCCACATCGTCGGGTCCGAGGCCGCGATCCGGGTAAAGTCGCGGAAACCCGCCGCCGAATAGCGGATCACCTCCGAATCCGTCACCCGCCGCAGGTCGTCGGCGACGCCCACCATCGTATAGGCGATCAGGTGCGGCGTGTGGCTGGTCACCGCCAGCACGAGGTCATGGTGCGGCGCGTCCATCGTATCGACATTGGCGCCCATCGCCTCCAGCAGACTGCGCAGCCGCGCCACCGCCGCATCGGCCTCGCCCTCGCAGGGGGTCAGCAGCCACCAGCGGTTGCGGAACAGCGTGGCAAAGCCCGAGCGTGGGCCGGAATGTTCGGTGCCCGCCAGCGGATGCCCGGGGATGAAATGCACGCCTTCCGGGATATGCGGCTGCACGGCGGCAATCACCGCCTGCTTCACCGACCCCACATCGGTCACCGTCGCGCCTTGGGCCAGATGCGGCGCGATCTCGGCGGCGATCTCGCCCATCGCCCCCACCGGCACCGCCAGCACCACCAGATCCGCGCCCTGCACCGCCTCGGCCGCCGTCTCGTACACCCGGTCGCAGATCCCGATCTCCAGCGCCGCCGCCCGCGTCTCGGCGCTGCGGGCATGGCCGACGATCTCGCCCGCCAGCCCGCCCTGCCGCATGGCATGCGCCATCGACGAGGCGATCAGCCCGAGGCCGATCAGCGCCACCCGCTGGTAGATCGCCATCAGCGCAGCCCCTTGAACTGGGCGATGGCATGGGCGACCCGGCGTGACGAGGCCTCGTCGCCGATGGTGATGCGCAGGCAATGCGGCAGCTTGTAGCTGCTCACCCGCCGCACGATCAGCCCCTGCGACTGCAGGAAATTGTCGCAGGCCTCGGCCTCCTCGGCATCGGCAAAGCGGGCGAGGATGAAATTGGCCATCGACGTGTCGGAAGGCACGCCGATCTCGGCCAGCGCCTCGGCCAGCCAGATGCGCCAGCGCGCGTTCTCGGCCCGGCAGCGGTTGACGTGCTCCTGATCGCGCACCGCCGCCTCGGCCACCTCGAGCTGCGTGGTCGACAGGTTGAACGGCCCGCGGATGCGGTTGAGCACATCGATGATCGGCTTCGGCCCGTAGCCCCAGCCGATGCGGAGCCCGCCGAGCCCGTAGATCTTCGAGAAGGTCCGCGTCATCACCACATTGCCGCGCTCCTCGATCAGCGCGAGCCCGGCATCGAAGCCCGGCACATATTCGGCATAGGCCCCGTCCAGCACCAGAATGGCCTGCGGCGGCAGCCCCGCCGCCAGCCGCGCCACATCGGCGGCGCCGATCATTGTGCCGGTCGGGTTGTTCGGGTTGGCGATGAACACCAGCCGCGTCCGCGGCGTGCAGGCCGCCAGCAGCGCATCGACATCCGTCGTCCGCTCGCGCTCCGGCACCTCCACCGGCGTCGCCCCCACGGCCAGCGCCGAGATGCGGTACATCAGGAAGCCATGCTCGGTGAACAGCACCTCGTCGCGCGGCCCGGCATAGGCCTGCATCAGGAAGGTGATGATCTCGTCCGACCCGCAGCCGCAGATCACCCGGTCGGGGTCGAGCCCGTGCACCTCGGCGATGGCCTGGCGCAGCGGGGCGTGATCGGTCGAGGGATAGCGGTGCAGCGAATGGACCGAGCGCAGGAAGACTTCCTTGGCCTTGGCCGAGGGACCGAAGGGGTTCTCATTGGACGACAGCTTCAGCGCGTTGCTGATGCCGGCGAGATGCGACTTGCCGCCCTCGTAAAGGGCAATGTCAAGGATACCGGGCTGCGGGCGGATTGCGTCGGACATGGGTTACCTCTCGTGCCTGCGGGTTCTAGCCGCCGGGGCACGCTCTGGCCAGCGCGAAGTTGCGCAAGCGGCGTCTCCCCCCTTGACAGGCGGGGCGCTGCGGCGATCCGGCGCCAGCGCCGGATGGACATCCGAAAACGACAAGGGCCGCCGCGGTCTCCCGCGACGGCCCCGGATCTGGCGGAAAGCCGGATCAGTTCTTGGCGTAGAATTCGACGACGAGGTTCGGCTCCATCACGACCGGATAGGGCACATCGCCCAGACCCGGGGTGCGGACGAATTTCACCGTCAGCTTGGAGTTGTCGACTTCCAGATAGTCCGGCACGTCGCGCTCGGTCAGCTGGATCGCTTCCAGGATGATGGCCAGCTGACGCGACTTCTCGCGGACGGCGATGATGTCGCCTTCCTTCACGCGGTAGGAGCCGATGTTCACCCGGACGCCGTTCACGGTCACGTGGCCGTGGTTCACGAACTGGCGGGCGGCGAAGATGGTCGGAACCAGCTTGGCACGGTAGACGATCGCATCCAGACGACGCTCGAGCAGACCCACGAGCATCTCGCCGGTGTCACCCTTCACGCGCTCGGCTTCGGCGAAGATCTTGCGGAACTGCTTTTCGGTCAGGTCGCCGTAGTAGCCCTTCAGCTTCTGCTTGGCGCGCAGCTGCGTGCCGAAGTCGGAAAGCTTGTTCTTGCGGCGCTGGCCGTGCTGGCCGGGGCCGTATTCGCGCTTGTTCACCGGGGACTTCGGACGGCCCCAGATGTTTTCGCCCATACGGCGGTCAATCTTGTGCTTGGCAGACGTGCGTTTTGTCACGGCTGATCTCCTTCATACGTTGCGAAGGGCGTTGTCCTTTCCCCGAAGGGCGACAGGAGTCCCCTTGCGGGGTCCACCAACACCAATGAAAACCCCGGGCCAGAACCCGGGGATGCGCGCTTATACAGCCGGTCGCGGCGGTGTCAACAGCACCGCGACCGGCAGAAAGCTCAACGCGCGTTGTATTTCGCGTCGACCTCGTTGATCGCATCGACATTGCCGGCCGAGCGGCCCGCCGGATCGAATTCCTGCGCCAGATAGGCGTCGGCGATCGCCTTGGCCAGCTCCGGCCCGATCACCCGCGCGCCCATGGTGATGATCTGGGCATTGTTCGACAGCGCAGCGCGCTCCGCCGAATAGGTGTCATGCGTCAGCGCCGCGCGAATGCCCGGCACCTTGTTGGCCGCGATGCAGACGCCGATCCCGGTGCCGCAGACAAGGATCGCCTTGTCATAGGTGCCGTCCATGACGCCCGAGGCGACCCGGTCCGACAGGCTCGCATAGAAGGCATCCGGCCCCGCGTCGGTGCGCGACACTTCCGACACCTCGAAGCGGCCCTTCAGATGCTCGGCGAGCACCTTGGCCAGACCTTCGCCCGCGCTGTCTCCGGCAATGGCAAGTTTCATATCCGTCTCCTTCAGAGTTTTGCGGCGCATTTGGCCAGGATGTCGAGATAGCCTTCGACGGTCCAGGCCGAGCGCCCGATGAAAAGCCCGTCGACATACGGGCAGGTGATGAGTTCCTCGCAGTTGCCCGGATTGACCGAGCCACCGTAAAGACAGGGGACGCGGCGGCCCAGCACATCCTCGGCCACCGCGATGATTTCGGCCTGCCGCGCATCGGCATAGTCCGAGCTGGCCGGGATGCCGTTGACCCCGATGGCCCAGACCGGCTCGTAGGCCAGCAGCACCGGCGCGGCCTTCTGCTCCGCCGACAACAGGCCCAGGGCGCCGCGCACCTGCGCCTCCAGCACCGCCTGCGCCCGGCCTGCCTCGCGCTCGGCCAGCGTCTCGCCGATGCAGATCAGCGGGGTCAGCCCGTGCCGCACCGCCGCCTCGACCTTGCGGCCCACCGTCTCGTCGGTCTCGCCGAAATGCTCGCGCCGCTCCGAGTGGCCCAGTTCCACCAGATCCAGCCCGCAATCGGTCAGCATCACCGGCGACACCTCGCCGGTCCATGCGCCCTCGTCGGCCCAATGCATGTTCTGCGCCCCGACCTTCACCGAGGTCGCGGCCAGCATCGCCTTCACCTCGCGCACGGCGGTGAAGGGCGGGATGACGAAGCGCTGGATGCGCGGATCGCGCGCAGCATCGGCGGCCTGCAGCCCTTCGGCGAAGCTCCTCGCCTCGGCCAGCGTCTTGTTCATCTTCCAGCTGGTGCCGATCCAGATCTCGGGGTGGGTCATGTTGTCTCCTGAGCCTTGGCTATCTGCAGAACGAAGCCCTCGCGCGTCAGCGCCGCCAGCGCTTCGGGTGCGGGGTCGTCGTCGGTGATGATGGTGGAAAAGCTCGCCAGATCGGCCAGCACATGCAACGCGCTCTGGCCGATGCGCTGGTGGTTGACCAGGAGGCAGGACCGCGTCGCCGCGGCCATCATCGCCTGCTTGGTCCGCACCACGTCGTCGTCCATGTGGAAGGCCTGCCGCCCCGCCACCGCGGGGGCCGAGATGAAGGCGATATCGGCCCGGAGCCGCGCCAGCGCCTGCTCCGTGACCACGCCGAAGAACCCGTTGAACTTGGCGGAGAACACCCCGCCCAGCGCGATCAGCGTGATCCCGGGTTCGCCCTTAAGCCGCTCGATGATCGCGGCATTGTTGGTGATGACGGTCAGCGGCCGCTTTTCCGGCAGCAGCGCCCCCAGCACCGCCGCCATAGACCCGTCGTTGACCATCAGCGTCATGCCCGGCTCGACCAGCCCCAGCGCCGCCTCGGCCATCCGCGCCTTGGCCTCGCCGCCCTGCCGCATGCGGAAGCGGAAATCGCTCTCGAAATGGGTGCCTGCCTCGATGGTCGCCGCGCCGCGCAGCTTGCGCAACAGCCCGGCCTGCTCCAGATCGTCGAGATCGCGGTGGATCGTCATCTTCGACACGCCGAAGTGCCGCGCCAGATCGTCGAGATCCGCCGTGCGCTGCTCTACCAGCATGTCCAAGATCGCCTGCCTGCGCTCGTCGCGTCTCACCCAAAGCCCTCCCGGCTGTGGCGAGATATAACATGGCTTCTCACATTCACAACTAATTTTGCGTTATTTTGTGATTTTTGTTGTGATTTCACTGTGAAACTGCTAGATGTCTTGATGACTGCTCCGCCCGCGAAGGGTGGAAAACCCAAGGAAAGCTCCACATGAAATTCTTCGTCGATACCGCCGTCGTCTCCGAAATCCGTGATCTGCACGAATACGGCCTGCTGGACGGGGTCACGACCAACCCCTCGCTGATCGCCAAATCCGGCCGCGACTTCAAAGAGGTGATCGCCGAGATCTGCGCCCTGATCGACGGCCCGGTCTCCGCCGAAGTCGCCTCGATCGAGTATGACGGCATGGTGGCCGAGGGCGAGCATCTGGCCAAGATCGCCCCCAACGTGGTGGTGAAGCTCCCGCTCACCCTCGCCGGCCTCAAGGCCTGCCGCCACTTCTCGCAGCAGGGCATCAAGACCAACGTCACGCTCTGCTTCTCGCCCAATCAGGCGCTGCTCGCGGCCAAGGCCGGCGCGACCTACATCTCGCCCTTCCTCGGCCGCCTCGACGACCTCGGCCTCGACGGGATGGAGCTGATCCGCGACATCCGCCAGATCTACGACAACTACGCCTTCGAGACGCAGATCCTCGCCGCCTCGGTCCGCACCCCGAACCACGTCAAGGAAGTCGCTCTCGCCGGTGCCGACGTGGCGACCATCCCGGCGTCGGTCATCAAGGCGCTGGCAAACCACGTCCTGACCGACAAGGGTCTCGACCAGTTCGCGAAAGACTGGGCCGCGACCGGCCAGACGATCCTCTGAGACCGCCTACCCCGAGCCGACGAGCGCGCGCGCCGTCGGCTCGTCGGTGATCAGCCCCTTCAGGCGGCGGCTGGTCAGCACCGCCCTGAGCGGCGCCACCTTGTCCGCCCCGCCCGCGATCGCCACGATCTGCCCCGGCGCGTCCAAAGCCACCGCCAGCGTCCGCGCCGTCAGCGCCGTCTCCAGCACCCGGCCCCCGGCGTCGAAGAAATGCCCCAGCATCTCGCCCACCGCCCCGGCCGCGTTGATCGCTTGTATCTCCGCCGCCTCGATCATCCCCGAGGACACGAGCTGCGCATCGGCATCCACCGTGCCGATCCCGACCAGCTTCAGCCCCGCCCCGCTCGACATGTCGAACACCTCGCGCACCCCATGCTGCGCCAGCAGCACCTCGCGGTCCTCGGTGGTGTTGGCAAAGAACGGCACCGGCATGACATAGGCCTGCGCCCCGGTCCGCTCGGCCAGCCGGTGCATCACGTCATGCGGGTTGGCGGCATAGTTCCGGGTGAGCCCGCCCAGCAGCGAGACGAAGCGCAGCCCGCTGGCATCGAGCCGGGGCAGTTGCTGCACGGCGGCGGCCAGCGTCCGCCCGTGCCCGAGCCCGATCACCCGATGCTCGCCCCGCTCGATCTCGCGGCGCAGGAAGCCCGCCCCCGCCAGCCCCAGCGCGCGGATCGGCAGGCCCTCCTCGCCCAGATCCGGCGCCACCTCGCAGTGGTCGAGCCCGAAGCGCGCGCAAAGCGCCGCCTCCAGCTCCACGCATTCGACGATGTCGCCGTCGATGGTCACCTTGACCACCCCCTCGGCCACGGCGCGCGCGATCAGCCGGTGGGTCTTGACCGAGGGCAGCCCCAGCCGCTTGGCCACCGCCGCCTGCGTCAGCCCGCCGACGTAGTGCAACCATGCTGCACGAATGGCGAGCGACTCCTCGGGGTCGGTCTGGCTCTTGCGCGCCATCGCCTCAGCCCGCCGCCGCCAGCAGGGCTGCGAGATCGTCCTCGCTCAGCGGCGCCGGATTGGCCTTCATCGACGAGGAAGACGCCGCCGCCCGCGCCGCCGCCGCGCAATCCCCGGGCGTGACGCCGAGCGCCGAGAGCGCGGGCAGGCCGCAGTCGCGCGACCAGTCGGCGAGCCGCGCCGCCGCCCGCTCGGGCGGGCAGCCGAAGGCGGTGCCGATCCAGCCCAGCACCTCGCCGATCCGCGCGGCCAGTGCCGGGTCGGTCACCCGGGCGCGGTTCAGCGTCAGCGCATGCGGCAGCAGCACGCCGCAGATCGCCCCATGCGGCGCGCTCGCCAGCCCGCCGAGCGGCCCCGCCAGCCCGTGCACGACGCCAAGCCCGGCATTGGCCAACGCCAGCCCGCCGCAGAGGCTGACCCAAGCCATCGCATCCCGCGCCGCCGCATCCTCGACCTTCATCAGCCGTTGCAGCGCCGCCAGCCCCTTCGGGATCGCGTCGCGGCAGAGAGCGTCGGTCAGCGGGTTGGCGCGGGTGCAGATGTAGGGCTCGATCACCTGGGTGACCGCGTCGAGCCCCGAGGCCAGCGTGATCGGGCGGGGCAGACCGTCGGTCAGCGCCGGATCGACGATGGCGAGGCGCGGCAGCATGCGGGGGTCGCGCAGCGAGACCTTGCGGCGATGCTGGGGCACGCCGATGACCGCGTTGCGCGTCACCTCGGCGCCGGTGCCCGCCGTGGTCGGGATGGCGATGAAGGGCAAGGGCGGCAGATCGAGCGGCAGGCCGCGCCCCACCACCTCCAGATGGTCGAGCATCGGGCGCGGCGCAGGCAACAGCGCCGCCACCGCCTTGCCCGCGTCGATCACGGCACCGCCGCCGAGAGCGACGACCACCTCCGCCCCCCGCGCCTCGGCCAGAGCCGCCTCGATCAGCGGCATGTCCGGCTCGCGCGGGATGGAGAGGCGGATGACGCTGCAGCCCGCGGCCTCCAGCGCGTCGGCCAGCCAGTCGGCCCGCGCCGCGTTCGCTCCGTGGACAAGTGCCACCCGCTTGCCCAGCGAGGCCGCACGCGGCGCGGCCTCGGCTGCCTGCCCCCGCCCGAACAGGATTTCCGTCGCCGTCAGGAAGGAGAAGGAGGGCATGTCAGATCTCCAGATCGGCGATCATGCGCACGGCATGGGCGGCCTCGGCGCCCTTCTTGACGAAATGCGCCTTGAAGAAGCCGATGTGTTCCTCGGTCGGCTGGAAGTGATGCGGCGTCAGCGAGACCGAGAAGGTCGGCACGCCGGTCGCCAGCTGCGCCTGCATCAGCCCCGAAACCACGGCCTGCGCCACGAAATCATGCCGGTAGATGCCGCCATCCACCACCAGCGCCGCGCAGACGATGGCATCGTACCGGCCGCTCTGGCCCAGCTTCTGCGCCAGAAGCGGCATCTCGAAGGCGCCCGGCACGTCATGGGTGGTCAGCGCGATCTCGCGGCCGGCCTCGGCCATGCCGGAGGTGAAGCCATCCAGCGCCTGATCGACGATCTCGGCGTGCCAGCGTGCCTTGATGAAGGCGATCCGAAGGGGGTGGGACATGGAACCATCCTTTGCAAAGTCCAAACGGTCCCGAGGCGCGCACGACAAGGGCCCTGCCTGCGCAGGGTCCCAGCCGTTCTCTTTCATCCGGACTATACCGTCGGCCCCGGAGTTTCACCGGATCTGCTGACCCTGCCATCGGCAGGCGCTCGCGGGCTGTCACCGCCGGTGGGGAATTGCACCCCGCCCTGAGAACATCGAAGGTCTAGAAGCAACGGCCCGCCCTTTGCAAGCCGTCGCCTCGAAAAACAGTGGCTCAGATGTGCAGATCCTGCACACCCGTATCGATATGCGGCGCCCAGAAAGCCACGCTCTCCGCGATCTGCGGGATCACCTGCCGGTCGTTCGGCTCGCGCTCCTTGAAGCTGAGTTCGAGGCAGATCTCGTTGTCCTTCGCGCCACCTTCGGAAAACGCTTTCAGGAGCGGCTCGGGATGGATGCTGCCGCGCGCGTTGAAGTCGGCGGTGAAGGGGCGGTGGCCGCTCTTGTCCATCAGGCTCTGCTTGATGTGGATGATCGGCGAGACCTCGGGCACCGCCCGCGCCCAAGCGTAGGGGTCGAAATCGTCGGGATTGGCGGAGGTGACATCGCCGTGGTCGATGTCGGCCATCATCCACATCGGCACGGCCATGTTGGCCGCCGTCAGCCGGTCCTGCAGCTTCAGGCATTCCGCGATGGTCTCGCCGAATTCGCGCCCGATGCTCATCGGCTCCCAGAAGACGTAGCTCAGCCCCGCCGCCTTCGCATGTTCGGCCACCTCGGCCCAGCAGTCGATGGCGATCCGGATCAGATCCTCGCGTCGCGCGGGGTCGTCGTAGTCGCGATAGGTGAAAATCGCGAACTGGGTGCCGACGGAATTGCCGCCGAGATCGGCGGTGATGTCGGCGAAGGTCTTGAACCAGTCGATGTAATAGCGCCGCACCTCGGGGTCGGGATGGCCGAAGTGGTTGAGCCGCCCGTAGGGGCCAGTCATTCCCGAGGTGACGCGCACCCCGGTCCGGGCCAGCGCCGCGCCCATCTGCCGGGTCAGCCGGCGAAGCAGCGGGGCGGGCCACGAGGGGTTGATGAACTCATGCGTCAGCTGCAGGTCGCGGATCTTCAGGTCGCGCGCCACGGTGTCGATCAGATCGTCCGGATCGGCGAAGCGGTTAACCAGCGGATTGGTGTTGAGCGAGAGCGTCAGGGGCATGATGATCCTCTCAGGCCAGCGCCGGCTCGGCGGCGAACCAGGCCTCGAAGGCGGCTTTCTCGGGCGCGGTCAGGTGCAGCCCGTGCTTGGTGCGCCGCACCAGCACATCCTCGGCGGAGCGCGCCCATTCGTGCTGCACGAGATAGCGCGCCTCCGCCTCGTAGAGCGTGCCGCCGAAGTGCCGCCCCAGCCCGTCGAGCGAGGTGGCGCCCCCCACCAGCCGCCCGGTCCGCGCGCCGTAGAGCCGCCCGTAATGGGTGACGAGCGCGCGCGGCATCCAGGGGTAGGTCTCGCGCAGGTGGTCGGCGAAGCTCGGGTAGTCGGCCCCGGGCATCTCGCCGCCCGGCAGGGTCGCGTCATGCGTCCAGTCCGGCCCCATCTGCGGGAAGAGCGGCTGCAGTTTGTGCATCGCCCGCTCGGCGAGCTCGCGGAAGGTGGTGATCTTCCCGCCGAACACGTTCAGGAGCGGCGCGCCGCCGGTCTCGTCCAGATCGAAGACATAGTCGCGTGTCACCGCCGAGGGGTTGCCCTGCCCGTCGTCGAACAGCGGTCTCACCCCCGAGAAACTGTGCAGCACGTCGGAGCGGCGCAGCTTTTCCTTGAAGTAGCGGTTCACCGCGGCGATCAGATAGTCGATCTCGCCCTCGTCCGGCGTCACCGCCTCCGGCGCGCCGTCATAGGCGATGTCGGTGGTGCCGATCAGCGCCTTGTCTCCCTCGTAGGGGTTGATGAAGATCACCCGCTTGTCGTGGTTCTGCACGAGGTAGGCCTGCTGGCCGTCCCAGAACTTCGGCACGACGATGTGGCTGCCCTTGACCAGCCGCACGTTGCGCCGGCTGTTGGTGCCGGCCACGCGGGCGATGATGTCGTTGACCCAGGGTCCGCCGGCGTTGGCGATGGCGCGGGCGCGGAAGCTGCGGGTCTCGCCGTCGCTGTTGCGGGTCTCGATGGTCCAGCCGCCATTCTCGCGCCGGGCCGAGGTGCAGGCGGTGCGGGTCAGCACCTCCGCCCCCTTCTCGGCGGCGCCCATGGCGTTCAGCACCACGAGCCGCGCGTCATCCACCCAGCAGTCGGAATACTCGAACCCGCGGGTATACTGGTCGAGCAGCGGCGCCCCTTCGGGCGCGCGGCGCAAATCGAGCGTGCGGGTGCCCGGCAGCTTCTTCCGCCCGCCGAGATTGTCGTAGAGAAACAGCCCCAGCCGCACCAGCCAGGCCGGACGGTCCTGAGGCGAGTGCGGCAGCACGAAACGCATCGGCCAGATGATGTGCGGCGCGGCGTTCAGCAGCACCTCGCGCTCGATCAACGCCTCGCGCACCAGCCGGAATTCGTAATACTCGAGGTAGCGCAGCCCGCCATGCACCAGCTTGCCGGAGCGCGACGAGGTGCCCTGCGCCAGATCGTCCTTCTCGCAGAGCACGACCGACAGGCCCCGCCCCGCCGCGTCGCGGGCGATCCCGGCGCCGTTGATGCCGCCGCCGATCACGAAGAGGTCGATCATCCGGGGGTCTGTCATGGGGTGCTCCTTGGCAGTGGCGCGGGCTGTGAATCGGTGGGGGTGCGGGTCGCGGCCAGCGCGTCCCAGACCGGGGCGAGGCCTTGGCGGGCCGCGACATAGGCGGGGAAGAGCTGGCGGTAGCGGCGGGTCAGCCCGGCGTCGGGCGCCTCGGGCTGGCCGAGAAGCGGCGTCACCCATTCGGCAATGCAGGCATCCATCGTCGGATAGGCGCCGATGGCGACGGCCGCCATCATCGCCGCCCCCGCCGCCCCGGCTTCCTCGCGGGCCGAGACGCGCACCGGAGCCTCGACCGCCGCAGAAAGCACGCCGCGCAGCGCGCGCGACCGCGCGGCCCCGCCTGTCAGCCGCAGCTCAGAGGGCATGTCGCCCATCGCGGCATAGCAGTCGCGCATCGCCATCCCCAGCCCCTCGACCACGGCGCGCAGCAGATCGGGGAAGCGGTGACCGGAGGAGAGGCCGACGAAGCCGGCACGGGCATCGGCATTGACGAAGGGGCCGCGCTCGCCCGCCTCGGAGATATAGGGGTGATAGAGAAGCTGTCCCGGACGGCTCGCCGCCAGCCAGCCCTCGATGCGCGGCACCAGATCGGCGGCGGCGACCTCGGTCCCCGGCAGCGACATCAGATCGGCGGCGAGGCGCAGGGCCCAGTCGATGTTCAGCGTGGCGGCCATGTTGGTCTGCACCTGCGTCACCACGCCCGGCACCGGCAGGCAGATCACATAGCCCGTGCCCTCGGCGTTCAGATGCACCTCCTCGGCCCGCACCGCGCGCATGTGCACCCCGGTGGAGCCGACGGTGGAGCAGGCGGCCCCGGCATCGCCGGTATGCACCCCGGCCCCCAGCGCGGTCATCACCATGTCGACATAGCCGAGGCTGACCGGCGTTCCGGCCAGCAGTCCCGTCGCCCGAGCGGCCTCGGCGGTGAGCGGATGGGTGGTCTCGGTGCCCTCGACGATCTCGGGCAGCAGGTGACGGCGGGCGCCGAGGCCGAGCGCCTCGATCACCGTGTCGTCGTAGCGGCGGTCGCGGAAATTGCCGAAGGTGAAGCTCGCCTCGGACGGATCGGTCGCGCGCACCCCCGTCAGGTTCAGATAGAGCCAGTCCTTGCAATGCAGCGCCACCTCGGCGCGGTCGAGCAGGTCGGGCTGGATGCGCGCCATATGGGCGAGCTGCGCCCCCTGCTGGCAGGTATTGAGCCCGGTGCCCGTCGCCTCGAACCGCGCGCGGGCCAGCGGGCCGTCTGCCAGCCGCGCCACCGTCGGCGCCGCGCGGGCGTCGAGCCAGAGCCAGGCATCGCCCGCTGGCGCATTGCCCTGCCCGACGAGCCAGGTCCCGTCGCCCTGCGCCGTCACTGCAACCGCCGCCGTGCGCCGCGCGAGCTCGGGCACCGTCTCGCCCAGCCGCCGCAGCGCCAGCGCGCAATCCTGCCAGGTGCGCAGCAGGGGCTGCGTGGCCGAGCCGTCGCCGCCCGAGGCATAGGCATTGGGCACCGAGGCCGCCGCGATCTGCCGACCCGCAAGATCGAAGGCCACGGCCTTGATGACGGAGGTGCCCGAATCGATGCCGATCAGGATGTCGGCCCCGCTACGCATCGCGGCCTGCCGCGTCTGTCGCCCACATGGTCATGCTTGCCTCCCACCGGCGCGGATGCGCCCCCGGCTCAGATATCTCCGCCACCCGTGCCGACCACCTCCCACAGTGTTAACACAGGTAATGAATTTTTTTGCGGACACAGCAATTTATTTCAGATAAACTCAGGCCTGTCAACATTGCCGAGGGGATCAACCTGCGAGGAGGCAGGGCGGTTGGGACAGGCGGAAGACGGCGCTTCGGCGCGGGTCACCCGCTTGGAAGCGCGGCGGTAAGGCGGCAGGGCGAGGAGAAATTATAGTGACAATTCAGGTATTTAAGACGAGGACGCTCGCTGCGCTGCAACATCGGTCGCTTGCACGGCGTGCCGCCGCCCTCTCGCCGCGTGGCCTGCTTCCGCACGGCGGGAATCACCTCGGCGCGGCACGACACCTGTCCGAACAGCCAGTTGACAAAGCCGCGCGGACTTCACATCATCCGCTTTACTGATAGCACAAGTCTATCATAGGCGCCCTCATCGGGCGCCACCGAGATCAGGACAAGGGCTGCCGACGGGGGGAGATCGTCGCAGCGGGTCGCAGGGGAGGATGCCATGGCAGGACGGATGACCGTCGGCACCAAGCCCCGCAGCTTCGGCTGACGCCCCACCCTTCGGCAACAGCAAGAGGTCGCGCATCATGAGCACAGGATCCCACAGCCCTTCCCCGACCACCGGCGGCTCGCGCCTGCTGATCGCCGGCGTGGCGGTAGCCGTGCTGCTGGCCGGCGGCATCGCGCTCGACACCACCGTGGTCCGCATCGGCTCGGAGGCGGACACCCGCAAGCAGGGCTTCTCGGCCGAGGCTTACGGCGCCGAGCAGTTTCCCGGCGTGCAGGCCAGCATCGAGGAGCGCGCGGTCGAGGCGGTGACGCTCTTCGAGGCGATCGCCGCCGACAAGGAGGCCGCCACCGCGCAATATGGCGTGGCGGGCAGCACCGGGCCGATCTTTCCGGTGAAGTTCTCCGGCTTGGTCGGCGAGGGAAAATCGGGGGTCTACACCATTGCCGTGCCGGGCCTGCCCGAGGAGCTGCGTGTGCGGGTCCAGACCGGCCCCGCGATCAACGGCACCGAACTGCGCGACGCCACGGGCACGATCAGCTTCGGCCAGTTCACCAACCAGATCGAATACCAGAACGCCGGGTCGGCGCTGAACAACGAGATGAAGGCCTCCGTGCTCTCGACCATCGACAACAGCGCGCTCACCGGCAAGACGCTGACCGTGACCGGGGCCTTCCGGCTGGTGAACCCGAAAAGCTGGCTGGTGACGCCGGTCAGGCTGGCCGTCGAATGAGCGCCCTGCCCTCCTCCGACGCGCCGGAAGCAGTGCTGGCCGCGCGCAACATCGCCAAGTCCTACGGCCCGGTGCAGGCGCTGAAGGGCGTGAACTTCGACATCCATCGCGGTCAGGTCACGACGCTCTTCGGCGAGAACGGCGCGGGCAAGTCGACGCTGATGAAGATCCTGTCCGGCGTGGTGCAGCCGACCTCGGGCGAGATCGTGCTCGACGGCCAGCCGGTGCAGTTTGCCTCCTCCACCGACGCGCGCAACCGCGGCATCTCGATCATCCATCAGGAGCTGAGCCTCGCGCCGAACCTGAGCGTGCGCGACAACATCTTCATGGGCCGCGAGATCATGGGCCGGACCGGAGTGAACTTCGCCGAGGAGGAACGCCAGACCCGGGCACTGATGGAGGAGCTCGAGGAGGACATCGACCCGCTGACGCCGGTGGAGGATCTGCGGCTGGGCCAGCAGCAGATCGTCGAGATCGCCCGCGCCCTGTCGGTGGACAGCCGCATCCTGATCATGGACGAGCCGACCTCGGCCTTGAGCGCCTCGGAGGTGGAGGTGCTGTTCAAGGTGATCCGGGATCTCAAGGCGCGCGGGGTCTCCATCGTCTATATCTCGCACCATCTGGAAGAGGCGCTGCAGATCACCGATCACGCGGTGGTGCTGCGCGACGGCACGATGACCGCCTATGCGCCGCGCGCCGAGATCGACCTCGAGTGGATCGTGCGCAACATGGTGGGCGACAACTTCGATCTGGGCTCGCCGCCCGAGGGCCATGGCTTCGGCGAGGTGGCACTGTCGGTGCAGGATGTCAGCGTCCCCGATCCGGCGGGGGCGGGCTACATGGTGGTGGACCGGCTGTCGCTCGACGTGCGCGCGGGCGAGATCGTCTGCATCTACGGGCTGATGGGCGCCGGGCGCACCGAGCTCATGGAATGCGTGGCCGGGCGGCTGGGCGCGTCGGAGGGCCGGGTGATGCTGCACGGGCGCGACGTGTCGCGGCTGAGCATCGCGCAGCGCATCGCCGCCGGACTGGTGCTGGTGCCGGAAGACCGGCAGCGCGACGGGCTGGTGCAGACGATGAGCGTCGGGCAGAACCTGTCGCTGGCCAGCATCGGTGCCTTCACCAAGGGGCTCTTCACCTCGCGCAAGCGCGAGCAGGATCTGGTCGAGGCCTCGATCCGCAAGGTGCATGTCAAGACCAGCGGCGGGGCAGCGCCCATCGGGTCGCTCTCGGGCGGCAACCAGCAGAAGGTGGTGATCGGCAAGATGCTGGCCACCGACCCCAAGGTGATCCTGCTGGACGAGCCGAGCCGCGGCATCGACATCGGCGCCAAGGCCGAAGTGTTCAAGCTTCTGGCCGAGCGGGCGAAGGAGGGGCTGGCGGTGGTCTATTCGACCTCGGAAGTCGGCGAATGCCTGAGTGTCGCGCACCGGATCATCGTCATGCATCGCGGCAGGATCTCTGCCGAATTCGGATCAAACGTCACCAAGGAAAAGATCATGGCCGCCTCGGGCGAAGCCGTGGTCGCCTGACCGACCCATCACGGAGCCAACCCATGTCGCACACCAAGACCGATCCGGCGCCCGCCAAGCGGCTCGACATCCTCGCTCTGCTGCTGGAGGGCCGGGCGTTCTTCGCGCTGATCGCGATCATCGTCGTCTTCTCGATCCTGTCGCCCTATTACTTCACGCTGAGCAACTTCCTCATCATGTCGTCGCATGTGGCGATCTACGGCATCCTGTCGATCGGCATGCTGCTGGTGATCCTGAACGGCGGGATCGACCTGTCGGTGGGCTCGATCCTCGGGCTGTCGGGGGTGGTCGCCGGGTTCCTGATGCAGGGCGTACAGCTCGAGGCGCTGGGGGTCATCCTCTATCCGCCGGTCTGGGCCGTGGTGGTGCTGACCTGCGCGATGGGCGCGCTGGTGGGGGCGCTGAACGGGGTGCTGATCGCCTATTTCCGCGTGCCCGCCTTCGTCGCCACGCTGGGCGTGCTCTATGTCGCCCGCGGCGTCGCGCTCCTGATGACCAACGGGCTGACCTACAACAACCTCGGCGGCCGGCCCGAGCTGGGCAACACCGGCTTCGACTGGCTCGGCTTCAACCGGCTCGGCGGGGTGCCGATCTCGGTGCTGGTGCTGGCGACGCTGGCGATCGTGACCGGGCTGGTGCTGAGCCGCACCGCCTTCGGGCGCTGGCTCTATGCCTCGGGCGGCAATGCCCGCGCCGCCGACCTGTCGGGCGTGCCGGTGAACCGGGTGCAGGTGATGGTCTATACGCTGTCGGGCGTGCTCTCGGCCATCGCGGGCCTCGTGCTGTCGTCGCAGCTGACCTCCGCCGGGCCGACCGCGGGCACCACCTACGAGCTGACGGCGATCGCCGCGGTGGTGATCGGTGGCGCCGCGCTGACCGGCGGGCGTGGCACGATCCGCGGCACCATGCTCGGCGCCTTCGTCATCGGCTTCCTGTCGGACGGGCTCGTGATCATCGGCGTGTCCTCCTACTGGCAGACCGTCTTCACCGGAGCCGTCATCGTGCTCGCCGTGCTCCTGAACAGCATCCAGTACGGCCGCGGCGGCCGGAAGACCTGACCTTCCCCGCCGGGGCCCGCCGCGAGGAGCGGGCCCCGGCGGAAAGCAACGCCGCGCGCGCGGCACCACGTCAACACACCAAAGGGAGAGAGACCACATGCTTACCAAAGGAAAGCGCCTGCTTCTGGCCGCCGTCGCAGCGACCCCGCTGCTGGCCGGTTCGGCCTGGGCCGAGGGCCTGATCACCATCATCGTCAACGATCCGGCGAACCCCTACTGGTTCACCGAAGGCGAGGTCGCCAAGGCCACCGCCGAGGAGATGGGCTACACCGCCTCGGTCGGCGCCCACAAGGGCGACACCAATACCGAAAGCACGCTGGTCGATACCGCCATCACCAACAAGTCGGTGGCGATCATCCTCGATCCGGCGAATGCCGACGGGTCGGTCGGTGCGGTGAAGAAGGCCGTCGATGCGGGCATCCCGGTGTTCCTCGTCAACGCCGAGATCAACCAGGAAGGTCTGGCGAAATCGCAGCTCGTGTCGAACAACGCACAGGGCGCCGCACTCGGGGCCGCGCAATGGGTCGAGGCGGTGGGCGAGACCGGCAACTATGTCGAGCTGTTCGGCAACCCCGCCGACAACAACGCCGCCACCCGGTCGAACGGCTACGAGACCGTGCTGACCCAGTATCCCGACCTCGTGAAGGCCGCGCAGGAAGTGGCCGACTGGGACCGCACCAAGGGCTACAACAAGATGCAGTCCATGCTGCAGGCCAACCCCGACATCATCGGCGTGATCTCGGGCAATGACGAGATGGCGCTGGGGGCGATCGCCGCGCTGAAGGAAGCGGGCAAGCTGGAGGGCGTGAAGGTCGGCGGCTTCGACGGTTCGCCGGATGCGGTCGAGGCGATCAAGGCGGGCGAGCTGCAATATACCGTGCTGCAGCCGGTCGCGGTCTTCTCGGCCGAGGCGGTGCGTCAGGCCGACAGCTTCATCAAGACCGGCGCAACCGGCGTCGACAGCGAGAAGCAGCTGTTCGACTGCCTGCTGATCACGGCCGACAACGTCGACAAATACACCGCTCCCTTCGTGCTGAGCGAGTGATGCAAGCGGGGGTGCCGGTCACGGCGCCCCCTTCCCTGCCGAAGCAGGTCTTTGGCCTTTTCCCGCAACGCACGCTATGGCACCGGGGTGGAGAGCACCAATGACCGACACCGCCATGACCTTCGAAGATGCCGTCGAACGCCTCGTCTCGGACCAGGTGCCGAGCGACAGCCGCCACGCCCGCCAGCTTGCCCGCCGCCAGCTGATCGCCGAGGCGGTGATGGCCGAGGGCAGCATGCGGATCGAGGATCTGACCGAGCGGTTCGGCATCAGCCTGATGACCGCGCATCGCGACCTCGACGAGCTGGTGAGCCGCGGGCTCCTGCGCAAGTCGCGCGGTCTCGTCTCGGCCGCACCGACCAGCCTGATCGAGTCGAGCGACATCTACCGCTCCAGCCGCCAGTCGCCGGAAAAGCGCGCCATTGCCGAGGCGGCGATGCAGTTCGTCGAACCGGGACAGGCGATCTTCTTCGACGATTCCACCACCGTGCTGCAGATGGCGGCGCATCTGCCGGCCAAGGTGCCGCTGACCGCGATCACCAATTCGCTGACGCTGATGACCGCGCTGAAGGACGTGCGCGACCTGACGCTGCTGGGTCTTGGCGGCCAGTTCCATCACTGGTGCAACGCCTTCATGGGGCGGATGACCACGGCGGAGATCTCGCGGCTGCGCGCCGACCGGGTGTTCCTGTCGATGGCCGCGATCACCGATGACATCGTGTTCCACCAGTCGCCCGACATGGTGGAGACCAAGCGTGCCATGCTCGACTCCTCCGCCATGCGGGTGCTTCTGGCCGATCACAGCAAGTTCGACCGCCGCGCCCTGCACGGGCTGGCGGCGCTGACCGATTTCGACGTGGTGATCGTCGACGACCGCACCCCCGCCGAACATCTGGCGCGGATGCGTGACAAGGGGGTGAACGTGGTGATCGCCCCGGTGCCGCGCCCGCAGCCTGCCGGGGAGGCCTGAAATGCCGAGCCTTCTGGGGCTGGACAACGGGCTCACCGTCACCAAGGCAGTGATCTTCGATGTTGACGGCCGTCAACTTTCCGTCGCCCGCCGCCGGGTGCCGCAGCGGATGCCCGCGCCGCGCCATGTCGAGCGCGACATGGACGGGCTGTGGCAGGCCACCGCCGAGGCAATTGCCGAAGCCATCGCACTGAGCGGCCGCCCGGCGGGCGACATCCTCGGGGTGGCGGCGACGGCGCATGGCGACGGGGTCTACCTGCTCGACGCCGAGTGCCGCTCGCTCGGCCCCGGCATCCTGTCGCTGGACAGCCGCTCCGGAGACGAGGTTGCGGGCTGGATGCGGGACGGCACCGCCGAGGCCGCCCTCGCGCTCAGCGGGCAGCTGCCGCATGCCTCCGCCCCCTCGGCGCTGCTGGCCTGGATCAGGGACCACGAGCCGGAGCGTTTTGCGCGCATCGCCCATGTGCTGGCCTGCAAGGACTGGCTGCGGTTCTGCCTGACCGGCAGCCTCGGCACCGACCGGACCGAGGCAAGCACCTCCTTCACCCATGTGGCGACGCAGGCCTACGACCCGGAAATCCTGCGGCTCTACGGGTTGTCGGCGCTGCAGGGCGCCCTGCCCCCGGTCGCCGGATCGGCGGAGGTGGTGGGTCATGTCACCCAAGCCGCCGCCCGGCTGACGGGGCTGGTGCAGGGCACGCCGGTCGTGGCCGGGCTGCACGACGTGACAGCCTCCGCCCTCGGGATCGGCGGCCATGCCGAGGGGACGGTCGCCATCGTCGCCGGGACCTATTCGATCAACGAGGTCGTCTCGGCCCGGCCCAAGGTCGATGCGCGCTGGTTCTGCCGCAACGCCATCGCGCCGGGCGCGTGGAACAACATGGCGATCTCGCCCGCCTCTGCGGCGAATTATGACTGGTTTCTCGACACGCTCTGCCAGAGCGACAAGGCCGCGGCGGGAGCGGACATCCATGCCCGGCTTGCCGCCGAGATCGACGCGGCGCTGGCGCGGCCCTCGACCGTGCTGTTCCACCCGTATCTCTTCGGCTCGCCGCAGGGGCCACTGGCCAGCGCCAGCTTCCTCGGGCTGCGTGGCTGGCACGAGCGGGGCGACCTTCTGCGCGCGGTGCTGGAGGGCATCGCCTTCAACCACCGCGCCCATGTCGATGCGCTGCGCGACGGCTTCCCTGTGACGGCGGCGCGGCTGACCGGGGGGGCCTCGCGCAATCCGGCCTTCGCCCGGATGTTCGCCGACGTGCTGGGCATGCCGGTGACGGTGACCGACACCGACGAGGCCGCCGCCTGGGGTGCCGCGCTCTGTGCCGGGGCGGGGGTGGGGATCTACCCTTCGCCGCAGCACGACCCGCGCCGGATCGCCTGCGAGACCTACACGCCCGACCCCGACCGTGCCGCCGCCTATGACCGCCGCTACCGGCTGTTCTGCCGCGTGGCCGAGACGATGGCGCCGCTCTGGCCCGAGATCGAGGCGCTGGCATGACCCCGGAGGGACAGACCATGACCGAAGCGGTCCGCGACATCGACGTGCTGATCCTCGGCGCGGGGGTGAATGGCGCGGGGCTGTTCCGCGATCTCTGCGAGCAGGGGGTGGACTGCGTGATCGTCGACAAGGGCGATTTCGGTTCCGGCACCAGTGCAGCGCCGTCGCGGCTGATCCACGGCGGGCTGAAGTATCTCGAGACCGGCGAGTTCGGCCTCGTGGCGCAGTCGACGCTGGAGCGGAACCTGCTGCTGACCAACGCGCCGCATTGCGTCGAGCCGCTGCCGACGATGATCCCGATCTTCAGCTGGACCAAGGGCATCCCCGCCGCGCTGCGCACGCTCTTCGGCACCACCAGCGCCCCGCGCAGCCGAGGCGCGGTGCTGATCAAGATCGGCCTCGCGCTCTACGATTTCTACGGGCGCCGCCACCGGGTCATGCCGCGCCACCGTCTGGTGTCGAAGGGCCGGGCGTTGCGCGACATGCCGCCGCTGACCCCCGCCATCGTCGCGGTCGGCACCTATTACGACGCCAAGATCAGCCGCCCGGAGCGGCTGGTGCTGGAGCTGGTGCAGGACGGGCTCGCCGCCAACCCGCGCGCGGGAGCCGAGACCTATGCCCAGCTGACCGAGGCCGCGGAGGGCGTGCTGCGCATCGCCCGCGCCGACGGCTCCGAAATGGCGCTCCGCCCGCGGATCGTGGTCAATGCCGCGGGGCCGTGGATCGATGCGGTGAACGCCAGCCTCGGCGCGCCGAGCAAGCTGATCGGCGGCACAAAGGGCTCGCATGTCCTGCTCGACCATCCCGAGCTGTTGCGGGCCCTGAAGGGGCGGATGATCTATTTCGAGGCGGATGACGGGCGGATCTGTCTGGTCTTCGATTATCTCGGCAAGGCGCTGGTCGGCTCCACCGACATCCCCGCGGCCAACCCCGACGCGGTGCGCTGCGAGGCACCGGAGATCGGCTATTTCCTCGAGGCGCTGCGCGGGCTGCTGCCGGGGCTGGCCTTCGACGAGAGCCAGATCGTCTATGCCTATAGCGGCATCAGGCCGCTGCCCGCCTCGGATGCGACGCAGCCGGGCCTGATCAGCCGGGACCATTCGGCGCCGGTGATCGAGCCCGCGCCGGGGCGGCCGTTTCCGATCCTGTCACTGGTCGGCGGCAAGTGGACGACCTTCCGCGGCTTTGCCGAGGAGGTCGCCGACACGCTGCTTTCCCGACTCTCGCGCCCGCGCCGCGTCTCGACCCGCGCGCTGGCGATCGGCGGTGGCAAGGGCTTCCCCTCGCCTGCCGAGCGGGACCACTGGATCGCGGAGGTAGCGCGCGAGACCGGGCAGAGCGGGGCGCGGGTGGCGGAGCTGCTGGCGCGCTACGGCAGCACGGCGCGGCAAATCCTGGGGCATGAAAGCCACTGGGGCGCGGCGCGGCTGGAGGATGCGGCGGGCTACGGGCTGACCGAGTTCGACTGGCTGGCGCGCAACGAGCAGGTGGTGCATCTGTCCGATCTGGTGATGCGGCGCAGCACGCTGGCGATCACCGGCAGCCTGAGCCTGCGCGATCTGGAGCGGATCGCCACCGTCGCGGCCGAGGCGCTGGGGTGGGACGACGCCCGCCGCGCCGAGGAGATCGCGGCGACGGCGGGGCATCTTGCGTCGGTGCATCGGATGCGAGGGGCGGCGGAAACGGGCAATTTGCCTCAAACTTGACTGTTTCGCTCAACATAGGGTAAGCCACGGACAGCCCGCGACTCCCTGCCTGCTGCAGGGCGTCCTAGCCATCTGATATTCCCAAGGCGCCCCGGCGCTCCCGACCACTCCCGGAAGGCTTTGATGGTTTGCCCTGATCCCCGCCTGCGCCCCGTGGCTTTCACCGCGGTTCTCCTTTCCCTGCTGGCGGTTTCGCAAGCGACGGCGCAGGAGACCGGCGCGCCGCAGGTCTTCGATGCCGCCCCCGAGCTGAGCCAGCCCGCGGCCCCTGCGACCGAGGCGGCCCCGGCCCTGCCTGCCCCCGCGACGGAACCGCCCGCCCCGGCGCAGGCAGCCCCCGCCGCTCCAACTGAGGCGCCTGCCCTTCCGGCAGGCGATGCCGCAGCGCCCGCAGCCGAAGCCCCCACCTTCGATGCCCCCGTCCCGCCAGAGGCCGCAGCCCCCTTGCCGCATGACCTGACGCCCTGGGGCATGTATCAGGCGGCGCATCCGGTAGTGAAGGCGGTGATGATCGCGCTGGTGGCGGCGAGTTTTCTCACCTGGACGGTGCTGCTGTTCAAGGCGGTGGAACTGTGGATCGCGCGGCGCAGGCTCGTCGCCTCGGCGGGATCGATCCGCGGGGCCACGACACTGGCGCAGGCGGCGGACCGGCTGGGCGCGCGGCGCGACCCGGCGGCCTTCATGGCCCGCGCGGCGCTCGAGGAGCTTCGCGCTTCCGAGGCTGCGCTGGATGGCGCGGGACCGGAGGGCGTGAAGGAACGGGTGCGCAGCATCGTCGAACGGGTTGAGGTGCAGGCGGGCGAGCGGCTGCGGCGCGGCATCGGGCTTCTGGCCACCATCGGCTCCACCGGGCCCTTCGTCGGGCTGTTCGGCACGGTCTGGGGCATCATGAACGCCTTCATCGGGATTTCCGAAAGCCAGACGACAAACCTCGCCGTCGTGGCCCCGGGCATCGCCGAAGCGCTGCTGGCGACGGCGATGGGTCTGGTCGCGGCCATTCCGGCGGTGGTGATCTACAACCACTTCGTCCGCTCCATCGCGGCATGGCGGGTGACGCTGGCCGATTCCGGCGCCGGGGTCGAGCGGCTCCTGAGCCGCGATCTCGACATGCGCCGCGCGGGGCTTCCGGGCGGGAGGGTTTGAGCCATGGCAGGCGGACGGCAGCGTGGCGACGAGCTGGAGGTCAATCACGAGATCAACGTGACGCCGTTCATCGACGTCATCCTCGTGCTGCTGATCATCTTCATGGTGGCGGCGCCCTTGTCGACGGTCGATGTGCCGGTCGATCTGCCCGGCTCCAGCGCCCCCGCCTCGCAGCGCCCGGAGGAGCCGGTCTGGCTGAGCCTGCAGCGCGATCTGGCGCTGTCGCTGGGCAACGCGCCGGTGGCACGCGAGGGGCTGGGGGCAGCGCTGGAGGCGGCAACCGGGGGCGACCGCGAGACGCGGATCTTCCTGCGCGCCGATGAGACCGTCGCCTATGGCGAGGTGATGACGGTGATGAACCTGCTGCGCGGGGCGGGCTATCTGAAGGTTGCACTGGTCGGGCTGGAAGCGGGCGCCGCTGCCGGTGCGGCCTCGGGCACCGTCTCGGGGGCCGCGCCATGAGCCGCGCGCCCGCCTTCAGCGACTGGCACCAAAGCCTCGGGCCGGGCACGCGCCGGCGCGAGGCCTTGGCCTGGACCGGGGCCGCGCTGAGCGTGGCGCTGCTGGCGACGGCGACCGCCGCACTGGCGATGCGGCTGGAGGACAGGCTGGGCGGCGAGGCCGAAAGCGAGGCGGTGGTCTTCCTCGACCTCGCGCCCGAACCGCCCTCCTCGGCCGCCGCCCTGCCCGAGTTCGCGCCGGAAACGCCGATGAGCGAGCTGCCCGAACCGGAGCTGGAGCCCGAGCCGCCGGTCGAGGCGCCGCCCGAGCTGAGCCCGCCGCCGCCCGACATCCGCCCGCCGACCGATCTTGCAGAGCTGCCCGACATGGCGCTGCCGCCCGACAGTTTCAGCCCCGAACCGCCGCCGCCTCCTCCGGAGCCCGAGCTGGAGCCGGAGCCCGAGATCGCGCAGATCCCGGACATCCGCCCGCGCCCGCGCCCCGAGCTGAAGCCGGAACCGAAACCCGAGCGCCGGGCCGAGCCGGAGCGCAGGCGCGCAGAGCCCGAGGCACCGCGCCAGCAGCGGCAGGCGAGCGCCCCCTCGGCCAGCCGCGCGCCGAGCCAGGCGGCGGTGCCTCAGGGTCAACTCAACGATCTCACCGCCCGCTGGGGCAACAGCATCCGCGCAAAGATCCAGAAACGCGCTGTCGCGCCGCGCCGCGCGCGGGGGTCGGTCGTGATCCGGCTCGACGTGGCGCGCAATGGCAGCCTGCTGTCGGCGGCCATCGCCCGTTCCTCCGGCAATCAGGCGCTTGATGCGGCGGTGCTGAAGGCGATCCGCTCCGCCGGCCGCTTCGCCGCGGCGCCGCCGCAGCTGACGCAGGCGAGCTATCCTTTCCAGTTGCCGATCGATTTCAGATGATGCGCCGTTCCTTTGCCGCCCTCGCAGCCCTTCTGCTGCTCGGTTTCCCTGCCTTGGCGCAGGACTTTCCGCAACGCTTCGAGCATGCCTTCGGCGAGACGGTGGTGCCCGAGCAGCCGCAGCGCGTCGTGTCGCTCGGCTACGTCGGGCATGACGATCTGCTGGCCATCGGCGTCGTGCCGGTGGCGCTGCGCTACTGGTTCGGCGATGTGCCGAACGGGGTCTGGCCCTGGGCCGAGCCGGCGCTGGGAGAGGCGCGGCCCGAGGTGCTGCAGGGCGAGGTCTCGATGGAGCGGGTGGCGGCGCTGGCGCCCGACCTGATCCTCGCGGTGTCTTCGGGCATCACCGCCGAGGAATATGCGGTGCTGTCGCAGATCGCGCCGACCGTCGCTTCCGAGGCGCGCTATGGCGGCTTCTCGACGCCTTGGGACGTGCAGGCGCTGACGCTGGGCCGCGCCACCGGGCATCTGGCCGAGGCCGAGGCGCAGGTGACCGCGATCCGCGACCGGCTGGCAGGGCTGCGCGCCGAGCATCCCGAGTGGCAGGGGCGCAGTGCCGTCGCCGCCTATCTCTGGAGCGGCACGCCGGGGGCTTTCCTGCCGGGGGACAGCCGGGTGAACTTGCTGGCTGAACTCGGCTTCGTCACCCCGCCCGCGGTCGCGGCGCTTGGCGACGGCTTCTTTGCCGAACTGTCGCCCGAGGATCTGGGGCTGCTCGATGCGGATCTGCTGGTCTGGGTGTCGAGCGACGGCGATACCGGGCCGCTGCGCGACCTGCCGCTGCGCCCTACCCTGCGCGCCCATGGCGAAGGCCGCGAAGTGCTGGCCGATGCGCTGCTCGGCTCGGCGATGAGCCACGCCAGCCTGTTGAGCCTGCCCTATGCGCTGGACCGTCTGGTGCCCGAGCTCGAGGCCGCCATCGACGGCGATCCGGCGACGGGGGTGCCCTCGGCGCAGGAAGCGCAGTTGGCGCCGTGAGACCGGCGCTCTGGCTCGGGATGACGGCGGCCCTTGCGGTCGCAGTGGCGCTGAGCCTCTGCGTCGGCGCGCGTCCGCTGTCGCTGACCGAAGTCCGGGCCGGGCTGACCACCGCCGATCCCGACGATCCGGCCAGCATCGTGCTGCAGGCGCTGCGCCTGCCCCGGCTGATCGCCGGGCTGATCGCCGGGGTGTCGCTGGGCATGGCGGGGGTGCTGATGCAGGGGCTGACGCGCAACCCGCTGGCCGAGCCGGGGATCATGGGGATCAATGCGGGGGCGAGTTTCGCCGTGGTCTTCGGCGCCTTCGCCTTCGGGCTCGGCAGCACGGCGATGCTGTCGGGGCTGGCCTTTGCCGGGGCGGCGCTGGCCGCCGTCGCCGTCTTCGTGCTGGGCGGCGGGATGGCGGGCGGCGGGCCGGTGCGGATGACGCTGGCCGGGGCGGCAATGAGCGCGCTGCTGCTGTCGCTGGTCTCGGCGTTGGTTCTGATGCGCAGCGAGGCCCTGGACGTCTACCGCTTCTGGGTTGTTGGCTCGCTCTCCGATGCGGCCTCGCGCCCGCTGGGGCCGATGGCCGCGGTCGCGGCAGCGGGGGCGCTGCTGGCGCTGGCCTCGGGCAGCGCGCTTGATGCGCTGTCGCTGGGCGATGCCACGGCGCGGTCGCTGGGCGTGCGCGTCGGGCTGGCCCGGTCGGCGGTGCTGGCGGCGGTGACGGCGCTGTCGGGCGCGGCGGTGATGGTCGCGGGGCCGCTGGTCTTCCTCGGGCTGGTGGTGCCGCATCTGGCGCGCTGGCTTGTCGGCACGCAGACCCGCCCGATGCTGGCGGCGTCGGCGCTGCTCGGGCCGATGGTGCTGCTCTGCGCCGATGTGCTCGGCCGTATCGCCCTGCCGCCGGGCGAGGTGCGCGCGGGCGTGATGACGGCGCTGATGGGTGGTCCGGCCTTCGTCTTGCTGGCGCGGCGGATGCGGCCGGGGGCGGTGGCATGAAGGGTCTCGTGCCGGCGCTGGTGCTTGCCTGCCTTCTGGCGCTGTCGCTGGGCGAGGTGCTGCTCGGTCCGCTCCAGCTCTGGCGCGGGCTCTGGGGCGAGGCGCCGGGGGCCCTGATGCTGTCGGTGCTGCGCGGGCCGCGGGTGGCGACCGGGGCGCTGGCCGGTGCGGCGCTGGGGCTGTCGGGGGCGATCTTCCAATCGCTGCTGCGCAATCCGCTCGCCTCGCCCGAAGTGCTGGGCTTCACCTCGGGCGCGGGGCTCGGGGCACTGGTGACGGTGGTCTTCGGCGGGCTGTCGGCCACGCTGGGGGCGGCGCTAGGCGGGCTCTTGGCGGCGGTGATCGTGGGCATCAGCGCGGCGGGGCGCGGCGGGGTGGTACCGATGCGGCTGATCCTCGTCGGCATCGGCGTGGGCTTCACCCTGAACGCGGTCACCGGATTTCTGATGACGCGGCTGACCGGGCCCGAGGCAACCGAGGCGCAGCGCTGGCTCACCGGGTCGCTGGCCGCGCGGAATTGGGACCATGCGCTGCAGATCGGGCTGAGCCTCGCCGCGCTGGCCTTTGCCGCGGCGACGCTGGCGCGGCCTCTGGCGCTTCTGGAGCTGGGCGACGATCTGGCTGCGGGGCTGGGTCTGCGGGTTTCGGCGGCGCGGGGCGGGCTGGCGGTGCTGGGGGTGGGGCTGGCGGCGGCGGCAGTCGCGGTGATGGGGCCGGTACCCTTCGTCGCGCTGATGGCGCCCCCCCTCGCCCGCGCAGTGCTGCGCGACGCGGGGACCGGGCGACGGCTGGCAGGGGCGGCCTTGACCGGGGCGGCGCTGACGGTGCTCGCAGATCTCGCGGCCCGGACGGCGGTGCCGGGGGTGCAACTGCCCCTCGGGGTGATGACCGGCATGCTGGGCGCGCCCTACATGCTGTGGCTTCTGTCGCGGAGCATGACATGACCGGATTGCGGGCGGAGCATCTGACGCTGGCCTATGACGGCCGCCGGGTGATCGAGGATCTGACGCTGGCGCTGCCGCCGGGCGCGGTGACGGCGATCATCGGGCCGAACGGCTGCGGGAAATCGACGCTGCTCAAGGCGCTCGCGCGCATCCTGAAGCCGGTCTCGGGCCGGGTGACGCTGGACGGGCGGGATCTGGCCGCGCAGCCGACCCGGATGCTGGCCCGCAGGCTGGGGCTCTTGCCGCAGGCGCCACTGGCCCCCGAAGGCATCACCGTTGCCGATCTGGTCGCCCGCGGCCGTGCGCCGTGGCGCGGGATCTTCGCACCCTGGAGCGCCGCCGACGAGGCCGCGCGCCATGCCGCGCTGGAGGCCACCGGCACTGCCGATCTGGCGGCGCGGCCCTTGGCCGAGCTGTCGGGCGGGCAGCGCCAGCGGGTCTGGATCGCGCTGGCTCTGGCGCAGGAGACACCGCATCTGCTGCTCGACGAGCCGACGACATGGCTCGACCTCGCGCATCAGATCGAGGTTCTGGCGCTCCTGCGCCGGCTGAACCGCGAGGCCGGGCGCAGCATCGTCGTGGTGCTGCACGACCTGAGCCTTGCCGCGCGCTTTGCCGATCATCTGGTGCTGATGCGCGCGGGCCGGGTGCAGGCCACCGGCAGCCCCGCCGATGTGCTGACCCCTGCCGCGCTGGAAACCGCCTTCGGCCTGCGCGCCGAGGTGATCGCCGATCCTGTCCATGGCACGCCGCTGGTGCTGCCGCTCTGACCCCGTGAAGGAGAGCCCATGAACGCCGAGGCCCTGCCGCCGCCCGCGACCGTGACCGGACAGATCGCCGGAGGTGCCGCCGTGATCGCGCATCTGCGCGAGGTGGCGCCGCTGCGCGAGGTGGAATGCCGCACGCTCGGCGCCGGGATCGAGCTGCGGTATGACGGCAGCACCGCGCGGGTTGCTCTGGAAGGCGACCGCGCGGTGCTGCGGCTGGCGGCGCGGGATGCGGCGGCGCTGCATGTGATGCGCGAGGTGACGGCCTATCTCCTGGACGCCGCCGGTGACCGGGTGATCTGGGACGCGCTCCTGCCCGAGGGGATGCTGGCGCCGAACCTGCGGCTGGTCGAGATCGTCTCGGTGACGCCGATCTCTCCGGGGTTCCGGCGGGTGCGGGTGGCGGGGGATGTCGCGCGCTTTGCCGGGCCGGGGCTGCATCTGCGGCTGCTGCTGCCGCCCGAGGGCCGTGCGCCGCTCTGGCCGAGGATCGACGCCACCGGGCGCACGCGCTGGCCCGAGGGGGACGCGAAGCTGCATTGCCCGGCCTATACGGTGCGCCGGCTCGATGCCGCGGCGGGCTGGCTGGAGTTCGACCTGTTCCGGCATGAGGGCGGGCAGGCGACCGGCTGGTGCGACAGGGTGCAGCCCGGAACGCGGGTGGGGCTGATCGGCCCGGGCGGCGGCGGTGTGCCCGAGGCGGGCTGGGTCGCGCTCTTCGGCGACGAGACCGCCCTGCCCGCCATCGCCCGCATTCTCGAGACGCTGCCCACGACGACGCGCGGCGCGGCGACGATCCGCATCGCCAATCCCGCCGACTGTCAGGCACTGGTCCGCCCGGCGGGGGTCACGCTGAACTGGATGACGCGGGGGGATCGCGGCGGGCTCCTGGAGGCGCTGGACCGGCTGACCCTGCCCCCGCCCGAGGCGAGCCGCTTCGTCTGGTTCGCCGCCGAGGAGGCCGAGGCATCGGCGGCACGGGCCCGGATGCGCGCGCGGGGGCTGGCGCGGGGCGAGATGCTGGCAGCGGGCTACTGGAGCGCATGAAAACGGGGCGGGCCTGCAGCCCCGCCCCGTTCCCCGCCCGGCAGACCGGAGCCTGCTTCGCGTCTCTTCAGAAGCTCTTGCGCAGCACGAGGCTCGCCTTGCGCCCGTCGCCGTAGAAGCAGGAGAGCGCCGTCTGGCAGGAAGCGACATAGGTCTCGTCCGTCAGGTTCGACACCGCCAGATTGGCGTTCCAGCCCTCGCCGAAGTCATAGCTGGCCCCGGCGTCGAGCAGCGTGACCGAGGGCACCTTCTGCGTGTTGGCCGCATCGACCCACGAGCTGTCGAGCCAGCGCACCCCGCCCGTCACCGTGAGCCCGGGCAGGCTGGCCACGTCATAGGCCAGCTTCAGCGAGGCGTGGTTCTCGACCGTGGCATAGGGGGTGGTGCCGATCAGCGTCGCATCGGCGTCCTCGGTCACCTCGACCTCCATCGCCGTGGCCTCGGCGGTCAGCACCAGACCCTTGGCGATCTCGCCCCTGGCCTCAAGCTCGATCCCGCGCGAGCGGACTTCGCCCAGCTGGGTCTCCTGCAGGAAGGGGCCGGTCAGCACGTTCTGCCGCTCGATCTCGAAGGCGGCGACGGTGAAGAGCGCGTTCATCCCCTCGGGCGCCCATTTCACCCCGGCCTCGATCTGACGCCCGGTCTCGGGCTCCAGCATGCCGAGCGAGGAGGTGCCGATCTGCGGGTTGAAGAAGCTCGCCGCCGAGACATAGGGCGTGACGCCGCCCGGCAGTTCCTTGGCCAGCCCCAGCCGCCACGAGACCTCGCGATCGGTGGTGTCGAGGGCGGGCGTGCCCTCGGCCTCGAGGCTCACCACGTCGAAGCGGGCATTGGCGGTGGCGATCCAGCCCTCGCCCCAGCGGATCTGATCCTGCGCGTAGATCCCCACCTGCTGCTGGGTGACGACATTGTCGATGTAGGGCGTGGGCTCGATCTGGCCCGCGCCATAGACCGGGTCGGTGACCGAAAGCCCGGTCGCCGCATCCGGGAAGGCGATGGAGGCCTGCACCTGATCCATGCGGAAATGCTTGAGATCCAGCCCGAACATCAGCCGGTGCTCGGCGCCGCCGGTCTGCAGCGTGGTCTCGGCGCGCAGGTCGTTGAGGAAGGTCGTCGTCTCGGTCTGGTGCTGGAAGAAGATCCGCGCCAGCATATTGTCGGCATCGGTCGGCGCGGCGGCAAAGCCGGCATAGCCGAAGCCGTAGACCGAGCTTTCATCCACATCCGACCAGCCGGCCCGGGTGGTGTTGGTCAGGGTCCAGCCGCCGAAATCATGCTCGACAATCGAGGTGAGCAGAAGCTGGTCGCGTTCGTACCAGTCGAGCCCCGGCTCGCCGGTGTTGAAGTCGCGGTCGATCCTGCCGAAGGGCGCGTCCTCGACCGTGCCGTAATAGGGCAGCCAGGAGCCCCCCGCGTGATCCTCGTCGATGCGCGTGTAGCTGGCGAGCAGGGTCACGTCGGTGCCGCCGTCGAGGCTGAAGGAGAGCGAGGGGGCCAGCACGCCGCGGAAGCCATCCTCGAAAACGCCGTAGCCGTCGGTCCGCTCGGTCTTGCCGGTGAAGCGCCAGGCGAGGCCTCCGGCGGTCAGGCCGTTGGCGTCGATGCCCGCCCAGACGCGGCCGTTCTCGTCAAGCCCGAGCTCGTAGCTGCCGCCCGGGGTGCCGGTCGGGCGCTTGGAGACGTAGTTCAGCAGGCCCCCCGGGTTCGCCCCGCCGTAGAGCACCGAGGCCGGGCCCTTCAGCACCTCGATCCGCTCCAGCGTGAAGGGATCGACGTAGAAGCCGCCGAAGCCGTAGGAGTAATGCGCCAGCCCGTCCTGGAACACGCCGGTCGCGGTCGAGGCGAAGCCGCGGATGAAGTGCCAGTTGGTGTCGCTGTCATAGCCATAAGGCGCGCCGATCACGCCCGCGGTATAGCCGAGCGCCTCGTCGATCTTGGCGACATTGGCGGCCTGCAGCGTCTCGGCGCCGATGACCGAGACCGATTGCGGGATCTCGGTGATCGGTGTCGCAGTCTTGGACCCGGCGAGCGTGGCGGGATTGGCCGCACCGGCCACCGCATCCGTGCCGCTCTCGCCTTCCAGCACGATGGGAGCGAGAGTCGTCACCTCCTGAGCCAGAAGCGGAAGCGGAAGGAGGGCTGCGACGAGGGCCGTGTGGCCCATGAGCCGCGCGAGAGAGGTGGCGCGCATGGAGACGATTCCCGACAAGAGACAGATATTTCCTGAGCGTTTAACTCAGCCATCGGCGCGGGTCTTGTCACTTCCTGTCGTCGCTTGCAAGATTCCCCTGCAAAGCGCGCCTGCGCCAGTCCGACGGGGTGGTGCCGCTGGCGTTGCGGAAGGCGCGGCTCAGATGCGCCTGATCGGCAAAGCCAGTAGCGGCGGCGACATTGGCCAGAGTCTCGGCGGGTTCGACCAGCATCTGCCGCACGCGCTGCATCCGCAGCTCCATCTGCCAGCGGTGCGGGGTGGTGCCGGCAGTCTTCTTGAAGGCATGGGCGAACCAGCTTTCCGACAGGCCGACGACCTCGGCCAGATCCGCCACGCTGACGCGCAGATGCAGCCGCGCCGCCATGAACCCGGCAAGCTGGCGCATCTGATGCGGGGTGAGCCCGCCCTGCGCGGTTTCGGCGACCTCGGCCGGCAGGGCGAAGAGGTCGATCAGCAGCGCCTGCACCAGCGCGTCGAACATCTGCGGATGGCGGCTCGGCGCGGTGGTCTCTTCGGCGATCATCCGGGCGAGACCGATGACGCGCGGCTGGTCGGTCAGAAACAGCGGCTGCGCCAGATCGGCCTGCCCCGCCGCCTCGCCCAGCCGCCCCTGCAGCGCGCGGATGTCGAAATGCAGGTCGAGATGGCTGAGGCGGCAGCCCCGCCCGATGCGCGAGCGAAGCGGCATCCCGGCGGGGACATAGAGCACCCGCGCCACCGCGCCCGGCGTCGCCACGGGGCCGGGGTGCAGCTCCACCGCCTCGGCACCCTCGTCGAGGAAGACGACGACGCGCGGATCGGGCGAGAGATAGCGCCCCGAGCCGCCCGCCTCGGCCTCGGCATGCCAGAGATCGGCCACCATGCCATGCGCCGCACGCCATGACAGCGGCGCGGTCGGGCGGATGCCTTGGGTGAAACAGGTCATGTTCGGGCGGAAAGCCATCGCTCTGGTCCGGCTTGGGGCGAGGGGATGGCTGGCCGTGCGGGGCACGTGCTGACTGCCCCCTCTCTGCGCAGTTGCGCGGCGGCTGTCAAGCCGCGGGCGCCCGAGGGTCAGGCCGGCGCCGGGCCGTCGGCGGTTATGCCGCGTCTCAGCACATAGATGTCCATGATCCAGCCGTGCCGCGCCCGTTCGCGCTCCCGCAGGGCAAGGATCCGCGGCCCGGCCTCGGCCAGCGGCCCCGAGAGCACGACCTCCTCGGCCATGCCGACATAGGCGCCCCACCAGATCGTCACCCCGGCCGGGTCGAGCGTCCGGAAGGCGCAGCCGCCGTCCAGCATCACCACCAGCGTGTCGACGCCGGCAGGCCAGCCGTGGTCGCGGATCTGCCGACCCGTCGTCACGAGGAAGGGCGCGCCGATCTCGTTCAGGGCGATGGCATGGGCGGCGGCCAGCGCCTGCATCGAGGTGATGCCCGGCACAACCGACACTTCGAGCGGCAGACTGCGGTCCACCCGCGCGGCGATGCGCAGGCTGCTGTCGTAGAGCGAGGGATCGCCCCAGATCAGCAGCGCCACCCGGCCCGCCGTGCCCAGCCCGTCGCGGATCGCGGTCTCCCAGCAGGCGGCGATGGCGTCGTGCCAGTCGTCCACCCGGCCGCGATAATCGCCGGTCTCGGCCCGCACCGGCAGGTCGAACTCCGCCAAATGCGTGGCGGGGTTGGTCAGCACCTCGGCGCAGATGGTGCGACGCAGCCCGGCGAGATCGGCCTTGTCGGCCCCCTTGCGCGGGATCAGCACCAGATCGGCGGCATTGAGCGCGCGGATCGCCTGCAGCGTCAGATGCTCGGGGTTGCCGGTGCCGATGCCGATGAGGGAGAGCTGGATCATTCTGTCGTCCAATGTGGCGCGGCCCCCCTGCGGGAGCCGCGCGAAGGGTCAGGCCGCGTGGTGCAGCCGGTGGGTGAAGAGGCCGGATTTCGCCAGACCGCGCGCGCCCTTGGCCGCGCCCAGCACCGCGAGATCGACCAGGGGCTCGATCAGCACGACGAGCATGTAGGCCGCGCCGAAGCTGCCGATGGCGGCAAGGTTGCCCGCCTCGAAGCCGTGGCCGTAGAGCGCCCAGAACCCGACCCAGGCCACCACGCCGCCCTGATAGGCGACCGACAGCGACAGGACCTGCAGGTAGCCAAGATCGACATAGGCCGTCTCGCGCGGGATGACCTTGTGCGCGAGGGCGGTCAGGCCGAACAGCGGCACCAGGAGCGTGGTCACGTTCATGCCGTATTGCGGCAGGTCGAAGGGCGCGAAGAACAGGCCTTGGACCAGCAGGCCCAATGCCAGTCCGATGGCGGCGGGGGCGGCTCCGAGGATCAGGAACAGGGTCGAGCCGAGGATCAGGTGAACCTCGGAGACGCCGACCGGGTAATGCGGCAGGATCTCGAAGAACGAGAAGACGAGGCCGGTGGCCAGCACGGAGCGGGCAGCGAGCGAGGCCAACCCCTTTTCGCGCGCGGCCTCCCAGGCGAGTTTCAGGGCATAGCCTCCGGCCGCCGCGGCGGTGCCGTAGCTCAGGAGGATCTTGGCGCCGGTGACGACGCCCTCTTCGATATGCATGTCAGTGACTCCAGGCCGTCACACCCGACGGCGGTTTCGGTTGCCTGCAGGGCCGGTATCCTGGCTGGCGGGTCTGGGCGGGTCTTCGGCCTTCCCGGGCTTGTCGCCCAGTGACCAGAGGTGAAGACCCGCTCGCCGCTGACAGTCGCGGGGGCGGCTGGGTCCGGGGCGCCGCAAATTGGTCCGCCCCTCCCCATTCCCGATTGAGTTCCGGTGCTTTGCACCTGACGGAACACCATGCAGAGCTGAACTCCGACACCATCCTTGCCGCTGCGTCAAGCATGATCGGACTCCCCGGCCAAGGGGCCGTAGAGGATCAGCGCGGGCGAGCTGCCGCTGCCGCCGGCCAGCTGGGCGGCGAGGGCGGCGATGGTGCTGCGGGTAAGGGTCTGATCGGCGTGGCTGACGGATTCCGCCAGCAAAGCCGGGGTATCGGGCGGCAGGCCCGCGGCGATCAACGACGCGGCCAGGGCCGGGAACGTGCGCTTGCCCATGAAGACGACGGTGGTCGCCTCGGGGTCGGCCAGCGCCTGCATGTTCAGCCGCGGCAATTCGCCCGTCACATCGGCGCCGGTGACGAACTGCACCCGCCGCGCGGTCAGGCGGCGGGTCAGCGGGATGCCCGCGAAGGCGGCGGCGGCGCAGGCCGAGGGCACGCCGGGGATGATCTCATAGCCGATGCCTGCGGCTTCGAGCGCGGTGATCTCCTCCTCCAGCCGGCCGAAGATGCCCGCATCGCCGGATTTCAGCCGCACCACCCGCGCCCCGGTCAGGGCGTAATCGACCAGCAGACGGCTGACGTGATCCTGCTTCGGCGAAGCCCGCCCGGCCCGCTTGCCGACCCCCACCAGATCGGCCCCCTCGCGCGCATGAGCGAGGATCGGGCCGGAGGAGAGATCGTCGAACAGCACCGCATCGGCGGTTTGCAGGCGCGACACCGCCTTCAGCGTCAGCAGTTCGGGGTCGCCGGGACCGGAGGAAACGAAGGATACGAAGCCGGTCATGTCGCCTCTGCGATCAGATGAAAAAAGGTTCCGGTGGACAGCCCGCCGCCCGCCTGCCGCCTGAGCGAGCCGGTCTCGGGCACCGCCTGCCCCGCCGCATCGCTGACGCGGGCCAGCGGGGCGTCGGGCTGCTCGAGGATGGTGGAATAGTGGAACTCGTGGCCCCGGAGCCGCGCGCCCTGTCCCGGGATCGGTGCGGCAAGCTCGGCCAGCCGGTAGCCAAGATGCATCTTGCGCTTCTGGAAGGAGGTCACGAGCCCCAAGAGCCCGGTCATCGGATGGGCCACGCCCTCGGCATCGACCAGCGTCTCGCCCATCACCATGTAGCCGCCGCATTCGCCATGCACCGGCCGCGTTTCGGCAAAGCGCCTGATCCCCGTGCGAAAGCCGCTCGCCGCCGCCAGACGGCCCGCGTTCAGCTCGGGGTAGCCGCCAGGCAGCCAGCAGACATCGGCGCTGTCGTCGGGGGCCTCGTCGGCCAAGGGCGAGAAGGGCAGGATCTCGGCCCCCGCCGCGCGCCAGCCCTGCACCAGATGCGGATAGGCGAAGCTGAAGGCCGCATCCTGCGCCAGCGCGATCCGCTGGCCCGGCGGCGGCATCGCCGCTTCCGGCGCAGCCTCGCGCTGCCCGCCCGCCGCCGCCCGCAGCAGCGCGTCGAGATCGACCCGCTCCGCCATCAACGCGGCGGCCTCGGTCATCAGCCGCTCCAGCGCCGGATGCTCGCCCGCCTGCACCAGCCCCAGATGCCGTTCCGGCAGGGCGATGCTCGCCAGCCGGGGCAGCGCGCCGAAGACGGTGATCCCGGCCCCGGCCATGCCGGCGCACACCAGCGCCTCGTGCCGGGGGCTGGCCACGCGGTTCAGGACCACCCCCGCAACGCGCACACCCGGACGGAAGCCGGCAAGCCCCGAAGCCACCGCCGCCGCCGTCTGCGCCTGGCCAGAGACATCGACCACCAGCACCACCGGCCAGCCCATCGCCGCGGCGACATCGGCGCTGGCGCCGCTGCCGGTCTCGCCCGGCACGGCCACACCGTCGAACAACCCCATCGAGCCCTCGGCCAGCACCAGATCGGCCCCCGCCGCGCGCGAGGCGAGCCCGGCGATCCGCGCCGGCGTCATCGCCCAGCTGTCGAGATTGACCGAGACCTGCCCGGTCGCCGCGGTGTGGAAGGCGGGGTCGATGAAATCCGGGCCGCTCTTGAACGGCTGCACCCTGAGCCCGCGATCGCGGAACGCCCGGCAAAGGCCGAGCATCACCGTGGTCTTGCCCGCCCCGGAGGCGGGCGCCGCGATCATCAGGCCTGCGGGCATCACGCCGACTCCGGAAAGCGCGGCGCGGTGCCGACCGGGCGGTAGCGGCGGTCGTAGTCGCCGGCATAGAGCCGGCTCTCGTCGAAGCCCTCCTGCCCCAGCGCCCGTCCCACAAGGATCAGCGCCGTGCGCTCCATCTCGGCGCCGACCTCGGTCGCGAGCGAGCCCAGCGTGGCGCGCACCACCCGCTCGTCGGGCCAGCTGGCGCGCCAGACCACCGCGACCGGGCAATCGGCGCCGTAATGCGGGGTCAGCTCGGCCACGACCGTCTCCAGCACATGCACCGAGAGATGGATCGCCAGCGTCGCCCCGGTGGCGGCGAAGGCGGCCAGCCGCTCGCCCTCCGGCATGGCGCTGGCCCGGCCGGAGGTGCGGGTCAGCACCACCGATTGCCCGATGCCGGGCAGGGTCAGCTCCGCCCCCAGCGTCGCCGCCGCCGCCGCGAAGGAGGGCACGCCGGGGGTCACGTCATAGGGGATGCCGAGCGCGCGCAGCCGCCGCAGCTGCTCGCCCATCGCCGACCAGACCGAGAGATCGCCGGAATGCAGCCGCGCCACATCCTCGCCGCGCGCATGGGCGGCGGCGATCTCGTCGATGATGGCGTCGAGCGACAGGGGCGCGGTGTTGACGATGCGGGCGCCGGGCGGGCAATGCGCCAGCACCGCCTCGGGCACAAGCGAGCCCGCATAGAGACAGACCGGCGAGGCAGCGATCAGGTCGCGCCCGCGCAGGGTCAGAAGGTCGGGCGCTCCCGGCCCCGCCCCGATGAAATGCACCGTCATTCGTCCCGTCCTTCCGCAATTGCCGCCGTGGCCCTGCCATCGGCTGAAGTCACCCGCGGCCCCAGAAGCCGCGCCCCCGGCCCCGCCGCCGCCAGCGCCGCCGCCTCGGCCAGCGAGCCCGTGCCATAGAGCGCCGCCACCCGGGCCGAGCGGGTGAGCACCGGCTGGCGCGCGAGATCGTCGGGGGCGATGCCCCGTACCGGCAGGCCGGGCGCGAGGCCGCGCAGCGCCGCCGCTTTGGTCTCCGCCGTCGCCAGAGCCTCGGCGCCGCCGGCCTGCGCCAGCGCGTCGCGGATCGAGGCGACCGTCGCGCGGCTGTTGAAGCCGATCCCCGCCACCCTCATCGCACCACGCTCCACTGCACCACCGGCAAGGCCGCGCGCCAGCCGCGCTTGCGGCCCAAAGGCATGGCCTCGGCCAGTTCGATCCTGAGCAGGCTGCCGCCCTTCCGCTCCGACCAGAGCGCCAGCAGCGCCTCGGTCTCGAGCGTCACGGCATTGGCGACCAGACGGCAGCCGTCGGGCATCCTGTCCCAGAGCGCCTGCAGAAGCGGCTCCGACGCGCCGCCGCCGATGAAGACCGCATCGGGGCGCGGCAGGCCGTCGAGCCCTTGCGGCGCGCGCGCCTCGTGCAGCGTGAAACGGTGGCCGAGGCCGAAACCTTCGGCATTCGCGCGCGCCCTCGCCGCGCGGGCGGCATCGGCCTCCAGCCCGACCGCGAGCGATCCGGGCGCGGCCAGCAGCCATTCGATCGAGACCGAGCCGGAACCCGTGCCGATATCCCACAGAAGCTCGCCCGGGCGGGGGGCGAGGGCGGAGAGCGTCAGCGCGCGCACCGGGCGCTTGGTGATCTGGCCGTCATGCTCGAAGAGCGCATCCGGCAAGCCGGAGGCGCGCGGCAGGCCGTGGCCGACCGCCTCGATCGCCACGGCGACGGGCGCCTGACTGTCGGAAATCCCGAAGGACGCGGCTTCGGCCTGCCGGATGCGCTCGCGCGGGCCGCCGAGGCATTCGAGCACTGTCAGCCGGGAAGCGCCGAAGCCCTGCGCCGTGAGCCATGCGGCAAGCTCGGCCGGGGCGGCGCCGTCGCGCAGGAGGCAGATCGCCCGCACCCCCTGCCCGAGCAGCGGGCGCAGCCGGGTCAGGGGCGCGGCGTGGAGACCCAGGCAAAGCACCTCTTCCAGCCGCCAGCCCAGCCGGGAAGCCGCCAGCGAGAAGGTGGAGGGCGCCGGGAAGGCGCGCCATTCGCCCGGCGCAAGATGCGCCGCGAGACTGCCGCCCGCGCCGTGCCAGAACGGATCGCCCGAGGCGAGCACCGCCACCCGCTGCCCCCGGCAGGCCAACACCGGCGCGACCGAGAAGGGCACCGGCCAGTCGCGGCCACGCCCACCCGCCAGCGCAAGATGCCGCGGCCCGCCGAAGACCAGCTCGGCCTCGTCCAGCGCTTTGCGGCTTGCGGCGGAGAGACCGGACAGGCCATCTTCGCCCAGACCGATGATCGACAGCCAGGGCTCAGCCATGCTTCACCCCCTCATCCTTGGCGGCACCACCGAGGCCACCCAGCTGGCCCATGCGCTGGCCGTGGCGGGGGTAAACGCCGTATTCTCCTATGCCGGGCGCACCGACGCGCCGGTGGCCCAGCCGCTGCCGACGCGGATCGGCGGCTTCGGCGGCGCAGCGGGGCTGGCGGAGTATCTGCGGGCGGAGCGGATCAGCCATGTGATCGACGCAACCCACCCCTTCGCCGCCGGGATGAGCCGGAACGCGGCGGAGGCCTGCGCCGCGACCGGCATCCCGCTGCTGGCGCTGGAGCGCAAGCCCTGGGTGGCGGGCGACGGCGACCGCTGGACCAGCGTGCCCGATCTCGACGCCGCCGTCGCCGCCCTGCCCGAGGCGCCGGGCCGGATCTTCCTCGCCATCGGACGGCAGCACCTGCAGGCCTTCGCCACGAAGCCGCAGCACCATTACCTGCTGCGCCTCGTCGATCCGCCGCCCGCCCTGCCGCTGCCCAAGGCCGAGGCGGTGATCGCCCGCGGGCCTTTCACCTTTGAGGGCGACCTCGCCCTTCTCGCGGCGCAGGACATCGGGCTGATCGTCGCCAAGAACTCCGGCGGCGAGGGGGCGCGGGCCAAGCTCGAGGCGGCGCGGCAACGGCGGATCCCGGTGATCCTCATCGACCGCCCCGCCCTGCCGGAGCGGGCAAGCGTCGAGACCGTGGCCGAGGTGCTGGACTGGCTGCATCAGGCCCGCCTTGGGGTGTAGACCCAGCGTCCGACCCGACGGGTGGCGGAGTTGCCGACGATCACCATGGTGCGCATGTCGGCCATCTCGGGCCGCGCCTCGGCCAGCGTCACCGTCTGCAGCCGTTCCTCGGGGGTGGAGACGGCGCGGGCGAAGGTGATGAGCCGCTCCGGCGCGCATTCCTCGCGCAGGATCTCCAGCACGCGGGCGAAGCCTTCGGGGCGGCTGGCCGAGCGCGGGTTGTAGAAGGCCATGGCGAAATCGGCCTGCGCGGCGAGGCGCAGCCGGGTCTCGATCACCGCCCAGGGCTTGAGATTGTCGGACAGGTTGATGGCGCAGAAGTCGTGGCCCAAGGGCGCCCCGGCCCGCGCCGCCGCCGCCAGCATCGCGGTGATGCCGGGCAGCACCCGGATGTCCAGTTCCTGCCAGAGGGGCGCACCCTCCAGCGCCTCGAACACTGCCGAGGCCATGGCGAAGACCCCCGGATCGCCGGAGGAGACCACGACGACCCGCCGCCCCTCGGCCGCCATCTGCAGCGCGTGCCGCGCGCGGTCCAGCTCCACCCGGTTGTCGGAAGGATGCAGCGTCAGGCCCGGACGCGCCGGGATGCGGGCGACATAGGGGATGTAACCGACGATATCCGTCGCTTCGGCCACGGCGTTCGTGACTTCCGGCGTCACCAGCGCCTCGTCGCCCGGGCCGAGACCGGCGATGACCAGCCAGCCGCTCACTCCGCGATCTCCGGGCGGCGGCCCTGACCGTGGACCAGCACGATGGCGAAATACGGGCAGTCCTCCGGCGCCTCGGCCAGCATCGCCACGCGCTGCCCCGGCATGGTGCCGCGCTCCACCAGCCAGGCCTGATCGAGCCGACCGGCGCTGGCTAGGGCGCGGCGGATCTTGGGCAGGTTGCGTCCGGTCTTCATCACCACCAGCGCATCCGCCGTGCCCATGTGGCGCACCAGATCCTCCTCGGGCAGCGTGCCCATCAGCACGGTCAGCACATCGTCGCCCCAGGTGATCGGCTGGCCGGTCGCGGTCCAGCAGCCGGTCATGCCGGTGATGCCGGGGATCACCTCGACCGGGACGCGGCCCTGCAGGCGGCTGTGCAGATGCATGAAGGAGCCGTAGAAGAAGGGATCCCCCTCGCAGAGCACCAGCACATCCGTCGTCTCGACCAGCTGGGTCAGCCGGGCCGCCCAGTCGTCGTAGAAGCGGGCGAGGGCGTTGGTGTAGTCGGGGCTGGCGAAGGGGATCTCGGTGGTGACCGGATATTCCATCGGCAGTTCCACCGCATCGCCGCGCAGCATGCCCTCGACGATGGCGCGCGCCTGGCCGGCCCGCCCGGCCTTGCGGAAATAGGCGACATGCGTCGCCTGCCCGATGGCGCGGGCGGCGCGCAGGCTCATCAGGTCGGGGTCGCCGGGGCCGAGCCCCGCGCAGATCACACGTCCCATCATTCCCTCCGGCAGGCGAGCGCGTTGACCGCGGCCACGGTGATCGCCGAACCGCCGAGCCGGCCCAGAACGGCCAGCGACGGCACCGGCGGGGCCTCCATCAGCGCGGCCTTCGACTCGGCGGCGCCGACGAAGCCCACCGGGCAGCCGATGATCGCGGCCGGGCGCGGACAGTCGGGGTCTTCGAGCATGTTCAGAAGGTGGAAGAGCGCCGTCGGCGCGTTGCCGATGGCGACCACCGCTCCCGCCAGGTGCGGCCGCCACAGCTCCAGCGCCGCCGCCGAGCGGGTGTTGGCCATCGCTTTGGCCAGCTCCGGCACGGAGGGATCGTGCAGCGTGCAGATCACCGCATTGTCGGCGGGCAGGCGGCTGCGGGTGATGCCCTCGCTCACCATGCGCGCGTCGCAGAGGATCGGCGCCCCCGCCTCCAGCGCCGCGCGGGCGGCGATGGCCATGCCGGGCGAGAAGGCGACATGCGCCTCCAGCCCGACCATGCCGGCGGCGTGGATCATGCGGACGGCGACGATCTCCTCTTCCGGCGTGAAGCGGGCGAGGTCGGCCTCGGCGCGGATCATGGCGAAGGATTGGCGGTAGATCGCGGCCCCGTCGGTTTCATAGTGATGCATCGGAACTCTCCAGCAGGGCGGCGATGGAATTGCGGCGGGGGGTCCAGAGGCCCGCGTCATGCAGGCGCCGGAAACAGGAGCGCAGCGCCTCGAGCGCCTGCGGATTGGCCTCGGCGAGGAAGGCCACGAGATCGGGGCGGCCCAGCGTCGCCTCGTGATAGAGGTCGAAGAGATGGGCCGGCACCACCTGCGCCAGATGCGCGAAGGCCGCCATGTGATCGAGCGTCGCGGCGATCTCGGCGGCGCCGCGGAAGCCGTGCCGCATCATGCCCGTCGCCCAGTCGGGGTTGGCGGCGCGGGCGCGGACGGTGCGGGCGATCTCTTCGGTGAGCGAGCGGGCGCGCGGGGTCGCCTGCGTCGTGTCGAGATGGTAGAGCGCGGGGGCCTCGCCGCCCAGTCTGGCGACGGCGGCGGCGAAGCCCGCCTCATGCGCGGCATAGTCGGCGGCCAGCAGCAGGTCGGATTCCGCCAGATCCTGCGGGTGCACGAAACTGTCGGCGGCCAGCACCCGCGCCTCGAGGCCGGGGCGGTCCTGCCGCGACTGACCGTCCTTGCCGATGGCCCAGCTCGAGGCGGCAAGCCATGCCTCGCCCGCCGCCAGTCGCGCGCCTTCGGTGAATTCCTCCAGCGCCGAGCCCATGCCGAGGCCGAACATCCCCGGTTTCGGGCCGAAGACCCGGGCGGCGCGCTGGCGGTAGGGATTGTCCTCCGGCGGCTCTTCCCGCTCGGCCAGCGCCTCGGCCCCGGCTTCGAAGAGTTGGGCGAGACCGGGGAAGATGTCGCGGAACAGGCCGGAGACCCGCAGCGTCAGGTCGATGCGCGGCCGGCCCAGAAGGGCGAGCGGGATCACCTCGAAGCCCGCCACCCGGGCCGAGCCCTCGTCCCAGCGCGGGGCAAGGCCGGCCAGATGCAGCGCCATGGCGAATTCCTCGCCCGCCGTCCGCATCGAGGCCGAGCCCCACAGATCTATGACCAGCCCGCGCGGGTAGTCGCCATGGTCCTGCAGGTGGCGGCGGATCAGCTCTTCGGCCAGCTTCACGCCCTGCGCATGGGCGGCGCGGCTCGGCACGGCGCGGGGATCGACGCTGAAGAGGTTGCGCCCGGTCGGCAGCACATCGGCCCGGCGCTGCGGCGAGCCGGCGGGACCAGGCCGGACACGGCAGCCGGAGAGCGCCGACAAGAGCCCGTCGCGCTCCGCCTCGCCGCAGTCGCCGCGCCCGAAGACATGCAGGCCGACGCCGAAGCGGCTTTCCTTGATGTCGCAGACGAAACGGTCAATCCGCACGATGGCCTCGGCGGCGGAGGCGCCGGGCGGGATGCCCAGATCGTCCTCGACGCCCCGCGCCCGGGCCTCGTCGCGGATCGCGCCGATCAGCCGGCCGCGGCGCGCGGGGTCGAGCCCGTCGGCGGTGGAATATTCATCCAGCAGCCGCTCCAGCCCGGCCAGCGTCTCCGGCATCCCGGCCTCGGCCAGAGGGGGCGGCAGGTGGCCCAGAGTCAGCGCGCCGATGCGCCGCTTGGCCTGCGCCGCCTCGCCGGGGTCGTTGACGATGAAGGGATAGATCACCGGGGTCGCGCCGATCAGCGCCTCGGGCCAGCAGGCGCCGGAAAGCGCCACCGCCTTGCCCGGCAGCCATTCCAGCGTGCCATGCGCCCCCATGTGGATCAGCGCCTGCGGCGCCTGCGCGCGAAGCCAGAGGTAGAAGGCGACATAGCCGTGGCGCGGCGTGCGCGTCAGGTCGTGGTAGTCGCCGTCGCGGGTCAGCGCCTCGCCGCGCTCGGGCTGCAGTGCGACCAGCGCCTTGCCCCGGCGCAGCGCGGCAAAATGAAAAGCATTTTCACGGCAGGCGGGGTCAGCCTCGGGCGCACCCCATGTGTCGTGAAGATCGGCCTGCAGTTCCGGCGGCAGGCTGGCCAGCGCGGTGCGATAGGCGTCGAGCGGCCAGCTTTGGAAACTGTGCTGCAGGCTCTCCAGCGGCGCACCGGGATCGATGGCATAGTTCGCGTCCGCCAGATCCTCCAGCACCGCCTCGGTCGAGGCCAACGCGTCGAGCCCGACGGCATGGGCCATCTGCCAGCCCTTGCCGGGATAGGTGGAAAGCACCAGCGCCAGATCGCGGTTCCCGACCGGCGTCCGGCGCAGGCGGTCCCAGGCGCTCACCCGCGCCACCACGGCCTCGATGCGGGCGGCGTCGGGGCGGTGGGCGAAGAGGTTGAACTGCAGCGCCGGGTCGCGCTTGCCCGGCGACTTGAAGCTGACCACCCCGGCGAAGAGCCGGCCGTCGACCTCGGGCAGCACGACATGCATGGCGAGATCGGCGGGCGAGAGGCCACGGTCGGAGACCGCCCATTCCCGCCGCCGCGCGGTGGAGAGCGCGACCTGGAACACGGGGCAATCCGCCGTCTCGAAGGGGGTCGTGCCGTCGGGCCCCTGCGCCGAGAAGGCGGTGGCGTTGACGATGGCCAGAGGCGGATGCGCGCGGAGATGCGGCGCGAGCCAGTCGGCAAGGCCCGGGCTCTTCAGCGAGGGCGCGAAGACGCCATGCGCGGCAAAGCCCGCCTGCCGCAGCGCCGCGATCAGCGCGTCCACCGGCGCGGTGTCGCCCGCCGTCAGATAGGAGCGGTAAAAGCTGACCAGCACCCCTGCGCTTTCCGGCGCCGGGATCACGCCGCGCTCGGGGTCGTAGAAGCCCATGTCGGGCACGGTCTTGGCGCCGATCACCGGCCCGGCATAGAGCCCCGCCGCCAGCGCCAGCTGCGCCAGCGCCGCCTGCGCCGCCACCGCCCCGCCCGCGTCGCAGAGCGCCGTCAGCCGCCGCAGGGTCGAGACCGGCAGGGTGGAGAGCCGGTCGAGCCGCGCATCCTCGCGCCCGTCGGCCGGCAGCACGGCAAGTGCGATACCCTGCCGCCGCGCCAGATCCTGCAGGGTGGCGAGCCCATAGGCCCAGTAATCCTCGCCGCCGATCACCCGCACCAGCACGGCCTTGGCGCCGCCCAGCGTGCGCTCGGCATAGGTGTCGACCGAGAGGGGATGACGCAGCGCCACCAGATTGGCGAGCCGGAGCGAGGGCAGCGCGCCCTTCGCCCGGTGCCAGCCCGCCGAGAAAGCCCCGAGGTCGCTGTCGGAGAAGGACAGCACGACCAGATCCGCCGGGTCCTGCCCCGGATCGAAGGGCGTCTCCGCCTCTTCCAGACCATGGCTTTCGCGGAAGACCAGATGCACCCGTCAGGCCCCCAGAACGGCGCTGATCGCGGCTTCGTCGATGTGGTGATGCTCGGCGATGACCACGAGGCGCGACTGGCGCGGCTCCGCGCCCCAGGGCCGGTCAAACTGCATCCGCACCCGCTCGCCCACCGCCTGCACCAGAAGCCGCATCGGCTTGCCGGTCACGGCGACATGGCCCTTCACCCGCAGGATATGCTGCTCGCGCGCCAGACGGACGATGGCGGCGCTCAGCACCTCGGGGTCGGTCAGTTCCGGCAGCGCGATCACCACCGAGTCGAAATCGTCATGCTCGTGATCGTCGGCGCCGTCATGATGCGAGGGCCGCGCCGCCAGATCGTCCTCCGCCGCCGCGCCGAGCCCGAGGATCACCCGCGGGTCGATCACCCCGTCGGTCATCGCCAGCATCGGCACCTCGCGCGGGGTTTCGGCGGCGATCAGCGCCCGCGCCTCGGCCAGCCCGGCGTCGCCCGCCAGATCGGCCTTGGACAGAAGGATGATGTCGGCGCAGCAGATCTGGTCCTCGAAGACCTCCGAAAGCGGGGTCTCGTGGTCGAGACTGTCATCCGCCGCGCGCTGCGCCTCGACCGCCGCAACATCGGGGGCGAAGCGGCCAGCCGCCACGGCCTCGGCATCGGCCACGGCGATCACCCCGTCGACGGTGATGCGCGACCGGATCGCCGGCCAATCGAAGGCCTTCAGCAAGGGCTTCGGCAGGGCGAGGCCCGAGGTCTCGATCAGGATGTGGTCGGGGCGCTGCGGCAGGGCCATCAGCGCCTCGATCGTCGGGATGAAATCATCGGCCACGGTGCAGCAGATGCAGCCATTGGCCAGCTCGACGATGTTCTCCACCGGGCAGGACTCGTCGGCGCAGCTTTTCAGGATGTCGCCGTCTACCCCGACAGTGCCGAACTCGTTGACGAGGATCGCCAGCCGTTTGCCTTGCGGATTGGCCATCAGGTGCCGGATCAGCGTGGTCTTTCCCGCGCCGAGAAAGCCGGTGATGACGGTGACGGGGATCTTGGTGAGCGCGGTCATGGGGCCTCCAGCGGCGGGATGCGGGCAAGGGATTGTTTGCGGAAGATCTCGGGTCGCTCGCGCCAGGGCACGATGCCGTCGGCGGCCCCGGCATAGGCGCCGGCCCCGGCAAGGATGGCGGGCGCGTCGGTCTCGGGGTTCAGCCGGCCATAGACATAGGTCCAGCGGCCCGGCGCGCTGAGCGCCACGGCGCAGCCCTGCGAGCAGGCGGAGAGGCATTCGACCGGGCGGATGGTCACGCCCTCGGGCGCCTCGCCCGCGCAGAGTGCCTCGTGCAGCCGTGCGCCGGGCGGCAGCGCGCCCTCGGGCACGGGCTCTCCCGCACGGCATGTGGTGCAGACGTGAAGCGTGACGGCCATCCCCGGTCCTTTGCGTAAGGCATGGGGGGTCCGGGCCAATGGAAGACACGACTGGGCGGGCCGGGCGCGTCATCACACCGGTCGCGGAACACCCCGTCCGCCCGTTAAGTCTCTGTGCTGGCAGGTCTCCCGGCTTGCGGATCCTGGGTCTTCACCCAACGGACGCCCGCCTTCCCGACCTTGCGGTCAGTGGCCTCGGGCGGCCTTTCCGGTCACGGTCGCGGGGGCGGCTGCGCCTCGGGCCGAAGCCCTGTCGCATTCCCTCTTCGCCTGTCATAAACAGGAACCAACACGGGGGCATGTGACGCAGGAGCCTCCCCGATGTCAAGGAGCAGCACCGCATGAGCGACAGCACGGAACAGGCCGAACTCGACCGCCACGCCGGCAAGATGGCCAAGAAGAAGGCCGCCCGCGACCGGATGATGGAGGGCAAGAGCGGCGAGAAGGGTCTGGTGATCGTCCACACCGGGGCGGGCAAGGGCAAGTCGTCCTCCGGCTTCGGCATGATCCTGCGCTGCATTGCCCATGGCATGCCCTGCGCCGTGGTGCAGTTCATCAAGGGGGCCTGGGACACGGGCGAGCGGCGGCTTCTCACGGAAAACTTCGCCGATCTCTGCCAGTTTCACGCCATGGGCGAAGGGTTCACTTGGGAGACGCAGGACAAGGCGCGCGACATCGCCGCCGCCCGCGCGGGCTGGGAGAAGGCCAAGGAGCTGATCCGCGATCCGTCGATCCGGCTGGTGCTGCTGGACGAGATCAACATCGCGCTGCGCTACGGCTATCTCGATCTGGAGGAGGTGCTGGCCTTCCTGCGCGACGAAAAGCCACATCTGACGCATGTCGTTCTGACCGGCCGCAACGCCGCCGAGACGCTGATCGAGGCGGCGGATCTGGTGACCGAGATGACGCTGGTCAAGCACCCGTTCCGGTCGGGCATCAAGGCGCAGGCCGGGGTGGAGTTCTAGGCCTTCGGCCCGCTGAAGATCGGACGCAGGACGGGCCCGAGCGCCGTGGGCAGGAAGGCCAGCAGGAACAGCGCCCAGCCGAGGGTCCAGAGCGTCGCCGCCCCGGCGATCAGCCCGGGGTAGTGGTCGGGCAGCGCATCGACCGCCAGCCGCGCGCCCGTGGCGAGCCAGATTAGCGCGTAGCCGAGGATCAACGGCGGCCCGGCCCGCAGCGCCGGCCCGTCACGCCGCGCCGCCGCCCGGGCGGCGATCGACAGGATCATCCCGCCCATCGCGCCCATGGTCAGCGCATGCACCGCATCGGCCTCGCGCAGGATCTCGGGGGAGAGCCGGGCGAGACCGACCAGCATCAGCCCGACGGGCAGCCAGAGGAAGGTCAGGTGCAGCATCGCCAGCAGCGGGTTGCCGAGCGCGGTGAGGCTGGCCCAGCCGGCGAAGCGCCAGAGCTGGGCAAGCGCCGCCAGCATCAGCGCGACGGCGCTGGCCCGCTCGACCCCGGCGAGCGTCAGGCCGAGGGCGGCGAAAAGCAGCAAGAGCCCCAGCCGGTCGGCCAGCGGGTTCTGCCGGGGCATGCGGCCCCTGCCGGTCAGCTTGAGCCAGTTGCCGGTGAAGGCGGGCAGCATCTTGCCGCCGATCACCGAAACCTTGATGGCGAAGAACATCCAGAGCGCGCGGGTCAGCGCCTGCATGTCGAAGGGCAGCGTGCCGTCGCGCGCCCCCAGCACGAAGAGCAGATCCGCCAGCCCCAGCGCCACGACCGCCGAGGGAAAGCCGAGCTTGCCCCAGACCCGTGCGCCGAGGATGTCGTGGTAGAGCAGCCCTGCCACCAGCCCGAAATAGCCGATCCCGGGCAGCACCAGCAGCGGCAGCGGCAGGCTGTCGCCCCAGACCATCGCCAGCCGCTCCAGACACCAGAGCGCGACGACGGCCTGCAGCAACCGCCCCGTTACCGGGGGCCGCCCGGTCCAGCCAGTGACGGCGGTGAGGAAATAGGCCGCCATCGAGGCGCCGCCGAAGCCCGCCAGCATCTCATGCGCATGCCAGTGCACCGGCGTGCCGAGGCCGGGCGACGGCAGGCCGAGCACCGCGCCCCATTGCCACCAGACAAGCGCGATCACCGACCAGAGCCCCGCCGCCAAGAACAGCGGCCGGTGCGGCGCGAGCCAGAGATCGGAGAGGCGCTTCGGGAGGGTCATCGGGCGGGTCCGGATTGGGCAGCCCTGCTATGGACCGCCGCGGCCCCGTCCCGCAAGGGGGCTGGCCGCGGCGGGCCTGCGCGTCAGCGGTCGATCTGGGCCATCATCTCGGCGGGATAACGGTCGCCCTGCACCTCGATCTGCGTCAGCACACCGCCGATCTCGCCCAGCTCCTGCGGCGAAAGCTGCAGCTCCGCCCCACCGAGGTTCTCCTCCAGACGGTGCAGCTTGGTGGTGCCGGGGATTGGCACGATCCAGGGCTTCTGCGCCAGAAGCCAGGCCAGCGCGATCTGCGCCCGCGTCGCCCCGAGCCGCCCGGCGATCTCGCCCAGAAGATCGACCAGCCGCTGGTTGGCCCGCCGCATCTCTTCCGAGAACCGCGGCAGCTTGGCGCGGAAGTCGCCGGGCGCGATGGGCGTCGCGGCATCGATTGCCCCGGTGAGGAAGCCGCGGCCCAAGGGGCTGAAGGGCACGAAGCCGATGCCGAGTTCTTCCAGCACCGGCAGGATCTCCGCCTCCGGCTCGCGCCACCAGAGCGAATACTCGCTCTGCAGCGCCGCCACCGGCTGCACCGCATGGGCGCGGCGGATGGTCGAGGCGCCCGCTTCGGAGAGGCCGAAATGCTTGACCTTGCCTTCGGCGATCAGCGCGGCCACCGTGCCCGCCACCTCCTCGATCGGCACGTCGGGATCGACGCGGTGCTGGTAGAACAGGTCGATCCGGTCGGTGCGCAGCCGCTTCAGCGAGGCCTCGCAGACGGCGCGGATATTCTCGGGGCGGCTGTTGGCGCGCTTGTCCGGCGTGCCGCCGATGAGGCCGAACTTGGTGGCGATGACCACGGCGTCGCGGATCGGTGCCAGCGCCTCGCCGACGATTTCCTCGTTGGTGAAGGGGCCATAGACCTCGGCGGTGTCGAAGAAGGTCACGCCGCGCTCATGCGCCGCGCGCAGGAGCGCCACCGCCTCGTTCCGCGGCATCGGCTGGCCGTAGGAGGCGTTCAGGCCCATGCAGCCGAATCCGAGGGCCGAGACCTCGAGCCCGCCCAGCGTGCGAATGTCCATATCCTGTCCTTTCCTGCGAGTGTCCTGCCAGCCTAGCCGCCGCGCGCGGGAATGTCTGCCACGCTGCCGGACTTTCTGCGAAAGATCCACAGCGGTTTCGCAGAAACCGTGCCCTTCAGGATTTTCGCAGAAAATCCGCGTCCCGTCCGGCGCGCTCCGCGACGGGGGTGGACAGCCGATCCGCGGCGGCCTAAAGCCGACAAAAAGCGTAGCCATTTCAGCCGCCTTTTCCGGCGGTCTGCATAGCCACAGGAGCCGGGCCCCGCCCCGCCTCCACGCCCCCTGCCCGAGGATGCCGCCGATGCTGCGCCAGTTCTTTGCCTATTACCGCCCCTGGCGCCTGCTCTTCTGGGTCGATTTCACCTGCGCCGTGATCTCCGGCCTCTTGGAACTGGCCTTCCCGCTGGCCGTCACCGGCTTCATCGACCATCTGCTGCCGACCGGCGACTGGAACCTGACGGCGCTGGCGGCGGTGGGGCTGCTGTTGATCTACATGCTCAACGCCGGGCTGATGGCCATCGTCATCTACTGGGGACACCGGCTCGGGATCAACATCGAGACCGAGATGCGCGCCCGGGCTTTCGACCATCTGACGCGGCTGTCCTGGCGCTGGTTCGACCGCGCCCGCACCGGCAAGCTTGTCGCCCGTGTGACGCGCGATCTCGAGGAGATCGGCGAGGTGGCGCATCACGGGCCGGAGGATCTGTTCATCGCGGTGATGACCTTCGTCGGCGCCTTCTTCCTGATGCTGTCGATCCATCCGCAGCTGGCGCTGATCACCGCGCTGGTGGTGCCGGGCACGGTGTGCATCGTCACCATCTACGGCGGGCGGATGACGCGGACCTGGCAGGAGATCTATGCCCGCGTCGGAGCCTTCAACGTGCGGCTGGAGGAGATGCTGGGCGGCATCCGCGTGGTGCAGGCCTTCGCCAACGAGCGGCACGAGCGCGCGCTTTTCGCCGCCGACAACGCCCGCTACCGCGCCACCAAGCTCGATGCCTATCGCGTCATGGCGGCTTCCTCGGCGCTGAACTACATGGGCATGCGGCTGGTGCAGGTGGTGGTGATGGTGGCGGGCGCCGCCTTCGTGCTGGAGGGCAGCATGACCACTGGCGGTTTCGTCGGCTTCCTGCTGCTGGTCGGCGTGTTCTTCCGGCCGATCGACAAGATCGCCGCGGTGATCGAGACCTATCCCCGCGGCATCGCCGGGTTCCGCCGCTATCTGGAGCTGCTGGCCATCGAGCCCGAGATCGCCGATGCGCCCGAGGCCATCCCCGCCCCGGCGCTGCGTGGCGACATCCGCTTCGAACATGTCGATTTCGGCTACGAGTCGGGCCGCCCGGTGCTTCGCGACATCTCGCTCGAGGTGGCGGCGGGCGAGACGGTGGCCTTCGTCGGAGCCTCGGGCGCGGGCAAGACCTCGCTGCTGGCGCTGGTGCCGCGGTTCTACGACCCGTCGGCGGGTCGCATCCAGATCGATGGCCAGCCGCTCGGCGCCTATACGCTGGAAAGCCTGCGGCGGCAGATCGGGCTCGTGTCGCAGGATGTCTTCCTGTTCGGTGGCACGCTGCGCGAGAACATCGGCTATGGAAGGCTGGAGGCCTCGCCCGAGGAGATCCGCCGCGCGGCGGAGCGGGCGCAGCTCGGGCCGCTGATCGCCAGCCTGCCCGAGGGGCTGGAGACGGTGGTGGGCGAGCGCGGGGTGATGCTGTCGGGCGGCCAGCGCCAGCGCGTCGCCATCGCCCGGGCCTTCCTGAAGAACCCGCCGATCCTGATCCTCGACGAGGCGACCTCGGCGCTCGACCGCGAGACCGAACGCGAGATCCAGAGCGCGCTGGAGGCCCTGTCGCAGGGCCGCACCACGCTGGTGATCGCGCACCGGCTGGGCACGATCCGCAATGCCGACCGGATCGTGGTGATGGAGGCGGGCCGGATCATCGAGACCGGCGCGCATGACGAGCTGATCGCTCGCGCCGGGGCCTATGCCCGGTTGGCTGCGTGACAGTCCGATGAAATCGTTCGTGCGCATATAGCGCGGGATTGATTGTCAACATGAGAACATGCAGGGTCGCCCCGTTGAGCGGATCATGGCCGGCGCACCGAGACCCGCTGCACCGGCCATGATCCGCAAAACATTTTTTCACTAGGCATGCGGGCCGCAGACCTGCGGACCCGGACGGCAGGCGAACACGGCGGCGCACCCGGGGTTGCGCCAGACAATCAACCCCGTATCCGGAGGTTCCATGACTGACTACACGTTCGACGGCGCGCAAGATCTCATCATCGATGACTTCATCTTCGCGGACGACACCCTGATCTTCGATCTGCCCGCTTCCGAAGTGGCGACAGTCTTCGCCGTCGGCGATGCCGTGGTGATCACCACAACCAGCGGCGCCACCCTGACGATGGCCGGCGTGACGCTGTCCGATTTCGCGACCGGCCAGATCGCGATGCAGCCTACTGCGGACTTCATCGTTGTCGGCTCGAACGTTGCCGACACGCTGTCCGTTGAGTCCGCCGGATCGGTGGTCACCGCGCTCGAGGGGAACGACTCGGTGATCGGCAGCGGTGGGGGCGACGTGCTCTTCGGCAATCAGGGCGACGACATCATCTTCGGCAATGGCGGGGACGACCGGCTCTATGGCGGCCAGGGAGACGATTCCATCAGCTTCGGCTATGGCGGGCCGACCCTCCTCCGCGCGCCACTCAACGAGCAGGTGCTCGTGGTCGGCGGCATGGGGCGTGACGTGATCGAAGGCCAGGTGACGGGATCGGCCACGATCTACGGCGGGTCCGAGACCGGCCAGCCGGGGGACGGCTCCGACGACATCTACCTGTGGCTGACCCCGGGCGCACAGGTCTCGATCATGGCCGATGCAGGGAATGACTACATCTCGGTGATGGGCGACAGCATGGCCAGCGAAACCTCCGCCCTGATCGACGCGGGGGCCGGCAACGACCGGATCTACGGCGACTACAGCGGAGCGACCGGGATCATCGGGGGCCTCGGCTCCGACGAGGTCTCCATCTATGCCACCGGTCAGGTCGTGGTGCTGGGCGGAACGGATCTGGCCGACGCCCGCGATGGCGCCGACATGATCAACATCGACCTCGGGCGTGGCGAGGGCGAAAGCGAGAGCATGTCGAGTGCGACGATCTTCGGCAACGCCGGCAACGATCAGATCACGGTCTCCAGCGAGGGTCCGGCACTCGTCTATGCTCATGGCGGCAAGGGCACCGACATCATCCGGGCTTGGGGTCTGGGCGAGGGCAGCGAGATCAGCGGCGGCGTCGGCAGCGACCAGATCGAGACTTTCGTCGCCGAGGGCGGCACGACCATCTACGGCGGCGGCGGCAAGTCTTCGGCCGAGGATGGCACTGACTTCATCTTCAGCAACGTGGCCGCCGGCGCGTCGGTGACGGTCTACGGCAACGGCGGCGACGACATGATCGTCGTGGACGGCCAGGGCGACGCGATCATCCTCGGCGGCAAGGGCGGCGACACGCTCAGTGCCGATGGCGAGGGCCGCTTCGTGCTGACCGGCGGGACGGATGCCGATACGTTCATCTTCAACACCGCGAGCACGACCGCGGCGACGCTGTCAAAGATCACCGACCTGAACTTCGACGAGGATTTCGTGGGGAGCAACGCTTCCATCGAGACGCTCGTTGAAGTGACCGGCCTGGCCGACAGCTTCGATGACCTGATCCTGCTGGCCTCGCCCGACACGTTGGAAGGCGACGAAGCGACCCTCATCACGATCGAGGACGGCGAGTATGCGGGGAGCTACCTCGCCTACGAGCGCGACGGTGAGAGCCTGCAGATCGTCGACGTCACGGGCTACACCGGCGATGTGGATGTGGGCATCTTCGTCCCCTCGACCGGCTACCTGATCGGCTGATGCAGAAACGGAAGGAGGGCATCGGCGATGCCCTCCTTCCCCCTCAGGACGATGCGGGATCGGCGGCCTGTGCAGCCAGCGCCTCGCGCACGGCGATCTCGGCCATGGCGAGGGCCGCCTCGCGGGTCTTCGCGGCGGCGATGAAGCGGCCGTTGTGGCAGAAGCTGGCGCCCGCGACCCCCGAAGCCGCCTCCAGATCGGCGTTGGTCAGCCCGGCCCAGGCGGCGGGCAGGTCGGCGCGTTGCGCGAAGCCCTCGCTGCTCTGGCGGATGCCGGTCAGGCACCAGTCCTGCTGGCGCGGATGCACCACGAACCAGAGATGATCCGCGCCTGCCTTCACAACGGCGGGGCGGAAGGGCATGCCCATCGGCAGCTCCAGCACCCGGCCCTCGCCCGCAGCGGCGATGGCCTTCAGCACCACCGCCTCCGCGCGGAGCTTGGCGGCGCTCATGGTGATCCGTGCCTCGGCGAAGCTGCGTGCGATGGCCAGGGCCGCATGGAAGGCACGCGTCTCGGAGCCGGGATCGCTGTCGTCGAAGACCGGCTTCAGCGTTTCCAGCAGGTTCGGCAGCGTCATCCCCGCCAGCGGCCCCGAGAGGCTCGCCGCGCCGTTATCGGCAAGGTCGATCGGCAGCACGAAACTGGCATCGAAGGAGGCGTGGATCGCCTCGGCATGCGCGTCGGACAGATCGAAGCTGGCCAGATAGGCGCGGCCGAAATGCTTCCAGACCAGCCCGAAGGAGCTGTAGGGCTGGCCTTCCTCGCGGAGCGGCGCGCCGCGCTGGTGGTGATCGAAGATCCCGGCCTCGGCATCGTAGGCGCCGCCGACATCGTAGACGATGCGGTCCGGCCCCGGGGTGATCCACTCCGCCGCTCGGCTGCGCACGATGCTCGCCTCGGGGAAGAGCCGGGTCAGGATGACGCTGGAGAACAACTCATCGGCATGGAAGCCGCCCGAATGGGTGACGAGATAGGCGGGGCTCATGCCGACAGCCCTTGGCTCGGGATGCACGTCATGCTGCGGCACGCCCGCCGCGCTGCGCGAAGATCGCCTGCCAGCCCGCCACGGTCTTCTCGTCGAGATAGAGCAGCCCCGCCACATCCTCGACCGACAGCCCCTCGGCGAGCAGCAGCAGGGCATTGGCCATGCGCGCCTGCACCACGGCGGGGGATTTGCTCTGCAGGGCCTGCTGCAGCATGTCACGGTCTTCGGGAGAAATAAGCATATCGGTCACTGTTCTGGCGGTTCGGTGAAAGGGGAACTGAGCGAGTGACACAGGAAACCGTCGTGGGCAATGGGGTCTCGGAGCCCGGGCGGCGAAGACTGGCCGCTCTTCGCCTAGGGGTTGCCGGGCTGCCCCGCCGCTTCGCGCGCCGGTCGGCCTGCGCGGGCGAAGGGCACCGAGGCCAGCGCCGCCAGCGTCAGCAGGGCGATCATCAGCCAGGCGTCGTTGATCGCCTCGGTCAGCGCGGCCTTCTCCAGCAGCGGGGCGAGCATGGCCTGCGCACCGGGCGGCAGCGGGCCGGGAGGCAGCGTGGCAAAGACCTCCGCGGGGATGCCGACGAAGCGCGCCGCGTCGGCATCGCCCGCCTGCAGCCGTTCCATGAGCGCCGTGGCATGGCCGGGGCTGCGCGAGTAGATCACCGTGTCGATCAGCGCCAGCCCGATGGCCCCGCCGAGGTTGCGCATCAGGTTGAAGAGGCCGCTGGCATCCGGCACCCGCGCTTCCTCGAGATGCCCCAGCGCCAGCCGGGTCGGCGGCAGCAGGCAGAACATGATCGCCACCCCGCGCAGCACCTGAGGCCAGAACATCTCGGCATGGTCGGTCGCCGGGGTCTGGACGGCGCTGAGCCCGAGCCCCACGGCGAAGAGAGCAAAGCCGAAGCCGGTCAGCAGCCGGGCGCCCAGCCGCTGCTCTGCCGCAGCGGCAAGCGGCGCGGTCAAAAGCTGCGCCACCCCGGTCACCAGCATGATCGTGCCGATCTCCAGCGCGCCATGGCCGCGCACGAAGGCCAGGAACAGCGGCATCAGATAGACCGATCCGAAAAGGCCTATGCCGAGCACGAAGCTCAGAAGGCAGCCCAGCGCGAAGCGGCGGTCGGCGAAGCTGCGCAGATCGACCACCGGCGCGGCGGCGCCGAGGCTGCGCGAGACGAAGCCCGTGCCCGCCGAGAGCGACAGCACCAGCAGGGCCAGCACCGGGCCGCTGATCCAGCCGCGCGCCGGCGCCTCCTTCAGCGCGATCTCCAGCGCCGCCAGCGCCACCGCCAGCAATGCCAGCGCCACCAGATCCAGGCTGCGCCCCGCCCCGCGCTGCATCGGCGCACGCGGCAGCAGGGCCGCGCCCAGCAGCGCCGCCACGATACCGGGCAGGAGGTTGATGAGGAACAGCCAGTGCCATGACCATGTCTCGGTGATCCAGCCACCGACAATGGGCCCGACCGTCGGCGCCAGCACCGCCAGCACACCGGCCAGCGTGGTGGCGAGCCCTTGCCGGTTCAGCGGGAACAGCAGGAAGACCGCGGCGAAGACCGCCGGGATCAGCGTGCCCCCGGCAAAGCCCTGCAGCACACGCCAGAAGATCAGCCTGGCGAAACTGTCGGAGGCGGCACAGCCGAGCGAGGCCAGTGTGAAGAGCGTGGTGGCGATGACGAAGAGCCAACGCATCGTCAGAAGCCGCATCAGCACGCCGGTCAGCGGAATGGCGATGACCTCGGCGATCAGATAGGCGGTCTGCACCCAGCTCATCCGGTCGGGCGCGATGCCCAGCGCCTGCTGGATGTTGGGCAGGGAGGTGGCGACGATCTGCACGTCGAGGATCGCCATGAACATGCCGGTGCACATGGCGAGAAAGCCCGCCCAGACGGCAGGCCCCGCCGGGCGCGCGTCAGGCGGCGACATGGCGCGCCGCCCGGAGCGCTGACGCCTCGGCGCGGATGCGGATGGTCAGCACCGCCGCGTTGAGCAGGCTGAACAGCAGCGCGATCCAGGGCAGCCCGAGGCAGAGCGGCAGCACGGCGATCTCGCCCACCACCACCACGTAATTCGGATGCGAGACGAAGCGGTAGGGCCCGCGCGCCACCAGTGCCGCACCGGGCAGCACGATGATCCGCGTGGTCCAGCGCGGGCCGAGGGTCGCCAGCGTCCAGACCCGCGCCACCTGCAGCAGAAGGAAGACCGCGAGCCAGCCCGGCTGCACCGGGTTGCCCGCCCCCCAGATCCAGAGCGCCGCCAGCCATGCCGCATGCAGCGCCACGATCAGCGGGTAATGCCCCGGCGCCACCTCCACCGCGCCCTGCGCCAGAAGGGCCCGGGTGTTGCGCCGGGCCAGCCAAAGCTCGCCCAGCCGCTCCGCCGTGACCAGCGCCAGAAGCAGCACCGCCCCCGTCATGCGGCAGCCCGCAGCGAGACGCAGCTTGCGGTGAAGCCCGGGCCCATCGCCGTCAGCAGCGTGCGCGGCCGGGACGCCTCTCGCAGCACGCGGTCGAGCACGAAGAGCGCGGTCGGCGCCGACATGTTGCCATGTTCGGCCAGCACGTCGCGCTCATGGTCCAGCGTGCCCTGATCCATTGCCAGCGCCCGCTCCAGCGCGGTGATCACCTTGGCCCCGCCGGGATGGCAGGCGAAGCGGTCGATATCGTCCAGCACCAGCCCGGCCCGCCCGAGGATCGTGCCGACCGCCGCCGCCACATTGGCCTCGGCGAAGGGCGGGATCGCCCGGTCGAAGATCACGCCGAGCCCAGTCGCATCGACGCTCCAGCCCATGATGTCGAGCGTGTCGGGCCATGTGTGCTGGCCCGACATCTCGACCCGCGCCAGCCCGCCCTCGCCCGCGCGCAGCACGCAGGCAGCGGCGCCATCGGCAAAGAGCGCGGTGGCGACGATGTTTTCCTTGGTCAGCTTGTCGAGCCGGAAGGACAGCGAGCAGAGCTCCACCGCCACCACCAGCACCGTGCTGCCGGGCCGGCCCTGCGCCAGACGGCTGGCGATCGACAGGCCGGTGACCCCGCCCGCGCAGCCCAAACCGAAGACCGGCACCCGCTCCACATCGGCGCGAAAGCCCATCTCGCCCGCCACCCGCGCATCGAGGCTCGGCGTGGCGATGCCGGTAGAGGAGACCGTCACCACGCAATCGACCTCGGCGGCGCGCATCCCGGCCTGATCAAGCGCGCGGCTGGCGGCCTGGGTAAACAGCAGCGTCGCCGCCTCGGTATAGGCGGCGTTGCGCTCCTCCCAGCCCATCGGGCGCAGATACCATTCGACCGGGCGGGCGAGGTTGCGCGTCAGGATGCCGGAGCTTTCGAAGACCTTGGCCAGACGCTCGAAATCGTCGTAGCGCGCCGAAAAGCCCTGCTGGGCCGCCCGCGCCGCGTCACGCTGGCTGACCTGATGCGGGGGAACGGCGGTGGCGATGGACATGAGGCTGATGGGTTGGGTCAATCCGAACTCCTGCGGCGGGGAGGGAACGCGGGGACGCCGGGCGTTCGGGCCGGTTGAAGCAGAACACCCGGGTGATGCAGGCTGTTCCGTGCGATCGGCGCGGGCCCGGCGCCCGGGGCAGAATGAGGGCCGGTCAGTCGTCCGTCTCCTCTGCCAGATGCGCGTCGTCTTCCATCCCGACCACGGCCAGCGTCGCGGGATCGAGGGTGATCTCCACCCGCCGGCCCTCGCTGTCCCAGCCGTCGATCTCGTAGCAGCCGTCGTCGATCTTCAGCCGCCGAATGGTGAGGCCCTGCGTCTCCGCAAAACGGCTCACGGCGGCGCGGGGCTGCCAGTCGACCATCGGCACGGTGCAGTCGTCATCGGCAAGGGCCGGCCCCGCCAGCACCGCCACCATCAAGACCCACCTGCCCATCCCTGCCTCCGTTTCGTCCGCCCCTTCTGCCATCGCTTCCTGACAGCGACCTGACGCCGCGCCTCAGCCGATGTCAGTCCGGTGTCAGCTTTTCCCGGCAAGACTGTCGCAGCCAGAAGGGAGGGCCGGATGCGCATCCTGCTGATCGAGGACGACGAGGTGCTGGGCGAGGCGGTGGCCGACCAGATCGCCGACGAGGGCCATTCGGTGGATCGCGCGCGGCGGCTGGAAGAGGCGCGCGACGCTATGGCCGGGGCACGCCACGACCTGATCCTGCTGGACCTCATGCTGCCCGACGGTCTGGGCATCCCCTTCCTGCGCAGCCTGCGCCAGCAGGGCTGCAGCACGCCGGTCATCATCCTGACCGCGCTCGACCAGATCACCGAGCGGATCGACGGGCTGAATGCCGGGGCCGACGACTATCTGGTGAAGCCCTTCGACCTGAGCGAGCTGTCGGCACGGATCGGCTCCGTCGCGCGGCGCTATTCCGGCAATCCCAACCCGCTCGTCACGCTCGGCCCCTTCGAGGTCGATCTGGCGGCGCGGCTGGTGCGCCGGGCCGGGCGGGCGATCTCGCTGACCGCGCGGGAATGGGTGCTGTTCGAGGCCTTCCTCAGCCGCCCGACGCAGGTGCTGTCGCGGATGCAGCTGGAAGAACGGCTTTGGTCGTTCGAGAGCGAGATCGAAAGCAATGCGATCGAGGTCTACATCAGCCGCCTGCGCCGCAAGCTGGCGCGCGAGGTGATCGAGACGGTGCGCGGGCTGGGCTATCGGCTGGGGCAACCGTGAGAGGACCACGCTCGCTGCAGACCCGGCTGGCGCTGGTGCTGGGCGCGGGCATCACGCTGCTTTGGCTCGGCACGGCGGCGGTGACGGCGCGGCTGCTGCGCGACCAGCTCGACGAGGTGTTCGACTCGGCGCTCGCCGAAACCGCACAACGCCTGCTGCCGCTGGCGCTGGTCGACATCCTCGGGCGCGAGGAGGAGGGCGTGAGTCAGCGCGTGGCCACGCTGCGGGCGCATGACGAGTTCTACACCTACCTCGTGCGCGATGCCTCGGGGCGGGTGCTGATCGCCTCGCATCGCGCCGACCCAGCCGATTTCCCGCCCTGCGGCCCGACCGGCTTTGCCGAGACCGCCCACCACCGGATCTACTGCGATTCCGCCCTGCGCGGCAGCATCGGCATCGCCGTGGCCGAGCCGCTGAGCCACCGGCGTGAGATGGCGCAGCGGCTGATGTGGACGCTGGGCCTGCCCGCGCTGCTGGCGATCCCGCTGGCACTCTTCGGCATCGCCGGCGTGGTCCGGCTCAGCCTGCGTCCGCTGCGACGGCTGGGCGAGGCGCTGGCCCGACGCGGGGCGCGCGATCTCTCCGCCGTGGGAACGGGCGAGCTGCCGACGGAGATCCTGCCGGTTGCGGGCGCGGTGAACCAGCTGCTCGACCGGCTGCAGGCCGCCTTCGAGGCGGAGCGCAGCTTTGCCGCCAATGCGGCGCATGAGCTGCGCACTCCGGTGGCCGGGGCCACGGCACAGGCCCAGCGCATCCGCAGCGAGACCTCCGACCCGCAGGCGGCGCGGCGGGCGGGCGAGATCGAGGCGACGCTGAAGCGGCTGGCGCGGCTGTCGGAAAAGCTGATGCAGCTGGCCCGCGCCGAGGGAGGGAGGGTGACAGGCGCCCCCGCCTGCGACCTGCGCCGGGTGCTGGAGATCCTCGTGGCGGACGTGGGCGGCACGGGGCGCGTGCGCCTGTCGCTGCCGCCCGATCCCCTGCTGGCCGCGATCGACCCCGACGCCTTCGGCATCCTTGCCCGCAACCTGATCGAGAACGCTTTGCGCCATGGCGATCCGGACGCGCCGGTCGAGGTGACGCTGTCGCCGGATCGCTGGCTGCGGGTGCGCAACCCCTGCCCGCCGCTGCCGCCCGCGCTGCGCGGGCGGCTGACCCGGCGTTTCGAGAAGGGGGCGGGCGAGGGCTCGGGGCTGGGCCTCTCCATCGTGCGCAGCATCAGTGAACGGGCGGGCGCGCGGCTCGAGCTGCTTGCGCCCCTGCCCGGCCAGAATGGCGGCTTCGAGGCTGGGGTGCTGCTGCCCGGCTGAGCGGGCCGGGCAGGCCGCGCCGTCAGTCGTCTTCGAAGATCCCGCGCTCGGCGCCGCTGTGGCAGGCGGCGCAGTTGGCCATGCTCTTGGCCCGCGCCTTCATGCTGGCCGAGACCTCGCCCTCATGCTCGCGCAGGAACCAGGGCAGTTCGCTGATCCTCAGCGGCACCGCCGTGGCGGCAACCCCGCTCAGCGCGTGGGCGGCGCCCCTCGCATCCGCCGCATTGGCGACCAGCCAGGCTTCGATCTCGTCCCGCGCCGCCGCGTCGAGCGAGGCATCCTCGCCGAAGTGGTTGTCGAGCGTCGTCATGATCGCCGTCCAGGACCGCGCCGGCAGGAAGCCCGGCGGATAGGCGATGTGGCAGGCGCTGCATTCCGCCTTGGTCGCGGGATGGGTGACTGGCGCCATCCCGCCGCCCTCGTCGCCGTCGGCGGCTGCCGGAAGGGCTGCCAGCGGCAGCGCCAGACAGGCCAGAGCCAGTGTCACCCGTGTCATCGCCCACCTCATTGCATTGCCAGCCAGCCGAGGAGATCGGCCTTCTCCGAGGGGGTGCAGTCGCGCCCCAGCACCGAGTTGCAGTTGCGGCCGAACCATTTCTCCACCTTGGCGCTGTCGGTGAAGCGGGTCGGGATGACCGAGGGGGCCATCGGCTCGATCGCCTTGCCGCTGCGGCCCTCGCCGGGTTGGCGCGGATCGGCGGTGTGGCAGGTGGTGCAGGAGGGCGTGTCGGGCTTGCCGCCGCCCGGGCTGGCGAGGAACAGCGCCTTGCCACGCGCGGCGTCGGCCGCCTGCCCCGCCGCCGCCTCGTATCCGGCGATCAGCGCGGCGGGCGTGGTGTCCTGCGCCTGCGCCGGAAGCGCGAGACAGGCAAGAGGGATAAGCAGTTTTTTCATCGGGTTACTCCTTGGGGATCGCAATGGAAAAGGCAGAGAATAGGCCAGTTTCGGCATCGGCGTGGCAGGCCGCGCAATTGGCGCGGCTGCGCACGGAGCGGCGGGCGAAGACAGCTTCGGGCAGGGAGGCGTGCCGGCTCTGCCAGAAGGCCGTGCGGGTCAGGGCGACGGGCGCGGCGGTCTCGGTCCGGCGGAAGACATGGGCGGGCAGCGTGTCGGCGGTCTCGGCGGCATGCGCCGTCAGCCAGGCCTCGATCCGGGCGGCAGTGGCGGGATCGAGCCGCGCATCCTCGCCGAAATGGTCGCCGAGCCCGGCCATCAGTGCCCGCCACGAGGCGGCGGGCAGCAGGCTCGGGTGATAGGCCATGTGGCAGGCCGAACATTCGTCCTGCACCGTCGCATCGAAGGCGACCGGCAGGCCTTGGGCGGGCCGCGCCGCGAGCGGGGCCTGCGCCGCCCAGAGCCCGGCCCCGACCAGTAGCAGCAGGAACAGCGCCAGCGGCCCCCGGGCCGGCAGGCTGCGCACCGGATGATCGCCGGGACGCGCTTGCTTCTTGCCGGTCAGCATGGCGCGGGCCAGATTCTCGCGGCTGCGGCGGCTTTCCAGCACCACCCCTCCGAGATGCAGGCCGACCAGCCCCACCACCGCCCAGGCCGCCGCCTCGTGCAGCGAGAGCCCGGCGCGCCCTGCGTCGAAGGACCAGAAGGCGAGCGGCCCGGTCTTCAGCACGCCGCCCAGCGCCGCGAGCCCGGTGAGCCCGAGGGCCAGCATCAGCCCGAGCAGCGCGAAGACCATCAGCGCCCCCAGCGGGTTGTGCCCCAGATGCCGCGCCGCGCCGGGCCTGAGGTGCCGCGCCACATCGCCGGGCCGGGGCAGGAAATCGCCGAAACGCGCATGGGTGGGGCCGGTAAAGCCCCAGACGATGCGCGCCAGCACCAGCGCCACCGCGATCAGCCCGGCCCCCAGATGCCAGCGGATCGCCCCGGCGCCACCAAAGAAACCAACGCCCCCCGCCACCGCGACCGAGAGGGCAAGCGACCAGTGGAACAGCCGGATCGGCAGATCCCAGACACGGACGGAGCTTGGCTTCGGCATGACGGTTCCCTGCAGCGCGTGTTGCACGAGAACCTTGTGCCCCGGCGGTCTGACGGGGTGCTGACGGGGGCAGTCAGCTTGGCGTCAGGATACGGATTTCCGCGAGGGAAGGTGCCGGGCGGCCGGCCGCCTGCGCCCGCAGGTCGGCATCGCCCGCTTCCCAACGGGCCGATGTTCCCCTATCGTTCCAGCCTGAGTCTTCCTCTTCCAGCCCCGCCGACGGACCCCGGACCCATGCTTTTCGACCGCGCCACCGAAAGCCCCGCCCTGCTCGTGCCCGCCCGGGTTCACGAGGCCGAGGGGCCGGGGCGGCGGGTGTTCGCGCTCTATCATGCGGCGCGGCAGAAGGGCCCGGTGCTCTGGGTGCTGCCCGCGCATCAGGCCGAACAGCCGATGCTCTGGGGCCTGCCGCGCGGTCTGGCCGAGCGGCTGCATCTGGTGCGGGCCAAGGGCGAGACCGATCTGCTCTGGTCGGTGGAAGAGGCGCTGCGCTGCGCCGAGGTGGCGGCGGTGATCGCCGAGCCGGAGAAACCGCTGAACCTGACGGCGGGGCGGCGGCTGCAGCTGGCCGCCGAAGCCGGGCGCACGCTGGGCCTCGTGCTGGTGCGGCAGGGCATGGGCAGCAATGCCGCCGAGACCCGCTGGAGCTGCACCCCCGAGCCTTCCGCTGCGGCGGACTCGACTCTGCATCGCTGGTCTCTTACAAAGAACAAAAAGGGAACACTGGGAGATTGGACGCTGAGTTGGGATGGCAAGACGGCTGCTTTCCATATGGTTTCCGCGACTGGCGAGCGATCACGCCTTGCGGATTCGCCCCTGTGAGGGGCCCTTTGCCCTGACCCTGCGGTCGGGCAATGCCGATCACCTGCATTGCCTGAACACCGCCGCCACGGCGCAGGGTCTGGCGCGTGGCATGCCTCTGGCCGATGCCCGGGCGATCTGCCCCGATCTGGCGACCCGCCCCGCCGATCTGGCCCGCGAGGCCGCGGCGCTGGAGGCGCTGCGCCGCTGGGCCGGGCGCTATGCGCCACAGGTCGCGCGCGACGGGACGGACGGGCTCATCGCCGACATCTCGGGCGTGGCGCATCTCTTCGGCGGCGAGGCCGAGCTGCGAGCCGATCTGCAGGACAAGGTGGCGCGCAGCGGGCTTGCCGCGCAAAGCGCCATCGCCGGAACGCGGGGGGCCGCGCATGCGCTTGCGCGGCATGGCGGCGGGATCGTCGCCGACGGGGCGCTGGCCGCGCATCTGGGGCCGCTTCCGGTGACGGCGCTGCGGCTCGACCATGACACGGCGGCGGCGCTGGCGCGGCTGGGGCTGCGCCGCATCGCCGATCTGATCCCCCTGCCCCGCGCGCCCCTCGCCCGCCGCTTCGGTCAGGCGCTGATCCTGCGGCTGGATCAGGCGCTCGGCCAGCAGCCCGAACCCGTCGCCGCCGAGGCCGCCGCACCGCATTTCGGCGTGCGGATGACCCTGCCCGACCCGATCGGGCTGCAGGCGGATGTGATGGCGGGGCTCCTGCGGCTGCTCGACCGGCTTTGCGAGACGCTGCTTGCGCATCAGATGGGCGCGCGCCGCCTGCGGCTGGAGCTGCGGCGGGTGGATGGCGGCACCGCGCAGGTGGAGATCGGGCTGGCCCAGCCGATGCGCGATGCCGCCCGCATCGCCGCGCTGTTCTCGCGCGGGGTGGACGAGGTGGACTCGGGCTTCGGCATCGATGCGCTGCGCCTGACCGCCCCGGTGGTCGAGCCGCTGGCCCCGGCGCAGATCGTGGCAGGCCGGGCCGCGCCGCAGGACGGCATGGCCGATCTGGTCACCCGTCTGGGCAACCGGGTGGGTTTCGAGGCGATCCAGCGCCTCCTGCCCGCCGAAAGCCTGATCCCCGAGCGCAGCTTCCTCCTCGTGCCCGTCGCCTATTCCGATCCCGTGCCGGTGCCGCCCTGCCGCCTGCCACGCCCGGTGACGATCTTTGCCCCCGAGCCGGTCAGCGGCGTCGCGGGCCACCCGCCCAGCCGTTTCCGCTGGCGGCGGATGCAGTTCACCACGCTGCGCGCCACCGGGCCCGAACGGATCACCCCGGAATGGTGGCTCGACGATCCGGCATGGCGCGGCGGGCTGCGTGATTACTGGCGGGTGGAGACCATGCAGGGCCCCCGGCTCTGGCTGTTCCACACGCCGCAGGAGCCCGGCTGGGCCGTGCAGGGCGAATTCGCATGAGTGCCGCCGATCCTCCGGTGGCGATCCGGCGACCGCACCCCGAACCGGCCTATGCCGAGCTTTGCGTCACCTCGAACTTCACCTTCCTCACCGGCGCCTCGCATCCCGAGGAGCTGGTGACGCGGGCGGCGGAGCTGGGGCTGGGCGCCATCGCCATCACCGACCGCAACTCGCTGGCCGGGGTGGTGCGGGCCTTCTCGGCGCTGAAGGAACTGGCGCGGCTGCGCGACGAGGCGCGGGCCAAGGCCGAGGCCGAGGCACAAGAAGAGGAACAGGACAGGACACCGGACCGCCCGGAGATCCGCGACAAGGCGAAGGCGGGGCCAATGATCCGCTCGCAGCGCGTCACCGACCACTCCAGCCGCCAGACCGTGCCGCATTTCACCGGCGAGACGGAGACCCCCAGCCTGCCCGAGCTGCTGCCGAAGCTGATCGTCGGCGCCCGGCTGGTGCTGACCGACAGCCCGGTGCAGTGGCTGGCGCTGCCCACCGATCTTGCCGCCTATTCCCGGCTGTCGCGGCTGCTCAGCCTTGGCAAGCGGCGCGCGCCCAAGGGCGAGTGCCATCTGACGCGGGCCGATCTGATGCTCTGGGCGCAGGGCATGATCCTGATCGCCCTGCCGCCCTGCCCGCTGGCCGAGCCCTGCGCCCGCGCCGATATCCAGCATGTCGCGCGCCGCTTTCCCGGCAGCACCTTCCTCGGGGCGGCGCCGCAGTATGACGGGCGCGATCAGGCGCGGCTCGACCGGCTGGCGGCGCTGTCGCAGGCGACCGGCCTGCCGATGGTGGCCTGCGGCGACGTGCTGATGCACCGGGGTTTCCGCCGCCCGCTGGCCGATGTGCTGACCTGCCTGCGCATCGGCTGCACCATCGACACGCTGGGCAGCCGTCGGCTTGCCAATGGCGAGCGGCGGCTGAAATCGGGGGCCGAGATGGCGCGGCTGTTCCACCGCTATCCCGCCGCGATCCGCCGCACGGTGGAGATCGCCGACCGCTGCGCCTTCGATCTGAAGGAGCTGCAATACCAGTATCCCGACGAGGAGGCGGAGGGAGAGGCGGCGCCCGACCGGCTGGAGCGTGTCGCACGCGAGGGGCTGGCCTGGCGCTATCCCGAAGGTGCCTCGCAGAAGATCCTCGACCGGGTGGAGAAGGAACTGGCGCTGATCCGCGACGTGGGCTACGCGCCCTATTTCCTGACGGTCTACGACATCGTGCAATTCGCCCGCTCGCAGGGCATCCTCTGTCAGGGGCGCGGCTCGGCGGCCAATTCGGTGGTCTGCTACCTTCTCGGCATCACCGAGGTGCCGCCCGAAAGCATCACCCTGATCTTCGAGCGCTTCATCTCCAAGGAACGCGGCGAGCCGCCGGATATCGACGTCGACTTCGAGCACGAGCGGCGCGAGGAGGTGATCCAGTGGATCTACGAGCGCTATGGCCGCGATCGGGCGGGGCTGACGGCGACGGTGATCCATTTCCGCAGCCGCGCGGCGATCCGCGAGGTGGGCAAGGTCATGGGCCTCAGTCAGGATGTGGTCGCCCGGCTCTCGGGGCAGATCTGGGGCTGGTCCTCCGCCGCGCCCTCGGAAGAGCGGGTGCGCGACGCGGGGCTGAACCTCAGCGACCGCCGGGTGACGCTGGCGATGAAGCTGATCGGCGAGATCATCGGCTTTCCACGCCATCTGAGCCAGCATGTCGGCGGCTTCGTCATCACCCAAGGACGGCTCGACGAGCTCTGCCCGATCGAGAATGCGGCGATGGAGGATCGCACCATCATCGAGTGGGACAAGGACGACATCGACGCGCTGGGTCTGCTGAAGGTCGACATCCTGGCGCTGGGAATGCTGACCTGCATCCACAAGACCTTCGATCTGCTGGCCGATCATCGCGGGCTGGACCTGACGCTGGCCACCATCGCCCCCGACGACAAGCAGGTCTACGACATGCTGTGCCGCGCCGATGCCATCGGGGTGTTTCAGGTGGAAAGCCGGGCACAGCTGAACTTCCTGCCCCGGATGCGACCGCAAGCCTTTTACGATCTGGTCTGCGAGGTGGCCATCGTCCGCCCCGGCCCGATCCAGGGCGGCATGGTGCATCCCTTCATCCGTCGCCGCGAGGGCAAGGAGCCGATCGAAGACCTCGGCCCCGAGATGATGGAGGTGCTGAAGCGCACCTACGGCGTGCCGCTGTTCCAGGAGCAGGCGATGCAGATCGCCGTGGTTGCCGCCGGCTTCACCCCCTCCGAGGCCGACCGGCTGCGCCGCAGCCTCGCCACCTTCAAGCGGATGGGCACCATCGGCGGCTTCCGCGAACGATTCATCTCGGGAATGCTGGAGCGCGGCTATGCCGAAGACTTCGCCCTGCGCTGCTTTGCCCAGATCGAGGGCTTCGGCAGCTACGGCTTTCCCGAAAGCCATGCAGCGAGCTTTGCCCGGCTGGTCTACATCTCGGCCTGGCTGAAGCGGCATCATCAGGCGGCCTTCACCTGCGCGCTGCTCAACAGCCAGCCGATGGGCTTCTATGCCCCGGCACAGCTGGTGCGCGATGCCCGAGACTGCGGGGTGGAGGTGCGGCCCCTGTCGGTGAACCATTCCGACTGGGACTGCACGCTGGAGAAGCGGGCCGACGGCAGTCTCGCGCTGCGGCTGGGCTTCCGCCAGATCAAGGGGCTGCGCAAGGAGGATGCGGTCTGGATCGTGGCGGCGCGCGGCAACGGCTATCCCGATGTCGAAAGCCTCTGGCGCCGCGCCGGGATCGTGCCCGACGCGCTGGAGCGGCTGGCCGAGGCCGATGCCTTCGCCGCACTGGGTCTGACGCGCCGCGACGCGCTCTGGTCGGCCAAGGCGCTGCGCGCCCCTGCCCCGCTGCCGCTCTTCGGTCCGGATGGCGAGGGCGGGGTGGAGCCCGCCGTGACCCTGCCGCAGATGAGCTTCGGCGAGGAGATGATCGAGGATTACCTTTCGCTGCGCCTGTCGCTGCGCGGCCATCCGATGGAGGTGCTGCGCCCGCGCCTGCCCGGGCTGACCGCCCATGCCGCGCTGATGCAGGCGCGCGGTCGCGTCACGGTGGCAGGGCTGGTCATCACCCGCCAGCGCCCCGGCACCGCCTCGGGGGTGATCTTCCTGACGCTGGAGGACGAAACCGGCGTCTCCAACGTCGTGGTCTGGAGCCGGGTCTACGAAACCTTCCGCAAGGCGGTGGTGGCCGGGCGGCTCCTGCGCGTGACGGGGCGGATCGAGCGCGAGGGGCAGGTGGTGCATCTGGTGGCCGAGGTGATCGAGGACATCTCGGCCGATCTCGCCACGCTGGGCCATCAGGCCAATCTGATCGACCCGACCGGAGGTCGCGCCGACGAGACGCGGCAGATCGTGCCCACCGCCCGCCATCCGCGCGATCAGGCCAAGGCGCTTTTCCCCAGCCGTGACTTCCACTGAAGCTGATTCTCAAAGTTACACACAGGCAAAGGGGCATTACTCAACCTCGGATAGTTTAACTCTGGCTGCCCTCTCGCACTGCGCGAAGCCGCACAGCAAATGGGCGGAAACAGAATCCGGATTTCCCGCCATGACCCGGGCAAAGCGCCCCCGGCCCCCCGACCCGGGCGAATTCGCTGTTCCGCATCGGCCCCGCGTGGTAATCATTGCAAGTGCCGCAAGGCAATTTCAGCCTGACTTCATTGAACATTATTCTCCCGGCGCCCCGTTTTGGAGGGTAACTTCCATGAATGCTCGTATCCGCTGCCTCACCCGATCCCGCACCTGCGGATCGCTCACCGGGCTGGCCTTGCGCGTTCCGGCGCCGCTGGCAGCCTGCACCCAGACACGCCCCGCCACCGAAACGGCGCGACCTGCGCCGGTGGCAAGATCCAAGACCGACCGGCGCACCGGATCGTGCCGGACGTGACCCGCCTCCCGATGGACATGCCGACTCCCAGACATCTCCGCGCCGAGCCCGAGGAATTGCCAGACCATCGTCTGAGGAAATCGGCAGTCCCAGACGGCACCCTGATCCGCGCCGCTTCCGGGCGGCAGGCACCCCGGCAGAAGTGCAAGAGTGAGAGCATGTGAATGAAAGACGGTTCCGTGACGCGTATGTCGGACCAGCCCGATTTCGACGTGGCCATCGTCGGCAGCGGCCCCGCCGGGCTCGCCGTCGCGACGCGGCTGATCGGGCAAGGCCTGTCGATCGCCGTGATCGAGGCGGGCAACGACCGGCATGATCCGACGGACGAGAAGCACAGTTTCGCCGCCGCCAACCAGATCTCGCCCTATCACCCCGCCGCCCATCTCTACCGCCGCCGCATGCTCGGCGGGGCCTCGACGTCATGGGGCGGGCGCTGCCTGCCCTTCGATCAGGTGGATTTCAGCCGGGGCGCGGGGGGCCGGGGCTGGCCCTTCGCCATGGAGGAGGTCGACCGCCATATCGCCGACGCGCTCGATTTTCTCGATGCCGGCAAGGCCGAATATGGCGAGGACGCCTTCGCCACGCCGATGCGCTGGAACAGCGACGCCTGCCCCGATCTCGACCTCGATTCCATCGAGCGTTTCTCGCTGCCGACCGATATCTGGCGCAAGCTGCGCGACCGGCTGGCCGGACGCGCCGACCTGACGCTGATCCCCGACCATCTGGTGCTCTCGGTGGAGCTGACGCCGGATGGCAGCGCCGTCTCGGCACTTCGGGTGCTCGACCGCCCGAGGCGCAGCGAGCGGATGATCCGCGCCCGGCAGGTGGTGTTGGCCTGCGGCGGGATCGAGACGACGCGGCTGCTCCTCGCCTCACGCTCGGTCGCCGAGCGCGGCATCGGCAACCACAGCGACCATCTGGGCCGCCACTACATGACCCATGTGATGGGCGACATCGGCGAGCTGGAGCTGACGCCCGAAGCCGATCAGACCAAGCTCGACTACCGCCGCACCACCGATGGCGTCTATGCCCGCAGCCTGATCCGCCTCTCCGAAGCGCGGCGGCTGCGCGACGACCTGCCCAACGCGCTCTGGCGGCCCACCGTGCCCTCGGTCTGGGACCCGGCGCATGGCAGCTCGATCCTTTCGGCGGTGCATCTGGCCAAGGAGATCCTGCCCAAGGAATACAGCTGGCGTCTCAGCGCGCGCGATGGGCAGGCGGGGGCCTTCGGCTGGAGCTTCCCGATGCGCCATGCCGCCAATCTGCTGCACCATCCGGTCGATCTGGTGCGTTTCCTGCCGATGATCGTCAACAAGCGCTTCCTCGCTCAACGCAAGCTACCCTCGGTCTTCCTGCTCAGCCCGCTGCGGCGCTACATGCTGGAGATCAACGCCGAGCAGCTGCCCGACCCGGAGTCGCGCATCTCGCTGGCCAGCGCGGTGGACCGCTATGGCATGCCGCTGATCCAGCTCGACTGGCGGATGAACGCGGCGACGGTCGAAGGCGTGCAGCGCAATCTGGCGGCGCTGGCCGAAGAGGTGGCCCACAGCGGGATCGGCAGCTATCGCTACGATCCCGACCGGGTGGAGGCTGGCCTCGCCTCGCAGAGCGGCCATCACATCGGCACCACGCGCATGGCCGCCACGCCGGGCGACGGGGTGGTCGACCCGAACGGCACCGTCTTCGGCGTGGAGAACCTGCATGTCGTCGGCGCCTCGGTGTTCCCCAGCTCGGGCGCGGTGAACCCGACGCTGCTGACCACCTGCCTCGCCTTCCGTCTGGCCCAGCATGTGCTGCGCCAGACCCGCCCGGGGATCATCCAACTCGCCTATCCGCCGCGCGCCGAGCCGGTGCGTCTGATGCCCGACCACGCCGCGATGATCGCGAGCCCGATCCAGGGCGCGGTGGAGCTGCCCTGACCGGGCTCACTCCGCCCCGGCGAAGCGGGCAAGCTTGCCCAGGGTCTGCATCCCCAGCGCCTCGGCACCAAAGCCCCGCGCCGTCTGAAACTCCGCCGCCGTGCTGAAGACCATGCCCAGCGTCACCAGCGTTCCCCCGTCCTGCTCCTCGAAGCTGGCCCAGGCATCGGCATGTTTCGGGCCGTCCTCGCCCCAGTGCAGCGTGTAGCGAAGCCGGTCCTGGTCACGGATCTCGGAGTAGCGGTGGTGATTGGGAAAGACCGTCCCATCCGGCCCGATCATGTCGAACACCCACTCGCCGCCCGAGCGCAGGTCGATCCGCGCGGTCCGGCAGGAGAACCCGTCCGGTCCCCACCACTGCGGCAGCGTCTCGGGGTTGACCCAAGCGCCCCAGACCGCCTGCCGAGGCGCGCAGATCACCCGCTGCAGCACCATGGTCCGCGCCGCGACCCCGGCCAGCCCGTCGAGCCCGGCACCATAGCCCTGCCGATACCCCGCCTCCATCCCCTCGGCCAAGGACGACAGCTGCACCGTCACCACGAGACGGCTGCCTGCGCCCGCCTCCGAAAGCTCCGCCGTCACCAGCGCTGCCGCCTGCGCGGCCCCCTCGCCCGAAACCACCTCGTAGTTCACGCTCCGTCGCAGCGGCTCCTGCGCCAGCCAGCCGACCTCGCAGCGCAGATCCGGGCTGCCTTCCACCTTGCAGAGCGAGACCTCGCGCCCGCCGACGCGGGTATCGGCCTCGAGAAACTCGACCGTCACCGAAGGCGTCGGCGCCGCCCAGACCGCCCGGGCCGCAGGCGCCGTCCAGGCCTGCCACAGGGTCGCGACGGGGGCGGCCACCTGCCGCTCGAAGCTCAGTGTGGCAAAGCTCATCGCATCAAACCCTTGGCATAGGTCTCGAGCTGCGTCGCCACCGTGCCCCAGCCGTCGAGGAAGCCCATCTCCTCATGCGCCTTGCACGAGTCCGGATTGCGGTGGCGGGCGATGGCGGTATAGCGCGTACCGCCGCCGGGCGCGTCGGCCAAGAGCAGGATCGCCGTCATGAAAGGCTCCGGCGCGGGCTTCCAGCCCTCGGTATAGCCATCGGTGAAGACCAGCTTCTCCTCCGGCACCACCTCCAGATAGACGCCCCGGTTGTCCATCACAGTGCCCTCGACGTCGAAGCGCGTGTTGAACCGCCCGCCGACCCTGAGGTCGACGTCGACCGCCGTCACCCTGTGCGGCGCGGGGATGAAAAACTGCGGGATATGCTTCGGATCGGTCCAGCACTCCCAGATCAGCGGCCGGGGCGCGGCGAGGATACGGGTAAAGCTCAGGTCGGTGGTCGGATCGAGGTCTGGTATCATGTCTCGCGCTCCTTCATCAGCTTCATCACGTGGTCATCCAGCCGGTCGAGCCTGCCCTCCGGACCGCCCGCTGCTCGTCGAGCCAGCTCTGCATCGGCGCCAGCGCCGCGGGCACCCTCGCACAGGTCCGCACCCGCCCGTCCTTGCTGCTGGCGACCAGCCCGCCTTCCTCCAGAACGGAAAGATGCCGCATCACCCTCGGCAACCGCAGCCCCGTCGGCCCCGACATCTCCGACACCCCGGCCGCCCCCTGCGCCGACATCGCCCGCCGCGACGGGTCGGCGAGGGCGCGGAAGAGGAGCGAGAGATCGGGATCATGCTTAGCCATAGGGCCAAGTATACAGGCGGAAAGGGCTCTGGGCAGCTCTGTTGTGCAAATCGGCTGACGGTCAGAGTTCCCGTTTCCCGGACAGACCTATGCCGCGACCTCTGTGATGGACATGCCAGGCGCAATGAAGCCGTTCAAGATCTCAATTGGCGTGCATCTATTACCCGCCGAAACACACCGGGCATTCGTCATCCAAGTCAATGGTCCCGGAAGCCATCAGTTTCCAGCTTTTACCTTTCGCAGACCGGCAGCTTTTAAAGCGACGAGCAAGTTGCACCGGCACCTCGGTGCCGGCGCGATCAAAAGCTATGCGGTTTCAGGCCGCACTGGCGAGCGCTTCGATGCCATGTCTCTCCATTGCAGCGCCAATTCGCGCAAGGTCTGGCACACCGCTTGCCGGCTCGGCGGACCCGATATCGCGAAAGAACGCCACCATGCTTGCCTCAAGCATTGCCAGCATGCGAACCGGCTTGCCGCTTTCATTGAGATAGTTGTGAGGCACGCGGGAGGGAATCTTCACCGATGTTCCAGGGCCGGCATGGATGACCACCGGAGGAAGTTCCGAGCCGAACTGCCGCACAGTCAGTTCTCCCTCCAGCACATAAAGGAGCTCTGCCGCCTCGTGCGTGTGAGGCGGAGTACCGGAGCCCGCAGGCACCTCGATGTCCAGAAGCTCGATCGGGAAACCCGGGAGGCTGCCCAGGAAGCGTATCTTGTCGGCGACCACCCAACGGCGATCGGCATTGGCGGGAATAGTTACGTCTATGGTCATCGCATATCTCCTTTGGCTGCGATGGTTGCGTCCGCCGCAGTTTCGCCAGAGTTGATCGCGGACAGGATCAGTTCGAGCGCCCAGGAAGCGGCCTCGCCGGCCTGGGTGCCGTCGAGACCGCCATAATCTTTGAGAACCTCCCATGCGGAGGCGGAGTAGAGCAGGTGAGCCAGCGCTTCGATCTTCTGGCGCTCCATGTGCGATACTTTGTCGAGGGCGGGAGCGAGTGCCGCCGAGAAGTCCCGGCGCCGATCCGCAACGGTGCCTGCCCGCATCTCCCGCCCGGTGCGGGAGTGGAGTGCTGCCCGAATGGCGGCCTCATGCGCGTCGAAGAGAGGAAACGCTTGGCGCGGCCCGCCGGAAATCTCCTCCGGGGTCATCGGCTTGACCGAGGCCCCGAGGCGCGCATTGAGCCATGGCCAGAATGTCCGCAGCAATTCTTCCTTGTTTTCGAAGTGCCTGAAAATCGTCCGGCGCTGCACGCCCGCCTCGGCGGCGATTGCATCCATGCCGATGTCGTCCGGGGTAGCCGCAGACTCCATCAGAGAGAACAAGGCAGAAAGGATGGCCTCGCGGGTTTCGCGGAACTGTGCCGCGCGTATCGGGCTGTTGTAGGCGCGGGTTGGGGACAAGGCAGAACCTCCGATTTGATGACGCTATGTGTGTCATCAAATTGGCGATCTGTCAATTCATGTCTCGTTATGTGCTTCGGAATGGCGTTGTTGCAGACGAGGTCTCCCCCTTCCCTGTTGATCTCAAGCCACGCGGACGATCTCGGCGGTGCCGACTACGTTGAAGCGGTTGGAAGGCTGACTGACAGAAACGGGTCGGCCTCACCCATCAACCAGGTGCCAGAACCCGTGTCTGCGGCCGTGTTTCTGCCGGAGGGCGGCAAGGAACTGTTGATGCGAGGGCAAGTCGCCATGATCCCTTATGGCCGGATCACAGGACTGACATTCCGCAAGGTGGCGGGCTGCGTGGGCGTAGCGCTTGGACTTCGCTCCGTCGAGGGTGTCCTGGATCATGGCGCGGCGCAGCACCGTCGCGGCCAGCGGATGACTGGCTTCGAGAGCGTCAGCCGCAGGTGTAAGGGTATCATACGCGTTGCCGTCCACTTCGGCGGCACGCGCCAGCACCACGGCAGCGGCCCGGTCGCGGGCGGGCCAGCCGACAAGAAAGCTGATGGCAGCGCCCAGATGGGGGTGGGCCTCGGCAAGGTCGAGCGCCTTGTCCTCCGCCTCGATGTCGTCGAAGTCCGGCAGCAGCTTCAGATACTTCCGCAGGCTCGCCGCGTTGAGCCCCTGAAGAAAGGTCTCCCACAGGTGGTCCTTCAGTGTGTCGATCCGGCCCAGTTTTCCGAGACACTCCTCATAGACTTCGTCGAGGTCGTAGCGGAACATTCGGACCGCCTTGCCCTTCTCGGCCGCCCTTGCGCGGGTCACGATTTCAAAGGCCTCCTCGGTCCGCCCCGCGTCCAGCAGGCGGCGTGCGACATCGGGTGCGATCGTGCCAAAGGTCAGCTGTTCCTCGGTGTAGCGGGCCATGTGGGCGTCCACATCGCCCTGCGCATCGGCAATGTCGGCCAGGATGATGGAGCGCGTGGTCTGCCGGTAGCGCCGGACAATGGCTTCGGGCGAGCCGGCGCCATAGCCGCGGTATCTCGCCAGTTCCTGAGCCGTTGCGGGCTCATCGGCCCATGCGTCGGTGATCCGCTTCAGATGGTCGAGCCCCTCCGTCCCGAGTGTTTCGGCCATCGCCGGGATGATGCCGTCGAATTCGCCGAACCCCGCCTCGGCGACGGCGTCGAGAACCCGTTCAGCAAGCGCCTTCGGGTCTTGAGCAAGCCTCGGCGAGACCTTGGCGATCAGATCCATGGCTTCGGCCATCGCGCCGCCGACAGCACCGTTGCTGTCATCGGTGCGCGCATGAATCGAAGGGGCAAGCTGCAGGAATGACTAGAGCAGGTCGAAGGCCTCTGCGGCATCATGCGGGAGGATGCTGGTGTCGATCATCGACAGCAGACCCTTGAGATCCCTGACCAGCGCCTTCTGCCCGCGCCAGTCCACGAAGCCGGTCGAGCGGCGGAGCGAGACGAACCGCTTGCGGATATCGGCCGCGACCTCCTGAGGACCCTGCGCGGCGCTCAATTCCATCCGCGCGCGCCGCTGCAGGGCCGCGCTGCCCTGCACCAGATCCATCACCAGATCCGCAAGCTTCTCCGCACCCAGCCTTTCGAGATTTGCCTTGTTGAGGGTCTTTTTCGACATCGGGACCTGCCTAGCTCATCGGGAGCCAACCTACCGGCGATGCGCCACGGCGCAAGGCAGGAAGACAAGGCGCAGCGCCTTGACCCCGTTGCTGAACCGGTGCCGCAGCGAAGTCGATGATATCGCGGCGGCTGGCGAAGCAAACGTCGGCCCGACTTGACGGCAGCAGGCGCCGCCCTCGATCCCGAAAGCCTGCCTGAAGCCCATCCTGCGCAGAGAAAGCACAAGCTGCCCAAAGCGGACGGCGAGCTACCAGGGATGCTGCATGGCCGGTCTCCAAAGCCGCCTTTCGAAGGGCGCCTCAGCAAAGCTCGGGCAGGAGTGGTAGTGATGCGACCCGACCCCGCGTTCGCTGCACCGCGAGGGTTTACGTGTTTCTCCCTCGCGGTGGGCCTACGACGACAGGCTCAGTACCACGCCTCAGCGCCGGCCGAGGGCGTCCCATGCGGCGAGGACGATTGTCAGGCCGACGACGATCGTGAGGTCAAGGCGCTGAAGCTTCCACACCAGGATGCCGAGAAAGCCGATCAGAACGGTCAGGGCGGCGACGGAGGCGGCGCGTTCAAGCATGGGACTCTCCCTGAGAGGACACGAGCGCGGTCCATATCCAGCGCGCAGTGCGCAGCAGGCGGGCGTCGTCGCCGCGCCGGCCCACGACTTGAAGCCCCATCGGCATGCCGTCTGACGAGGTGAGCAGCGGAAGCGTCACCGTCGGCACGCCGCAAAGCGACCACAGGCCGTTGAAGGCGGAGCTTCCCGTCGTCTCGGCTCCGGGGGCTGCGCCGGGGGCAGCCGGGGTCACGATGGCATCGCATCGGTCGAAGATCGTGTCGAGAGCCGCATTCAGCACGCGCGGCCAGTCGAGCGCCGCGAGGTAATCGCGCGCCGGTATCGCGCGGCCGCGCTCCATGGCCCCCGCGAGCGTCTCCGACATCAGCGCCGCCCCCCGCCGCTCGTGCGGGTGGTAGCACTTGGCCATCTCAGCAAGGTTGATGCACTCGCGCGCCGGCAGCGCCTCGTCGAACAGGCTGGGCAGCGTCAGGGCGAAGCCGGCCTCGCCGAGTGCCGCTTCGACCTCAGCCAGTGCCGCGGCCATGTCGGGCTCGGGGGCAAGCCCGCCCGGCGCAAGGTGTAGGATCGCGAGGGTCGGCCGCACCGGGGGCACGGAGGACGCGATGTCCAGCAGCCGCAGCGGCGCGCGGGGTATCGTCGCCGGGTCACTCGGATCGTCGCCCGTTAGCACCTCGGCCAGCAGGGCTGCCGCCTCGATGCTACCGGCGAACACACCCACACAGTCGAGCGAGGGCGACTGCGTCAAGATTCCGGTGCGCGGGATCAGCCCGAAGCTTGGCTTGAACCCCACCACGCCGCAGAACGACGCCGGGCGGATCACCGAACCGCCGGTCTGCGTTCCGATGCAAAGCGGCAGCATCCCCGCCGACACGGCCGCCGCCGACCCTTGCGAGGAGCCGCCGGGGGTGCGCGATGGGTCAGCCGGGTTCTGCGTCGGGCCGGGATGCAGATAGGCCATCTCGGCCGTGACGGTCTTCGCTGCGATCAGGGCACCCGCCGCGCGCAGACGGCGAACCACGAATGCGTCCTCGGACGGCACGCGCCCCGCGTCGATTGCGGTCCCGTTGCAGGTCGGAATCCCGCGGGTGTCGATGATGTCCTTCACGCCCACGGGGATCCCGTGCAGCGGCCCCACCGGCAACCCGGTGCGGCGCAGGCGGTCGAGGCGGTCGGCCTCGGCCCGCAGGGTGCCTGCGTCGAACCAGGCAAAGGCCTGCACTTCGGGCTCGTGCTCTGCCACCCGGGAGATCACTGCCTCGGCAACTTCGCCCGCGCGCAAGGCCCCTGTGGCAAGCCGGTCGCGCAGGGTCAGGGTGTCAAGATCCAGCAGGTCTGCTCCGGGACGGCGGGGAGAGATATCAGCGGCCATAGATCGCCTCCGGCAGGGCAAAGACGAAGCCCGGATAAGTGTACATCAGCATCATGCATAGGAACACCATACCGACGAAGGGCAGGCAGCCGCGGAATATCTCGGTCAGCGTGACCCCTTCCGGGGCGATGCCCTTGAGGTAATAGGCCGACATCGCCATGGGCGGAGTCAGGAATGAGGTCTGCAGGTTGAGCGCCACCAGAATGCCGAAGAACAGCGGATCGATGCCGAACAGGGGCAGCAGCGGAAGGAAGATCGGCACGAAGATGATGATGATCTCGGACCATTCGAGCGGCCAGCCGAGTAGGAAGATGATGATCTGTGCCAGCAGCAGGAATTGAAGAGGCGTCAGGTCCAAGCCCTGAACGAACTCGGAAATGACCTGCTCGCCTCCCAGATAGGAAAACACCGCCGAGAAGGTGTAGGAGCCGATGAACAGCCAGCACACCATGGCCGTCGTCCGCACCGTGAGGTAGACGCTCTCGCGCAGGCGCTGCCAGGTCAACGCACGGTAGGCAGCGGCCAGCAGCAGACCGCCAAGCGCGCCGATGGCGGCGGCCTCGGTCGGGGTCGCGAGGCCGAACAGGATCGAGCCGAGCACCGACAGGATCAGCACGGCCAGCGGCAGGAAGGACTTCAGCAGCATGATCGAAAGCGTGCCGATCGGGATGTCCGGCACCTCGTCGCGCGTCGGGCGGGGAGCAGCCGAGGGCTGCAGGATCGCGCGGCCCACCACATAAACGAGGTAGAAGCCGACCAGCGTGAAGCCCGGCACCAGTGCCGCCGCGTATAGCCGCACGATCGAGACACCGGACGCCGCCGCGTAGACGATCAACATGATCGAAGGCGGGATCAGGATGCCGAGGGTGCCTCCCGCACAGATGATGCCGGAGGCGAAGGAGTTGGAATAGCGCGCCTTCAGCATCTGCGGCAAAGCCAGAAGGCCCATGAGCGTGACCACGGCCCCGACGATGCCGGTGGCGGTGGCGAAGAGGGCGCAGGTAAAAAGCGCCGCCACTCCCATTGATCCGGGGATACCCTTGGTTGCGACGTTCAGGGTACCGAAGAGCTTGTCCACGATGTTGGACCGCTCCACCACATAGCCCATGAACAGGAACAGCGGGATCGCGGTCAGCACCTCGTTCGACATCACGGTGTAGCTCTGGTTCACGAAAAGGTCGAAGATCCGGTTGTTCAGGAACCCCTCTAACCAAAGCGATGTGGAGTCCCACCAGGAGGCGGTCTCGTCCAGCCGTTCATAGGCGCGCCACATGCGCCCCTCGTCCCAATACGCGTAGTAGCCGAAGAAGATCCCCATCGCCATCAGGGTGAAGGCGATCGGAAAGCCGAGGAACACCACGACGATGAACAGCCCCAGCATCAGCAGGGCGATCTGCGGCTCGGTCATGGATGGCCTCCCGACTGGCCGCTGCCTGCCTCGGCCTGCGTTGCCTGCCGCATCAACAGGTCCTCCGTCTCGACCACGTCATCTTCGGGGGTCATCCAGCGGTTCTGGCGGATCGCGATGATGCAGCGCATGATTTCTGCCACTCCCTGGATCGCCAGCAGAAGACCTGCCGCGACGAGGACAGACTTGAACTGGTAGATCGGCACGCCCGCTGGGCTGTTGACCGACACTTCGCCATAACCCCAGGACCGGGACGAGTATTTCCACCCGGTGAACACCAGAGCCAGCACGCCGGGATAGAAGAAGGTCAGGTACAGCACCAGATCCACCTTCCCCTGCGTGCGAGGCTGCCATGAGCGGTACAGAAAGTCCCCGCGCACATGCTGGCCGCGCGACAGGGTATAAGCACCGGCCATCATGAACATCGTTCCGTACATGATGAACGACACATCGTAGGCCCAGGGCGTCGGGTTGTTGAAGACGTAGCGCACCAGCACCTCATAAGAGGTCCCGAGCGTCATCAGGATTATCAGCCAGGCGAAGGCCTTCCCAAAGGCCGCCGAGAGCGAATCGATGAGGCGGATGGTCTGGATCATGGGGCCTCGCGGTTAGGATGTGTCAGCACGCATCGGCCAGACGGAGTCCGGCCGATGAGACGTCGAGTCGCGAAGGCCCTCAGAGGGCGAGCTTGCCGGGGAAGTAGTGGTTGTAGGCGAGGACGTAATCGGGCGCATTCATCAGCTCGTAGTAGCTGACGCGCTCGACCCAAGCCCGCTGGCTGTCCATCACACGCTTCATGAACTCGTCCTGCTCCAGCTCGCCGATCAGCGTGTCCCAGGCGGCGATCTGGCCGTCGAGGATCTCCTGAGAGGTGCGCCGCACGGTCACCCCCAGCTCGTTCTGGATGCGCTGCAGATCCGCCGAGTAGTTGTTGAGAGCCGTCATCGTGTTGGCCGTCGCCGAGGCTTCCACCCCGTAACGGAGGATTGCCTGCAGGTCGGGCTCCAGATCCTCGTAGAAGTCGCGGTTGAACACGAACTCGAAGCTTTCAGAGGCCTGGTGATAGGAGGACAGGTAGTAGTTCTTTGCCACATCAGCCGCGCCGAAGCGAAGGTCGGAGGTCGGGTTGTTGAACTCGAAGGCGTCGATCACACCACGCTCCATCGCGGGGACGATCTCGCCGCCCGGAAGCTGCGCCACGGACATGCCCATCGACTGCATCAGATCCGCGGCGAGGCCGACGGTCCGATACTTGAAGCCCTGGATGTCGGCGATCGTGTTCACCTCCCCCTTGAACCAGCCGAAGGGCTGGGCTGGCATCGGGAAGCCGAACCAACCCACCGTGTTCAGGCCGAGAACGTCCTGCGTCAGCTCACGGTACAACTCCTGCCCGCCACCTTGGTAGAACCAGCCGATCATCGTCGTGGCCGAGCCGCCGAACACGGGACCCGTCCCGAAGAACGAGGCAGCCTTCGACTTGCCGTACCAGTAGGAAGACACCGAATGCGACGCGTCAATGACGCCGTCATTGACCGCATCCATCACTTGGAATGCGCCGACCACGGCACCCGCGGGCAAAAGGTCGACCTTCAGGCGGCCGCCTGACATCTCCTCGACGCGGGTGGCGTAATCCTGCGCCATCTCCTGCCAGACATCCGAGGCCGGCCACGAAGTCTGCATCTTCATCACGAGCGGCGCCTGCGCCAGAACCGCCGGCGCAGCCAATGTGCCGACGGCAGCGGCCCCGCCGCCAAGCGCGCCTGTGCGGATGAAAGACCGACGCGACAGCGCCCGGTCACCTGAGTGATTGGTCATTGCGTTCTCCTCCCTGATCTTCTCTTCGCCGCTTCGCGGTTCTTGTAAAAAGACTATAGGGAGGGAGCGTTTCGTTACAAACTTTTATTAACGCCTTTTCACAACCTCCAACCTAAGGCTGAGGCGGTCGGCGAGAGTGAAGGGCGCAACGGGGCGAGTGATCCCGGGTAGAGTCCGATGGAACTGACTGGCAGTGATGGTGGGCGTTGTTGCAGAACTCATGCTCGAGGCGAGGTTTCCCCTTGGCGCGATGCCGGGCAGTCCGTGCGCGGGTCAAACCGGCATCGGGTCGCGTTCCAGCTCTGCGGCGCGGTCCAGCAGCCGGATCACCGACCGCAGGTTCAACCTCCGCGCCCGTGTATCCGGGCGTTCCAGCGCCGCAACGATGGCCTCGACCGACGGTGGGAGGAGCAGGTCGTTACCCTTGCCTCCTTCGGCACCGACAACCTACACCTGCCGGTCCCGACAGCAGGCTGCTACGCCGCATCTTCCTGTCGGAGCGGCGCTACAGCCTCGGCCAACCTCCGCTCCTGCGCCGCCTCCGCAGCTTCCACAGGTGGTCGGTCAGGCGGCGGGTGATGTCCAGCTGCGAGGCATCGACGGCCGGGAACCACGCCTCGATGAGCCGGATGTGGCCTTTGGCCAGGATCGGGTCGGCGGGCATTGAAGCCTCCTCGAGCATGCCTCCGCCCATCGGGAAAACAGCGCTTTCCCGGTGGGGCAGATGTGGTTTTGGGAACTGCCGGGAAGGCTGGAGGCGTCAGCGCCTCTTCGCCGGACCGGACAAGATAACGGAAACCATGCTCAGGAGGGTCGGAACCGTCAACGGGGGTGGGGAGACGGCCGACCGGCTTGCATGGCCCGGAGGCGCTCGGCTGCTCGGTTGGCCAAGGCCATCTTTTCTCCGCCCCCGTGGACAGGCTCCAGTTCGAGAACCTGCTTCAGCAGACAACGCATGACGGTGCGGGCGGGCGGCGGCCGGTGCCCGATTGACGCCACCCGCCCGGCGCTCTTACCCGCTCCAGCCGTCTCGATCCGCTTGGCGCCCACGGTCGCAGGACCAAGGAGGCCGGCGCGCTCCGTTTTGAGCCGGGGGCGCAGGAAGACCTCCGGCCGGATCGCCGGAGGAAGGTTCGCGGAAATCTGTCAGCTGTGCGTGATCTGTGTGCCCAGCACCTTCATGCATTCGCGCATGAACGCACCCAGGCCCGTCCAGCCTTTTGCCGAAACCATCGTGCCGTCGACATAGGCTTCGTGCGGTTTTACGTCGATGTAGGTGCCGCCAGCCAGAATGACCTCGGGCTCACAGGCACCAAGGGCCGCAACCTTCTTGCCACGGATCACCCCGTCGACCGCCACGAGGATCTGCACGCCGTGGCAGATGGTGAAGATCGGCTTTCCGGCTTCGTGGAAATGCCGCACCATCGCCTGGATGCGCTTGTCGGTGCGGATGTATTCCGGGCCGCGGCCGCCGGCGCAGTAGACCGCATCGTATTCGTCAAGGTTGACCTCCGAGAAGGTCTTGTTGATCTCGGCCAGATGGCCGAAGCGCTCGATATAGGTCTGGTGGCCCTCGAAATCGTGCAGCGAGGTCTGGATCATGTCGCCCTTGTTCTTGTCGGGGCAGATGACATGGACGGTGTGGCCCACGGCCTCCATTCCCTGCTGGAACACGAAGATCTCGTATTCCTCGGTGAACTCGCCGCAGAGCATGAGGATAGTCTTGCCAGGCATGTGCCTCTCCTTCTTCAACTTGGTCGGGGGGAGCGCCCTGTGACGGGCGCTCCGGGGATCAGAACGGCGAGTCGGGGAAGTAGAACTGCTCCGCGTTCTCGGGGGTGATCAGCGGCGCATCCAGCTTGAAGGTGCCGCGCATCGGCGCCTGGCCGGTGAACTGCGCCGCCGTCATGTAGATTGCGGACTTGATCATGGACGGCGGGTAGGGCGTGGAGATCGGCGTGACCGGATCGTTGGCCATCACCATCTCGATCACGTCCTTCATGCCGTTGCCGCCGAGCGCATACTTGATCTCGGTGCGGCCCGACTCCTTCACCGCCTCCAGCACGCCCAGCAGCATGTCGTCGTCGTTGGCCCAGACCGCGTCGATCTGCGGATGCTTGGCCAGATAGTCCTGCATCAGGCTGAAGGCCTCGTCCTGGTTCCAGTTGGCGTATTGGATGTCGAGGATCTCGATGTTCGTGCCCTCGATCACCTCGGTGAAGCCTTGGATGCGCTCGTCGTCGATCACGGTGGGGATGCCGCGCAGCACGACGATCTTGCCTTCGTTGCCCAGCTTCTCCGCCAGCCATTTCGCGGTGTTCGCGCCCACGGCGATGTTGTCGCCGGCGACGTAGAGATCCTGGATTGCGGGATCGGTCAGGCCGCGGTCCACCACGGCGATGAAGGTGCCGTTCGCCTTCACCTGCTCGACCGGGCCGGTCAGTTCCTCCGAGGTGAAGGGCAGGATGACCAGCGCGTCGAGCGTCTGGCTGGCCGACATGTCCTCCAGCGCCGAGACCTGTGCCGTGGCCGAGGGCGAGGTCTTCACGATCACGTCGATGTTCGGAAAGGCCGCCTCGATCTCCTTCTCCGCCTGCTCGGCGTGATAGACCACGCCGCCGGTCCAGCCATGGGTCGCGGCGGGGATCGATACGGCGATGGTCTTCTTGTCCTGCGCCAGCGCCCCGGTCGCGGCGATGGCGGCAAGGCTGGCCGCCGACAGCAGGCCGAGCGCTCGTCTGGTGATGAAAGTCATGGTCTTCTTCCTCCCTTGGAAAGTCTTCGCCGCTTTGGGGCGATTATCTGATGAAACGATGCGCCAGCATGGCCAGGATGATGATCACCCCCTGCACGGCAGCGACGAGGTACTCGGACACCATGTTGGACAGCACCATCAGGTTGGCGATCACCTCGAGGATCAGCGCGCCGGCCACGGTGCCCCAGATGCGCGCCTTGCCTCCCCGCAAGAGCGTGCCTCCGATCACGACGGCGGTGATCACCTGCAGCTCCCAAAGTTGTCCGGTGGTCGGCGTCGCGGCACCGAGACGCGGGATGTAGCAGATGGCGGCGATGGCCACGCAGATGCCCTGGATCACGAAGGCCGTCGTGCGGATACGCGCCACGGACACACCGGAGAACCGCGCCACGTCGGGATTTGACCCCGCCGCCATGCAGCGCCGTCCGTAGCGCGTGCGGTAGAGCAGGAAGGCCCCGACCAGCACCACGATCAGCGTGATGAGCACCGGCAGCGGAACACCCAGCACATTGCCGAAATAGACCGGACGATAGGGCTCGCGCAGCGCCCGGTCGATCGGGATGGAGCCACCATCGGACATCCAGGTGATGAGCGCGCGGAAGATCCCCATGGTGCCCAGCGTGGCGATGAAGGGCTCGATCTTGCCGACCGTGACGATCACGCCGTTCAACAGCCCGCAAAGCGCGCCGACGATCAGCCCGACGCCCGCGCCGACCAGGATCGCGTTGGCGCCCATCGAAGGCTCCAGCCGGTTCATGGTCAGGATCATGATGCCGGTCACGAAGGCCATCATCGAGCCGACCGACAGATCCAGCCCGCCGGACGAAATCACGAAGGTCGCGCCAACCGCGATGATCGCCACGAAGGCCGAGCGGGTGACGACATTGGCGATGTTGGTGGCGCTGAGGAAGTTGTCGTTCAGCATCATGCCAACCAGAACGACCACCGCCAGCGCGATGAACGGGCCCGTGTCGGCCCAGCGAATGCGCCGTGCGTCCCGGCGCATCGATCCTGCTGTCACTGTCATTTCCGGTCTCCCGCCGTCCCATGCGCCTCGCCGCTGGTCGCGGCATAGACGACGTTCTGCTCCGTGATCCGGTCGCCCGTCAGTTCGGCGACAATCCGTCCGGCCCGCATCACCAGCACGCGATCCGACAGACCGACCAACTCCGGCAGTTCCGAGGAGATCACGATGCAGGCCTTGCCGGCCCGCACGAGCTTGTCGATGAATTCGTAGATCTGACTCTTGTTGCCGATGTCGATGCCCCGCGTCGGCTCGTCGATGATCACCACCGAGGGGTCGGTCAGCATGACCTTGGCGAGCAGCAGCTTCTGCTGGTTGCCCCCCGACAACTGCCCGGCATCAAGCGTCACCGACCGCACGCGAATGTCATAGTCGGCGACAGCCCTGTCCCGCGCGGCAGCTTCCTTGCGATGGTCCAGCGCCAGACCGGGATGCATGACATCCAGCGCCTGAAGCGTCAGGTTCACCGCGAGGGATTCATCCAGCAGCAATCCCTTGCCCTTGCGATCCTCGGTCAGATAGACCAGCCCCGCCGCCTGCCAGGCGACGACCGAGCGATGGGCTACCTCTGCCCCGCCCATCACCGCGCGCCCCTGCGAGGGGCGGAGGCCCATCAGCCCCTCGAAGAGCTTGGTCCGGCCCGAGCCGATCATGCCGCCGATGCCCAGCACCTCGCCGGGCCGCACGGCGAGACTTGCCTCGACTGCCCCGTGATCGACCGAAAGATCCTCCACGACCAGCAGCGGCTCACCCGTCACCGCCGGGCGTTTCGCGGGATAGAGCATGTCCAGCTTGCGACCGACCATCAGCTCGGCCATTTCGCGCTGCGTCATCCCCTTTGCAGGCCAGGTGCCGATCATCCGGCCATCACGCAGAACGGTGACACGATCCGCCAGCGCCTCGACCTCGTCGAGCCGATGCGAGATGTAGAGTACCGCGACGCCCCTCGCGCGAAGATCGCGCACCACCGCAAGCAACGCCGCAACCTCGTCATTCGCCAGAACGGCTGTCGGCTCGTCGAAGATCACCACGGTCCGCGGTTCCAGCAGCGCCCGCGCAATCTGCACCAGCTGTCGCTGGGCCAGAGACAGATCCCCCACCCGGTCCCTCGGATGGCACAGTGCGCCGACGGAGGCCAGAAGCTCCGCCGCGCGCCGGTTCATCGCCCGGTCGTCGATCAGGAACCCACGGGTCAGCTCGCGTCCGAGGAAAAGGTTCTCTGCGACGGTCAGATCATGCGCCAGCAGGATCTCCTGATGCACCAGCACCACACCCAGGGCCTCGGCAGCCGCGGCGTCGGGAAGGACGGCACGCTGGCCGCCGATCTCCAGATGGCCGGTGGTCAGGGCGACATGGCCCGACAGGCTTTTCATCAGGGTCGACTTGCCGGCGCCGTTCTCGCCGATGATGGCGTGGATCTCGCCGGCGTGGATGTCGAGCGTGACATCCGACAGCACCGTGATCGGCCCATAGGCCTTGCCCAGCCCGATTGTCCGCAAGGCGGGGCCGGGCTGCGGCCTCGGTGCGGTTGTGGCAGGGAGGGGCAGAACCTGGCCCATGGTCAATCGAAGGCCGACAGCAGGCGCGCCCGCGAGCGCGAGATATGCTCGTGCATGGCGGTCTGGGCGGCGGCGGCGTCACCGGCGCGGAAGGCGAGGAGCAGGTTTTCATGCTCCTCCAGGGCTTCCTGCGTGACGCGGGTGTGGAACATCAGACGGAACAGGTGCAGATGCACATGCTGGTTGAACAGGGTGGCGCGGATCACCTCGTTGCCGGCGATGCGCAGGATGGCGTCGTGGAAATGCGCATCCGCCCGGGCGAAGCGGGAATAGCGGCTGGTGCGGTCCACCGGGGTCTCGCCATGCTCCATGTCGGCGGCGGCCTCCTCCAGCATCCGCAGCGAGTCGGGCGTCATGTTCACCACGGCCAGCCGGGCGCATTCCGGTTCCAGCAGCAGGCGGAAGGTGTAGAGGTCGTCGAACTGCTTGCGCGTCAGCTGCGGCGCGGCGGAATAGCCGATGAGATGCGCCTTGCGCACCAGCCCCTCGCGCTCCAGCCGCGACATCGCTTCGCGCACCGGAGTTTGCGACACGTCCAGCTCGCGGGCGATCACGTCGATCGGAATCCGCGCACCGGGAGCGATTTCCAGCGACATCAGCCGCTCGTAGACATTGTCGTAGACCCCGTCGACCACGCTGGCCGGCCGCACCGAAGTGCTTCTGGAGCCTGTCCGCTCAGTTGCCGTTCCGATCACCACATCCTCACATCTCGACTTGACACAGGCAGATAGGTCGCAAATACGATATCCAATGTCAAACACAATATCATATACGATCCGATATATGATCTTGCTCCTCCCCCCGCTGCCGCTCACTTGACCGGCTTGACCCATGACCGGCTGACCACGAACCGTAGGAACAGAGACATCATGCAGCAATTCGGCACGATCAGGGCGCCGCGAGAGATCATCTTCGGCTCAGGCCAGCGTCACGTCCTCGGCGCCGTGGCGAGACGGCTCGGCCATCGGGCGCTGGTGGTCACCGACGCGAGGCTGGCAGAGGATGCGGACTTCCTCGCCATGCTGGCCGATCTTCAGGACAAGGGACTGGCCGTGCGGGTCGAAACCGGCACCCTGCCGGATGTGCCGGTCGAAACGGCGGTTGCAGCGGCGGAAGCCGCCCGCGACTTCTCCGCCGATCTGGTGATTGCCGTGGGCGGGGGGTCCTGCCTCGACATGGCCAAGTGCATGGCGCTGCTGCTGTCGCATGGCGGCCAGCCGCAGGACTATTACGGAGAGCTGAAGGTCCCGGGGCCTGTCCTGCCGCTGATCGCCGTGCCGACCACCGCCGGCACCGGCTCCGAGGCGACGCCGGTCGCCGTGCTGTCGGACTCGGCCCGCGTTCTGAAGGTGGGGATTTCCAGCCCCTATCTGATCCCGACTGTCGCCCTTTGCGACCCGGATCTGACGCTGACCTGCCCCCCCGGCCTGACCGCCATCGCCGGGGCCGACGCGCTGACCCATGCCATCGAGGCGTTCACCGCTGTCCGGCGGCCGCTGACCGCCAGCCTGACGCAAGAGCGGGTGTTCATCGGCAAGAACACAGTGTCCGACCAGTTCGCCCTGAACGCGATCTCGCTGCTCTGGCAGGGGCTGGAGAGGGCCTGCACGGACGGAAGCGATGCCGATGCCCGGGCGCAGGTGATGCAGGGGGCGACCTTTGCCGGTCTTGCCTTTGGCGTTGCAGGAACGGCGGCGGCCCATGCCATTCAGTATCCGGTGGGGGCGCTGACCCATACCGCCCATGGTGCCGGGGTCGCCTGCCTGATGCCCTATGTCATGGACTGGAACCGCCCGGTGATCGGCGAGGATCTGGCGCAGATCGCCGCGGTGACCGGGCTCGGCTCGGCCGAGGCGGTGATCCCCGCCATCGCCGCCCTGTTCGACCGCATCGGCATCCCGCCGACGCTGGCCGCGCTCGGCCTCGCCGAGGACCAGATCGACAGCGTGGCCGAACAGGCCTGCGGGATCGAGCGGCTGATCCAGAACAATCCCCGGCCGATCGACCGCGCCGGCATGACCCGACTGCTGCGGGCCGCGTTCCGCGGCGACCGCGGCGTGAGCCACTAACCGGAAGGACAGCAGATGACCCTCGATTCTCCCCGCACCGCCGGCTTCGCCGACCCGGCCCTGCATGCGCAGGGGTTCTACATCGGCGGCGACTGGCTGCCCGGCGGCGGCATTCCGGTGGTCGACCCCTCGACGGGGGAGGTTCTGGCCGAGGTGCCGGACGCCTCGATGGCGGACGCGATGCGCGCGGTCGACGCGGCCGAGGCCGCCGCCGCCGGCTGGGCCGCGACGCCGCCCCGGGCGCGGGCCGAGATCCTGCGGCGCTGGTTCGTCCTGATGACCGAGCATGCCGAGGATCTGGCCCGGCTGATCTCGCTGGAGAACGGCAAGGCGCTGCCCGACGCGCGCGGCGAGGTGGCCTATGCCGCCGAATTCTTCCGCTGGTATGCTGAGGAGGCCGTCCGCGTGCCGGGCGAGTTCCGCCACACGCCCTCGGGCGCGCATCACATCCTCGTCGACCATGATCCCATCGGCATCGCCGTGCTGATCACCCCGTGGAACTTCCCCGCCGCCATGGCGACCCGCAAGATCGGCCCGGCGCTGGCGGCGGGCTGCACCGTCATCCTGAAACCTGCCTCCGAGACGCCGCTGACCGCCTATGCCATGGCGCGTCTGGGAGCCAAGGCCGGGGTGCCGCCGGGGGTGGTGAACGTGCTGACCACCACCCAGCCCGGCCCGGTGGTCAATGCCATGCTGGCCGACCCGCGGGTGCGCAAGCTGTCCTTCACCGGCTCGACCGGTGTCGGGCGCACCCTGCTGGCCGAGGCGGCGAAGACGGTGGTCTCCTGCTCGATGGAACTCGGCGGCAACGCGCCCTTCCTCGTCTTCGACGACGCCGATCTGGAGGCGGCGCTGGATGGGGCGATGATCGCCAAGATGCGCAACGCCGGCGAGGCCTGCACGGCGGCGAACCGCTTCTATGTCCAGTCGGGCATCCATGACGCCTTCGTCGCGGGGCTGACCCGCCGCATGGCGGCGCTGCGGATCGGGCCGGGGACTGCTGCGGAGACGCAGGTCGGGCCGATGATCACCGCGAAGGCGGTCGCCAAGATCGACCGGCTGGTGTCGCAGGCAGTAGCGCGCGGCGCGCGGGTGACGACCGGCGGCACGCCCCTGCCGGGGCCGGGCTATTTCTACCCGCCGACGGTGCTGGAGAACGTGCCGGTGGAGGCCGAGATCGCCCATGAGGAGATCTTCGGCCCGGTAGCTCCGGTCTACCGCTTCGAGACCGAGGCGGAGGCGATCCGTCTGGCCAATGACACCGAATACGGGCTTGCCGCCTATGTCTATTCGCGCGACCTTGCCCGCGCGCTGCGCGTCGGCAAGGGCATCGAGAGCGGCATGGTGGCGATCAACCGCGGTCTCATGTCCGACCCGGCCGCCCCCTTCGGCGGGGTGAAGCAGAGCGGGCTCGGGCGCGAGGGTGGAGTGACCGGCATCCTCGAGTTCCTCGAGCCGAAGTATTTCGCGGTGCAGTTCTAGGGGAAGGCATGCAACAGGATCTCTACCGCAACCGCGACTTCATCCCGGAGTTCGACGCCCTCATGGCCGAGACCGCGGCCCGGTCGCGCGACCTTACGGCGCGCGCGGAAATCCGCGCCGATGTCGCCTATGGAGCCTCTGCGCGAGAGCGGATGGATATCCTGTTCCCGCCGAACCCGGCCAAGGGTGCGCCACTCCACCTGTTCCTGCATGGTGGCTACTGGCGGTCCGGCTCGAAGGCCGATCATCACCTCGTTGCGGCGCCGGTCCTGGCGGCCGGCGGCATTGCCGCCATAGCGACCTATGACCTGATGCCGGGCACGCGGCTGGGTCGCATCGTGGCGCAGGTGCGGGCGGCGGCGCGGCATCTGCAGGCGATGGCGCAAGACCTAGGCGCCGATCCGGCCCGGTTCACGGCCAGCGGCCATTCCGCCGGCGCGCATCTGGCAAGCTATCTTGCCGCCTGCGGCCCGCAGGAGACGGCCGATCCCGACCTGCCCCGCCTCCGTGGCCTGCTGATGGTCAGCGGCCTCTATGATCTGTCCGGCATCCCGTCCAGCTTTCTGAAGGACGAGGCGCAGATGACGACGGAAGAGGCCGCTGGATGGTCGCCCCTGACCGCCCGGCAGGGCGAAGGACCGCTGCGGATCATCACCCGGGGCTCGGAGGAGACACTCCCGTTTCACGAGCAGGCGAAAAGGTTCGGCAGACGCCTCGATCAGGAGGGCCATGCCAACAAGGTGCGCGAGGAGCCGGGCCTCAACCATCTGACCATCGTCCTGTCCCTTGCAGATCCGAAGTCCCCCCTCGGGGGGGTCCTGGCAGACCTTCTGGAAAGCTGACATCCCGCCTGCGGCTGCCGTCTTCGCCGGGAAGCACGGAGGAAACCCAGGCAGGAAGGTCGAGCGCCTTCCCCCGTCCGATCGGATGTGTCCACCAAACCGGCAGCAGCTCATTGCTTTTTTCGGGCGCTCTATGGGTGAGGCTAAGGACTGAGCCCGGGCTGCTCTGAACCTAATGCGATCGGATGTCTTTCAACGCATCTCTGAACCAATCGGCGTCGTAGCCGCGGTCTGCCAGCAGCTACTCCGCCTGTGGCAAGCTGCGCAGCAGGGCCGCCGCGCCCGTGTAGTCGCTGAGCTGGCCTGCGGTCATGAAGAAGCGGATGGGACGGCCATCGGCATCTGTGACGGCATGCAACTTGGTGTTCATGCCGCCCTTGGTCCGGCCGATCAGACGGCCCCTTTGGTCGCCTGATCCCCCTTCTTCAACCGCAGGCTGTTCGCCGTGCGGTGCGCCTTGAGATGGGTCGCGTCGATCATCACCGTCTTCGGAACCGTGGCTTCCGAGGCCAGACCGCCATCATTCTGACGAAGATGCCCTTGTCGCTCCACCGCTTCCAGCGGTTGTAGAGGGTCTTCGCCGGGCCGTAGTCATCGGGCGCGTCGCACCACCGCAAGCCATTGCGGTTGATGAAGATTATGGCGCTGAGGACCCGCCGATCATCGACGCGAGGCTTTCCATGGCTCTTGGGGAAGAAAGGCTGCAGCCGCGCCATCTGCGCCTCTGTCAGCCAGAAAAGGTTGCTCATCGTTCGATCTTCTTGCAGAGGCTGAATCATGCCGCAAAGGCAAAATCAATGGGTCCTGAGCCTAAGCGAACTTCTGCTTTCGGTAGTTGATGGTCAGACAGCGGACAATTCGCTGGCGGCCCTTACCCGTAGGTCGATCTGGCGTGTGTTGCACGTCGAGATTCCCGAAGGTTAACATGCGATCTGTATCGCAGCGAAATCTGCGCCGTAATTTTAGCAAGCCAAAGCCCCATTCGCTGCATCTTGCATGAGTGACTGCTTTACCGATGTCGCTGCGCCTGCCATGCTGCACCTCCGTCAGACCGGTTTCCGCCCTCCGCGTCAATTGGCATCCAGTCCCTCACCAGCCTGACCACGTCGATCTTGAACTCGCGGCTGAAAGTCCGTCGCGCCATATCCCCTCTCCTGTCCCTCGGCCACGATGCTATCGCCATCTCCACAAGACCGGCAGCAGGCCAAGGAGGCGCGCCATGGGCAAGACCGAGCCTGCGAACAACAAAAGGCTTGCGAGCAGGATCACCGCCGCGCCCGGGCGCTCGATGAAGACCATGGCGTCGCCCCGCGACAGCAGCATCGCCCGGCGGAAATACTCCTCCATCATCGGCCCCAGCACGAAGCCGATCAGCAGCGGCGCCGGCTCGAAGCGCCAGAGGCGCAGCGCGTAGCCGATCAGACCGAAGACGAGGACCGACCAGACATCGAACAGGCTTAGGTTGATGCTGTAAGCGCCGATGCAGATGATGGCGACGGTGGCGGGATAGAGGAACTCGCCAGGCACCTTCAGCAGCCGCACCCAGAGCCCGATCAGCGGGATGTTCAGGATCAGCAGGAAGAGGTTGCCGATCAGGAAGCTGACGACCAGGCCCCAGAAAAGCTGCGGATGCTCCTCGATGATGCGCGGTCCGGGCGTGATGCCATGGATCATCATCGCGCCAAGCATCAGCGCCATCGTCGGGCTGCCGGGGATGCCGAGGGTCAGCGAGGGGATGAACGAGGTCTGGGCCGCGGCGTTGTTGGCCGATTCAGGAGCGACGACCCCCTCCACCGTCCCGGAACCGAACCTGTGCCGGTTCGGCGAGATCTTCTTTTCCAACGCATAGGCCATGAAGCTGGACACCGTTTGCCCGGTGCCCGGCAACGTGCCGAGGATGGCGCCGAGCAGCGAGCCGCGCGCGATCGGACCGGCGGAGGCCCGGGCTTCCGACCCCGTGGGCAGCATGTCGGCGAGACGGAAGCGGTCGCGCAGCACCGATCCGGCCGGATCGCGCATCGAGCTGATCACCTCGGAGACGCCGAACAACCCCATGGCGACGATGCCGATGTCAATGCCGTCGCGCAGGTCCAGGGAGCCGCCGGTGAAGCGCGTCTCGCCCGAGGTGACGTCAAGGCCGACGGTCCCCAGCAACACGCCCAGGAACACCATCATCGCGCCGCGCACCGCTCCGGCGCCGGACACGGCCGCCGCCGAGATTAGCCCCAGCAGCATGATCGCAAAATACTCAGCAGGCCCGAACAGCAGCGCGAAAGAGGCAAGCGTCGGCGAGAGACTCGCCATGATCGCGATGCCCAGAACGCCGCCCGCGAAGGAGGCGATGGCGGTCATGAACAGCGCCACCCCGGCGCGGCCGGCCCTGGCCATCGGATAGCCGTCGAGACAGGTGATGGAGGCGGAGGGCGAACCCGGGATGTTGAGCAGGATCGAAGCGATGGAGCCGCCATATTCATTACCGTAGTAGACGCCGGCAAGCATCACCAGGGCGGCCTCGGGCGGCAGGTGGAAGGTGACCGGCAGCAGCATCGCGATGGCCGCAAGCGGCCCGATCCCCGGAAGAACACCGACCGCGGTGCCCAGGAACACCCCCGCCAGACAGAGGAGCAGGTTCATCGGGTCGGTCGCGGTCGCGAGACCCGAGGCGAGATTGTTCAGAACTTCCATTACGCCACTCTCTCCGGCTGTTGCCGGTATCAAAGTCCCCGCATCGCGACGAAGGGCACCTGCAGCAGCCGGATGAACAGCAGCCAAGCCAGCCCCGTGAGAACGCAGGCGAGGACCAGCCGCCACAGCCACCCGCGCCGTCGCGCCGCGAGGCTCGCTGCAAGCGCCGCGACTAAGGTCGCCGGCATGACCCCGGCAAGCTGCGAGAGGAAGGCGAATCCGGCCATCGCCCCGGCGATAGCAAGGATCGCCGGCCCGTCGGCGCGCTCGGGCGCCTGGGCGCGCCGCAGGTCGAGCAGGATGCTCGCAAGCGCGAGGGCCATGACGCAGATCCCGGCCATCAGCGGGAAGGCTCCGGGCCCGAGGCGACGCGCCGACCCCAGATCAAGTCCGGTGGCGGCGGCAAGGACGAAGGCGGCGCCGACGCCGAGCACCGCGAGGTTTCCGGCTTGGGCTGCCAGCGCGCGGCTACGCATCGTCGTGCTCCAGCGCGAACTCCGGCCCATCATAGTGCTCGGGAATGTCGACATCGCCGCCGACCACGCGCGCGGCCAGCTCCTTCACCTCCCGCGCCAACCCTGCGGGGACGTCCGCACCCATCGTCAGGCGGACGGCCCCGTCATCCGCCAGTCCGAAGCGGCGGACCTGGGCCGGGGGTGTTCCAACGGCCATGTCGGTGATCGCCTGCAGCACCCCGAGATCGATGCGCGCCTCGGCCGAGGCCAGGAAGACCTCCGGACAGATGCCGCACCAGTCCAGCGCATTGCCGATCTGACGAGCCCGGCCCGCGCAGGCCTCGATCGCGCCGTCCCTCGCGCCGTTCAGCATTGTGAACAGGATATCCGCGCCGGCATCGATCTGCGCAGCAGCCCAGCGGCACGTCGTGTGGTTCGCATCCTGCGTGCCGCAGAACGCGGTGAGCAGGCGCACATGGGCGTCGGCATGACGTAGGCCAGCGGCAAAGGCGGCGCGTCCCTTCAACCCCGGGCGAACCCGATGCCCGGACAGATGGGCTACCGTCCCGGTGCTGGTCATCCGGGCGGCAAGATAGCCAGCGAGAAAGGCCGACTGCTCTTGCAGCACATCGTAGCTCGCGACATTCGGCGCGACGTGGTTGCCTTGAACGAGTGCGAAGCGCTTCCCCGGGTGCCTGCGGGCGATGTCGGGCACAACCCGGTCGCCTTGTCCGCCGACAAAGACCAACCCGTCGAGATCCTGCAGGCCGCGTTCGACAGCCGCCGACATCTCGGCGGGATCATAGGTGATCCCGGACAGAACCTCGACGCTTCGTCCCGCCTCGATCGCCGCCTTCGTCCCGGCAAGGCCCGAGGCGTTGAAGCCCCGGTCTTCCACCTCGCCCACGAAAAGGACGCCGATCTTCATTGCAGGGCCGCCTTCTGCACGGGTTGCTTCCAGGCCTCATACTGGCTGGCGACGAAATCGCCGAAGCTGGGCTCCTTCAGCGGCGCCGTCTCGATGCCCCAGACGACGAATTGCTCCGTCACCCGGGGTTGGGCCAGCACGTCGCCGACGGCAGCGTCGATCTTTCCGGCAATGAGCGGGTCGAGCCCCGCCGGCGCACTGAGGCCGAGCCAGTTCTCGGCGACGATGTCATGGCCCAGTTCACGGAAGGTGGGCACATCCGGGAGAACGGACAGGCGTTCGGGCGAGGTGACGGCAAGCGGGACCGCGGCGCCTTCCTCGACCAGAGGCAAGTTCTGGGTGACGGCGTCGAACATCGCGGAGATGATGTCGGCGCGGAAATCCAGCACCATCGGCCCCGATCCCTGATAGGGGATGTGCTCCATGTCCACACCCGCCCTGGCCTTGAAGGTCTCGGCGACCAGATGGCCCCAGGATCCAACGCCCGAAGATCCGTAATCCAGCATGCCAGGCTCGGCCTGCGCCTTGGCCACGAAGGCCGCGAGGTCGGGGGTCGACAGCTCCGGCTGAACGAACAGCGCGAGATGGCTGGCGCCGAGGTAGCTGACATGGGTGAAGTCCGTCACAGGATCATAGCCCGCCTCCGGCATCAGCGTGGGAGCGATGCTGAACGGCGTCAGGTTCGACAGCATGAGCGTGTAGCCATCCGCAGGCGCGGGCTTAAGGTCGCCCGCGGCGATGGTGCCCGCCGCACCGGGCTTGTTCTCAACGACGACCTGCTGCCCGAGCGACTCGGTCAGATGCTGCGCCAGAAGACGCGCGACCAAGTCGCTGGCGCCGCCCGCCGGGAAGGAGACTAGGATGCGCACCGGCTTCGAGGGCCAATCCTCGGCGAGAGCGGGGCTGGCGAGGCTGGCCAGCAGAACGACGGTGAGGGATCTGAAGGGCATGGCAGGCTCCAAGGCAGGTCGGCTCATGAAACCATACACAGCATGGAGCCCGAAAATGGGTCGTCAGGAAATCATGGTTTCACGCAAAACGCGCATTGCCCGCAGAATGGGCACCCACGCCGCCCCATTGCCCGGTATAAGTCACCGAGGCAAGCTCGCGGAACGACGGTTTCAGCGAAGTCGAGCGAATCGGCATGCCGGGCGCGTTGTTCGGCTGTCCGACGCATGCTTGACAACTCCTGACCCGACGCATCATCGTCCGTGAAACCCTGATTTCACGGACGATGATGCCCGACGCTTCCCGCTTTCTCGACCTCATCCGCGAAGCCCTGCCCGACCTTCATCCCGCGGAGCGGCGCCTCGGGGCGTTCCTTCTCGATTTTCCAGGGGAGATGGCCAGCTATGACGCGCAGGAACTGGCGCGGCTCGCGGGCGTCTCCAAGGCCACCGTGTCGCGTTTTGTCAGGAGGCTCGGCTTTCCCTCATACGAACAGGCGCGCCGGACCGCGCGGGAGGAGGCGCGCACCGGTTCGCGCCTCTATCTCGGCCATGCCGAGGCGGGAGATTTCACCGACCTCTCGGCGCAGATCGAGGAAGAGCGATCGAATCTGGAATGGACCTACCGCCGCCTTTCGGTTCCAGCACTGGACGCGCTCTCCAGCAGGATCCTGTCCTCCCGCAAGGTTTGGGTCCTTGGCCAGAGGATCAGCCAGAACTTCGCAGGCTATCTCGGCTGGCAACTCATGAAGCTTGCGGAGGATGTCACCTCGATCCCTCGGGCCGGCGAAACGCTGGGCGAGCATATCGCCACCATGCAGCCCGAAGACTGCGTGATCGTCTTCGCCCTGCGCCGCCGCGCAGCGGGGACTGACGCCGTCATCGACGAGATCCTGAAGCGTGGCAGCGCCCTCGCGCTGATCTCCGACGAGGGCATGGCGACACGGGCTGACGTGCCCTGGCATTTCCAGTGCCAAACCGGCACGAACGGGCCGCAGTTCAACCACTCGACAGTTCTGGCGCTGTGTCACCAGATCATGCTGCGCACCAGCGCGGCGGCAGGCCCCGCGGGACGCGTTGGCCTCCGCCGCGCGGAAGAGATCAACGAGCGGATCGGCGCGCTTTAGCAGGGCGTCGTTCAGGCGAAGGGGACGCCGGGTCCTGTCGGCGCACCCTGCAGCCGTTCAGAAAGACCGTCAGATCGCCAAAGCCATGCGCAACGCCCATATAGTCGTGCGAACGCATCGCTCCACAGTTGTCCCTGCCCGGCCAGCCGCTGATCCACGCTACATTCCTGTGTCACCAGAAGCCCGCGGCGGTGCAGCTCATCCTCCAAATGAGGCGACGCGAGCGGCAGCTCTCTGGACACAACAATGCACGTTGCATCCGGACAGAAATCCTTGGCCCTGAATACTTGCCAGCGGAGCAGAACGGGCGCGATCAGGGCGCTAGAAACCGCTGCCACCTGGTCGCACTGGCCAAGGATTTGGCTGTTCTACAACACCAAAGTCGCCTGTTTGCCGGGGCCCGAAGGCCTAGCTGAACTTGATGATCAGTTCCAAAACATCGGCGGCTCGATAATGCGGCCGACCATCGACAAGAGGCATGTCCCGACCGGCGCAATGTTCCTCGAGAGCTGCAAGAAGCTTATCTGGCAACCGATCCGGATCGATCGGTTGGCCGGCTTCAAGTTGGGCACGGAAGTAGTGAAGCGTCACGAACGCATCGATGTGTAGGATCTCCCTCTCGGTCAACTTCCGCTGCATCTTGGGCTCCCGAACCTGTCCGGACCTCCCGGCGCGTCGGGCCCGTTCAAGTCGAAGCTCGTCAAAAGTCGGGCGCTTGCTCATGTGATCCTGAGGTTCCTATGGTGCGAGCAGTTTTGGCCACCGACCGCCCGCCGGTCAAAGCAGTTGCCCCGACTGGACAGATGCCCGGGCACTCGTTCCCCCATTCCGCGTTCCAAGCTCGGATCACCAGCGACGCAGGGGACAGCGGCGGAAGGTGGCGCGATGTCGGGCAGACCGTGCGCGTGTCAAATCGGCATCGGGTCGCGCTCCAACTCCGCGGCACGGTCCAGCAGCCGCAGCACCGACCGGAGACTCAACCTACGCGCCCGTGCATCCGGGTGTTCCAGCGCCGCGACGATGGCCTCGACGGACAGGTCGGAGAGTTGCCGCCGCCGGCCTTGCCGCCGGGCGAAGCCCACCAGATCGGCCACTCCCACCTGCTGCAGCCGCACTTCGGTGCATCTGCTGCGCAGGGGCTCCGACAGCAGATGGCGGTTGTTCGTCGTCAGCACCCAGTTGATCCAGCCCATGTCGAACTGAACCTCGAAGAATGGGCAATTCCAGCTCCCTGCGGTCGCAGGCTCGAGGAGCGGCAACAGCGATGCGGCGAGGTCGAAGCTCTGGCCCTTGCCCGAGTGCACCGGTCCCGCCTTTTCGATCTCCTCCACGACAACGATCGGGTTGCCGCAGAGATGCTGCAGGATGTTCTGCATCAGCCGCCCCGGAGCAGCGTTGCTCCAGCCCCGCTGCGAGCCGACGATGCCGAAGCTCGCGTTCTGGTTCGTCGCCTCCACGACCAGGCTCGGTGCCTCGACCAGCGTGCCGAGCCATCGCGCCCAGACCGACTTGCCGATCCCGACAGGCCCGTCGAGCAGCAGGGGCGGCATCCGGAAGCCCGGCCAGCCTTCCCGCACCGAGCGGCGCATCGCGCGCCAGACCACCTCGGTGGCGGGCGCCAGCCAAGGGAATTCCCCGTGCAGCTCGGCGGCCAGTTCATCGGCCCGGTGCTCGGACGGGATGAGGGCCAGGCGGACTCCTCCGGCCAGCACCTCGAGACGGTCCCGGTCCTCCTTCTTCAGGTGCTTCATCCCGGAAGCCGCTTCCCGCCGATGGAACAGCCGCCTTGCCCTGCGATCGATCTTCGACCGGTCGGCGGCGGAGAGGCTGATGGTGCTCGCGATCCTCGCGAGGATCCGATCGGCCGGCGGCAAGAGCAAGTCGTCATCCTTGGCACCTTCGGCATCGGAGCCTTTCGCGCTCCTGATCCCGACAGCAGGCTGCTGCGCCGCATCTTCCTGTCGGTGCGGCGCTGCGGCCTCGGCCAACCTCAACTCCTGCGCCTCCCGCAGCTTCCACAGGTGGTCGGTCAGGCGGCGGGTGATGTCCAGTTGCGATGCAGAGGCAGCGGGGAACCGCGCCTCAATGAACCGGATGTGGCCTTTGGCCAGGATGGGGTCGGCGGGCATTGGAGCCTCCTTGAGCATGCCTCCGCCCTGCGGGAAAGCGGCGCTTTCCCGGTGGGGCAGATGTGGTTTTGGGAACTGCCGGGAAGGCTGGAGGCGTCAGCGCCTCTTCACCGGACCGGACAAGATGACGGAAACCATGCTCAGGAGGGTCGAAACCGTCAACGGGGGTGGGGAGAGGGCCGACCGGCTTGCATGGTCCGGAGGCGCTCAAGCCCCGGACCACGCCAACTAGTTGATATTTAAACCGAAAGGGTCACAGCCCCCAAACCGATGGACACTAATCGCGCGTCCAATGGTCAAAAAACAGGGGGAAATGGACAGTATTTGCTGTGTATTACATTGACCTGCTGTGTATTAAACTCACCCGCACTTCGAGAACCCGCAGCTTGCGCAGGTCATGCAGCCCTCGACCATCCGCAGGTCGTAGCTGCCGCAGGAGGAGCAGGCCTTGGCCTTCATCCCCAGCACTGCCACGTCGGCCTTGGGGTCGGTCTTCAGGCCCATGCCCTCGCCCTCGATGAAGCCGATGGCGATCAGGTGACGTTCGATCACGCCGCCGATGGCCGCGAGGATCGAGGGGATGTAGCGGCCCTCCATCCAGGCACCGCCGCGCGGGTCGAAGACCGCCTTCAATTCCTCGACCACGAAGGAGACGTCGCCGCCGCGGCGGAAGACGGCGGAGATCATCCGGGTCAGCGCCACCGTCCAGGCGAAATGCTCCATGTTCTTGGAGTTGATGAACACCTCGAAGGGCCGCCGGTGACCGGCGATGACGATGTCGTTCACCGTGATGTAGAGCGCATGCTCCGAACCCGGCCATTTCACCTTGTAGGTCGCGCCTTCCAGCTCCGCGGGCCGGTCGAGCGGGTCGGTGAGGTAGACCACCTCGCCCTTGGGCTCCGGCTCGGCCGGCGCGGCCTGCGCCGCTTCGGACACGCTCAGCACCGAGCCCGTCACCTCGTTCGGGCGGTAGGTGGTGCAGCCCTTGCAGCCCTGATCCCAGGCGGCCATGTAGACCTCGGCGAAATCGTCGAAGCTGATGTCTTCGGGGCAGTTGATCGTCTTGGAGATCGAGCTGTCGATCCATTTCTGCGCCGCGGCCTGCATGCGGACATGCTCCAGCGGGGCGAGGGTCTGGGCGTTCACGAAGTAATCCGGCAGCGGCGCGTCGCCATGGGTCTCGCGCCAGAGGCGGACGGCGTAATCGACCACCTCCTCCTCGGTGCGGGTGCCGTCCTTCTGCAGGACCTTGCGCTTGTAGGCATAGGCGAAGACCGGCTCGATGCCCGAGGAGACGTTGCCCGCATAGAGGCTGATCGTCCCGGTCGGGGCGATCGAGGTCAGCAGCGCGTTGCGGATGCCATGGGTGCGGATCGCCTCGCGCACATCCTCGTCCATATGGGTGAGCGAGCCCGAGGCGAGGTATTTCTCGGCGTCGAACAGCGGGAAGGCGCCCTTCTCCTTGGCCAGATCGACCGAGGCGAGATAGGCGGCGCGGGCGATGGCCTTCATCCAGGCTTCGGTCTGCGCCGCCGCCTCGACCGAGCCGTAGCGCTGGCCGACCATCAGCAGCGCATCGGCGAGCCCCGTGACGCCGAGACCGATGCGGCGCTTGGCCTGGGCCTCCTGCGCCTGCTGCGGCAGCGGGAAGCGCGAAGCGTCGACAACGTTGTCCATCATCCGCACCGCCAGACGCACCAGCTTGTCCAGCGCCGCCAGATCGAGCTTGGCCTCGGGCGTGAAGGCGCCGCTGACCAGCGTCGCCATGTTGATCGAGCCCAGGAGGCAGGCGCCGTAGGGTGGCAGGGGCTGCTCGCCGCAGGGGTTGGTGGCGGCGATGGTCTCGCAATAGCCGAGATTGTTCATCGCGTTGATCCGGTCGATGAAGATCACCCCGGGCTCAGCGAAATCGTAGGTGGAGCGCATGATGCGGTTCCACAGGTCGCGCGCCTGCACGGTCTTGTAGACCTTGTCGCCGAACACCAGCTCCCACGGGCCGTCGGCCTTCACCGCCGCCATGAAGGGATCGGTGACCAGCACCGACAGGTTGAACATGCGCAGCCGCGCCGCGTCCTTCTTGGCCTCGATGAACTGCTCGATATCCGGGTGGTCGCAGCGCATGGTGGCCATCATCGCGCCGCGACGGCTGCCCGCCGACATGATGGTGCGGCACATCGCGTCCCAGACGTCCATGAAGGACAGCGGGCCGGAAGCGTCCGCCGCCACGCCCTTCACCTCGGCGCCCCGCGGGCGGATGGTGGAGAAGTCATAGCCGATGCCGCCGCCCTGCTGCATGGTCAGCGCGGCTTCCTTGAGCGCGTCGAAGATCCCGCCCATGTTGTCGGGCACGGTGCCCATGACGAAGCAGTTGAACATGGTGACCGCCCGCCCCGTGCCGGCGCCCGCGGTGATCCGGCCGGCGGGCAGGAACTGGAAATCCTCCAGCGCGTGATAGAAGCGGTCCTCCCAGACCTGCGGCTCGGCCTCGACCTCGGCCAGCGAACGGGCGATGCGGCGCCAGGTGTCCTCGACCGTCCCGTCAACCGCCACGCCGGAGGCGTCCTTGAGACGATATTTCATGTCCCAGATCTGTTCGGCGATGGGGGCATGAAAACGGGACATGGAAGATTCCTTGTGGTGGGACGATCAGAGGATATGCGGCGAAGCCCTACTAGATATGCCCCTCGGCTGCTAGAGGCAAACCAGCGGTGGGAGCAAACGCCGTCCCTTCACCTTAGCAAGCTTGAACTCGGTCGCCAAAAGATTAATGTCTGATCTCCCTTGTGCGGAGAGACCCTTGCCCGATTTCGTCAACCTGCTGAAGCTCTGCGTCGGCGCCGAGAAGGTCGAGGACCTGATCGACTGGCAGCAGAGCCAGCGCGGCCGCTGGCCCGACGGTCTCCCGCGCCATGTCACCCGGATGTGGCCCAAGCGCGAGACCGAGATCATCAGCGGCGGCTCGCTCTACTGGGTGTTCAAGGGGATGATTCTGGCGCGGCAGCGGATCGACGGGCTGGAAGAGGTCGTCGGCGCCGACGGCATCACCCGCTGCGCCATCCTGCTCGACCCCGAGGTGATCCGCACCGAAGGCGCCCCCCGCCGCCCCTTCCAGGGCTGGCGCTACCTCTCCGCCGAGGAAGCCCCGCGCGACCTGCCCAAGGGCCGCGCCCGGGAAGAGGCCCTGCCCCCGGCGCTGGCGCAGGCGCTGGCAGAGATCGGACTGCGCTGACGCGTCGCTTGCCCGGTTTCCGGCGGCTGGCTAGCCTCCCCGCAGGATGCGCGGGGGTGGCCAGTGGCGGAGCAGATCTTCCATCGTCGCGCGGATGAGCGGGAGCGCCGGCTGGTCGCGGATTCCGGCTGGCTCTGGGGCAAGGCGCCGCGGCAGATCGCCGGAAATGGCCCGGCCTGCGTGAAGGCCTATCTCGGCCCGCTGTCCGCCGGAGAGGCGGGCTACAGCTTTCGCACCCACGTCCCGCCTTCACATTATCGTAGCTTCTTCGGGGTAAAGGGAGCAGTCTGGGACGAGGGCGCGACAGGGGTGCTTGATGTGCCCGGCCTGCGTGGCCACGTAAGGATACCAGTCGAGGTTATCTGATGACCGCAATCGCAACGAAACCAGAGCCGTCACTTGCCCGCTCGAAGGGCACGCGCGGCGCTGCGCCCGGGCTGGTCTGGCCCAGTGGCCGCGGCCATGAGATCGCGGTCATCCGCGGCTCGCTCGACGGCGTGCACCGGACCATCCTCGCCAAGGGCTCCGCAACCCCGTCGCAGATCGATCTGGTCGAGGAGGACGGGGCGAAGGCGCTCGTGCTTCATGGCCTCGTGGAAGGGCCGGTGTCGATCCTGAACGACCCGTGTGCCTCGCGCAGCCAGCTTGCGGTCATTGCCGATGACGGGCAGGACGCTACGATCCTGATAGACCGGCTGGCGCTGCTCATCGCCCCCCTTCCGCTGGTCAGGACCGGGTAAACTCGGGCTCGGCCACATCCAGCTTCTGCACCAGTTGCGCCAGCGTCCCCGCAGCCTCCCCCCACTCCGCCCGCCGCGAGGCGAAGAGCACGGCCTGCGAGCTGTGGACCAGCGCGTCGGACAGGATCTTCAGGTGGTTCGCCCGGAGCGTCTCGCCCGAGGAGGTGATGTCGGCGATCGCCTCGGCGGTGCCGTTCTTCACCGTGCCCTCGGTCGCGCCCTGGCTGTCGACCAGCTGATAATCCGCAACCCCCTGGGCCGTCAGGAATTCCCGCACCAGCCGGTGATACTTGGTGGCGATGCGCAGCCGGAAGCCATGCGCCGCGCGGAAGGCCGCCGCCGCCGCGTCGAGGTCGTCGAGCGTGTCGACATCGATCCAGCAGGCCGGCACGGCGATGATCAGGTCGGCGTGGCCGAAGCCCAGATGCGCCAGCTCCGCCACCTGCGTCTGCCAGTCGGCCAGCTTGTCGCGCACCAGATCCGACCCGGTGACGCCCAGATGGATGCGGCCCGCCGCCAGTTCGCGCGGGATCTCGCCCGCCGAGAGCAGCACCAGCTCCACCCCCTCGATCCCCTCGACCGCGCCGGAATATTCGCGCTCCGCCCCGGTCTGGCGCATGGCGATGCCGCGCGCGTTGAACCAGTCGAAGGTCTTCTCCATCAGCCGCCCCTTGGACGGCACGCCGATCTTCAGCATCAAAGGGTCCCCTTCAGCTGCGCTACCAGCCCCGGGCGGATCACCCCGCCCACCGCCGGGATCGACCGGCCCTGCCCCAGCACCGCCGTGAGCGCATCATAGCGCCCGCCCGTCGCCACCGGCGGCAGCGCGGGGTTGGCGGCGTGGAAGCTGAAGACGAAGCCGTCGTAATATTCCAGCGTGCTCTGGCCATGGCTTGCGGCGAAGGGCAGGGTCGCGGCATCCATCCCCCGCGCCTCCAGCGCCCCGAGCCGCCGCGCGAAGCGGTCGACCGAGGTCGCGATCGCCGGCATCTCGGCGGCAATCGCGCGCAGCCGCTCGAGCGCCGCCGCAGCCGTGTCCTCCAGCGTCAGGAGCTCGTCCAGCATCCCGGCCTCGGCGCCGCTGATCGGCGCGGCCTCGGCATCCTCGATCAGAGCCGCCGCCCGCGCCGCGATATCGGCGGGCTCGCGCAGCCCGATCACCGGCCCCGCCGCCTCGATCAGCGCCTCGGCCGAGCCCGTGGCCAGCCGCTCCAGCAGCTGCAGCCGCGCCTCGGGCGCCGGCGCCCGGCCAGCGAACCGGTCGAGCAGCGCACGGAACCGCTTCGGTCGCCAGACATGGCGCAGCAGCGCCGCCTTGCGCCGCTCGGTGGTGCCGAGGCCGCGCACCGCCGCCAGCAGGATACCGATGTCGCCGGTCGCCGCCTTCAGCCCCAGAGGCGCCAGCAGCCGCGAGAACAGCGCGAAAACCTCGGCATCCGCCGCTTCCGGCTCGGCGCGGTCGAAGATCTCGAAGCCGACCTGCAGATATTCCGAGGCGCGCGGCCCCAGATGCTCCTGCCGCCGGAACACCTCGCCCATGTAGGTATAGCGCGCGGGGTCGGCGCCATGCGCCATATGCGCCTGCACCACCGGCACGGTGAAGTCGGGCCGCAGCATCATCTCGCCGCGCAGCGGGTCGGCGGTGACATAGGCCCGCGCCCGGATATCCTCGCCGTAGAGGTCGAGCAGCGTGCCGGCGGGCAGCAGGATGTCGGCCTCCACCGGCAGGGCGCCCGCGGCCTGGAAGGCGGCGAACAGCGTCTCGGCCTCGGCCCGGATCGCGGCCTTGGTCACTGGTCCAGCATCCGCTTCACGGCGGCGACCAGATCGGCCCGCGCCACCTCGACCTGCGCCGGTCGGGATTTCCACTCCTCGAGGCTGGCCTCCTCGGCCACCTTGGCGCCCAGCACCAGATCCTTCAGCACCACGACGCCGCGCCCGGCCTCGTCGGTGCCCTGGATCACCGCCACCGGAGAGTGGCGATTGTCGGCGTATTTCAACTGGTTGCCGAAATTCTTCGGATTGCCGAGATAGAGCTCCGCCCGGATCCCGGCCAAGCGCAGCTCGCCAACCATCGCCATGTAATCGCCCATCCGGTCGCGGTCCATCACCGTCACCACCACCGGCCCGACCGATTGCTGCCCGGCCCGGCCCTTGGCCCGCAGCGCCGCCAGCAGGCGGTCCACACCGATGGAGACCCCGGTCGCCGGCACCGCCTGCCCGGTGAAGCGCTTGACCAGATCGTCATAGCGCCCGCCTCCCGCCACCGAGCCGAACTGCCGCTTGCGGCCCTTCTCGTCGAGGATCTCGAAGGTCAGCTCGGCCTCGAACACCGGGCCGGTGTAGTAGCCGAGACCACGCACGACGGAGGGGTCGATCTCGATCCGGTCGGGGCCATAGCCTTGCCGGTCCAGCAATTCGGCAATGGTTTCAAGCTCCTGCACGCCCTCGCCACCCAGAACCGAGCTGCCGACCAGATCGCGCAGCCGCGCCACCGTCTCGGCGCCCGTGCCGCGCTTGGCGGCCATGAAGCCCATCACCACCTCGGCCTGTTCGTCCGAGAGCCCGGCGCCCTTGGTCACGTCGCCCGACTCGTCGCGCCGCCCCGCGCCCAGCAGGGCGCGCACTCCGGCCTCGCCCAGCCGGTCCAGCTTGTCGATGGCGCGCAGCACGATGCCGCGTTCCGCCTCGAATTTCGACGGATCGGAAGGGTCGAGCACCCCCGCCACTTCCATGACCCCGTTCAGCACCTTGCGATTGTTGACCCGCACCAGATAGTCGCCGCGCGGAATGCCCACGACTTCCAGCGCATCGGAAAGCATGGCGCAGATCTCGGCATCCGCCGCGACCGAGGCCGCGCCGACCGTATCGGCATCGCATTGATAGAACTGGCGAAACCGCCCCGGCCCCGGCTTCTCGTTGCGCCAGACCGGACCCATGGCGTAGCGGCGGTAGGGCGAGGGCAGGTCATTGCGGAACTGCGCCGCCACCCGCGCCAGCGGGGCCGTCAGGTCATAGCGCAGCGCCAGCCAGTCGCCATCCTCGTCCTGCCAGCCGAAGACCCCCTCGTTCGGGCGGTCGACGTCGGGCAGGAACTTGCCCAGCGCCTCGACGGTCTCGACGGCGGAGGTTTCCAGCGGATCGAAGCCGTAGCGGTGATAGACCTCGGCGATGCTGTCGAGCATCGCCTTGCGTTCCGTCACATCCGCGCCGAAATAGTCGCGGAAGCCCTTCGGCGTTTCCGCGCGGGGGCGGCGGGGAGACTTGTCCTTGGCCATGACCGGACCCTTCGCTGTGTTTCGCTGGGGGTGTATCGGAGGAGAGGGCGCGGGACAAGCCGCGGGCGTTTGCGGCAAAAGGGCGATGCACGACCGATGCACAGGTCATGCACGGCGCATGCAGAGGAAAGGAAGCGGCGGATGGACAGGATGGATGCGGCCGAGGAGCAGATCGCGCATCTGACGCGGGCGGTGGAAGACCTCTCGGAGGTGGTGGCGCGGCAGTCCAAGGACATCGAGCGGCTGTCGCGCCGGGTCGGCCTGCTGCTCGAACGCGAGGCCGAACGCGAGGCCGACAGCGGCGGCGGCATCCCTCTGGCCGACCAGCGCCCGCCGCACTGGTAACCCCCCTCTCCTAAGAGCTGACCCTCTTTCCCCTCACCTTGCACAAATATCCTCGGGGTGGGGGGTGATGAGCGCCCGGAAATCGTCCGGTGGACGATTTTCAGCGAAGAACGCCCGTCAGGGCCGGGCTCGGGGAGGGGCAGACAGCCCCTCCCCCGGCGCCTGCCACGGACGCGACATCCCTCGCGCCTTGCCTTTCAGCCATGCCGGTGATGATGTGCCGCGGATGCGTCGTTTCTCCCTCCCCTTCGACCCCCTCGCCACCCTCCTGACCGTCGCCATCGGCGCGGCCGGCGGGTTGGCGGCCAAGGCGGCGGGGTTGCCGCTGGCGCTGCTGCTGGGGTCGCTGACCGCAGTGGGCTGTTCGGCGGCCTTCCGGCTCCGGCTGTTCAACCGGGCCATCGCCGTGCCGCAGAGCCTGCGCACGCTGTTCGTGCCGGTCATCGGGCTGGGGATCGGCGGCTCCTTCACGCCGGAGGTTCTGGCGCAGATGCCGGGTTGGTGGTCGAGCCTGCTGGCGCTCGGGCTCTACATTCCGATCGCGCATTACATCGGCTACCGGATCTACCGCCGTCTCGGGCCGCTCGATGCGCCGACCGCCTTCTTCGGCGCGGTGCCGGGCGGGCTGATCGAATCGGTGACGCTCGGGCAGGAGGCCGGGGCGGACGAGCGGATGCTGGTGCTTTTGCAGTTCCTGCGGCTGATCCTGACCATCGTCGCGGTGCCACTGATCTTCAGCTGGCTCACCGGCCATGCGGTGGGCAGCAGCGCCGGGGTGAGCACCGGCGGACACTCAGCGCTCGGCTTTGCCGATGTGCTGGTGCTGGCGCTCTGCGGGGTGCTGGGGGTGGTGATCGGCACGCGGCTGAAGATGCCCGCGGCGGTGATGACCGGGCCGCTGACCCTGTCGGCGCTGGCGCATCTGGCCGGGCTGACCGAGGCGGTGCCGCCGGGCTGGGCGGTGCAGGTGACGCAGGTCGTCATCGGCTCGGTGCTGGGGGCGCGCTTTGCCGGACTGACCCGGGGCGCGCTGCCGATGGCGCTGCGGCTGGCGGTGGTGAATGTCAGCGCGATGATGCTTCTGGCCTTCGGCTTTGCCTTCGCGCTGGCGGGCGTGGTCGGCCAGCCCGCCATGGCGGTGTTTCTGGCCTTCGCGCCGGGCGGGCTGGCCGAGATGAGCCTGATCGCCCTGAGCCTGCAGATGAGCGTGGTCTATGTCACCGCGCATCACGTGGCGCGGATCATCTTCAGCGTGCTGGTGGCGCGGATCTTCTCCAGCCGGATCGGCTAGATCTCCTCGATCATCACCACGCCCTGCATCGCCTTGATCGCGCCCTTGATCTGCGGCGTCACCGGGTAGTCCCTGGGCAGGGCGATGTCGATCTCCTGCCCGCTGGCCGGATCGGCGACGCAGATGGTGATCTGGCCGCGCGCCCGCCCCGCCTCGGTGACCCGGGCAAACAGCGCCGCGACCGAGGCTGCGGCCTCGGCCCGGTCGAGATGGATGCGCAGGCTGGAGCCCCCGGCTTCGGCGGCAACCGAATCGATCGGCTGGGCGGCGCGGGCCAGCAGTTTCAGCGTGTCGCCCTCCAGCGTCGCCTCGACCGTCAGCACCACGTTCTTGCCGGGCTCCAGCAGATCGCGCGCCTGTTCCAGCGTGTCGGAGAAGACCGTGACCTCGTAGAGCCCGGTCGGATCGGAGAGCTGGACGAAGGCGAAGCGGTTGCCCTTGGCCGATTTCTTCTCTTGCCGGGACGAGACCGAGCCCGCCAGCTTGCCGATGATCGGCCCGCGCTGCGCGGCTTCGGTCAGTTCGGTCAGCGTCATCACCTTCTTGCGCTTCAAGGGCCCCATGTAATCGTCGAGCGGATGGCCCGAGAGGTAGAAGCCGATGGCCTGATGCTCCTGCGTCAGGCGCTCCACCGGCAGCCAGTCGTCACGGCTGGCCAGACGCGGTTCCGGCAGGTCGGCGCCGGCCTCGCCGAACAGCGAGACCTGGCTGGAATTCCGGGCTTCATGGATGGCGGCGCTGTAGGCGACCAGCGGATCGAGCGCCTCGAAGACCCGTGCGCGGTTGGAATCGAGACAGTCGAAGGCCCCGGCGCGGGCCAGCATCTCCAAGGGGCGTTTGCCGACGCGCTTCAGGTCCACCCGGCGGGCCAGGTCGAAGAGCGTGGCGAAGGGCCGGTCGCCCCGCGCCTCGACGATCAGCCGCATTGCGTCGAGCCCGACGTTCTTCAGCGCGCCGAGACCGTAGACCACCGCGCCGTCGCGCACGGTGAAGCTGGCCAGCGAGGCGTTGACGCAGGGGGCGATCGTCTTGATGCCCAGCTTGTCGACCTCGCGCTTGTAGACCGCGAGCTTGTCGGTCAGGTGGATATCGCAGTTCATCACCCCGGCCATGAACTCGACCGGGTGATTGGCCTTGAGCCAGGCGGTCTGGTAGCTGACCACGGCATAGGCGGCGGCGTGCGACTTGTTGAAGCCGTAGTTGGCGAATTTCTCGAGAAGATCGAAGACCTCGCCCGCCTTCTTCTCCGGCACGCCATGGGTGGCCTTGGCGCCCTGGATGAATTTCGGGCGTTCCTTGGCCATCTCCTCGGCGATCTTCTTGCCCATGGCGCGGCGCAAGAGGTCGGCGCCGCCGAGGCTGTAGCCGCCCATGACCTGCGCGATCTGCATCACCTGTTCCTGATAGACGATGATGCCCTGCGTCTCCTGCAGGATGTGGTCGATGGTCGGATGGATCGATTCGAGATCCTTGAGCCCGTTCTTCACCTCGCAATAGGTCGGGATGTTCTCCATCGGGCCGGGGCGGTAGAGCGCCACCAGCGCCACGATATCCTCGATGCAGGTCGGCTTCATCCGCCGCAGCGCGTCCATCATGCCGCTGGATTCCACCTGGAAGACGGCGACGGTCTTGGCGGCGGCGTAGAGCTCGTAGGTCGGCTTGTCGTCGAGCGGGATCAGCGAGATGTCCACCTCGACGCCGCGCAGCTTCATCAGGTCCAGCGCATTCTGGATCACAGTGAGAGTCTTCAGCCCGAGGAAGTCGAACTTCACCAGCCCCGCCGCCTCGACCCATTTCATGTTGAACTGGGTCGCCGGCATGTCCGACCGCGGGTCCTGATAGAGCGGCACCAGCTCGTCCAGCGGCCGGTCCCCGATCACCACGCCTGCGGCATGGGTGGAGGCGTTGCGCAGCAGCCCCTCGATCTGCTGGCCGTAGTCAAGGAGACGCTGCACCACCTCCTCGGCCTTGGCCGCCTCGCGCAGCCGCGGCTCGTCGGCCAGCGCCTTCTGGATCGAGACGGGCTTCACCCCCTCGACCGGGATCATCTTCGACAGACGGTCCACCTGCCCGTAGGGCATCTGCAACACCCGCCCCACGTCGCGCACCGCCGCCTTGGACAGGAGCGCGCCGAAGGTGATGATCTGCCCCACCTTGTCGCGGCCATACTTGCCCTGCACATACTGGATCACCTCCTCGCGGCGATCCATGCAGAAGTCGATGTCGAAGTCGGGCATCGACACCCGCTCGGGGTTCAGGAAGCGCTCGAACAGCAGGTTGTAGCGCAGGGGGTCGAGGTCGGTGATGGTCAGCGCATAGGCCACCAGCGACCCCGCGCCCGAGCCGCGGCCCGGACCGACGGGAATGCCCTGCGCCTTGGCCCATTTGATGAAATCGGCCACGATGAGGAAGTAGCCCGGAAAGCCCATCTGCTCGATGATGCCGAGTTCGAAGGCCAGCCGCGCCTCGTACTCCGCCACCGGCACGGCATGGGGGATGATCGCCAGCCGCGCGGCCAGACCCTCCTGCGCCTGACGGCGCAGTTCCACCACCTCGTCATCGGCGAATTTCGGCAGGATGGGCGGGCGCTTGGCCACCTTGAAGGCGCAGCGCCGGGCGATCTCCACCGTGCTCTCCAAAGCCTCGGGCAGATCGGCGAAGAGCGCGCACATCTCGGCTTCGGTCTTGAAGTAGTGCTGCGGCGTCAGGCGGCGGCGGGGCGCCTGCTGGTCGACATAGGCGCCTTCCGCAATGCAGATCAGCGCGTCGTGGGCCTCGTACATCTCGGACTTGGGGAAATAGACGTCGTTGGTGGCGACCAGCGGCAGGCCCAGCGCATAGGCCAGCTCCACCAGCCCCTGCTCGGAGGCGCGCTCCGCCTCGGGCAGCCGCCCGCCCTCGCCCGGATGGCGCTGCAGCTCGACATAGAGCCGGTCGCCGAAGATCGCCTGCAGCCGGCGCATCAGCGCCTCGGCCTTGGGCCCCTGCCCGGCCTGCAGGAATCGGCCCACCGGCCCCTCGGCCCCGCCAGTGAGGCAGATCAGCCCCACGGCATGGGTTTCGAGCTGTTCGAGGCTGACCTGCGGCAGCTGCCCACCGGTGCCGATATAGAGGCAGGAGTTCAGCTTCATCAGGTTCATGTAGCCGCGCTCGGACTGCGCCAGCAGCACGACCGACGCCGGGGCGCGCGGCTTTTCCCCCACCGCCGCCGGATCGAAGCAGACCGAGATCTGGCAGCCGACGATCGGCTGGATGCCCGCGCCGCTGGCCAGCACCGAAAACTCCAGCGCGGCGAACATGTTGTTGCTGTCGGTCACGGCCACGGCCGGCATGGCCTGCGCGGTGCAGAGGCCGATCAGCTTCTTCACCGGCACCGCGCCTTCCAGCAGCGAATGTTCGGTATGGGTGCGGAGATGGATGAATCGGGGCGCGTTCGACATGGCGGCACCCTAGCCGAGCCGTGGGCCGGGCGGAACCCTGCGTGGATTTTGCGCCGCCCCGGCGCGCGGTGACGCAGCGATGCGAAGACAGCCCTTGCCATGTGCCCGGCGCAAAGGCTTCATGGTGTCGCACCACCCCCGCTTTACGCCGCATCGGGCGGGCTGGCGCAGGCCCTGCCGGGGCCACGGGATGCAGAGAAGGCGGCAGGTTACCCTATGACGGACATCGCGTTTCACCTGAACGGAACGCCGGTGCGTGTTTCGGGAGCATCTCCCACGCGCACCCTTCTCGACTGGCTGCGCGAGGAGCGTGGGCTGACCGGCACAAAGGAGGGCTGCAACGAGGGCGATTGCGGCGCCTGCACCGTGATGGTGACCGACGAGTCCGGCCCGCGCGCGCTGAACGCCTGCATCCTGTTCCTGCCGCAGTTGCAGGGCAAGGCGATCCGCACGGTCGAGGGCATCGCCGGTCCCGAAGGCCAGCCGCATCCGGTGCAGCAGGCGATGGTGGCCGAGCACGGCAGCCAATGCGGCTTCTGCACCCCGGGCTTCGTCGTCTCGATGGCCGTGGCCCATGCACAGGGCCGCACCGACCATGACGACGTGCTGGCCGGCAATCTCTGCCGCTGCACCGGCTACGCCCCGATCATCCGTGCCGCACAGGCCGCGGAAAGCGCGCCGATTCCCGACTGGTTCTCTGCCCCTCTCACCTTGGCTCAAATGCCCCCCGGGGAGGGGGCAGACAGCCCCCTCCCCGACGCTCTCCGACCGCGCGGCATTGCCGAGTTGGCGCGCCTCTACGCCGCCCATCCCGAAGCCACGCTGATCGCCGGGGCCACCGACGTGGGCCTCTGGGTGACGAAGGAACTGCGCGAGCTGCCGCTGCCGATCTTCCTCAACGGCATCGCCGAAATGGCGCAGATCGAGCGGCAGGGCGACAAGCTGCGGATCGGCGCCGGGGTGACGATGGCGGCGCTGCGGCAGGCGATAGGCGACCTGCACCCCAGCCTCGGCGAGTTGCTGCGCCGCTTTGCCAGCGAGCAGATCCGCAACGCGGCGACCGTCGGCGGCAATATCGCCAATGGCTCGCCGATCGGTGACACGCCGCCTGCGCTGATCGCGCTGGGCGCGGTGCTGCATCTGCGGCAGGGCGAGGCGACGCGCGACCTGCCGCTCGAGGCCTTCTTCCTCGACTACCGCAAGCAGGACCGCCGTCCGGGCGAGTTCGTCGAGGCGGTGACGATCCCGGCCGAGGCACCGGCCCTGCGCTGCTACAAGCTGTCGAAACGCTTCGATCAGGACATCTCGGCGGTCTGCGGCTGCTTCAACGTGACCGTTGCGGAGGGCCGGATGACGGCGGCGCGCATCGCCTTCGGCGGCATGGCGGGCATCCCGAAACGCGCCGCGGCGGTGGAAGCGGCACTGCTGGGCCAGCCCTGGGGCGAGGCCACGGTGGCCGCCGCCCTGCCCGCCTTTGCGGCCGATTTCACCCCGCTCAGCGACATGCGCGCCTCGGCGGGCTACCGGCTGCAGGCGGCGCAGAACATGCTCACGCGCTATCTCCACGATCTTGCCGGGCGACCTGTCTCGGTGCTGGAGGTGCAGCCATGAGCGCGGGCAAGCCGCTGCCGCATGACGCGGCCCCGCTGCATGTCACCGGCGAAGCGCGTTACATCGACGATCTGCCGACCCCGCGCGGCACGCTGCATCTGGCCTTCGGGCTGAGCCCCGCGGCCCATGCCGAGATCCTGTCGCTGGACCTTGCGGCGGTGCGGGCAGCGCCGGGAGTGGTCGCGGTCTTCGGGCCGGACGCCTTCGACCCGATGCCCGACTGCTCGCCCTCGGTGCATGACGAGCCGCTGCTGGCGCAGGGCGTGGTGCATTACCTCGGCCAGCCCATGTTCCTCGTGGTGGCCGAAAGCCATCTCGCGGCGCGCAAGGCGGCGCGGCTCGGGCGGATGGAGCTGCGCGAGCGGCCTGCCATCCTGACCGTGGACGAGGCGCTGGCGGCGGAGAGCCGCTTCGAGGACGGGCCGGTGGTCTGGCAGAAGGGCGATGCGGCGGCGGCTATCGCCGGGGCGGCGCAGCGGATCGAGGGTTCGATCGAGCTGGGCGGGCAGGAGCATTTCTATCTCGAGGGTCAGGTGGCGCTCGCCCTGCCGCAGGAGGGCGGCGACATGGTGGTGCAGAGCTCCACCCAGCACCCGACCGAGATCCAGCACAAGGTTGCCCATGCGCTGCACCAGCCGATGAGCGCAGTGCGGGTCGAGGTGCGGCGGATGGGCGGCGGCTTCGGCGGCAAGGAGAGCCAGGGCAACGCACTGGCCATCGCCTGCGCGCTGGCGGCGCGGGCCACCGGGCGGCCCTGCAAGATGCGCTACGACCGCGACGACGACATGACGATCACTGGCAAGCGCCACGACCTGCGCATCGACTACCGCGCCGGCTTCGATGCCGAGGGCAGGCTCGCCGGGGTGGAGTTCCGCCACCTGATGCGCTGCGGCTGGTCGCAGGACCTGTCGCTGCCGGTGGCCGACCGGGCGATGCTGCATGCCGACAACGCCTATCACCTGCCCGCCGTGCGGATCGAGAGCCACCGCCTGCGCACCAACACCCAGAGCGCCACCGCCTTCCGCGGCTTCGGCGGGCCGCAAGGGATGGTGGGGATCGAGCGGGTGATGGATCACATCGCACACCGGCTGGGGCGCGATCCGCTGGAGGTGCGGCGCGTGAATTTTTACGCGGCGCGGGTAGACAGGCCGGGGGGCTGTCTGCCCCCCGGACCCCCCGAGGATACTTTCAGACAGAAAATAGGAGAAGAGGACGCCGAGGCGCTTCGGGCTCTGGATGCGGAGGAGGTGGATCTGACCTCGCGGGGGGCGGAGACCTTGCAGCATGGTAAGGCGCCGCGGGTGCCCGAGGGGGTGCAGACCACGCCCTATCACATGCCGGTGGAGGATTTCATCGGCCATGAGCTGGTGGCGGCGCTGGCCGGAAGCGCGGACTATGCGCGGCGGCGGGCGGAGATCGCGGCGTGGAATGCGGGGAGCCCGATCCTGAAGCGCGGCATCGCGTTGACGCCGGTGAAGTTCGGCATCTCCTTCACGCTGACCTGGCTCAATCAGGCCGGAGCGCTGGTGCATCTCTATCAGGATGGGTCGGTGCATCTGAACCATGGCGGCACCGAGATGGGACAGGGGCTGTTCCAGAAGGTGGCGCAGGTGGCGGCGGGGGTGTTCGGGCTGGAGGCGGAGGCGGTGAAGATCACCGCGACCGATACCGCCAAGGTGCCCAACACCTCGGCCACGGCGGCCTCTTCCGGGTCGGACCTGAACGGCATGGCGGCGCGGATCGCCTGCGAGACGCTGCGCGACCGGCTGGCGGCGATGCTGGCCGAGCGGCATCAGACGCAGGCCGCGGAGGTGCGCTTTGCCGGTGGCCGGGTGAAAGTGGCGGGGGCGGATTACAGCTTTGCCGAGGTGGTGGGGCTGGCCTATCAGGCGCGGGTCTCGCTGTCCTCGACCGGCTATTACCGGACGCCGAAGATCGTCTGGGACCGCAAGAAGGGCGAGGGGCGGCCGTTCTTCTATTTCGCCTATGGCGCGGCGGTGTCGGAGGTGGTGATCGATACGCTGACCGGCGAGAACCGCCTGCTCAGGGTCGACGTGCTGCATGACACCGGGCGCAGCCTGAACCCCGCGCTCGACATCGGCCAGATCGAGGGCGGCTTCGTGCAGGGCGCGGGCTGGCTGACTACGGAGGAGTTGGTCTGGGACGCCAAGGGGCGGCTTCGCACCCATGCGCCCTCGACCTACAAGATCCCGGCCTGTTCCGACCGGCCGCCGGTGTTCAACGTGGCGCTCTGGGGCCGCGACAACCCGGAGGATACGGTGGGGCGGTCGAAGGCGGTGGGCGAGCCGCCGTTCATGCTGGGGATCTCGGTGCTGATGGCGCTGAGCGATGCGGTGGCGGCCTGTGGCGATGGCTCGGTCTATCCGGGTCTCGACGGGCCGGCGACGGCGGAGCGGGTGCTGGCGGCCGTGGGGCGGCAGCGTGGCTGAGCGGGGCTTCGATCTGGCGGGGCTGCGGGCCGCGGTCGAGGCCCGGAGCCGCGTGGCCCGCGTGGTCGTGGCCAGCGAGGACGGATCGAGCCCGCGCGAGGCCGGGGCGGCGATGCTCGTGTGGCAGGGCGGCGCCTCGGGCACGATCGGCGGCGGCGCGCTGGAATGGGAGGCGATGGCGCGGGCGCGGGCGATGCTCGACGCGGGCGGGCAGCGGCTGGAGCGGGTGGCGCTCGGCCCGTCGATCGGCCAGTGCTGCGGCGGGGCGGTGAGCCTGCTGACCGAGGTCTATGATGCCGGAGCGGTGGCGGCGCTGGACGGGCCGGTGATCGCACGTGGGCCGGGAGAGATGCCGCTGGCGGTGAAGCGGCTTTTGGCGCGGGCGCGTGGCGAAGGGGTGCTGCCGGAGCCGCAGCTGGTGCAGGGCTGGATGGTCGAGCCGGTGGCGCGGGTGGACCGGCAGATCTGGATCTGGGGCGCGGGCCATGTCGGGCGGGCGCTGGTGGCGGTGCTGGCGCCCTTGCCGGGGTTGGCGCTGACCTGGGTCGATGCCGGGGCGGAGCGGTTTCCCGATACCGTGCCGGAGGGGGTGACCGCGCTCTGGGCCGCGGCGCCGGAGGCTCTGGCGGGCCATGCGCCGCGCGGGGCGGAGCATCTGGTGCTGACCTATTCGCATGCGCTGGATCTGGAGCTGTGTCATCGGCTGCTGGGGCATGGCTTTGCAGCGCTGGGGCTGATCGGGTCCGAGACCAAGGCCGCGCGGTTCCGGTCGCGGCTGCGCGCGCTCGGTCATGGCGATGCGCAGATTTCGCGCATCCTGTGCCCTATCGGTGACAAATCGCTCGGCAAGCATCCGCAGGCGATTGCGCTTGGCGTGGCGGTAGCGTTGCTGGGACAGAGACGACAAACCGAGACGGAGATCGCGGTATGACAACGGGGGACCTTCTGCGCGTCGAGGGGCTGACCAAGGCCTATCCGGGCGTGGTGGCCAACAGCGACGTGTCCTTTGCCATCAAGCCGGGCGAGGTGCATGCGCTCTTGGGCGAGAACGGCGCGGGGAAATCGACGCTGGTCAAGATGATCTACGGGCTGGTGCGGCCGGATCACGGGCGGATGCTGCTGCGCGGGGCGGAGTATGCGCCGGCCGAGCCGCGGGCGGCGCGGGCCTCGGGCGTGGCGATGGTGTTCCAGCATTTCTCGCTGTTCGAGGCGCTGAACGTCGCCGAGAACGTGGCCTTGGGCATGGAGAACCCGCCGAAGCTGCGCGAGCTGGCGGGCAAGATCCGGCAGGTGTCGCAGGATTACGGGCTGCCGCTCGACCCCTCGCGCATGGTGGGCGATCTGAGCGCCGGCGAGCGGCAGCGGGTGGAGATCATCCGTTGTCTGCTGCAGGACCCGAAGCTGCTGATCATGGACGAGCCGACCTCGGTGCTGACGCCGCAGGAGGTGGAAATCCTGTTTCAGACGCTGCGGCAGCTCTCGGCGGAGGGGACGGCGATCCTCTATATCTCGCACAAGCTGGAGGAGATCCGGGCGCTCTGCGACGAGGCGACGATCCTCCGGCGCGGCAAGGTGGTCGCCACCTGCACGCCGCGCGACCGCTCGGCGCGGGAGATGGCGGAGCTGATGGTGGGCACGGTGCTGACCCCGCCCGCCCGCAGCGGCACGGCCAAGGGGGCGGTGGCGCTGGAGGTGGCGGGACTGACGGTGGACTCGCCCATCCCCTTCGGCACCTCGCTGAAGAACGTGAGCTTCAAGGTGCAGCGCGGCGAGGTCCTGGGCATCGCCGGGGTGGCGGGCAACGGGCAGGACGAGCTGCTGCTGGCGCTGTCGGGCGAGCTGCGGTCGGGCGTGGATGCGGTGCAGATCGGCGGCGTCGGCATGGGAACGGCCGGGCCGAACGAGCGGCGGCGCGCGGGCCTCGTCTCGGCCCCCGAGGAGCGGCTGGGCCATTCGGCGGCGCCCGACATGTCCTTGGTGGAGAATGCGCTCCTGTCGGGCGATACGCGCAAGGGGCTGACGCGGCACGGCTTCATCGACTGGGGCAAGACGCGCAGCTTTGCCGAGGCGATCGTCAAGGAGTTCGACGTGCGCACCCCGGGCACATGGGTCGCGGCGCGGGCGCTTTCGGGCGGCAACCTGCAGAAATTTGTCGTCGGCCGCGAGCTGTCGCAGGCGCCGTCGGTGATCGTCATCAACCAGCCGACATGGGGCGTCGATGCCTCGGCGGCGGCGGCGATCCGGCAGGCTATCCTCGACCGGGCGGCGGAGGGGGCGGCGGTGGTGGTGATCAGTCAGGATCTTGACGAGCTTCTGGAAATCGCCGACCGCTTCGCCGCGCTGAACGAGGGGCGGCTGAGCGCCCCGCGTCCGGTGCAGGGGCTGACCATCGACGAGATCGGCCTGATGATGGGCGGCGCGCATGGCATGGAGGTGGCGCATGGTCATGCTTGAGAAACGCCCGAACCCCTCGCGGTTCTGGACGGCGGCGACCCCGGTTCTGGCAGTGGTGCTGACCATGATCGCGGGCGGGGTGATGTTCGCCATTCTCGGGAAGAACCCGTTGGAGGCGATCCGCACGATCTTCTGGGACCCGCTGTTCGGCGAGTTCGCCTGGTATTTCCGCGGGCAGCTTCTGGTGAAGGCCGGGCCGCTGATCCTGATCGCGGTGGGGCTGTCCTTGGGCTTCCGCGCCGGGATCTGGAACATCGGGGCCGAGGGGCAGTACATCATGGGGGCGATCTTCGGCGCTGCCGTGGGGCTGGCCTTCTACCCGATGGAGGCCTGGTTCATCTTTCCGCTGATGGTGATCGCCGGGGCCTTCGGCGGCTGGCTCTGGGCGATGATCCCGGCGGTGCTGCGCACGAGGTTCCGCACCAACGAGATCCTCGTCTCGCTGCTTCTGGTCTATGTCGCGCAGTCGATCCTGTCGTCGATGGCGCTGGGGGCGCTGCGCAACCCCGAGGGCGGCGGCTTTCCCGGGTCGCGCAACCTGTCGCAATACCCTTCGGCGGCGAATGGCGAGCTGATCGCCGGGAGCGGGATGCATTGGGGCGTCGTCGCTGCCTTCATCGCGGTGATCGCGGCCTATGTGCTGCTGCAGCGGCATATCCTCGGCTTCCATATCCGGCTGGCAGGTCAGGCGCCGCGCGCCGCGCGCTTTGCCGGGGTGTCGCCGAACCGGCTGGTGCTGCTCTGCATGGGGATCTCCGGGGCGCTGGCGGGGCTTGCCGGGCTCTTCGAGGTGAGCGGGCCCGCGGGGCAGATCAGCATCGATTTCGCCTCGGGCTACGGTTTCACCGCGATCATCGTGGCCTTCCTCGGCCGGCTGAACCCGGTGGGCATCCTGCTGGCGGGGCTCTTGATGGCGCTGACCTATATCGGTGGCGAGAATGCCTCGACCAATCTCGGGCTGCCCTCGGCCTCGATCCAGGCCTTCCAGGGGATGCTCTTGTTCTTCCTGCTCGCCGTGGACCTTCTGTCCAACTACCGCCTCCGCCTGTCCAACCGGGAGACCGCATGATGCTTGGAGGGATCAACCCCGCCGTCCTGATCGCCTCGCTCATGGTCGCCGCCGTGCCGATCATCCTTGCCGCCATCGGCGAGCTGGTGGTGGAGAAGGCGGGCGTCTTGAACCTCGGGGTCGAGGGAATGATGATCATGGGCGCGATCTGCGGCTTTGCCGCGGCGGTGGCGACCGGTAGCCCGCTGATGGGCTTTGTCGGCGGCGCTCTGGGAGGGGCGGCGCTGAGTGTGATCTTCGCGCTGCTGACGCAGTTCCTGATGGCCAATCAGGTGGCGACGGGGCTGGCGCTGACGCTGTTCGGGCTGGGGCTGTCGAGCCTGATCGGACAGGGCTATGTGGGCATCAAGCCGCCGCCGACGGCGAGGCTGGATCTGGGGCCGCTGAGCGACATCCCGGTGCTGGGCACCATCCTGTTCCGGCATGACGTGATGGTCTATGTCTCGGTCGCGGCGGTGGCGGTGGTCTGGGCGGTGCTGCGCCATACCCGCACGGGGCTCGTGCTGCGCGCGGTGGGCGAGAACCACGACGCAGCGCATGCGCTGGGCTATCACGTCGTCCGCATCCGCTTTCTGGCGATCCTGTTCGGCGGGGCGATGGCGGGGCTGGGCGGTGCCTATCTGAGCCTGATCCGCGTGCCGCAATGGACCGACGGGATCACCGCCGGGGCAGGCTGGATCGCGCTGGCCATCGTGGTGTTTGCCAGCTGGAAACCCTGGCGCGTGCTGCTGGGTGCCTATCTTTTCGGCGGTATCGCCGTGTTGCAGCTTAACCTGCAGGCGGCAGGGGCGCGGATTCCGGTCGAATACTTGTCGATGTCCCCCTATCTGATAACGATCCTCGTGCTAGTCATCATGTCCGCCGACAAGAGCCGCGCCGCTGCCGCAGCGCCTGCAGCCCTTGGCAAGAATTTCCACGCCTCGCGTTGAGGCAAAAGCAGCAAGCCGGGACCGCCCGGCGCAACAGGGAGCCTAACATGAATCGCAGAACCCTTCTCGCCAGCGCGGCGATCGGCCTCGGCCTGTCGATGACCGGCGCGGCCTTCGCGCAGGACAAGGTGAAGGTCGGCTTCATCTACGTCGGCCCGATCGGCGACGGCGGCTGGACCTTCCAGCACAACGAGGGCCGTCTGGCGGTGGAAGCGGAATACGGCGACCGGATCGAGACCGTCTATCAGGAAAGCGTGCCGGAAGGCGCCGACGCCGAGCGCGTGCTGACCCAGATGGCGCTGGGCGGGGCCGACATCATCTTCACCACTTCCTTCGGCTACATGGATGCGACCAATGCCGTCGCCGCCAAGTTCCCCAACGTGAAGTTCGAGCATGCCACCGGCTTCAAGCGCGAGCATCCGAACGTCTCCACCTACAACGCGCGCTTCTACGAGGGTCGCGCCGTCATGGGGACCATCGGCGGCCGCATGACCAAGTCGAACAAGATCGGCTACATCGGCTCCTTCCCGATCCCGGAAGTGATCCAGGGCATCAACGCCTCCTACATCCACGCCAAGAAGGTGAACCCGGATGTCACCATGTCGGTGGTCTGGGCCTATACCTGGTTCGACCCGGCGAAAGAGGCGGATGCCGCCAAGGCGCTGATCGAGCAGGGCGTCGACGTGATCCTCGCCCATACCGACTCCACCGCGCCGCTGGCCGAAGCGCAGAAGACCCCCGGCGTGATCGGCTTCGGTCAGGCTTCGGACATGATCGGCTACGCGCCCTCGCCGCGCGTATCGTCGATCATCGACAACTGGGCGCCCTATTACATCGAGCGCGTCGGCATGGTGCTGGACGGCACCTGGGAGAGCACGGATGCCTGGGAAGGCATCGGCGGCGGCGAAGTGCAGATCGGCGAGATCACCGAAGCGGTGCCTGCCGAGGTGAAGGCCGAGGCCGAGGCGCTGGCCGCTTCGATCGGCGATGGCAGCTACCACCCGTTCACCGGCCCGCTGAACAAGCAGGACGGTTCGGCCTGGCTGGCCGAGGGCGAGACGGCCGATGATGCGACGCTGGCGGGGATGAACTTCTACGTCGAAGGCATCAGCGGCGACATTCCGAAGTAAGTGCCGAAAAAATGAGCGTCAAAAGGCCCGGGTTCGTCCCGGGCCTTCTGCATTTTGACGCAGCGCGTGAAGCCAGCGTCAAATCGACAGCCGCCCCCCGCAGAGCCGTTCCGGGGCCGGAAAAGTCGTGTTAGCTTCTATTTACGGAAAGCATTTGAACGGACATTTTATCTAGAAATCAGGAGTTTATCCGATGCCTCGCTTTGTCGTTGACCTCGGAGACATTGATATGAGCACCGAGGCTCAGTCTGCCCTGAACCGCGACATCCAGAAGGTGGCCTTGGGTCATCTGGCCGAAATGAGGATGGAGCGACCGCTTGCGATCAGGTTCCCGATCGATTGGGTCGGTCTGATCGCCCGGCTCGATTTCGACCGTCTGGCCGGAGTCGAGAAAGAACTGGGGGCAATTCTGCCCTCGATCCGGGCGGGCGGAAGCAGATGACGGGCCTGACCTGCCCCAGCGCACCGGCTTCCCCGGGCGCGGTGCTGCTGGGAGTGAAGGGTGCGGAGGGGCGTATTGTGCCCCTCCGCACCAGGATGCAGGTGGATGCGGATTTCCTCGCCTCCGCCGCTCGTCTGGGGCCACCCGAGGCGCGGATGCGCTTTGCCTCGCCCTGCCAGACCCGGGGCTGCACGCAATGGACGGGCAGCGCCTGCGGCATCATCCAGCGCGTGCTCGACCATCTCGGGCCCGCCCCTGCCCCGCCTGCCCCACAGGCGGAGCGGCTGCCTCCCTGCACCATCCGGCAGGACTGCCGCTGGTTCAGCGAACAGGGCCGTCCGGCCTGCGCCGCCTGCGATCTGGTGGTGACCTACCAGACCGACAACGCCCACTGAGCTCCCGACCCCGCGCGACTTTCCCCTGAGAGTGCGGGCCTTGCCTGCGGCCCGAGCGATGGTTCCTCCCCCCGGAGGCTCGGCCGCAGGCCTTTTTGCGGGACAGAGGCCCAAGCGCGGCCCGCAGGAATTTCCGATACATTCATTTTTTTCGATGTATGATCGGGATACGGGGCCAGCTATTCTGGGAGGAATGATCATGGCACATGTCATCGTCTTGGGGGCCGGACTGGGCGGCTCTATCATGGCCTACGAGCTGCGACGGCAGCTGCGGCCGGAGGATACGATCACCGTGGTCACCCGCGACCCGACGTATCACTTCGTGCCCTCGAACCCGTGGATCGCCGTCGGCTGGCGCAACCGCAGCGACATCACCGTCGATCTGGCGCCGACGATGGCGCGGCTCGGCATCGCCTTCCGCGCCGTGGCCGCCCGCAAGGTGATGCCTGCGGAGAATCGCGTGGCCCTCGTCGATGGCAGCGAGATCTCCTATGATTATCTGGTGGTTGCCACCGGGCCCGAGCTTGCCTTCGACGAGATCGAGGGCTTCGGGCCACAGGGCCATACCCTGTCGATCTGCCATATCGACCATGCGGAGGAGGCGCGGATCGCTTTCGACCGCTTCTGCGAGACGCCGGGGCCGGTCGTCGTCGGCGCGGCACAGGGGGCGAGCTGCTTCGGCCCGGCCTACGAGTTCACCTTCATCCTCGACGCGGCGCTGCGCAAGCTGAAGATCCGCGATCAGGTGCCGATCACCTTCGTCACTTCGGAGCCCTACATCGGCCATCTCGGGCTCGACGGGGTGGGCGATACGAAGGGCCTGCTCGAATCGGCAATGCGGCAGAAGCACATCAAGTGGATCACCTCGGCCCGGGTGACGAAGGTCGAGGCCGGGCAGATGCAGATCGAGGAGGTGGCCGAGGACGGCAGCGCCAAGCCGCGCAGCCTGCCCTTCGGCTATGCGATGATGCTGCCCGCCTTCCGCGGGATCGAGGCGGTCTCGGGCATCGAGGGGTTGTCGAACCCGCGCGGCTTCACGCTGGTCGACAAGTATCAGCGCAATCCGACCTTCCGCAACGTCTTCGCCGTCGGCGTCTGCGTCGCCATCCCGCCGATGGCGCAGACACCCGTGCCCTGCGGCGTCCCCAAGACCGGCTTCATGATCGAATCGATGGTGACAGCCACGGCCCACAATCTCGGCGCGCTGGTGCGGGGGCGCGAGCCGGATCAGGTCGGCACCTGGAACGCGGTCTGCCTTGCCGATTTCGGCGACAGCGGCATCGCCTTCGTCGCGCAGCCGCAGATCCCGCCGCGCAACGTCAACTGGTCATCGCAGGGGCGCTGGGTGCATCTGGCCAAGATCGGCTTCGAGAAATACTTCCTGCGCAAGGTGCGGGTCGGCACGTCGGAGCCGTTCTACGAGGCGGCGATGATGAAGATGCTGGGCATCGACAAGCTGAAGGCAGCGAAGAAGGGCTGAAACGGCTCTTGCGCTCGGCCCGGGGCCGGGCCAGCCTGCGCCGCATGGAACATGATTTCGTGATTGTCGGCGGCGGGATCGCCGGTGTGTCGGCGGCGGCAAGGCTGTCTGCCCTGGGCTCGGTGCTGCTGCTCGAGGCGGAGGATGCCTTGGCGCATCATGCCTCGGGGCGGTCGGCGGCGCTTTACGAGCCGCGCTACGGGTTGCCGCCGGTGGTGGAGCTGTCGCTCGCCTCGGGCGACTTCTTCCGCGCGGCGGATAAGGTGCTGTCGCCACGCGGGCTGATGATCGTCGGGCGGGCGGAAGAGGCGGCAGAGGTCGCCTCGGATGCCGGGACGATGCATCTGGAGATGATGTCGGTCGCAGAGGCGCGGGCCATCGTGCCGGTGCTGAACGACCGGGTGGCTGTCGCGGCCTATGGCAATCATGCCTGGGACATCGACACCGACCTGCTGCTGCAGGGCTTCGCCCGCGAGGCGCGCAGCGGGGGCGCCACGATCCTGACCGGGGCCAAGGTCACCGGCATCCGGCGCGAGGGCGCGGGCTGGCGTATCGCCACGGCAACGGGCGAGCATGGCGGGGCGGTGCTGGTGAATGCCGCCGGGGCCTGGGCCGATGCCGTGGCGGCGATGGCGGGCGTGCGGATGCTGGGGCTGCAGCCCAACCGCCGCTCCATGGCGCGCATCCCGGCGCCGGGCGGGCATGACGTGAGCCGCTGGCCGATGCTCTTCGGCGCGGGCGAGACCTGGTATGCCAAACCCGATGCCGGGGCGCTGATCGTCTCGCCCGCCGATGAGCACCCGATGGAGCCGCATGACGCCTGGGCCGACGACATGGTGCTGGCCGAGGGTCTGGCGCGCTACGAGGAGATGGTGACGACGCCCGTCACCCGGCTTCTGGCGAGCTGGGCGGGCCTGCGCACCTTCGCGCCCGACCGCGTGCTGGTGATCGGCCGCGATCCGGTGGAGCCCGCGTTCTTCTGGCTGGCGGGTCAGGGTGGCTACGGTTTCCAGACCTCGCCCGCCGCGAGCCGGTTGGCGGCTGACCTGCTGGGCGGCACGGCGCCGGAGCTCGACGCAGGCGTGGTGGCGGCGCTGTCGCCGGGGCGCTTCGCATGAGCCTGCGCCTGCCCGACAGCGGCGCGCCGGAGATGCCGGACGGTCGCCGCGTGGCGCCTTCGGCGGAGCGCAACGCGGCGCCGATCCTCGCGCAGCTGCGGGCCGAGGGGCTGGCGGGGCGGCTGCTGGAGCTGGCCAGCGGCACCGGGCAGCATGCGGCGCAGTTCGCCGCTGCCCTGCCCGCGCTGGACTGGCAGCCGAGCGATGTCGAACCGGCGAACCTGGGCTCCATCGAGGCGTGGCGCGTCCATGCGGCGCTGCCCAACCTGCGCGCCCCGGTGCTGCTGGATGCGGCGCGGCCCGGCTGGGGGGCGGCGTGGCAGGGGCAGGACGCGATCCTTGCGGTGAACATCCTGCACCTGATCCCCGAAGCCTCTGCCGCGACGCTGCTGGCCGAGGCAACGCGCGCGCTGGCGCCGGGCGGTCGGCTGATGCTCTATGGCCCCTTCCTGCGCGACGGCAAGCCGACGAGCGAGGGCGATGCGGCTTTCGACGCCAGTCTCAGGGCGCAGAACCCGGCCATCGGCTACAAGGATCTGGCTTGGGTTACGGGGCTTCTGGGCGGGACCGGGCCGGGAGTGCGGGTGGTGGAGATGCCGGCCAACAACCTGATGCTGGTGGCGCAGGGCGGCTGACCGCCGGGGGGCAAGATTGCCCATGACAGACCGGCGGATTTGCGGCAGGTTGGCCGCGTCCCTGATCTTCCGGAGCCCCATGACCCCGTTTTTCCGCCTGCTGTCCCTCGGGCTTCTCGCCTCTGCCCTGATCTCCTGCGGTCGCCCAGAAGTGACGGCGGAACTGCCCTCCGGTCAGGTGGTGACCGTGGCACCGCCGAGCTTCGGCGATGCCCGTCCCCACGCCTGGGAGGGGCGCGCGCCGCGCGACTATCCGGTGCATGGCATCGACGTTTCGCGCTTCCAGGGGCCGATCGACTGGCGCACCGCGGCGGAAGCCGGGGTGTCCTTCGCCTTCATCAAGGCAACCGAGGGCGGCGACCGGGTGGACCCGATGTTCCACGAGAACTGGCGCGGCGCGGGCCGGGCCGGGGTGCCGCGCGGGGCCTATCATTTCTTCTACTTCTGCCGCCCCGCCGCCGAGCAGGCGCGCTGGTTCATCGAGAACGTGCCGAAATCGGCCCGCACCCTGCCCCCGGTTCTGGACATGGAGTGGAACCCCTTCTCGCCCACCTGCACCCTGCGCCCGGCACCAGCGGTGGTGCGCGCCGAGGCGCTGGAGTTCATGAACATCCTGCAGCGCCACTACGGCAAGGCGCCGATCGTCTACACGACCATCGACTTCTACGAGCGCAACGAGATGTGGCGGCTGACCGGGCACGACTTCTGGCTGCGCTCCACCGCGGGCCATCCGTCGGAGCGTTACGGCGGTCAGGGCTGGAAGTTCTGGCAATACACCGGCACCGGCATCGTGCCCGGGATCGCCACGCAAGCCGACATCAACGTCTTCAACGGCAGCGCGGTCGATTGGGCGGGCTGGCTGGCGCAGAAGCTGCAATGACGAAAGGGCGGGAGTGATCTCCCGCCCTTTCTGCTTTCGCCCTTGCCGAGGGTCTCAGCCGTCCTTGCGGATGCGGGCGTTGGAGGGATCGAAGGGCGAATCCTCCACCACCGTCACGTCGAAGAGCTCGCGGAACATGCGCACCTTCAGCTTCTGGCCGACCTCGGCCAGATCCGAGCGCACATAACCCATGCCGATCTGCTTGCCGAAGGCCACCGACCAGCCGCCCGAGGTCAGACGGCCGATCTTCTCGCCGTCATGCAGCAGCGCTTCCTTGCCCCAGGGATCGGCATCGGCCGGGCCGTCGATCAGCACGGTGACGCATTTCGAGCGGATGCCAGTATCGAGCATCGCCTGCTTGCCCTGGAAGTCCTTCGAGAGGTCGATGAAGCGGTCGAGACCGGCCTCCATCGGCGTCGCGTCGCGGCCCAGTTCGTTGCCGAAGGCGCGGTAGGATTTCTCCTGCCGGAGCCAGTTCTGCGCCCGCGCGCCCACGAGCTTCAGCCCGTGCTTCTCGCCCGCCTTCAGGAGCAGGTCCCAGAGATAGGCCGACATCTCGATCGGGTGATGCAGCTCCCAGCCGAGCTCGCCGGTATAGGCGACGCGGATGGCGCGGACCGGGCACATGCCGAGCTCGATGCTGCGGTAGCTGAGCCAGGGGAAGCGCTTGTTCGACAGCACCGTGGCCGGGTCGGCATCCTTGACGATCTCGTTCAGGATCGCGCGGGAATTGGGGCCGGCAAGCGCGAAGACGCCGTATTGGGTGGTGACGTCGTGGATGTCGATCCAGCCGAATTCGGACATCTTCTCGGCGGCGCATTGCTTGAGGTAGTCGGCGTCATAGGCCGTCCAGGCCCCGGCGGAGACGAGATAGTATTCGTTCTCGGCGAAGCGGACGATGGTGTATTCGGTGCGCGTCGTGCCGGTGGCGGTCAGCGCATAGGTCAGGTTGATGCGGCCCACGGCGGGCAGCTTGTTGCAGGTGAACCAGTCGAGGAAGGCGGTGGCGCCGGGGCCGCGCACCAGATGCTTGGTGAAGGCGGTGGCGTCGATCAGGCCCGCCGTCTCGCGCAGCGCCTCGGCCTCGGTCTTGGCATATTGCCACCATTCGCCGCGGCGGAAGCTGCGGCTGTCGTGGTCGAAGCTGGAGGGGGCATCGAGCGGGCCGTAGTAGTTCGGCCGCTCCCAGCCGTTCACCTGACCGAACTGCGCGCCGAGCGCCTTCTGGCGGTCGTAGACGGGGGCGGTGCGCAGCGGGCGGCAGGCTTCGCGCTCCTCGTCCGGGTGGTGCAGGATGAAGACATGCTCGTAGCATTCCTCGTTCTTGCGCGCCGCGTATTCCGTGGTCATCCACGAGCCGTAGCGCTTGGGATCGAGCGAGGCCATGTCGATCTCGGCTTCGCCTTGGGTCATCATCTGCGCGAGATAGTAGCCGGTGCCGCCCGCCGCGGTGATGCCGAAGGAGAAGCCCTCGGCCAGCCACATGTTGCGCAGCCCCGGCGCGGGGCCGACCAGCGGGTTGCCGTCGGGGGTGTAGCAGATCGGGCCGTTGTAATCGTCCTTCAGGCCGACGGTCTCGGACGAGGGCAGACGGTGGATCATCGACATGTATTCCTCCTCGATCCGCTCCAGATCGAGCGGGAAGAGGTCGGCGCGGAAGCTCTGCGGCACGTCATAGAGGAAGCGCGCCGGGGCGTTGCGCTCGTAGGGGCCGAGGATCCAGCCGCCGCGCTCCTCGCGGACGTACCACTTGGCGTCGGCGTCGCGCAGCACCGGGTGCTGCGGGTTGGTCTTGCGCCACTCGACCAGCGCCGGATCGGGCTCGGTCACAATATACTGGTGCTCGACCGGGATCGCCGGGATCTTGATCCCGAGGAGCCGCGCAGTTCGCTGCGCATGGTTGCCGGTGGCGGTGACCACATGCTCGGCATGGATCTCGAAGGTCTCCTCGGAGGCCACGAGGTTGCCCCCCTGCTCCACCATCCGGGCGCAGGTGACGATCCATTCGCTGCCGGTCCAGCGGTAGCCATTCACCTGGATCCGCCGCTCGATGGTCGCGCCGAGCTGCCGCGCGCCCTTGGCCATCGCCTGCGTCACGTCGGCCGGGTTGATGTAGCCGTCCTGCGGGTGGTAGAGCGCGCCCTTCAGATCCTCGGTGCGCACCAGCGGCCAGCGCTCCTTGATCTGCGCTGGGGTGAGGAATTCATGATAGACCCCGGCGGTCTCGGCCACCGAGGAATAGAGCATGTATTCGTCCATCCGCGCATCGGTCTGGGCCATGCGCAGGTTGCCGACGACGTAGAAGCCCGGGTTGAGCCCGGTTTCAGCCTCGAGACCCTTGTAGAAGTCGACCGAATACTTGTGGATATGGGTGGTGGCATAGCTCATGTTGAAGAGCGGCAGGAGCCCCGCGGCATGCCAGGTGGAGCCGGAGGTCAGCTCGTCGCGCTCGACCAGCATGGTGTCCCAGCCGGCCTTGGCGAGGTGATAGGCGATCCCCGTTCCGACGGCGCCACCACCGACGACTAGGGCTTTCACATGGGTCTTCATCGGGGCAACTCCGTACGGCAGGGTTTTGCGCATACATGCCCTAACGCGGCCGCGCGCGACAAGTCAGCCCGACATTTGGCGTCCGAAAACGACATGGGGGTAAGAAGCTGGCTTGCGGGGTGCCTGTGGTTGGCGGCGCAGCGGGGGGTTTCACACCCCCCGCACCCCCCGTGGGATATTCGAGGACAAAAAAATGGGAGGGTCAGGTGCGGCGCAGCTTGCCCAAGGTGGCGGAGGCGGCAAAGACCAGTGCCGCCGCCGCTACGATGGAGGGGCCGGCGGGGGTGTCGTAGAAGAGCGAGAGCTGCAGGCCGCCGAGGGTGGCCGCGCCGCCGATCAGGGCGGCGAGCACGGCCATGGATTCGGGCGTGCGCGCGAGGCCGCGCGCGGCGGCGGCGGGGATGATGAGCATGGCCGCGATCAGGAGCGCGCCCACCACCTTCAGCGCCACGGCGACGGTCAGGGCGAGGGCCAGCGTCAGGATAAGCCGCTCGCGGTCGGGATTGAGGCCCGAGGCATGGGCCAGATCCTCGTTCAGCGTCGAGGTCAGCAGCGACGACCAGCGCCAGACCAGCAGGGCCACGACCAAGGCCGCCCCGCCCCAGATGAAGACGAGATCGGCGGCAGAGACGGCGAGGATGTCGCCGAAGAGATAGGCCGAAAGGTCGGTGCGCACCCCCGGCACGAAGCTGACGGCGACGAGGCCGAAGGCTAGCGCCGAATGGGCGAGCACACCGAGCGTCGTGTCCATCGCCCAGCCGCGCGCGGCGAGGGTGGAGACGGTGAGCGCCATGAGGAGCGCGACGGCGAGGGTGCCGAGGCCGACGGGCAGGTCGCTCGCCAAGGCCAGCGCCACGCCGAGGATCGCGGCATGCGAGGTCGCGTCGCCGAAATAGGCCATGCGCCGCCAGACCACGAAGGCGCCGAGCGGTCCCGCCGCCAGCGCCACACCGATCCCGGCAAGGGCGGCGCGGATCAGGAAATCGTCAAACATGGTCGTGCTCCGCGGGATCATGGTCATGCGCATGCGGATGGGCATGGTCATGGGTGTGGTCGTGATCGTGGCTGTGCTGGTAGAGCGCCAGCGCGCCCTGCGTGCCCAGACCGAAGAGCGCGCGGTATTCCGGCGCGTTCGACACCACCCGCGGCGTGCCCTCGCAGCAGACATGGCCGTTGAGACAGATCACCCGGTCGGAGGCCGACATCACCACATGCAGATCGTGGCTGACCATCAGCACCGCCGCCCCGGTCTCGGAGCGGACCTCCTCGATCAGCCGGTAGAAGGCGGCCTCGCCGGGCTGGTCCAGCCCCTGCGTCGGCTCGTCGAGGATGAGGAGGTCGGGCGTGGTCAGCAGCGCGCGGGCCAAGAGCACCCGCTGGAACTGGCCGCCGGAGAGATCCGCCATCTGCCGCTCGCGCACCTCGGGCACCCCGACCCGCTCCAGCGCCGTGCGGGCCTCGGTCTCGCTGCGGCGCTGCGGCAGCGACAGGAAGCGGCGGACGGTCAGCGGCAGGCTGCGGTCGATGTGCAGCTTCTGCGGGACGTAGCCGATGCGGAGCCCCGGCTTGCGCGTCACCTCGCCGCCGGCGGGCGGCAGGATGCCGAGCAGCGCGCGCAGGAGCGTGCTTTTGCCCGAGCCGTTCGGGCCGACGATGGTGACGATCTCGCCCGCGGCGACCGACATGCTGACCCCGGTCAGCACCTCGGCGCCACCGAGACGGATGCTCAGGCGATGCGCGGCGATCAGGCTCATGCGGCGGCCTTGCAGCCGGGGCAGAGGCCGACCGCCTCGATGTTGCTGCGCTCGATGCTGAAGCCGAGCGAGGCCGCCGCCTGATCCAGCGCGGCGCGCACCGGCTCGGCCGGGGCCTCGGCCACGGCGTCGCAGAGTCGGCAGATCAGGAAGGCGGGCGCATGGGCGGTGCCGGGATGCATGCAGGCGGTGAAGGCGTTGAGCCGGCGGATGCGATGGGCGAAGCCCTGCTCCACCAGGAAGTCGAGCGCGCGATAGGCCACGGGCGGCTGGTTGCCGAAGCCCTCCTTCGCCAGCCGCTGCAGCACGTCATAGGCGCCGAGCGCGCGGTGCTCCTCCAGAAGGATCTCCAGCACGCGGCGGCGCACCGGGGTCAGGCGCGCCCCGGTCTCGGCCGCCATGCTTTCGGCGCGGGCGAGGAGGTCGCCCGAGCAATGGCTGTGATCATGCGCAGCGAAGGCGAGCGGCTTGGACATGCTTGGCCCCTTGACGTGTTATGCTATAACATACTACCGATCCCGGAGAGTTCAAGGAAAGGCGAGACCATGCGTTATACCATATCATCCGCAGTGACGAGTCTGCTGATCGCCCCGGCGGCCCTCGCCGAGGTGCCGCTGGTGGTTACCGACATCCCGCCGGTGCACTCGCTGGTGGCGCAGGTGATGGGCGATCTGGGCGCGCCGGAGCTGCTGCTGGACCGCGGGGCGGATGCGCATTCCTTCCAGCTGCGGCCCAGCCAGGCGCGGTCGCTCTCCACCGCCGGGCTGGTGATCTGGATCGGGCCGGAGATGACGCCCTGGCTCGACCGGACGCTGGAGAGCCTGGGGGCCAAGGCGCAGCTCAGGCTCTCGACCGTGGCGGGGCTGCATGTGCAGGACTATGGCGACGCCGCTGCGCATGAGCATGAGGGGCATGAGCAGGAAGAGCATGCCGACCACGATCACGCGGAGCACGCGCATGAGGAGCATGCGGAGCACGATCATGCCGAGCATGAGCATGAGGCCGAGCCGGCGGGTCATGACCATGATGCCGAAGAGGCCGGGCACGAGGGCCACAGCCACAGCGGGCTCGACCCGCATCTCTGGCTCGATCCGGCCAATGCGCGGCTCTGGCTGCCGGTGATCGCCGCCGAGTTGGGCAAGCTCGATCCCGACAACGCCGCGACCTATGCCGCCAACGCCGAGGCGGCGGCGGCGGGGGTCGCCCGGCTCGATGCAGAGACGGCGGCGCGGCTGGAGGCGGTGCAGGACCGGCCCTTCGTCGTGTTCCACGATGCCTATGGCTATTTCGCGGCGCATTACGGGCTCGATGTCGCGGCGACGGTGGCGATCGGCGATGCCTCGGCCCCCGGTGCGGCGCGGCTGAGTGCGCTGCGCGAGGAGCTGGCGGCGGAGGGCGCGGTCTGCATCTTCCCCGAGGTGCAGCACGATCCGAAGCTGGTGGCGCAGCTGGCCGAGGGCACCCCGGTGAAGATCGGCGCGCCGCTCGACCCGCAGGGCGCACAGTTGGAGCCGGGCGCGGGGCTTTATGCCGAGCTGCTGACCGGGCTCGCCACGACGCTAACCGACTGTCTCGGCGAGCGCTGAGCCTTGGCGGGCCAGCCTTGACCGGACCGGCCGGATCGGCAAAGGCTGGCCCGCCAGCGAGGAGAGCGACGTGACAGGCCAGATCACCCCTTTCGGAACCGCGCCCGACGGTCGGCCCGTCGAGCGCATCACCCTGCGCAACGCCGCGCTGACGGTGCAGCTGCTGACCTGGGGCGCGGTGGTGCAGGATCTGCGGCTGGCGGGGGTGGACTGGCCGCTGACGCTGGGGTCGGCGGATCTGGCGGCCTATATCGGGCCGCTCGGCTATTACGGAGCGGTGGTGGGGCCGGTGGCCAACCGCATCGCCGGGGCCTCGGCGCTGATCGACGGCGCGCGCCATGACTTCCCGCCGAACGAGGGGGCGAACCTGCTGCATGGCGGGCACTTCGGCACGCAGGCGCGGGTCTGGGATATTGCCTCGGTCGGCGAGACCTCGGCGGTGCTGCGTCTGGCCTTGGCGGCGGGCGATCAGGGCTTTCCCGGCGCGCGGGTGATCGAGGCGGGTTTCGCGCTGGAGGGCGCGACGCTGGTGCTGCGGCTGAGCGCCACCAGCGACGCGCCGACGCTGATGAACCTCGCCAATCACAGCTACTGGAACCTCGACGGATCGGAGAGCATCGCCGGGCACCGCCTGACCGTCGCCGCCGACCGGGTGCTGGAGACGGTGGCGGGCCTGCCCACCGGGCGGGTGCTGCCGGTGGCGGGCGCCTTCGACCTGCGGCAGGGTCGGGTGATCGACCTGAGCGAGGGCTTCGACCACAACTTCTGCCTCGCCGATGCGCCGCGCGGGCTGACCGAGGTGGCCGAGCTGGTGGGGCAGTCGGGGGTGCGGCTGCGGCTCGCGACCACCGAGCCGGGGCTGCAGGTCTACGACGGGGTTTACATCGACAGCGAGGGCTTCGCCGGGCTGCAGGACCGACCGCTCCGCAAGCATGAGGCGATGGCGCTGGAGGCGCAGCGCTGGCCGGATGCGCCTAACCACCCGGGCTTCCCCTCGATCCGGCTGGATCCGGGCCAGACCTACCGGCAGGAGACGCGGCTGAGCTTCGACCGGGTGTAGCCGCGGCAGCGCCGTCCGAGCGGGCCTCGATGGCCCCGAGGACGGCTCCCCCCGTCAGTCCAGCCGGAACAGCTTGTCGCGCGAGGTCGCGCCGCGCAGCAGGGTCAGCCGCGATTTCGCCACCCCCAGCGCCTTGGCCAGCAGGGCTGTCACCGCCTTGTTGGCCTTGCCGTCCTCCGGCACGCAGGTGACATGGATGCGGATCTGGCCATCCTCGCACAGCACCCGGTCGCGCGACGCGCGGGGCGTCACGCGGACGGCGAGCGTTGCGCCGGGTTGGGCAAGGGAGCTCAGGTCGGTCATCGCTTTCCTCTGGCCCCCGGCATAGCCCGCTCTTAGGCTCGGGGCAAACGGAGGTGCGGATGACGACGGGTTTCTACTGGGACGAGCGCTGCTTCTGGCATGGCGGCGGGAATTATGCCTTCACCCTGCCGGTGGGCGGGCTGGTGCAACCGCTCGCCGGCGGCCTGCCGGAGAACCCCGAGACCAAGCGGCGGCTGCGCAACCTCCTGGAGGTGACCGGGCTGATCCGCGACCTTGCCGCCAGCTCCGCACCCGAGGCGGCAGCGGAAGACCTGCGCCGGGTGCATCCCGCAAGCTACCTCGACGCCTTCAAGGGGATGTCGGATGCCGGCGGCGGCGAGCTTGGCCTGCGCACACCCTTCGGGCGCGGCGGCTACGAGCTGGCGGCGCTCTCCGCCGGGCTGGCCAAGGCGGCGCTTGGCGATGTGCTGCGGGGCAGGCATCGCAACAGCTACGCGCTGAGCCGCCCGCCGGGGCATCACTGCCTGCCGGATTTCCCCAACGGCTTCTGCCTGATGGCCAATATCGCCATCGCCATCGAGGCGGCGCGGGCCGAGGGGCTGACCGAGCGGGTCGCGGTGATCGACTGGGACGTGCATCACGGCAATGGCACCGAGGCGATCTTCTACGACCGGGCCGACGTGCTGACCATCAGCCTGCATCAGGAACGCAACTACCCGATGGATACCGGCGAGGCCTCGGCGCGCGGGACCGGCGCGGGGCTGGGGACGAACATCAACATCCCGCTGCCGCCCGGCACCGGGCATCGCAGCTATCTCGAGGCGATGGAGCGGATCGTGCTGCCCGCCCTCGCCCGCTTCCGGCCCGACGCCATCGTGGTGGCCTGCGGCTTCGATGCCGCGGCGGTGGATCCGCTGTCGCGCACCATGGCCACCGCCGAGACCTTCCGGCTGATGACCCGCATGGTGATGCGAGCGGCGGAGGAGCTCTGCGACGGGCGGCTGACGCTGGTCCACGAGGGCGGCTATTCCGAGGTCTATGTGCCGTTCTGCGGCCATGCGGTGCTGGAGGAGCTGTCGGGCAGCACTGCCATCGCGCCCGATCCGATGGCCGAGACGCTGAGATTGCGCCAGCCGGGGCCGGGGTTCGACGCCTATGTGAGCGGGCTGATCGGCGAGATGGCCGGGCTGTTCGCCAGCCCGGCCTGAGGCCCGCCCTCAGCGCAGCAGCAGTTTCGCCACCCCGAAGAGCAGCGCGCCGCCGCCGAAGAAGGCAAGCCAGCTCATGAGCGCGGCCCGCCGTTCCGCCGGGGTGGCGCCGGTCTCGGTCGGGAACTGCGTCTGCTCCGCCGTTTCGATAGCAGGCTGAGGCGGCATCGGCACGCGCCGAGGGCACGCGGGGACTGCGGTCAGATGCGCGGGCGGCGCATAGGGCTGGCTGCGGTCGCTGCCGCGCGCGGCGCGGCGGGCGCGCGAGCGGTGCAGCCCACTGAGCACCAGCGCCACGGCGGAGGCGGCAGGAAAGAGCCCGGACAGGGCGGAGAAAGCGATCGTCATGGGTTAACCCTCATCAAGAAGCGATGGCCGCCGGCCATGGGCCCGCGACCGATGTCACTGCGTCAGATGAGGAAGAACGGCGGCGCCCGCGACGGCGGCAGGCGCAAGGCAGGGCGCCCGGGGCTGGTCTTGACCGCTGCCGGTGTGGCGAGGCCCCAGCCGGTCGCGGGGCGTTCCGGCGCGACGAAGGCCGCGCCCAGCAGGAGGAGGGTCTTCGGTTGCGCAGCTTCGGGCCGCTTGACCGCCAGTGCCCGCTCTGGCGCGGCCAGCAGCGTCTCGACCTGCGCGCGCACCCGTTCCACCGCCTGCGCCGAGGCGGCGGGCAGCATGCCCTGCCCCATCAGAAGCACCGCCGTCAGGACAAGCCTGAGCGCAAGGGCAGCAGCAAGGAAGGGGCGGGAGTCGCGACGCATGCCGCGAAACCTGCACCACAAGCGCCGTGCGCTCAACAGCGATCTGCGGCTTGACGGTCACGATCGGCAGAGCTAACGTCTCAATATACGTTGAGAGGTTGAGATGATGGACGACACCGCGGCTCTGGGTGCCTTCGCCGCGCTGGCACAGGACACGAGGCTGCGCATCGTGCGGCTTCTGGTGACGGCGGGTCCGCAGGGCCTGTCGGCGGGCGCGGTGGGCGAGGCGCTCGGCGCCTCTTCCTCGCGGCTGTCCTTCCATCTGACGCATCTGGAACATGCGGGTCTCGTCACCTCGCGCAAGGAGGGGCGCTTCGTGATCTACACGGCGGCCTATGGCGTGCTCTCCGACCTCGTGGCCTTCCTGATGCGGGATTGCTGTCAGGGCCACCCCGAAATCTGCGGCCCCGCCACGGTCTGCCTCCCCGTGGCCGACGAGGCCTGACCGTCGCGGACCTGCCGCCCCTGCCGAAAGCTCCCTCCCCATGACCCGCCTTTCCTTCCTCGACCGCTGGCTCACACTCTGGATCTTCGCCGCCATGGCGCTCGGCGTGCTGCTCGGGCGGCTGATGCCCGGGCTGCCGGGCGCGCTCGATGCCGCCTCGTGGGGCACGACCAATATCCCCATCGCCATCGGGCTGATCCTGATGATGTATCCGCCACTGGCGAAGGTGCGCTACGAAGAGTTACCGCGCGTGTTCCGCGACCGTCGGGTGCTGGCGCTGTCGCTGTTGCAGAACTGGGTCATCGGGCCGGTGCTGATGTTCGCGCTGGCGGTGATCTTCTTGCGCGACCTTCCCGATTACATGACCGGGCTGATCCTGATCGGGCTGGCCCGCTGCATCGCCATGGTGCTGGTCTGGAACCAGCTGGCCCGGGGGGACAGCGAATATGTGGCGGGGCTGGTGGCCTTCAACTCGATCTTCCAGATCCTGTTCTTCTCCACCTACGCATGGTTCTTCCTGACTGTGCTGCCACCGCTCTTCGGGCTGGAGGGCAGCGTGATCGACGTGAGCTTCCGCACGGTGAGCGAGGCGGTGCTGATCTATCTCGGCATCCCCTTCGCCGCGGGCTACCTGACCCGCCGCTTGCTGATCGCCCGCAAGGGAGCGGTCTGGTATGCCGAGGCGTTCCTGCCGCGGATCAGCCCGATCACGCTGGCGGCGCTGCTCTTCACCATCGTCGCGATGTTCAGCCTGAAGGGCGGCGACGTGCTGCGCCTGCCGTTCGACGTGCTGCGCATCGCCGTGCCGCTCACTCTGTATTTCGCCATCCAGTTCGGGCTGAGCTTCCTCTTGGGCCGGCTGATCGCCAGGGACTACCCGCGCACCACGGCCATCGCCTTCACCGCGGCGGGCAACAATTTCGAGCTGGCGATCGCCGTTGCCATCGCGGCCTTCGGCCTCGCCTCGCCCGTCGCCTTCGCCGCTGTCATCGGCCCGCTGGTCGAGGTGCCGGTGCTGATCCTGCTGGTGCAGGTGGCGCTGCGGCTGCGCCCGCGCTGGTTCGACGACAAGGAGACCGCATGACCGACCTGCCAAACATTTCTGCCGCCGCCTTGCGCCTGCCCGACCGCGAGGCGCTGCGGCCTGCGGTTTCCGGCCATCCGCCGCGGGTGCTGCTGCTCTACGGCTCGCTACGCGAGCGCAGCTACAGCCGCTTCCTGACGCTGGAGGCCGAGCGGCTGCTCAGCCATTTCGGCTGCGAGACGCGGATCTTCCATGCCGACGGCCTGCCCCTGCCCGACGACGCAGCGCCCGACCATCCCAAGGTGCAGGAGCTGCGCGAGGCCTGCACATGGTCCGAGGCGCAGGTCTGGACCTCGCCCGAGCGGCATGGCGCGATGACCGGGGTGATGAAGGCGCAGATCGACTGGATCCCGCTGGCGATGGGCGCGATCCGCCCGACGCAGGGGCGCACGCTGGCGCTGATGCAGGTCTCGGGCGGGTCGCAGAGCTTCAACGCGCTGAACCAGATGCGGGTGCTGGGGCGCTGGATGCGGATGATCACCATCCCGAACCAGTCCTCGGTCGCCAAGGCCTATGCCGAATTCGACGAGGCCGGGCGGATGAAGCCCTCGGCCTATTATGACCGGGTGGTGGACGTGATGGAGGAGCTGGTGAAGTTCACCCTCCTGACCCGGGACATCAGCGGCCATCTGACCGACCGCTACTCCGAGCGCAAAGAGGCCGCGGCCGAGCTGGAGGCGCGGGTGAACCTGACGCAGGCGCGGTGAGCCCCCGCCGCTGGCCGGTGATCTCGGCGCTCGGCGTCATGCAGATCTTCGCCTGGGGCAGCAGCTACTACCTGATGGCGGTGCTGGCCGGGCCGATCTCTGAGGATACCGGCTGGCCGCTGCCCTGGGTGGTGGGGGCGCTGTCGCTGGGCCTGCTGGTCGCCGGGCTCGCCTCGCCCGGCGTCGGGCGGGCCATCGCCCGGCATGGCGGTCGGCCTGTGCTGCTGGCGGGGTGCCTGCTGCTGGCGCTGGGGCTGGTCATGCTGGCGCTGGCGACGGCGCTCTGGGTGTTTCTCCTGGGCTGGGCGGTGATCGGTCTGGGAATGGCGGCGGGGCTCTACGACCCGGCCTTCGCCACGCTGGGCGCGCTCTATGGCCGTGAGGCGCGGCGGGCGATCACCACGCTGACGCTCTGGGGCGGCTTTGCCAGCACGGTCTGCTGGCCGCTCTCGGCGCTGCTGCTGGAGCATCTGGGTTGGCGCGGCGCGGCGCTGGCCTATGCCGGGCTGCATCTTTGCCTCTCCGCCCCGCTGATCCTCTGGCTGGTGCCCCCTGCCCCCGCGACGGGCGGCCCGAAACCCCGGGCGCAGCCCCTCTCGCTTGCCTCCGAGGAGCGGCGGTCGTTCCTGCTGATGGCGGCGATCCTCACGCTGGCGGGGCTCGCCACCACCATCCTCTCGGTGCATCTGCTGACGCTTCTGGCGGCGCGCGGCCTGTCGCTGTCTTCTGCCGTGGCAATCGGGGCGCTGATCGGTCCGGCGCAGGTCGGCGGGCGGCTGATCGAGATGGCCAGCGGCGGGCGGCACCCGGTGATCTGGTCGCTGGCGGCGGCCACCGTCTCCACCGCGGCGGGGCTCGTGCTGCTGGCGATGGTGGATGCGCCCGCTCCGGCGATGCTGCTTTACGGGGCGGGCAACGGCGTCTTCTCCATCGCCCGCGGCGCCCTGCCGATGGCGGTCTTCGGGCCGGAGCGCTATCCGGCGCTGATGGGCCGTCTCGCCCGCCCGGCCCTCCTGGCGCAGGCGGCGGCCCCGCTGATCGGCGCGGCGCTGATCACCCGGCTGGGTGCCGAGGCGACGCTGGCGGCGCTGGCGGCCTTTGCCCTGGCCAATGTGATCCTCGCACTGACGCTCTGGACCGGGCTGCGCCAGCCCTCCGCTGCGGGAAGCCGTTGAACGGGAGCCCCGGCAGTCGCCTGCCGGGGTCGGACATCAGCCCTTGAGGGGCAGCCGCATCAGCTCGATCCGGCTGCCATCGGCCTGGCCCAGGTGCAGGCTGTTCACCGCGATCCGGCTGCGGCGCGAGGTGCCTTCGGGCTCGCCGGTGTTCGGGTTGATGTCGTATTTCGGGAAGTTCGACGACGAGATGTCGAGCCTGATCCGATGCTCCTTTGCGAAGCGGTTCGCCGTGGCGAAGGGGGTGATGGTGATCTCGAAGGCGCCCTCGTCGGGGCCGACGAGCTCCGGCGCGTCGTAGCCCTTGCGGTAGCGGACGCGGAAGATCCCGTCGGTGATGTTGAGCGCATAGCCGCGCGGGTAGTCGGCGGAGGGCGGATAGACATCGACCAGCTTGGCGGTGAAATCCGTGTCCGGCGCATCGGTGGAGACCTTGAGCCGCACCTTCACCGGGCCGGCGATCACCATGTCTTCGACCAGAGGCGCGGTCTCGAAGCTCAGCACGTCGGGCCGCGCGGTCAGCGGCATGCCGGGCGCGGTGCAGCCGAAGATGCCCTCGGCCTCGACCTGATCGAAGCCGCCGCCGGAGAAGATCGGCTCGCCCGAGGTCAGAGAGCCGCCGATCGTCGGCACCGGATGGCGCGGATCGTAGTCGTAGGACAGCACCTGTTCCGCGCCGGGGGTGTCGCCCAGCGTCATGTCGGCGCGCAGATGCAGCACCAAGGGCTCCGCCTCCGGCACCGGCCAATCGGTGGTCTCGATCCACTGCCCGCCGTGGTCGAGGTGCCCGGACCCGGTCTTGCGCCCCGAGCCACCGCCCATGACGAAGAGATGCACGCGGCCGTCGAGCACCGGCGCCGCCTCGTCCTTCAGCCAGCGGGCGAAGAATTTCAGCCGGTAGGTCAGCCAGTCGCTGTCGACCTGCGCATCGAAGGTCGCGGCCTCGCCGAAATCGACATCGCCGAAGACTCGCTCCGAGCGGTTGCCGTGGGTCCAGGGCCCCATGATCAGCGTCAGCGGGCGCTCGGCCTCGCCCCTGAGGCCTGCGTAATTCTCCAGCGTGGTCTGCACATAGGCATCATACCAGCTCGACATGAAGATAATCGGCAGTTTCGGGAAGGTCTGGTAGTAGCCCGCCGCCCAAAGCCCGGTCTTCTTCCAGAAGTCGTCGAAGGTGCCGTGCTGCCACTGGTCGAGCAGATAGGCCTCGTAATCCGGATCCCACTTTACCGGCGAGCGGCCCTTGGTCCAGGGCGTGCGGGCCATCCAGCCGTGCAGGTCTTCCGCCTGGATCGCGCGCAGGATGTCGGGCTCGGCGGCGGACAGCGGGCTTTCCATCGCGCGGTTGTAGGCCCAGGTCGCCTGCTTCATCTCCAGCGCCCCGCCTTGGCGGATGCCGCAGGTGAAAGCGTTGGAGAAGCCGCCCGAATCCACCGCCATGCAGGCGAGGCCGGGCGGGTTGAGACAGGCCATCGCCATCTGCACATGGGCGTCGTAGCTCAGGCCCATCGTGCCGATGCGCGAGTTGTTCCACGGCTGCGCCTCGATCCAGACCATCGAGTCGTAGCCGTCCTCGGCCTCGTTCACATACTTCGTGAACACGCCTTCCGAGGCATAGCGTCCCCGGCAATCCTGCCAGATGACGACATAGCCCTCGCGCACCAGCAGACAGGCCAGGTCGGGACGGCTGTAGGAGGTGGGGCGCGCCACGGAGAGTTCGGTCCGCGGCGTCCCCGCCTTGTCGTAGGGCGTGCGCTCGAAGATCACCGGAAGCGGCGTCTCCACGGGGCGGCCGCCCTCCGCCGGGCGGTAGATGTCGGTGGCAAGACGCACACCGTCGCGCATCGTGATCATCACGTCGTGGTGGACGATGATTCCGTCTTCGACCAGTTCCCCGGCCGGGAGGGCGACCTCGGTACTCATTCGGCGCTCCGGATTTCCTGCGGCAGGGTGTCTTCGGACAGACCGGCCGTGATGGCGAGCCCGTCCTTCAGGCCCCAGTGGATCACCTGCCAGTAGAGCGGCACGATGGGCGTGTCCTCGAAGACGAGGCGCGTGGCGTCCTGCAACATCCCGATGCGCTTCGCCTCGTCGAACTCCTGCAGCGCGGTGTCGATCGCGGTGTCGAATTCGGCGTTGGAATAGCGCACGCGGTTGAAGGCTCCGACGCCGGCTTCCTTGTCGTAGCTGTGCAGCAGCGCCTGCAGGCTCGGGCCCGAGGTCGGGGTGGAGGAGCCGAGCGAGAAGACGAAGGCGCCGTATTCGCCCGCCGTCGCCGCCTTGGAATAGACGTTGTAGGGGAAGACCTGCACGCCGCTGACCTTGAGCCCGCCGCGCGTCAGCATCTGCCCCAGCGCCTGCGCCAGATCGGCGTCGCCCGGGAAACGGTCGTTCGAGGAGGAGATCGTCAGGCTGAAGCCCTCGGGATAGCCCGCCTCGGTCAACAGCGCTTTGGCCTGCTCCAGATCCGGCTGGTCCGGAATCACGTCATCGGCATGGCCACCCAGAACCTCCGGCACCAGCTGCCCGGCGGGAACGCCCGAACCGCCGAGGATCCGGTCGACGATCAGCTGGCGGTCGATCATCAGCGAGACAGCCTTGCGCACGCGCGGGTCCTTGAAGGGATTGTCGGCGAGCGGCTGGCCGTCCGCCCCGGCGACGCCCGGCGCGGTGTCGGCGCGCATCGAGAGGCCAAGGTAGATGATCCGACCCGACTGCGTCGAGAAGACCGAAAAGCCGTCGCTGTTCTCGATGGTGGCCACATCGGTCGGCGGCACGGCGTCGATCACGTCGACCGCGCCCGACAACAGTGCCGCGACCCGCGCCGCGTCGTTGGAAATGAAACGGACCTCGACATCCTTGAACTCCGGCGCCGTGCCGTAGAAGCCGTCATGGGCCTGCAGCTCCAGCGTCTCGCCCGGGGTCCAGGAAACGAACTTGTAGGGGCCGGTGCCGACGGCAACTTCCGGCGTCATGAAGTCCTCGCTCGAGCGGCCCTCGGTGGCGGCTTTCGAGACGATGAACACCCGGCCGATGTCTTCCATCAGCGTCGGCGCCGGGGCGTTGGTGGTGATGCGGATCGTCAGGTCGTCGACCTTCTCCATCCCAGCCACGGCCGAGACCTGATCGGTATAGGGTGCGGGCGAGTTCGGCACCTCGTCGGCGCGCTCCAGCGAGAAGATCACGTCGTCGGCGGTGAAGGCCGAGCCGTCGTGGAAGGTGACGCCGGAGCGCAGCTTGATCTCCCAAGTGGTCGGGTCGATGTTCTGCCAGCTTTCGGCCAGACCGGGGCTGACCTGCAGGTTGGCGTCGAACTCGACCAGCCGCCCGAAGATCATCGTCGAGGTCATCTGGTTGTTGCCGGTGCGCGAGAACTGCGGGTCGATCGACGATTGCTCGCTCGACCGGCCGATGGTCAGATCCTGCGCGAGGGCGGGCATGGCCACGCCGCAGAGCAGGGCCGCGAGCGCGGCGGATTTGAAGCTTGTCATGGATGATCTCCCTGATGGTTTCTTGTGTCGCTTGCGATGTCCGAGGGCAGCCGCCCCATGCCGCCGTTCAAGTGGCAGGCCGCGCGATGCCCTGCCGCCACGTCAATCAGCGGCGGGCGGGTGGTCTTGCAGATCTCCATCGCGAAGGGGCAGCGCGGATGGAAATGGCAGCCCGAGGGCGGGTTGACCGGCGAGGGGATCTCGCCCTTCACCGGCGCGAAGGCCCGCGCCCGGCGGTCGAGCCGCGGGATCTCCTGCAGCAGCGCCTCGGTATAGGGGTGGCGCGGCGCGTCGAAGATGGCGTCGGTCGCCGCCTCTTCCACGACGCGGCCCAGATACATGATCACAACCCGGTCCGAGATGTGCCGCACCACCGACAGGTCGTGGCTGATGAAGAGCAGCGTGAGCCCCAGCTCCTGCCGCAGCGCCATGAAGAGGTTGATGACCTGCGCCTGGATCGAGACGTCGAGCGCGGCGATGCTCTCGTCGCAGATCAGGAAATCGGGGTTCACCGCCAGAGCGCGGGCGATGCCGATCCGCTGGCGCTGACCGCCGGAGAACTGGTGCGGATAGCGGTCGGCCATCGCCGGATCGAGCCCGACGCGGCCCAGAAGCTCCTCGACCAGCCGCCGCGCCTCGGCGCGCGAGGCGAGCCCATGGACCCGCGGCGCCTCGGCAATGATTTCGCGCACCCGCTTGCGCGGGTTGAGAGAGGACATCGGGTCCTGGAAGATGATCTGCGTCGCCAGACGCATGTCGCGCGCGGCCTTGCCCTTCAGCCCGGCGATGTCCTGGCCGTGGTGCTCGACCCTGCCCTCGGTCGGCGGCAGCATCCCGGCGATGACCCGGCCCAGCGTGGACTTGCCGCAGCCGGATTCGCCGACGAGGCCGACCACCTCGCCCTTGCGCACCTCGAGATCGACGGCATCGAGTGCCCGGACCGCGGGCGGCGGCTTGGCGATGCCGAGGCGGATCGCCAGACGGTCGACGGCATCGGTGCCGCGCTGGAAACGCTTGGTGACGCCCACGGCGCGCGCAACCGGGGCTGCTGGGGTCGCATCGGTCATGCGCGCACCTCCGTGGGGGTCTGCAGCGGGTGGAAGCAGCGCCAGCCATGCTGACCGGCGAGAGTCTCGGGCGGTTCTGTCTGGCAGATCTCGGTCGCGCGGGCGCAGCGGGGCCGGAACGGGCAGCCGCTGGGCCGCCCGAGCGCGGGAGGCGCGGAGCCCGGGATCTGCCGCAACGGCTTGCCCCGCTCGTTGGCCATCGGCGTCGAGCCGATCAGCCCGGCGGTATAGGGATGCTGCGGCGCGTCGAGCACCTCGTCGATGGTGCCGCGCTCGACGATCCGGCCCGCATACATCACCGCCACCCGCTGCGCGAGCGCCGCGACCACCCCGAGGTCATGGCTGATCCAGATCAGCCCCAGCCCCATCTCGGCGGCCAGCTTCTGCACCTGCGCGAGGATCTGGCTCTGGATTGTCACGTCGAGCGCGGTCGTGGGTTCGTCGGCGATGATGAGATCGGGCTCGTGCAGCAGGGCGATGGCGATGGCCACGCGCTGCCGCATCCCGCCGGAGAACTCGTGCGGATAGGCGTCGATCCGCTCCGCCGGATGCGGGATGCCGACCTTGCCCAGCGCCTCGACCGACTTGGCGCGCGCCTCGGCGCGGCTGACCTTGCGATGCGCCTGCACCGTCTCGATCATCTGGGTGCCGATCCGCAGCACCGGGTTCAGCGTCATCATCGGGTCCTGGAAGATCATCGCGATCCGGTCGCCCCTGAGCGAGCGCAGCCGCGCCGGAGAGGCGGTGCGCAGATCCTCGCCCTTGAAGTCGATGCGGCCCTCGACCACCCGGCCCGGCTTGTCCACCAGCCCGATCAGCGAGAAGCCGGTGACCGACTTGCCCGACCCGCTCTCGCCCACCAGCCCGAGGATCTCGCCCCGACCGACGTCGAGATCGACGCCATCGACCGATTTCACGATGCCCTTGGGCGTGTCGAACCAGGTTTTCAGGCCCTCGACCCGGAGAAGTGGTGCGCTCATGTCTCGATCCTCGGGTTCAGCACCACCCGCAGCCGGTCACCGACGATATTGACCGAGAAGACGATGACGAGCAGCAGGAGCCCCGGGTAGACGCTCATCCAGTAGAGCCCGGCCAAGAGCACCTGATAGCCGTTGGCGATCAAGAGCCCGAGCGAGGGTTCGGTGATCGGCAGGCCGATCCCGAGGAAGGAGAGCGTCGCCTCGGCGGCGATGGCATTGGCCACCTGGATCGTGCCGATCACGATCAGCGGCGGCAGGCAGTTCGGCAGGATATGCGCGGCGAGGATGCGGGCGGGCGACAGGCCGAGGCAACGGGCGGCCTCCACATAGTCCTTGCCGGTCTCGACCAGCGCGGCGGCGCGGACGGCGCGGGCGAAATAGGCCCATTGCACGAAGATCAGCGCGAGGATCACCTTCCATGTCCCCTGCCCGAAGACGACGAGGATCATCAGCGCGACGAGGATGGTGGGGAAACCCAGCATCAGATCGACCACCCGCATGATGAAGGCATCGACCCTGCCCCCGGCATAGGCGGCGATCAGGCCCAGCGTGGTGCCGACGAGCAGCGCCAGCAGGCCAGAGGTCAGGCCGACGGCGAGGCTGGTCCTCAGCCCGTAGAGCATGGCCGAGAACATGTCGCGCCCCTGCGTGTCGGTGCCGAGCCAGAAGGTCATCCCCGACATTCCTTCGCTGCCCGGCGGCAGGCGGCCGTCGAAGAAGTCGATCTGCGCGAGGTCGTAGGGGTTCTGCGGCGCGATCAGCGGGGCCAGGATCGCCGCGAGGATCAGCGCGAGGCAGATGAAGGCCGCGACCGAGGCCTTGGGGCTGGCGAGGAGACCGCGCAGGATGCGCGCCGGCATGCTTTCGCCGGACAGGAAGGCGCCGGTCATGCCCGCCCCCGGATGCGCGGGTCGAGCAGCGAGTAGAGCAGGTCGACGAGAAAGTTGATCGCGATGAACATCGCCACGATGACGAGGATGTAGGCCACCACCACCGGACGGTCGAGCGCGTTGATCGAGTCGATGATCAGCTTGCCCACCCCCGGCCAGGCGAAGATCGTCTCGGTCACCACGGCGAAGGCGATGAGCGAGCCGAACTCCACCCCGATGACCGTGACGATCGGGATGAGGATGGTCTTGAACACATGCACGAAGAGGATGCGCCGCTCGGAAAGGCCGCGCGCCCGGGCGAACTTGACGAAATCGAGCGGCATCGTCTCCTGCACCCCGGTCCGGGTCATGCGGATCACGAGGGCGATCTGCGCCAGCGCCAGATTGGTCGCGGGCAGGATAAGATGGGTGAAGCCGTCCCATGTGGCGAAGCTGGTGCGGATGCCGAGGATGGTGCCGGTCTCGCCCCGCCCGGTCGAGGGCAGCCAGCCGAGCCAGACCGAGAAGATCATCACCAGCATCATCCCCTGCCAGAAGTTCGGCAGCGAGAAGCCGAGGATCGAACCGGTCATCACGCTCTCGTCCACCAGCGTCTGCGGTCTTGTGCCGGCCCAGAGCCCGAGCGGCAGGCCGATCAGCAGCGACAGCACCAGCGCCGTGGTTGTCAGCTCCAGCGTGGCCGGAAGCCGCTCGAAGATCACCGAGAGCGCCGGGCGGTTGAAGACGAAGGAATTGCCGAAGTCGCCGGTCAGGGCCGAGCCGAGGAAGGTCAGATACTGCATTGGCAGCGGCGCATCGAGGTTCAGCGAGGCCGCGACCTGCGCGCGCTCCGCCGCCGTCGCATCGCTCGGCAGGAGGATTTCCAGCGGGTCACCAATGGCGAAGACGCCGAGGAAGACGATCACCGAGGTCGCCAGCAGCACGATCACCGCCTGGATCAGGCGCCGGAAGATGAAGACGGTCATGGCGCGACCGCCCTTCGGCAATTTCTGGCTGATGCAGAGGGTGATGTCATTTTGTCGCTACCTTCCCCTTTGGCTGGAGCTTGCAGAACGATTCGACTCTATGCAAGACTATGCTTAACTCCGCTTGACCCATGAGGAACGCGCATAGCATGCATCTGAGCCTGCTCGAGACCTTTCGCGCCGTCATCGAGAAGGGCACCACGCAGGCCGCGGCAGAGGCACTTGGCCTGTCGCAATCTGGGGTCAGCCGCCGCATTGCCCAGCTGGAGGAAGAACTTGGCATCCCGCTCTTCGTCCGCGACAGGGGCCGGCTCATCCCGACACGCGAGAACCGGCTGCTGCAGGGGCAAATCGTCGGGCTGGTCGATCACGGCGCGCGCCTGACCCAGCGGGCGAGCGAGCTGAAGGCGGGCAACTACGCGATGGAACTGCTGCGCGTCGCCTTTCCGGCCAGCCTGACCATGTCGATCGTGCCGACGATCCTCGCCGATTTCCTCGCTCGGAACGAACGGGTGCAGGTGGAACTGCACACCGGCGCCTATGACACGATCGAGCGGATGATCCTCGACGAGCGGGCCGAGATCGGCTTTCTGCGGATGCCGACGCAGCGTACCGGCCTGTCCACCACCCCGATCATCGAGGTGCCCACGGTCTGCGTCATGCCGAAGGGGCATCCGCTGGCGCGGCAGGAGACGGTGTCGATCGGCGATCTCCATGCCGTGCCGCTGATCCTTCTGGGCCGGATGCGCCTGCCGCGGCGCGACATCGACGAGGCCTTCTGGGAGGTCGGCCTGCGCCCGCTCGTGCGAGTCGAAGCGCATTCGGTGCAGTCGGCCTGCGCCCTTGCCGCACGGGGCATCGGCGTCACGCTGGTCAACGAGCTGATGGCGCGTGACTTCGCCCATCTCGCCATCGAGATCCGCCCGCTGCGCGAACGCCTGCTGCACCGCTTCGCCTTCGCCGTGACCGAGGGCGTCCCCTCGACGGAGCTCGCCCGCCAGTTCATCGAGACGAGCACCCGCCGCTTCCGCGAGGTGCTGGAGCCGTAGGCCTGCCTTCTGCTGCGGATGGGTCAGGTAAGGCGATATGAAGATCGACGTCGGCAGCACGATCGTCAACTCTGCGCTGCCCTTCCGCCTCTCCCGCACCGGGGAACCGGCTTCCTTCAGAGGCCGGCTGAAGCCGCCTCTTCCAGCAGCACCGCGCCGTATTTCTGCCCGCAAATGCGGCACATTCTTCCGTTCGCCCGCGAAGATGCTCCCGCCATCCAAGAAAACCCATGGATCAGGCCGATTAATCGTGTAATCAACGACGGGATCGCCAGCAACCCGAGTCCCTCTGCGTGAAGCGCAGCAAACCCGTCTCCCAGCAGGACATCGCCGACGCGTTGAACATCTCGCGCGCGACGGTGTCGAATGCGCTGAACGGCACCGGGCGGCTGTCGCCGGAGCTGATGCAGCGGGTGCGCGACAAGGCGGCGGAGCTGAACTTCGCCCCTTCCGGTCTTGGCCGGGCGCTGCGCACCGGGCGCAGCTCGACCATCGGGCTGGTGCTGCCGGATTTCCGCATGCCGCTCTTCGCCGAATTCGCCCGCGCCTTCGCCATGGCGGCGCGGCGGCGGGGCATGGTGCTGATGGTGGCGGATTCGCTCGGCGATCTCGAGGTGCAGGACCAGAACCTTGCCGATCTCGCGGCCCGTGGCAGCGATGCCCTGGTGATCATCCCGATGCGCGGCTCGCAGCTCGACCGGATGACGCTGGCCAAACCGATGGTGGTGATCGACGCCGAGAGCAATCCGTTGAACGCGGTCGCCTCGGATCACCGCGATGGCGGGCGGCAGGTGGCGGCGCATCTGCTGGCGCTCGGGCATCGCGAGGTGCTGCTGCTCTCCGCGCCCGGCGATCCCTCGGGGCGCGATGCCTCGCGCGTCAACGACGCGCGGGTGGCGGGCATGACCGAGGTCTTCACGGCGGCGGGGCTCGCGCCGCATCAGCTGACGCTGCCGAACCGGCTTGAGGCGGCGCGCGAGCATTTCAGCCGCTGGCAGCCCGGCACGATCACCGCCGTCGCCGCCACCTATGACGCCTTGGCCGTCGGAGCGCTGTCAGCCCTCGTTGCGCGCGGCATCGCCGTGCCGCAGCAGGTGTCGGTCACCGGCTTCGACAACACCGTCTGGGGCCAGATCACCACGCCCCGTCTCACCACGATCCGGCAGGATCTGGATGCGGTGGCCGAACGCGCGCTGGCCCATGCGACGGGCGATGACGAAGGCGCCGGCCTCGTTCCCGTCACCCTCGAACCGCGCGAGTCGACCGCGCCCGCCCCCTCACCCCCACAGGACAGGATTGCCCCATGAAAACGACGCTGCTGACCGCCGCCAGCCTGCTGGCCCTCACCGCCGCCGCCGAGGCGCAGGACAAGACGCTGACCATCTCGGTCTACGGCGTCTCGCAGGATGCCTACAAGGAAGCGCTCTACGCCCCCTTCGAGGCGAAATGCGGCTGCACGCTGGTGATCGAGAGCGGCAATTCCTCGGAGCGTCTGGCCAAGCTAGAGGCCAATGCCGCCGCGCCACTGGTCGATCTGATCGCCTTCTCGGACGCCAATGCGCTCGACGCCGCGCGCAAGGATCTGCTGGCGGCCTTCGACCCGGCGAAGCTGCCCAACCTCGGCAACATCTACGACTTCGCCCGCGACCCGATCGGCGGCAATCTGGCGGTGGGCTATACCTTCTACGGCAGCTCGATCGTCTACGACTCGGCAGTGATCGACGGGGTGGACAGCTGGCTCGACCTCTTCGGCGACGAGCTGAAAGGTCAGGTGGCGCTGCCCAACGTCTCGACCACGCAGGGGCCGATCACGCTCTACATGCTGGAGCGGGCGCTCGGCTCGGAAGATCCGTCCCTCGCCAAGGCCATCGCGCTGGTGGGCGAGAACCGCGACGAGATCGTGACCTTCTACGAGAAGGGCAGCCAGATCCCGCAGCTGATGCAGCAGGGCGAGATCGCCGCCTCGGTCATCGGCCGCTTCGGCTGGGCCAACCTGGCCAAGACCGTGCCGACCGCCCGCTGGGCCAGCCCCAAGGAAGGCCAGACCGGCGGGATGAACGTGCTGGCGCTGGTCAAGGGCAGCGGCAACGCCGATCTGGCGCATGAGTTCGCCGACTACTGGCTCTCGACCGAGGTGCAGCAGAAGCTGGCCGAGATGCAGGTGGACAGCCCGGTGAACACCGGGGTCAGCGTCTCGGACGAGATCGCCGAGGGCCTGTCCTATGGGGAAGAGATGGCCTCCTCCATCCACTTCCTGCCCGCCGAAACCCAGCTCGAACACCGCGACGCCTGGCTCGCCGCCTGGAACGAGCAGGTCGCGCAGTAACCCGGCCACCCGCGCCGCCACCGGGGCCATGGCCGAAGCAGGCCGTGGCCGCATCGCCGTCAGCGCCATGGCCAAGCCATGGCGCATCAAGGAGAGGTCCATGTTTCAGGATCGACGACTGGGCCTCTTGCTGCTGGCCCCTGCGACCGTGTTCATTCTGCTGGGCTTCCTGCTGCCGGTGGCGATCCTGCTGTCGGGGGCCTTCCAGTCCGGCGGCGCCTGGGGGCTGCAGAACTTCACCGACTTCTTCGGCCAGAGCCTGAACCGCGAGGTGTTCTGGCGCACCTTCCGGCTCGGGCTCTGGGTCACCGGCGTCTCGGCGCTGGTGGGATACGGCGTGGCGTTGACCATCGTCGACGCCTCGGCCAGCAGCCGCGGCAAGCTGGTCGCCACGCTGGTGCTACCGCTGATGATCTCGCCCGTCGCCCGCACCTACGCCTGGGTGGTGATCCTGGGGCGGACCGGCATCGTCAACGGCTTCCTCACCTCGACCGGGCTGATGGACGGACCCGCCCGCATCCTCTTCACCGAGACGGCGGTCTTCATCGGGCTGGTGCAGCTCTTCTTCCCGCTGATGGTGCTGCCGCTGATCTCGGCGCTGGAGAACCTGCCGCGCGACGTGGTGCCTGCCGCGCGCATGCTCGGCGCCAACTGGTTCCAGGTGTTCTGGAAGGTCATCCTGCCGCTCACCCGCGAGGGGCTGGTCGTCGGCGGGACGCTGGTCTTCGTCGGCTCGCTGACCGCCTATGTCACCCCGGCGATCCTCGGCGGCTCCAAGGTGCTGATGCTGGAGACCCTGCTCTACCAGCGGGTCAGCGTCGCCAACGATTTCGCCTCGGCCGCCGTCATCGCGGTGATCCTGATCCTGATGGCGATCCTCACCAATTCCGTCCTCAAACGCATTGCCAGCACCGGCAAGGGAGGGGCCAAATGATGCGCCTTTCCGGGCAGATCCTGCTCGCCCTCGTCTTCGTCTTCCTGATCGGCCCCTTCGTGCTGATCTGCGCCGCCGGGCTTTCGGCGGGCGAGACGCTGGCCTTCCCGCCCGAGGGGCTGTCGCTGCGCTGGGTGGCGCGGGTCTTCGAGGTGGAGAGCTTCCGCTCCACCTTCGCCATCTCGATCACGCTGGGCATCGGCGCCACGCTGCTGGCGCTGGTCATCGGCGTCCCCGCCGCCTATGCGCTGGACCGCTACCGCCCGCCGGGGGCCGACCTGATCCGCAACATCCTCTCGACGCCGATCATCGTGCCCGGCATCATCGTCGGCCTGTCGCTGCTGCGGCATCTGGTGATCCCGATGGGCATCGGCATCCTGCCCGCGCTGTTCATCGGCCACACGGCACTGCTGATCCCCTATGCGGTGCGCATCGTCTCGGGCTCGCTCACCAACCTGCGGGTGGATATCGAGGAGGCGGCGGTGATGCTGGGCGCGAGCCGGATGCAGGCCTTCTTCAAGGTCGTCATGCCCAACATCCGCAACGGCATCATGGCGGCCTTCATCATCGGCTTCATCACCTCGTTCAATCAGGTGCCGGTGTCCTTGTTCCTGACCGGGCCGGGCGCGTCGACGCTGCCGATCGACATGATGGCCTACATGGAATTCAACTATGACCCCTCGATCGCTGCACTTTCCGGGCTCCTGGCGCTGATGTCGCTGGCCATCGTGCTCGTGGCCGAAAAACTTCTGGGACTGTCGCGCTATGTCTGATGATTTCCTCACGCTCGAGAACCTGACCCTGGGCTATGGCGGCGCCATCGCGGTGGACCGGCTGAAGCTGTCGATGAAACAGGGCGAGCTCGTCGCCCTCCTCGGCCCCTCGGGCTGCGGCAAAACCACGACGATGCGCGCCATCGCCGGGCTGCTGGAACCCGTCTCGGGCAAGGTGACGCTCGACGGGCAGGACATCACCCGCACCCCGCCGAACAAGCGCGGCATCGGGCTGGTGTTCCAGTCCTACGCGCTCTTCCCGCATCTGAGCGTCTTCGAGAACGTGGCCTTCGGCCTGCGCCTGCAGGGCGTGGCGCGCGACGAGATCACCCGCCGGGTGACCGCCACGCTCGCCTCGGTCGGGCTTGCCGCCTATGCCGACCGCCAGCCCCGCGCGCTTTCGGGCGGCCAGCAGCAGCGCGTGGCACTGGCACGGTCGATCGTGGTGGAGCCGAAGCTTCTGCTCCTGGATGAGCCGCTGTCGAACCTCGACGCGCGGCTGCGGCTGGAGATGCGGTCGGAACTGGCGCGGCTGCAGAAGGACTTGGGCATCACGATGATCTATGTCACGCATGACCAGTCCGAGGCGCTGGCGCTGGCCGACCGGATCATCGTCATGCGTCAGGGCAAGATCGAGCAGATCGGCACCCCGCCCGACATCTACGAGCGCCCGCAATCGGCCTTCGTTGCCGAGTTCATCGGTTTCGAGAACACCTTCGCGCTGGAGCGCGGCGCGCTGAAGGGGCCGAGGGGCCACCTGCCCTGCGAGGGCGCGCCCGAGGCCGCTGCCCTCGCCTGGCGCCCGCGCGCCGTTGTGCTGGGACAGGGTCCGCATCGGGGCAAGGTGGTCGGCGCTTCCTATCTGGGCGAGATGGTCGAATATCTGATCGAGACCCCGGCGGGGCTGATCAAGGCCGAGACCAGCGCCACCGCCCCGCGTCACGCGATGGGCGACACGCTGACCTTCGATCTGCCGCTCGCCTCCGCCGCCGTTCTGGCCCGGGGATGAGCCGCATGGCCGCAAGACCCCTCTCCCCGTCGCTCTGGATCGATGCCGACATGGGCTTCGACGACCTCGCCGCCATCGGCCTCTGTCTTGCGGAAGGCGCCGAGGTGGCGGGGTTGTCACTCGTGGCGGGCAACGTGCCGCTGCCGCAGGCGCTGCAGAACGCGCAGGCGGCGGCGAAGACCTTTGGCTGGACGATGCCGATCCACGCCGGGGCCGCGGCGCCGCTGGCGGCAGAGCTGCAGACCGCCGCCTATGTGCTGGGCGACGACGGCATGCCCAGCGTCAACCGCCGCCTGCCCGTTGCCCCGCTTGCCCCCCATGGCGAAGATGCCGTGGCCGCACTGGCCGACTGGCTGCGCGCGGGCGGGCGGCAGGTGCTGGCGCTGGGGCCGCTGACCAATCTGGCGCATCTGGTGACGCGTTATCCTGATATTGCCCGAAAGCTCGATCTGGTCTGGATGGGCGGCGCCTTTGCCCGCGGCAACCACAGCGCCGTGGCCGAGTTCAACGCCGCCGTAGATCCCGAGGCGATCGACGTGGTGCTGCGCGCGGGGGTCAATCTGCTGATGGTGGGGCTCGAATGCTGCCGCGAGGTGCAGGTCACGCTCGACGACCTGCCGCCGCTGCGCGACCTCCCGGGCGAGACGGCGGCGCTGCTGGCCGATCTCTACGAGGGTTACATCCGCATCGCCGCCGATGGCGCGCGCCCGATGTCGCTCTACGACCCGGTCGCGGCGGCGCTGGCGCTCGACCCGGCGCTCTGCCGGCAGGAGCCGGTGTTCCTCGGCGCCGAGCTGACGGGCACGCTGACCCGCGGCATGACCGTGGTCGAATGGCGCGGGCAGAAGGCCGCGCCCAATGCCCGCGTGGCGATGCAACCCGACGCCGCCACCATCCGCAGCCGCTTCCATGCCGCGCTGAGCCGCATGGCTCTGGCCTGAGACGAAGGACCGATCATGCAAAGCGAGCCGCACGACCTCGATCCCCCCGCCCTGCGCGACCGCGCGGTGCGCGCCGCCACCGGCGCCGCGCCCTTCGACCTGCTGCTGACCGGCGGGCAGCTGGTGAACGTCGCCACCTCCGAGATCTATGCCGCCGATATCGGCATCGTCGGCGGGCTGATCGCCTCGGTCCACCCGCCCGCGACGCGCAGCGACGCCGCGCGGATGGTCGATTGCAGCGGCCTGTTCCTCACGCCGGGGCTGATCGACACGCATATGCACATCGAAAGCTCGATGGTCACCCCGCGCCGCTACGCCGAGACAGTCGTGCCGCAGGGCACGACCACGGTGGTCTGGGACCCGCATGAGGTCGGCAATGTCGCCGGGCTCGAGGGTGTCGGCTGGGCCATCGAGGCGGCGCGCGGGCTCGACCTGCGCGTTCTGGTGCTGGCCCCGAGCTGCGTGCCCTCCGCCCCCGGCATCGAACGCGCCGGGGCGGCCTTCGAGGCGGCGGAGATGGCGCAGATGCTGTCCTGGCCTGAGATCGCCGGTGTGGCCGAGGTGATGGACATGCGCGGCGTGCTCACGCGCTCCGAGAAGATGACGGGCATCGTCAACGCCGGTCTCGCCTCGGGCAAGCTGGTCTGCGGCCATGCGCGCGGGCTCATCGGCCCCGAGGTGCAGGGCTTCGCCAGCGCCGGCATCCAGTCCGATCACGAGATCAGCGGGCCGGAGGATTTCCTCGACAAGCTGCGTGCCGGCTTCACCATCGAGCTTCGCGGCTCGCATGACTACGTGCTGCCGGGTGTGGTGGCGGCGCTGGCGGGCCTGCCGCATCTGCCGCAGACGCTGACGCTCTGCACCGACGACGTCTTCCCCGACGATCTGCACCGCGCGGGCGGCATGGCCGATGTGCTGCGCCGTCTGGTCGGGCATGGCATGGCGGCGATGGACGCGCTGCGCGCCGCCACGCTGAACGCGGCGATGCGGCTCGGGCGCGCCGATCTCGGGCTGATCGCGCCGGGGCGACGGGCCGATATCGTGGGTTTCGAGGATCTGGCGCAGTTCCGCGCCGCGCGGGTGCTGGCCTCGGGCCGCATCGTCGCCGAGGGCGGCGCGCCGATCGCACGCGAGGCCTCGCCCCCTTCCCTGCGCTTCACCGACACGATGAAGCTCGCGCCCCTGAGCCCCGCAGATTTCGAGATCCCCGCCAGCGGCGAGAGCGCCCGCGTCCACACGGTGCGGCGTCCGCGCTTCACCGAATGGGGCGAGGCGACCTTGCCGGTGCGGGAGGGCCTCGTGCAGGTGCCCGCCGACCTGCTGCGCATGGCCGTGGTGCATCGGCACGGGCTGGCCCCGGCGCGGCCCGTCATCGGCCTGCTGGAGGAATGGGGCTGCTGGTCGGGCGCCATCGCCACCACCGTCGCGCATGACAGCCACAACCTGAACGTCTTCGGCTCCGATCCCGCCGACATGGCGGTGGCGGCCAATGCGCTGATCGCCTGCGGCGGCGGCATGGCCGTGGCGCAGGGCGGAAAGGTGCTGGCGCTGCTGCCGCTGCCCATCTGCGGGCTGCTGTCCGACGCGCCCACGGAGGAGGTCGGCGCCCAGCTCGCCGCGCTGCGCGAGGCCGCCGACAGGGTCGCCGACTGGCTGCCGCCGCTGCGCAGCTTCAAGGCCATCGTCGGCGCCTCGCTCGCCTGCAATCCCGGCCCGCATGTCACCGACATGGGGATCTGCGACGGCAGCACCGGCGAGATCCGCTCCGTCCTCGCGGGCTGACGGGCAACAGCAACCCACTGGCTCCCGGGACGGGGGCCGTCTATGTCTGCCGCGAAAGCCTGTCAGAAACCGAGGTCAAAAAGGTGCAGATCCACCGCGACTCCCCGCTCGCCCCCGAGGTGCTGCCGCTGCTGCAGCGTCATCTTGACCTGATGCATGCCTCTTCCCCGCCCGAAAGCGTCCATGCGCTCGACCCGGCGGAACTGGCCGGGCCGGGCATCGCCTTCTTTACCCTGCGCGAGGGCGAGACCGTTCTGGGCATGGGCGCGCTGAAGGCAATCGACCCCGGGCATGCCGAGATCAAGTCGATGCATGTGGTGGCCGAGGCGCGGGGCCGCGGCCTCGCCCGGCAGCTGCTCGATCGCCTGCTCGACGAGGCGCGGGCGGCGGGATACAACCGCCTCAGCCTCGAGACTGGGGTGGAGGATGTCTTCGCCCCGGCCCGCGCGCTCTATGCCACCGCGGGCTTCGCCCCCTGCCCGCCCTTCGAGGGCTACGTCGAGGACCCCAACAGCCTCTTCATGACGCGCCCCCTCTGACCCCTTGCGCCGCGCCGCCGCGTGACGCAAAAGGTCAGAAGCGGTCCCGTAGCTCAACTGGATAGAGCAGCCGACTTCTAATCGGCAGGTTGAGGGTTCGATTCCTTCCGGGATCGCCATGATTGGCTGGTCGGTGCCATCGAGCACAAAGATGTACGCTTTGGCGGCTGTCTTGCACACCCCGATCCGCGGCGCTGCCCCGAGGAGCTCAGACCTGGGCCATACCGCCATCGGCAAAGATTTCGCTTCCGGTCATGACGCGGCTGTCGTCTGACGCAAGGAAGAGGGCGACCGCAGCGACATCATCTGGTTCGGCGATCTGTCCTGCCGGTGTCTGGGCGAGCAGCGCTTCATACATCATGCTGACGCCAGCGGCTTCTGCGATGTTCTGCAGTCCCGGTGTTTTCGTGGCGCCCGGAGACAGGACGTTCACGCGGATGCCGGTCCCTTTCAAGTCCAAAGCCCAGCTTCGCGCAAGGTTGCGCACCGCCGCCTTGGTTGCGCTGTAGATGCTGAAGGCCGGTGTGCCCTTCACACCGGTGGTCGATCCGGTGAGGATGATCGAGCCACCCTCCTTCATCAACGGCAAAGCCCCCTGAACCGTGAAGACAGTGCCCCTGACATTGAGCCCGAATGTCTGATCGAAACTGGCCTCGGTGATGTGGCCCAGCGGTTCAAGAGAACCCGTCCCGGCATTGGCGAAAAGGATGTCGATACGGCCATGCTTGCTGCGGACCGTTTCGAACAGATGATCGAGATCAGCGGCCTTTGTCACGTCCCCCTGAACTGCGGTCACATTGGGACCAATCTCTGCTGCGGCCCTCCCGAGCTCTTCCTGCCGCCTGCCGGTGATGTACACGTGCGCGCCTTCGGCCGCCAAGCGCTTGGCCGCGCCCAGTCCGATCCCGCTGTTGGCGCCCGTGATGACGGCGATCTTGCCTTCAAGTCTACCCATGGCTTCCCTCATTGCGTCGGTTCAGGGAAACTGGCGACTTGGCTTCGGATGTTCCAGTATGTACCTTTTGGTAAGTACCCAGAAAGTGAGCGATCAACGGATGACAAGCCCTTTCAGCTGCGGTCTCGATGCGGTCCTCTTTGTCATGGGCGGCAAGTGGAAACCGCTCATCGTCTACCATCTCGCCCACCGAACCCTTCGCTACGGCGAACTGCGGCGCTCGGTCGGCAAGGTCAGCGACAAGGTTCTCGCTCAGCAGCTAAGGGAACTGGTGGCGGACGGAATCGTGGAGCGCCAGGATTTCAAGCAGATCCCGCCGCATGTCGAGTACTCGCTTACGCCCTTCGGAAGCAGCCTTTTCCGAGCGCTCAACCAACTTTGTGAATGGGGAACAAATCACTCGACCGAACTGAGTGCGATCAAGGAGCGATCTGCGTCCGGGAACAAGGGCGAGCCTGTGGTACCCATGCAGTGATCGGATGCATTCGGTGGTGCGGCGCTCACCGAAGTCCGGACGGCCGCACCATGTCGAGGAGTAAGTGAACGACCGCTTCGTCCCGCGTCGGCAAAGCCACCCGAGCAAGTCCGCTGTGAGAGGCAAGAGTGGCCCGTGCGGGGAAGCCGCACTGCGGGGTCGCGACCGTATTGAATGGCAGGAATGGTCCATTCATGTATTCCTTAAACAGCTGGGAAGCTCTAAGCCTGAACCCTTGTCGGGCAGGCTGCCTGCCCCGATAGGCTAGAAGGTTTCTCATGGCTGTCAAACTCATGTTGCACCCCCGCAACCAACACCGAGAGGGGTACGACTTTGAGCGCCTGATCGTGAAATCCCCCGAACTGGAGGCATTCATAACAAGAAACCCGCGCGGTCAGATGACGATCAATTTTCAGGACGTGGACGCGGTCCGTCTGCTCAATCGGGCACTCTTGATGACCCACTATGAAATTGATTTCTGGGACATTCCTGCCTCTTATCTGTGCCCGCCGATCCCGGGCCGCGTCGATTACATTCATTACCTGGCGGATCTGCTTGCCGAAAGTAATGACCAGAAGATCCCGCACGGGGCCGATATCAAGGCGCTGGACATTGGGACCGGTGCAAGCCTTGTCTATCCGCTGACAGGTCAGCATGAATATGGCTGGGCCTTCACAGGCGTGGATATCGATCCGGTCTCAATCAAATCAGCACGGCAGATCTGCGAGCGAAACAGGCTGAATATAAAGCTCAAACGTCAGAACAACTCGGAGGATATCTTCGAAGGCGTTGTCGGACCTAGTGATAGTTTCCACCTTACGCTGTGCAATCCCCCGTTTCATGCGTCGCTTGCGCAGGCGGAAGAGGGCACGCGGCGCAAGTGGCGAAATCTTGGCAAGGGTCACTCTGCCGAACTCAATTTCGGCGGCCAGAATACCGAGCTCTGGTGCCCGGGTGGTGAAATCGGCTTCATCGCCAGAATGGTCGAGCAGAGCATGAGTTTTGCCGATCAATGCCTGTGGTTCACCTGCTTGGTGTCCAAGAAAGACAACCTCAAGCCCCTCTCCAGACTGCTGAAGAAAGCGAAGGTTGACGAATTCAGGGTTGTCGAAATGGCGCAGGGCCAGAAGACCAGTCGGTTTATTGCGTGGACTTACCATCCAGAACGGCAGAGATCCTTATAGGTGGATCAGGTCCACCAACGCGTCAGCGCGCAGACACTCATTGGCGCAAAATGCGGCGTTCCATGACGAGCAACCGCTTTGGGAAGCGCCGCGCCGCAGTGGCGGCGTGATCTCGAGCAGTGGCCAGGGGCCGTTCCAGCCTGATGAAGCGCCCCTCCAGCTGTTTTACCTCCGGCCGCGGCCGCGCCGTCCAGTGCTGCATGTCTTCCTCCGCTGTCGCCGCCGGTCATGGGTTTCGCCGGCGCGACGTCGCCCGCTGCTGCAACTGATCGAGCGCATCGGCATGGTCGCGGCCCCAGCCATAGACCAGCTCGACCAGTTCCACGAAGCGCGTGCCGAGTGGCGTCAGCCGATACTCGACCGCGGGAGGCACCACGCTCTCGACATGTCGGGTCAAGAGGCCGCTCGCTTCCATGTCGCGCAGCGTCTGGACCAGCATCTTCTTCGAGATGCCCGGCAGACTACGCTGCAGCACGCCGGTCCGGGCGGCGCCGGAATGCCGGCTGTGCAGCGTGTGCAGGATCATGCTGGTCCATTTGGTCGAGAACAGTTCCAGCACACGGCGCGGCGCGCAGTCCTCGCGCCATTCGTGTTCGGGATTCATGACTTCCATGGTGGTTACCTTCAGGTGCCTATGTCCCAATACGGTGCCGTCTGGCGAAGACGGAGGCAAGGCCTTACCTCCCGGTCAACAGCAGAAGGAACATCACATGACCCGCAGCGCACTCGTCGTCGGCGCAACCGGCATCCAGGGCAGCGCCATCGCCCGGCAACTCGTTGAGCAGGGCTGGGCGGTGCATGGCCTCAGCCGCACCCCGGGCGCCCAGCCGGGCGTGTTGCCGGTGGCCGCCGATCTGCTCGATCCCGCGGCGCTGGCGACTGCCCTTCACGGCATCGCGCCGACGCATGTCTTCCTCACCAGCTGGCTGCGCATGGCGACCGAGGCCGAGAACATCCGTGTGAATGCGGCGATGGTCCGCAACCTGTTCAACGCGCTGCGGCCGTCGGGTTCAGTGCGACACGCCGCGTTGGTGACCGGGCTGAAGCATTACCTCGGCCCGTTCGAGGCCTATGGCAAGGGCAGCCTGCCGCAGACCCCGTTCCGCGAGGAGCAGGGCCGGCTGGAGGTCGACAACTTCTATTACGCCCAGGAAGACGAGCTCTTCGCCGCCGCCAGCCAGGACGGCTTCACCTGGAGCGTGCATCGCCCGCATACCGTCATCGGCAAGGCGGTTGGCAATGCGATGAACATGGGCACGACGCTGGCGGTCTACGCCACGATCTGCCGCGAGACCGGCCGGCCGTTCCGCTTCCCGGGGTCGGCGGCGCAATGGAACGGGCTCACCGACATGACCGACGCGCGGCAGCTCGCGGCGCAGGTGATCTGGGCCGCCGAGACGCCCGCCGCACGGAACGAGGCCTTCAACATCGTCAACGGCGACATCTTCCGCTGGAGCTGGATGTGGCCGCGCCTCGCCGAGTGGTTCGGCATCGCCGCCGAAGGTTTCGACGGCGCGCTTCGCCCGCTGGAGGCGCAGATGCAGGACGATGCGCCGCTCTGGGCCGGGATCGCGGCGCGCCACGGTCTCGTCGAAGCCGACATCGGGCGGCTCGCCTCGGCCTGGCATACCGACGCCGACCTCGGCCGGCCGATCGAGGTGGTGACCGACATGACGAAGAGCCGTCGGCTGGGCTTCACCGGCTATGTGGCGACGGATCAGGCTTTCTTCGACCTATTCGAAGAGCTGAGGGCGGATCGGTTTATCCCCTGAGGCCGGTCTGACAAGGCTGAGGGTGCACGACGACATACGCTCAAGGACATCGCAGGGGCTCCGGACATCCCGGGGATGAGCTGCAGGCCGCTCACCCTTGGCCCGAGCCTCTTCGCCTCCCTTGCCGGCCGGCCTACATGCAGCCGATCGACGCGGCGCCGGATTGTCGAGACTGGTTCAATCCGGACAAGTTGCTGGAGATCCTTCGCCAGTCGGACGGCTGATCGCAACGTCCAGATCAGGAACCGTCAAGGCCCGCACCTGCGAGCCTTTCCTTTGCCCGCCGTTCGAGGGGCGGCGCGGCGCTGGCCCGAGGCCTGCCGCCGCGCACAGGGCCTGTGCGGCGCTTGACCTCGCGGGCGGCGACGGCCAGATCTGCATCAACCCGGTTCTGCAGGAAGTCCATGTCCCATCCCATGCCCCTCGTCCTCACCGACGACCACGTCGCCCGCGTCGCCCCCGCCGAGGAGGGTCTGCTCTACGATCCCGGCTGGAAGATGCTCGAGGAGGCCGAGCTGGATCATCTGGCCGAGCGGCTGACCGCAGGGCATCCCCGGCCGATCCCGGTCTTCGCCTATGGCTCGCTGATCTGGAACCCCGGTTTCGAGGTGCAGGCCCGCCGCCGCGCCCGGGCGCTCGGCTGGCACCGCGATTTTTCGCTGACGCTGGAGACCTTCCGCGGCACGCCGGAGCGTCCCGGGCTGATGCTGGCGCTGGCTTCGGGCGGCAGCTGCGAGGGGGTTGTGCTGGAGATTGCCGAAGGCACCGAACGCGAGTCGCTGCGTGCCGTCCTCAAGCGCGAGATCGTCGTGCACGAACTGGCCGCCAACGCCTGCTGGATCGATGTCGAGACCGAGCGGGGGCGCGAGACGGCGCTGACCTTCTATGCCGATCCGGTGGATGTGCCGCTGGTGCAGCTGTCGATCGAGGAGCAGGCGCAGCGTCTGGCCACGGCGGCGGGGGCTGCCGGTTCGGGGGCCGAATACCTTCTGCGCACGGCCCGCGGGCTTGCCGATCTGGGCATCCATGACGATTACATCTGGACGCTGCAGCGGATGGTGGCGGCGAAGATCGACGCGGGCTGACGGCTGCCCCGCGTCGCGGAAGCACTCCCGACGTTGAAGAGCGTCACGCCCGCGTTACGTCCCGGCCCTAGTCACGCGGCAAAGCGAGAGAAGATTTGGCCGGCATCACCCTCCACTCCCTCCGCCTGCGCTTCGGGCAGACCCGGGCCGTCGATGGCGTGACCCTGCATGTGCCGCCGGGCGCGTTCTTCGCGCTGCTCGGGCCGTCGGGCTGCGGCAAGACCAGCCTGCTGCGGCTGATCGCCGGGCTGGAGCGGCCCGACAGCGGCAGCATCAGCATCGGCACGCGCGAGGTGGCCGGGCCGGGGCGCTTTGTCGAGCCGGGCGCGCGCGGACTCGGCATGGTGTTCCAGTCCTACGCGCTCTGGCCGCACATGACGGTGGCGCAGAACGTGGCCTTCGGGCTGAACCGGCTGTCTGCCGCAGACCGCACCGCCCGCGTCAGCGAGGCGCTGCAGACCGTGGGGCTCGACGGCGCGGCGGCGCGGCGGCCGCACGAGCTGTCGGGCGGGCAGCGGCAGCGGGTCGCTCTGGCGCGCAGCCTCGCCAGCCGCCCCTCGCTCATCCTGCTCGACGAGCCCTTGGCCAATCTCGACGCCCATCTGCGCCAGTCGATGCTGGCCGAGTTCCGCCGCATCCACCAGTCGCTCGGCACGACCTTCGTCTTCGTGACCCATGACCAGAACGAGGCCATGGCGATCGCCGGGCTGGTCGGCGTGATGGACCGGGGCCGGATGGCGCAGGTCGCCCCGCCGCAGGAGCTGTTCGAGCGCCCCGCCACGCCGATGGTGGCCCGCTTCGTCGGCGAGGGGCGGACGCTGCCGGTTACGGTGACGGCGCTGACGCAAGGCCGGTCGACGCTGCGCCTCGGCGATCACTCGGTGACGCTCCCCGGCATTGCGCCGCCCGGCCCTGCGTGGCTCTGCCTGCGCCAGCGCGATCTGGCGCTTTCCACCGCCTCCGCGGGGCTGGGGGCGCAGGTGATCGACCTGCGCTTCGAGCGCGGCGATTACATCCTCTCGGTGCTCCCCGACGCGCCGGATCTGACCGAACCGCTGGAGGTGCGCAGCCCCACGCCTGTCGCGCCGGGAGCGCGGGTGCGTCTGACCCTGCGCAGCGGCTGGGTGATGCCGCGCGCGAGTGGGGCAGCCGAAGCGGCGCCGGACTGCGAGCCTGCCCGCCCGCTCGAACGGGCGCAGGGCTGATGCCGCGCCTCCTCGCCCTCTCCGGCTTCGACGGCAAGGGTCCAGCCTGCTTCGTGCTGGAGATCGAGGGCCGTCGGCTGATGCTCGATCTGGGCAAGGGGCCCGATGCCGGGCGGCTGCCCGATCTTTCCGGCGCGGGGCGGATCGATGCGCTGATCCTGTCGCATGGCCATGCCGACCACACCGGCGCGCTGCCGCTGCGCGACCGGCTGGGGCTGCCCGAGGTCCACGCCACGGCGCCGGTGAGCGCGCTGGCGGGCGAGCCGCTGCCGGGGCTGGCCGCGACGCCCCTTCCCCGCAGCGGCAGCACCCGCATCGCCGGGATCACGGCCGAGACCGGGGCAGCGGGCCATGCGCCCGGCGCAGTCTGGATGCGGATCGGCGGCGCGGGTGGGCTGGTCTATACCGGCGACTATTCCGACGAGAGCCGCCTCTGGCCCTGCGAGCCGCCGCTCCCGGCGCAGGCGGCGCTGATCGACGCGAGCTATGGCGCCGAGGACGAAGCGCTGGCGCAGCAGAGCGCCGCGCTGCTGGCCGAGGCGGGGCCGCTCCTGCTCCCCGCCCCGGCGGGCGGGCGCGGGTTGGAGATGGCCGCGGCCTTCCTCGAGGCGGGACATGAGGTTTCGCTCTGCCCCGCGCATCTGCGCGTCGCGCGGCAGATGCGCGGCTTTCCCGACTGGCTGGCGCCGGGCGGGCTTGCCGCGCTGGAGCGGCTGCTGGCCGAAGCGCGGGAGCTCTCGGTGGACGGCCCGGCGCGGGGGGTGATGATCGCCGCGGGCGCCAATGCCGATGCGGGGCTGGCGCAGCATCTGGTGCCGCGTTGCGTCGAGACCGGGGCGGCGCGGGTGATCTTCACCGGCCATCTCGCGCTTGGCGCGCCCTCCGAGACGCTAGTGCGCGAGGGCCGGGCGCTGTTTCGGCGCTGGAACGTCCATCCCCGGCTTTCGGGCAGCCGGGCGCTGCTCGCCGCGATCCGGCCTGCGGTCGTCCTGCCGGCCTTCGTCGGCGCAAAGGACCGCCAGGCGCTTGCCGCCGCCCTGCCCGGGATCCGCTTCAGCGACAGGGCGGAAATGGTCTGGTGATCCCGTTGCTCCGCCATCCCTTCCTCTTCCTGCGGCACGGGCAGACGGCCAGCAACGCGGCAGAAACAATCTGCGGCGCCACCGACCTGCCGCTGACCGCGCTGGGGCATCGGCAGGCGCAGGAAGTGGCGCTGCGCATCCTCTCGCTGCCGCCTGCCCTGCGTCCGGCAAGCCTCTGGTGCTCGCCCCTCGCCCGCGCCCGCAGCACCGCCGAACCCTTGGCCGAGGCCCTCTGCCTGCCGATCCGGACGGTCGCCGGGCTGGCCGAGCGCAACTGGGGCGCATGGGAAGGCCTGCCACGCCACCGGTTGCAACGCGCCGAGACCCCGCCGCGGGGCGAGGGCCCTGCCGCCTTCCGCGCACGGGTCGAGGCTGCGCTGCCGGCCATCGAGGGCCCGACCCCGATCCTTGTTGTCGCCCATTCCGGCATTGCGCGTGAACTCCATGCCCTGATCGGCATCGGCACCTTTCAGCGCCCGGCCAACGCACAGCTTTTCCTCTGGTCGCCCGACGGCACGGGGCGCTGGCAGGCCGAGGCGCTGAGCCACACGGAACCGTCATCCTCCTGTCACCGACCTGTTGCACCGCCCCGATAGGCCGCGGGCGACACCCTAGCCAAAGGACTTCCCATGACCCTGCTTCGCAGCCTCACCCTCGGCCTTCTCGGCGGCACGGCCCTCGCGGGCGGCGCGCTGGCCCAGTCGATCACCGTCTACACCTCGCAGCCGAACGACCAGATGGCCGCCGTGGTCGAGGCCTTCAACGCCGATCATCCCGAGATCACCGTCGAGGTGTTCCGCACCGGCACGACCGAGCTGATGTCGAAGCTGCAGGCCGAATTCGCCGCCGGCGGCACGCCCGCCGATGTCATGCTGATCGCCGACGCTGTGGCCATGACCCAGTTGAAGAACGACGACCGGCTGCTGGCCTATGCCGACGCCCCGGTCGAGGGCATCCCCGAGGCGCTGATCGACCCGGACCGGATGTTCTTCGGCACCAAGCTGATCACCACCGGCATCGTCTACAACACCAACCTCGTGACCGAGGCGCCCACCTCCTGGACCGATCTCGCCAAGCCCGAGATCGCCGCCTCGACCATCATGCCGAGCCCGCTCTACTCCGGCGCCGCGGTGATCCATGTCGGCACGATGGTGCAGCAGCCCGGCTTCGGCTGGGACTACTACGAGACGCTGGCCGAGAACGGCGCCGTCGCCGGGCAAGGCAACGGCACGGTGATCGAGGCCGTGGCGCGCGGCGAAAAGGCCTATGGCATGATCATCGAATACATGGCGCTGAACGCCAAGGCCGAGGGCTCGCCGGTCGATTTCGTCTTCCCCGCCGAGGGCGTCTCATCGATCACCCAGCCGGTCGCCATCCTGAAGGACAGCGATGCGGTCGAGGCCGCCAAGGTCTTCGTCGACTGGCAACTGAGCCGCGCGGCGCAGGAGCAGTCGGTGACGCAGGGTTATTTCCCGGTCATCGAGGGCGTGGCCCCGCCCGCGGGCTATCCCGAACCCGCCTCGCTGACCATCCTCGGCGCCGATCCGGCGAAGATGCTGGCCGAGGATCAGGCCACCAAGGAAGCCTTCGCCGATCTCTTCGGTGGCTGACAGAGGGCCCTTGCCCCTCGCGCCAGGCCGAAGCATCCGGCTGAAGGGCGGCGAGCCGATGCTCGTCGCCCTCATCCTCCTCTATGTGCTCGTCACCGGGCTCTGGCCGCTCGCCCGGCTCTTGGCCGAGGCCTTCGGCCCGGATGACAGCGGGCGCGTCATGGGCCTGATCCGCGACGGGCTGGAAAGCCGCGCGGCGCGGCGGGCGCTGGGGAACACGCTGTTCGCCTCGGGCGGCTCGGTCCTCGTGTCGCTGGTGCTGGGCACGTTCCTCGCGCTGGCGCTGGGGCTCTTGCGCCTGCCCGGACGGGTGGCGATGACCTTCCTCGCGATCTCACCGCTGCTGATCCCGTCGCAGATCATGGCACTGGCCTGGATCGAGCTGACGGGCGCCTCCTCGCCGATCCTCGCGCCGCTCGGGCTCGCCCCGGCGCCGGGCAGCACCAACCCGCTCTATTCCGGCGGCGGCATCGTCTGGCTGATGGGGATCGAGCACATGCCGCTCGTCTTCCTCGCCGTGCGCGCCGGGCTCGCCGGCATCCCCGCCGATCTGGTCGAGGCGGCGCGGGTCGGCGGCGCAGGGACGCTGCGGATCACGACCCGGATCATCCTGCCGCTCTGCCTGCCGCAGATGCTGGCCGGGGCGATGCTCGCCTTCTCGGCGGCGGTGGGCAATTTCGGCATCCCGGCGCTTCTGGGCATCCCCGGTCGCTTCCCGATGCTCACCACGCTGATCTACCAGCGGCTGAACGGCTTCGGCCCAACCGTGCTGGGGCAGGTCGCGGTGCTGGCGCTGGCGCTGATCCTGCTGGCGGGGGCGGCCCTCCTGCTGCGCGCCACGGTCATCGCGCGGCTCGGCTTTCCCGTGGCGCGAGGCCGCCGCTTCACCGCCTTCTCCGCCGGGCGGGCAGAGCGCGCGCTGGCGCTGGGGCTCTGGCTGCTGCTCGGCGTGCTGATGATCCTGCCGATCGCAGCGCTGCTGGCGACCGCCCTCGTCCCCGCCCTCGGCATGCGGCTGACGCTCTCCACCCTCACCCTCGGCAATTTCGCCGAGGTCGCCGCCGACCCGGTGATCCGCCGCGCCTTCGTCAATTCGCTGCTGCTGTCGCTGGCCGCGGCGCTGATCTCGGCGCTTGTCGCCGTGCCCTTCGCCTGGCTGGTGGCGGTGCGGCGCAACCTTGTGCTGCGGCGGCTGAACGCCCTTGCCGATGCGCCCTTCGTCGTGCCGGGCACGGTGCTGGCGCTGGCGGTGATCCTCGTCTTCCTGCCGCCGCTGCCGCTCATCGGCGTCTCGCTCTATGGTACGGCGGCGATCCTGCTGGTAGCCTATCTCGCGCGCTTCCTGCCGCTGGTGCTGCGCCCGGTCGAGGCGCTGGCCCAAAGCCTCGAGCCCGCGCTGGACGAAGCCGGGCGCATCGCGGGCGCGAGCAGCCCCCGGCGCGTGCTGCGCCTCTTCGCCCCGCTCGCGGCACCGGCAATCATGGCGGGCGCCGTGCTGATCGTGATGACCGCCTTCAACGAGCTGACGCTCTCCTCCCTGCTCTGGTCCGCGGGAACCGAGACGGTCGGCGTGATGATCTTCGCGCTGCAGCAACAGGGCAATTCCACCGCCGCCGCCGCAGTCTCCACCCTGTCGCTCCTCGTCATCCTGACGCTGGCCGCCGTCGTCGACCGCGCCGCCCGTCACCGCGCGCCGGAGACGCTGCCCTGGCGAGGGTGATCAACCGGCTTGCGCGGGGCGTTCCCGGGGGAGACACGACCTCATCAGCCGCCGCGGTCAGGGGCGCAGATAGGCATAGCCCTCGTATTGCAGTTCCATCAGCCGCACCGCGCCCGAGGGCACGGTGGTCGCCTCCTCCAGCAGGGGCACGTCCTTCTGCGTTCTCTCGCGGATCGCCTCGACCGTGTTCAGACAGGCCGAGAAACGCACCGTGTCATGCATCATCGACATGTCCTGAATCCGGGTGGCGACCGGCGACAGGTCGGAGCGCAGCATGGTGATCCCGGGACCATAGGTCACCACTTCCACTTCGGCGACCTGACCCAGCGACTGGTAATGCTGCAGGATATTGGCCGCATTGTTCAGCGCCATGCTGAAGACCGCCGGATCGTCCTGATCGACATGGATGGCGACCTTCGGCACCCGGCCCACCGCCGCTCCTGCCGCCGGAGCAGGCGTGGTTTCGGCCCGCGCCGCCTGCGTCGCCATCAGGGCCGCTGCTCCCGCCGTCAAAAGATCTCTGCGAATCATGACAACATTCCTCCCCAAATATTGATATATCTCAAATATGTGATGTATCGCTTCTACGGCCAAGCGATTTCGCCCCCGGGTTGAGGGAGCGCGCGCGGCGGGAGGTGCGGGACCGGCGCTGCGGGATCCGCTCGTAAGCGCTATTCCCGCGTCCGTCGGAGAGGTCGCACAAAAGCAAAGACCGCCCGAAGGCGGTCATCACGGGATCGATCGATTGCCTCTCCGCGCCGCGCGCAGTGCAGGCCGTGGCCGAGCGGCGACCTCAGTGCGTCCAGGCGCCGCGGCGGTCGGTGGCGAAGTTTTCGCCGTAGCCGCGGGCGCGGATGACCGGCTTCCGGGGCTTCGGCTCGATCACCTCGGCGTCGATGCCGTGGTCGCGGGCGTAATCCTCGGCGGCCTTGCGGCTGTCGAAGTGCAGCGTCACCTGCCCCTGGGTGTCGGTCGAGGAGGTCCAGCCCATCAGCGGGTCGATGTCGCGGCCGGTCCCGGTGTCGAAGACCAGAACCCAGTCCTTCGCCTTGCCGACCCCGGATTGCATGGCATTCTTGGCAGGCTGGTAGATACGGGCGCGCATGGGCAGGCTCCTTCAAGTCACGGCCCGTTATTGGCGGCTTTTCCCGTGCAAATCAAGACCGTCCGACGGGGGGCAGGCAAAGGCGCTGTCGGTCGGCCACGGGAGGGTGGGTGGGGTGTGTGGTGCAACCGACCGACAGCTTACACTGCTTGCAAGGTCAACATGACGCTTAACCGTTAATCGGAGGTGAAGATCGCCGGGGTCTGCCCCTTGTTTGGGAACAAAAACAGATCAAATCTAGGCGGTCAGAGGAATCATCATGCCGCACAACAACACCAATCTGCCGATGCACCGTCCCGAGGTGCTGACCCGCCCGAAACTGGAGGGCGGCAAGCGTTTCAAGCTGCAGACCCCATTCCAGGCGGCGGGCGACCAGCCGACGGCGATTGCCGAGCTGAGCGAGGGCGTCCTGGCGGGCGAGCACAACCAGGTGCTGCTGGGCGCCACCGGCACCGGCAAGACCTTCACCATGGCGCGGGTGATCGAGGAGACCCAGCGCCCGGCGATCATCCTCGCGCCCAACAAGACGCTGGCGGCGCAATTGTATGGCGAGTTCAAGGGCTTCTTCCCGGACAACGCCGTCGAATACTTCGTGTCCTACTACGACTACTACCAGCCCGAGGCCTATGTGCCGCGCTCGGACACCTATATCGAGAAGGAATCGCAGATCAACGAGCAGATCGACCGGATGCGCCACTCGGCCACCCGGGCGCTCTTGGAGCGCGATGACGTGATCATCGTCGCCTCGGTGTCCTGCATCTACGGTATCGGCTCGGTCGAGACCTATTCGGCGATGACGCAGGATCTGGTGGTGGGCGAAAGCTACGACCAGCGCCAGCTGCTGGGCGAACTGGTGGCCCAGCAATACCGCCGCAACGATCAGGCCTTCCAGCGCGGCAGCTTCCGGGTCCGGGGCGATTCGCTCGAAGTCTGGCCGGCCCACCTCGATGACCGGGCCTGGCGCTTCTCGTTCTTCGGCGATCAGCTGGAGGCGATCGTCGAGTTCGATCCGCTGACCGGCGCCAAGACCGACAGCTTCAAGCAGATCCGCATCTACGCCAATTCGCACTACGTCACGCCGCGCCCGACAATGCAGCAGGCGGTGATCGGCATAAAGAAGGAGCTGCGTCACCGGCTCGACCAGCTGGTGAACGAGGGCAAGCTTCTGGAAGCGCAGCGGCTGGAGCAGCGCACCTCCTTCGACATCGAGATGCTGGAGGCGACTGGCGTCTGCAACGGCATCGAGAACTACTCGCGCTACCTCACCGGCCGCGCCCCGGGCGAGCCGCCGCCGACGCTGTTCGAATTCATCCCCGACAATGCCATCGTCTTCGCCGACGAAAGCCACGTCTCGGTCCCGCAGATCGGCGGCATGTACAAGGGCGACTACCGGCGCAAATTCACCTTGGCCGAGCATGGCTTCCGCCTGCCCTCCTGCATGGACAACCGCCCGCTGAAGTTCGAGGAATGGGACGCGATGCGGCCGCAGTCGGTCTTCGTCTCGGCCACCCCGGCGGCCTGGGAGATGGAGCAAACGGGCGGCGTCTTCACCGAACAGGTGATCCGCCCCACCGGCCTCATCGACCCCAAGGTCGAGATCCGCCCGGTCGAGATGCAGGTGGACGATCTTCTGGACGAGATCCGCCGGGTGGCGCTGCAGGGTCTGCGGGTGCTGGTCACGGTGCTGACCAAGCGCATGGCCGAGGATCTGACCGAATATTTCCACGAGCAGGGCATCCGCATCCGCTACATGCACTCCGACATCGACACGATCGAGCGGATCGAGATCCTGCGCGACCTGCGGCTCGGCGCGTTCGACGTGCTGGTGGGGATCAACCTCTTGCGCGAAGGTCTGGATATCCCGGAATGCGGGCTGGTGGCCATTCTCGACGCCGACAAGGAGGGCTTCCTGCGCTCCGAAACCTCGCTGATCCAGACCATCGGCCGCGCTGCGCGGAACTCCGAGGGCCGGGTGATCATGTATGCCGACCGCATCACCGGCAGCATGGAGCGGGCGATGCGCGAGACGGATCGCCGCCGCGAGAAGCAGATCGCCTACAACACCGAACATGGCATCACGCCGATGACGGTGAAGAAGAACGTCGAGGATGTGCTGGCCGGGCTCTGGCAAGGCGACACCGACATGGCGCGGGTCACGGCGCGCGTGGAAAAGCCGATGGTCGGCTCCAACCTAGCGGCGCATCTCGACGCGCTGCGGCTGCAGATGCGCAAGGCCGCCGAGAATCTCGAGTTCGAGGAGGCCGCGCGGCTGCGCGACGAGGTGAAGCGGCTCGAGGCGGTGGAGCTGGCGGTGGCCGACGATCCGCTGGCGCGGCAATCGGTGATCGAGGATGCGGCGGAAGCGGCGGTGAAATCCTCGGGGCGCAGCACCGCCGGACGGGCCGGGCAGCGCGGCGGCAACAAGCGCAGCAAGCGGCGCTGATCAGCGTTAACCAAGAGTTAACACCTCCTCCGCCATCCTCCGCGTGGTGGATGGAGGTGTTGATATGCGCTGCCGGATCCTTCGCGGACTGTCCGTGCTCGCCCTGTGCGGGTCTGCTTGCGCGGTGCAGGCCGGCCCCTGGCCCCGCGACGAGGGCGCGGTCTTCCTGAGCCTCTCGCAGGAGCAGGAAGCCGATGCGAACGGCTACACCAGCCTCTACGGCGAATACGGACTCGGCGCCCGGATCACCATGGGGCTGGAGGCCGGACGCAGCAACACGGGCGATGCGACGGTGCTGGTCTGGGTCGAGCGGGGCTTTGGCACGGGCCCCCTGCGGTATGCCACTTCGCTCGGCTTCGGCCTGTCGCAGCGCGATGGGCAGATGCTGCCGGTCGGCCAGCTCGGCCTGTCGCTGGGGCGGGGCTTTGCCACGGGCTTCGGCGATGGCTGGGCCATGCTCGACACCCGGGTGCAGATCGCGGCCAAACCGATGGCCGAGGCGGTACAGGTGAGCCAGAGCACGACCGTGCTCTACGAATACCTGATCCCGGAAACCGGCGTGAAATCGGAGCTGACCCTGGGGCTGAAGCCGTGGCAGGGGACGATGCTCATCGGCCAGCTGCGCATGGTACAGACGGTGGATCAGGACTTCGGTGCCAGCCTCTCCGCCGCCGTGGTGCGCGATCTGGGCGGGCAAGCCAAGATCGAGCTGGGGCTCGTCCAGCCGCTGACCGGGGAAAACGAACCGGCGCTGCGGCTGGGCACGTGGCTCTCGTTCTGAGGGCTCAGTCGAAGATCATCTTGGCCAGCGCCAGCACAATCACCGCACCGACCGCGGCCGCAAGGACCACCGCCAGAAGCCCCGAGGCCGCCAGCACCGTCACGCCGAGCGCGACCAGCAGCAAGGGCGCGACAAGTGCACCGATGACACCGATCATCATGTAACGCCCGCGATGCCGCCCGCCCGCCACCATGCTGGCAAGCCAGCCCGCGATCAGACCGACCACGATCAGCACGACCAGTCCGAAAATGCCGACACCCTGGATGAATTCTTCCACGCCCGTCTCCTGTTAACCGTTATGCCGCCCAACGTCCGAAGCGGGCGTCCGGGTCCACGGGCGTGCGAAAACCTGTCAGAAAACGGCCGCCACGTCGTACATCACCGGCTCGAAACCGCGACACAATGCCGCGAAGCGGCGGGTGCGGTCGCGCATGTCGGGGGTGCGAAGCATGGCCTGGAAATCTTCACGACGTTGCCACTGGGAATAGTTGGCGATTCGGGTCTGGGCGTCGTTCACGTGGAGGCTGGCCGAGATGAAGCCGGGCTGGTGGCGGATGAACTCGGCATAGGCGGCACGGAGCTCGTCCAGAAGGTCGGCGCAGGTGCCGGGGGTCATCTCGAAGGTGGTGATGACGGTCTGGCCCTGGAAGTCGGCGGCGATGCTGGTCATGGCGGTCCTCCCCTGCCACAAAGCCTAGACCCGCGGGGGGCTTGCAGCAAGCACGCTGCGGGCTACCCTTTTGTCGCAGCCTTGACGGAGATCATCCATGCGCCTGTTTTCCCTTGCCTTTCTTGCCGCCGCCGCGCTCTGTGGCCCCGCCCTCGCGTCCAGCGAGGAGGCGTGGGAGACCTTCCGCACCGAGGTCCGCGAGGGCTGTCTGGCGCTGGCGGAGCCTCTGGGCACGGCGGTGGTCGAGGTGTCGCCCTTCGGGTCGGAAAACTATGGCGTGGCGCTGGTGACGCTGGAAACCGAGGGCACGGTGGAGCGGCGGGTCTGCGTTTTCGACAAGAAAACCAAGGCGGTAGAGCTGGCCGAGCCTTTCGCGCCCTGAGCCCTGCGGCAAAATCGGCGCTTTGCAGCGGTTTGGCCGCCCGCTAGGGTGGCGCCATGCAGCTCATAGACCCAAACCACCCGTTCTTCCGCCCCGCCTGGCGCCGCTATGTCACGGCGATCTTCCCGATCGCCTGGTCGGGGATGGAGCTTTATCTGGGCAATCCGCTCTGGGCGGCGATCTTCCTGGCGCTGGGGATCTATGCCGTCTGGGTGCTGATCGTGAAGGGTCCGGACGCCTGATCAGGATTTGGGGCAGGTAAGCCGCCCCCGCATCTCGCCCGAGTCGCCCTGCAGGGTGCTGGCGACCGGCTGGCAGCCCGTGGTTTCGGGGATCACGGCCAGCATGTCGGCGCGGATCCCGTCATGCTCGGCACGCCCCGCCCAGCCGAGGCGGATCACCTCCACCTCTTTTTCCGTTGCATAAACAACGTAGTGGCGGCCGCTGCGCATCACGTCATGCCGCGTGGCCCCGAAGAATTGCGGGGCGGGCTGGGCGCCGCAGGCGGCGAGGAAGAGGAGCATCCACAGGTATCTCATGCCCCCCTGTCTGACAGGCGGCGGTTAAAACGTGGTTAACGCCGCTGCCCCGAAAAGCCACTTCCGGGCGATGCACAGGCCATGCACATCCGATGCACGGTGCATGCAGATCGGCGGAATCGCTCCGCAGGAGGCAAGGGCCGGAACAGGATGCCCGCAGCCCGCGTTGAGCCGCCGACAACAATAATGGAGTTCCGACATGCGCAAACCCTTCTTCCTTCTCCCGCTGATCGCCCTCTTCGCCGTCGCTGCCTGCGAAACCGTCGAAGGCGCAGGCCAAGACCTTGGCGCGGCCGGCGACGCGATCTCGCAGGAGTCGCGCGAGGCTCAGGCCGGGCTCTAAGCCTCCGGCTCAGGCCGACGACAGGGCGGTGGGGAAACCCGCCGCCTTTTTGTTTGGGATGGAGCAGGAAGGTTTGGCAGTAGGGTGCGCATTCCTTGCGCACCGTCGCGCGGGTCATGGTGCGCAGCAAATGCGCACCATGCGCTCGCTCGGCGCCGCCAGATCCACCACCAAGAGTCGCGTGAGGTTCAGGCCAGTCTCTGAGCCAGCGGTTCAGGCACAAGAATCATGGCTGAAGGAAAACCTGCCGCCTTTCTGAGGTGGGGCCGGGCTTCGGTGCGCAATGAAGCGCTCCCTAGGGCTGGTTGGAAACAATTGAGTTTCTGATGCATCCGAATGGAACGAGAGCGTCAACTATTCTTTGTTGAAAATCAGTTCTCTCCACCCGCCCCCGCAACTTGAGGATATAAGCTGCGAAGTCAGTTGCGTACATCATCAGGTCACACTTATCTGCGTAATAGAAACCGATCACTTCGGACAACTCTGGGAGCTGTTGCTTGCCAAAGGCAGCGCTCAACTGATGAGAAAAAGAAAAGTCTCTCGTAAAATTTGCATGGCGACTAATATCCACTCTATTAGCGTGATCAAACTCCGCGATGAAGACCATCGGCTTTAATTGCAGCTGCCAAATTTCGTGCTTCAGCGACGTTAGCGAAGCCAACCGCGCATTCACCTGCACTCCCTTCTTGGGCGAAAAAATCCGTTGAGTTACGACGTTATAGTCCCACTTATAGCCAACGCGATAAACTGCGCTGCAGTATTTCCCTATTCCCTCTGAAAACAAGGAAAATACCGCAATCTTCTCTTCGTCCGCCCATTCGCATGGAAGTGAAGACGCATGGATAATGGGAAACTCGACGACCTTATTGACAGTGACGCCAAGCAAGCGACACAGGCCATCCAATATAAAAGACTTGAACTCGCTTACCTTCGCCGCATCGAATATGCAGGCGACATACGCACTATATCTATCGATTTCGCAGTCCTGCTCATCGCAGTAAACTAGATACAAGGATATCGCTTTCCTTCAACTACCACCCCTCACCCATCCATCTTCAGCGCGTTGATAAACGCCTGCTGCGGGATCTCCACCTTGCCGAACTGACGCATCTTCTTCTTGCCCGCCTTCTGCTTGTCCAAGAGCTTGCGTTTCCGCGTGGCGTCGCCGCCGTAGCATTTGGCGGTCACGTCCTTGCGCATGGCCGAGAGCGTCTCGCGGGCGATGACGCGGCCGCCGATGGCGGCCTGGATCGGGATCTTGAACATGTGGCGCGGGATCAGCTCTTTCAGCTTCTCCACCATGGCGCGGCCACGCATGTCGGCGCGGTCGCGGTGGACCATCATCGACAGCGCATCCACCGGCTCGTCATTGACCAGCACCGACATCTTCACGAGGAAATCCTCGCGGTAGCCGGTGATTGAATAATCGAAGGAGGCATAGCCCTTGGTCACCGATTTCAGCCGGTCGTAGAAGTCGAAGACCACCTCGTTCAAGGGCAGGTCGTAGACCACCATGGCGCGCGACCCGGCGTAGCTGAGGTCGAGCTGGATGCCGCGGCGGTCCTGGCAGAGCTTGAGCACGTCGCCGAGGTAGTCGTCGGGCACCATGATGGTGGCCTTGATCCGCGGCTCCTCGATATGGTCGACATAGGTCAGGTCGGGCATGTCGGCGGGGTTGTGCAGCTCCTGCACGGTGCCGTCCTTCATGTAGACCTGGTAGACCACCGACGGGGCGGTGGTGATCAGGTCGATGTCGTACTCGCGCTCGAGCCGGTCGCGGACCACCTCGAGGTGCAGGAGGCCGAGGAAGCCGCAGCGGAAGCCGAAGCCGAGGGCGGCGGAGGTTTCCATCTCGTAGGTGAAGGAGGCGTCGTTGAGGGCGAGCTTCTCGATCGCCTCGCGCAGGGCCTCGAACTCGTTGGCATCGACCGGGAAGAGGCCGCAGAAGACGACGGGCTGGGCAGGCTTGAAGCCCTCCAGCGCCTTTTCGCAGCCCTTGCGCTCGTGGGTGATGGTGTCGCCGACGCGGGTGTCGCGGACCTGCTTGATCGAGGCGGTGAAGATGCCGATCTCGCCCGGGCCGAGTTCGGGGATATCGACCATCTGCGGTTTCAGCACGGCGAGCTTGTCGATGCCGTAGACGGCGTTGGTCTGCATCATGCGGACCCGGTCGCCCTTGCGGATCACGCCATCCATCACGCGGATCATCACGACGACGCCGAGATAGGCGTCATACCAGCTGTCGACCAGCATGGCCTTCAGCGGCGCGTCGCGGTCGCCCTTCGGGGCGGGGAGGCGGGTGACAATGGCTTCGAGCACGTCGGGGATGCCGAGGCCGGATTTGGCGGAGATGAGGACGGCCTGGCTGGCGTCGAGGCCGATGACATCCTCGATCTGCTGGCGGATGCGGTCGGGCTCGGCCGCCGGAAGGTCGATCTTGTTCAGCACGGGGACGATCTCGTGCCCCGCATCCAGCGCCTGATAGACGTTGGCCAGCGTCTGCGCCTCGACGCCCTGCGAGGCATCGACCACCAGAAGCGAGCCTTCCACGGCGCGCATCGAGCGGGAGACCTCATAGGCGAAGTCGACGTGGCCGGGGGTGTCGATCAGGTTCAGGACGTAGGTCTTGCCGTCCTTGGCCGGATAATCGATCCTCACCGTGTTGGCCTTGATGGTGATCCCGCGCTCGCGCTCGATATCCATGCTGTCCAGGAGCTGGGCCTTCATGTCGCGATCGGCGACCGTGCCCGTCGACTGGATCAGCCGATCGGCAAGGGTGGATTTGCCGTGGTCGATGTGGGCCACGATCGAAAAGTTGCGGATGAGGTCAAGCTGGGTCATGGGCGGCATATGAGCAGGAATCGTTGAGCGGTCAATGGGAATAGCAGCCCGGCCCCGCCCCTGTGGCGCCACCCGATGTTGTGGACCGGCGGCGCAGGGCCACAACACGCGGCGGTAACGTTCGCTTTACCGCCCTTTCGGGCGAATCGTTTGAAAAATTGGGCCCGGATCGTCATAGTCGGGGCAGAAAAACACCTGCGGCAGGGAGATACCCTGCCCTTACGAGAGGCAGTGACATGAAGAACCTGACACGTGCAGCCGCGCTTGCTCTGCTTGCGCTTCCGCTTTCCACGACCTTCGCTTCCGCCGGCCCGATCGAGAGCGCATGCCTGCGCGCCAGCAACGGCGGGGCCAGCCGCGCCACCTGCGGCTGCATCCAGCAGGTCGCGGACATGACCCTGCGCGGCGGCGACCAGCGCCGGGCGGCGAAATTCTTCCTCAACCCGGACGAGGCACAGGAAACCCGCGTGTCGAAGCGCGATTCCGACAACGCCTTCTGGGCGCGCTACAAGCAGTTCGGCGAGACGGCGCAGGCCTATTGCAGCTGATCCGGCCCGGGCGGCGTCGCGCCGCCCGAGGGAATGGAAAAAGGGCGCCCGTGCTGCGGGCGCCCTTTTTCGTTCAGTTGGAATGGGTGCCGTGATCCATGCCGCCCGTCGTGCCCATGCCATCCATCGGCGCGTCGGCGCGTTTGGAATCCACCGGCACATCCACCTCGATCACCTGACCGCGCTCGAAGGTGAGGGTCAGATGCACCACATCGCCATCGGCCAGCGAACGGTTCAGCCCCAAGAGCATGACGTGATCGCCGCCCCGGGCCAGCGCATGGGTCTCGCCGGCGGGGACGGGAAAGCCTTCCTCGACCTTGAGCATCTGCATGACGCCGTCGGCGCTTTCCTTGTGGGTGTGCAGCTCGGTCTGAACAGCGACGTCGGAGGCGACGGAGACCAGACGATCCGGCTCGGTGGCGTGGTTCTCGATCTTGAGGAAGATCGCGCCGGATTTGGCAGTGGGGCCCGAGACGCGGGCATAGGCATCGGAGACATGGACGCCGTCATGGGCGAAGGCGGGCAGAGCGAAGACGACCGCAGCAGCGGCCAGAAGGGCTTTGAAAGACATGATGTGATCCTGTCGGGAAAGGGGAGAGGCGAAGGCTCAGACCCGGGTGACAGGCGGGCCGCGCGCGCGGGGCGGCGCGGGATCGGTGGCCTCGGCAGGCAGCATCGGCACCGGGCCCGCGAGGCGGCTGTGGCCGAGGGGCGCCGAGGGTGTGGCGGGCGGCGTGGGCGCGAGCCAAAGGGCCAGCGCCGAGAGGCATTTCGGACAGGGATGCAGGATGCCGACCGGATTGCCCTGGGCATCGACGGTGACGGTGGTGACGCCATAGCCCGAGCAGATCACCATCTCGCCCGCAGGCATCGCCTGACCGCGCGCGACGGCCATCGTCAGCGAGGTGAGCGCAAGCACCAGCGCCAGACCGAGGGACAGAAGGGGGCGAAGCCGCATCATGCGCCGCTTATAGCCGCGCGCCCCGGCCTGCCGCAACTGGCCAAGGGGCGCAAACGCAAAAGGCCCTGCGGTTCCCCGAGGGCCTTTCCGACAGACGCTGAAGGAATTCAGGCGGCCTGAGCTTTGGAGATCTCTTTCTTGATCGCCTTGGCTTTCAGCGAAAGCTCGTCGTCCTTGGCCTTGGCGAGGAAGGCATCGAGCCCACCGCGGTGGTCGACGGTGCGCAGGGCATGGGCCGAGATGCGCAGCTTGAACGACTGGCCGAGGATGTCGGAGATCAGCGTGACCTCGTTCAGGTTCGGCAGGAAGCGCCGACGGGATTTGTTGTTGGCGTGGCTGACCGTGTTGCCAGACATCGGGCCTTTACCGCTGAGTTCGCAGACGCGCGACATGGTCGTGATCCTTTGGTTTAAACGTGCTGGGCACCGCCAAAGGCAGCGCGCCGAATTCCATCGGGGTGCTTTAGGGGGAAAAGCCGGAGGCGTCAAGCGATTCACCAAAGGCATTGTGGCGGAAGGGCCGCAGGAGCCTTGCGCCCTGCCCCGCCGGACATGGATGGGCTCAGGACGGCAGGGTTGCAAGCAGTTCGGCCGCGGCGGCTTCGGGGGTGAGCGCGCCCTGGGTCACGGCGCTGCCGAGCCGCGCCATCGCCTCGCGCGCGGGGCCGGGGCGGGTGAGGACGGCGAGCAGGCCCTGCCGCACCTCCTCCTCGAACCAGTGGCGGGCCTGTTCGGCGCGGCGGCGGTCAAAATGGCCTTGGGCACGGCGCCAGCCGATCAGGGTCTGCATCTCGGCCCAGGCGGTGGCGAGTCCCTCGTCGGCCAGGGCCGAGACCGGCAAGGCCTTGGGGAAGCCCTCGGGGTCCTGCGGGCGACGGCGCAAGAGGTGCAGCGCGCCGGAATAATCGGCGACGGTGCGCATCGCGGCGGCCTTCAGATCACCGTCTGCCTTGTTGACGAGGATCAGGTCGGCCATCTCCATGATGCCGCGCTTCACGCCCTGCAGCTCGTCGCCGCCTGCCGGGGCGAGGAGCAACAGGAACAGGTCGCAGAGCTGCGCCACCACGGTCTCCGACTGGCCGACACCGACCGTCTCGATCAGGATGATGTCGAAGCCTGCCGCCTCGCAGAGCGCCACCGCCTCGCGGGTGCGGCGGGCGACGCCGCCGAGATGGGTCTGCGACGGCGAGGGGCGGATGAAGGCCAGGGGCTCGCGCGACAGCCGCTCCATCCTTGTCTTGTCGCCGAGGATCGAGCCGCCGGAGCGCGCCGAGGAGGGATCGACGGCGAGGACCGCGACGCGCAGCCCTTCGGCGGTGAGCATCAGGCCGAAGCTCTCGATGAAGGTGGATTTGCCGACGCCGGGGGTGCCGGAGAGGCCGATGCGCAGCGCCTGCCGCTTCAGCCGGGCGAGATCGGCCAGCAGCGTCAGCGCCGCCTCGCGGTGATCGGCGCGCCGGCTTTCCACCAGCGTGATCGCCCGGGCCAGCGCGCGGCGGTCGCCTGCGGCAATGAGAGGGGCGAGATCAGCAGCGGTCATGCGGCGGCTCCGGCGGTATTCGGTTTGCCGGAGCCCTGCCCCGGCGGGGGATTGCCTGTGGCGAGCCCGCGCTGACGCGATTGTCAGCCGGGGGCCCGGGCTTGGGCTTTTGTGCCCGGTCCGGGAGGGATATGCCAGAGGGGACGCGCCTGCGGGCGCCTTGGCAACGGGGCTGACGATGAAGGCATTTCGCATCGGCATGGTGGCAGTGGCGCTTTGTGCCGCAGGGGCGGCGGCGGCGCAGACGACCGACAGCGCCAGTTTCGACCTGCGCATCCGCGGGCTCGGGGCGGGGTCGCTGGTGTTCTCGGGCGTGCAGGAGGGCAGCGGCTACGCGGTGAACGGCAAGCTGGAGAGCGGCGGGCTGCTCGGGATGCTGAAGCGGGTGCGCTATGACGCGACGGTGCAGGGCCGGGTCGGCAGGGGCGGCTATGTGCCGGCGCGCTATTCCGAGACGGCCGATACCGGCAAGCGGCAGTCGCGGGCGGTGATGGGATATCGCGCCGGCGTGCCGCAGGTGACGGAGTACCAGCCGGCGCGCGAGCCGCGGTCCTATGATGTCGACCCCGCGACGCAGGGCGGCACGGTGGACCCGCTGACCGCGCTCTACGCCACGCTGCGCGATGTCGACGCCGGGCAGGAATGCGACCGGTCACTGCAGATCTTCGACGGGCGGCGGCGGACCGAGCTGGTTCTGGGCGCGCCGCAGGCCACCGCTGCGGGGGTGAGTTGCGCCGGGGAGTTCCGCCGGGTGGCGGGCTATTCCGACGACGACATGGCCGAGAAGACCCGCTTTCCCTTCACGCTGAGCTATGCGCCGATCGAGGGCGGGCGGATGCGGGTGGTGGAGGTGGCGACCGACACGCTCTATGGCCGGGCGACGCTGACCCGGCGCTGAATCCGCCCCGGAGGACGCCGCTTGGGGGCATCGAGCCCCCGCGCGGCGGCTGCCGCGGGAGGGGCGTCGGGCGGGAACGCCTGTGTAGTCGGGGGGAGCCTCCGGCGGGGATATTTTTCGACAGAAAATGGGGGGTGCCGGACCGCTCCCGGCGGGAGGACCTTTGCCGGGTGGGCTGGACCTGCCCGGCGGGGGCGGCGATAAGGCGGCATGGCGGATCTTGCCCTTCCCATCGACGAGGCCCTTCCGGGGTTGATCGACGCGCTGCGGGCGCGGCGGATGGCGGTGCTGCAGGCGCCACCCGGCGCGGGCAAGACCACGCGGGTGCCGCTCGCGGTGCTGGCGGCGGGGCTCTGCGACGGGCGGATCGTCATGCTGGAGCCGCGGCGGCTGGCGGCGCGGGCGGCGGCGGAGCGGATGGCGGAAAGCCTCGGCGAGCCGGTGGGGGCGACGGTCGGCTACCGGATCCGCGGCGAGGCCAAGGTGTCTAAGGCCACGCGGATCGAGGTGGTGACCGAGGGGATCCTGACCCGGATGATCCAGTCGGACCCGTCGCTGGAGGGGATCTCGGCGCTGATCTTCGACGAATTCCACGAGCGCAGCCTGAATGCCGATCTGGGGCTGGCCTTGGCCCTGGAGGTGCGCGGGTCGCTGCGCGAGGATCTGCTGCTGATCGCCATGTCGGCCACGCTGGATGCGGCGCCGGTGGCGGCGCTGATGGGCGATGCGCCGGTGATCACCTCGGCGGGACGGGCCTTCGCGGTGGAGACGCGCTGGCTGGCGCGGCCGCTGGGGCAGAAGGCGCGGCTCGAGACCGAGGTGGCCGCGCTGGTGACGCAGGCGGTGGCCGAGACGACGGGCGGGGTGCTGGTCTTCCTGCCGGGTGAAGGCGAGATCCGCCGGGTGGAGAGCCTGCTGCGGCTGCCGGACTGCGAGGTTCGGCCCCTGTTCGGCGCGATGGCCTTCGACGCACAGCGGGCGGCGCTGGCGCCTTCGGCGGGGCGCAAGGTGGTGCTGGCGACCTCGATCGCCGAGACCTCGCTGACCATTCCCGACATCCGTGTGGTGGTCGATGCCGGACGGTCGCGGCGGGCGCGCTTCGATGCGGCCTCGGGCATGTCGCGGCTGGTGACCGAGCGGGTGACGCGGGCCGAGGCCGAGCAGCGCCGCGGTCGCGCCGGGCGGGTGGCAGAAGGTGTGTGCTACCGGCTCTGGACCCGCGGCGAGGAAGGCGGGCTGGCGCCCTACCCGCCTGCCGAGATCGAGGCGGCGGATCTGACCGGGCTGGCGCTGGAACTTGCGCTCTGGGGCAGCGGCGATCTGGCCTTCCTGACGCCGCCCAATCCCGGCGTTCTGGGCGAGGCGCGGAGCCTTCTGGAGGCGCTCGGCGCGCTGGCCGGGGGGCGGATCACCGATCACGGGCGGGCGCTGGCGGCGCTGCCGCTGCATCCGCGGCTCGGGCATATGCTGCTGCGGGCCGGGGTGGAGGCGGCGCCGCTGGCGGCGCTGCTCGCCGAGCGCGATCCGGTGAAGGGGCCGCCGGATCTGGCGCTGCGGATGGCGGCGGTGGCCGACCCGGGGCGGTTCCAGCGCGAGCATGCCAATGAGCTGAACCGGGCGACGCTGGAGCGCATCCGGCAGGAGGCGCGGCGGCTGGGGCGGGGGCTCGGGCCCGGGCCGGGGCTGTCGCTGGGCCAGATGGCGGCGCTGGCCTATCCGGACCGGGTGGGGCTCAGGCGCAAGGGCGAGGCCCCGCGCTGGGTGCTGTCGGGCGGCAAGGGGGCGGCGATGGAGCCGGGGCTGCCCCTGTCGGGGGCGCGGCTGATCGTGGCGACCGATCTCGACGGCGATGCGCGCGAGGCGAAGGTGCGGCAGGCAGTGGGGCTTGCAGAGGCCGAACTGCGCGAGATCTTCGGCGCCGAGATCGGCTGGCGCGAGGTCTGCGACTGGTCGCGGCGCGAGGGCCGAGTCATCGCGCGGCGGCAGGAGGTCTTCGGCGCGCTGGTGCTGGAGGACCGGATCTGGGCCGACGCGCCGCCCGAGGCGCTGGCGCGGGCGGCGCTCGACGGGTTGCGGCTGATCGGCCTGCCCTGGACCCCGGCGGCGCGGCGGCTCAGGGCGCGGATCGCGCTCTGCCGCAGCGAGGGCGGGACGCTGCCGGATGTGTCGGATGCGGCGCTCCTGGCCGAGGGGGACTGGCTGCTGCCCTATCTGGCGAGCAAGCGGACCGAGGCGGATCTGCGGAGCCTCGATCTGACCGAACCGCTCCGGGCGCTGATCGGCTGGGACGGGGTGCAACTGGTGGACCGGCTGGCGCCCTCGGCCTTCGAGACGCCGCTGGGGCGGCGGGTGCCGGTGGATTACGGTGGCGAGGCGCCGGGGATCGAGCTGAAGCTGCAGGAGCTCTTCGGGGTGACCGAACATCCGGTGGTCGGGCCGAAGCGGCTGCCGCTGCGCATCACCCTGCTGTCGCCGGGAGGCAGCCCGGTGCAGGTGACAATGGACCTGCCGGGCTTCTGGGCCAGCTCCTATGCCGATGTGCGGCGCGACATGCGCGGGCGCTATCCGCGCCACCCCTGGCCGGAGGATCCGACGGTGGCGGAGCCGACGATGCGGGCGAAACCGCGTGGAACGTGAGGATCGTTGCAGCGGTGCAACCGGGCGCGGCCTGATGTTACCGCGCTCGGCGGGAACCCGGCGCGAGGGCGCATCCGGCGCCGCTCCCGGCTTTCCGCTGTCGCGGGGCCGGGGTAGCAGGGGCGGCAATCTTGAGGTGAGCCAGTGACTTCCGAAATCCAGAACGTCCGGCGCGGGCGGTGGGCGGTTGCCGCCATGTTCTTTTCCAACGGTCTCGTCATGGGCGGCTGGGCGCCGCAGATCCCGCTGCTGCTGCCGCGCCACCAGATCAGCGAAGCGGTGCTGGGCTTGTTGATCCTGATGCTGGGCGTGGGCGCGGTGGGGGCGATGGCGCTCTCGGGCGGGCTGACGGCGCGCTACGGCTCGCGCCGGGTGGTGTCGGTCTTCGGCATATTGGCGAGCTTCACGCTGGCGGGGGTGGTGTTCGCGCCGAACCTGACGGTGCTGAGCGCGGCGATGGTGGCGATGGGCGCCTTCATCGGGGTGATGGATGTGGCGATGAACGCCAATGCGGTGGAGGTGGAGCGGCGGCTGGGGCGGGCGATCATGTCCTCCTCGCATGGGTTCTGGAGCCTCGGCGGCTTTCTCGGCGGCGGGCTCGGCGGGGCGCTGATCGCCGGATGGGGGTCGCGGCCACAGGCGCTGGTGATCTCGCTGGCCGCGCTGGCGATCGTGCTGGCGGCGATGCGGCATCTGATCAGCGAGACGCCGGCGGTGCAGGCCGGGAAGCAGCGCCGCAGCCACTTCCCGCGCGACGCCTCGGTCTACCTCTTGGGCGCGATGGCGCTGTTCTGCATGGTGCCGGAGGGCGCGGTGCTGGATTGGGCGGCGCTCTATGTCTCCAAGGAGCTGGGCGGGTCGGTGGCGACCTCGGGGCTGGCCTTCGGCTTCTTCTCGGGGGCGATGGCGCTGATGCGGTTTCTGGGCGATGCGGTGCGCAACCGTTTCGGCGCGGTGCGGACGCTGCGGGTGTCGGGGATGATCGCGGCGACGGGGCTTCTGGGCGCGAGTCTGGCCCCGGGCGAGCTGACGGCGGTGGCCTGTTTCGCCTTCGCCGGGCTCGGGATCGCCAATATGGTGCCGATCGCCTTCTCGGCGGCGGGCAACCATCCGGGGCTGCCGCCGGGGGTGGGGATCTCCACCGTGGCGATGATGGGCTACATGGGGATTCTGGTGGCGCCCTCGACCATCGGTTTCGTCGCCGAGCACATCGGCTTCCGCGTCACCTATGCGGCGCTGGCGGTGCTGCTGCTGCTGGTGGTGGCCTCGGCGAAACGCGCGGCGGCGGCGGATTACGCGGGCTGAAGCGCCTCGGCGATGCGCGCTGTCGGCAGGACGCGGGCGAAATCGAGATCGAGCGCCGAGAGGGTGACGGCGAGCACGGTCTCGGGCGGGAGCATCCCGCCGGCGCGGTCGGGCAGGCCGAAGCCGAGCACGGCATCCTCGACGACGATCGCCGCGAAGCCGAGATCGGAGGCCGAGCGGGTGGTGGAATTCACGCAGAAGGCCGCCACCGCGCCGCAGATCACCAGACGGTCGATGCCGTTGGCGCGCAGATGCGCCTCGAGATCGGTGGAGGGGAAGGCCGAGGAGGTGGTCTTGCGGAACACCGGCTCGTGGAACTGCGGCAGGGCACAGGGCATCGGCGCGGCGCCGGGCATGTCGGGGTGGAAGGGAGACCCCGGCTCAGGTTCGGAATGGTGGACGTGCAGCACGGGGCGACCGGTCTCGCGGAAGAGCTGCAGCAGCTCGGCGATGCGCCCCGGCACGTCGGGGCCGGTGTGGGGCTGGCCCTCCGCGATGCGGAAGGCCATGTCCATCTGCATGTCGATCACCAGAAGCGCGGTCTTCGTCATGCGGACCCCCTTGCCCTGTCAGCTGCCGACGTAATCCATCTTGCCGATCTCCAGCCCGTTGTGACGCAGGATGTCGTAGGCGGTGGCGGTGTGGAAGTAGAAGTTCGGCAGGGCGAAGCCGGTCAGATAATCGAGCCCGGTCATCGTCACCTCGCCGCCGCGCTGCTTCATGGTGATGCTGCGGCTCTCGGCGCCCTCGAACTGACCGGCATCGAAGGATTCGATGTAGTCGGTCGCGGTGCGGATGCGGGCGATCAGCTGGGCGAAGCTGGTCTCGGTGTCGGGAAAGCTCGGCATCTCGGCCCCGGCCAGCCGGGCCGCGGCGCGGGCGGCGAAATCGCAGGCGAGCTGCACCTGACGGGTCAGAGGCAGCATGTCCGGGAACAGCCGGAAGCCGAGCAGCGCCTCGGGCTCGATCTTGCGGGCGGTGCAATGCGCCTCGGCCTTGGCGAGGATTGCGCTCAGCGCGCGCAGGTTGCGCAGCATCGGCGGAACGGAATAGCGATACATCTCAGACTCCCAGACACCAGCGCATCACGGCCTTCTGCGCGTGGAGGCGGTTCTCGGCCTCATCAAACACCACCGAATGCGGGCCGTCCATCACCGCGCTGGTCACTTCGTCGTCACGATGCGCCGGCAGGCAATGCATGAACAGCGCCTCGGGGCTGGCCTGCGCCATCAGCCGCTCGTTGATCTGGTAGGCGCGCAACTGGTTGTGCCGCCGCTCCCGCGCGGAGGCCGGATCGTGCATGGACACCCATGTGTCGGTGACCACCAGATCGGCACCGGCGATGGCCTTGCCCGGATCGCGCTCGATGCTGACGCGGCTGCCCTTGTCGCGGGCGTAGCCGACGAATTCCGCCTCGGGGTCGAGGGTGGGCGGGCCGGTGAAGGTGAAGTCGAAGCCGAACTGGCCCGCCGCATGCAGGAAGGAGGCGCAGACATTGTTGCCGTCGCCCGCCCAGACCACCTGCCGCCCGGCGATCGGGCCGCGGTGCTCCTCGTAGGTCATCACGTCGGCCATGATCTGGCAGGGGTGGGTGCGGTTGGTCAGGCCGTTGATCACCGGGACGCTGGCGTATTCGGCCATCTCCAGGAGGGTCTGTTCCTCGAAGGTGCGAATCATGATGAGATCGACATAGCGGCTGAGCACGCGGGCGGTGTCGGCGATGGTCTCGCCATGGCCGAGCTGCATGTCGGCGCCCGAGAGCACCATGGTCTGCCCGCCCATCTGGCGCACGCCGACGTCGAAGGAGATCCGGGTGCGGGTCGAGGGCTTCTCGAAGATCAGCGCCACCATGCGGCCCTTGAGCGGCTGCACGTCGTCGGGTTCGCCCTTGGGGCGGCCGTTGCGGGCGGATTTCATCGCATGGGCGCTGTCGATCATCTGCCGCAGGGCGGCGGCGTCGGTCTTGTGGATGTCGAGGAAATGATTCACTGGGTCTGGCTTTCGTTACCCGGGCGAAGGGGGCTCCCGCCCCCCCTGCGCCTTCGGCGCATTCACCCCCGGGGATATTTGAAAAGGGAAGACGTGGGGTCGGTCGTCCCTGCTCGTCGGTGCGACCGCTGCGCCCGCTCGCCCAGATGCGGGCAGATGTCAGGCCGCATCGGCTTCGACCCGGCTGGCGGCGCGGTCGAGCCGGGCGACTGCCTCGGCGATGTCGGCATCGGGGATGTTGAGCGCGGGCAGGAGCCGCAGCACGTTGTCGGCGGCGGGAACGGTCAGCAGGTTCTCGGCATAGCTCGCCTTCACCACATCGGTGTTGGGCGCGCGGCATTTCAGCCCGAGCATCAGCCCCGTGCCGCGCACGGCCTCGAAGACCGTGGGATGGGCGGCGACGAGGCCCTCGAGCTTCTGGCTGAAGAGCGCGGCCTTGCGGTTGACCTCGGCGAGGAAGGCGTCGTCGTTGACGAGTTCCATCACCCGGGCGCCGATGGCGCAGCCGAGCGGGTTGCCGCCATAGGTCGAGCCATGGGTGCCGGCGACCATGCCGACCGCGGCGCGTTCGGTGGCCAGCACCGCGCCGAGCGGGAAGCCGCCGCCGATGCCCTTGGCGACCATCATGATGTCGGGGGTGACGCCGGACCATTCATGCGCGAAGAGCCGGCCCGAGCGGCCCATGCCGCATTGCACCTCGTCGAAGACCAGCAGGGCGCCGGTCTCGTCGCAGAGATCGCGCAGGCCCTTGAGGCAGGCGTCGGGCAACACGCGGATGCCGCCCTCGCCCTGGATCGGCTCGATCAGCACCGCGGCGGTGCGATCGGTCAGGGCGGCGCGCAGCGCGTCATGGTCGCCGAAGGGCAGGCTGCGGAAGCCGGGCATCAGGGGGCCGAAGCCCTTGGTCATCTTCTCCGACCCGGCCGCGGCGATGGCGCCGGTGGAGCGGCCGTGGAAGGCGCCCTCGAAGGTCAGGATCTCGATCCGGTCGGGGTCGCCCTGTTCGGTCCAGTATTTGCGGACCATCTTGATCGCCAGTTCCGCGGCCTCGGTGCCGGAGTTGGTGAAGAAGACGGTGTCGGCGAAGGTCGCCTCGACCAGCTGCCGGGCCAGCCGCTCCTGCTCGGGGATGCGGTAGAGGTTGGAGACATGCCAGAGCTGCTGCGCCTGGGCGGTCAGCGTCTCGACCAGATCGGGATTGGCGTGGCCCAGCACGTTCACCGCGATGCCCGCGCCGAGATCGAGGTAGCGCGCGCCGTCCTCCGTGGTGAGCCAGGAGCCCTCTCCCTTGACGAAGGCGAGCGGGGCACGGTTGTAGGTCGGCAGGACGGCAGGGATCATGGCATGGGGTCCTTGGTGCAAGACATAAGGGGTGCCGCAGGCAGCGCCTCAAGTCAACGTGGCATCGGTGGGGGAATTTGCCCCTGAGGGCGGGACGGTGGGCCGCCGAGGGAGGGCAGCCGCGATCGGTCGCTTACGCGCGGGGGCGTCGGCGTCGGGGCAGCAGGACGAGGGTGTGCCGGGCGATCATGGCGGAGCGATAGCCTGCGGGGCGGATTCTGTCCATCCCCCACGAGCTGCGGCACGGTGCGGGCCTTGAAATCCGGGGGGACAGCTTGTATCTGCGACTGTCCCGGTTAGAATACCGGAAATCTCAGGAACCCTTGGGCGGAAACGCCGGGTTCTCCCCTGACCGGAGTTGCGGCATGTCCTGGACCGACGAGCGCGTCGAGACGCTCAAGAAGATGTGGGCGGATGGCCAGAGCGCCAGCCAGATCGCCAAGGAACTTGGCGGCGTGACCCGCAACGCGGTGATCGGCAAGGTGCACCGGCTCGGCCTGTCGAACCGCGTCGGCAACGGCGCCGAGCGCGCCGAGCCCGAGGAAGAGATCGTGGCGGCCCCGCCGCGCCCGGAGGCTGCGGCCAAGCCCGTGGAGCCGCCGCGCGCGGCACCCGAGCCGCGCGTCGCCCCCGAGCGTCCCGCACCGGCGGCTGCCGCTGCGGCCCCTGCCCCGGCCCCCGCCGCGCCGATCCCGATGCGCAAGGCGATCATCCCCGCGGGCCAGCCGCTGCCGCCGCAGCCCTCGGCCAACGAGATCAGCCCCGAGGCGCTGGCCTCGGTGCGCGAGGTGGAGAAGCACGCCAAGCGGCTGACGCTGATGGAGCTGACCGAGCGGACCTGCAAATGGCCGATCGGCGATCCGGCGACCGAGGATTTCTGGTTCTGCGGCCTGCCCTCGCTGGCGGGCAAGCCCTATTGCGAGGCCCATGTCGGCGTCGCCTTCCAGCCGATGAGCGCGCGGCGCGACCGCCGCCGCTGATCAACCGACAGGCGCGCAGCGCAGGCGCTGCCGCTAGTTGCCGCCCAGAAGCCGGTTCAGCGCCCGCGCCGCCTCGTCCTGAAGCGCGTCGCGGGCGCGGCGCTTTGCGGCATCCTCCAGCGACTCGCCCTCTTCCGGCACGATGCCGAACTCGCGGGCCTTCTCCTCCAGCCGGGCACGGGCGGCGGCTTCGGCGCGGTCGTTGACCAGCGCCTTGACGTCGAGCCGGTAGCGCAGGTCGTCCCATGGGCCGTCGATCAGCAGGGGGACGGTGATGCCGCCGGTGCCGTCCTCGCGCGGCAGCGCCGAGGGTAGCAGGCGGTAGTCGAGCACCCGCTGGCCCAGGCCCACAGTGCCCGCCCCGGTGGCGCGCAGAAGCGGTGCGGCGAAGATCAGGTCGTCGTTGCGCAGCACGCCGCGCTCGACACTGAAGCCAGCCGAGATGCTGTCGAAGATGGTCTTCGCCCCCTGCCCGACATAGCCGGCGTCGAGGGTGCGCAGCATCCCGGCGATATCGAGCCCGCGCAGCTCGCCCTTGCCGAAGCGCAGCGTCCCCTGCCCGGAAAGGCTCTGCATGATCGCGTCCATGCTGGTGCCGACGCCGAGGAAGGACATCTCCAGATCGCCGGTGCCAATCAGCCGGTCGGTGTCGGCGAGATCCTGCAGCAGCGGTTGCAGCGCGAGGCCGGTCAGCTTCACGTCGCCGCCGGTGGAGAGGCCCTGCCGGGCATTGAGCACGAAATTGCCGGTGAGCGTGCCGCCATAGGCGTTCATCTCGCGGATGTCGAAGACGGCGCGGGAGCGGTCGACGGTGAGGAGGAGCCGGGTCTTGTCGAGCCGCGCCTTGCCCAGACGCAGGCTGTCGGCGTTGAGGGCGATGGCGGCATCCATCAGGCCGAGGGCGCTGACGTCGATCGGGGTCTTCGACCAGCCGGAGGTGCCGGGCGCGGCGTCATTGCCCTCGCCCGCCCCGCCCTGCAGCGCCGAGAGATCGAGATCGCCGGCGCGGATCGTGGCGCTGAGCTTGGGCCGCTCGCCGCCAGTGGTCAGATCGGCCTCGCCCATCAGCCGGTTGCCGTCGAGCGAGACGACTCCGTCGCGCAGGTGGATCGAACCGCCATCGGCCACGGTCAGCGCGCCCTGCACCGCCACCGACTGCCGCCCCAGCCCGGCCGGAAGGTCGGGCTTGGGCTGGCGCAGGAAGGCCGAGAGCTGCGAGAGATCCTTGAGGTCGGCGTCGATCTTGCCTTCCGCGGCAAGCGGGGCGGTGGCGAGACGCCCGGCAAAGCCGAGCCGCGCCGCACCGATCTCGGCAGTGACATCGAGCGGCACGAGGCTGCCCTGGATGAAGGGGGCGAATTCACCGACGCGCCCGGTCAGCCGCAGCGTCTGGTCGTTCATCACGCCCGATAGGCTGATGTCGGCAGGCCCGGCGAAGGCGGGCAGCTTCGCCTCGGCGGTCAGCGCCGAAAGCGTGGCGCGGCTGTCGCTGGCCTGATCGATATAGGTGACGGTGCCGTTGGTGATCGTGCCGGAGTCGAGGGTGAAGGGGGTTGCGGCGGCCTCACCCGTCTGCCCGGCCTGCGGATCGGCGGGCACGGCGGGCACGGCGGGAGCGGTGCCGGTGGGGGCGAAATCCCAGTTGGCGCGGCCGTCGGCGGCGCGCTCCAGCAGGATCACGGGATTTTGCACGTCGATGTTGGTGATATGCAGCACGCCACCGAAGAGCGAGCCCATGTCGATGCCGATCTCCAGCGCCTCGGCGCGCAGCATCGGGCCTTCGCTGGACCAGTCGGCATTGGCGACGGTGACCGGGCCGGTGGTGACGCCGAGATGCGGCCAGAGCGAGGGGCTGATGTCGCCCTCGATGGTCAGGGCGCGGCCGGTGCTGGCTTGGAACTGGCTGGTGGCGATGGCGGCGATCCGCTCGCCGGGGATCAGCAGGATGAAGGCCACAACAAGTGCCGCGAGCCCCAGCACCACTCCGATCCCGCGGATAATCCAGCGCATGAGGCCTCCCTTGCCGTTCGGGGCAAGCCTATCGGCTGGGAAAAGCTGCAACAAGGGCTGCGGCAGCGCGCAGACTCACGGTTGCGAGAGCCCGCCTATGAGGCGGGCGCCGATGTTGCCGCGAGGCAGGCGGCTCAGGCCTTGGGCGCGGCCTTGGCTTCCAGCGCGGCGAGGCGGGCCGACAGCGCGTCGTTCTCCTCGCGGGCCTTCTGCGCCATGGCGCGCACGGCGTCGAATTCCTCGCGGGTGACGAAATCGCGGTCGGCCATCCAGCGGTCGATGAAGCCTTTCATCGCCGTCTCGGCCTCGGTCTTCGCACCCTGAGCCACGCCCATCGCGTTGGTCATCAGCTGCGACATGTCGTCGAAGAATTTGTTGCGGGTCTGCATGGCGGTTCCCTCCGTGGCTTCTGGCTATATGGTCGGGGCAGGCCCTGCGCGCAAGGTTGACTTCGCCGCAGCGGCACCGGAAAACCGCGGCAAAAGGAAACCGCATGGCCTATATCCCCTTCCCGGACCTCGCGCCCGAAATCTTCTCGGTCGAGGTCTTCGGCATCACTGTGGCGCTGCGCTGGTATGCGCTGGCCTATATCGCCGGGTTGGTGATCGGCTGGCGGCTGGTCCTGCGGATGATCGCCACGCCGCGGCTCTGGCCCGGCACCCCGCCGATGACCGCCGAGCAGGTGGAGCGGCTGCTGACCTGGGTGATCCTGGGCGTGATCCTCGGCGGGCGGCTCGGCTTCGTGCTGTTCTACCAGCCGGCCTGGTATCTGTCGCATCCGGGCGACATCCTGAAGGTCTGGGAGGGCGGCATGTCCTTCCACGGCGGCTTCTTGGGCGTGATGGTGGCGGGCATCGTCTTCTGCCTGCGCGAGAAGATCCCGATGCTTTCTGCCGCCGACCTGATGGCGGTGGCGACGCCGCCGGGGCTCCTGCTGGGGCGGCTGGCCAATTTCATCAACGCCGAGCTCTGGGGCCGGCCGACCGACCTGCCTTGGGGCGTGGCTTTCCCGGGCGAGGCGGCGCAGACCTGTGCGGGCGTCGTCGGCGTCTGCGCACGTCATCCCTCGCAGCTCTACGAAGCGGCGATGGAGGGTCTGATCCTCGGCGCCCTGCTGCTCTTCGTGGTCTGGCGGCGCGGCTGGCTGGCCTGGCCGGGGCGCACGGTGGGGCTGTTCCTGGCGGGCTACGGGCTGGCGCGGTTTCTGGTGGAATTCGTCCGCCAGCCCGATGCGCAATTCGTCAGCGCGGGCAACCCGCTGGGTCTCGCCTGGCACGTCGGGGGCTGGGGGCTGACCATGGGGCAGATCCTGTCGCTGCCAATGATCGCCGTCGGGCTCTGGCTGATGATGCGGGCGCGGCGGGCGGTCGCCTCGCAGGCGGTATGACCCCGCTCGCCGACCTGCTGATCCGCCGGATCGAGGCGGCGGGGCCGCTGAGCCTGGCCGATTACATGGCCGACTGCCTGCTGCATCCCGAGCACGGTTATTACGCGACGCGCGAGCCCTTCGGCGTGGCGGGCGATTTCACCACCGCGCCGGAGATCAGCCAGATGTTCGGCGAGCTGCTGGGCCTCTGCCTCGCACAGAGCTGGCTCGACCAGGGCGCGCCCGAAGTCTTCACCCTGGCCGAGCTGGGGCCGGGGCGCGGCACGCTGATGGCCGATGCCCTGCGGGCGACGCGCGGCGTGCCGGGCTTTCACGCGGCGGCGCGGGTGGTGCTGGTCGAGGCCTCGGCCCGGCTGCGCGCGGTGCAGCGCGAGACACTGGCGGCCTATCCGGTGGACTGGGTCGAGGGCGTCTCCGCCCTGCCCGACCGGCCCCTGTTCCTCCTCGCCAACGAGTTCTTCGACGCGCTGCCGATCCGCCAGTTCGTCCGCGACGGCGAAGGCTGGCGCGAGCGGGTGGTGGGGCTTGCCGAGGGCCGGCTGAGCTTCGGCCTGACCGGGGCGTCCCGGCTGGCGGCGCTGGAGCACCGGCTGGCCGATACCGGCCCGGGCGAGGTGGTGGAGATCAGCCCTGCCGCCGCGCCGATCATGGCCGCGATCGCCGAGCGGATCGCGGGTCATGGCGGGGTGGCGCTGGTCATCGACTACGGCGGCTGGCGTTCCCGCCGGGATACGCTGCAGGCGCTCAGGGCGCATCGCTTCGCCGATCCGCTGGAGGCGCCGGGCGAGGCCGATCTGACGGCGCATGTCGATTTCGAGGCACTGGCTGGCGCCGCTTCCCCCTGCGCCTGCAGCTACACCGAACAGGGTGCGCTGCTCCTGAAGCTCGGGATGGCGGCGCGGGCGGCGAAACTCGCCGGGCAACTGGAGGGCGAGCGGCGGGAAAACCATCTTGCCGCATATCGGCGCTTGACCGCCCCCACGGAAATGGGAACGCTGTTCAAGGCGCTGGCAGTCCATCCGCCCCATTCGGCGCCACCACCGGGATTTGATTGATGCTGGAAATTCTGACGGCCGAAGCTCTGGCGCCCCTGCGGCATGGCTTCTTCACCCGAAAGGGCGGCGCCTCTTCGGGGATCTTCCGCGGACTGAACTGCGGACCGGGCAGCACCGATCTGTCGGAAGTGGTGGCGATCAACCGCGCCCGTGTCGCCGCGGCGCTGGACGTCGCGCCGGAAAACCTCATCAGCATCAATCAGGTGCATTCCGCCGATGTGGTGCATCTGACGGGGCCCGTCGCCAAGCGCCCGCGCGCGGATGGCATGGTGACGGCGACGCCGGGGGTGGCGCTGGCCATCCTGACCGCAGATTGCCAGCCGGTGCTGATGGCGGATGCCGAAGCCGGGGTGATCGGCGCCGCCCATGCCGGCTGGCGCGGCACCCGCGACGGCGTGCTGGAAGCAACCATCGCCGCGATGGAAGGCCTCGGCGCCGAACGCAGCCGGATCGTCGCGGTCATCGGCCCGACCATCAGCCAGGCCGCCTATGAGGTGGGACCGGAATTCGTCGAGGGTTTTCTGGACGAGGCGCCGGAGAGCGCGCGCTTCTTCGCCCAGGGGCACGGCAACCGGGCGCTGTTCGACCTGCCGGGCTTCGGGCTCGAGCGGCTGCGCGCGGCGGGGGTGGGCCATGCCGAATGGACGCGGCACTGCACCTATGCCGATCCGGATCGCTTCTTCTCCTACCGCCGCACCACCCATGCGGGTGAGGCGGATTACGGGCGGCTGGTCTCGGTGATCCGGCTGTAATCCGGGCACCAAAATCCCTGGAAGGATTTTGAGACTAGTTTCGCGAAACTTTTGCGCCCTGCCGTCAGGCGCTGCGCTGCAGCCGGGCTTCCAGCACGTCGAAGGGCACACCCGGCTCGTCCTTGGCGCAGCGGATGACCAGGCTGGTCTTCACCGAGGCCACATTGGCCGCCGAGGTCAGCTGTTCGGTCAGGAAGCTCTGGAAGGTGGAGAGATCGGGCGCCACGCATTTCAGGATGAAGTCGATCTCGCCGTTCAGCATGTGGCATTCGCGGACCAGAGACCAGTCGCGGCAGCGCTGCTCGAAGGCCGAGAGATCGACTTCGGCTTGACTTTGCAGCCGGACCATGGCGAAGACCTGCACCTCGAACCCGAGCTCGCGCGGGTCGATGTCGGCGTGGTAGCCGCGGATGTAGCCCGCCTCCTCCAGCGTGCGCACCCGGCGCAGGCAGGGCGGGGCCGAGATGCCGACCCGCTTGGCCAGCTCGACATTGGTCATGCGGCCATCGGCCTGCAGTTCGGCCAGGATGTGGCGGTCGATCGGGTCCAGCTTAGAGCCAGCCATGACGGTCTCCTTGTTGAGCGGGGACATTAGAGTCTCGCCACGGTTGGCGCAATATTGTTTCGCGACCGCGCAAGATTTCTTCGCACAGTTACGCAAATCCGCCCCGCCGCGCAACGGGGCCTTTGGGGCTTCCGGCGGCCCGCGGCAGCGCCTATATGAGGCGCCGATATGCGCAACGGGGCAAGGGGCAGAGCATGGCCGAAACACGTCACACGCGGGTACTGATCATCGGATCCGGCCCGGCGGGCTATACCGCCGCGGTCTACGCGGCCCGCGCCATGCTGAACCCGGTGCTGGTGCAGGGCATTCAGCCGGGCGGGCAGCTGACCATCACCACCGAGGTGGAGAACTGGCCGGGCGACACCCATGTGCAGGGCCCCGACCTGATGGTGCGGATGGAGGAGCATGCCAAGGCGATGGGAGCCAAGGTGATCTCGGATTACATCTCCTCGCTCGATCTCTCGGTGAGGCCCTTCGTGGCCATGGCCGACAGCGGCACGATGTTCACCGCCGATGCGGTGATTCTGGCGACCGGGGCGCAGGCGCGCTGGTTGGGCCTGCCCTCGGAAGAGAAGTTCAAGGGCTTTGGCGTCTCGGCCTGCGCCACCTGCGACGGCTTCTTCTACCGCGGCAAGGAGGTCGTGGTGATCGGCGGCGGCAACACCGCGGTCGAGGAGGCGCTGTTCCTGACCAATTTCGCCACCAAGGTCACGCTGATCCACCGCCGCGACAGCCTGCGCGCCGAGAAGATCATGCAGGACCGGCTGTTCAAGCATCCCAAGATCGAAATCCTGTGGAATCACGGTGTCGACGAGGTGGTGGGCGACGAGACGCCGCTGGGCGTCACCGCGGTACGCGCCCGGCATGTCGAGACCGGCGCCATCACCGAAGTGCCCTGCAGCGGCTTCTTCGTGGCGATCGGCCATGCCCCGGCAAGCGAGCTGGTGAAGGACCAGCTGGAGCTGCACAACGGCGGCTATGTGAAGGTGCAGCCCGGCACGACGCAGACCTCGATTCCGGGCGTCTTCGCGGCGGGCGACCTCACCGATCACGTCTACCGGCAGGCCGTGACCTCGGCTGGCATGGGCTGCATGGCGGCACTGGATGCGGAGCGCTTCCTCGCGGGGATCGCCTGACGAAGACCTCTCGTCGAGAAACGGGGGCGCCACGGCGCCCCCGCGGGTCTCAGCGGGCCCGCATCATCCGGCGCAGCAGATGGTCCTTCAGCACGAACTGATGGAACAGCGCCGCCGCCGCATGCAGACCGGCAAGCAGCATCAGCATGTTGACCGCCGCGCCATGCAGATCGGCGGCCTCTTCGACCCCGAGAAACCACGCGGTGGCGCCCAGAGCCGGCACGGCCACCATCAGCAGGTAGAGCAGCCCGTGCGCGACAGCCGCGCCGCGGTCGAGCAGCGCCGGCCCCGCGGTGACGGCGGGGATGACCCCGGCGGTCAGGCGCAGGCCGAGCCGAAGCAGCACGAGCGCCAGCACGGCCAGCCCGACCCAGACATGCAGCTGATAGCCGAGACCGCTGGCGGCCCCGGCCTCTTCATAGACGGCGTCATAGGCCTCTTCCATGGTTTCGCCGAAGAGGTAGTTGAACAGGACGAGTGCCGCGATGGCCCAGTGCAGGGCAATCTGCAGGCCGCTGTAGCCCGGGGGTTGGGTGGTTTGCATGACATCTCCCATCGAGAAGCCGGCGATCCGGCAGGGTGGTCTTCACGACCGCTCCCCCTCCATGCCCCCTCAGGCTGACAGCATCCTGACCGTGTGCCCGGCCCCCGCGCTTTCGACGCCTCGATCAGCGGGCGCGCATCATCCGCAGCAGCAGCCGGTCCTTCAGCACATATTGGTGGAACAGCGCCGAGACCGCATGCACCCCGGCCAGCACCATGATCGCGGTCGCGGCGATCCCGTGCGGCCCCGCCGCCGCGGCGATGTCGCCGCCCCAGGTCATCATGCCGAGGATCGGCACCAGCAGCGTCAGCGCATAGAGCAGCCCCTGCACCCCCGCCGCCACCCGGTCGCCCCGCGTCGCGCCATGGGCAGGTGCGCCCGAGACGAAGCGCACGGCCAGCCGGACAAGGGTGAGGAGCAGCACGGCGAGCCCGACGAGGATATGCAGGTAATGCCCCGCCCCCTCCGGCAACTGTCCCTCGCGCAGCGCGTCATAGGCGCGCTCCATCGTCCCGGCGAAGACGAAGTTGAAGAGCACCAGACCAGCGATGGCCCAGTGCAGCCTGATCTGAAGTCGGGTGTATCCGGTTTCTTCCGCCATGAGAGACCTCCTGACCCTGGCGCGCCCGGATGCGGGCGGGACAGACCGAAGGCTGACACAGGCGGATCGAAAGAAAAGGCGCCGCGTTGTCGCGGCAGCGGGCCCTTGCAGCGCCGGGCCGACGCGCCGCGCAAGGCGGCGCATCGGCGGGCACTCAGTGCACGTTGACCGGCGCGAGGTCGTTCTGCAGGGCCAGCGCGAAGGCGAGCCCGCGGTCGCGCACCAGCGCCAGACGTTCGCCATCGGTGCTGTGCAGCGCATAGAGCACCTCGAGCCCCTCGGCCATCTGCTGCACGTCGTCCGGCAGCTCGGTCACGGCCACCGGACGCACATAGACCATCCGGGCGGCGTCGATCGGCGGGAAATCATGCTTCGCGTTCATCGGTCTGCTCCTGTCTTGCCAAATCTCGGGTGACGGCCCCCTGGGGATCAACGCGGCCCCGCCCGATCGGGATCCGCTGCACCACCGCCTGCGGCACCGATCGGCGCAGATCAATATGCAGCAGACCATGTTCCATCGTCGCCCCGGCCACCTCGACCCCCTCGGCCAGCACGAAGCTGCGCTGGAAGGCCCGGGCTGCGATGCCGCGGTGCAGGAAGACGCGCTGCGCCTCCTCCTCGGCCTGACGGCCGCGGATCACCAGCTGGCGGTCCTCGACGGTGATCGCCACGTCGTCCTCGCGGAACCCGGCCACGGCGAGGGTGATGCGATAGGCATTGTCGGCCACGGCCTCGATATTGAAGGGCGGATAGCCCTCGCCCGCCGTCTTGGCGGTGCGCTCGACCAGCCGCTCAAGCTGCTCGAACCCCAGAAGATAGGGAGACCCCCCGAAACTCAACTTCGTCATCTGTCATGCCCTTAACCCAAGCGACAATCCGTGCCGGACCCCGCACAGGGCATCCGTCCATCCAATATGGGAGCCGGCAAAGTCGCGTGCAAGGGTGGGCGGCCCCCGCCCCCCCCCGCCGCCGCGCCCCCTGCCGCGACAGTTTGCAACCCGTGCAGAATTCTTCCCGTTACGCGGGAATATCGCTATATTTCAGATGGACTGCCCCCTGCCGACTCAAACATCCCGAGCGAGATCCATGAACGCGTCGACCGAACTCAATTTCGAAGAGATGCTGCGCATCCGGCTGGAGGTCCTCCGCCGCGAGCACCGCGATCTGGACGATGCGATCCACGCGCTTGAAAGCGGCGGCCGCGCCGATCAGCTGGCCCTGCGCCGGCTGAAGAAGCAGAAACTGTCGCTCAAGGACCAGATCGTCAAGATGGAAGACCAGCTGATCCCGGACATCATCGCCTGAGCCGTCCGGGCTCGGCACCTTGACCGCATTCCGGGCGGGCCCCTCCGGGACCGCCGCCTTGCCGCGCTGCGACCTGCCCTTCACCTTGTCCAAATATCCTCGGGGGTGAGCCGCGCAGCGGCGAGGGGGCAGACAGCCCCCTGTCGAATTTTCGCAGAAAATTCGGGCCGCAACCGCGGCGCGCAATCCCCGCCTTGCCCCTGCCCCTGCCACCGTTATAGTGCGCCGCTCTGGAACCGGGGGTGCGGGATGGCGGACGTCGGACTTATCATGGGCAGCCAGTCGGACTGGGCCACGATGAAGGAGGCCGCCAGCCTGCTCGACGAGCTGGGCGTGGCTTACGAGGCGCGCATCGTCTCGGCCCATCGCACGCCGGACCGGCTCTGGACCTATGGCAAGAGCGCCGTCGACCGCGGGCTGAAGGTGATCATCGCAGGCGCCGGCGGCGCAGCGCATCTGCCCGGGATGATGGCTTCGAAGACCCGGCTGCCGGTGATCGGCGTGCCGGTGCAGACCAAGGCGCTCTCCGGGGTCGACAGCCTCTATTCCATCCTGCAGATGCCGAAGGGCTATCCGGTCGCCACCATGGCCATCGGTGCCGCCGGCGCCGCCAATGCCGGGCTGATGGCCGCGGGCATCCTGGCGCTGAACGATCCCGCGCTGGCCGCACGGCTCGATGCCTGGCGCGAGGCGCTTTCCGCCTCCATTCCCGAGGAGCCCCGCGATGAGTGATCGTCTGCAACCCGGTGCGACCATCGGCATTCTCGGCGGCGGCCAGCTCGGCCGGATGCTGTCGGTGGCCGCCGCCCGTCTGGGCTTTCGCACCCATGTCTACGAGCCCGCCGCCAACCCGCCCGCCGGCGACGTGGCGCATCGGGTGACGACCGCGCCCTACAGCGACGAGGCCGCGCTCAGGGCCTTCGCCGCCTCGGTCGATGTCATCACCTACGAATTCGAGAACGTGCCCACCGCGGCGCTCGACCTTCTGGAGGCCGCGAAGCCGATCCGGCCGAACCGCCGGGCGCTGGCGGTCAGTCAGGACCGGCTGGAGGAAAAGGCCTTTCTCACCTCGCTGGGCCTCACCGTCGCCCCTTACCGCTCGGTCGACACGCTGGCCGATCTCGAGGCCGCGCTGCATGGCGTCGGCACGCCGGCGATCCTGAAGACGACGCGGCTCGGTTATGACGGCAAGGGGCAGGCGCGGATCAGCGACGAGGCGCAGGCGCCCGAGGCCTTCGCCGCGATGAACGGCCAGCCCGCCGTGCTCGAAGGCTTCGTCAATTTCACCCATGAGGTTTCGGTGATCGCGGCGCGCGGGCTCGACGGCTCGGTCGCGGCCTATGATCCGGGCGAGAACGTGCATCTCGAAGGCATCCTCCACACCACCACCGTGCCCGCGCGGCTGAACGCCGGTCAGCGCACCGATGCGGTGCTGCTCGCGGCGCGCATCCTCAATGCGCTCGACTATGTCGGCGTGCTGGGGGTGGAGCTCTTCGTGACGCCGGACCTGCTGATCGTGAACGAGATTGCGCCGCGGGTGCACAATTCGGGCCACTGGACGCAGAACGGCTGCACCGTCGACCAGTTCGAGCAGCATATCCGCGCGATCGCCGGCTGGCCGCTGGGCGATGGCTCGCGCTTTGCCGATGTCGAGATGGAGAACCTGATCGGCCACGAGATCGCCCGGGTTCCGGCGATCTCGGTCGAGAAGAACGCGGCGCTGCACCTCTATGGCAAGGGCGAGGCGCGGCCGGGCCGCAAGATGGGCCATGTGAACCGCATCCTGAAACCCGCCGACTGACGAGCCGCTTCCGTTTTCCCGTGATCCTTGGGATAAGCAAGCCGAGGGAGAACGCCATGATCCAGCCCATCGACCACACCGCCGGCATCCTGCGCGACCGGCTCGACGCGCTCGTCGCGCGCGAGACCCGGCGCTTTGCCCAGTCGCGGCCCAAGACCAAGGCGGCGCTGGCCGAAGGCTCGGCCTACTTCCTCGGCGGCGTACCGATGCACTGGATGAAGGACTGGCCGCAGCCCTTCCCGCTGCTGGTGGCCAAGGCCGAGGGCGCGCGGCTGACCGATGTCGACGGCTACGGGGTGGATGATTTCTGCCTCGGCGACACCGGCTCGATGTTCGGCCATTCCCCTGCCCCGGTGGCCAAGGCGATCCGGCATCAGGCGCGGCGCGGCCTGACCTACATGCTGCCCACCGAGGACGCGCTGGAGGCCGGGCGGCTTCTGACAGAGCGCTTCGGCTTGTTCCGCTGGCAGATCGCCACCACTGCCACCGACGCCAACCGTTTCGCGCTGCGCGTCGCCCGCGCGGTGACCGGGCGTCCCAAGGTGCTGGTGTTCAACGGCTGCTACCACGGCACGGTGGACGAGACGATGGTGGAGTTGCTGCACGGGAGGACCGTCGCCCGCCCCGGTCTGGTGGGACAGGTCGCCGATCTGGGGCTGACGGCGGTGGCGGTGGAGTTCAACGACACCGCGGCGGTCGAGGCGGCGCTGGCCACCGGCGAGATCGCGGCGATCCTGACCGAGCCGGTGATGACCAATTGCGCCATGGTGCTGCCCGAGGCGGGCTTTCACGACGCGCTGCGCACGCTCAGCCGCCGCCACGGCGCGCTCCTCATCCTCGACGAGACCCATACGATCTCCAGCGGGCTCGGCGGCTACACGAAGGTGCATTCTTTGTCGCCCGACATCTTCGTGGCGGGCAAATGCGTGGCGGGCGGGATGCCGACGGCGGTCTGGGGCCTGACGCCCGCGCTCGCCGACCGCTTCGCCGCCTATGACGAGACCCGGCCCGCCGGCCATTCCGGCATGGGCACCACGCTTTCGGCCAATCCGATGCAATTCGCCTGCCTGCGCGCCACGCTGGCCGAGGTGATGACCGCCGAGGCCTATGCCCATATGGAAGAGGGCGCGGCGCGGCTGGGCCATGGGCTCACGGCGGTGATCGACCGGGTCGAGGCGCCGTGGCATGTGGTTCGCGTCGGCGCGCGGGTGGAGTTCGTCTGCGCCCCCGGCCCCTTGAAGACCGGGGCCGAGGCGATGGCCGCGCATCACCCGGATGTCGAGCGCGCGCTGCATCTGGCGCTTTTGAACCGCGGCTGCCTGATCGCGCCGTTCCACAACATGATGCTGGTCAGCCCGGCCACGCGAAAGCGGCAGATCGACCGGCTGATCGGCGCCTTCGACGAAATCCTCTCCGACCTCTTTGCCTGAAAGTCCGTAACGAATGACCCTGACCGCCAGCCCCTCGGGCTCCACCGTCGCGGAGGCCGAAGCCTTCCTTGCCGCCCATCCCGAGATCGAGGCCTTCGACATCGTGCTGCATGACGCCAATGGCATCGGGCGCGGCAAGATCATCCGGCGGCACGAGCTCCTGGCTTTCTACAAGGGCGGGCGGCATCTGCCGATCTCGATCCTCGGCCTCGACATCTGCGGCGAGGATGTGCACGAGACGGGCCTCATCTGGGATCAGGGCGACGGCGACCTGCGCGCCTGGCCGGTGCCGGGGACGCTGGCGCCGCTGCATGGCACCACCCCGCCGCGCGGCGAGGTCTTCATGTGCATGTATGATCTCGAGGGCCGGCCGATGACCTCGGACCCACGCCACGCCCTGCAGCGGCAGGTCGAGGCGATGGCCGCCGAGGGGCTGTTCCCCGCCGCGGCCTTCGAGCTGGAGTTCTTCCTGCTCGCCAATGACCGTGGCCCCGACGGCAAGGTGCAGCCCGCGCGCGACGTGCTGGACGGCCGGCCTTCCAGCAAGACCGAGGTCTATTCGGTCGATCACCTGCACGGGATGCTGCCGCTCTTCTCCGACATCTATGCCGGGGCCGAGAAGGCCGGGATCAAGGCCGAGACCATGATCTCGGAATATGCTCCGGGCCAGTACGAGCTGACGCTGCATTACCGCACCGACATCCTGCAGGCTGCCGACGATCTGATGCGGCTGAAGCGGATCGTGAGGGCGCAGGCGCGGGCGCATGGGGTGACGGCCTGTTTCATGGCGAAGCCGGTGGAAAGCTACGCCGGGTCGGGGATGCATCTGCACGTCTCGCTTCTGGACCGCGAGGGCCGCAACGTCTTCGTCGAGGAGGTCGAGGGCCAGTGGTCGCAGCCGATCCTGCACGCGCTCGGCGGGCTGCGCGCGACGATGGGCGAATCGATGCTGGTCTTCGCGCCGCATGCGAACAGCTGGCGCCGCTTCGCCAGCCAGAGCTATGCGCCGGTCTCGCCGACCTGGGGGGTGAACAACCGCTCGGTGGCGCTGCGCATCCCGGCAGGCGACATCAAGGCGCGGCGGATCGAGCATCGCCCGGCGGGGGTGGACAGCAACCCCTATCTGGTCGCGGCGACGGTGCTGGCAGGCATCCGCCATGGTCTGGCCCACAAGATCGATCCGGGTCCCGAGACCACCGGCAATGGCTATGCCGACGGGCAGGACGCGCCGCCGATCCCGGTGGACTGGCGCGGGGCCATCGTCGCGGCGCAGGGCTCTGACTTCCTGAAGGAGGCGCTGGGGCACGAGATGCACCGCACCTTCACCGCGATCAAGGCCTCGGAATACGCCCGGGTGGCGCGGACGATCTCGGAAGTGGATTTCGACCTCTATCTGCACACGGTTTGAGCGCGCGCTGGATTGTCCAGCGGCACTGGCTTAGGCTGCGGGGGCAATGGCTTCGCCTCGCTCGCATATCCACCACGATCCGTCCCCGGGTTCCGCGGCCTGGAAGAGGGTCCGCCTGCCGGTGACGGCGGCCGCCGTGGTGATCTCTGTCGCGGCCATCGTCGGGCTGTCGCTCGACGCGCGGCAGCGCATACTCGTGCTCGATGCAGTCGAGGACGACCACCTGCACTGGCTGCTGGGCGAGATCCATGACGAGGTGCTGGAGTTGCGCAGCGCGGTTCTGGAAGAGCGGCTGAACCCCGGGGCCGGGCTCGATGCGGCGCGACTGAACTTTCAGGTGCTGGCCGCCCATGTCGGCGAGCTGGTCAGCACCCCCCGCGACGGTGGCCCGATCCCCGCCGAGGGCTATGCCGAGGATATCGCCGCGCTGGCACGGCTGGTCGGCGGGCTGGAGCAGGTCTTTGCCGCGGGCGACGCCACGCTGCGCGGGGTGCTGCCGGAGATCTCGGCCCGCATCCTTCCGGCAGAGGCCGCCGCCGCCTCGCTGGAGCTGCGCAGCGAGAGTGCGGCGCAGCTTGCCGCCGATGCCGAGCGGCTGCGTCTGGGCGGGGCGCTGCTGCGGCTGGTGCTGCTGACGGTCCTGCTGGTGGTGATGCTGAGCGTGCTGTCGATCCAGCTGCTGCGGCTCTATCTCGGCTCCAAGGAGAAGGCCGAGGAGAGCCTGCGCACCGGGGCGCGGCTGGAGACGATCTTTGCCACCTCGGCGGATGCGATCCTCGTCACCGATCTCGAGGGCCGGGTGCAGGATTGCAACCGCGCCGCCGTGGCGATCTTCGGCTATCCGCGCGAGGCGCTGATCGGGGCCAATGCGATGACCATGCTGTTCCCGCCCGATACGGTGGCGGCGCAACAGGCGCAGCTGAGCGAGGCGGTGCGGACGGCAAATTTCACCGCCGCCAACCCCCTGCGGCTGGAGGTCGAGGCGCAGCACGCGACCGGCCAGCGCTTTCCGGTCGAATGTTCGCTGGCGCTGGCGCGGGCCGATTCGGGCAGCATCGTCGTGGCGCTGCTGCGCGACATCTCGGCCCGGCGCCATGCCGAGCGCGACCTGACCGAAGCGCGCGACCGGGCGCTGGCGGGCGAGCGGGCCAAGGCCAATTTCCTCGCGGTGATGAGCCACGAGATGCGCACGCCGCTCAATGGGCTGAAAGGCTCGATCGAGCTGATCGCCCATACCCCGCTCGACGCCCGGCAGCGCGACCTTGTGCGGGTGCTGGGCACGTCGGCGGAGATCCTGCTCGACCATGTGAACTCGGTACTCGACATCGCCCGCTTCGAGGCACAGCCGATGGAGCCGGTGAAGGTGGCCTTCGATCTGGACAAGCTGATCGGCGATTGCGTTGCCAATCAGGTGGGTCTGGCGGCCTCGGCAGGCAACCGGATCGAGGTGCGCACACCGGGCGGCCCCTTGGGCACGGTGATGGGCAACCCGATGCGGCTGCGACAGATCCTGCTGAACCTCTTGAACAACGCGGCCAAGTTCACCCATGACGGGCGGATCACCGTCGAGACCGAGGCGATCCGCGACGAGACCGGGCCAATGTTCGAGATCCGGGTGATCGACACCGGCATCGGCATCGCCGCCGCTGATCTTGAGCGCATCTTCGAGGATTTCGTGACGCTCGATTCCGGCTACGACCGGCGGTCGGGTGGCACCGGGCTGGGGCTCGGCATCGCGCGGCGGCTCGCGCGGGCGATGGGCGGCGACATCGGCGCCTTCAGCATGCCCAATCGCGGCAGTCGCTTCTGGCTGCGCCTGCCGCTGATCCGCGCCGAAACGGGGGCCCTGCCCGCCCCTCAGGCCGAGGAAGAGCCCAGCACGCGCCCGGACCGGCTGACGGTGCTGGTCATCGAGGACAATGACATCAACCGCTTCATCGCCCGCAGCTTCATCGAGAGCGAGGGGCATGTCGTCGTCGAGGCGCGCGACGGCAAGACCGGGCTGGCCGAGGCGCAGACCCGGGCCTTCGACGTGGTGCTGACCGATATCAGCATGCCGGGGCTCGACGGCTTTCAGGTGGCGCGCCGCATCCGCGATGGCGGCGGGCCCAGCGCGGGCTCGCGCATCCTCGCGCTGACCGCGCATGCGCTGTCGAGCCAGCAGGAGGAGATGCGCGGCTCGGGGCTCGACGGATTCCTGCAGAAGCCGGTCGGCCGGACCGACCTGCTGCGCAGTCTGCAGCCCGGGCCCATTGCGCAGCCGCCGGAGGAACCCGAAGCGCTCGACCCGGCGCCTCTGGCCGAACTGGAAGAGCAGCTTGGCCCGATCGCCGTTGCGGCGCTGATCCGGCAGATGCTGGGGGATGGCGAGATGCTGATGCAGCGCATCGCCGCTCTCGGGGCAGAGCCCGATCCCAAGACGCTCGGCGCATTGGCGCATCAGTTCGCGGGCGCCATCGGCACCTTCGGCGCGCATCCGCTGCACGGGCTGCTGCGGCGAATGATGCAGGACACGCGCGAGGGCACCGTCTCCGCTACCGATCTGTGCGCCCTGCCGGGGCTCTGGCAGAGTACGCGCAGCGCGCTGGAACGGCGGCTGAGGCCGGCTCAGACCGGGGAATAGGCGCGGCGCAGGGCGGCGGCGATCAGCGCCGGCACCCGCGGGTCGAGACCGACCGGCGGCAGCACCGGGCCGCGAAACCCGGCCTCGGCCAGCGCCTCGGGCAGGTCGTCGATGACGTGCCCGCCACGCGCAGCGAAGAACGGCAGGCAGAGCGCGTCGGGCATGGTCGGCGCGACATGGACGATCTGTGGCGTCTGGTCGATGAAGGCGGCCTCGCAGCGGCTCAGCCCCAGATCGGCCTTCAGCCGCGCCGCCATGGCAAAGGCGATATCCGACGGTGCGCTGCTGCGCGACGAGCCATGCGCCGCCAGCAGGATCTCGCGCCGCCCATCCAGCGCCTCGCGCGCCAGCGTCACGGTCAGGTCGGCCACCGCCGGATCGGTGCCGAAGGGCTCCGCGATGCGCCAGCCCGCGCCGCCCGCCTCGGTCAGGCGCTTCGGCAGCAGGGTCTGGGTAAACCAGCCCCCGGCCATGAACAGCGGATAGACGATCCCCGGCGCCACCCCCGCCACCGCGTGCGGCAGGGCATCGGCCTCGGCCAGCGTGGCCGAGCCGACATGCCAGCCCGGCAGGTGGTCCGCGACCCGGGCGGCCAGAGCGGCGATCTCTGCCGCCGCCGGAGCGGGGTCCGAAGGCTGGCCATGCGCCACGATCAGCGCGGCGGGTCGGTGATCTGTCATGCGTCTCCCCTTCGTTCCGGCAGAACCTAGCCGCCGGCGCTGCGGGAGCAAGTCAGTCGGGCATCATCCCGGCGATATAGCGGGCGAAATCGAAATTCGGCCGCTCCAGATGCGACAGCGGGCCCGGTTCGGACATGCCGGCGCAAAGGCCGCGGTAGACCCGCTCCACGCAGCCCTTGTCCTCGACGTTCACGTCGTCGAGCAGCGCCTTCAGCCGGGCGAAGTGCTCCGCCGCCTTGGGGTCGGCGACAAACTCCGGCGCCAGACCGCCGCCGAACAGCACGTTCACATGGCCCGGCCCGTCCGGCGTCAGGCAGAGATACCAGAAATAGCCGGGGCTCAGCGTGATCATCAGCGAGGGGTAGACCGAGATCAGCCATGTCGTGCGCCGGTCGTCGCCCTCCAGCGTGGTGTTGGTCGGATGCGCCAGCGTCAGGTCCAGCGCGTCGTTCTTGATGATGTAGTGGTAGTTGAAGGCGGGCAGCCCCTCGGGGCAGGTCATCTTCAACAGATCCACCGTGCCGCCGATGGTCCCGGCATGGCAGACCGGCAGGTGGTAGCTCTCCATGAAGTTTTCGGCCAGCACCTTCCAGTTGGTGCCCCAGCGGAACTCCTCGCGGAAGGCTTCGACGTAGCTCTCCATGTGGAACTTGCCGACCAGCCGCTCCACGTCGGCCAGCTTCTCCCGCGGCGACACGGCCTCGGGGTTCAGCGTGACCATGATCCAGCCGAGCCATTCCTCGCAGCGCACCTGCGGCAGGCCGTTGGCCTCCTTGCAGAAGCTCTCGTTCAGCGCCATCGCCGGCGCGCCGCGCAGGGAGCCGTCGAGATTGTAGGTCCAGGCGTGGTAGGGGCAGACAATGGAGCGCGCATTGCCCCGCCCCTCCAGCAGCGTCGACATGCGGTGGCGGCAGACGTTGGACATGGCGCGCAACGCCCCCTCGCGGTCGCGCAGCACGATGACAGGCTCCGCGGCGATGGTCATCGTCAGGTAGTCGCCGGGCTCGGGCAGTGCATCGGCCCGCCCGGCGCAGAGCCAGTCGCGGGCGAAGATGTGCTGCATCTCCAGCTCCAGGAACTCGGGCGAGGTATAGACCGATTTCGGCATCGCCCGCGCCTGCTCGAAGGGCACGGCGACATTGGCGCGAAGCTCGGCAAGCGCGGGGCTGTGATGGGTCAAGGCATCCTCGCAGGCGGTTTCCACCAGCTTGGACCGGGGGCGGCCAAAGTCAAGTTTCCCCTGCATCGCAGACCCCGCAGCGGGGCAGCGCAGTGCCGCCGCGCCGCGGGAAGAGGCAGATCAGGCCGGATCGGCGATCACGTCCTGCCGCTGCTGGCCCAGCCCCTCGATACCCAGCTCGACCACGTCGCCGGCCTTGAGGAACTGCGGCGGCTTCATCCCCAGCCCGACGCCGGGAGGGGTGCCGGTGGAGATCACGTCGCCCGGGTGCAGCGTCATGAACTGCGACAGGTAGCTGACGAGGTATTTCACCCCGTAGACCATGGTCTTCGTCGAGCCGTCCTGCATGGTCTTGCCGTTCACCGTCAGCCACATCGGCAGGTTCTGCGGGTCGGCCACCTCGTCGCGGGTCACCAGCCAGGGCCCGAGCTGGCCGAAGTTGTCGCAGCTCTTGCCCTTGGTCCACTGGCCGGAGCGTTCGGACTGGAAGGCGCGTTCGGACACGTCATTGGCCACGCAATAGCCCGCCACATGGGCCATCGCCTGATCCTCGGTGACGTATTTCGCCTTCGTGCCGATGACGATGGCCAGCTCCACCTCCCAGTCGGTCTTCACCGAACCGCGCGGGATGAGGATCGGGTCGTTCGGCCCGACGATGGCCGAGGTCGCCTTCATGAAGATGATCGGCTCCGGCGGCACGGTCGCGCCGGTCTCGGCGGCGTGGTCCGAATAGTTCAGCCCGATGCAGATGAACTTGCCGGTCCCCGCCACGCAGGGGCCGAGGCGCGTCGAGGCATCGACCACGGGCAGCGCGGTCAGATCGGCCTTGCGGATCGCCTCCAGCCCGGCGTCCGACAGCACGTCGCCCGCGATGTCGCCGACCACCGAGATCAGGTCGCGGATCGTGCCGTCTTCGGCGAGGATGCCGGGCTTTTCGGCCCCGGCGGGACCATGGCGCAGAAGTTTCATCGTTGTTCCTTTCAGGTATTGGCCCAGCCGCCGTCGATCACATGGGCGACGCCGGTGGTGTAGCTGCTTTCGTCGGAGGCGAGATAGACCGCCAGATGCGCGATCTCCTCTGCGCGGCCGATCCGTCCGATGGGTTGGCGGGCGATGAAGGCGGCCCGCGCCGTCTCATAGTCCCCGGTGTCGCGCAGGCGCTGCTCCAGCGAGGGGCTGTCCACCGTGCCGGGGCAGATCGCGTTGCAGCGGATGCCGCGGGTGATGAAATCGGCGGCGATGGCCTTGGTCAGCCCGATCACCCCGGCCTTGGTGGTGCCATAGACGAAGCGGTTCGGCGCGGCGATCACCGAGGAGGCCGCCGAGGACATGTTGATGATGCTGCCGCCGCCGCGCTCCAGCATGCCGGGCAGGAAGGCGCGGCACATGCGATACATCGCCGTCAGGTTCAGATCGAGGCTGAAGGCCCATTGCTCCTCGTCGCAGTCGAGGATGGTCCCCGAAGCGACGAAGCCCGCGCAGTTGAACAGCACGTCCACCGACCCGGCGGCGCTCACCGCGGCGGCGATGCTGGCCTTGTCGCGCACGTCGAGCACGCGCACCTCCAGCCCCTCCTTGGCCAGCGCTGCCAGCGCCGTCTCGTTCACGTCGGTCGCGATCACCCGCGCCCCCTCGCGCGCCATGGCCAGCGCCGAGGCCCGCCCGATCCCCTGCCCCGCCGCCGTCACCATCGCGGTCTTGCCCGTCAGCCGTCTCATTCTGTCCTCCGTTTCCTCCCCGGCGATTGGTCGCGATTCCGCGCCGGGGTGCAAGACCCGCCGTGCCATAATGCACATCCGGGCGGTATCTTTGAGCCGCCGCCCGCCGGATGCACCGTCCGCCGCGAGGGTCGCGCGGCGGGTGCAGTTCTCCACAGGCCAAGTTGCCGCACCCCTTTGGGCTTGCTTGACTCGCCCGAGGGGCGGCTCAATGCTGACAAAGGGATAGCGAATTTGCGCGGCCGCCCCTGCCATTACAGGGTTGGCCGGCGGACCGGGCAGGTCACCGGCAGAGCAGGCGAACCGCGGGGGCCTCGGATCCGCGCGGCACGGGGGACGGTCGGGCAGCGGGCGGCCGGCAGGGCAGGACGGATTGACGCAGGCAGGGGCTCGAAACTTGTTTGGTCGCCAGCACAGGATTAAGGGCGAGGCATGGCACAGGACATGACACGCGGCGGCTCCACATCGGAATCAGGGCTGATCTCCCTGTGCTACCGCAGCCTCGCGGGGCCGGGACTGGGCCTGCCCGACATGCTGGGGCTCACCGCGGCAGCGCAGGAGCGCAACAGCAAGGACGGCGTGACGGGTGTGCTGTTCTTCAGCGGCGGGCATTTTCTGCAATGGCTGGAAGGCCCCGCAGCCGCGGTGGAGGCGACCATGCAGCGCATCCTCAAGGACGGGCGCCACCGCGGGATCGAGATCCTGTCGAAGGAACGTGTCACCCGCCGCCGCTTCGGCGACTGGCACATGCAGCTCTCCTGTTCCGAGGACGAGGCCGCGCATCTGTCCTGCGGGCAGCGCGACAAGGTGATCGTCGTGGATGGGGCGGCAGTGCCGGGCAATGCCGCGGCTCTGCACAAGGAAGGGATATTCGCCGTGCGCCGGTTCCTCAGTGATGTCAGCGACTCCCACAGCCTGCCCCGTGCCGGGGCAATGGCGGGTCCGTCCTGCGGGATGGCGACGGTCGCCCTGCGTGCCGTCTCGCCGCGCGTGGCCCAGCGGGTGCAGCTGGCCGACAAGGCGACCGGGCTGATGGAGCTGCTGCTCGGCCCCAACCCTTTGGGCGAGCTGGAGGCGATCGAAGCGCTGTTCCGCGACTACGGCCCCACCCCCGCCGATTTCGCCCGGCTCTACGAGGCCTATGCCGAGGCGCTCTGCGAGAGGCTGCGCGAGGACGGGCCGTCGATCATGCAGGTCGGGTTGTCCGCCGCCGCGCTGCAACTGGTGCTCCGCCGCATCCACCACGTTCCCGACCCGCAGAAGAGCCATGGCGCCGTGACGGTCGCCGCCGTGCCGGGCGAGACGCGCTTTCTCGAGGCAACGATCTCGGGCGAGATGCTGCGCGCCGCGGGCTGGTCGACGCTCGTGCTCTATCCGCAGACCGATGACGAGCTCGTGGCCCGGCTGAAGCAGTCGGAGACGCGGACGCTGGTGCTTGCCGCGAGCCTCCTCGACCCCGCGCATCACGACGCGCGGCTGGTCCGGCTGATCGCCCGGCTGCGCACCGATCCCGAACTGGCGCGGCTGCGCATCGTGCTGGGCGGCCGCCTCGCCCAGCGCCCGCCAGAGGATCTGATCGCCATGGGCGTCGGCGCATGGTTCGATCACCTGCTCGACGTGACCACCGCCGTCGTTCGCGTCGCCTGCCCCGACGGGGCCGATTGCGGCTCGATGCGCGCCTGCCGCCAGCCGGGCGCCGCCTGCTGTGCCAAGCGGATCAACAGCAGTTTCCTTCTGGCCAATGTCATACCCTCGGTGGCCGAGCGCATGGTGAGCCGCAAGCGGCAGAGCGCCTAGGCTAGACCTCCACCGCCACCCGGCCGATCGGGTTGGAACAGCAGGCGAGGATGTAGCCTTCGGCGATATCCTCGTCCGAGATGCCGCCGTTGTGCACCATATGCACCTCGCCCGCGGTCTTCCTGATCTTGCAGGTGCCGCAGAGCCCGAAGGTGCAGCCCGAGGGGATGTTCAGCCCCGCCGCCCGCGCCACCAGCAGAACCGTGTCGGTCTGGGCGCAGGCCATGGTCACGCCCGAGGATTCGAAGGTGATCTCGGCTTCGGTCGCCGCATCCGGCACCACATCCTCAATCACCGGCGCATCGGCCTCGGTCGCCACCGGCGCCTGGAAGCTTTCCTGGTGATAGCGCGCCATGTCGAAGCCCAGCGCGTTCAGCATGTCGCGCACCGACTGCATGAAGGACTCCGGCCCGCAGCAGAACACCTCGCGCTCCAGATAATCTGGCGCCATCAGGCCCAGCATCAGCTGGTTGAAGGCCCCCTCGTAGCCGGTCCAGACCCGGTAGGGATCGGGCTCCTTCACCACGAAGCGCAGCTTCAGCCCCGGCACGCGGCAGGCCATGTGCTCCAGCCGCTCGCGGAAGATGATCTCCGACGGGCGGCGGGCGCAGTTGATCAGCACGACATCCGGCGCCGCGCCGAGGTCCCAGAGATACATCGCCATCGACATCACCGGCGTGATCCCCGACCCCGCCGAGATGAACAGATGCTTGGGCGAGGGATGGTTCAGCGTCGAGAAGATGCCCGCGGGCCCCACCGCCTTGATCTTCATCCCCGGCTTCAGGTTGTCGAGCATCCAGCGCCCGGCCACGCTGCCCGGCTGGGCCTTCACCGTGACCGAAATCGACAGCGGCCGCGACGGGCTGGAGGAGATCGTGTAGGTCCGCCAGACCGACCCGCCGGGCACCGGCAGCTCCAGCGTCAGGAACTGGCCCGGCAGATAGTCGAACCAGGCGCCCGAGGGCGCGCGGAAGGCGAAGGTCGCCACATTGGGCGCCTCCGGCACGACCATCACGCATTCCAGCGGCTCCGAATCCTTCCAGGCCGCGGTGCGGGAGAGGCTCGCCGCGCTCATTCCGCAGCCATCGCGGTGCGGGGCGCGAGGCGCTCGGTCATGGTCTCGGCATACCAGTCGATGAACTGGATCACCCCGTCCTCATGCATCGAGGAATAGGGTCCGGGCTCGTAGGCGGGCGAGTTGATCCCGGCCTGGTTCTCCTCGACCACGCGGCGGTCCTCGTCATTGGTGGCCAGCCAGACCTCGGTCAGCCGCTTGATGTCGTAATCCACCCCCTCGACCGCATCCTTGTGCACGATCCACTTGGTCGTGACCTCGGTGGTGGTCGGCGTCAGCGGCAGCACGCGGAAGACGATGGCGTGATCGCCGAGGAAGTGGTTCCAGCTGTTGGGATAGTGGAAGAACAGAAGGCTACCGGCATCGAAGAACGGCATGGTCCCCAGCGGCTTGGCGCAGGCGCGCTTGGTGTCCATCGTGTAGCTCTCGGCGTTGTTCAGCAGAGGCACGCGGGCCAGACGCCATTGCGAGGTCGGGTGGATCAGGAACTGCGACGGCAGCCCCGCCGCCTCGCAACGCTCCCAGTGCCGCGTCACCTCGGTCTCGGACCCACTGTCGTTCGGCGCAGTGATCACCGGCTTGTCCGAGAAGGTCCGGCACAGCGAGGGATGGTTGCCGCCGCAGTGATAGCACTCGCGGTTGTTCTCGATCACCAGCTTCCAGTTGCCGTTCTCGACGATGGTCGAGGAATGCACCACCTTGGCGTCGTTCAGCATGTGCGGCGCCAGGTAGCGCTCCAACTCCGCCCCCAGCCCGTCGAATTCCGGCGCGGTCTCGGCCAGCGAGATGAACACGATCCCGCCCGCCACGCGGCAATGCACCGGCTTCAGCCCGTGCTTTGCCGGATCGAAATCGGCATCCATGTCGCGGGCATAGAGCAGCCGCCCGTCCAGCTCGTAGGTCCACTGGTGATAGGGGCAGACCAGCTTCGGGCTCGAGCCCTTCATCACCGAGCAGAGCCGCTGGCCGCGGTGACGGCAGACGTTGTGGAAGGCGCGCACTTGCCCGTCGGCGCCGCGCACGATCACCACCGGATAGGCGCCGACCTGCAGCGTCACGAAATTGCCGGTCTTCGGGATCTCGCAGGCCGGGATCGCCAGCAGCCAGTCGCGGTACCACAGCATCCGCAGATCGGCGTCGAACACGCCCGGGTCCGTGTAGAGCGGCTGCTCCAGCGCATGTTTCGGTTTGCGGGATGTCAGAAGCCTCAGCGCTTCGTGGTCTGCCAGCATGGTCTGCCTCTCCGGTGGTCGCGCCCCGCGACGAGAATGGGTGTGCGGAAAGCCCGCGGGTGACGTGCGAAGGCTGGTTTCCGGGCTTGCAGAGCGGCTTCCGCCCGGCGCGACACCTTCCCGGAGCATGCTCCAGTGGCCTCCCATCGCGCCGCACTCTCTGTCACCGTTGCGGGGGCAGCGCCGGCCTTGCACCGGCTTCCCAATTCTCCGCCCCGTCTCCGATGCGGCACCTTGCCCGCGAACCATAGGGCAGAGCTTTCGCCGCCCGCTGCCGGAACTCGACATTTCTCCGGCGAAATCTGACATCCTGCATCGGCGCGGGCGGCCGAGGCCGGGACTGACGGTTTTGTGCGCACCCGGCGGCCCGCCTGTCTCGACAGGGTCACATGCGATGCCTAGGCTCTGGTCCCGGCAGGCAGGCCCGATTTTTTCCCGAAGTCCCTTTGGGCAATGGTGCATCGGTCGGGCAAATGCTTAAGTAGGAAAAGCCGGGCAGGCTGCCCGGATCAGACGAAGAGATTGCGGGCATGAAGCAGACAGCGCGGGCCGACCTGACATGACGGACCAGGACAGACTCGTGATCGCCGATTCCTCCCGCGCCGCCGCCAAGCGCAGCGCCCGACGTCCGCTGATCACCGACATCTCCGCCGCCCGCTGGCTTCTGCTGCTGGTGCTCGCGGCCTCGGTCTATTTCTTCCACGGCTTCATCGTGCCGGTACTGGCCGCGCTGGTCATCGCCTTCGCCAGCTGGCCGGTGATGCTGCGGCTGGAGCGGATGCTGCACATCAGCCGGATGACGGCGGCAGCGCTCCTTGTGCTGCTGATCGTGTCCTTCATCGTCATCCCGGTGATGATGGCGCTGGTCTATGCCTTCGGCGAGCTGCAGGTCTGGATCAGCTGGGCCGTCAGCACCAACAGCACCGGCGCACCGCCGCCGCAATGGCTCGAGGGCTTTCCGCAGGCGGGCGACTGGCTGGCGCTGCAGTGGCGCGAATACATCGGCCGGCCCGGCGCGATCAGCGAGCTGGTGCAGCTGGTCAGCGGCGCCAACATCGGCTCGATCTACCGCGGCATCCTGACGGCCAGCACGCTGGCCTTCCATCTGGCGCTGACGCTGCTCTTCATGCTGATCGCGCTCTTCATCTTCTACCGCGACGGCGAGCGGATTGCCGGGCAGATCGACCGCGTCGGCGCCCGCATCCTGCCCGAACGCTGGGACCGGCTGTCGCGCGTGGTTCCCGCCACCATCTCCTCCACCGTCACCGGCATGACGCTGATCGCCATCGGCGAGGGCGTGATCCTCGGTGTCGCCTACTGGATCGCGGGCATGTCCTCGCCGGTGACACTGGGCGTCATCACCGGCTTCATGGCGCTGATCCCCGGCGGCGCGCCTTTGTGCTTCACGCTGGTCTCGGCCTATCTCGCCGCCAGCGGCTCGCCCTTCGCCGGGCTCGCGCTGTTCATCTGGGGCACGGTGGAACTGTTCATCGTCGACAAGACCATCCGACCGGTGCTGGTCGGCGGCCCGGTGAAGCTGCCCTTCCTGCCCACCTTCTTCGGCCTGATCGGCGGGGTGAAGACCATGGGCATCGTCGGGCTCTTCGTCGGCCCGGTGCTGATGGCGCTTCTGGTGGCCATGTGGCGCGAATGGCAGCGCGAGATCGACATCGTCGATGCCCGCAGCAAGGGCCTGCCGCCGCCCCCGCCCCGCCCCGGGCGCCGCGATCCGCAGGTCTGACCCGGGCCTGCCATTCGTGCTGCACGAACGGCAGGGCTTTTCTTTATCGTCCGCGACCCCATATCGGGGGGCCAAGGCAAAGGCCCGGAGCATCCCATGATCCCCTATTCCGTCCTCGATCTGTCCCCCGTTCCCGAGGGCTCCAGCACCGCCGATGCGCTGAAGAACACGGTCGAGCTTGCCCGACACGCCGAGGCGCTCGGCTATCACCGTTTCTGGCTGGCCGAGCATCACAGCATGGCCGGCATCGCCAGCGCCGCCACCGCCATCGTCATCGGTCAGGTCGCGGCGCATACCTCGACGATCCGCGTCGGCTCGGGCGGCATCATGCTGCCGAACCACGCGCCGCTGATGGTGGCCGAGGCTTTCGGCACGCTGGCCACCATGTTCCCCGACCGGATCGACCTCGGCCTCGGCCGTGCCCCCGGCACCGACGGGCGCACCGCGCAGGCGCTGCGGCGCAACATGGACAATGCCGACAACTTCCCCGGCGACGTGATGGAGCTGCAGCATTACCTCGGCGACCCGGTCCCCGGCGCGCAGGTCATGGCCGTGCCCGGCATCGGCACCCACGTGCCGATCTGGATCCTCGGCTCCAGCCTCTATGGCGCGCAGCTCGCCGCGCATCTCGGCCTGCCCTATGCCTTCGCCTCGCATTTCGCGCCGCAGGCCCTGACGCAGGCGATCCGGGTCTACCGCGAGACCTTCCGGCCTTCCGCCCAACTGGCGAAACCGCGTTTCATGCTGGCGGTGAACGTCTTCGCCGGCGAGACCGACGCCGAGGGCTACTACCTCAAGACCTCGATGCAGCAGGCCTTCGCCAATCTGCGCACCGGCAATCCCGGCAAGCTGCCGCGCCCGGTGGAGGATCTCTCCACCGTCATCGACCCCGCGATGCAGCACATGGTCGAGCAGGCGCTGCATGTCTCGGCCACCGGCGGCCCCGACACCGTGCGGCAGGAGCTGCGGGCGCTGATCGCGCGGCACCAGCCGGACGAGGTGATCCTGACCGGGCAGATCCACGACGCCAAGGCGCGGATGCGGTCGTTCGAGATTGCCGCCGAGGCGCTGCGCGACGTGGCACAGGCGGCAGAGTGACCTGACGGCGATTCGCGGTCGGCGGCGGACACCCCAGCCGCCGACCGGCCTGCCCCCTCTCCGGCCTGCGTCCCCTCCCGGGGAACCGCCCCGTCCCCTCCCCATCACGCTCCCCCTTTCATCCCGCTTGACCCAGCCGCGATTGCAGCGCGTCATGGGCCGGAGGGCGACCCCGCGTGCGCGCCCCGAGCCTAGTCGCACCGAGGAATCGCCCGATGTCCGCCACCCTCTCCGACCTCTTCGCCTTCCACCGGAACGATGCCCTCGCCATCGGTGCCCCCGACCGGCCCTGGCTCACCTATGCCGGGCTGCGCGAACTGGTGGCCCATACCGTTCAGTCGCTGCATGCAGCGGGCATCGGGCGCGGCGACCGGGTGGCCATCGTGCTGCCGAACGGCCCGGAGATGGCCGCGGCCTTCATCGCCGTCTCGCAGGCCGCGGTCACAGCACCCCTGAACCCCGGCTACCGGCAGGAGGAATTCGCCTTCTACCTGTCCGACCTGAAGGCCAAGGCCATCGTGCTGGCCGAGGGCTACGACGGCCCGGCGCATGACGCGGCCGAGGCGGCGGGGCTCGCCATCCTGCGGCTCGGCCACGACGCGCGCGACCCGGCGGGCAGCTTTTCCCTCCGAGCGGAGACCATAGCCCCCGGCGAGCCCGACCGCGACACCGCCCGCCCGCGCGACGTGGCGCTGATCCTGCACACCTCGGGCACCACCTCGCGGCCCAAGATCGTGCCGCTGCTGCACAGCAACGTCTCGGCCTCGGCGCATCACATCGCGCAGTCGCTGGCGCTGACGCCGCATGACCGCTGCCTGAACATGATGCCACTGTTCCACATCCACGGCCTCGTCGCCGCCGTCACGGCGAGCCTCGCCGCCGGCGCCTCGGTCTGGTGCGCGCCGGGCTTCGACGCGCTGCGCTTCTTCGGCTGGATGGAGACCGCGCATCCCACCTGGTATACCGCGGTGCCGACCATGCATCAGGCGATCCTCGGCCGCGCCGCCCGCAACCAGCCGGTGATCGACGCCGTGCCGCTGCGCTTCCTGCGCTCCTCCTCCGCCTCGCTGCCGGCGCAGGTCATGCTGGAGCTGGCCCGCACCTTCAGCGCCCCGGTGATCGAGGCCTATGGCATGACCGAGGCCGCGCATCAGATGGCCTCGAACCCGCTGCCGCCGCGCACGCAGAAACCGGGCTCGGTCGGCGTCGCCGCGGGCCCGCTGCTGCGCATCGCGCATGAGACCGAGAACCGCCTGCTCGACGAGGGCATCGGCGAGGTGGTGATCTCCGGCCCCAACGTCACGCCCGGCTACGAGGGCAACCCCGAAGCCAACGCCCGCAGCTTCTTCGAGGCCGAGGGCCACCGCTGGTTCCGCACCGGCGATCAGGGCGCGCTCGACGCCGAGGGCTATCTCGGCCTCACCGGGCGGCTCAAGGAGATCATCAACCGCGGCGGCGAGAAGGTCTCGCCGCTGGAGGTGGACGGCATCCTGATGGACCATCCCGCCGTGCAGCAGGTCGTCACCTTCGCCATGCCGCATGCCAAGCTGGGCGAGGAAGTCGCCGCCGCCGTGGTGCTGCGCGAGGGAATGCAGGCCGACGAGGCCGCGATCCGCGCCTTCTGCGCCGAGCGGCTGGCCGATTTCAAGGTGCCGCGGCGGGTGATCCTGCTGGAAGAGATCCCCAAGGGCGCCACCGGCAAGCTGCAGCGCATCGGGCTGGCGGAAAAGCTCGGCCTCGGGGCAGCCTGACATGCAGATCTGCATCTTCGGCGCCGGCGCCATCGGCGGCTACATGGGCGCGAAACTGGCGCAGGCGGGGGCCGAGGTCAGCCTCGTCGCCCGCGGCCCGCATCTGGCGGCGATGCAGGCGCGCGGCCTGACGCTGATCGAGGAGGGCCAAACGACCACCGTCCCGGTCCGCGCCTCGGGCGATCCTGCGGAGCTGGGGCCACAGGATTATGTAATCCTGACGCTGAAGGCCCATTCCGTGCCCGCGGTGGTGCCGCAGATCCTGCCGCTGCTCGGCCCGGGCAGCACGCTGGTCAGCGGCGTCAACGGCCTGCCCTGGTGGTATTTCCACAAGGCAGGCGGCCCGCTCAAGGGCACCCGCCTCGCCTCGGTCGATCCGGGCGGGGTGCAATGGGATGGCTTCGGGCCCGACCGCGTACTGGGCTGCGTGGTCTATCCCGCGGCGGAAGTGGCCGAGCCGGGTGTGATCCGCCACATCGAGGGCAACCGCTTCTCGCTGGGCGAACCCTCTGGCGAGAAATCCGCCCGCGCCGTCGCCCTGTCGGAGGCGTTGGCGGCGGCGGGGCTGAAGGCGCCGGTCCGGCCGCGCCTGCGCGACGAGATCTGGGTGAAGCTCTGGGGCAACCTGTCGTTCAATCCCATCTCGGCGCTGACCCATGCCACGCTCGACGTCCTCTGCACCGACCCCGGCACCCGCGGCGTTGCCCGGGCGATGATGCTCGAGGCCCAGGCGATCGCCGAGACGCTGGGGGTGAAATTCCCAATCGACGTCGAGCGGCGGATCGACGGCGGCGCGGCGGTAGGGGCGCATCGCACATCGATGTTGCAGGATCTGGAGGCGGGCCGCCCGATGGAGATCGAGGCGCTGGTCGGCTCGGTGGCGGAGCTGGGGCGGCTGGTGGGCGTGCCGACGCCGACGGTGGACACGGTGCTGGCGCTGGTGCGGCTCAGGGCGCAGGTTGCGGAGGCCGGGCGCTGACGGCAGGGCCGGGACCAAAATCCTTCTGAAGGATTTTGGCGAAAGTTTTCAGAAAACTTTTGCGCCCAGAGGGTTCAGCCGATCTCCTCGGCAATCACCGCCACGCAATCCCCCGGCTTCACCAGCCCCGGGAAATGCCGCGCGGTGAACAGCCCCGACCGCCGGGCGAGCAGCGTCACCGGCTCCACCCCCGTCCGCCCGACCGGAAAGATCCGCGCCAGTGGCTGACCCTTCGCCACCCGGTCGCCCAGATCGGCCAGAAAGGCGATCAGCCCGCCATCCTCGGCAAACAGGAAGCAGTCGCCATCCGGCATGTCGAGCCAGCGCGTCGGCTGCGGGTCGGGCTCGCCCTGCAGGATGCCCGCCGCGATCAAGAGGTTGCGGCAGCCGCGCGAAGCGATCCCCGCCGTGCGGGCCGAGGCCGTGCCGCCGCCGCCAAGCTCGGTGGTGACGAAGGTCTTGCCCATCTCCTCGGCGGCGGTGTCGAACATGCCCACCGCGTCGATCTCCAGCATCCGCACCGACCAGGGTGCGCCGAAGGCCCGCACCAGATCGAAGGCCCGCGCCTCCTGCGCCTTGTCGGGCAGCACATGCGCGGCGCAGAAGGGTAGGAAGTCGAGCGTCCTGCCGCCCGAGTGGAAGTCGAGCACCACATCGGCCAGGGGCAGCAGCACGCGCTGGAAGTAATCGGCGATCTTCTCGGTCACCGTGCCGTCGGGGCGGCCGGGGAAGCTGCGGTTCAGGTTGCCGCGGTCGATGGGCGAGGTGCGGGTGCCGGCATGGAAGGCGGGGAAGTTCATCGCCGGCACGATGATCACCCGCCCCGTCACGTCCTGCAGCCGCAGCGTCCGCGCCAGATCGAAGAGCGCGATCGGCCCCTCGTATTCGTCGCCGTGGTTGCCAGCTGTCAACAATGCCGTCGGCCCCTCACCCCGACGGACCACGGTGACCGGGATCATCACAGACCCCCAGGCCGCATCGTCGCGGCTGTAGGGCAGGCGCAGGAAGCCGTGCTGCACGCCCTCGGCGTCGAAATCCAGCTCGGTGGTGATCGGCGAGGGCCGCATGGTCAGTCCTTCACGAAAAGCTGGCGCGGCACGTTGGCCAGGCATTCCATCCCGGTCTCGGTGATGAGGATGCTCTCGGTGATCTCCAGCCCCATGTCTTCCAGCCAGAGCCCGGTCATGAAGTGGAAGGTCATGCCGGGGCGCAGTTCGGTCCGGTCGCCAAGACGCAGGCTCACCGTGCGCTCGCCCCAGTCGGGCGGATAGCTGACGCCGATGCCATAGCCGGTGCGGCTGTCCTTCACGATGCCGTATTTCGCCAAGACGTCAAAATAGGCCCGCGCGATATCCTCGCAGGTGTTGCCGGGCCTTGCTGCCGCCAGCCCGGCCTCCATGCCTTCCAGCGTGGCCTTCTCGGCGTCGAGGAAGGCCTGTGTCGGCTTGCCGAGGAACAGCGTGCGCGACAGCGGGCAGTGATAGCGGTGATGGCAGCCGGCGATCTCGAAGAAGGTGCCCTCCCCCGCCCGCATCGGCTTGTCGTCCCAGGTCAGATGCGGTGCCGAGGCCTCGCGCCCCGAGGGCATCATCGGCACGATGGCCGGATAATCGCCCCAGGCGCTGCCCTGCCCCCGGATGCCCGCGCCATAGATCTCGGCCGCCAGATCGCATTTGCGCATCCCGACCTCGGCCACCTCGAGGATGCGGGCGTGCATCCCCTCGACGATCCGGGCGGCGGCACGCATGTAGGCGATCTCCTGCGCCGATTTCACCCCGCGCTGCCAGTTCACCAGCGCCGTCGCGTCGGAGAAGCGGGCATCCGGCATATGCTTCACCAGCGAGGCGAAGGCGGCGGCGGTGAACCAGTAGTTGTCCATCTCCACCCCGATCCGCAGGCTGCCGAAGCCCCGGTCGGACAATCGGGCCGAGAGGTAGTCCATCGGATGCCGCTCGGTCGACTGCACGTAGTGGTCGGGATAGGCGATCAGGCTTTCCGGGCTGAGCCATGCCGTCAGCATCGCCCCCGCCGCATCCATGCCGCGCCCGAACCACAGCGGCTCGCCCGTCGGCGGCACCACCACGCATTGATGCACATAGAAGGACCAGCCGTCATAGCCGGTCAGCCAGTTCATGTTCGACGGATCGGTGACGATCAGCAGATCGACGCCCTTGGCCTCCATCGCGCGGCGGGTCTTGTCCAGCCGCAGGGCATATTCCTCGCGACTGAATTTCAGCGCCGGTCCGGTCATCGCAGCTCTCCCGTTGGTCGCACCTGTGGCCGGCGCTTTCGCCCATCTGAGAGGCGCAGGCGCGACGGGTCAAGGCCTGCCGCGAATTTCCGGGGCGCGGGGCTGCACCCTGCCCGAAATCCGTGCCATGCTCGAGGCTCCCGTCCGCACCCGGACCTCACCGAGGCGCGCCCGCGCCGGAAAGGACGCCATGCTCGACCGCGACAACGAACTCACCGCATGGGACCGCGACCATTTCTTCCACCCCTCCACCAACATGGGCGCCCATGCCCGGGGCGAGACCCCGACCCGCGTCATCACCGGCGGCGAGGGCGTGCACATCACCGACCGCGACGGCAAGCGCAGCCTCGACGCCTTCGCCGGGCTCTATTGCGTGAACGTGGGCTATGGCCGGACCGAGATCGCCGAGGCCATCGCGGCGCAGGCGCAGGAGCTGGCCTATTACCATTCCTATGTCGGCCACGGCACCGAAGCCTCGATCACGCTGGCGCGGATGGTGGTGGAGCGGGCGCCCAAGCACATGAGCCGGGTCTACTTCGGCCTCTCCGGCTCGGATGCGAACGAGACCAACATCAAGCTGATCTGGTATTACAACAATATCCTCGGCCGGCCCGAGAAGAAGAAGATCATCTCGCGCTGGCGCGGCTATCACGGGTCGGGGGTGATGACCGGCTCGCTCACCGGGCTGTCGCTGTTCCACAACGCTTTCGACCTGCCGCGCGCGCCGATCCTGCACACCGAAGCGCCGTATTTCTTCCGCCGCGAGGACCGCTCGATGACCGAGGCGCAGTTCTCGGCGCATTGCGCGGCGAAGCTGGAGGAGATGATCCTCGCCGAAGGGCCCGACACCATCGCCGCCTTCATCGGCGAGCCGATCCTCGGCACCGGGGGCATCGTGCCGCCGCCCGAGGGCTATTGGGCGGCGATCCAGGCGGTGCTGGAGAAATACGACGTCCTGCTGGTGGCCGATGAGGTGGTGACCGGCTTCGGGCGGCTCGGCACGATGTTCGGCTCGGACCATTACGGCATGACGCCCGATCTCATCACCATCGCCAAGGGCCTGACCTCGGCCTATGCGCCGCTGTCGGGCTCCATCGTGTCCGAGAAGATGTGGGAGGTGCTGGTGCAGGGTTCCGACCAGCTCGGCCCCATCGGCCATGGCTGGACCTACTCGGCCCATCCGATCTGCGCGGCAGCGGGGGTGGCGAACCTGAAGCTGATCGACGAGATGGGCTTGGTGGCGAATGCCGGCTCCACCGGCGCGCATTTCCGCAAGGCGCTGACCGACGCGCTGGCCGGGCATCGAAACGTGGGCGAGGTGCGCGGCGACGGGCTGATGGCGGCGGTGGAATTCGTCGAGGACAAAGACGACCGCCGCTTCTTCGATCCTGCGCGGAAGATCGGCCCCGCCGTCTCGGCGGCGCTCCTGGAGCGGGGCGTCATCGGGCGGGCCATGCCGCAGGGCGACATCCTCGGCTTCGCCCCGCCGCTCTGCCTGACGCCGGAAGAGGCCGATACGGTGGTCGCGGCGACGGTCGGCGCGGTGAAGGCGGTGTTCGGCTGAACGTGAAAAGGCCACCCCGGATGGGGTGGCCTTCCCTCGGCCTGTTGCCGGGCCTTACTCGGCTGCCGGACCGGCGACCGGCGTGCCGGTGACCGGATCGAGGTAGCTCACGACCGGCATGCCATTGGCATCGGTCATGTTCACCAGGTAATAGGCGTCATCGACGCGCGACACCGACAGGACGGTGTAGCCCAGCGTGTTCAGCTGGCTGGCGAGGTTGAGCAGCGGCATCCACTGGATCGGCGCGGCAGCGGCCTCTTCCACCACGGCTTCGGCTGCGGGCGCAGGCTCGACCACGGCGACTTCGGCAGCGGGGGCTTCCTCCACCACAGCTTCCGGCGCGGCGGCAGCCTCCACCGGAGCGGCTTCGGTGGCAGGGGCTTCGGCAGCCACGGCTTCTTCGACCGGGGCAGCTTCGGCAGCGGGCGCTTCGGCGGTCACGGCTTCCTCGACCGGGGCGGCGTCAGCGGCAGGCGCTTCGGCGGTCACGGCTTCCTCGACCGGGGCGGCCTCGGCGGCAGGCGCTTCGGCGGCGACGGCTTCCTCGACCGGGGCGGCGTCAGCGGCGGGCGCTTCGGCGGCGACGGATTCCTCGACCGGGGCGGCCTCAGTGGCGGGCGCTTCGGCGGCGACGGCTTCCTCGGTCGGCGCGGCCTCGGCGGCAGGCGCTTCGGCGGCGACGGCTTCCTCGGCCGGGGCAGCCTCGGCAGGGGCCTCGACGGCTGCCGCGTCCACGGCGGGCGCTTCGACCGCAGCGGGCTCGGCGGCGGTTTCTGCCGGAACGGCGGCTTCGGTCACCACCGCCTCGGGCGCGGGGGCCGGGGCGGCGACCAAGAGCGGCGCGGGCGCGGCCTTGGCGGCACCGGCGTAGTAATCGGCCAGCCAGGGCGTGTGGGTCACGATGGCATAATGCACCGCGAAGGAGCTGACGGCGACCGTGCCCAGCAGAAGCGGCACGCCCACGGTCGGGTTGACGACGAGCCAGAGTTTCGAGTTGTTCATGTCATTCCTCCCTCAGCCAAGCCACGGGGTCGCGGCCGCCGCCAGAAAATGTGCCAGCAGCGCAATGCCGCCGAAGACGCGGGTGCCGAGGACGAGCTGCGTCTGCACCTCTTCCGCCTCGGCCATGGTCAGGCCCGTGGGCCATACTTTTTTCGGATCCTCAGTCAACTTGGTACTCCCCGAATGTTGTCGACACTGCGTGCAGGGGCCTGCACGCGAAACCTTGCTGTTGCAGTCCGGTGGCGTCACGTCTCCGCCCGCCGCCGCCCGGCGCCCCGACCGAAAAGCTCCGAGGATGAAACTGTAACGAATCCCTTACATCCGCAATGTCAACTTGCGCGGACACGCTGCGACCAATTGGTGCGGGGGCGGAGGCAGGGCAGCAGGAAGCTGCCCCGCTGGAGGCCTCCCGGGGGGCAAGCCGTTGTGAACAAGGGAATTTCTCTGAGGCCGCTGCGGCCCGGTCTAGCTGCCGCGATAGGTGGAGTAAGCGAAGGGCGAGAGCAGCAGCGGCACATGGTAATGCGCATCCGCATCCGCCACGCCGAAACGGATCGGGATCTCGTCGAGGAACAAGGGCCCCGTCCCCGCCTGCCCGCTGGCCCGCAGGTAATCCCCGGCGAAGAACACCAACTCGTAGTGCCCCGCCACCAGCGCCTCGCCCGCCAGCATCGGCGCGTCGGTGCGCCCGTCGGCATTGGTCACCGTCTCGCCGACCGGGTCGCGCCCGGACTCCGAAAGCCGGTAGAGCGCGATCCTCACCCCCGCGGCGGGCAGGCCCCGCGCGGTATCCAGCACATGCGTCGTCAGCCGTCCCATCAGCATCTCCCCTTCGTTCGGGCGGAGAATGGCGCATCTGGCGGGCGGATGCGACAGGAGAGATGCGACGGGGGGACTTGCAGCCGACCGCATTCGCGGCTTTCCTGCCGCCGCAGGACGATGGAGACGACAATGCCCCGATACCCCCGCGACATGCGCGGCCACGGCCCCACCCCGCCCGACGCGCAATGGCCGGGCGGCGCGAAGATCGCCGTATCCATCGTGCTGAACTACGAGGAAGGCGGCGAGAACAACATCCTGCACGGCGACGGCCAGTCCGAGGCCTTCCTCTCCGACATCGCCGGGGCGGCACAATGGCCGGGGCAGCGGCACTGGAACATGGAGTCGATCTACGAATACGGCGCCCGCGCCGGGTTTTGGCGGCTGCACCGCCTCTTCACCGGGCTCGACATCCCGGTGACGGTCTATGGCGTTGCCACCGCCCTCGCCCGCTCGCCCGAGCAGGTCTCGGCGATGCAGGCGGCCGGCTGGGAGATCGCCTCGCACGGGCTGAAATGGGTCGAGCACCGCGACATGCCCGAGGAGGAGGAGCGCCGCCAGATCGTCGAGGCGATCCGGCTGCACACCGAGGTCACCGGCCAGCGACCGACCGGCTGGTATACCGGGCGCTGCTCGGTCAACACGGTGCGGCTGACCGCCGAGCAGAGCTTCGACTGGATCTCCGACACCTATGACGACGACCTGCCCTACTGGATCGAGGCCGGCGAGCGCGACCAGCTGGTGATCCCCTACACGCTGGAAGCCAATGACATGCGCTTTGCCACGGCGCCCGGCTACATCACCGGCGAGCAGTTCTTCCAGTATCTCAAGGACAGTTTCGACACGCTTTATGCCGAGGGCGAGGCGGGGGCGGCGAAGATGTTCTCGATCGGGCTGCACTGCCGGCTGATCGGCCGGCCGGGCAAGATCGCCGGGCTGAAGCGGTTCCTCGACTATGCCGCGGGGCATCCGGGCGTCTGGTTCCCGCGCCGGCTCGACATCGCCCGCCACTGGGCCGCGACCCATCCGCCGGTTCACCGCGAACGTCCGAGCCAGATGACCCGCGACAGTTTCATCGCGGCCTTCGGCGGCATCTTCGAACACTCGCCCTGGATCGCCGACCGCGCCTTCGATCTGGAGCTCGGCCCGGCGCATGATTGCGCCGCCGGGCTGCACAACGCGCTGGCCCGGATCTTCCGCTCGGCCATGCCCGCCGAGCGTCTGGGCGTGCTGCAGGCTCACCCCGACCTTGCGGGCAAGCTGGCCGCCGCCGCCCGGCTGACGCCGGAGTCGACGCAGGAACAGCAGAGCGCCGGGCTCGACGCACTGACCGACGCCGAGCGCGAGACTTTTCAGGCGCTCAATGCCGACTACACGGGCAAGCACGGCTTCCCCTTCATCATCGCGGTGCGGGACAATACGAAAGCCAGCATTCTCAATGCCTTCCATTCGCGCATCGCGAATGACACCGAGACCGAGTTCCAGACCGCCTGCGCGCAGGTGGAACGCATCGCCGCGCTGCGGCTTCAGGACATGCTGAAATGACCGACTATTACGCGCCGCGCGGCGGCCTGCCGCCCCAGACCCAGCTGATGACCGGACGGGCGGTCTTCACCGAGGCCTACGCCTTCCTGCCGAAGGGCGTCTTCTCCGACATCGTGACCTCGGCCCTTCCCGGCTGGAGCCATACGCGGCTCTGGCTGATCGCCCGGCCGATGTCGGGCTTTTCCGAGACCTTCAGCCAATATGTGATGGAAGTCGCTCCCGGCGGCGGGTCGGATGCGCCGGACCCGGAAAGCGGCGCGGAATCGGTGATCTTCCTCACCCATGGCGAGATCTGGCTGTCGCTCGACGGGCAGGAGCATGACCTCGGCCCCGGTGGCTATGCCTATATTCCGGCGGGCTGCCGCTGGCGGCTGAAGAACGCCAAGCAGGAACCCGCGCGCTTCCACTGGGTCCGCAAGCTCTACGAGCCCGCCGCAGGCATTGCGCCGCCCGCGCCCTTCGTTACCAACGAGCGCGAGATCAAGCCGATCGCCATGCCCGACACCGAGGGCAAATGGGCCACCACCCGCTTCGTCGATCCGGGCGATGTGGCGCATGACATGCATGTCAACATCGTCACCTTCCAACCGGGCGGGCTGATCCCCTTCGAGGAGACGCATGTCATGGAGCACGGGCTCTATGTGCTGGAGGGCAAGGCGGTCTACAAGCTGAACCGCGACTGGGTCGAGGTGGAGGCGGGCGACTTCATGTGGCTGCGCGCCTATTGCCCGCAGGCCTGCTACGCTGCCGGGCCCGGCCCGTTCCGCTACCTGCTCTACAAGGACGTGAACCGCCACGCCAAGCTGCGCGGCCCCGGCGCTTTCGGCGCCCCGGCCTGAACCCCCCTCATTTTTCTGTCCCTGAACATCCACGGGCGTTCTTCCACCGGAGACCGGCATGAACCTCATCTCCCCGCAACCGCTGACGGCCGAGGCCTTCGCCCCCTTCGGCGATCTGCTCGACGCCAGCGGCGCGCCGGATCGGCTGATCAATCAGGGGCTCTGCGGGCGGCACCATGACCGGGCGCGGCTCGATTTCGGCCCCGAGGGCCGGGCGGGCATCTCGATCTTCAAGGCCGAGCCGCGCCGCCTGCCCTATCTGCTGGAGATGGTGGAGCGGCATCCCGAAGGCTCGCAGGCCTTCCTGCCGATGACGGAACATCCGTTCCTCGTCATCGTCGCGCCAGATGCGGGCGGCACGCCCGGCGCGCCGCTCGCCTTTCTCACCGCGCCGGGTCAGGGCATCAACCTGCATCGCGGCACATGGCACGGGGTGCTGACGCCACTGCAGGCGCCGGGGCTCTTTGCCGTGGTGGATCGGATTGGGCCGACGCCGAACCTCGAGGAACACTGGTTCCCCGAGCCGTTCAGCATCGGCTGAGCCGGGCGCCCGTCGCTCCCGCGCAAGTCACTCCGGCGCGTGGCAGACGACTTCGATCCGGTAGCCATCCGGGTCCACGACGAAGGCGGCGTAGTAGTTCGGATGGTATTCCAGACGCAGCGCCGGTTCGCCGTCATCGCGCCCGCCGCAGCGCAGGGCGGCGGCGTGGAAGGCATCGACGGCGGTACGGGTCGGGGCGGTGAAGGCGAAATGGGCCTGTGCGACCGGCTCGTCATAGCTCGGTTCCGGCACGAGGCTGATGCTGAAATCGTCGCGCCCGTCCTTGGCCCAGCGCGCGAAGGTCTCGCCGCGCACCTTTGCGGCGATGCCGAGCCGCGCCAGTGCTGCGTCATAGAAGGTCCGCGACCGTTTCATATCGGTCACACCAAGCGAATAACTGTCGAGCATGTGAAACTCCCCCCAGAGATGACGACGGCTACAACTTCGAATTGTACCTCTTGTTCCGGGTTTTTCACCGAATATTTCTGCAACTGAAACGTGCCGTTAGAAGATTGCTCGGCAGTCAGGAAACGACTCACCCTGCGGCGGGGCGTCGCGGCGGGAAGCCTGCCCGCAAGACGGGAAAAGGGGGTGCGGCGCTGACGATCCGGCGGAGCTAGAGGCCCCGGGCCTGCATCAACCGCGCCACGTCGAGCATCCGGTTGGAGAAGCCCCATTCGTTGTCATACCAGCCGAAGACGCGCAGCATGCCCCCGGCGGTGACGCGGGTTTCTGGCAGGGCCATCACGATGCTCTCCGGCCGCGCCCGCAGGTCGGAGGAGACAAGCGCCCGCTCCGTCACCCCGATCACCCCGCCCGCCGCCGTTAGTGCCGCATTCACCTCGCCCGCCGTCACCGCGCGCCCGGTCATCACCGCCAGATCCACCGCCGAGACACTCGCCACCGGCACCCGCACTGCCGATCCCTCGATCCGCCCGGCGATCCCGGGCAACACGAGATCCAGCAGGCGCTGCGCCGAGGTGGTGGTCGGCACCATCGACAGCGCCGCGGCCCGGCTGCGGGCGAAGTCGGCGGCGGGGGCATCCACCGTCGGCTGGCTGCCGGTATAGCAGTGGATCGTGGTCATCGAGCCGGTGACGACGCCCCATTCCCGTTCGATCAGTGCAACCAGCGGAGCCAGCGCATTGGTGGTGCAGGAGGCGTTGGAGACGATGCGCTGCCCTGCCAGCCCCGCCTCGTTCGCCCCGAGCACCACGGTAAACTCCGCCGCGCGCGATGGCCCCGAGACCAACACCCGCCCGGCCCCGGCGAGAAGCCCCTGCGAGGCGATCTCGGTCCGGTCGGCGCGGCCGGTGCATTCCATCACTAGATCGATGTCCGACAGATCGAGCGCCGTCAGATCGGCGACCCGATGCAGCGGGATCCGCAGCCCGTCCACCAGCAGCGCGCCCTCCTCCAGCGCGACGCTTCCCGGCCAGGGGCCGAAGACCGAGTCGAATTCGAAGAGATAGGCGCACATCTCGGCAGCGGCGATGTCGTTGATGCCCGCGATCTCCAGCGGGCCGCCACCGCCCTTCTGCCGCGCCAGCGCGTAGGCGCGCAGCACCGAACGCCCGATCCGACCGAAACCGTTGATGAAAACCCGCATGATCTTCCCTTTCGCTGCGGCAAAGTCAGATCACGAAGCCACGCCGGGTTCAACGGCGGGCTCTGAGACAGATTTGCCGCGATCTTCGGCAGATCCGCCCGCCGCCCCTCCTTCTTTCGGGGGTGCGACCGATTGGAGCCTTGCATTTGCCGTCAGGTGGATTTTTCATCAGTCGAAACCGTTTTTCTGCACATGCCGGGTGAAGGAGCTTGCCGATGGCCGATGCTGCCGCCGTGATCCGCCGCCAACGGGGACGCCCGAAGGCTGCCGAGGACAAGACCGAACAGAACACGGTGCAGTCGCTCGACCGGGCGATCGGGCTGCTGAAGCTCCTGGCCGAAGCGCCGGGGATGACGCTGTCGGAATTGGCGGCGGCCAGTGATCAGGCGGCCGCAACCGTCTATCGCGCGCTGGTGACGCTGCAGGGGCATGGCATCGTCGAGATCGAGGAGCCGGGGCAGCTCTGGCATGTCGGCGCCGGGGCCTTCCGCATCGGCACGGCCTTCCTGCGCCGGTCGGACGTGGTCGAGCGGGCGCGCGGGCCGATGGCCGAGCTGATGGAGGCGACGGGCGAGACGGTGACGCTGGGGATCGAGGCGGGAGATGCGGTGCTCTATGTCGCGCAGGTCGAGACGCGGCAGGCGATCCGCGCCTTCTTCCCGCCGGGCGCGCGGGGGCCGCTGCATGCCTCGGCGGCGGGCAAGGCGCTGCTGGCCTGGGCCGAGGAGGAGCGGGTGCGCGAGATCCTCGACCGGCAGGGGCAGGAGAAGTTCACCTCGCTGACCATCACCTCGGGCTCGACGCTGCTGCGCGAGCTGTCGCGGAGCCGGGACAAGGGCTTTGCGCTGGAGGATCAGGAGGGGGCGGAAGGCATGCGCAGCGTGGCCGCGCCGATCTTCAACGCCTTCGGCGAACCGGTGGCGGCGCTTGCCGTGTCGGGCCCGGCCTTCCGGCTGAGCCTGACGGAGATCACCCGTCTGGGCCAGACGGTGCGCGCCGCCGCAGATCGGGTGACCGCGGCGACGGGCGGCACGCCGGCCTAGCCGAGGCTCGCCGCATTGGCGTGGATATGCTGGACCAGCGCCGGGTTCAGCTTCAGCCGTGCAGCCAGCAGGGCGAGATAGCCTTTTTCGGCGGGGGCCTCGGCATCGACCACCAGCACCGAGGCGGTGTAGATCTCCGCCGCTTCCTCGGGTGTGCGGGCCAGTGCGGCAACGCGGCCGACGTCCAGCGGCGCGTCGAGCTCGCGCGTCACTAGCGCCTCGGCCTCGGCGCCGAGCCCGAGCGTCGCGAGCTGGCCGCCGATGCGCCGCCGCTCTGCCGGAGTCACGTGACCGTCGGCCTTGGCCGCGGCCACCATCGCCCGCAAGAGCCGGGCCGAAAGCTCGTCGGCCTCGCCCGCGTCCTGCGGCAGGAAGACCGTGCCTTCCGGCGCAGGCAAAGCACCCGGGGTGGCGCCGGCCTGCTTGCCCGCCTGCCAGTCCTGCCACGCCTTGTAGGCCAGCCCGCCGACCAGAGCCATGCCGCCGACCCGCACCGCCGTGCCGCCGAGTTTGCCCAGCCCCTTGCCACCCAGACCCTTGCCACCAAGCAGCAGGCCCAGCAGCCCACCGCCGATGGCGCCCTTGCCGAGGGTCGACTGGCTGTCCCAGGCGCCGCGCGCCTTGGCCGCCAGATCCTCCAGCCCCGCCGTGCCGCCGCTGCTGCCGCCGACGCTGCGCATCAGGCTGTCCAGCAGGGATTTTGCATCTTTCATGGTCTCGCTCCCTTGTTTCTGGCTTTCGATATGGGAACGCGGCGCGCCGGTTCAATCGGGGCGCGGCGGGACGCTTTCCGACAGAAAGAATCAGGCTTTACAAGTCCGACTGTTTAAGTCACCTTTACCTTATCCAAGCCAACCCACGGGGTCAGCCCGGAGCCCTCAGTCAACCCGGAGGCCCCATGACACGCGCCAGACCCCTGCCTGAACCCGAACCCAGCTTCACCGAGCTGCTGCGCCAGGCGCTCGAAGGTTTCCTGCCTTCCGCTCCCGGCCTTCACATGATCTTCGACCGGATGGAGCGCACGGCATGAACGCGATGACCGATATCACCGACATGATCGAAACCGGAATCCCGGTGCATGACGCCACCCGCCTGACGGAGGGCGGCTGTCAGGCCCGGATCGTGCTGAACGGGCAGGTCTACAGCCTGCGCATCACACGGGCCGGCAAGCTGATCCTGACCAAGTAAACATCGGGGCGCCCGTCGGGGCGCCCTGTTTTCCGTGAAGCCCCGGGCCCTGCCCCGCAAACCTGCCGCGAGACTCCGATGAAGAACCCCCTGCTTGCCTCGCTTCTCTGCGCCACGGCGCTCTGCGCCCAGCCGCTGAGGGCTGCGGAACCCGCCGAGGTGGTCGGCACCTATGCCGATATCGCCGCCGCGACCTATGCCGACAGCCTGAGCACCGCGAAGGCCCTGCAGAGCGCGGTCGACATGCTGATCGCGATGCCGGGCGAGGATACGCTGCAGGCCGCCAAGACCGCCTGGCTCGCGGCGCGGGTGCCCTACCAGCAGTCGGAGGTGTTCCGCTTCGGCAACCCGGTGGTGGATGACTGGGAAGGCAAGGTGAATGCCTGGCCGCTGGACGAGGGGCTGATCGACTATGTCGACGCGAGCTATGGCGGCGCGACCGAGGAGAACGAGTTCGCGGCGCTGAACTTGGTGGCCACGCCGAAATTCACCCTTTCGGGCAGCGAGATCGACGCGACCGAGATCACGCCCACGCTGATCGGCGAGACGCTGCACGAGGCCGACGGCATCGAGAGCAACGTGGCCTCGGGCTATCATGCGGTAGAGTTCATGCTCTGGGGGCAGGATCTTAACGGCACCGGCCCGGGCGCGGGCGCGCGGCCCTATTCCGACTACCTGACGGGCGACGGCTGCACCAACGGCCACTGCGACCGCCGGGCGGCCTATCTGAAGGCCGCGACCGATCTGCTGGTGAGCGATCTCGACTACATGGCCAAGGCCTGGGCCGAGGGCGGCGAGGCGCGGGCGGCGGTGACCGCCGATCCGGCGGCGGGGCTTTCGGCGATGCTGACCGGGATGGGCAGCCTCTCCTACGGCGAGCAGGCCGGGGAGCGGATGAAACTGGGCCTGATGCTCAACGATCCCGAGGAAGAGCATGACTGCTTCTCGGACAACACGCACAACAGCCATTACTACGATGGCCTCGGCGTGCAGAACGTCTATCTCGGCAGCTACACCCGCCCGGATGGCAGCGTGGTCTCCGGCCCGTCGCTGTCGGAGCTGGTGGCGGCCAAGGACGCCACGCTGGACGAGACGCTGAAGACCGAGCTTGCGGCCAGTGTCGCGGCGCTGGGGGCGATCAAGGCCGAGGCCGAGAGCGGAACCGCCTATGACCAGATGCTGGCGGCGGGCAATGCGGAAGGCGAAGCGCTGATCCTCGGCGCGGTCGACGCGCTGGTGACCCAGACCGCCTCGATCGAGCGGGCAGTGACGGCGCTCGGCCTGAACGGCATCGCCTTCGAGGGCTCGGACAGTCTCGACAACCCCAACGCCGTCTTCCAGTGACCCATCCGCGGAGGCGCCCCGTGCCTCCGCCTTCCAGCCGGACATGGCCATGATCGTCTGTCATTGCATGAACATAACCGACCGAGACATCCGTGCCGCCGTGGACTGGATGCGCGCGGCGGATGCCTCCACCATCATCACCCCCGGCAAGGTCTACCATGCCCTCGGCAAGCGCGCCGAATGCGGCGGCTGCATGCCGCTTTTGCTTGACACCATGCGCCGTTGCGACAGTTTCGAAGTACCCATGAACCTGCGCGGCCTCCGTCGCGCACAACCCGCAGGGAAAGTGAAACATGCAGGGCGAGCCGAAGGTTATCGAATATCTCAACGCGGCGCTGAGGTCTGAACTCACCGCTGTCAGCCAGTATTGGCTGCATTACCGGTTGCAGGAAGACTGGGGCTTCGGCCGGCTCGCCGACAAGTCGCGCAAGGAAAGCATCGAGGAGATGCACCACGCCGACCGTCTGATCGCCCGGATCATCTTTCTCGAAGGCCACCCGAACCTGCAGCGCCTCGACTCGCTGCGCATCGGCCAGACGATCAAGGAAACGCTGGAATCCGACCTTGCCGCCGAGCATGACGCGCGCACGCTCTACATCGAGGCGCGGGAATATTGCGACAGCGTGGGCGACTATGTGTCGAAGAACCTGTTCGACTCGCTCCTGACCGACGAGGAAGGCCATATCGACTACCTCGAGACCCAGCTGCACCTCTTCGAGAAGCTCGGCGAAGAGCGTTACGGCCTGCTGAACGCCAAACCCGCGGATCAGGCCGAGTAAACCGCTAGCGGCAACGGGTCGCGCCATTTTCCGATTGAAAGACTCGGGAAATGGCGCGACATCTGCGGCGAAAGGACTCGTTCCATGCCGTCTCTGCCGCCCCCCTGCCTTGCCCCCCTGCTGATCGCCCTTTCGCTGGCCTCGCCTGTGCGCGCGCAGCTTCTCGACCCGCCGGAGCTGGCCGTGGTGCCGCGCACCGCCGCCGAGACCGCGCGGATCGCCGCGATCACCGCGCCGCCGACCGATTTCACCAAGCCCGAAGCCTTCGAGGCGCTGCCCGGCGGCGCCGCCAGCGTGCGCGCCCGGACGACGGCCGACGCCTTTTCGCAGAGCTCGGGCAACATGCCCTTCGAGCGCGAGATGGATTTCAAGCTGGGCAACGGGCTGTTCCGCAAGCTCTGGGTCGCCGCGCCCTCCTCGACGCTGGCCTCCGACGGGCTGGGGCCGCTCTACAACGCGCGGGGTTGCCAGAACTGCCATGTGAAGGACGGGCGCGGCCATGCGCCGGAGGGGCCGGAGGATGCGGCGGTGTCGATGTTCCTGCGGCTCTCGGTGCCGGGAGGCGTCGCGCCGGAAGGGATCGAGGACTATCTGACCGCACTGCCCGAACCGACCTATGGCGCGCAGTTGCAGGATTTCGCCGTGCCCGGCCATGCCGCCGAAGGGCGGATGGCGATCAGCTATGTAGAACAGCCGGTGACCTTGGCCGATGGCGCGGTGGTCTCGCTGCGCGCGCCGAGCTATGGCGTGGCGGATCTCGGCTATGGCCCGCTGGCGCCCGATACGATGCTGTCGCCGCGGCTGACGCCGCAGATGATCGGGCTGGGGCTGTTGGAGGCGATCCCGGCGGCGGACATCTTCGCGCTGGCCGACCCCGAGGATGCCGATGGCGACGGTATCTCGGGCCGGCCGAACATCGTCTGGTCGGTCGAACGCAACGCGCCGATGCTGGGCCGCTTCGGGCTCAAGGCGGGGGCGCCGACGATCAAGCAGCAGTCGGCGGCGGCCTTTGCCGGCGACATGGGCATCTCCAACCCGCTGTTCCCGGCGCATTCCGGTGAATGCACCGAGGCGCAGACCGCCTGCCTCGCCGCGCCGACCGGGGCCGAGCCCGGGGTGCGCGACGGGCTGGAGGTGGACGCCGCGGGGCTCGATCTGGTGGCCTTCTACGCCCGCAACCTCGCCGTGCCGGAGCGTCGCGGGCTGGACGATCCGCAGGTGCTGCGCGGCAAGCAGCTGTTCCACGACAGCGGCTGCGCCGCCTGCCACCGCCCGAAATTCGTGACCCACCGGCTGGAGAGCCAGCCGGAGCAGAGCTTCCAGCTGATCTGGCCGCATACCGACATGCTGTTGCACGACATGGGCGAAGGGCTGGCCGACAACCGCCCCGAGGCGCGGGCCGACGGGCGCGAGTGGCGCACGCCGCCGCTCTGGGGCATCGGGCTGACCGAACAGGTCAGCGGCCACAGCCACTTCCTGCACGACGGCCGGGCGCGCACCCTGCTCGAAGCCCTGCTCTGGCATGGCGGCGAGGCGGAGGCGGCGCGGCAGCGCGTCATCTCACTGCCGAAACCCGACCGCGACGCGCTGATCGCCTATCTGGAGAGCCTGTGATGCTGACCCTGCTCCGTGCCGCCGCCGCGCTGGCGCTGCTCGCCCTGCCCGCCCGCGCCGATGTGGCCACGGCGGTGGAACAGGTGATCCTGCCCGGCTATGCGGGCTTCACCGAGGCCGCGCGGGCGCTGGAAACCGCCGCCGAGGCCGACTGCCGCCCTGAGGCGCTGCGTCCGGCCTATCACGCCGCCTTCGACGCCTGGATGGCGGTCAGCCACCTGCGCTTCGGCCCTGCCGAAGAGGGCGGCCGCAGCCTCGCCATTGCCTTCTGGCCCGACCCGAAGGGCAGCGGGGCCAAGACCATGGCGCGGATGATCGCCGCCGAAGACCCGGCGGTCGAGGATCCCGCGGCTTTTGCCGAGGTTTCCATCGCCGCGCGCGGGCTCTTCGCACTGGAGCGGCTGCTCTACGATCCGGCGCTGACCGGCGACTATGCCTGCGCGCTGACCCGCGCCACCGCTGCCGACCTCGCGCGGCTGGCGGGAGAGATCGAGGCGGGCTGGGCGGAGTTCGCACCGCTGCTCCTGACGGCGGGGCAGCCCGAGAATGCGCGCTTCCTGACCGAGACCGAGGCGCGGCAGGCGCTGTTCACGCAACTGATGGCCGGGCTCGAATTCACTGCCGACCAGCGGCTCGGGCGTCCTCTGGGCACCTTCGACCGCCCCCGCCCGGAACGCGCCGAGGCGCGGCTGTCGGAGCGGTCGCTGCGCAACGTGCAGCTGTCGCTCGCGGCGCTGGAGCGGCTTGCGCTGGCGCTGGCCCCCGACAGCCCGCAGACCGAGGCGGGTTTTGAGGCCGCCGAACGGCTGGCGGCGGAGCTCGACGATCCCGCGTTGGCCGGGGTGGCGGATGTGCAAGGCCGGCTGAAGGTGGAGATCCTGAAGCAGCGCATCCATGCCCTGCGCGACACGGTGACGACGGACGTGGGCGCCGCACTCGGCGTGTCGACTGGCTTCAACGCAGCGGATGGAGATTGAGATGGCGACGCGCCGACATGTGCTTGCCGGACTTCTGGCCTCGGCCCTGCCCCGGCTCAGCTGGGCCGATGCCGGCAGCCCGACCTTCGTCGCCGCCGCAAGGGATGCAACCGGCGCCTTCGCGCTGCACGGGCTGAGCGCCGAGGGCGCGCCGCTCTTCGCCATCCCGCTGCCCGCGCGCGGCCATGCCGCCGCTGCCCATCCGTTGCGCCCCGAGGTGGTGGCCTTCGCCCGCCGCCCCGGCACCTATGCGCTGGTGATCGGCTGCGCCTCGGGCACGGTGCTGGCGCGGCTGACCCCGCCGGAGGGGCGGCAGTTCAACGGCCATGGCGCCTTCTCGCAGGATGGCAGCCGGCTCTACACCTCGGAGGTGGTGGCCGAGACCAGCGAGGGGCGGATCGGGCTCTGGGACACGCGGAGCTATCTGCGGATCGGCGAATTCGCCTCGGGCGGCATCGGCCCGCATGAGCTGCGGCGGCTACCGGGCAGCGAGCTTCTGGTGGTGGCGAATGGCGGGATCAGGACCGACCCCGAGGACCGCAGCAAGCTGAACCTCGATGCGATGCGCCCGAACCTGAGCTACCTTTCGCCGGAGGGCAAACTGCTGGAGCAGGTCGAGCTGGAGGCGGAGTATGCACAGAACTCCATCCGGCATCTGGCCCTGGCCGAGGATGGCACGGTGGCCTTCGCGATGCAGTGGGAGGGCGACCCCGCCGACCCCGTGCCGCTGCTGGGCCTGCACCGGCGCGGCAGTCCGGCGCGGCTCTGCCCGCCAGCCGAGACCGAGGCCTATGCGATGAAGGGCTATGCCGGATCGATCGCCATCGACGCGGCGGGCGAGCGGCTGGCGCTGACCTCGCCCCGGGGCAGCGTGGTGCAGCTGTTCGCGGGCGACGGCACGCCGCTGGCCACCCATCCGCGGCAGGATGCCTGCGGCGTCGCGGCGGCGGCGGGCGGCGGCTTCATCGTCACCGATGGCGGCGGCGCGGTGAGCCATCTGACCGATGCAGGGATGCGGCCGCTGCAGACCACCGCCGCGGCCTGGGACAATCACCTCGTCCGCATCGCCTGAAGCCCGCGGAGGATGTCGCTGACCACCGCCTCGACCGGCTGGTCGATATCCACCGTCACCGCGGCCTCGTCGGGCCCCGGCGGCTCCAGCGCGGCGAACTGGCTTTCGAGCAGCGAGGCAGGCATGAAATGCCCCTCGCGCGCCCGCATCTGCGCGGCGATCACCCGCCGGCTGCCGGAGAGATGCACGAAGATCACCTCGCCCGCCGCGTCGCGGATGCGGTCACGGTAGGCCCGCTTCAGCGCCGAGCAGCCGAGGATCAGCGCCTCTTCCGCCGCCAGCGCCTGCCCGACGCGCGCGAGCCAGGGCCAGCGATCCTCATCGGTGAGCGGCTCGCCCCGCGCCATTCTGGCGATGTTGCCGGGAGGATGCAGGTCGTCGCCGTCGCGGTAGGCGATGCCGATCCGCGCCGCCAGCGCCTGCCCGACGCTGGTCTTGCCGCTGCCTGCCACCCCCATCAACACCAAGCGCATCGCCATCCTCCGTGTTGCGCCTGTAGCCGCGGCGCAGGAGCGGTTTATATACGGGGGGACGGCACGGAAAAGAAGGAGCGGCACAGTGAGCGCAGAGATCGGCCTGATCGGCCTTGGAACCATGGGTGCGTCGCTGGCGCTGAACATCGCCGAGAAGGGCTTCGACATCGCCGTCTGGAACCGCACGACCGAGGTGACGCGCGACTTCCACGCCGGGGCGGGCGAGCTGGCCGCGCGGATCACCCCGACCGAGACGCTGGAGGCGCTGGTGCAGGCCATCGCCCGACCGCGGGCCATCATCCTCATGGTGCCCGCCGGGCCGGTGGTCGACGACCAGATTGCGGCGCTGCGCCCGCTGCTCGACGAGGGCGACCTGATAATCGACGCGGGAAATGCGAACTTCCATGACACCCAGCGCCGCGCCAAGGCGGGCGGCTTCATGGGCATCGGCATCTCGGGCGGCGAGGAGGGCGCGCGGCACGGGCCCTCGATCATGGGCGGCGGCGCCTCGGCCGACTGGGACCGCATCGCCCCGGTGCTGACCGCCATCGCGGCCTCGGCCGAGGGCCAGCCCTGCGCCACATGGATGGGCGCCGGCGGGGCGGGGCATTTCGTCAAGGCGGTGCACAACGGCATCGAATATGCCGACATGCAGATGATCGCCGAGATCTACGGCGTGATGCGCGACGGGCTCGGGATGAGTGCCGCGCAGATCGCCGAGGCTTTCCGGCAGTGGAACCGCGGCCCGCTGCAATCCTACCTGATCGAGATCGCGGGCGAGGTCGCGGCGGCGGTTGATGCCGATGGCGCACCGATGCTCGACGTGATCCTCGACAAGGCCGGGCAGAAGGGCACCGGGCGCTGGACCGCGATCGAGGCGCAGCATCTGGCGGCGCCGATCCCGGTGATCGAGGCGGCGGTGATGGCGCGCAACGTCTCGGCCCGGCTGGAGGAGCGCCGCGCGGGCGAGGCGCTGTTCGGCTGCGCCCCGCGCCGCCTGCCCGGCTCGCTGAGCCTAGAGGGGCTGGAGCGGGCGCTGATCGCCGGCAAGATCCTCTGCTACGCGCAGGGCTTCGCCATGATGACCGAGGCCTCGGCGCAGTTCGGCTGGGACCTGCCGATGCCCGAGATCGCCAAGGTCTGGCGCGCGGGCTGCATCATCCGCTCGACCATGCTCAACGACATGGCGACCGCGCTGCAGGAAGACCCAGGCCGCAACCTGGTGCTGGCGCCCCTGTTCATCGACCGGCTCTGCGGCACGCAGGGCGACCTGCGCGAAACCGTGGCCGAATGCGCCCGGAGCGGCCTGCCGCTGCCCGCGCTGTCGGCGGGACTCGCTTGGTTCGACATGATGCGCACCGCGCGCTCGACCGCCAACATGATCCAGGCGCAGCGGGATTTCTTCGGCGCGCATGGCTTCGAGCGGCTCGACGGGGCTCCCGGCAGGCATGGGCCTTGGGCGCATGGCTGACGGCGGAGCGGGGGCGAGCCCCTGCACCCCCGGCGTATTTGAGCCAAGATGAAAGAGCTGTGATGTTGTTGAGCCTGTCGGGCGTCGAGAAGTCCTATCCCACCGGTGAAGGCCCGCTGACGGTGCTGCATGGCATCGGCATGACGCTCGATGTCGGGCAGAGCCTTGCGCTGACCGGGGAATCCGGCAGCGGCAAGAGCACCTTGCTGCATCTGGTGGCGGGGCTCGACAAGGCCGATGCCGGGCAGATCCTGATCGACGGGCAGGATATCGCGCAGGCGGGCGATGCGGCGCGGGCGGCGCTGAGGCGCGGCACGGTGGGGCTGGTGTTCCAGCAGTTCAACCTGATCCCCTCGCTCGACGTGGCGGCGAACCTCGCCTTTCAGGCCCGGCTCTCGGGACGGCACGATCCGGCTTGGCAGGCGGAACTCGCGCAGGTGCTGGGGCTGGAGCCGATGCTGCGCCGCTACCCCGAACAGCTATCGGGCGGGCAGCAGCAGCGCGTGGCGATCGGGCGGACGCTGGCGGCACGGCCCAAGCTGGTGCTGGCCGACGAGCCGACCGGCAATCTCGACGAGGCGACCGGCGATGCGGTGATGGCGCTGTTGCTGCGGCTGGTGGCGCAGACTGGGGCGGCGCTGCTGATGGTCACCCATTCGATGCGGCTGGCCGACCGGCTGGGCGGGCGGCTGCATCTGGCCTCGGGGCGCGTCACGTGATCCACGCCGGGCTCGGGGCGCTGCTGTCGCATTGGCGGCGCAGCCCGCTGCAGTTCGCCATGCTGCTCTTGGGCCTGTCGCTGGCCACGGCGCTCTGGTCCGGGGTGCAGGCGATCAATGCCGAGGCCCGCGCCAGCTACGCCCGCGCCGCCGAGACGCTGGGGCAGGACCAGCTGTCGCGGCTGGTGGCCGACCGTCCGATCCCGCAGGAGGTCTATGTCACGCTGCGACGGGCGGGCTGGTTGGTCTCGCCGGTGGTCGAGGGGCGGCTGACGGTGGGGCGGCGCAGCCTGCGGCTGATCGGCATCGACCCGCTGAGCCTGCCGGTGGAGGCGCAGCAGGTGGAGTTCGGCGAGGGCGATGCGCTGCTGCCCTTCCTCACCCCGCCGGGGCTGCTCTATGTGAACGCCGAGACGCAAACGCGGATCGAAGGCGCGGAGCTGCCGCCGCTGCGCCTGTCGGAGAGCCTGCCGCCCGGCACGGCGCTGACCGACATCGGGCAGGCGCAGCGGCTCCTGGGCAGCGGGCCGACGGTGTCGCATCTGCTGGTGCATCCCGGCTCGCCGCAGCCTCCGCTCGACCCGGCGCTGGGGCTGGTGCTGCAGGCGCCGCAGGACGGATCGGAGCTGGCGCGGCTGACTGACAGCTTCCACCTGAACCTCACGGCCTTCGGGCTGCTCGCTTTCGCGGTGGGGCTCTTCATCGTGCATTCCGCCATCGGCCTTGCCTTCGAGCAGCGCCGCCCGGTGTTCCGCACCCTGCGGGCGCTCGGCCTCTCGGGGCGGATGCTGACCGGGCTCTTGCTGGGCGAGCTGATGCTGCTGGCGCTGGTCGCCGGGATGATCGGCGTGGCCCTGGGCTACGGGGTGGCCGCGCTGCTGCTGCCCGATGTGGCGGCGACCCTGCGCGGGCTCTACGGCGCCGAGGTGCCGGGGGTGCTGAGCCTGCGGCCCGGCTGGTGGCTGGCCGGGCTCGGCATCGCGGTGCTGGGCACGCTGGTCTCGGCGGCGCAGAGCCTGTGGCGGGTCTGGCGCCTGCCGCTGCTGGCCCCCGCGCAGCCGAGAGCCTGGGCGCGGGCCTCGGAACGGGCGCTGCGCTGGCAGGCGGGGGGCGGGCTCGCGCTGCTGGCCGTGGCGCTGGGACTGATGCTGGGCGGGCATGGGCTGGTGGCCGGGTTCGGGGTGCTGACCGGGCTGCTTCTTGGCGCGGCGCTGCTGCTGCCGGTGCTGCTCTGGGCCGGGATGTGGGCGGGCGAGCGGCTGGCGCGCGGGGTGCTGGCGCAATGGTTCTGGGCCGACACGCGGCAACAGCTGCCGGGCCTGTCCTTGGCGCTGATGGCACTGCTGCTGGCCTTGGCCGCGAATATCGGCGTGGGCACCATGGTGTCGAGCTTCCGGCTGACCTTCACCGGCTGGCTCGACCAGCGGCTGGCGGCGGAACTCTACCTGACCGCGCGCAGCGAGGCGGAGGCCGCCGAGATGGTGGCCTGGCTGGAGCCCCGCACCGATGCGATCCTGCCGATCTTCAGCGCCGGGACCGAGGTTCTGGGGCAGCCGGCGGAACTTTACGGCGTCACCGACCACGCCACCTACCGCGATCACTGGCCGCTGCTTCAGGCGCTGCCCGACGTCTGGGACCGCGTGGCCTCGGGCGATGCGGCGCTGGTGAACGAGCAGCTGGCCCGGCGCGAGGGGCTTGCGCCCGGCGATCCGCTGGTGCTTCCCGAATGGCGGGGCGAGATCGCCGGGATCTACAGCGACTACGGCAACCCCGAGGCGCAGGTGATCGTTTCCACCGACCGGCTGCTGGCGCTGCATCCCGAGGTGTCGCGGCTGCGCTACGGCCTGCGTGTGGCGCCGGAGCAGGCGGCGGATCTGGCCGAGGAGATGCGGCAGCGCTTCGGGCTGGGCGAGACCGGGCTGGTGGATCAGGCCAGCATCAAGGGCTTCTCGCTGGCGATCTTCGAGCGCACCTTTGCGGTGACCGCGGCGCTCAACGTGCTGACGCTGGGCGTGGCGGGGCTGGCGATGTTCGCCAGCCTGATGACGCTCTCCGGGATGCGCCTGCCGCAGCTGGCGCCGGTCTGGGCCATGGGGCTGACCAAGGCGCGGCTGGCGCGGCTCGACCTGCTGCGCACGCTGCTGCTGGCGGCGGTCACGATGCTGGCGGCGCTGCCTCTGGGGCTGGCGCTGGCCTGGGTGCTGCTGGCCGTTGTGAATGTCGAGGCTTTCGGCTGGCGGCTGCCGATGCATCTCTTCCCGGCGGAATGGCTGAGGCTGGGCGCGCTGGCCCTGCTGGCGGCCGCCATCGCTGCCGCCATTCCGGTGCGCAGGCTGGCGCGGCTGGCGCCGTCGGACCTCTTGCGGGTTTTTGCGAATGAACGTTAGGTATCTTGCCCTGATTGGCCTTCTGGCCTCGCCGTTGCATGCACAGGGCTTCGCCGGGCTTGGGGCCGAGGTCGAGGGTTTTGCCGTGCCCGAGCCGGGCCGGGGCTTCGAGTTTCCCGCCGATCACGGCGCGCATCCGGCCTACCGGATCGAATGGTGGTATCTGACCGCCACCCTGACCGGCGAGGACGGCCGCGACTATGGCGCGCAATGGACGCTGTTCCGCTCGGCCCTAGCCCCCGAGGAGCGCGAGGGCTGGCAGAGCCCGCAGCTCTGGCTCGCCCATGCCGCGCTGACCACGCCCGACACGCATCACGTCGCCGAGAAACTGGCGCGCGGCGGCATCGGGCAGGCGGGGGTGACGGCGGCGCCCTTCGAGGCCTGGATCGACGACTGGCAGATGTTGGGGACCGCCACCGAGGGCGATGCGCTCTCGGCCCTGCGGGTCACGGCCAGTGGCGAGGGCTTCGGCTACGATCTTGCGCTCCGCGCCACCGGGCCCCTGGTGCCGCAGGGCGAGGGCGGCTATTCGGTGAAATCGGCAGCGGGTCAGGCGAGCAACTACTACTCGCAGCCGTTCTACGAGGTGGAGGGCAGCATCCGCGTGGCGGGCGCGCCGATGGCGGTCACCGGCAAGGCATGGCTCGACCGCGAGTGGTCTTCGCAGCCCCTGGCCGCGGATCAGACCGGGTGGGACTGGTTCTCGCTGATGTTCGACGATGGCGCGCGGCTGATGGGTTTCCGGCTGCGCGACGGCGGGGCGGGCTATACCAGCGCCACCTGGATCGCGGCGGATGGCACGCCGACGCCGATGCCGCCGGGCGCGCTGCAGGTGACGCCGCTGCGCGAGGCGCGCGTCGCCGGGCGCGACGTGCCGGTCGACTGGCGCGTGACGCTGCCGGCAAGGGGGCTCGACGTGACGGTGGCGGCGATGAACGATCAGGCCTGGATGACGACCAGCCTGCCCTATTGGGAAGGGCCGATCCGCATCTCGGGCAGCCATTCCGGGCGTGGCTATCTGGAGATGACCGGCTACTGAACCGGGATCACATCCACCGCATGCCGGGTCTTCTGCTTGCCCGGCCCGCGCAGAATGCCGGAGACCGGGGCAACATCGCCGTAATCCCGGCCATGGGCGACGACGATGTGATCGGTGCCGATCAGGCAGTCGTTGGTCGGGTCGAACTCCACCCAGCCCTGCGCCTTGCCGCACCAGGCCCGGACCCACGCATGCATGGCATCGGCGCCTTCCAGACGCGGGCGGCCCGGCGGCGGCGTGGTGCGCAGGAAGCCAGAGACATAGGCGGCGGGGATACCCAGCCCGCGCAGCCCGGCGATCATGATCTGGGCGAAATCCTGACAGACGCCGTGTCGATGCGCGAAAGCCTCGGCAGGCGGGGTGTCGACCGTGGTGGCGCTGCCGTCGAAGGTCATGTCGCGGTGCAGCGCCCGGCCCAGCGCCTCGACCGCGGCGCGGGTGGTCGGCGCCCCTTCGGTCGCCTCGCGGGCATAGGCGGTGATCTCGCCCACCGGATGGATGCGCGGCGAGGCGGCGAGGAAGTGGTGCGGCGCGTCGCCCTTCAGGCTGCGGCAGGCGGTGAGAGCCGCCTCCAGTTCCCCGAGCGGGATGGAATTGTCTTCACCATAGCCGGGAAAGCAGCGGTCTACCTTCGCTGTCGCGGTGAAGGCGATGTCGGAATGATCGCTGGTCAGCGCCACCTCGACCGTCCGGTTGCCGAAGAAATCCGCGAACTCCCCCCGATCGGCCGGCCGCGGGCTGATGGCGATGGCGGCCTGCGACACCTCCTGCACACCGGGCAGATGCAGCGGCAGCAGCCGCAACAGATGCCGCCCCCCGGTCGCCGGGCGGGCGTAGTGATAGGTGACGGCGAGGCGGATGTGATACTGCATCAGCGCAAATAGGTTTCGGTCAGAAGGTCGGAGATGCCCCAGATCTCGCTGCGCAGCCGCCAGAGCGCGTCGGTGTCCAGCCGTTCCGCCCGCTCGGTCGCGAGGTTGGTGTGGCAGCGCAGCACGGCGCGCGACAGGTCCGAGAGCTGCCCCGCCACCTGCGCCCGTGGCAGGAGCGCCACCTGATCGCGGATGCCGTCGAGCTGGAACTGGATCGCGCGCGGGTTCCTGCTGTCCAGCGCCAGAAGGTCGATCACCGTCTCGCGCGTGGTGGAGACCGTGTAGCGCCGACGGTGCGACATGACGGAATCGCCGAACTCCACCGCCAGATCCAGCGCCCCCTCCGGCGCCCAGGGGTCGGCCAGCGTCGCCAGCACCGAGGACATCCCGGCGGCGCGCTCGATGAAGCGCCCCAGCTCCAGAAAGCGCCAGCCCATGAAGCGATACATGTTCTCGTGGATCAGCCCCGAAAAGCCGGTGAGCTTGCGCAAGAGCGTGGTGATCGCCCGCGCCGCATCGTCGCCCGGCTGCACCCGCTCGGCCAGGCGGCGGGTGGATTTGTCGAGATCGGCCAGCGCCGACCAGCCATCCGGCGAGAAACGGTCACGCACCTGCCCGGCGCTGGCCACTGCATTGCCGAGCGTGGAGATCAGCCCCTTGGGGATGCCCTGCTCCGGGTCCACCCCCTGCCCCTTGAACAGCGGCGCCAGCGCCGCCAGCAGCGGCCCCTTGGGGTCTCCGGTCTCGGCCATCCGCGTGTGATGCGCCCGCACCAGCCGCATGATGCCCTCGGTCCGCTCGACATAGCGGCCGAGCCAGTAGAGGTTGTCGGCCGAGCGCGAGGGCAGCGCGCCCAGCTCGGCCCGCACATAGGGGCCCTGCGCCGGGATCATCGTCGCGGGCTCCACCGCGCCGGAGCTGACGATCCAGACATCCGCCGCCGCCCCGCCGCGCTGCATGGCGATGGCCTTGGGATCGCTGGTGCGGCCGATCCGGGCAAAGCCGCCGGGCATCACCTGCCAGCCCTCGGGCGTGCGGGCGAGGAAGACGCGCAGGCTCATCGGCCGCGGCACCAGCGCGCCGTCGATATGGGCGGGCGTGGTCGAGAGCTTCACCGACTCCTGCCCGACGAGGGTCCGGCCCTCGCGCTCCAGCCAGCCCGCCAGATCGCCGTCGGGCACCTGCCCCTCGGCCAGCGCCGCCAGATCGTCCTCCAGGGGCTGCCGGGTGGACAGCGCGGGGCTGATGATCATGCGCTCCGGATGGGCGGCAACATGCGCCCGCTCCTTCGCCTGCCCGCACCACCATGTCGCGATATTGGGCAGGATCAGATCCTCGCCCAACAGAGCCTTGGCGATGCGCGGCATGAAGGCGAGGAAGGCCCGGGTCTCCAGCACGCCTGATCCGAGCCCGTTGACCACCGTTGCCGAACCGTGGCGCAGCGCCGAGACGAAGCCTGGCGTGCCCAGCCGCGAGGCGCCCTCCAGTTCCAAGGGGTCGGCATAGGCGCCGTCGAGCCGGCGCCAGAGCACCGAGATCGGCTTCAGCCCGGCGACGGTGCGCACCATCAGCGCGCCATCCACCACCGTCAGATCCTCGCCCTGCAGCAGCATGAAGCCGAGGTAGCGGGCGATATAGGCGTGTTCGTAGTAGGTCTCGTTCAGCGGCCCCGGCGTCAGGATGCCCACGCGGCTGTCGGGATCGGCCCGCAGCCCCAGAAGCGCGTCCCGGAAGGTGCGGAAGAACCCGGCAAGCCGGTGCACATGCGCCTCGGCATAGAGGTCGGAGAAGACCCGCGCCACCGCTACCCGGTTCTCCAGCGCGAAACCCGCGCCGGACGGCGCCTGCGCCCGGTCGCCCAGCACCCACCATGTGCCATCCGGCCCGCGCCCGATCTCGAAGGCGAGGAAATGCAGATGATGCCCGCCGCGCGGCGCGACATCGACCAGCGCCCGCAGCCATTCCGGATTGCCCGCCACCAGCGAAGGCGGCAGCACGCCCTCGGCCACCAGCCGGTTCGGGCCGTAGAGATCGGCCATCAAGGCTTCCATCAGCGCCGCCCGCTGCACCAGCCCGGCGGTAAGCGTGGCCCATTCGGCCTCCTCGATCAGCACCGGGATATGGCTCAGGGGCCAGGCCCGCTCGGTCGAGCCCTCGGCGGAATACTGGCGGAAGAACACGCCTGCATCGCGCAGATACTGGTCGCCCCGCGCGAAGCGGCGGGTCACCTCCTCGGGCGCGAGCGCCGCGAAATGCTTCAGGAAGGCGCGCCAGACCGGGCGCACCTCGCCCTGTGGGTCGAGGAGCTCATCCGACACGCCCGGCAGGGTGTGATATCCGTCCAGCACCGAAGGCAGACCGGGAGCGTGGCGCGCCTTTCTGTCCATCTAGAGCCCTGCAGGCCTCCTGAGATCGAGGGTCAGCGGAAACTCGCGGTGCGGCTGCTCCGGCGGGACGCTGAACTGCCCCGGGGTATGCCCGTGCGGGGTGAATCGCGCAAGCCGCCGCGCCTCGGCCTCGTTGCCGTTCACCGGGAAGGTCTCGTAGTTCCGCCCGCCCGGATGGGCGACGTGATAGACGCAGCCGCCCAGCGACCGGCCCGACCAGCGGTCGTAGATGTCGAAGGTCAGCGGCGCATTCACCGGCAGGCTGGGATGCAGCGCGGCGGAGGGTTGCCACGCCTTGTAGCGCACCCCGGCCACCGCCACCCCGCCCGTCCCCGCCGGCTGGAGCGGCAGCGGACGGCCGTTGCAGGCGACAATGTAGCGCGCCGGATCGGTGGTGGTGAGCTTCACCTGCAGCCGCTCGGTCGAGCTGTCGGTATAGCGCACCGTGCCGCCGATGGCCCCGGTCTCGCCCAGCACATGCCAGGGCTCCAGCGCCTGCCGCAGTTCCAGATGCACGCCCTCGTACTCGACCTCGCCGCAGAAGGGGAAGCGGAACTCCTGCTGCGCCTCGAACCAGTCCGACCGCAGCGGGAAGCCATGCGCGCCCAGATCGGCCAGCACGTCGCGGAAATCGGCCCAGACGAAATGCGGCAGCATGAAGCGGTCATGCAGCACCGTGCCCCAGCGCGTCAGCTCGCCGCCGATGGGGTTGGTCCACATCCGGGCGATCATCGCGCGGATCAGGAGCTGCTGCGCGAGGCTCATGCGCGGGTCCGGCGGCATCTCGAAGCCGCGGAACTCGACAAGACCGAGCCGCCCGGTGGGGCCGTCGGGCGAATACATCTTGTCGATGCAGATCTCGGCCCGGTGGGTGTTGCCGGTGACATCGGTCAGGATGTTGCGCAGCAGACGGTCGGGCAGCCAGGGGAAGGGCCGCTCGTCCGACGGCCCGGGGATCTGCGCCAGCGCGATTTCCAGCTCGTAGAGGCTGTCGTGCCGCGCCTCGTCGATCCGGGGCGCCTGTGACGTGGGGCCGATGAACAGGCCCGAGAACAGGTAGGAAAGCGAGGGGTGCCGGTTCCAGTGCAGGATCAGGCTGCGCAGCAGGTCCGGGCGGCGCAGGAAGGGCGAGTCGTTCGGGGTCGCCCCACCGACGACCACATGGTTGCCGCCGCCAGTGCCGCAATGCTTGCCGTCGATCATGAACTTGTCGGCGCCGAGCCGGGTCTGCCGCGCCTCCTCGTAGACGGCGTTGGTGATGGCCACGCAGTCGTCCCAGCTCGTTGCGGGATGCACGTTCACCTCGATCACCCCCGGATCGGGCGCGACGCGGATCACGTTCAGCCGCGGGTCATGCGGCGGGGCGTAGCCCTCGATATGCACCGGCAGGCCCAGCTCCTTCGCTGCGGCCTCGGCGGCGGCCACCAGCTCCAGATAGTCCTCGACAGCCTCGACCGGCGGCATGAAGACGCAAAGCCTGCCATCGCGCGGCTCGACCGAAAGCGCCGTGCGCACCGCGTCGTCGCCGGAGCCGATGATCTGCTCCACCCGCTCCTGCACCGGCTCGGAGGCGGTGAAATGCGCGATCGACTGCGGGCCATCCGGCGGCGCGGCCGCGCTGGCGGGGGTCAGGCTGGGGGCGGGCGGAAGATCGGGCAGAGGGCCGCGCGGCACGGTGGGATCGACGGTGTTGGTATAGGGATAGCGCGAGGGCGGCACATAGGGCAGCGCGCCCAGCGGCAGGCGGTAGCCTACGGGGCTGTCGCCGGGCACGAGGAACAGGTGGTTGCGCCGCAGCTTCCAGCGCTCCGACCGCCAGCGCGGCTTGTTGGCGACCTGGCTCTGCCAGCGCTGCACCGGCAGCACGAAGCCCGAAGGCTCGGTCAGCCCGCGCTCGAACACCTTGGCCATCCGGTAGCGTTCCTCGGGGTCCTTCAGCTGCGAATTCTCCGGCGTCACGTTCTCCGGAAGCTTGCCTTCCTTCAGCAGCCATTCGCCCGGGTCCTCATAGGCGGGCACCACCAGATCGCCCTCGACCCCCAGCTGCGTGGCGATGCCCTGCAGCAGCGCCGCCGCCTCGGCAGGCCCAGCCCCGGTCTGCGCGCTTTCGCCCGCCACCAGCGCCGGGTCGCTCCACAGGGGCTTGCCGTCGCCGCGCCAGTAGAGCGAGAAGGTCCAGCGCGGCAGCGTCTCGCCCGGATACCACTTGCCCTGCCCGTAATGCAGGAAGCCGCCCGGCGCGAAACGGTCGCGCAACCGGCGGATCAGCTGGTCGGCCAGCACCCGCTTGGTCGGGCCGACGGCATCGGTGTTCCACTCCCCCGCCTCGAAATCGTCGATCGACACGAAGGTGGGCTCGCCCCCCATGGTCAGCCGCACATCGCCCTCGGCCAGCGCGGCATCGACCTTGTGGCCCAGCGCGTTCAGCTCCTGCCAGGCGTCGTCCGAGAAGGGCTTGGTGATGCGCGGATGCTCGGCCACGCGGCGCACCTGCATGTCAAAGGCGAAATCCACCTCGGCATAGCTCGCCATCCCGGCGATGGGGGCGGCGTTGCGGTAATGCGGCGTCGCGGCCAGCGGGATATGGCTCTCGCCGGTCAAGAGGCCCGAGGTGGCATCCAGCCCGATCCAGCCCGCGCCGGGCAGATAGACCTCCGTCCAGGCATGCAGGTCAGTGAAGTCGTTCTCGGTGCCCGAGGGCCCGTCGAGCGATTTCAGGTCGGGCTTCAGCTGGATCAGGTAGCCCGAGACGAATCGCGCGGCAAAGCCCAGATGGCGCAGCACCTGCACCAGCAGCCAGCTCGAATCCCGGCACGACCCGCGCCCGGCCTCGAAGATCTCCTCCGGCGAATAGACCCCGGGCTCCATGCGGATGACATAGGCGATCTCGTTGGCGATGCGTGCATTCAGCCCGACGACGAAATCCACCGTCCGCATCCGCTGGCGCGGGATCGAGTCGAGAAACGCCTGCAGCCGCGGCCCCGCCGGTTCGGGCTGGCTGTAGATCACCAGATCCGGGCGGATGTCTTCGGGATACTCGAAAGGCCAGTGCTCCGCCGACTCCTCGACGAAGAAGTCGAACGGGTTGTAGACTGTCATGTCGGCGACCAGATCGACCTCGATCTTGAACTCGGTCACCGGCTCGGGAAAGACGAAGCGGGCCAGCCAGTTGCCGTAAGGGTCCTGCTGGTGGTTCTCGAAATGCCCGCCCGGACTGACCTTGAGCGAATGCGAGATCACCCTCGTCCGTGAATGCGGCGCAGGGCGCAAGCGGATGATCTGCGGGCCGAGGATGACGGGCCGATCGTAGCGATAATGGGTCAGATGGTGGATGCTGGCCTTGATCGACATGGTTTTTTTCGTCTCGGTTCGGGCTTCAACCTCGACGGTTTCACAGAAACGACGGTCGCGCCATGCCCATTCGCCCGCATCCGCTGCAGGAAAGGGCGATGCGCGGGGTGCTGCTGAATTCCTGTGCGTTGGCCTCAGGCGGCCTCGGGCAGCGGCAAGATCACCCGGGCGGTCGTGCCGAGCCCCGGCGCACTGTCGATGGCGATGCTGCCGCCCATCCCCTCGACCAGCCGCCGCACGATCGCCATGCCGAGCCCGGTGCCGCCGAAACGCCGGGTCACGCTGCCGTCGGCCTGCTCGAACTCGTCGAAGATCCGCTCCGACTGCGCTTCGGTCATGCCGATGCCGGTGTCGCGCACCTCGATGGTCATCGGCGCGCCGCGCGGGCAGGAGAAGGTGACGACGACCTCGCCCGCCTCGGTGAATTTCACCGCATTGCTGACAAGGTTCTGCAGGATCTGCATGATCCTGAGCGGATCGCCGGTGCGCGGCACCTCGGCGCCGACGCTGGTATAGACCTCCAGCGCCAGCCCCTTCTCCTCGGCCATCTGGCAATGCATCTCGTCCAGCCGCAGCGCCAGCTCGTCGGGGCGGAAGTCGACATGCTCCAGCTCCATCTTGCCCGCCTCGATCTTCGACATGTCGAGCACGTCGTTCAGGATGGTCAGCAGCACCTCTCCCGAGCGGCGGATCGTGGTCACCATGCGCTTGTGCTCGGCGTCGGTCACCGCCCGGTCGAGCACCTCGGCCATGCCCAGTACCCCGTTCAGCGGCGTGCGGATCTCGTGGCTCATGTTGGCGAGGAACTGCGACTTGATCCGGCTGACCGCCTCGGCCCGTTCGGCGGCGCGGCGCAGCTCGCATTCGGCGGCGACCTGCTCGGTGATGTCGGCGACCGCCAGCACCACGACGGCGGCGCGGTTGGGATGGCTGATCGGCGCGGTGTTCACCGAGACCACCCGCACCGCCCCGTCCGCCCGCCGCAGGGCGAAGCGGCGGTTCCGCTCGGGCGCCGCCGACAGCGTCAAGTGCCGCAGCGCGGGAAAGGCATGCTCCACCGGGCTGTCCCCCTCGGCCGCGAATTGCGGATCGTCGTAGCAGAGCCGCCCGAGCGCGCTTTGCGGAACGCCGAAGATGCTCTCGGCCTCGCGGTTGGCATAGACGAAGCGCCCCGCGTCATCGAGGGCGACGATGCCCGAGATGCTGGTGTCCATCAGCTTGCTCAGATAGTCGCGCTCGGCCATCAGCTGATCGCTGAGAAAACGCCGCTCGGTGGCGTCGTTCATCACCAGAACCCAGCCCATCGCCGAGCGCGAGCGGTCCAGCGGCTTTTCGATCGGCAAGAGCCGCAGGTCGAAGTGGCGGCTGCCGATGCTGATCGACGCTGCCGCCTGTCGCGCGTGCCCGGCGATGACCTGCCGCACCACCTCGCCGATATGCGCCGCCGCCCTGAGATCGCCGCCGAGCCCCGGCAGCCTGCGGTGGAACAGCCGCTGCGCCTCGGGGTTCAGGCCCGCGAGACAGCCCTCGGTGTCGAAGACGATGATCGGATCGACTGTGTTGTAGAACAAGAGGTCATTGGCGACGGTGGTGATGTCCATCAGCCGGTTGTTGAAGATCATCCAGGTGAAGGTCAGCAGCACGAAGGAAAAAAGATAGGGGGTCGGGTCGAAGCCGAAGACGGTGACGCCGAAGGCCAGGTAGGCCACGTTGCCCAGCATCGGCACCGTCGTGATTGCCAGAAGCCCGAGGTAGAACGGGCGGTAGCGCGGATTGGCCCGCGCCACCCCCAGCACTGACACGAGGATGCCGCCGATGAGGAACAGGTAGAGATAGAGCGCCACCACCACGAACATCGGCCCGCGCTCGTAGACGATGGAGGGGCGCCCGTCGACGATCGCCAGCTCGGTCGCGGTGTAGAACAGGCGGTGCAGCGGGTTGGTCGCCAGCATCACCGCCACCACCACCGCCCCGCCGATCAGCAGCGTGATCTTCCACGAGGCATTCGACGAGCGCCGCACGAAGGAATAGTCGAGCAGGAAGAAGGCCCAGGCCGTCGGCAGCAGCATGATCGCCGGCCACATCACCTCGCCCCAGAACAGCTTGCAGCCCTCGGTGACCGAGACGAGCTCCATCGTCGCGGCGCCGAGCCAGCCCAGCATCGCCACATGGGCGATCATGAACCAGCACTTGCCGAAGAACTGCGCCTGCCGGTGCACCCAGTAGGTCTCGATGGCCAGCGCCGTCCAGATCAGCAACGCCAGCAGCGCCGCCATGTCCAGCGAGCCGGGCAGGACGCAGTGCATCAGCGCCACGACACGCACCGGATCGGCGCTGCGCCGGCGAGGGGGCAGCAGGACGGGAGGACGAAGGGCATGGGCCGGCTCACTTTACCCCGAGCGGGGCCACCGTGGCGCGCATCGCCAGCATCATCTGGCGCACCTGCGGCTCCACCGCGCGCCAGTCGCGCGAGCGTTGTCGGTGCAGCCGCGTGGCCACCTCGCTCGACACCCGGCCGAGCGCGGCATAGCCGAGCGTCGAGGCGACACCGGCGGTCATATGGGCGATCCGGCCGATCTCGCGCAGCGCCTCGGCATCGCGCGGGCCCTCGCAATGCGTCTCGACCAGCGCCAGACGCTCTGCCGTCACCTGACGGAAACGCAACCGCACGGGTTCGAGCGCATCTTCCGGCGCCATCACACCACCACTTCGCCGTGGCTCTGGCGCTGCGCGGCGTTGCGCAGCGCCTGACGCGCCCGGCCCAGAAGTTCGGTCGGTGCGGTGCGGCTGAAGAAGCCGATGGTCATCGGATCGCCGACCTGCAGGATCGGACGGGGCACGCCGAGCTGCATGTAGATCCGCGCCCGGTCCGCCAGCCGCACGGCGATGTCCTGCGCCAGCACATGCGCCTGCAACGGAGCATGGCGCGCCGTGATGCAGACGAACTCGCCGCGCCCGGCATGGGCGATCAGGAAATCCTGATCCTTGAGCAACCCGGTGATGATCGAGGCGACATGGGTCAGGACGTCGGAATAGCTGATCGCGTCGGATACGGCGAAGATGTCCTCGGCATTGCCGATGCGGAAGGCGATGGCAGCATGGCCGTGCAGCTTGGACCGGCCCAGCGCGGTCACGTAATTCTCCAACGCCTGATACTCCACCACCCCGGGCACGTCCTTCACCGCGAAGGGATCGCCGAAGCGGATCGGCTGTGCCGGCAGGCCGAGCTGCACGTTCACCCGCCCGGCAAGCACGTCGCGCCGACGCCGCTCGTCGACCAGCCGCGCGGTCATGCCGATGCGGGCGCGCAGCTCCAGATCGTCGAGCGGCTTGGTGAAATAGTCGCTCGCCCCGGCCGCGAAGGCCTGTTCGATGACCGAGGCGGCATGTGCGTTGCTGATCATCAGGATCGGCACGCTGGCATAATCCGGCATCTGCCGGATGCGGCGGCAGAGCTGCACGCCGTCCACCGTCGGAAGGTCGATGTCGAGCAGGATGCAGTCGAAGGCATCCTCGCCCTGCAGGACCTGCAGCGCCTCGGCCGCCGTGCCGGCGCCCTGCACGTCGTCATAGCCGATACGACCCAGAACATGCTGCAGAAGCATGAGAAACACCGGATCATCGTCGACTGCCAGAATCCGCATGACCGCCATCGAACCTCCAGTGTCCCGACCGTGACTGCACTCAACCTGAGGCTGAGAATGGCCCTTCGATGATGGCGAAACTTTGTCTCAAATTGACAATTATTGAAGCAGAGATGACAGCGGCCCTAGCGCGCGGTCAGCCGGTTGATCGCCTGCAACAGCGCGGTCGTGCCCAGCGGCTTCTCCATCGTCTCGTCGGCAAGACCGATGCCTGCGAGCACGTCGACAGAGGCGGTGATCAGCAGCATCGGTGTGTCGCTGTTCGGCGTGCGGCTGGCCTTCAGCGAGCGGATCACCCGCTCGCCGGTCAGATGCGGCATCTGCTGGTCGAGGATCAGCAGGTCGAACCGCTCGCTCACCGCCCGCTCCAGCGCCGAACGCCCGTCATTCACCACGACCAGATCGAGATCGGACCGAGCGGCGAGCATCGAGACGACGATCAGCCGGTTGATCTCGTCATCCTCGGCTAGGAGGATGCGAAACGGGCGCGGTGGGTTCGGCATCGCTGTCTCCTCTCGGACGCGGATGAGGCAGGGTCAGGCTCGGGCGAGCAGGGTCGAGATCGCATGCAACAGTTCCTGCCTGCGGAAGGGCTTGGCCAGATGCGTGTCGAAGCCGCCGACGATGTAATCGGCCACCTGATGCGCCATGGCATTCGCCGTCACCGCCACCGCCGGAACCGGCGCTGCGCCTTTCAGCGCCTCGCGCTCGCGGATCTGCTTCAGCGCGGTCAGCCCGTCCATCACCGGCATGGAGATATCGAGCAGCAGCAGGTCGAAGCCCCCCTCCTCCCAGGCGGTGACTGCCTGATGCCCGTCTTCGACCAGCGTGATGCGGGCGCCGGTATCGGCCAGCATCTCCTTCAGCACCAGCCGGTTGGTGGCGCTGTCATCGGCGATCAACAGGCGCCGACCGGCAAAGCTCGGCTCCGCCCCGGGTGGTGGCGCGAGGATGGCGGGGGAGCTGTGCAGCGCATCCGGCAGGGGCAGGCTGACCCGCACCGTCGTGCCCTGCCCCAGGGCGCTGCTCACCGAGATCTCGCCGCCCATCAGCGTCACCAGCTGCCGCACGATCGCCATGCCGAGCCCGGTGCCGCCGAAGCGCCGCGTCACGCTGCCATCGGCCTGATCGAAGCTGTCGAACACCCGCGCCGCCTGATCCTCGGTCATGCCGATGCCACTGTCCGAGACCTCGACCGCCAGGGGCTTTCCGGGGCGGCAGGTCAGGCGCATCGTCACCCGGCCCGCATCGGTGAACTTCACCGCATTGCTCATCAGGTTGTGCAGGATCTGCAGGATGCGGTGCGGGTCGCCCAGCCGCCCCGCCTCGCCGCCGAGCCCGATCAGCACCTCGAACTGCAGGCCCTTCTCCTCGGCCTTCATCGCATAGACCGCCTCGATCTGCCGGGCGAGATCCGCGGGGGTGAAGGGGACCTGCTCCAGATCGAACTTGCCGGCCTCGATCTTCGACATGTCCAGAATGTTGTTCAGGATGCTCAGCAGCGTCTCGCCGGAATTGCGGATGGTGTTGATCATCAGTTTCTGTCTCGGCTCGGTCAGACTGCCCTCGAGCAGCTCGGCCATGCCCAGCACGCCGTTCAGCGGGGTGCGGATCTCGTGGCTCATGTTGGCAAGGAACAGCGATTTCGACCGGCTCGCCTCTTCGGCGCGCGACAGCGCCTCGCGGATCTGCTCGAGGGTCGCCAGCTGGTCGGTGATGTCGGTGAAGGAGCAGAGCACCTGCCGCTCGTTGTCCTCGTGCATGGGCACGGCATTCACCGACAGGATGCGCGTCCGCCCGTCCGGCAGCGCGATCGCATGGCGGAACGAGCGCACCGGCTCGCCCGTCCGCATCGCCAGATAGAAGGGCGAGTTGTTCTCGGTCAGCGGCGTGCCGTCGAGATGGGTGGCCCGCCACTCCGGCGCCCCGTGGGCGCGGCCGATCAGCTCCGACCGGGGCAGCCCGAGGATGCGTTCAGCCTCGGAATTGGCGAAGACCAGATCGCCCCGCGCGTTCATCACCGTGATCGCGGCGATGCTGTTCTCCATCGCGTTGAAGAAGAAGTTGCGCGCGGCGATCACCCGCTGTTCCAGATCCTTGCGCTCGCTGATGTCGATATGCACCCCGGCGATGGCCTCGGCAGTCTGGTCATGGGCCCAGCGCGTCGTGCGACCCCGGCTCAGCACCCAGACCCAATGCCCGTCGCGATGACGGAACCGCGCCTCCGCCGTGGCCAGCCCGCCGCTTTCCAGCGCGATCCGCTTGGCCGTGCGCAGCGCGGGCAGGTCGTCGGGATGGACCAGATCCAGGAACTGCGCTTCGGTCATCACCTCCAGCGCCTCGCGGCGATGGCCGAGCATCTCGCACAGCCGACCGTCGATGGTGAAGCTGTCGCCCTGCGCCGACCATTCCCATGTCCCGACCTCGGCCCCCTCGACGATCCGCGCCAGCCGCTGCTGCGCCGCCTCCAGATCGGCAAGCGCCTGCTTCTGCTCGGTGATCACCGTCTCGACCGAGACATAGCCCAGCATCTGATCCTCGGAACCACGCAGCGGATGGATGTTGAGGTCGATCCAGTAGGGCCGCCCGACCTTGTCGCGGTTCAGGATCTGGGTCCGGCAGACCTCCCCGCGCGAGATCGTCTCGCTGATCATCGCCACTGTCGCGGCATCGGTCGCCTCGCTGCGGGTCAGATCGGCCAACGGCAGGCCACGGATCTCCTCAAGCCGGTAGCCGGTATGCGCCTCGAAGGCCGGGTTCACCCAGACCACGCATTGCCGGGTATCGACCACGGCGACGAGATTGGTCATCAGCTCGACGATCTTGCCCAGCAGCCGCAACTGCTCCTTCTGCTCCTCGTCCGCCGTCACGTCCCGCACGAGGAAGACGAAGCCCGGCCGGTCGCCAAGGGTCTCCGGCACCCGGCGGGCGCCGGACACCTCGTGCCAGGCCCCGCCCCAGCGATAGCGCAGCGTCTCGGCGCGGCCGGTCCGCTCGATCAGCTGCATCGCCTCGGCAAAGGTCGCGGCGATCTCGGGCGGCAGCGCCTCGTCGAAGGAGCGGCCGAGGCAATCGCTGTCGTGCAGCTCGGCGGCGGAGCCCGCGTCGGAATAGATGCGGGTGTAGCGGCCCTGATGATCGGCCTCGATCAGCAGGTCGGGCAGTGCGTTCAGCGTCGCCTCGAACCGGTTGGCGGTGGCGCGGGCCGTGCCTTCGCGCTGCAGCCGGTCGGTGATGTTGATCCCGACCCCGCGATAGCCGGCAAAGCGCCCCTCCTCGTCGAAGACCGGGCGGCCGCTGACGCTGATCACATGCTCAGTGCCGCGCCGGTCGCGCATCGAATGCACGAAACCCTCGACCGGTTCGCGCCCCTCCATCTTGCGGAACAGCCCCCGCCACTCGGCACTGTAGGGATCGCAGCCGAGATCGGTGGCGATGGCTTCCAGCGGCTTGCCACTGAAGGAGAAGCCGTCGAAGAGAATGCGGCCCACCGGCGAGGCCGCCACGGGCACGTCGCGCAGATCGGCGTCCAGCTCCCAAAGCCACTCGTCACTGACCGCGGAGAAATCCTCCAGCCGGCGCTGGGCGGCGTCGCGCTCCTGCTGCACGCGGCGCAGATCTGCGTTGAGTGCCGCGCGTTCGACCTCCAGCGATTGAACGGCGAGTTCGGCGGCAAGCCGCGTCAGGCTGCTGGCGATGGCATCGGCCACCGCCTGAAGATCGAGTCCGGCAGAAGCCGCCAGCCCGCCCAGCGCCAGCACGCCGATCAGCCGCCCCTCCGCGATCAGCGGCAGCAACAGATCGTTGCCGTCACGGCAAAGCGAGCCCGCCTCCAGCGTGCGGCGGTGCCGCTCCAACGCCGAGCTGCTCACCGGCACGCGCGCCGTTTCGGGCCAACCGAAGGCCAGACACAGCTGCGCCGCGCCATCCAGCGCGCAGATCAGCACCCGTTCCGCGCCGCATTCCTCGCCCAAGAGCGCCAGCGCGGCCTCGATCCGGGTCGGCAGCTCGTCCACAGGCGCGCGCAGCAGCCCGGAGACGAGCGCAGCGCCCGGCTCGAACCTCGTTTCCCGCCATCCCAGATGCTTCATCTTCCCGACCCGTGGGAGCCGCCGGGCCACGCGCCCCGCTCCTTCAAATTCTCGGATTGACCGATTACGCGCCAACCGGGGCGAGACTAGGGCAAGGAGGCCCTCCGATGAAAATTTTGCGAAACCCGGACGCGCCCCGGAAGGGCGCGCCCGGCACGGCTCATTTCCGGGTGATGCGCCCGTCGGTGACCGGCGTGTAGGTGCCGGCATCGGCCATGTAATCGGCGGTCACATTGGCCAGATCCGGCCCGAAGTCATAGGCATTGGCCGCCCCCACGAGGCTGGCAAAGCCATCACCGCCCTGCCGCACATAGTTGTTCGACACCGTGCCATAGGTCTTGTCCGGATCGATCGGCACGAAGCTGTCGCCCTCGGCCACCATCACCTCGGAAATCCGCGAGCCCGCCGGCTGCGCCGGATCGAAGGTGTATTTCAGCCCGGCCACCTGCAGGAACCGCCCGGCGCCCTCCTCGAGCTGGCTCACGCCGTTCTCCAGTGCGCCGATCATCTCGGCCCCGGTCACCTGGAAGGTCGAGAGCGTGTTCTGGAACGGCAGCACCGTCAGCACCTCGCCCATCGTCACCGGGCCCGCGTCGATCGAGGCGCGCAGCCCGCCGCCGTTGGTGAAGGCGATCTGCACCCCCTGCCCCTTCACCCGGTCGAGCATGGCATCGGCCACCAGATTGCCCATCGGGCATTCCTGCGAGCGGCAGGTCTCGCGGCTGCCGTCGATGGCCTCGGTGGTCTCGGCCACCAGCGTGCTGCGGATCTCCTCCAGCGGCACGGCCAGTTCCTTGATCCGGTCCAGCGTCGGCTGGTCCTCGGCCACCGAGGCGTCGAGCAGCCTCGGCTCGCCCGTGGCCTCGATCACCTCGCCCGCGTCGTCGAAGGTCACGTCCAGCATGCCGAGATACTTGCCATAGGCGTAGGACGAGACGATCGGCGTCTTGCCTGCCATGGTCGGATAGGCGCCCTCCGCCCCTTCGGCGCTGTTGGACAGCAGCGTGTGGCTGTGCCCCCCGACGATCACATCGACCCCGGTGGTCTCAGCCGCGATCCTCTGGTCCACCCCGTAGCCCGAATGCGACAGCAGGATGATCTTGTCGATCCCCTGTCCGGTGAGGGCATCGACCTCGGCCTGCACCGCCTGAACCGGATCGGTGAAGACGATGTTCTTGCCGGGGCTGGCCAGCTCGGGGTTGTCGACCGGGGTGAGGCCGATCAGGCCGATCTGCTCGCCGCCCTTCTCGATCACGGTCGACTTGGCGATCTTGTCCTTCAGCAGCGGCTCCGAGGTCAGATCGGCATTGGCCATCAGGAGCGGCGCGTCGAGCAGGTCGGCGAATTCGGCCAGAACCTCGGGCCCGTTGTCGAACTCGTGGTTACCCACCGCCATCGCGTCATAGCCGAGGCCGTTCATGAACTCGGCAGCCATCTTGCCCTTGTAATAGGTGTAGAACAGCGTGCCCTGAAACTGGTCCCCGCCGTCGAGCAGCAGCGTCGTCTCCTTGGCCGCCCGCGCCTCGGCCACCGCCGTCACCAGCCGCGCCGTGCCGCCGAAACACTCTCCCGCCGCGTTGTCCTCCACCGAGCAGGTCGAATCGGAGCCGGAGACAGGCTCGAACCGGTCATGGAAATCGTTGGTGTGCAGGATCGTCAGCGAGAAATCGGCCGAGGCTGCGCCCGCCGACATCGCCAGAATCGCTGCCGAAGCCAAAAGTCTGGATTTCATGGAAAGTGCTCCTGCTCTGAACGTGATGGGCCAGAGAGTGCGGTGCGATCCGGCCTTCTGTCAAAGCCCAAGGCGGCAGTTTCCGCTGCGGCAACCGCCTTGCCACCGAAACGGGCCCATTGACCGGCGCCGAGACAGGGTGCATGAGGCTGATATGCTGATCTTCAAGATTTTTCGCCGATCCGAATGGGATGCCTTCCGCGACGCCGGAGTGACGGCAGGCGCCCCCGTCGATCTGGCGGATGGCTACATCCACACCTCCACCGCCGCTCAGGTGGCCGAGACCGCGGCAAAGCATTTCGGCAGCGAGAGCGATCTGGTTCTGGTGGCGCTGAACCCGGAAAATCTGGGTCCGGCGCTGAAGTGGGAACCGTCCCGCGGCGGGCAGCTCTTCCCGCATCTCTATCGTCCTTTGACGCTGGCCGACGTGGTCTGGGACAAGTCCCTGCCGCTGGGGGCCACCGGCCACATCTTTCCCGAGGGTCTTTGGTGAACATCGTCGAACGCGCGGGACTCGCGGCGCTGCACCGGCTTGACCCGGAGCAGGCGCACAGCCTGTCCCTTTCCGCCCTGCGCGCCGGGCTGGTGCCCCTGCCCGGCAGCGTGGCCACGCCCCGTCTGGCCACCAGCCTCGCCGGCATCCGGCTCGGCAACCCCGTGGGTCTTGCTGCGGGCTATGACAAGAACGCCATCGCCATCGACCCGCTGATGCGCGCGGGCTTCGGCTTTCTCGAGGTGGGGGCCGCTACGCCGCGCCCGCAGTTGGGCAACGCCAAGCCGCGGCTCTTCCGCCTGACCGAGGATCGCGCCGCGATCAACCGCTTCGGCTTCAACAACGACGGCGCCGCCACCATCTGCGCCCGTCTGGCGATGCGGCCCTCGGGCCCGGTGCCGATCGGCATCAACCTCGGCGCCAACAAAGACAGTGCCGACCGCGCCGCCGACTTCGCCGCCGTGCTGGCCGCCTGCGGGCCGCATGTCGATTTCGCCACCGTCAACGTCTCCTCGCCCAACACCGAGCGGCTGCGCGACCTGCAGGGGCGCTCGGCGCTGACGGCGCTGCTGGCCACGGTGATGGAGGTGCATGACCGGCTGGCGCGGCCGATCCCGATCTTCCTGAAGATCGCGCCCGACCTGACCGACGACGACCTGGCCGAGATCGTCGAGGTGGTCACCGCCTCGCGCATCGCCGGCATCGTCGCCACCAACACCACCCTGTCGCGCGACGGCCTGCGCAGCGCGCATCGTGCCGAGACCGGCGGTCTCTCGGGCGCGCCGCTCTTCGAACGCTCCACCCGGGTGCTGGCGCGGCTGTCGCAGTTGACAGCTGGCAACCTGCCGCTGGTCGGTGTCGGCGGGATCGGCACGGCAGAACAGGCCTATGCCAAGATCCGCGCCGGGGCCTCGGCGGTGCAGCTCTATACCGCGATGGTCTACGAGGGCATCACCCTCGCCGCCCGCATTGCGCGCGAACTCGACGGGCTTCTGGCGCGCGACGGCTTCGCCTCGGTCTCCGAGGCGGTGGGCAGCGGGCGGGGCGAGTGGCTCTGAGCCTCAGAAGGCCTTGAAGGTCATCGTGGTCAGCGTCCGCACGATGCCCGGAATGTCGAAGAGCGCGTCCGACAGGAAGCGCCCGACATCCTGATCGGCGGGCACATAGACCTTGGCGATCAGATCGTATTCGCCCGAGGTCGAATACAGTTCCGACACCACCTCGCGGTCATAGATCGCATCGGCGACCTCATAGGTCTTGCCGGGGGTGCAGCGGAACTGGACGAAGACGCAGCGCATGGGTTTGCTCCTTGAAACACCGGGCGACTCTAGCCCGGCCCCGCGGCCAAGTCACGCCTCAGCCGGAAGCCGCATCCGCTTCGGGCTCGGCCTCGGGCTTCAGCTTCAGCCGCGGCGCGACCTTCGGCAGGTCCTCCACCCCCAGCGCGGTCTGCGGCAGTGCCAGCCGGTTGCGCACCACCCACAAAAGCCGCTTTTCGGCGCGGGTGATCGCCACATAGGCCAGCCGCTTCCACAGCGGCACCCCCGCCTCCATCCGTCCGGCCTGCGAGGCGGCCCAGAGATCGGGGGCGAAGACCTGCACCGTCTCCCATTGCGAGCCCTGCGCCTTGTGGATCGTCACCGCCGCCCCATGCAGGAAAGCCGCGCCCATCCGCGCGGCGGAGGGAATGAACGGCTCCTCCTCGCCCGGCTTCTCGATCTTGATGATCGAGGCGGCCGAGACCTGCGGATCCTCGGCCCCCACCACATGCAGGCGCGCGAAGCCGTCGCGGTTGCCCGGCCCGAGGTAGATCACCTGCGCGCCCTTGATCAGCCCCCGCGCCTCGAGATCGATGCGCTTCTTGCGGTGCTTCAATGGCAGCTCGATCCCGTCGCAGATCAGGGGCTCGCCCGGGATCAGCGCGGTCTCCGGCGCGCCCTGCGCAGCGCGGAAGGCGGTGATCAGCCGGATGCGGGTCGCATTGCGCCAGACCAGCACCGGCGAGCGCGCCATCAGGTCGGCATCGACCCGCTGCGCCATCTGCACCCGGTCGTCGCGCCCCGCGGCCTTCTCGACCATCCGCTCGAAGCTCTCGAAGCCCAGATCGGGATCGGCCAGCGCGTGGGCCAGATCGAGGATCGGGTTGTCTTCGGCCTGACGGTGGATGCGGCTCAGGATCAGCTTGCGCGTCTCGCCCAGCCCGTCGAACACCATCTGGCCGCTCTGCCCCACCGGCGCCAGCTGCGCCGGATCGCCGAACAGCACCAGCGTCGGGAATATCTCGCGCAGGTCGTCGAGCTGGCGTTCGTCGAGCATCGAGGATTCGTCGACGAAGCCCACGTCCAGCGGCTCTTCCCGCCGCTTCCAGCCCTTGATGAAATCCGAGCCGCGCAAGCCAGCCGCCGCCAGCGCACCGGGGATCGAGGGCACCTGATCGTAGAAGGCCTTCGCCCGGTCCAGCGCCACTTCCGTCAGCCCCTCCACCTCGGGCCGCTTGCCGTTGCCGGCCAGCCATTCGGCGATGCGCTCATATTGCGGATCGTAGACCGGGGTGTAGAGGATGCGGTGGATCGTCGTCGCCGGCACGCCGCGCAGGCGCAGCACGCTCGCCGCCTTGTTGGTTGGCGCAAGGATCGCCAGCGTCCGCCGCTCCTTGCGCTTCTTGCCCTCGTAATCGCCCGAGACGATATCCAGCCCGGCCTCCTGCAAGGCCTTGTAGAGGCTGGCCAGCAGCATGGTCTTGCCCGACCCCGCCTTGCCGATCACCGCGAGGACGGAGGATTTCCCCTCCACCGCCGGGACCACCGTGCCCTTGGACAGATCGATCCCCATGCCCCGCAGCTGATCGGCCACGCGGTCATAGGCTTCGGCCTGATCGTCTGAGAAAACAAGGGCGGAGGGCTGCATGGCGGCGACCATAGCCAAGGGCGACGGAATAGGCCAGCGGCCCGATTCGCTCAGCCGTCGGTGCCAGAGCGCGGCGCCGCGGCCTCGTTCCCGCCCTCCAGCCGTTCGGCAATCTCGGCCCGCGCGGTCTGCAACGCCGCATCGACCTGAGCGGCCAATGCCGGAAGCGCGTTGCGCTGGGCATAGGTGCGCAGATCGCACAAAACGTCGAAGATCCAGTCGTGTTGCATGGCACCCTCGCAGGCCGCAAGAACGTGAAGGCCCGAGGCCCAGCGTCATCAGAAGGTGACGTTAGGCGCATCAGGTCAACAGTTCGTCACTAAGACCCACCCTGCCAAGCAAGAACCCGCCACGAGGCCGCAGCCCGTGGCGGGAGGGGATCAGCCGCGCCGGCTGGCCTCGAGCGTATCCTCGAAGGTGCGCAGCCCGGTCACCGGCGCCTGCACCAGCACCGCCATGTTGCCCGGCTTGTGCTGGTTGCGCCGCATCTTCATATGCGCGCCCGGAATCTCGTCCCAGGGGAAGACCTCCGACATGCAGGGATCGAGCCGCCGCTCCAGCATCAGCTTGTTCGCCGCCGCCGCCTGTTTCAGGTTGGCGAAATGCGACCCCTGCACCCGCTTCTGGTGCATCCACAGATAGCGCACGTCGAAGGTGAGGTTGTAGCCGGTGGTCCCGGCGCAGATCACCACCATCCCGCCGCGCTTCACCACGAAGACCGAGACCGGGAAGGTCGCCTCGCCGGGGTGTTCGAACACCATGTCGACGTTGTTGCCCTTGCCGGTGATCGCCCAGATCGCCGCGCCGAACTTGCGCGCCTCCTTGAACCAGGCGGCATATTCCGGCGTGTTCACCGTGGGCATCTGGCCCCAGCAGTTGAAGTCCTTGCGGTTGATGACGCCCTTGGCGCCCAGCCCCATGACGAAGTCGCGCTTGTCCTCTTCCGAGATCACGCCGATCGCATTGGCCCCGGCCGCGTTGATCAGCTGGATCGCGTAGGACCCGAGCCCGCCCGAGGCACCCCAGACCAGCACATTGTCACCCGGCTTCAGGATATGCGGGCGATGGCCGAAGAGCATGCGATAGGCGGTGGCCAGCGTCAGCGTGTAGCAGGCGCTTTCCTCCCAGGTCAGGTGCTTCGGGCGCGGCATCAATTGCTGCGCCTGCACCCGGGTGAACTGCGCGAAGGAGCCATCCGGAGTCTCGTAGCCCCAGATCCGCTGGGTGGGTGAGAACATCGGGTCGCCGCCGTTGCACTCCTCGTCGTCGCCGTCGTCCTGGTTGCAGTGGATCACCACCTCGTCGCCGACCTTCCAGCGCTTCACCTTGTCGCCCACCGCCCAGACGATGCCCGAGGCATCCGATCCGGCGATGTGATAGGGCTCCTTGTGGCCATCGAAGGGGCTGATCGGAATGCCGAGCGCGGCCCAGATGCCGTTGTAATTCACCCCCGCGGCCATGACGAGCACCAGCACCTCATGGCTGTCGATGGCCGGCGTGTCGACCACCTCGACCTGCATCGCGGTCTCTGGCTCGCCGTGCCGCTCGCGCCGGATCGCCCAAGCGTACATGCGCGCCGGGACATGGCCGAGCGGGGGCATCTCGCCCACCGCATAGAGGTCTTTCTTCGGGGCGTCGTAAGCGACGATATCAGTCTGCACGTCGAGGGCCATGGTGCCTCCTTGAGTCAGGCGTGATTGCCGCGACGCAGAATCGTCCGGCGCTGACCGATGAGATACGTTTGGCCGCGTAAGATTGCAATACTTATGCGTCAAATTTTGTAATTTTATGTCCGCCGCGTTGCAGCAACTTCCTCCCCTGCAACTTCCAGTCGCTGCAGCACAGCGCCGGCGTAGAACAGCAGCAGATCCACCTTTTCGGCGGGCGGATGCAGCCCGAACGGCCCCTCGACCACGATTCCCCGCGCCTCCAGCGCCCGCAACCCCTCGGCCATCGCCGCGGGCACGCCCTGCGGCGGCAGCTTCATCACCGCCCCCATGCGCCTGAGCTGCGAGGCCATGCCCTCCAGCTTCGCAGGCAGATCACCGCGCAGCACCGGCCCCTGCGCCAGCGCCGCCGCGACCAGCGGCACCGACAGGATCGGCAGCGTCAGCACCACCTCCGACATCAGCCGCGCCCCCAGCGCCTCGGTCGTGGGGTCTGCCGTCTCCTCGACGAAGCGGCGCAGCGAGACCGGCGCGCCGAAGGCCACCGCTGCCGAGCCGAAGCCCGGGAAGCGCCGCCGCACCACCCGCCAGGTCATCCGCGCGATGAAAGCCGCGATGCTGGCCGGAGAGGCGCGGAATTTCCGCTCGCCCGACCGCGCCGCCTCGACCAGCAGCCGGTCCTCCAGCACCCGGTCATAGGCGATGCCCACGGGCACGAAGATCACGTCCCGCCCGGTCGGATCGAAATCGGTCACGATGTAGTTCAAGAGCCCCATCCGCGGCGCGCCGACCCGCCCATCCAGCGACAGCCCGCCCTCGGGGAACAGCGCCTGCGTCACGCCTTCGGCCGTCACCATCTGCACATAGCGCGCCAACACGCGGCGATAGAGCATGTTGCGCGAGCTGCGGCGGATGAAATAGGCCCCCATCGCCCGGAACAGCCGGCTCAGCGGCCAGACCCGCGCCCATTCCCCCACCGCATAGGACAAGGCCGAGCGCCCGGCGACGAGCCATGTCACCAGCACGTAATCCATGTTGCTGCGATGGTTCATCACGAAGATCACCGTCGCCTGCCGGTCGATATGCGCCAGCTGCCCGTCGATCCGCCCGATCCTGACCCGGTAGAGCGCCCGGCTGATCCGCCGCGCCGCCCGCGTGGCAAAGCCGAAATAGACCGAGGCCGAAAAGGCGGGCACGATCTCCCGCGCATAGGTCCGCGCCGTCTCGAAGGCGACGCTCTCGGGCACGCCGTTCTGATGCGCGTAATCCACCACGCCCTGCATCACCTTGGGGTCATGCACCAGCCGCACGATCATGTCCTGCCGCCGCATCAGCCGGAACGGCTGGATCGGCCGCTCCAGCCGCAGGTTGAGCCGCGCCACCAGCCGCTCCATCCGCCGCCGCAGGAACCAGCGCACCGACGGCGCCAGCACCCGGTCAAGCGCAGCGATCCCGGCGAATCCAAGCACCAGAACCAGAAGCCAGACCGGAAGTTCTACGGTGCGCGTCATGCCACGAGATTAGGCAATGCACCTCGCAAGGTAAATCCCGCGCCGCTGCTGCGGCGGCGTCAGTTGAAGGTGAAGGTGCCGATTTCGCACACGTTCACCCCGGCCTCGACCACCTCTTCGCCATCGTTGAACACCGCGCGGAAGTCGAACTTGCAGTAGCCCGTGGCGTCGTCGAAGTTCACCACCACCGACTGACCGTCCTCCAGCACATCCGCGCCGAGGATATCCTCCTCCCAGGATTGCGAGCCTTTGTTGGAGCCGTAGAACTCCACCATCGTGAAGCCGGTGTTGTTGACGATCCGCACCCGCCGGTCGGCGGCGGCAGCGGGATCGGTGGTAAGCGCGCTGGCGACGGCTAGCGACAGGGCAAGCGAACGGTAGAGCATGGAAAACCTCCGGCACGGGTGAACGGCGCGGCAACGGACCGCGCCCACCCTCACGCTCGCGTGATCCGCCCGAGGCCGCAAGTGGCCAACTTGTCGCCACGACAGGCCGCCGATGCCGCGATGCAGCGAATTGACAGGGACATTATCTTTCCATTAAGCCGTAACTGTCGCAATTAAGTTGCAGGCCGAGTCAGGAGAGTCCGATGACCAACGCCAAGGAAAGCCCGTGGCTGTTCCGCACCTATGCCGGGCACTCCACCGCCACCGCCTCCAATGCGCTCTACCGCACCAACCTCGCCAAGGGGCAGACAGGGCTTTCCGTCGCCTTCGACCTGCCGACCCAGACCGGCTATGACAGCGATCATGAACTGGCGCGCGGCGAGGTCGGCAAGGTCGGCGTGCCGGTGGCGCATCTGGGCGACATGCGCGCGCTGTTCGCGGACATCCCGCTCGACCGGATGAACACCTCGATGACGATCAACGCCACCGCGCCCTGGCTCCTGGCGCTCTATATCGCCGTGGCCGAGGAACAGGGCGCCGAGGTCGCGGCGCTGCAGGGCACGGTGCAGAACGACATCATCAAGGAATATCTTTCGCGCGGCACCTATATCTGCCCGCCGAAGGCCTCGCTGCGGATGATCACCGATGTCGCCGCCTACACCCGGACGCATCTGCCGAAATGGAACCCGATGAACGTCTGCTCCTACCACCTGCAGGAGGCCGGCGCGACGCCGGAACAGGAGCTGGCCTTCGCCCTCGCCACCGCTTGCGCCGTGCTCGACGATCTCAAGGCCAAGGTGCCCCCCGCCGACTTCCCCAACATGGTCGGTCGCATCTCCTTCTTCGTCAACGCCGGCATCCGCTTCGTGACCGAGATGTGCAAGATGCGCGCCTTCGTCGATCTCTGGGACGAGATCTGCCGCGACCGCTACGGCGTCACCGAGGAAAAATACCGCCGCTTCCGCTACGGCGTGCAGGTGAACTCACTGGGTCTCACCGAGCAGCAGCCGGAAAACAACGTCTACCGCATCCTGATCGAGATGCTGGCCGTGACCCTGTCGAAGAGGGCCCGCGCCCGCGCCGTCCAGCTTCCGGCCTGGAACGAGGCGCTCGGCCTGCCCCGGCCCTGGGATCAGCAATGGTCGCTGCGGATGCAGCAGATCCTCGCCTACGAGTCCGACCTGCTGGAATACGACGACCTCTTCGACGGCAACCCCGCCATCGATCGCAAGGTCGAGGCGCTGAAACAGGGCGCCCGGACCGAGCTCGCGCAGATCGACGCGATGGGCGGCGCGGTCGCCGCCATCGATTACATGAAGGGCCGTCTGGTCGAGGCCAATGCCGAGCGCATCGCCCGCGTCGAATCGGGCGAGACCACCGTCGTCGGCGTCAACCGCTGGACCGAGGCCGCCCCCTCGCCGCTCACTGCCGGCGATGGCGCGATCATGCTGGCCGACCCCGATGCCGAGGCCGACCAGATCGCCCGCCTCGACCAATGGCGCGCCAGCCGCGACCCCGCCGCCGTGGCCGCGGCCCTCGCCGCGCTGCGCCGCGATGCCGCCAGCGGCGCCAACATCATGCCCGCCTCGATCGCGGCGGCGAAGGCGGGCGTCACCACCGGCGAATGGGGCAGAACGATCCGCCGCGCCTTCGGCGAATACCGCGCCCCCACCGGCGTCTCGAAGAACCGCTCCAACCGCACCGAGGGGCTGGAGCCGATCCGCGCAGCGGTGCAGCAGGTCTCGGCCCGGCTCGGCCGCCCGCTCAGCTTCCTCGTCGGCAAACCCGGGCTCGATGGCCATTCCAACGGCGCCGAGCAGATCGCTGCCCGCGCCCGCGACTGCGGCATGGAGATCCATTACGAGGGCATCCGCCTCACCCCGGCCGAGATCGTCGCGGCGGCGATCGAACAGCAGGCCCATGTCATCGGCCTGTCGATCCTCTCGGGCTCGCATATGTCGCTGGTGGCCGAAGTGCTGGAGCGGATGCGCCGCGAGGGGATCGAGGCGCCGCTGGTGATCGGCGGCATCATCCCCGAAGAGGACGCCGCCCGCCTGCGCGCCCTCGGCGTGGCGGCAGTCTACACGCCGAAGGATTTCGAGTTGAACCGCATCATGCTCGACATCGTCGGCCTCGTCGATCCCGAGGCGGTCGCCGCCGCCTGAGGGCGTCTTCTTGGCAGAGATGCTCCCGCGCGGAGCGCGCCTGAGCAGCCCGCCGGCGGCGGGCTGCGAGGCAAAAGCAGCGGCGGCCGGTCGCCAGACCGGACGCCTCCGCCTGGTTCAGGCGTGGATCGCGCCGTCGCCGCAGGCCAGCGCCGCCTCGCGCACCGCCTCGGAATAGGTCGGATGCGCATGGCAGGTCAGCGCCAGATCCTGCGCCGAGGCGCCGAATTCCATCGCCACGCAGACCTCGTGGATCAGATCGCCCGCCCCCGGCCCGATGATGTGGCAGCCGAGGATGCGGTCCGTCTCCTTGTCGGCGAGGATCTTCACGAAGCCCTCGGCCTGGAACACCGCCTTGGCGCGGGCATTGCCCATGAAGGGGAACTTGCCAACCTTGTAGGCCCGGCCCTGCTCCTTCAGCATCTCCTCGGTCACGCCGACGCTCGCCACTTCCGGCGTGGTATAGACCACGCCCGGGATGACGCCGTAGTTCACATGGCCGTGCTTGCCGGCCAGCACCTCGGCCACCGCCATGCCCTCGTCCTCGGCCTTGTGAGCCAGCATCGGCCCCGGCACGCAGTCGCCGATGGCATAGACCCCTGGAGCCGAGGTCTGGAAATGCCCATCGATCTTTACCATGCCGCGCGGCAGCATCTCGACGCCCAGCGTCTCCAGCCCCAGCCCCTCGGTGAAGGGCCGGCGCCCGGTCGCCACCAGCACCGCATCGGCCACGATGCTTGCCGCCGACCCGTCCTTCTTCAGCTTGTAGCCGACCTTGGCCTTGCCGCCCTCGACCGTCACCGCCTCGACCGCAGCGCCCATCACGAAGCTCAGCCCCTGTTTCGCGAGGATCTTGTGGAAGCTTTTCACCACCTCGCTATCCATCCCCGGCAGGATCGCGTCGAGATATTCGACCACGGTCACCTTCGTGCCGAGCCGGGCATAGACCGAGCCCATCTCCAGCCCGATCACCCCGGCGCCGATCACCACCATGGTCTTGGGGATCGCCTCCAGCGCCAGCGCGCCGGTCGAGGTGACGACCGTCTTCTCGTCCACCGTCACGCCGGGCAGCGAGGCCGGCTCGGAGCCGGTGGCGATGACGATCGACTTCGCCTCGTGGACCTCGTCGCCGACCTTCACCTTCCCCGCCTCGGGGATCGAGCCGAAGCCCTTCAGCCAGGTGATCTTGTTCTTCTTGAACAGGAACTCGATCCCCTTGGTGTTGCCGTTCACCACATCCTGCTTGTAGGCCTGCATCTTGGCCCAATCGACCGTGGGCGCGGCGCCCATCAGGCCCATCTTTTCGAAATTCTCATGCACCTCGTGCAGGTGATGCGTGGCGTTCAGCAGCGCCTTCGAGGGGATGCAGCCGACATTGAGACAGGTGCCCCCCAGCGTCTCGCGCGCCTCGACCACGGCGGTCTTCAGACCGAGCTGGGCGCAGCGGATGGCGCAGACATAGCCGCCGGGCCCGGCGCCGATCACGATCACATCGAAAATTGCCATTCTTGTTCTCCGGTTGTCGCGCCACGATCCTGCCGGTCTCTGGCGGGGCGGCGGGGGGCTGTCTGCCCCCCGTGCCCCCCGAGGATATTTGGGCAAGGTGAGGGCGCAGGACTCAGATCAGTGCGGCGAGGATCATCGCCACGGTTGCAGTGAAGCCGACCATCCAGATCACCGAGCGCCAGGGGCGCCAGCCGAAGGCATAGGCCGGAATGTAGAGCAGGCGGGCAGCGAGGAAGATCCAGCCGCAGGCGGCGGTGACGCCGCTCGACTGCCCGCCGAGCGTGACCACCACGACGGCCAGCGTGAACAGGATCAACGCTTCCCAGGTGTTGTTCATGGTGCGCTGCAGCCGCCCCGTCAGGGTCGACAGCGGCGCATCCGGCGGCTTGTCGCGCGGGCTGGTGGTGTAATTCGCCCCGAGCTCCATGTTCGCCAGCACCGAGAAGGGCAGGAAGGTCGCGGCCTGCAGCAGTCCGGCGAGGGCGAGGGCAGTGAGTTCGGGCGTCATGCGCAGGCTCCGGGGCGGGAGAAGGGCGCGCCGCCGCGCCCTCCGGTCACGTCGGGTGATGGTTTCCCCCACCCCACGTCACAGTTCATCGTCTCGCAGGGTGGGGTTCCACCCCACCGATCCGCCGTAGGGTGGGGTTCCACCCCACCCGGGTCACAGATCCATCAACAGACGCCGCGGGTCTTCCAGCGCTTCCTTCACCCGGACGAGGAAGGTCACGGCGCCCTTGCCGTCGACGATGCGGTGATCGTAGCTCAGCGCCAGATACATCATCGGCCGGATGACGATCTGCCCGCCGACCACCACCGGGCGGTCCTGGATCTTGTGCATGCCGAGGATGCCCGACTGCGGCGGGTTCAGGATCGGCGAGGACATCAAGGAACCGTAGACGCCGCCGTTCGAGATGGTGAAGCTGCCGCCCTGCATCTCGGCCATGCTGAGCTTGCCGTCGCGGGCGCGCAGGCCGAGCTCGCCGATCTTCTTCTCGATGGCCGAGAAGCTCATCTGGTCGGCGTCGCGCACCACCGGCACCACGAGACCCGAGGGCGTGCCGACGGCGACGCCCATGTGGACGTAGTTCTTGTAGACCACGTCGGTGCCGTCGATCTCGGCGTTCACCTCGGGCACTTCCTTCAGCGCATGGGTGCAGGCCTTCACGAAGAAGGACATGAAGCCGAGCTTCACACCATGCTTCTTCTCGAACATGTCCTTGTATTCGTTGCGCAGCCCCATGACCGCCGACATGTCCACCTCGTTGTAGGTGGTCAGCATGGCGGCGGTGTTCTGCGCCTCCTTCAGGCGGCGGGCGATGGTCTGGCGCAGGCGGGTCATCTTCACCCGCTCCTCGCGCGCCGCGTCATCGGCGGGCACCGGCTGGCGCGGCATCGACGCAGGCGCAGCCGCCGGGGCCGGAGCCGCTGCCGGGGCGGAGACCGCCTTGGCCACGTCTTCCTTCATCACCCGGCCGTCGCGGCCGGTGCCGGTGACGGCATCGCGGCTGATCCCGGCCTCGGCCATCGCCTTCTTGGCGGCGGGCGCATCCTCGACGTCCTTCGACGCAGCGGCTGCCGGAGCGGCCTCAGGCGCCGGTTCGGCCTTGGCGGCGGGCGCCGGAGCGGCGGCCGCGCCATCGGTGGAGATCAGCGCCAGACGCGCGCCGGCGGCGACCGTGGTGCCCTCGGGCACGAGGATCTCGGCCAGCACGCCTGCGGCGGGGGCCGGAACCTCGACCGAGACCTTGTCGGTCTCCAGCTCGCACAGCATCTCGTCCTGCGCCACGGTCTCGCCCGGCTTCTTGAACCAGGTCGATACGGTGGCCTCGGACACCGATTCTCCCAGCGCTGGCACCATCACGTCGATCATCTTGCTCTCTCCCGCGCCGGCCTTGGCCTCGGCGACTTTCTGCACCTTGTCCGACGGGCCTGCCGCAGAGGCATCCGCCGCACCAATTTGCGCCAGAAGGGCAGCGACGCCGACGGTCGTTCCCTCCGGTGCCACGATTTCATCGAGCCGCCCCGCCACGGGGGCATGGACCTCGACCGTCACCTTGTCGGTTTCCAGCTCGCAGAGCATGTCATCCACAGCGACGATGTCACCCGGTTTCTTGAACCAGGTGGCGACCGTCGCCTCGGAGACGCTTTCGCCCAGCGAGGGAACCCGGACTTCCGTTGCCATGCCTCAGCCCCCGATCGTCAGGGCATCGTTCACCAGCGCGTCCTGCTCGGCCTTGTGACGGCTGGCGAGACCCGTGGCGGGCGAGGCGGAAGCGGCGCGACCGGCATAGGTCGCGCGGTGATGCGTGGCGCCGATCCGGGTCAGCACCCATTCGAGGTTCGGCTCGACGAAGCTCCAGCCGCCCTGGTTCTTGGGCTCTTCCTGGCACCAGACGATGTCGGCGCCCTTGAAGCGGTCCAGCTCCTTCACGAGGCTCAGCGCCGGGAAGGGATAGAACTGCTCCAGCCGCAGCAGATAGACGTCGTCGAGCCCGCGCTTGTCGCGCTCGGCCAGCAGGTCGTAGTAGACCTTGCCCGAACAGATCACCACGCGCTTGATCTCGGCATCCGGCTTCAGCACGGTTTCCGAATGACCCTTCTGCGCGTCGTCCCAGAGGACGCGGTGGAAGCTCGACCCCGTGGTGAAATCCTCGGCATTCGAGACGCAGAGCGGATGCCGCAGCAGCGACTTCGGCGTCATCAGGATCAGCGGCTTGCGGAAGTTGCGGTGGATCTGCCGGCGCAGGATGTGGAAGTAGTTCGCCGGGGTCGAGCAGTTCGCCACGATCCAGTTGTCATTGGCCGACATCTGCAGGAAGCGTTCCAGACGGGCGGAGGAATGCTCCGGCCCCTGCCCTTCGTAGCCATGCGGCAGAAGCACCACGAGACCCGACATCCGCAGCCATTTCGACTCGCCCGAGTTCACGAACTGGTCGAACATGATCTGCGCGCCGTTGGCGAAATCGCCGAACTGCGCTTCCCAGAGCACCAGCGCGTTGGGCTCGGCCAACGAATAGCCGTATTCAAAGCCGAGCACCGCATATTCCGAGAGCATCGAGTCGATGACCTCGTAGCGCGACTGTCCGGCGCGGATGTTGTTCAGCGGGTAGTAGCGTTCTTCGGTCGACTGGTCGATGAAGGCCGAATGCCGCTGGCTGAAGGTGCCGCGGGTGCAATCCTGCCCCGACAGACGCACCGGATAGCCCTCGGTCACCATGCCGCCGAAGGCCAGGGCCTCGGCGGTGGCCCAGTCGAAGCCCTTGCCGGTCTCGAACATCTTGGCCTTGCCGTCGAGCTGGCGCTGCACGGTCTTGTGCAGGTCGAAGCCCTCCGGGGCGCGGGTCAGCGCCTTGCCGATCTCGGCCATGGTTTCCGGCGCGATGGCGGTCTGGCCGGCCTGATACTCGTCCTTGTTGCGGTCGAGATGCTTCCAGCGGCCATCGAGCCAGTCGGCCTTGTTCGGCTTGTAATCCTTGCCGGCCTCGAACTCCTCGTTCAGCCGGGCCTGGAAAGCCGCCTTCATGTCCTCAATCTCACCCTCAGGGATCAGCCCGTCCTTCACGAGCCGCTCGGTATAGAGCTGCAGCGTCGTCTTGTGCTTCTTGATCGAGGTGTACATCGCCGGGTTGGTGAACATCGGCTCGTCGCCTTCGTTGTGACCGAAGCGGCGGTAGCAGAAGATGTCCAGCACCACGTCCTTGTGGAACTTCTGGCGGAACTCGGTCGCGACCTTGGCGGCATGCACCACGGCCTCCGGGTCGTCGCCGTTGACGTGGAAGATCGGCGCTTCCACCATCAGCGCGATATCCGTCGGATAGGGCGAGGAGCGCGAGAAGGACGGCGAGGTGGTGAAGCCGATCTGGTTGTTCACCACGATATGGATCGTGCCGCCGGTGCGGTGCCCGACGAGGCCCGAGAGACCGAAGCACTCGGCCACGACGCCCTGCCCGGCAAAGGCCGCATCGCCGTGCAAGAGGATCGGCAGCACCTGATGGCGGGTCTTGTCGCCCAGTTGCTCCTGCTTGGCGCGCACCTTGCCCAGCACGACCGGGTTCACGGCCTCGAGGTGCGAGGGGTTGGCAGTCAGCGACAGGTGGACCTCGTTGCCGTCGAAGGTGCGGTCGGACGAGGCGCCGAGGTGGTATTTCACGTCGCCGGAGCCGTCGACGTCATCGGGCTTGTAGCTGCCGCCCTGGAATTCGTTGAAGATCGCGCGGTAGGGCTTCATCATCACATTGGCCAGCACCGACAGGCGGCCGCGGTGCGGCATGCCGATGACGATGTCCTTCACGCCCAGCGCGCCGCCGCGCTTGATGATCTGCTCCATCGCCGGGATCAGGCTCTCGCCGCCGTCCAGACCGAAGCGCTTGGTCCCCATGTATTTCACATGCAGGAATTTCTCGTAGCCCTCGGCCTCGACCATCTTGTTGAGGATGGCGCGGCGGCCCTCGCGGGTGAACTGGATCTCCTTGCCGAAACCCTCGATCCGCTCTTTCAGCCAGGCGGCCTGCTCGGGGTCGGAGATGTGCATGTATTGCAGCGCGAAGGTGCCGCAATAGGTGCGCTTCACGATGTCGATAATCTGTCGCATGGACGCGACCTGCAGGCCCAGCACATTATCGATGAAGATCGGCCGGTCCATGTCGGCCTCGGTGAACCCGTAGGACTTGGGGTCGAGCTCCGGGTGGTTCGAGGTGTTGCGCATCTTGAGCGGATCGAGATCGGCAGCCAGATGGCCGCGGATCCGGTAGGCACGGATGATCATCAGCGCCCGGATCGAATCCAGCACGGCGCGCTGCACCTGCGCGTCGCTCAGGCTGACGCCCTTCTCCTGCGCCTTGGCGGCGATCTTCGCCCCCGCCGCCTTGGCGTCCTTGGCCGGTGCCGCCGGCCATTCGCCGGTCATCGCCGCCGTCAGATCATCGGCCGGCATCGGCGGCCAGTCGGCGCGTGCCCAGCTCGGGCCCTGCGCCTGGCGCTTGGCGTCCAGCTCGCTGTCGCCGAGGCTGCGGAACAGCTCTGCCCAGCCCGCATCGACCGAGGCCGGGTCGGCGGCGTAGCGCGCCTGCAGCTGGTCGATGTATTCGGCGTTCTGTCCCTGCAGGAAGGACGAGGCGTGGAACTGGTCGTTGGGAGAATGTTCCGTCATGGCGGCACCTGACTGGTTGCGAGCCCGCGCCACGATGGGTGGCGCGGGTTAGGATTGGATTACTTGCCGATGGCTTTCATGACGGCTTCGCCGAGATGCGCCGGGCTGTCGGCCACGATGATCCCGGCGCTCTTCATCGCCTCGATCTTCGATTCCGCATCGCCCTTGCCGCCAGCCACGATGGCCCCGGCATGGCCCATGCGACGGCCCTTCGGCGCGGTGCGGCCCGCGATGAAGCCTGCGGTCGGCTTCCAGCGGCCGCGCTTCTTCTCGTCGGCCAGGAACTGCGCGGCTTCCTCTTCGGCCGAGCCGCCGATCTCGCCGATCATGATGATCGAGGTGGTTTCCGGATCGGCGAGGAACATCTCGAGCACGTCGATATGCTCGGTCCCCTTGATCGGGTCGCCGCCAATACCCACGGCCGAAGACTGGCCGAGCCCGAGATCCGTCGTCTGTTTCACGGCCTCATAGGTAAGCGTGCCCGAGCGCGAAACAACACCCACCGAGCCGCGCTTGTGGATATGGCCCGGCATGATGCCGATCTTGCAGGCGTCGGGCGTGATGACGCCGGGGCAGTTCGGCCCGATCAGCCGCGACTTCGAGCCTTCGAGCGCGCGCTTCACCCGCATCATGTCCAAGACCGGGATGCCTTCGGTGATGCAGACGATCAGCTCCATCTCGGCGTCGATCGCCTCGAGGATCGAGTCGGCGGCGAAGGGCGGCGGCACGTAGATCACCGAGGCATTGGCCCCGGTCACATGGCGCGCCTCGTGCACCGAGTTGAAGACCGGCAGGTCGAGATGGGTCGAGCCACCCTTGCCCGGGGTCACGCCGCCGACCATCTTGGTCCCGTAGGCGATGGCCTGCTCCGAGTGGAAGGTGCCCTGGCTGCCGGTGATGCCCTGGCAGATGACGAGAGTGTTTTCGTTTACGAGGACGGCCATCGGATTATCCCTTCACCGCTTTGACAATTTTCTGCGCGGCATCCGAGAGGTTGTCCCCGACGATGACGTTCAGACCGGAGTTGCGGATGATTTCCTTGCCCAGCTCCACGTTGGTGCCTTCCAGACGCACGACCAGCGGCACCTGCAGACCGACCTCGCGCACCGCGGCGAGAACGCCTTCGGCGATGATGTCGCAGCGCATGATCCCGCCGAAGATGTTGACGAGGATGCCCTTCACGTTCGGGTCCGAGGTGATGATCTTGAAGGCTTCCGTCACCTTCTCCTTCGTCGCCCCGCCGCCCACGTCGAGGAAGTTCGCCGGCTCGGCACCGTAGAGCTTGATGATGTCCATCGTGGCCATAGCCAGACCCGCGCCGTTCACCATGCAACCGATCTCGCCGTCGAGCGCGATGTAGTTCAGGTCGAACTTCGAGGCGGCGAGCTCCTTGGGGTCTTCCTCGGTCTCGTCACGCAGCGCGATGATGTCCTGATGGCGGTAGAGCGCATTGCCGTCGAACGACACCTTGGCGTCCAGCACCTTGATCTCGCCCGCCGGGGTGACGATCAGCGGGTTGATCTCCAGCATCTCCATGTCCTTCTCGACGAAGGCCTTGTAGAGCAGCTTGATCAGCCCGACGCATTGCTTGACCTGCCCGCCTTCCAGCCCGAGGGCGAAGGCGACGCGGCGGCCGTGGAAATCGGACAGGCCCGAGGCCGGATCGACGGAGAAGCTGAGGATCTTGTCGGGCGTATGGGCCGCGACTTCCTCGATGTCCATGCCGCCCTCGGTCGAGACGACGAAGGAGATGCGGCTGGTCTGGCGGTCCACCAGCAGCGCGAGGTAGAGCTCGCGCGCGATGTCCGAACCGTCCTCGATGTAGATGCGGTTCACCTGCTTGCCGGCCGGGCCGGTCTGGTGGGTGACCAGCGTGCGGCCCAGCATCTGCTTGGCCAGCTCGGCCGCCTCGCCGACCGACTTGGCCAGACGCACGCCGCCCTTCTCGCCGGCTTCGGGCTCCTTGAAGCTGCCCTTGCCGCGGCCGCCCGCGTGGATCTGCGCCTTCACGACCCAGAGCGGGCCGTCGAGTTCGCCCGCGGCGGTCTTCGCTTCCTCGGCTTTCAGCACGACCCGGCCGTCAGACACCGGCGCGCCGTAGCTGCGCAGAAGCGCCTTGGCCTGGTATTCATGGATGTTCATGGACTGTCCCATCGCTGATGATTTGGGGCGTAATGGCATGGAAAGAGGCAGGTTCAAAACGGCTTTTTCGTCTCAGGCGCCTTTTGGCCGAGAAATCCGACTTTTGTGATCACACGCCCGAAAACTGTGATCACAAGCGCATGGCCTGTTGAAACGCAAGGAAATCCGCCGCGACTCAGCCCTCAGATCGGGCGGCGCAGCCAGTCGCGCAGCCGCACCCGCCACGGGCTCGGCAGCTTGAGGTTCCGCCCCGCTTCGGGCGTTGGCTGCAGCCAGTCGGGCAGCACGCTGGCCATCTTCGACGCCCCGCCTGCCGCCAGCAGCGCCCGGAAATAGGGCAGCGTCTGGTCGGTGCAGAGCAGCTGGTTCAACTGCACGATCTGCGGCTCGGTCAGCATGTCGCCCACCCCCAGCGGGGTCGTGGGGTCGCCCACCGGGTTCTGGTGCAGAAGCGGCTGATGCAGGATGCGCGGCGCGGTGAAGGCGGGCCCCAGCCGCATGAAGGGGCCGAAGAACATCACGTTGTATTCGGGCGGCAGCACATGCATCCGCAGGTCGGAGCGGTAGAGCAGAGCGCGCAGCGAGGGCTGGTCGAACTTCTGCTGCCGCTCGTGCACCCAGGTCTGCCAGTCGGTGATGAAGCGCGTCGTGCGCACATTGCGGCGCAGCGCGATCAGCCCGCCGTTCATCACCGGAAAGGCCACAGGCACAGGCGCCTCGGGCAGTTGCGCCACGCTGCGGTCGTCGTTGCGGCGCTGTTCGGCGGTCAGGGCGATATCGAACTGTTCGAGCACGTCGAACATGTCCTCCACCGGCGCCACCACCATCGTGTCGGCATCCATGTAGAGCGTGCGCTCGAAGCGGCTGCGCAGCAGCGCCTCCATCTTGGGGCGGCGCGAGACCCGCTCCAGTCGGTGGACCCGGTTGAACACCGGATCCTCCAGGTCTTCATCGCAGAAGAGGTCGATCTCGGCCTCGGGATGGACCCGGCGCAGCGCCCGTGCAGAGCGCCGCGCCAGCGTCACGAAGTCGCGTCCCGTGGCGGCGTAGACGAACCCCCGGTCGGTCATCTCAGGCCAGCGAGGCGTCGATGCCCTTGCAGGCGGCGACGAGGCCCTTCACCGCATCGACCGACTTGTCGAACATCGCCTGCTCGTCGGCGTTCAGCTTGATGTCGACGATCCGCTCGATCCCGCCGGCGCCGATGATGGTCGGCACGCCGACATACATCCCGTTCAGCCCCAGCGCGCCATCGACATAGGCGGCGCAGGGCAGAAGGCGCTTCTGGTCCTTGAGGAAGGCTTCCGCCATCTCGATGGCCGAGGTCGCGGGCGCATAGAAGGCCGAGCCGGTCTTCAGCAGACCGACGATCTCGGCCCCGCCGTCACGGGTGCGCTGCACGATGCCGTCCAGCTTCTCCTGCGTGGTCCAGCCCATCTCGACCAGATCCGGCAGCGGCACGCCGCCGACGGTGGAGTAGCGCACCAGCGGCACCATCGTGTCGCCATGGCCGCCCAGCACGAAGGCCGTCACGTCGCGCATCGAGACGTTGAACTCGACCGACAGGAAGTGCCGGAAGCGCGCCGAGTCGAGCACGCCCGCCATGCCGACGACCATGTGGTGCGGCAGGCCGGAGAATTCGCGCAGCGCCCAGACCATCGCGTCGAGCGGGTTGGTGATGCAGATCACGAAGGCGTTCGGCGCATGGGCGGCGATGCCCTCGCCAACCGATTTCATGACCTTGAGGTTGATCCCCAGAAGGTCGTCGCGGCTCATGCCCGGCTTGCGCGGCACGCCGGCGGTGACGATGCAGACATCGGCGCCCGCGATCTCCTCGTAGGAGTTGGCGCCCTTCATCACGGCATCGAAGCCCTCGGACGGACCCGACTGGGCGATGTCCAGCGCCTTGCCCTGCGGGGTGCCTTCGGCGATGTCGAACAGGATCACGTCGCCGAGTTCCTTGATCGCGGCGAGATGGGCGAGCGTGCCGCCGATCTGCCCTGCACCGATCAGCGCAATCTTGGGTCTGGCCATGGGAATACTCCGGGTCATTGCATGGGAAATGTCGCGGGATGGGTAGACCTTCGCAGTCTGCCACGCAAGCGCCACAAGCCGACAACCCGCGCGAGACCTGTTTCTTTCTGGATGTTTGCGCTAAAGCGGCGCCGGTGCCGGGATGGCACGGGCTCCGCGGTATCCGATTGCATACCGCGGAGGCGCCCAAGTGATTCGGGAAGGGTCGGATGGAAGGCGTGGAGTTCTGGGCACTGGCGGTCGTCGCCTCGATGTTCGTCGGGCTGAGCAAGGGCGGCCTGCCCGTCGTCGGCATCCTCAGCGTGCCGCTCCTGTCGCTGGTGATCTCGCCGGTGACGGCGGCGGGGCTGCTGCTGCCGATCTACGTCGTCTCCGACCTCTTCGGCCTCTACGCCTACCGCCGCGCCTTCTCGCCCCGGGTGCTGGCGATCCTGATCCCCGGCGCCACGATCGGCGTCGGCTTCGGCTGGGCGACCGCCCATGTCGTGCCCGAGACGGTGGTCGGCGGGCTGATCGGGCTCATCGGCGCGAGTTTCGCCGCCAACATGCTGCTGCGCCGTTCCACGCCGCCGCAGCGCGAGGCCAAGGTGGCGCCCGGCCTGTTCTGGGGCGCGCTCACCGGCTTCACCAGCTTCGTCAGCCACGCAGGCGCCCCGCCCTATCAGGTCTATGTCCTGCCGCTGAAGCTCGACAAGATGGTCTTCGCCGGCACCTCGACGATCCTCTTCGCCTATATCAACGCGATCAAGCTGGTCCCCTACTACGCGCTCGGCCAGCTCTCGCTCGACAATCTGGGCATCGCCGCCGCCCTCTGCATCCCCGCGTCGCTCGCCGTCCTGGCCGGGGTCCGGCTGGTGCGGATCGTGCCGACCGCCCTCTTCTTCCGGGTCGTGGTCTGGGCGCTGCTCGCCATCTCGCTGCGGCTGATCTGGCAGGCCGGAGCGACAGTGCTCGGCTGAGTTTCTGCGCTGCGGCAAATCGGGGCTTGCCGAATGTGCCGCGAATGTGGTCCCAAGTGAAAGAAAATTGCTTGGGAGAGAATCATGGCGCAGGCTGCCCACCCCTTCCGTTCGGTGCTCTACATCCCCGGCTCCAAGGAGCGGGCGCTGGAGAAGGCCCGTGGCCTGCCGACCGACGCCATCATCTTCGACCTCGAGGATGCCGTCTCGCCCGACGAGAAGGACCACGCCCGCAGCCTTCTGGCCCAGACGCTGGACACTGCCGATTACGGTCACCGCTTCCGCATCGTCCGGCTGAACGGGCTCGACAGCCCCTGGGGGGCCGCCGACATCGCCGCCTTCGCGGGCGCCAAGGCGGATGCGATCCTGATCCCCAAGGTCTCCTCCCCCGCCGATGTCGAGGCGGTGGCGGCAGAGATTCCCGACCTGCCGCTCTGGGCGATGATGGAAACGCCGCTCGCGATGCTGAACGCCGCCGCCATCGCTGCGCATCCGCGGCTCACCGGCATGGTGATGGGCACCAACGATCTGGCCAAGGAGCTCGGCGCCCGCTTCCGCCCCGACCGGCTGGCGATGCAGGCCGGGCTCGGGCTCTGCCTCTTGGCGGCGCGGGCGCATGGGCTGACCATCGTCGATGGCGTCTACAACGCCTTCAAGGATGACCACGGCCTGCGGCTCGAATGCGAACAGGGCCGCGACATGGGCTTCGACGGCAAGACCCTGATCCACCCGGCCCAGCTCGAGATCGCAAATGCCGCCTTCTCCCCCTCCGAGTCCGAGATCTCGCTGGCGCTGCGCCAGATAGCCGCATTCGAGGAGGCGGAAAAACAAGGGCTTGGCGTGGCGGTCGTGGATGGAAAGATCGTCGAGAACCTGCATATCGTGACCGCGCGGCAGACTCTGGCCAAAGCCGAGGCGATTGCCGCGTTTTCCGCAAGCTGAGAGGCTAGCCATGTTGCTGTTGATCCTCGGTGTCGCCCTCTGGGTCGCCGTCCACCTGTTCAAACGCGTCGCCCCCGAAGCGCGCCGCCCGCTGGGCGAGAAGTTCAAGGGCGTCGCGGCCATCCTGCTGGTCGTCTCCGTCGTGCTGATGGTCATCGGCTACCGCGGCTGGGAAAGCCCGGTGCTCTATGCCACCGGACCCGGCTTCTGGCATTTCAACAACCTGCTGATGGTGATCGCGCTGATCGTCTTCGGCGCGGGCATGGCCAAGGGCTGGCTCTGGACCAAGATCCGCCACCCGCAGCTCTACGGTTTCACCCTCTGGGCCGTCGCGCACCTGCTGGTGAACGGCGATCTCGCCTCGCTGATCCTCTTCGGCGGCCTCGGCATCTGGGCTCTGGTCGAGGTGGCGCTGATCAACCGGCAGGACACATGGGTTCGGCCCGCCTCGGGCGGTATAAAGCGGGATGGCGCCCTCGTCGCCATTTCGCTGGTGATGTATGGGTTGATCGCAGGCATTCACATCCTGCTTGGCCACAACCCCTTCCTCGGAACCACCGCATGAAACTCTACCGCTTCCTGACCGAAGACGACACCTCCGCCTTCTGCCACAAGGTCACTGCCGCGCTGAACAAGGGCTGGCACCTGCATGGCGACCCGACCTACGCCTATGACGCCGCCAAGGGTGTCATGCGCTGCGGTCAGGCGGTGGTGAAGGACGCGGCAGGCACCTACACGCCGGACACCAAACTCGGAGACCACTGAATGAAGACAGGCGCGGGACGGTTCTTTGAAGACTACAGGCTGGGTGAAACCATTGCCCACGCCGTCCCGCGCACCGTCTCCGGCGGCGAGCGCGCGCTCTACCACGCGCTCTACCCGGCCCGGCACGCGCTTTCTTCCTCCGACGAATTCGCCCGCGCCTGCGGCCTGCCCGCCGCGCCGATCGACGATCTTGCGGCCTTCCATCTGGTCTTCGGCAAGACCGTCCCCGACATCAGCCTGAACGCCGTCGCCAACCTCGGCTATGCCGAGGGCCGCTGGCACCTGCCGGTCTGGCCCGGCGACACGCTGCGCTCCGAAAGCACGGTGATCGGGCTGAAAGAGAACTCCAACGGCACCTCCGGCGTGGTCTATGTCCGCACCCGTGGGCTGAACCAGCGTGACGAGCTGGTGCTGGACTATGTCCGCTGGGTCATGGTGCGCAAATCCCGGCTCGACGCCCCGGCGCCCGAGCCGGTGATCCCGACGCTGGCGCAGACCGTCGCGCCCGACACGCTGCCGATCCCGGCGGGGCTCGACTTCAGCCGTTACGAATTCGCTCTGGCGGGCGAGCCGCACCGCTGGGGCGACTATGCCGTGGGCGAGCAGATCGACCATGTCGATGGCGTCACCATCGAGGAAGCCGAGCACATGCTGGCGACCCGGCTCTGGCAGAACACCGCGAAGGTGCATTTCGACGCCACCCACCGCGCCGACGGCAAGCGGCTGATCTACGGCGGCCATGTCATCAGCCTCGCCCGGGCGCTCAGCTTCAACGGGCTGGCGAATGCGCAGATGATCGTCGCGCTGAACGCGGGCGCCCATGCCAATCCCTGCTTCGCCGGCGACACGGTCCGCGCCTGGTCCGAGGTGCTCGACAAGGCCGAGACACCGGCCCCCGGCGTCGGCGCGATCCGGCTGCGTCTGGTCGCGGTCCGGCATGGCGCCGAGCCCTTCGCGCTCCGGGCCGAAGACGGCAAATACCGCCCCGGCGTGCTGCTCGACCTCGACTATTGGGCGCTGATGCCCCGCTGAGTCCCCTACCCGGCGCAGGCCAAGCTGCTTGCGCAAACATGTGATCACAGGCGGAAATATTGTGATCACGTTTCCGAATTTTTTGTGGCGCCTACCGGCTTTTGCCGCATATGCACGGGAAGCACCCCGTGACTTGGGCGAAAAACACGTTATGACGCAGGCAAGACAGCCGTCCGCCGGTCGATCCGCGGGCACGCTAGCGAAAGGGAACGATCATGGCTGAGACGAAACGGGCACGGCCCCTTTCCCCCCATATTCAGATTTACCGCCCCCAGCTCACTTCGACGACCTCGATCCTCACCCGGATCACCGGCAACGGGCTGATCGTCGGCACGATGCTGGTCGTCTGGTGGCTCCTGGCCGCGGCGCTCAGCCCCGAGGCCTTCGAGACCGCCGACTGGGTGCTGACCTCGTGGTTCGGCGATCTGGTGCTGACCCTCTCGGTTTGGGCGCTCTGGTACCACTACCTCGCCGGCCTGCGTCACCTCTACTGGGATACCGGCAACGGGCTGGAGATCGAGACCGCCGAAAAGCTCGGCTGGGCCTGCATCATCGGATCGGTCGTGCTGACCATCCTCACGATCATCGTCATCTGAGGGGAAGCGCCATGCGTTACATCACCGCCCGCAAACGCGCCGAAGGCATGGGTGCCGCCCATCACGGCACCGACCGGCACTGGTACATGATGGTCAGCGCCGTCGGCCTCGCCGTTCTGGTCCCGATCTTCATCTACATCTTCGGCACCGCCGTCGGTCAGGGCCGCGACGCCGTGCTCGAGATCTTCTCGCACCCGTTCAACGCAATCCTCTCGGGCCTCGTGCTGTTCTTCGGCATGCGCCACTTCGCCGAGGGCTCCACCGTGATGATCGAGGATTACTGGCAGGGCGTCACCCGCCGCCTGCTGGTGATCTGCGCACAATCTTTCGCCTATGGCGTCGCCGCGATCGGGCTCTTCGCCCTCGCGAAGATCGCACTCTGAGGGACGAACAATGGCAGCTTATGAATACGAGACGCATGACTATGACGTCGTCGTGGTCGGTGCCGGCGGCGCCGGTCTGCGCGCGACGCTGGGCATGGCCGAACAGGGTCTGCGCACCGCCTGCGTGACCAAGGTCTTCCCGACCCGCAGCCACACCGTCGCGGCGCAGGGCGGCATCGCCGCCTCGCTGTCCAACATGGGGCCGGACAGCTGGCAGTGGCACATGTATGACACGGTGAAGGGCTCCGACTGGCTCGGCGACACCGACGCCATGGAATATCTCGCCCGCGAGGCGCCCAAGGCGGTCTACGAGCTCGAACATTACGGCGTGCCCTTCTCGCGCACCGAACAGGGCAAGATCTACCAGCGGCCCTTCGGCGGCCACACCACCGAATTCGGCGAAGGCCCGCCCGTGCAGCGCACCTGCGCCGCCGCCGACCGCACCGGCCACGCCATCCTGCACACGCTTTACGGCCAGAGCCTCAAGCACAACGCCGAGTTCTTCATCGAATACTTCGCCCTCGACCTGATCATGCAGGACGGGCGCTGCACCGGCGTCGTGGCCTGGAAGCTCGACGACGGCACGATCCACGTCTTCAACGCCAAGATGACCGTGCTCGCCACCGGCGGCTACGGCCGCGCCTATTTCTCGGCGACCTCGGCCCATACCTGCACCGGCGACGGCAACGGCATGGTGGCCCGCGCCGGGCTGCCCCTGCAGGACATGGAGTTCGTGCAGTTCCACCCGACCGGCATCTACGGCTCGGGCTGCCTGATCACCGAGGGCGCGCGCGGCGAAGGTGGGTATCTCACCAACTCCAACGGCGAGCGCTTCATGGAACGCTACGCCCCGACCTACAAGGATCTGGCCAGCCGTGACGTCGTCTCGCGCTGCATGACCATGGAGATCCGCGAAGGCCGTGGCGTGGGCGAGCATGGCGACCACATCCACCTGCACCTGAACCACCTGCCGCCGGAAACGCTGGCGCTGCGCCTGCCCGGCATCTCGGAATCGGCCCGCATCTTCGCCGGCGTCGACCTGCACAAGGAGCCGATCCCGGTTCTGCCGACGGTGCATTACAACATGGGCGGCATCCCGACGAACTACTTCGGCGAGGTGCTGAACCCGACGCCGGGCAACCCCGATGCGGTCTTCCCCGGCCTGATGGCCGTGGGCGAGGCCGGCTGCGCCTCGGTGCATGGCGCGAACCGCCTCGGCTCCAACTCGCTGATCGACCTCGTGGTCTTCGGCCGCGCCGCCGCGATCCGCGCCGGCGAGATCGTCAGCCCGCACGAGTTCCAGCCGGCGGTGCCGAAGGGCCAGATCGACCAGATCCTCGGCCGCTTCGACGCCATGCGCCACGCCAACGGCGCGATCCCGACGCCGGAGCTGCGGCTCGAGATGCAGAAGACCATGCAGGCCGACGCCGCCGTCTTCCGCACCGACAAGACGCTGGCCGAAGGCGTCGAGAAGATGACCGCCATCGCCGGCAAGATGGCCGACTTGAAAGTGACCGACCGCAGCCTCATCTGGAACTCGGACCTGATGGAGACGCTGGAGCTGGGCAACCTGATGCCGAACGCGCTGACCACGATCGTCGCCGCCGAAGCCCGCAAGGAAAGCCGCGGCGCCCATGCGCATGAGGATTACCCGAACCGCGACGACGAGAACTGGCGCGTGCACAGCCTCGCCTGGGTCGACGGGACCAAGGTCACGCTGGGCAACCGCCCGGTGCACCTCGACCCGCTGACCACCCATGCCGAGGGCGGGATCGATCTGAAGAAGATCGCGCCGAAAGCCCGGGTCTACTGATGCGCGGCGCGGCCCTGATCCTCGCGCTGACCGTCGCGGCCTGCAGCCCGCAGGCCGTGGCCGATGACGTGGCGCGCCGGGCCGCGCGGACGGTCGTCCTGCCGGTGGTGCAGCAATACATGCCCGGCCCCGCCGCCGAGGGTGTCACGCTCTGCATCATCGACAACGCCAGCGCTGCCGAGATCTCCTCGCTCGCCCGCGATGTCGGCACCCGTGCCGGCACGCTCACCGTGCAGACCGTTCTGACCGTGGCGCAGCGCCCGGCAACGCAGCAATGCGTCCTGAACAGCGGCCTGCCGCTGCTGCGGGGCTGAGATGCGGCTCGCGGCTTCCGTCCTGCTGCTCCTGCTGGCCGCCTGCGGCCCGGTCACGATGCAGCAGGCCGAGCGTCAGTGCTACGAGCGCGCCCGCCTTGCCCAGCAACCGCGCGGCGAGGTCGGCGTCGGTGCCAACAGCAATGGCGGCGGCGGCGCCCGGCTGAGGCTCGAGGTTTCTTCCGACTTCCTCATGGGTCGCGACCCTTCCGCAGTCTTCGACTCCTGCGTCTTCCAGAAAACCGGCCTGCCCCCCACGCAGCCGTTCTATTCCCGCACAGACTTGAAGGGATAACCCATGGTCCAGCTCACGCTCCCGAAGAACTCCAAGGTCCGCACCGGCAAGACCTGGCCGAAGCCCGACGGCACCAATGTCCGCAAGTTCCAGATCTACCGCTGGAGCCCGGATGACGACGAGAACCCGCGGGTCGACACCTATTTCGTCGACATGGACAAGTGCGGCCCGATGGTTCTCGACGCGCTCATCAAGATCAAGAACGAGATCGACCCGACGCTGACCTTCCGCCGCTCCTGCCGCGAGGGCATCTGCGGCTCCTGCGCCATGAACATCGACGGCATCAACACGCTGGCCTGCATCTACGGGCTGGACGAGGTGAAGGGCGATGTGAAGATCTATCCGCTGCCGCACCTGCCGGTGATCAAGGATCTCATCCCCGACCTCACCCTGTTCTACGCCCAGCATGCCTCGATCATGCCGTGGCTCGAAACCAAGACGGTGAAGCCGGCGAAGGAATGGCGTCAGGCGATCGAGGACCGCGAAAAGCTCGACGGTCTCTACGAATGCGTGATGTGCGCTTGCTGCTCCACCTCCTGCCCGAGCTACTGGTGGAACGGCGACCGCTACCTCGGCCCGGCCGCGCTGCTGCATGCCTACCGCTGGATCATCGACAGCCGCGACGAGGCGACGCCCGAGCGGCTGGATGCGCTGGAAGACCCGTTCAAGCTCTACCGCTGCCACACGATCATGAACTGCGCCAAGACCTGCCCGAAGGGTCTGAACCCGGCGAAGGCGATTGCCGAGATCAAGAAGATGATGGTCGAACGGGTCATCTGACCGGCCCGACCCCCGGCAAAGGCGTGCCCCCGTGGCGCGCCTTTTTCGTTGCGGAACACCTGCCGCATCCAGCCGTTACCCTCAGCCCCGGCACTCCAGCCCGGATCGAGGAGACGGCCCGACATGACCATTCTTCCCCGCCGCGGCGGTCTTGCCACCCTGCTGCACAACCCCGGCGCGGGCGAAGGCGACCACCAGCGTAACGCGCTGGAACGCCTGCTGCAGGCACAGGGCTTCACCGTCACCGCCACCTCGACCAAGGCGCCGAACGTGGCCGAGGTTCTGGCCCTGCCCGCCGATCTCTATGTTCTGGCGGGCGGCGACGGCAGCGTCGGCAAGATGCTGCGCCGCCTGCCCGACCGCTCCGCCCCGGTGGCGATCATCCCGCTCGGCACCGCCAACAACACCGCCACCTCGCTCGGCCTCATCGGCGAGCCCGAGGCGCTGATGGCCAACCTGCGCGACGCCGCCGTGCGGCCTTTCGATATCGGCTGCACCGCCGGCCCCTTCGGCCGCAGCGATGTGGTGGAAGCCGTGGGCCTCGGCGCGCTCGCCTCGACCATGGCGCTGGAGCCGGTCGGCACCAAGGAAGAAAACATGGCCAACGGCCGCCGCGCCTTCTCCGCGGCGCTCGACACGACGGAGCCGCGCGAGTTGCGCCTGATCCTCGACGGCACCGCGCATTGCGACGCCTGGCTGGCGGTGGAGGTGCTGAACCACGGCCACGCCGGCCCGCGCCTGCCGCTGTTGCCCAAGGTGGATCTCGGCGACGGAATGCTCGACGTGCTGGCCCTGACCGAGGCGCATCGCAAGCCGATGCAGGCCTGGCTCAAGTCCGACATGAAACGCCGCCCGCCCGGTCTCGTGCTGCGCGCGCGCCGGGTGCGCTTCGACTGGGACGGCGCGCTGCCGCTGCGCATCGACGACAAGCTGCAGGCGCCGCCCGCCGACCCCTCGCCTATCACCATCACCGCGCGGTCGCGGACCTTCGACATTCTCGTGCCGCGCGACAGCGGAGGACATCATGGCTGACCAACAGGATCTGGCAGAGATCGAACGCATCGCGGTGGAGCTGGCGAATGTCGCCGGCGCCGAGATCACCCTGGCCCTGGGCCGGATTCTCGACGTGCGCTACAAGGAAGAGCTCGACCCCGACCAGCCCTACCGCGACCCGGTCTCAGAGGTGGACGACCGCGTGGAAAAGCTGATCCGCGCCCGTCTGGCCGAGATCTTCCCGAGCCACGGCATCATCGGCGAGGAAATGGACGAGGAACTGCCGCAGGACAGCGACTACGTCTGGGCCATCGACCCGGTCGATGGCACCGCCAATTTCGTCAACGGCTTCCCGCTGTTCTCCGCCTCGATCGGCGTGCTGCACAGGGGCGTGCCGGTGGTCGGCGCGCTCTGGTGCGCCACCAGCCATGCCCTGCGCCCCGGCGTCTATCACGGACGGCAGGGCGGTACGCTAATGTTCGAGAATGTCGAGGTGGAGCCGCGCCGCAACCCGCTGGTGCGCCGTCGTCTGGTGGGCATGCCGCAACCCGTGCAGGGCTGGGGCCTGTGGGAGACGCGCAAGACCGGCTCCGCCGCCATCGAATGCGCCTTCGTGGCGGCGGGCCTGCTGGAAGCCGCCCGCTTCAACACCCCGAACATCTGGGACGTGGCGGGCGGCATCGCCCTGGCCCAGATCGCCGGGGCGCGGGTGCTGGAACAGGGCGAGGCGTGGGCCGAGTTCACCAGCTTCGGCGCGCCGTCCGACCTCGCCCGCTGGAAACGCCCGCTGATCCTCGGCCATGCCGAGCCCGCGCTCCTGCTGGAGCATCTGGGCCAGTAGGTCTCACTGCGCCGACTGCCGCGCCATCTCCTCGTAGGTGTGGGCGTTCGGGCAGAAATGCACATCCTCCGGCCCCAGATGCTCGGCATCGGCCAGGGCACGCTTGCAGGCCTTCAGCGCCCCGCAATGGGCGCAGACCTCCAGCAGCTCGAGGTAATCCGAATAGGCATGCTGCACGTCGTTCGGCTCCAGCCCGAAGACTTGCGCCATCTGCAGCAGCCGCTCGCCGACGTTTTCCGGCATGCGGGCGAACTGCTCCATCTGCCAGCGCGTCAGGCCGAGATCCTCCAGATCCCGGTCGGACATCGCCTTCACCTCTTGCAGCCTGTGCCAATGATCGAAGATGGCGCGAACGCGTTCCAGCATGATGAGTCCCTCGGAGTGAAATGATGCCTTCACCCCCTCACCTAGCGAAACCTAAGTCTGAAAGAGATGATCCTGATCAACAAATCCGGGCCATCACCCGGCAAGATGTCGCAGCCCCTGTGTCACGTCGGTCCGCACCGCCAGCCGCAGCCCCGGCTCGTCCCCCGCCCGCAGCGCGGCCAGGATGATGCGGTGATGCTGCGGCGGCTCGTTGCGCCTGAGCCGCCCGTAGAGCGCGCGCATCGTCGGCCCCAGCTGCAGCCAGACCGTCTCGGCCATCGCCAGCATCGCCGGGGCCTGCGCCCGGAGATAGAGCGTGCGGTGGAACTCCAGATTGGTGCGGATGTAGCCCACCGCATCGCCCTTCGCGACCGCCTCGGCATTGGCGCCGTTGATCGCCGCCAGCCGGTCGATCAGCGCGAAATGCGCCCGCGGCAGCGCCCGCGCCGCCAGCTCCGGCTCCAGCAGCGCCCGGATCGCCGCCAGCTCCTCGATCCGCTCCGGCGTCAGCTCCGGCGTCGCCACCCGCCCCGAGGAGGAGAGCGAGAACGCCCCCTCCGCCACCAGCCGCCGCACCGCCTCGCGCGCCGGCGTCATCGACACGCCATAGCTCTTGGCCAACCCGCGCAAAGTCAGCGCCTGACCCGGCGCCAGCTCGCCATGCATCACCTGAGCGCGCAGATGGCGGTAGAGCCGCTCATGCGCGGCGGCAGTCGTGTCCGAAGGGCGGGTCTGGATCAGCATGGCACGAGCCAAGCACCAGCCTTGCCGCGCGGTCAATGGCAGAATCGGTCAGGCGCCGAAGCGGAAGCCGTGCAGCACCTGCCCATGGGTCTTCAGCCAGCGGCGCGGCGCGGCATAGCCTGGCAGCAGCCGCTGCACCACCGCCCAGAAGGCGGGCGAGTGGTTCATCTCGGCCAGATGCGCCACCTCATGCGCCACGACGTAGTCCAGCACCTCCGGCGGGGCGAGGATCAGCCGCCAGGAGAACATCAGCGACCCGTCCGCGGTGCAGGAGCCCCAGCGCGAGCGTGTGTCGCGCAGCGTCAGCCGCGCATAGGGCCGCCCCAGCGCCCCCGCATGCCGGTCGCAGGCCTCGGCCAGCCGGTCGCGCGCCCGCGCCTGCAGGAAGGTCGCCACCCGCACCGCCACCCGCGCCGGATCGCCCGGCACCAGGAGCGAATCGTCTTCGATCCGCGGCGAGCGCCCCTTGCCCTCGCGGATCGTCAGCCGTCTGCCCTCCACCGGCAAGAGCGTGCCGAGCCCCACCACCGCCGTCTGCGGCACCCCGGCCAGCGCCTGCCTCAGCCAGCCCTCCTGATCGCGCACGAAGGCCATCGCCTCGGATTCGCGCGCGCCCAACGGCAAGGACAGGGTGACCCGCCCGTCGAGCCGCGAGACGCGCAGCGAAAACCGCCGCGTCCGCGCCGAACGGCGCAGGGTGATCTCGACAGGGGGCGGGCCGGGCAGGACGGGCATGAAGTCTCCGGGGACGGGAGGCGCAGAATAGCCGCAACCCGGCGCGGCGAAAGCCCGAAACACCGCGAACGGCGATGCCCGGCCCGCGCCGAAGCCCCAAGCCCGAGTCTTCTGCGAAGACTCGGCACCACGATCTTTCTGCGAAAGATCCCCTCCCGCGTTTTCGCAGAAAACGCGCCCCCCGGAATTTTCGCAGAAAATTCGCCCTGCCCCGCCATGCGGCCGCAGCCGGCCCGGCCCCGCCATCACGAGCCCGCAAGCCTGCCGCGAAAGGCTTTGACACCCGCCCGCCCTTGTGGCAAGCGACTGCAATTCTGCACCAGCCAGCCTTGCAAGGGGATCACCATGCCCAAAGAAGAATGGGGCACGAAGCGCATTTGCCCGACGACCGGCAAACGCTTCTATGACCTGAACCGCAGCCCGATCGTCAGCCCCTACACCGGCGAGGTCGTGGACATCGAAAGCGCGCGCCGCAAGGCCGTCGCCGCGGTCATCGCCCGCGTCGCCCCGGAAAAGGACGACGACGTTCTGGTGGACGACCTGGAGACCGACGACGATCTGCTGGAAACCGGCGCGACCGAAGACGCGGATGTCGATGACGATCTGCTGGAAGACGATGCCGACGACAACGTGTCGCTCGACGATCTGGCCGATGTGGCCGGCGACGAGGAAGACGTCTGAGAACCTGTCGGGAGGGCGCTTTTTTCCTCTTGCGCCCTCTCTCGCAGTTCACTAGACAGCCCAAGCGAAGACGAAATGCTTCGCACTCCGGTGGGGTCATAGCTCAGTTGGGAGAGCGCTTGAATGGCATTCAAGAGGTCGGCGGTTCGATCCCGCCTGGCTCCACCAAAATTCTTCTGACACGGAAAAGCCGCCCCTCGGGGCGGCTTTCGTGTTTTCCGGGTCTTTCCCAAGGCTTTGGGCATCATCGCGCTGAAGCCGATGCCGCGACGGAACCGATGCGCCCCGGCAGGTGTTTTCAACCAGATCATCTGTTTGGAGACTTGTAATGAAAAAGATTCTTGTGGCCCTGCCCCTCGTCGCTCTGCTCGCCGGCTGTGAAACCTCGAACCAGACCCAGGCCGCAGGTGCCCTGACCGGCGCCGCGCTCGGTGCTGCCGTTTCCGGCTCGGACGACCGTCTGCAGGGCGCGGCGCTCGGCGCGGCTGCCGGTGCGGTCGCCGGCACGCTGATCGGCCCGAACGGCAACGGCACCTGCGCCTATCGCAACGCCCGCGGCCAGACCTTCAACGGCCCCTGCTGACGATCCCCACCGGCGACGCTCCCCGCCGGTTCTCCCCTGACGACCGACGGCCCCTGCCGCAGGTCGTCAGGGGATGACCTCGAAACGGTCCACATCGACCATGCCGTGATCCGTGATCTTCAGATGCGGAATCACCGGCAGCGCGAGGAAGGCCAGCTGGAGGAAGGGCTCCTCCAGCGTGACGCCCAGCGACCGCGCCGCCGCCCGCAGCCCCACCAGCGCATCGCGCACCACCTCGAAGGGCTCGAGGCTCATCAGCCCCGCCACCGGCAGCGCGAGTTCGGCCAGCACCCTGCCCCCCTCGACCACCACGAATCCGCCCTCGATCTCGCCCAGCCGGTTCGCGGCCAGCGCCATGTCGGCGTAATCTGCCCCCACCACGGCGATGTTGTGATGGTCGTGGCACACGGTCGAGGCGATCGCCCCCTTCTGGATCCCGAAGCCCTTCACGAATCCCGCGGCCTTGTTGCCGTTCTTGCCATGCCGCTCGATCACCGCGATCCGCATCAGGTCGCGCGAGACATCGGGCCGCTTGTCGCCATCCTCGGGGCTGATCTCGAAGCTCAGATGCTCGGTGATGATCTTGCCCGGCAGGATGCCGATCACCGGCGTCTCCACCCGGTTGCCGCTGCAGCGGAAATGATGCGGCTCCACCCGCCCCGCCTTCACCGAGTGCCGCGCCACCGGCGGGATCACCTCGCGTCGCGCGAAGGCCGCGTCATCCGCCACCACCCCGCCCGACAGCACCAGCGCGGCATTACAGTCCTCCAGCGTGTCGATCACCGCGATATCCGCCCGCTTGCCCGGCGCGATCAGCCCGCGGTCCTTCAGCCCGAAGGCCTCCGCCGCCGACAGGCTCGCCGCGCGGTAGACCGCCAGCGGCGGCGCGCCGAGGGCGATGGCGGTGCGGATCATGTAATCCAGATGGCCATGCTCGGCGATGTCCAGCGGGTTGCGGTCGTCGGTGCAGAAACACAGGTAAGGCGCCTGCCGCTCGGTCAGCAGCGGCGCCAGCGCGTGCAGGTCCTTCGAGACCGACCCCTCGCGGATCAGCACCCGCATCCCCTTCCTGAGCTTCTCCAGCCCCTCCTCCGCCGTCGTCGCCTCATGCTCGGTGCGGATGCCGGCGGCGATATAGCCGTTCAGGTCGCGCCCGCGCAGCAAGGGGGCATGGCCGTCGATATGCCGCCCGCGGAAGGCCTCCAGCTTGGCGAGGCAGCCTTCGTCCTTCATCAGCACGCCGGGAAAGTTCATGAACTCGGCCAGCCCGATCACCCGCGGATGATCCATCAGCGGCGCCAGATCCGCCGCCTCCAGCCGCGCCCCCGCCGTCTCCATATGGGTCGAGGGCACGCAGGAGGACAGCTGCACCCGGATGTCCATCACCGTGCGCGACGCGGCTGCGAGGAAATACTCGATCCCCTCCAGCCCGCAGACATTGGCGATCTCGTGCGGGTCGCAGATCGCCGTGGTCACGCCGCGCGGGCAGACGCAGCGGTCGAATTCGAAGGGCGTCACCAGCGAGCTTTCGATATGCAGATGCGTGTCGATGAACCCCGGCACGAGGATCTTCCCGGTGCAGTCGATCACCTCGCGCCCCTCGTAATGATCGAAGACGCCGACGATGGTCTCGCCACAGATCGCCACGTCGCCCTCGACCAGATCGCCGGTGATCAGGTCGAAGACCCGCCCGCCGCGCAGCACCAGATCGGCGGGGGCGACCCCGCGACCCTGATCGATCAGGTCGGACAAGTTCGGGCGCATCGGCAGTCTCCCTCTGGATGTGGCGACCACAGAACCGCAGCGCGCCGCCGCCGTCCAGTGGCCATTCGCCCTTGAACCTGCCGGAATATGATGATCCTTCTGCGTAACCTTACGCCCGGAGAAGGATTTTCCCATGCAGCCGCTGCGTGGCATCGGCCTCAAGGTCGCCTCGGTGCTGATCTTCATCGTGATGTCCTCGATGATCAAGGCGACGGCCGACACCATCCCCTCGGGCGAGGCCGTGTTCTTCCGTTCGCTGCTGGCCATGCCGGTGATCCTCGTCTGGCTGGCCTCGCGGCGCGAGCTGGCGACGGGGTTGCGCGCCCGCAATCCCTTGGGCCATGTCTGGCGCGGGCTGATGGGAACCTGCGCCATGGGCTGCGGCTTCGCCGGGCTCGGCTACCTGCCGCTGCCCGAGGTGACAGCCATCGGCTATGCCGCGCCGCTGCTCGTCGTCATCTTCGCCGCGATGTTCTTGGGCGAGCAGGTCCGCGCCTTCCGCATCTCGGCGGTGGTGCTCGGCCTCGTCGGCGTGCTCATCGTGCTCTCGCCCCGGCTCTCGGTCGCCACCGGCGGCATGCTCGACCATGCCGAGGCCTTCGGCGCGATGATCGTGCTGGCGGGCGCGGTCTTTTCCGCCCTCGCCCAGACCTTCGTGCGCAAGCTGGTCGAGACCGAGCAGATCTCGGCCATCGTCTTCTACTTCTCGCTCACCGGCACGCTGCTGGCGCTCTGCACCCTGCCCTTCGGCTGGGAAGTCCCCGACGCGCGCGAACTCGCGCTGCTGATCGGCGCGGGCCTGCTCGGCGGCTTCGCCCAGATCCTGCTGACCTCCAGCTACCGCTACGCCGATGCCTCGGTCATCGCGCCCTTCGAATATGCCTCGATGCTCTTCGCCCTGCTGATCGGTTATTTCGTCTTCGCCGAAGTCCCGACCTGGACAATGCTCGGCGGCGCGGCTCTGGTGGTGAGCGCGGGCATCATGATCATCCTGCGCGAGCGCCACCTCGGCATCCAGCGCGCCCGCCAGCGCAAGGCGATGACACCGCAAGGCTGATCACTGCCAGCGGATCACCGCATCCGCCGTGCGCGACCCGCGGATCACCCGCCTTGCATTCGGGATGTCGTTCGACATCGCCCAGTCCCGCGCCGCCTCGGGGCTGCGCCCGTGGTCGATCCAGCGCCGGATCAGCCGCCGCTCCAGCTCGGCCTCGGGCACGTCGAGGAACACCGTCATGTCGAACCAGGGCAGCAGGTCGCGCCACGGCTCCTCGTCGAGCAGCAGGTAATTGCCCTCGACCACCAGAAACCGGTCCTCGTCCGTCACCACATCCGCCGCGGCCCGCGCCAGCTCCATGCCGCGGTCGAAGACCGGGATGGCGATCTCGCCGCCCTCGCGCAGCCGCTCCATCAGCACCAGAAAGCCCTGCACGTCGAAGGTCTCGGGCGAGCCCTTCACATGCCTGAGCCCGCGCTTCACCAGCACCGCGTCATCGTAATGGAACCCGTCCATCGGCACCACCCGCGCGCCCTCGCCCAGCGCGGCGACCACCGCCGCGGCCAGCGTGGATTTCCCGGCGCCTGGAGGCCCGGCAAGGGCGGTGATGAACCGCCCCTGCCCCTCGGCCCGGTGCCGGATCGCCTCGGCAAGATCGTCTGGTGTCATGCGAACTCGTTCATATCCTCGGGCACCTTGGCGCCGGTCATGTAGGCCACCGCATCCGACATCGAATGGCGCTTCGGGTCAATGATGCAAAGCCGCTTGCCCAGCCGATGCACATGCACCCGGTCGGCCACCTCGAAGACATGCGGCATGTTGTGGCTGATCAGCACGATCGGGATGCCCCGCGACCGCACGTCGAGGATCAGCTCCAGCACCCGGCGGCTTTCCTTCACTCCCAGCGCCGCCGTCGGCTCGTCGAGGATGATGACCTTCGACCCGAAAGCCGCCGCCCGCGCCACCGCCACGCCCTGCCGCTGCCCGCCCGACAGCGTCTCCACCGCCTGATTGATGTTCTGGATCGTCATCAGCCCCAGCTCGTTCAGCTTGGCCCGGGCGAATTTCTCCATCGCCGGGCGGTCGAGCTGGCGCATCACCTTGCCCATGAAGCCCGGCTTGCGCAGCTCGCGCCCCATGAACATGTTGTCGGCGATCGACAGCGCGGGCGACATCGCCAGCGTCTGATAGACCGTCTCGATCCCCGCCGCCCGCGCATCGATGGGCGAGGTGAAGTTGATCTTCTTGCCGTCGAGGAAGATGTCGCCCTCGTCGGGCACCACCGCCCCCGACACCGCCTTGATCAGCGTCGATTTCCCCGCCCCGTTGTCGCCGATGACGGCAAGGATCTCGCCGGGATAGAGGTCGAAGTCGCAATGGTCGAGCGCGGTCACCTTGCCATAGCGCTTGACGAGGTTGCGGCCCTTCAGGATCGGTTCGCGGGTCATGCTGCAGCCTTTCTGATCCACTGGTCGACGCCGACGGCGAAGATGATGAGCACACCGATGAGGAAGAAGGTCCATTGCGGGTCGGTCCCGACCAGCCGCAGCCCCATCTCGAACACGCCGACGATCAGCGCGCCGAAGAACATGCCGACGATCGACCCCCGCCCGCCGAAGAGCGAGATCCCCCCGATCACCACCGCGGTGATCGACTGGATGTTGCCCAGCTGCCCGGTCGAGGCCGTGGGCGAGACCGAGCCGAAGCGGCCGATCATCACCCAGCCGGCGATGGCGCAGAAGAACCCGGCCAGCGCGTAGACCTGCACCAGAACCGCCCGGGTCTTCACCCCGGCCAGCGCCGCCGCCTCGGGGTCATCCCCCACCGCATAGACATGCCGCCCCCAGGCCGTCTGGCGCAAGACGTAGGCCATGATCGCCACCAGCACGATCAGCAGGAACACCGCGAACAGCACCCGCACCCCGCCCGGCTGGATCGACAGCCCCCAGAGCTGCAGCGCGGGCGCGCTCTCCTTCACATCGGCGCTGCGGATCGTCTCGTTCGCCGAATAGATGAAGTTCGAGGCCAGCAGCACCTGCCATGTCCCCAGCGTCACGATGAAGGGCGGCAGCTTCAGGAAGGCAATGAGGATGCCGTTGATCGCCCCCATCCCGGTCCCCAGCACCAGCCCGATCAGGATCGACAGCTCGGCGGGAATGCCATAGCGGAAGCTCATCTGCCCCATCAGCACCGAGGAGAACACCGCGATGGCCCCGACCGACAGGTCGATGCCCGCGGTCAGGATCACCACGGTCTGCGCGCAGCCGAGGATGCCGACGATGGCGATCTGCTGCAGGATGGTCGACAGCGTCGCCGCCTTGAAGAAATTGTCCGACAGAAGCCCGAAGACGATCAGCGCCGCCACCAGCACGATCATCGGCACTGCCGAAGGCGTCTGGTGCAGCCAGTGCTGGATGCGTTTCAGCGGGCTCTTGCTCTCTTGAAACTCTGCCACCTTTTCCGAGGCGCCCTTCAGCCCCTCCTCGAAACCCGTCGCCTGACGTGCATCGGCTGCCATTCCGGTGATCCTCCCGTATGCGCCGGGCTCCCGCTGCGGCGCTTGTGAAAAGGGCGGCATCGCGCGCCGCCCTCCGCTCGTCTGCTGTCAGGCGCCGCAACCGCTGCGGCGCCTCCGGTCCGGGATCAGCCCCAGCAGAGTTCGGTGCCCTTGGTGGTGTCGATCGACTCCACGCCGTCCACCGGCTTGTCGGTGATCAGCGCCACGCCGGTGTCGAAGAAGTCCTTGCCCTCGGTCGGCATGGGCTTCGTGCCATCCGCCGCGAACTTGGCGATGGCCTCGACGCCCAGCGACGCCATCTGCAGCGGATACTGCTGCGACGTCGCGCCGATCACGCCGTCCTTCACATCGGCCACGCCGGGGCAGCCGCCGTCCACCGACACGATCATCACGTCGCCCTCGCGGCCGATGGCCTTCAGCGCCTCGTAGGCGCCCGCCGCCGAGGGCTCGTTGATCGTGTAGACCAGGTTGATCTCCGGGTCCTTGGCCAGCAGCGCCTCCATCGCCTTCAGCCCGCCCTCCTCGTTGCCCGAGGTGACTTCGTTGCCGACGATGCGCTCGTCGGTCTCGTCGCCCCATTTGGCCACATCCACTGTGTCGATGCCGAAGCCGGTCAGGAAGCCCTGATCGCGCAGCACGTCCACCGAAGGCTGCGAGATCGACAGGTCGAGCATCGCGATCTTGGCATTGGCCGCCTCGTCGCCCATCGAGGCTTTCGCCCACTGGCCGATCAGCTCTCCCGCCTTGAAGTTGTCGGTGGCGAAGGTCGCATCCGCCGCGTCGATCGGGTCGAGCGGGGTGTCCAGCGCGATCACCAGAATGCCCGCGTCGCGCGCCTGCTGCACCGCATCGACGATCGCCTTGGTGTCCGAGGCGGTCAGAAGAATGCCCTTGGCGCCGTCGGCCACGCAGGCCTCGATGGCCGCGACCTGCGATTCATGGTCGCCGTCGATCTTGCCGGCATAGGTCTTCAGGTCGATGCCCAGCTCGGCGGCCTTGGCCGAGGCGCCTTCCTTCATCTTCACGAAGAAGGGGTTGGTGTCGGTCTTGGTGATCAGGCAGGCCGAGACGCTCTGCGCCATCGCCGGAGCCGCCATCATCGCAAGCGCGGCCGCCCCCATGAACAGGGTCGTTTTCATCTTGGTCACGTGAAGTCCTCCCAGGTGACGGGACGTTCGCCCGCCGTTTCGCACTCAAACTCCGCAAGCGTTCCTCCCGCTGCGATGCCGATACAGAAACTGATTCCCCGGCTTGCGTCAAGATAATTAAATCACTCTGATTTATTATTGACAGCCCGCCATGTCCTGCGCACTCTGCCTCACAGGAGCGCTGCCGGAGAGTCCCGCAGCGAAGGGAGGCGGTGGCCTGGCCGCGGCACAGCCGCGTCACCCGGCCCGGTGAAGGCGCGATGCTGATCGGTATTCCACCCATTCTGGGGCCGGACCTGTTGCGCAGCCTGCGCGCCATGGGGCACGGCGACGAGATCGCCCTCGTCGACGGCAACTACCCCGCCGAGGCCCATGCCCAGCGGTTGCTGCGCGCCGATGGCCACGGCATCCTCGCCCTCCTCGACGCCATCCTGCAGGTGCTGCCGCTCGATACCGCCTCACCCGCCGCCATCTTCCGCGCCGCGCTGAACAACGACCCGGCCCAGCGCGCCCCGATCCACGACCGGATCGAGGCCACCTGCCACAGCCGCCAGCCCGGCTTCGCCGTCACGCCGCTGTCGGGCGAGGCGCTCTACCCGCGCATCCGCGCCGCCCATAGCATCGTCGCCACCAGCGAACCCGCGCTCTTCGCCAACGTGATCCTGCGCAAGGGTGTTGTCCCGCCCCCCGAAGCGCATTAGCTGCCACAGTCCCGCCGATGGAGCCCAAGACCGTGCCGCAAGACCAGGAGACCGCCATGGACCGCCCGCCGCCCGAAGGCAGCGGCGTGCGCGGCTCGAACCAGAGCGGCATGCGGGCGCATAACGAAAAGCTCGTCCTGACCCTCTTGCGCCAGCACGGCGCCTTGGCGAAATCCGACATCGCCCGGATCACCGGGCTCTCGGCCCAGACCGTCTCCGTCATCATGCGCGCGCTCGAATCCGACGGGCTCCTGCAGCGCGGCGAGCCGATCCGCGGCCGCATCGGCCAGCCCTCGGTGCCGATGTCGCTGGCGGCGGAGGGCGCCTATTTCCTCGGGCTGAAGATCGGCCGCCGCTCGGTCGATCTGACCCTGATCGACTTCCTCGGGCAGGAGGTGACGGCCCGCCGCCGCACCTACCGCTACCCGACCCCCGACGCGGTGATGGGCTTCATGGCCGAGGCGCTGCCCGCCGTCCTCGCCGGCCTGCCCGCCAGCAAGCGCGCCCGGGTCGGCGGGCTCGGCGTCGCCATGCCCTTCCAGCTCTGGAGCTGGGTGCAATTCGTCGGCGCTCCGCAGGCCGAGATGGACGCCTGGCGCCACCGCGACATCCAGGCCGAACTGGCGGCGCTCTCCGGCATGCCGGTCTATGTCCAGAACGACGCCACCGCCGCCTGCGGCGCGGAACTCGTCTTCGGCACCGGCGACCGACCCAAGGATTTCCTCTACTTCTACTTCGCCTATTTCATCGGCGGCGGGCTGGTGCTGAACGGCCAGCTCTTCACCGGGCGCACCGGCAATGCGGCGGGCGTCGGCCCGATGCCCGTCCCCGGCCCCGACGGCCAGATGCGGCGCCTGCTCACCGTCGCCTCGATGTCCAGCCTCGCCGAGCGCATGAGGGAGGCAGGCGAGCCCTCCGACCACCTCTGGGAATCCCCCGACCACTGGCAGGTCAGCGAGCCCATCCTCTCCGACTGGCTCGACTCCGCCGCGGCCGGCCTCGCCAGCGCCACGCTCAGCGCCGCGGCGCTGGTGGAGATGGGCACCGTGATGATCGACGGCTGGATGCCGCAGCCCATCCGCGCCGAGATCGTCCGCCGCACCTCCGAGGCGCTGCACCGGCTGGACCTCGCCGGCATCGACCCGCCGCTGATCCGCGAGGGCACGATCGGCCCGCAGGCCCGCTCGCTGGGAGCCGCCGCGATCCCGCTGTCGCAGCGCTATCTCATCGACCAGAACGCGGCAGGCCGTGAGGGCTGAGCCCGCGAAGCCCCCGCAGCCGAAGTCAAAAAACGACATGCTCACGGAAATCCTATCCCGCTTGCCTTGACTTGCGGGGGCTGCATTGCCCAAAGTGCGCCACCTGCCACGCCAGGTCCCGTCGCGACCGCACACGGCCCCTCGGAACGAATGGAAATCTCCGCCGCATGTCCCTAGCCCTGATTGTTGCCTTGCCGTTTCTGGGTGCGTTCCTGCCCGGGCTGATGATCCGCTCCGGGCGCAACGCCTGTGCGCTCTCGGCAGGCGCGATGACCACTCTGGCGCTGGTGATGCTGGCCCTGCACGCCCCCGCCGTGCTGCGCGGCGAGGTGATCCACACCCGCATGGAATGGCTGCCCACGCTCGGGCTGAACGTGAATTTCTTCCTAGACGGGCTCGGCCTGCTCTTCGCCGGGATGATCCTCGGCATCGGCCTGCTCATCACCCTCTACGCCCGCTTCTACCTCGACCGGCGCGACCCGATGGGCCAGTTCTACAGCTATCTCATGCTGTTCCAGGGCGCGATGGTCGGCATCGTTCTGTCCGACAACATCCTGCTTCTGCTGGTGTTCTGGGAGCTGACCTCGCTCTCCTCCTTCCTTCTCATCGGCTACTGGAAGCACCTGCCCGAGGGCCGTCAGGGCGCGCGCATGGCGCTGACCGTCACCGGCATGGGCGGGCTCGCCATGATCGCCGGCATGCTGATCCTCGGCCAGATCGTCGGCAGCTACGACCTCAGCGTGATCCTGCAGAACAAGGACGCGATCCAGGCCTCCGACTGGTATCTGCCCGCGCTGATCCTGATCCTGCTCGGCGCCTTCACCAAATCGGCGCAGTTCCCGTTCCACTTCTGGCTGCCGCACGCCATGGCCGCCCCCACCCCGGTCTCGGCCTACCTGCACTCGGCCACCATGGTGAAGGCCGGGCTCTTCCTGATGGCCCGGCTCTGGCCGGTGCTGGCGGGCACGCCGGAATGGTTTTTCATCGTGGCGACGACCGGCCTCGTGACCATGGTGATCGCCGCCAAGATCGCGCTCTTCAAGGACGATCTGAAGGCGCTCCTCGCCTTCTCCACCGTGTCGCATCTGGGCCTCATCACCATGCTGCTGGGCTTCGGCACCAAGGCGGCAGCGACGGTCGCGGTGTTCCACATCATCAACCACGCCACTTTCAAGGCCGCGCTCTTCATGGTGGCGGGCATCGTCGACCACTCGACCCACACCCGCGACCTGAAGCTGCTGGGCGGGTTGCGCAAGGCCATGCCGATCACCTTCGCCATCAGCACCATCGCCGCGCTGTCGATGGCGGGCATCCCGCCGCTGAACGGCTTCCTCTCCAAGGAGATGATGCTGGAGGAAGCCTCGCATACCGTCTGGGCGGGCATCCCTTGGCTGCTGCCGGTCCTCGCCACCATCGGCGCGCTCTTCTCGGTCGCCTACAGCTTCCGCTTCCTCGGCCACACCTTCCTGGGCGAGCCGCGCGCCAAGCTCGACCACCCGCATGATCCCGGCCCCGGCCTCTGGGGCGCCCCGGCCTTCCTCACCCTGCTCGTGGTGCTGATCGGCCTCTTCCCGATGGCCACCGCCGCCTGGCTGGTCGATGCCGCCGCCACCGCCGTCACCGGCGAGGCCGTCGCGGTCAACATCTACCACTGGCACGGCTTCACGCCTGCGCTCTGGATGTCGGTCACGGCCATCCTCGGCGGTCTCGCCCTCGTCCTGCTGCATGGACCGCTGAACCGGCTCTGGCTCGCCACCCCGCGCCCCGAGGCCAAGCGCATCTTCGACGGCATCGTGGAGCCGATCGCCGCCCTGTCGCGCGGCTTCACCCGGGCGCTGCATGACGGCGCGCTCACCCGCTACCTCGCCATTGCCACCCTCGCCATCGTCGCCACCGGCGCCTTCGCCTTCTTCGGCGGCAGCCACAGCGTCGGCCAGCGCCCCGAAACCCCGGTGGAGATCGTGCCCTTCATCGGCTGGGTGCTGCTGATCACCGCCACCGCTGCCATCGTCAGCTTCCACCGCAACCGCCTCCTGGCGCTGGTGCTGGTGGGCATCATCGGGCTGATCGTCTCGGTGGGCTTTGCCTATCTCGCCGCCCCCGACCTCGCGCTGACCCAGATCTCGGTCGAGGTCGTGACCGTCATCCTGCTGCTCCTGGCGTTGAACTTCCTGCCCAAGACCACACCCTTCGAAAGCGGCCGCCTGCGCCGCACCCGCGACGGGGCGATCGCGGTCGCCGCCGGTCTCGGCTCCGCCGCGCTGATCTATGCGCTGATGCTGCGCGACTTCGCCTTCCCCAGCATCGCCGCCTACCACCTCGAGAACGCCAAGACCGAGGGCGGCGGCACCAACGTGGTGAACGTCATCCTGGTGGACTTCCGCGGCTACGACACCTTCGGCGAGATCACCGTGCTGGGCATCGCCGCCCTCGTGATCTTCGCCCTGACCGAAGCCATCCTGCGCGCCGGCCCGGCCAACGACCGGCTGCGCAACTGGGCGCAGGATCAGCGCGACGCGGGCGACCGCCATCCGCTGATGCTCGTCGTCGCCACCCGCATGGTGCTGCCGGTGGCGATCATGGTCGGCGTCTACATCTTCCTGCGCGGCCACAACCAGCCGGGCGGCGGCTTCATCGCCGGTCTCGTCGTCGCCATCGCGCTCGTCATGCAATACATGGCCTCGGGCTTCGCCTGGGCCGAGGCGCGGCAGCGCGTCGAATACCACGCGCTGATCGCCAGCGGCGTGCTGATCGCCGGGGCCGCCGGAGTCGGCGCCTGGTTCACCGGCACGCCCTTCCTCACCTCCGACTTCGGCTATGTCACCCTGCCGCCCCTCGCCCCGTTCGAACTGGCGACGGCGATGATCTTCGACACCGGCGTCTTCCTCACCGTGCTCGGCGCCGTCATGCTGGCGCTGGCCTCGATCTCGCGCATCGCGCTTCGTGCCGGAGAAAAAGTGAACACCGCCCCCTATGACACCGATCTTCCCGACGGGGAGGTCCGCTGATGGAGTTTCTGGTCGCCACCGCCGTCGGCACCCTGACCGCAGCCGGGGTCTATCTGATCCTGCGTCTGCGCACCTTCCCCGTCATCCTCGGGCTGGCGCTGCTCTCCTATGCGGTGAACGTCTTCATCTTCGCCAGCGGACGCCTCGCCATCGGCCTGCCGCCGGTGCTGTCCTACACCGCTCCCGGCTACACCGATCCCCTGACGCAGGCGCTGGTGCTGACCGCCATCGTCATCTCCTTCGGCATGACCGCCGTCATCGTGATGATGGCTCTGGGCGCCTTCCTCGAGACCGGCGACGACCGGATCGACATGGATGACGAGGGGGACAGCCGGTGAACCACTGGATCATTGCCCCCGTCGTCCTGCCCGCCCTGCTCGCCCCGCTGATCGTCCTGGGCATGCGGCACGACCTCGTGCTGCAGCGGGTCTTCGGCCTCGCCGGCACGGTGGCGCTGCTCGTGATCTCCGGCGGGCTGCTCTACACCGCTTCGGTCAACCCGCCCGAGGTCTATTTCCTCGGCAACTGGCCCGCCCCCTTCGGCATCGTGCTGGTGCTCGACCGGCTGGCGGCGATCATGCTGGCGCTCACCGCCTTCCTCGCGCTGATGGTGCAGCTCTACGCGGTCGGCACCGGCTGGGACGCGCGCGGCAAGCATTTCCACGCCCTGTTCCAGTTCCAGTTGATGGGCATCTGCGGCGCCTTCCTGACCGGGGACGCCTTCAACCTCTTCGTTTTCTTCGAAGTGCTGCTGATCGCCAGCTACGGGCTGATGATCCACGGCGGCGGGCGCGAGCGGATCCGTGCCGGGGTGCAATACGTGGCCTACAACCTCGTCGGCTCCACCCTCTTCCTCTTCGGCCTCGCGACGATCTACTCCGTCACCGGCACGCTGAACATGGCCGACCTCGCGGTGAGGGTCGCGGCTCTGCCCGAGGGCGATGCCGGGCTGATCCGCGTCGCCGGGGTGCTGCTCCTGATGGTCTTCGCCATCAAGGGCGCACTGGTGCCGCTGCATTTCTGGCTCCCCGCCACCTATGCCCATGCCCCCGGCCCGGTCGCCGCGCTCTTTGCGGTGATGACCAAGGTCGGCGCCTATGCCACGCTGCGGCTCTACGCATTGGTCTTCCCGCCCGACACGCCGGCCACCGGCGCGCTCTTCGGTGACCTGCTGCTGCCCGCTGCCCTGGTGACGCTGGTGATCGGCGCGCTCGGCGTGCTCGGCGCCGTCACCCTGCCGCGGCTCGTGGCCTTCGCCGTCATCGCCTCGATGGGCACGCTCTTCACCGCCCTCTCCGGCTTCTCGCCCGAGACGACGGCGGCGGCGCTCTACTACCTCATCCACTCCACCCTCGCGACCGGGGCGATGTTCCTCATCGCCGATCTGGTCACCGCCCGCCGCGGCGGCGACTCGCTCCGCATGCCCACCCCGCCCTTCGCCGGGCAGGGGCTCGCCGCCGCGCTGTTCTTCGCCGCGGCCATCGCGCTCGCGGGCATGCCGCCGCTCTCGGGCTTCCTCGGCAAGCTCCTGATCCTCGACGCGCTGCGCGACCGGATGATGCTGGTCTGGCCCGTCGTCCTCGTGACCTCGCTCATCATCATCGTCGGCTTCTCCCGCGCGGGCAGCCTCTTGTTCTGGAAATCCCACGCAAGCCCGTCCGAGGCCGAGCCTGCCGCCGCGCAGCCCCTCGCCCTCACCGCGATCTTCGCGCTGCTCGCCGGTCTGGTCGCGCTGACCGTCTTCGCCGGGCCGGTCACCGCCTACATGCAGGCCACCGCGATCGAGCTGCAGGACGGCGCCGCCTATATCACCGCCAACCGCCTGTCGGAGCTGCCGTGATGCGCCGCCTCTATCCCCACCCCTATCTCAGCGCCACGCTCTTCGTGGTCTGGCTGCTGCTGGTCAACGGCTACAGCCTCGGCAGCATGGTCTTCGCGGCGATCCTCGCCACGATCATCCCCTTCCTGACCTCGGTCTACTGGCCGAACCGCATGGTGGTGCGCAACCTGCCCGCCATCATCGGCTATATCCTCCTGGTGATCTGGGACATCATCGTGGCCAATATCGTCGTGGCCAAGATCGTGCTCTTCAAGCCCAACTCCGAGCTTCAGCCCGCCTGGATCGCCATCCCGATCGAGCTGCGCTCGCCCGAGGCGATCACGCTCCTCGCCGGCACCATCACCCTCACGCCGGGCACCGTCACCGCCGACATCTCGGCCTGCGGTCGCTCGCTTCTGGTCCACTGCCTGCACGCGCCCGATCCCGATGCGGTGCGTGACGACATCAAGACCCGCTACGAATCCCGTCTGAAGAGGATCTTCCAATGATCGACTTCGCGCTGATGTTCGCCTTCTCCTGCTTCGGGGTGGCGCTGCTGTTCAACCTCTGGCGCATCGTGCGCGCCCCGGGCGTGCCCGACCGGGTGCTGGCGCTCGACACCATGGTCATCAACATGATCGCGCTCCTCGTGCTCTACGGCATCCGCCAGGGCACCGGCGTCAACTTCGAGGCGGCGCTGCTCTTTGCCATGACCGGCTTCGTGTCCACCGTCGCCTACTGCAAGTTCATGCTGCGCGGCTACATCATCGAATGAGGCAGGCATGAGCATCCTTTCCGAAATCATCATCTCCGGTCTTCTGGTCGTCGCCGGGATCTTCGGCATCATCGGCAGCTTCGGCCTGCTGAAGCTGCCCGATCCGATGACGCGTCTGCATGCGCCGACCAAGGCCACCACCATCGGCATCGGCGGCGTGCTGATCGCCTCGATGCTCTATTTCGGGCTGGTGGCCGACCCCTTCTCCTGGCACGAGATCCTGATCTCGCTCTTCCTGTTCCTGACGGCGCCGATCACCGCGAATTTCATCGCCAAGGCGCATCTGCACCGCGAGGTGCCCCCCGCCGACCTGCCGCCCACCGGAACCGACCGGGGCTGGGCCACCTACGATCACGGCGTGAAAGAGCCGCTGACCGACCTGCGCTCCTAATCCGCCCGGGCAAGCGCCGCTGCGTTCCGCTTGCCCGCCCCGGCGCGCCATGCCACCCTCGCCGCGTTCCATCGGAGGCCGCCATGCAGATCGAGACAGCTTCAGCCCCCACCGGGGCCGAGGGGCAGCACCTGCCGCAACTGACCCATCGCCGCAATCCCGGCTTACCGCTCGATCTCGACTGGCTGGGCTCGGTGCAGGCCAACACCTCGGCCATCGAGCGTCGCGCCGCCACCATCCCGGGCCGCCGCTCGGTGAAGAAGGAGTTTCAGGCGGCATGGCTCTGCAAGGCCGTCTCGCTGATCGACCTCACCACCCTTTCGGGCGATGACACCGCGGGCCGCGTCCAGCGGCTCTGCGCCAAGGCCCGCCAGCCGGTGCGCCCCGACATTCTCGAGGCGCTGGGAATGCAGGGCCTGACCACAGGGGCCGTCTGCGTCTATCACGACATGGTCGAAACCGCCGTCCGCGCGCTCGAGGGCAGCCACATTCCCGTTGCCGCCGTCTCCACCGGCTTCCCGGCAGGCCTCTCGCCGCTGCATCTGCGGCTGGCCGAGATCGGCGAAAGCGTCAAGGCGGGCGCCGCCGAGATCGACATCGTGATCTCCCGCCGCCACGTCCTCACCGGCAACTGGCAGGCGCTCTACGACGAGATGCGCGCCATGCGCGAGGCCTGCGGCGAGGCGCATGTGAAGGCGATCCTCGCCACGGGCGAGCTCGGAACCCTGCGCAACGTCGCCCGCGCCAGCCTCGTCTGCATGATGGCCGGGGCCGATTTCATCAAGACCTCCACGGGCAAGGAGCCGGTGAACGCCACCCTGCCCGTCACCCTGACCATGGTCCGCGCCATCCGCGACTATGAGGACCGCACCGGCATCAAGGTCGGCTACAAGCCCGCGGGCGGCATCTCCAAGGCCAAGGACGCGCTGGTCTATCTCTCGCTGATGAAGGACGAGCTCGGCGCGCCCTGGCTGCAGCCCGATCTCTTCCGCTTCGGCGCCTCCTCGCTTCTGGGCGATATCGAGCGTCAGCTCGAACACCACGTCACCGGCGCCTATTCCGCCGCCAACCGCCATCCGATGGGGTAACGCCATGACCGTCCGCGACATCTTCAACGACATGAGCTACGGCCCCGCCCCCGAATCGGCCGCCGAGGCCCTGGCCTGGATCGCCAGCCACGAGGGCCGCTTCGGCCACTGGATCGACGGCGGCTTCACCACCCCCGGCACCACCTTCGCCACCGCCAACCCCGCCACCGGCAAGCCCCTGGCCGAGGTCACGCAGGCCAGTGCCGACGATGTGAACACCGCCGTCGCCGCCGCCCGCAAGGCGCAGCCCGGCTGGGCGAAGCTTCCCGCCCACGAGCGCGCGAAGCACCTCTACGCCCTCGCCCGGCTGACCCAGAAACACGCACGCCTTCTCGCCGTGCTCGAGACGCTCGACAACGGCAAGCCGATCCGCGAGAGCCGCGACATCGACCTGCCGCTCGTCACCCGCCATTTCTACTACCACGCCGGTCTCGCCCAGCTTCTCCCCGCCGAGCTGCCCGACATGGCCCCCCTCGGCGTCTGCGGCGCGGTGATCCCGTGGAACTTCCCGCTCCTGATGCTCGCCTGGAAGGTCGCCCCCGCCCTCGCCGCCGGCAACACCGTCGTCCTGAAGCCCGCCGAATACACCCCGCTCACCGCCCTCCTCTTCGCCCAGCTCACCCGCGAGGCCGGGTTGCCCAAGGGCGTGCTCAACATCGTCACCGGCGATGGCGAGGTCGGCGCGGCCCTCGTCACCCATGCCGACGTCAACAAGATCGCCTTCACCGGCTCCACCGCCGTCGGCCGCCGCATCCGCGAGGCCACAGCGGGCTCCGGCAAGGCCCTCACGCTCGAACTCGGCGGCAAATCCCCCTACATCGTCTTCGACGACGCCGACCTCGACTCGGCCGTCGAGGGCCTCGTCGATGCGATCTGGTTCAACCAGGGTCAGGTCTGCTGCGCCGGATCGCGGCTTCTGGTGCAGGAGGGCGTCGCAAGCCGCTTCCACGACAAGCTCAAGCGCCGGATGGACGGTCTGCGCATCGGCGACCCCTTGGACAAATGCATCGACATCGGCGCGATCGTCGATCCCGTCCAGCTTGCCCAGATCACCCGCCTCGTCGAGACCAACACCGAGGGCGAGACCTACCGCCCCGCCACCCCGCTCCCCGAGGGCTGCTTCTACCCGCCCACCCTCATCACCGGCCTCTCCGCCGCCTCCCCCCTGATGCAGGAGGAGATCTTCGGCCCGGTCCTCGTCTCCACCACCTTCCGTACCCCCGGCGAAGCCGTCGATCTGGCCAACAACACCCGCTACGGCCTCGCCGCCAGCGTCTGGACCGAGAACGTCAACCTCGCCCTCGACATCGCACCGAAGCTGAAGGCCGGCGTGGTCTGGATCAACGCCACCAACCTCTTCGACGCTGCCGCAGGCTTCGGCGGGGTCCGCGACTCCGGCTTCGGCCGCGAAGGCGGCTGGGAAGGCCTCATGGCCTACCTCCAGCCTGCCCGGGCCCCCAGGCCGCTGAAACCCGTCGCGGCCTTCCCCGAACCCCGCGCACCCGAGGTCTCCGGCCTCGACCGCACCGCCAAGCTCTACATCGGCGGCAAGCAGGCCCGCCCCGACGGCGGCTATTCGTTGCCGGTGTGGTCGCCCAAGGGCAAGCTCCTAGGCCATGTCGGCACCGGCAACCGCAAGGATATCCGCAACGCCGTCGAGGCCGCGCATGCCGCAAAGGGCTGGGCAAAAACCACCGCCCATGCCCGCGCGCAGATCCTCTACTACATCGCCGAGAACCTCTCGGCCCGCGCCGCCGAATTCGCCGCCCGGCTCAAGGATCTCACCGGCACCCCCGGCGAGGCCGAGGTGGAGGCCGCGATCCAGCGCCTCTTCACCTATGCCGCATGGGCCGACAAATACGACGGCGCGGCGAAATCCGTGCCGATCCGCGGCATGGCTCTGGCGCTGAACGAACCCTGCGGCGTCATCGGCGCGCTCTGCCCCGACGAGGCGCCGCTCCTGGGCCTCGTCTCGGTCATGGCCCCGGCCATCGCCATGGGCAACACCTGCGTGCTGGTGCCCTCGCAGCCCTTCCCGCTGGCCGCGACCGACTTCTATCAGGTGCTCGACACCTCCGACCTACCCGCAGGTGTGGTCAACATCGTCACCGGCAGCCCGGCGGAACTGGCGAAAGCCCTCGCCGGTCACATGGACGTCGATGCGGTCTGGAGCTTCTCCTCCACCGGCCTCTCCGGGCTGATCGAGGCCGAATCGGCGCTGAACCTCAAGCGGACCTGGGTGAACCTGAACCGTGCCCGCGACTGGTTCAGCCCCGAGGGCGAGGGCCGTGCCTTCCTGCGGCAGGCGACCGAGGTCAAGACGGTCTGGGTGCCCTACGGCGAATGACCCGCGCGGGGCGGGCGGGGGATGCCGCTCAGGCCCGTCCCGCCGTCGCGGACAGCGTCAGCGGGTCGATCCCCATGTGCCGCAGCACACCCGTCCACTTGGCATCGTCGTCGGTCGAGAACACCAGATCCTCGGGCGCGTCCGAGGTGAGCCAGTCGTTGCGCGACACCTCGGCCTCCAGCTGCCCCGGCCCCCAGCCGGAATAGCCCAGCGCGAGCAGCGCCGAGGTCGGCCCGTTGCCCTGCGCCAGCGCCTCGAGGATATCCACCGTCGCCGTCATCCCGAACTTGCCCGACACCATCATTGTCGCCCCCGAGGTGACATAATCCGGCGTGTGCAGCACGAATCCGCGCCCGCGCTCCACCGGGCCGCCCAGATGCACCCTTATGTCGCGGCCATTCTCGGCCTGCGTGATGTTCAGCTGGTCCAGCATCGCGGCAAAGCTCAGATCTGCCGAGGGCTTGTTCACCACAAGCCCCATCGCCCCCTCCGGAGAATGGGCGCAGACCAGAATGAGGCTGCGCTCGAACCGCGGGTCCCCCATGTTGGGCATGGCAATGAGAAGCGAGCCGGACAGATCCATCAAATTCCCCTTTCCCCTGACTATGTAACCACCCGCCCGCATCGCTCAAGAGGCAGAGCCGCAACAGGGCTGCGGCTTCGGCGCCCTGTCGCCGGAATGTGATTTTCCATGGCCGCAGGACTGCTTATGGTGCCCTGCATGATGCAAAGCCTCCTCTCCTCCCTGCTTGTCGCGCTTGCGCTGGCCCTTCCCGGGGTCGCTTCGGCGACGACTCAGGAGGAAATCCTGCGCGGCGAGATCCTCCCCGGCTGGCGCAGCGCCGATGGCACCCATATCGCCGCGGTGCAGCTGAAACTGGCCCCCGGCTGGAAGACCTACTGGCGCAGCCCCGGAGATGCCGGCATCCCGCCGATGTTCGACTGGTCCGGGTCGGAGAATGTGCAGTCCGTCCGTTTCCACTGGCCGCGCCCGCTCGTCTTCGACCTGAACGGCATGCAGACCATCGGCTACAAGGGCGAACTGGTGCTGCCACTCGAGGTCACGGCCATCGACGCCTCGCGCCCGATCCGGCTGCGCGCCGCCGTCGATCTCGGCGTCTGCCGCGACATTTGCGTGCCCGCCGCGCTGACGCTCGACGCGGCCCTGCCGCAGACCGGCAGTGCCGATGCGGCCATCAAGGCCGCCCTCGGCCAGCGCCCCGAAACCGGGCGCGAGGCCGGACTTGCCGGCATCGCCTGTCAGGTGGAGCCGATCCGCGACGGGCTGCGCCTGACCACCGCCATCGACATGCCCGCCATCGGTCCCGACGAGGTCGTGGTGCTCGAAGCCGGGCAGAGCGCGATCTGGGTCTCTGATTCGGTCAGCGCCCGGCAGGGCAACCGCCTGACCGCCACCACCGATCTCGTCGCCTCCTCCGGCACGCCCTTCGCGCTCGACCGCTCGCAGCTCACCGTCACCGTGCTCGGCCCCGACCGCGCGGTGGAGATCAGGGGCTGCCCGGCGCCCTGACGACAGAGGTTAAGAAACCCCTGACGCCGCGAGTGAACCCGCGAAAAATCAACGACTTGCCGGGATTTTCACGCGTGAAAACCCGTCACTTCCGCCGCAGATGCTCATCCAGCCGTGGCATGATCTCGACGAAGTTGCAGGGCCGGTGCCGGTAATCCAGCTGCCAGACCAGGATCTCGTCCCAGGCATCCCGGCAGGCCCCCGGACTGCCCGGCAGGGCGAACAGATAGGTCCCCATCGCCACCCCGCCCGTCGCCCGGCTCTGCACCGCCGAGGTGCCGATCTTCTGCATCGAGACGATGGTGAAGACCGTGCCGAAGGCCTCGATCTCCTTCTCATAGACATCCCGATGCGCCTCCACGGTCACATCCCGCCCGGTCAGCCCGGTGCCCCCGGTCGACAGGATCACATCCACCCCCGGATCGGCGCACCAGGCCCGTAGTTTCGCGGCAATCTCGCCCCGATCATCCTGCACGATCTCCCGCGCCGCCAAGAGATGCCCCGCCCCCGTCAGCCGCTCCACCAGCGTGTCGCCAGACCGGTCCTCGGCCAGCGTCCGCGTATCCGAAACGGTCAGCACCGCGATCCTGACCGGCACGAACTCCTTGGTCTCGTCGATCTTCCCCATCCCTCACCCTCTCTGCATCAGCGCCAGCCGCGCCGCCAGCCCGACGAAGATCGCCGCCGAAGCCCGCCCCAGCCAACGCCCGAACCCCGGCGAGCCGACCAGCCGCCGCCCGATCCCGCCAGCGAACACCCCGACGAGCCCGTTCACCACCAGCCCGCCGACCGACAGGATCAGCCCAAAGACCAGGAACTGCGGCAGGACCGGGCGGGCGGGGTCGACGAACTGCGGCACGAAGGCCAGCACGAAGAGGATCACCTTCGGATTGGTCAGGTTCACCACCAGCCCCTCGCGGAACGCCCGCGCCGGTCTCACCTCGGGCAACTCCACCCCCGGCCCCGCCCGCAGCGTCGCCCAAGCCAGCCACAGAAGATACAGGACCCCGACCCAGCGGATCGCCTCGAACAGCCAGGGCGCCGCCGCCACCGCAGCGCCGAGCCCCAGCCCCGCCAGCGTGACATGGACCATCCCGCCCGCCGCGATCCCGGCATCCGCGGCCAGCGCCGCGCGCGGCCCGGCCTTCAGCCCCTGCCCGAGGCAGAACATCATGTCTGCCCCCGGTGTCAGGTTCAGCGCCAGCGCCGCGGGCACGAAGGCCAGAAGCACCACCGGATCGACGATCACGTGAGCCGCGCCTTCAGCGACAGCAGGTCGGCCCAGGCGTCGCGCTTGTTCTCGGGGTTGCGCAAGAGGTAGGCCGGGTGGCACATCGGCAGCACCGGCCGCCCCCAGGCCTCGCCCCAGCGCCCGCGCATCCTCGTGATGCCGCCGCGCCCCAGCACCGCCTGCGCCGCGGCATTGCCCATCACCACCAGCACCTCCGGGTCCACCAGCGTCACATGCCGCTCGAGGAAAGGCCGCATCATGCCGATCTCTTCCGGCAGGGGGTCGCGGTTCTGCGGCGGGCGCCAGGGCATGACATTGGTGATATAGACCGCCTGCGCCGGATCCGGGCTTTCGCGTCCCAGACCGATCGCCGCCAGCATCCGGTCGAGAAGCTGCCCCGCGCGACCGACGAAGGGCCGCCCCTCGGTATCCTCGTCCCGCCCCGGCGCCTCGCCGATCACCATGACCCGCGCCGCCGGATGGCCGTCGGAGAACACCGTGTTCCGCGCCCCCCGCTTCAGCTCGCAATGCTCGTAGGCGGTCATCGCCGCCCGCAGCGCCTCGAGATCCTCCGCCGCCTCGGCCAGCGCCCGCGCCTCGGCCACCGGGTCGGGCGCCGCCATCGGCAGCACCTCTGCCGTCACCCGCGCCGCGGGGGCCGCCGCCGCGCGCACCGGCTCGGCCAGGTCGTAGCGGTTCAGCGGCGCGTCGAGCAGCGCCTCGGTCACGCCGAGATCGACCTGCCACAGCAGCATCGCCGCCGCCGTGTCGTGATCCAGCCTGTCGATATCGAGCCTGTCCATCGGTCCCCGCAGGCGCCCGAGTCGGCGCAGCCCGACCCTAAGGCTCCCCCGCAGGGCGGGCAACCGCCTTGCCCCGCGCGGCGGCGCTTCCTATAAGCCTCCCGAGCCTCGACGGAGATGCCCATGACCTTCCGCGCCCGCCACCTACTCGGCATCGAGCATCTGGCCCCCGACGAGATAAGACGCGTTCTCGACCTCGCCGACAGCTATGTCGACGTGAACCGCCGCACGATGAAACAGTCGGATGCGCTGGCGGGGATGACGCAGATCAACATGTTCTTCGAAGCCTCCACCCGCACCCAGGCCAGTTTCGAACTGGCGGGCAAGCGGCTCGGGGCCGATGTGATGAACATGTCGGTGGCCCAGTCCTCGGTGAAGAAGGGCGAGACCCTGATCGACACCGCGATGACGCTGAACGCCATGCAGCCCGATCTCCTCGTGGTGCGGCACCCCTCCTCGGGTGCGGTCAACCTTCTGGCCGAGAAGGTGAACTGCGCCGTGCTGAACGCGGGCGACGGGCGGCACGAGCATCCGACGCAGGCGCTTCTCGATGCGCTGACCATCCGCCGCGCCAAGGGCCGCATCCAGCGGCTGACCGTGGCGATCTGCGGCGATATCGCCCATTCCCGCGTCGCCCGCTCCAACCTCATCCTGCTCGGCAAGATGGAGAACCGCGTGCGGCTGATCGGCCCGCCGACGCTGATGCCGACCGGCGTCGCCGACTTCGGCTGCGAGGTCTATGACGACATGCGCGAGGGGCTGGAAGGAGCCGATGTGGTGATGATGCTGCGGCTCCAGAAGGAACGGATGGACGGCGCCTTCATCCCCTCCGAGCGCGAATACTACCACCGCTACGGGCTCGACGCGGAGAAGCTGGCCTATGCCAAGCCCGACGCCATCGTCATGCACCCCGGCCCGATGAACCGCGGGGTCGAGATCGACGGCACGCTGGCCGACGACATCAACCGCTCGGTCATCCAGGAACAGGTGGAGATGGGCGTCGCCGTCCGCATGGCCTGCATGGACCTTCTGGCGCGGAACCTGCGCGCCGAACGCGGCCGGGCGGCGGTGGGAGTGATGGCATGACCCTCTACCTGCAGAATGCCCGCATCATCGACCCCGAGGCCGGGACCGAGACCGTCGGCAACGTCATCCTCGACGGCGGGGTGATCGCCGCCATCGGGCAGGCCTCGGCGCCCGCCGGTGCCGAGGTGATCGACTGCGACGGCAAATGCCTCGCCCCCGGGATCGTCGATATCGGCGTGAAGGTCTGCGAGCCGGGCGAGCGCCACAAGGAGTCGTTCCGCTCGGCCGGTCTTGCCGCGGCGGCGGGCGGCGTCACCACCATGGTCACGCGGCCCGACACCACGCCCGCGATCGACACGCCCGAACTGCTGGAATTCGTCACCCGCCGCGCCGCCGAGGTCTCGCCGGTCCGCATCCGCCACATGGCCGCCCTCACGAAGGGCCGCGAGGGGCGCGAGATGGTCGAGGTCGGCTTCATGCTCGACGCGGGCGCCGTCGCCTTCACCGACTGCGACAATGTCGTGACCTCCACGAAGGTCGCCTCGCGCTGCTTCACCTATGCCCGCAGCCTCGGCGCGCTGGTGATCGGCCATCCGCAGGACCCGGGGCTTTCGGCGGGGGCCGCCGTCACCAACGGCAAGTTCGCCTCGCTGCGCGGCCTGCCCGGCGTGCACCCGATGGCCGAGCGCATGGGCTTCGACCGCGACATGGCGCTCGTCGAGATGACCGGCGTGCGCTACCACGCCGACCAGATCACCTCCGCCCGCACCCTGCCTGCACTGGAGCGTGCCAAGCGCAACGGGCTCGACGTGACGGCGGGGGTCAGCATCCACCACCTGACGCTGAACGAGCTGGACGTCGGCGACTACCGCACCTTCTTCAAGGTGACGCCGCCGCTGCGCTCCGAGGATGACCGGCTGGCGATGGTCGAGGCGGTGGCCTCGGGGCTGATCGACATCATCAGCTCGATGCACACGCCGCAGGACGAAGAAAGCAAGCGCCTGCCCTTCGAGGAAGCTGCAAGCGGAGCCGTGGCGCTGGAGACCTTCCTGCCGGCGGCGATGCGGCTCTACCACGCTGGCGCGATGGACCTGCCGACGCTGTTCCGCGCCATGTCGCTGAACCCGGCGAAGCGGCTCGGCCTGCCGCAGGGCCGCATGGCCGAGGGCGCGCCCGCCGATCTGGTGCTCTTCGACCCCGACGCGCCCTTCCTGCTCGACCGTTTCACGCTGCGGTCAAAATCGAAGAATACACCTTTCGACGGGCAGCGGATGGAGGGCCGGGTTCTGGCCACCTTCGTCGGCGGCCAGCAGGTTTTCAGGGCGGGAGAGTAACGATGCCGGTGATCGAAAGCGGCGCGCTGGCGCTGATCCTCGTGGCCGCGCTGAGCTATCTGCTCGGCTCGATCCCCTTCGGCATCGTCATCACCCGCGCGCTGGGTCTGGGCGACCTGCGCAGCATCGGCTCGGGCAACATCGGTGCCACCAACGTGCTGCGCACCGGCAACAAGGGCGCGGCGGCGGCGACGCTGATCCTCGACGCGGCCAAGGGCGGCATCGCCGTCCTGATCGCGCGCTACACCGTGGGCGAGGATGCGGCGCAGCTGGCGGCGCTGGCCTCGTTCCTCGGGCATCTGTTCCCGGTCTGGCTGGGGTTCAACGGCGGCAAGGGGGTGGCGACCTTTCTCGGCACGCTCCTCGCCCTCGCCTGGCCCGTGGGCCTCGCCTGCTGCGCCACCTGGGCGCTGACGGCGGCGGTCAGCCGGATCTCGTCGCTCTCGGCCCTCGTCGCTTCGGCCAGCGCGGCGCTCTGGGTGGTCGTGTTCGGCGAAGGCCGGATGGTGGCGCTCTGCCTCATCCTCGCCGCGCTGATCTTCTACCGCCACGCGGCCAATATCGCGCGTCTGCGCTCCGGCACCGAACCGAAGATCGGCGCCGGCAAGAAGGCGGTCTGACTCAGGCCGCGCCTTTCTCCAGCGCCTCGGCCATGCGCTTGGTGTTCTCGTAGATCCCGATCTGCAGGAAGACCGCGCCGCCGAAGACCACGGTGGCAATGAACCCGCCGATCAGGACGACGAGCGCCGAGAGCCCCGGGAAGGGCCCCCGCGCATCGTTCAGCGCGACCAGCGCGCCGGCCACGGTGCCGATCATCATCAGGAAGACGATCAGCATCACGAGGCTGCTCAGGGAAGAAATCAGGAAATCACGCAACTTGCTACTCCACAGTGAGGGAGCGCCAGCTTGGCAGGAAATCGGGCCGCGGCTCCGCGACCCGATGTCACAAGCTCAATAGCTCATCTCGCCGTAGATCCGGGTCAGATCGCCCTGCCGCGCGCCCGCGTAGCGCGCCAGCAGATCGTCGGCGAGCACCCGGCCGGAGGCCGCACTTTCGGCCAGCACGTCGAGGAAGCCCTCCTCACCGTGACCGCGCGCCTTCAGCCCGGCCTGCGCGATGGCCACCACCTCGCGCGCGAGGTCCAGCATCTTCACCCCGCCCGCCTCGGCCTGCAGCCCGTCGACCGAGGCCGCGACGCGCAGCGCCTCGCGGGTTTCGGCGGTCCAGCCCTTGGCCAGATCCCAGGCCGCGTCCAGCGCCGACTGGTCGTACATCAGCCCGACCCAGAGCGCCGGCAGCGCGTTCAGCCGGTCCTTCGGCCCGGCGTCGGCGCCGCGCATCTCGATGTATTTCTTCACCCGCGCCTCGGGGAAGACCGTGGTCATGTGGTCGGCCCAGTCCGACAGCGTCGGCTTCTCGCCCGGCAGCGCCGGCAGCTCGCCCCTGAGGAAGTCGCGGAACGACTGGCCCAGCGCGTCGATGTAATGCCCGTCGCGGTAGACGAAATACATCGGCACATCGAGAACCCAGTCGACATAGCGCTGGAAGCCCATGCCCTCCTCGAAGGCGAAGGGCAGCATCCCGGTGCGCGAGGCATCCAGATCGCGCCAGATCCGCGAGCGCCACGACTTGTGGCCGTTCGGCTTGCCCTCGAAGAAGGGCGAGGAGGCCAAGAGCGCCGTCGCCACCGGCTGCAGCGCCAGAGCCACACGCAGCTTCTGCACCATGTCGGCTTCCGACGCATAGTCGAGGTTCACCTGCACGGTGCAGGTGCGATACATCATCTGGGTGCCATGCGTGCCGACGCGGCCCATGTAATCGGTCATCAGCCGGTAGCGGCCTTTCGGCATCACCGGCATCTGGTCATGCGTCCAGATCGGCGCGGCGCCGACGCCCATGAAGCGCGCGCCGATCCGCCCGGCGACATCGGCCACCTCGCGCAGATGGGTGTCGAGCTCCGCCGCCGTGTCGTGGATCGTCTCGACCGCCGCGCCCGACAGCTCGAACTGCCCGCCCGGCTCCAGCGAGACATTGGCCCCGTCGCGGGTCAGGCCGATGATCTTTCCCTGCTCCTCGACCGGGGTCCAGCCGTAGCCGTCGCGCAGGCCCTCCAGCATGGCGCGGATGCTGCAGGCGCCCTCGTAGGGCAGAGGCAGCAGGTCGGCGGTGTAACCGAACTTCTCGTGCTCGGTGCCGATGCGCCAATCGGCCTTCGGCTTGGCGCCGGAGGCCATGTATTCGGCGAGTTGATCCGGGGATTCGATCGGGCCGCCGCCTGACTGGGGAATGGACATGAGCGCTCCGGCCTGACTTTCGATTTACGGAGGACAGACCTGTCGCTTCGGCGGGCTCAAGTCAAGACCGCCCGCAGCGGCCGCCGCCAGATCACCGGGCCGATCCGGCTCGGATCAGACGAAAGGCTGAGGCCCTGACCCACCGCAGCCCCGCGCGGCGGGGCCAGAGCCGCCACCAGCGCCTGCGTATCCATCCCCGGCAGCGCCGCGAACGCGTCATAAAGCCGCTCTGCCCCCTGTGCCGCCACCGGGATCAGCAAAAGCTGCCCATCCTCCTGCTTCAGCCGCCACATCCGCTGGCCGTGCAGCACCATCAGCCGCAGTTCCTGCAGCTCGTCGAGCGAGACATAGCCGCCGAAATCCGGTCCCAGATAGCCGACCTGCCGCTCGTCCACCTCGACGATCCCGGGCGCCATGCCTTCCTGCGAGAACTGCATCCGCCGCCAGCCCATCACGGCCCAGACCGCCGCCAGCAGGATCACCAGCCCGCCCAGCGGAATCAGGAACCAGCCGCCCAGCCGGATCAGCCACAGCCCGGCCAGCGCCGCCCCGCCCGCCGCGAAGACCTCGCGCCAACGGTGCAGCGCCGCCCGCGCCTCGGGGCGCAGGAGGCTCATGAGATCACCTCGGGCGCGGCGAATTCCACCACGCCCATCGTGCCGCCGGGCTGGAAGCCGATGGCGCGATAGGCCCGGGCCGCCGCGGCATTGGCGGCAAACAGCACCCCGCGCTTCACCCCGCGCGCCCGCACCTCGGCCAGATGCAGCGCCACCGCGCGCCGCGCCAGCCCCTGCCCGCGCGTGCCGGGCGGGGTATAGACGCCGCCGACCTGCACCACTTCGGGCAGGATGGCGTTGAAGCCGGTCATCGCCACCGGCGCGCCCTGCCGCAGCAGGATGCGGTGCGACGACCGGGCGATGTAGCGCGCCAGATCCTCGCCCGCGCGCACCATCGCCTCCTCGGGCGGCATGCCGAAGATCTCGCCCAGATAGCCGGTGCGCCAGACCAGCGCCGTCTGCCGCCAGCTCTCGTCCAGTGGGACCAGCCTGAAACCCTCGGCCTCCGGCAGAACGAGCTCCGCCAGATCCAGCGTGAAGCCCGGCTCCTCGCCGATATGCCGCGGCTCGGGCAAGCCCAAGGCCTCGCGCAGCCGCAGCGCCTGCCCGTCGGGGCCGACCAGCGAGGCCACGCACCGCCCCATGAGCAGCCCGCGCACCCCGGCCCAGTCGAAACCGGGGGCCTGCGGCAAGAGGATGTCGTTGGCCGTCAGCATCAGCACGCCGCAGACGGCGCCCTCCCGCTCGCGCAGCCAGACCGACAGCCGCGCGCCTGTGCCCTCTGCCGCCAGCTGGGTCAGCGGGAACATCGACCCCGCCTCGTGCCGGGCCAGGAAATCCACCAGCGCCGCCTCGTCCCCGGTCTCCGCCGGGCGCAGGGTCACACCCAGTCTCCCAGCACCGACTGCCACAGCGTCAGCGCGGCGACCACCGCCGTATCCGCCCGCAGGATGCGCGGGCCAAGCGAGACCGGCACCACCTGTTCCATCCGCCGGAGCCGCGCCTGCTCGGCCTCGGCAAAGCCGCCCTCCGGTCCGATCAGCACCGCCCAGGGTCCCGGCGAGGGCGCCTTGGGCGCTTCCTCGAAGCCGCGCGGCTCGGTCTCGCCCGCGCCTGCCAGCAGCCCCGCCCGCGCGCCCAGCATGTTCTCGTCGCACCACATGATCCGCCGGTCGGCCGGCCAGTCGGCCAAAAGCCGGTCCAGCGCCACCAGGTCGCAGACCTCGGGCACGAAGGTGCCGCCGCATTGCTCGGCCGCCTCGACGGCATGGGCCTGCAAGCGGTCCTGCCGGATGCGTTCGGAATTGGTGAAGCGGGTCTGCACCGGCAGGATGCGCCGCACCCCCATCTCGGCCGCCTTCTCGACGATGAAATCGGTGCGCGCCTTCTTGATCGGCGCGAACATGAGCCAGAGATCGGGCGGCACCCGCAGCGGCGCAGTCTGCTCGGCGCAGACCAGAAGACCGCCGCGCTTGCCCGCCTCGGCCACCTCGGCGCGCCATTCGCCGTCGCGCCCGTTGAACACAAGAACGCCAGCCCCCTTGCCAAGCCGCATGACTCCGAACAGGTAATGGGCCTGTTCCTGCGTCAGCGGAACGGGTTGCCCCGCGCCGAGGGGCTGCTCTACAAACAATCTGATCTTTGCATCCGCCATGAGGGGCAACTTATGCACCAGCCGCCGCAAACGCCAGAGGCTGCCCTGCCGCCGCATGCGACAGGAACCGTCTCCGACGCGCCACCCGGCAACTGGGTCGACACGCTTGCCCCCGCCGCGACGCGCCCCTTCCTGCGCCTGTCGCGCGCCGACCGGCCGATCGGCACCTGGCTCCTGCTGCTCCCGTGCTTCTGGGGCGTGGCGCTGGCCGCCAATGCCGACCCGGCGGGCTTCCGGCCCCTGGATCTCTGGATCGTCCTCGGCTGCGCCATCGGCGCCTTCCTGATGCGCGGCGCGGGCTGCACCTGGAACGACATCACCGACCGCGAGTTCGACGCCGCCGTTGCCCGCACCCGCTCGCGCCCGATCCCCTCGGGGCAGGTCACGGCGAAACAGGCCGCGGTCTGGATGGTGGTGCAGGCGCTGATCGCGGCGCTGATCCTGTTCAGCTTCAACGCCATGGCCATCGGCCTCGGCATAGCCTCGCTGGCGCTGGTCTGCCTCTACCCCTTCGCCAAGCGCTTCACCTGGTGGCCGCAGGTCTTCCTCGGCCTCGCCTTCAACTGGGGCGCTCTCTTGGCCTGGGCCGCGCATACCGGCAGCCTCGGCTGGGCGCCGGTCTGGCTCTATGCGGCGGGCATCACCTGGACGCTGTTCTACGACACGATCTACGCCCATCAGGACAAGGACGACGACGCGCTGATCGGGGTGAAATCCACCGCGCGGCTGTTTGGCAGCAACACCCGGCCCTGGCTGCGCGGCTTCATGGTGGCGACGGTGCTCCTGATGACGCTGGCAGTGGTCCTTGCCCTGCCCGCCGACGCGCCGCTCCTGCAACTCCTGCTGGCGCTCGCCGGGGTCTGGGGGCTCGGCTGGCACATGGGTTGGCAGCTGGCCCGGCTCGACACCGAAGATCCGGCGCGCTGCCTGCAGCTCTTCCGCAGCAACCGCGACGCCGGGGCGATCCCTGCGCTGTTTCTTGCCGTCGCCGCCCTGGTCTGATTGCCCCACTGGTCCCGAACGCCTAAGCACAGGCCAAGCCTGTCAATGAAAGCCCTTTCTCTCATGCGACTGCCCCGTCTCGCCCTCGTCCCCGCCGTCTTCGCCGGAGCCGCCTTCGTCGCGGTCTTCGGCGCCGGCTGGGCCGCGACCGTGATCGAGAAACGCACCAGCGCCGTGGTCCACTCCGGCCTGCTCACCGCCGGGCTCACCTTCGCCGAGGTCGAGGCCGACGGCCTGCAGGTCTGGCTCAAGGGCACCGCCCCGAACGAGGCCGCCCGCTTCCGCGCGGTGAATGTCACCGGCAGCCTCGTCGATTCGGCCCGCATCCGCGACGCGCTGGAAGTGACACCGGTGCGCGCCATCGAGGCGCCGCGCTTCTCGGTCGAGATGCTGCGCAACGACGACGGCATCTCGCTGATCGGCCTGCTGCCGCAAAGCCCGCATGACGAGACCGAGCTGGCCGAGGCCGCGGCGGGGCTCGGGCGCGGCATGAACGTGGCCGACATGCTGGAGACCGCCGATTTCCCGCCGCCCGAAGGCTGGGACGCGGCGCTGGAATTCGGGCTTGCCGCGCTGAAGATCCTGCCCCGCTCCAAGATCTCGGTCTCGGCGGAGCGGGTGGCGATCACCGCCATCTCGGACAGCGAGGCGGAAAAGCAGAAGCTCGAAGGCCAGCTGAAACGCCTGACCCCGCAGGGCCTGCAGGTGCGCATGAACATCTCGGCGCCGCGCCCGGTGCTGACCCCCTTCACCCTGCGCTTCGTCATCGACGAGGACGGCCCGCGCTTCGACGCCTGTTCCGCCGATACCACCCGCGCCCGCGACCGGATCATCGCCGCGGGCCGCGCGGCAGGCGCCTCGGGCGAGGATGTCACCTGCACCGTCGGCCTCGGTGTGCCCTCCCCCCGCTGGGCCGAGGCGACCGAAGCCGCGATCAAGGGACTGGCCCAGCTGAAGGCCGGCTCGGTCACCTTCTCCGACGCCGACATCACCCTCCTCGGCTCGCCCGAGACGCCGCAGGCCGATTTCGACCGCGTCGTGGGCGAGCTGGAGGCGGCACTGCCCAAGGTCTTCTCGCTCTCGGCGACGCTGCCGCCGAAACCCACCGCCGCGGCGCAGGGCCCGGCAGAGTTCACCGCATCCCTCTCGCCGCAGGGGCAGGTGCAGCTGCGCGGCCGGCTGACCGACGAGATGCTGCGTTCGGCAGTCGACAGCTTTGCCCGCGCCCAGTTCGGCGCCTCCAAGGTCTATACCGCCACGAGGCTCGACCCCGAACTGCCGGACGGCTGGCCGAAGCGGGTGCTGGCGGGCATCGAATCGCTGGCGCAGCTGTCCTCGGGCAGCCTCGTGGTGCGGGCCGACACGGTGGAGGTCACCGGCGTCACCGGGTCACGTCAGGCCAGCGGGCGGATCTCGCAGGTGCTGGCCGACAAGCTCGGTCAGGGCCAGACCTACAAGGTCTCGGTCCGCTACGACGAGAAGCTCGACCCGACCGCCGCCCTGCCCACGCCGCAGGAATGCGCCAACCGGATCAACACGGTGCTGGCGAAAGAGAAGATCATCTTCACCCCCGGCTCCGCCGAGATCGACGCCTCGGTGCGCGACACGCTCGACGGGCTGGCCGAGGTGTTCCGCGAATGCCCCGACCTGAAGATGGAGATCGCCGGCCACACCGACAGCCAGGGCAGCGAGGGCGGCAACAAGGCGCTGAGCCAGGCCCGCGCCGAAGCCGTGGTGGTGGCGCTGCAGGGCCGCCGGGTCAAGATCGGCGGACTGACCGCCGTGGGCTATGGCGAAGCCAACCCGATCGCCGACAACGGCAGCGAGGAGGGCCGCGAGGCCAACCGCCGGATCGAATTCGTGCTGAAGGACGTGCCCGCCGCCGACCCCATCGCCCCGCCCCCGCCCGGCCAGAGCCTCGTGCCCGAGGCCGGAGCTGCCGAAGAGGGCGAGGCAACGCCCGCCGAGGCGGCAGCCGAGGCCGAGGGCCCCGACGCCGCCGCCGATGCCGCATCGGCGGAAGCCGAAGCGGACGAGGGCCCTTCCTTTGCGCCGCAGGAAATGACACTCCGGCCCAAGCGCCGCCCGGAAGCGGGCTGAGACCAGACAGCGACGGAACGCCATGAACCGCGAAGAATTCATCATCACCACGGCGATCATCCTGTTCGTCGCCTTTGGCCTCGGCTGGTTCGCCTGCTGGCTGGTCCACCGCTTCACCCGCATCGCCGGCGGCGAGATGGGCGAGGTCGACCGGCTGGCGCAATCGCTGCACGAGGCCGAGGAGGCCCGCGATCAGGCGGTGATCTATCTGGAGCAGCGCGAGGGCGAGCTGGCGACCCAGATCGCCCAGACCGAAGCCGAGCTGCGGGCCGCCATGGAAGGCCTGCGCGACGCCCGCCACGAGGCCGAAGAGATGCGCGCCTATATCGAGCGGATGCACTCGACCGGCTGAGGGCCGAAATTTCTGCGAAATTTCGGCGGGGGCTGTCTGCCCCCCAGCGCGGCCACGGGCCGCGCGTTCATCGCCGAAATCCGCCACTGGCGGATTTCACAAGGGCTCTTCACCCCCCGAGGATATTTTCGGACAGAAAATAGGGCCGCGGGTTTGCGGATGGCGGGCTGGTGGCGGTCGACTCGCGGTCAGGGTCCGAGCAGTGCGGTGGTCAGTGGGGAGTGGGGGTCCTCGAGCTCGTCGATCACGTCGAAGTGGTGCCGGCCGGGGGCAACCTGCCACGGGCAGGCCCATTCTTCCGACAGGAGCCGGGCCTGCCAGAGGAAGGCGGGGCGTTCCTGCTGGCCGACATGGACCGTCACCGCGCAGCCCGCGCGGCGGGTGCGGAGCGCCGGGCTTTCCGCCTCGGCCGCGGCGGGGTCGAGCTGCAGCAGATCGTTCATGCCCGTCAGCCGCAGCGGGCGCAGGTCGGCCAGCGGCGAGATCGGCACCGCCCGCCGCAGCCGTGCGGTGACGTCGGGCGGCAGGGCGACATCGGTGCAGGCCAGCCGCGCCGCCAGATGCCCGCCCGCCGAATGGCCGGTGACCGCGATCGGCCCCGGCACCAGCGCCGCCGCCGCCGCCAGCGCCAGCCCGGCCTCCAGAGTCATCGCGGCGACGCTCGCCTCGGGCGCCAGCGTATAGCCGGGCAGCGCCACGGCCCAGCCGCGCGCCAGGGGTCCGGCGGCCAGATGCGACCAGAGGCTGCGCTCGCCGGCGATCCAGTAGCCGCCGTGGAAGAACAGGGCGAGGCCCTGCGGCGCGCCCTCGGGCAGGAACAGGTCGAAGCGCTGCCGCGGCCCCGGCCCATAGGCCAGATCGAGCCTTGCCCGCGGCCCCAGCCCTGCGCGGAACGCCGCCGCTTTCGCCTCCCACCGGGCGAAATAGCCCTCCGCCCCGGGGATGAAGGCACCGTTCTGATAGGCGCGGTCCATCACGACCCGCTGTTCTTCCTCGCTTGAACTGGACATCCGCCCCCCTACCATGCTTTCCATGGTCATCCAGATGGCACGGCAACCCTGCCGGTGCAAACCGAACCCCCGAACCCGCACGAGGTCCAAATGCTCGATTCCGTCACCGATCTGCGTTCCCTGCTGAAGGATCCGTCGCTGCTCGAAACCCGCGCCTATGTCGCCGGCGAGTGGATCGCCGCCGATGACGGCAGCACCTTCGAGGTGCGAAACCCCGCCCGGGGCGACGTGATCTGCACCGTTCCCGATCTGGGCCGGGCCGAGACGGCGCGCGCCATCGCCGCCGCCGAGGTGGCGATGAAGGACTGGTCGGTGCACACCGCCAAGGAGCGCGCCAACATCCTGCGCGGCTGGTTCAACCTGATGATGGCCAATCAGGAGGATCTGGCCGCCATCCTCACCGCCGAGATGGGCAAGCCGCTGGCCGAGGCCAAGGGCGAGATCGCCTATGGCGCCTCCTTCATCGAATGGTTCGCCGAAGAGGCCAAGCGGATCTATGGCGAGACGATTCCGGGCCACATGCCCGACAAGCGCATCACCGTGCTGAAGCAGCCGATCGGCGTCGTCGGCTCGATCACGCCCTGGAACTTCCCCAATGCGATGATCACCCGCAAATGCGGCCCGGCGCTGGCGGCGGGTTGCGGCTTCGTCGCCCGGCCCGCGGCGGAAACCCCGCTCTCGGCGCTGGCCATGGCGGTGCTGGCCGAGCGCGCGGGTCTGCCCAAGGGCATCTTCTCGGTCGTGACCTCGATGAAATCCTCCGACATCGGCAAGGAATTCTGCGAGAACCCGATCGTGCGCAAGCTGACCTTCACCGGCTCGACCGAGGTGGGGCGCATCCTGCTGCGCCAGGCCGCCGATCAGGTGATGAAATGCTCGATGGAGCTGGGTGGCAATGCACCCTTCATCGTCTTCGACGACGCCGATCTCGATGCCGCCGTCGCCGGGGCCATGGCCTCGAAGTTCCGCAACAACGGCCAGACCTGCGTCTGCGCCAACCGGATCTACGTGCAGGCCGGGGTCTATGACGCCTTCGCCGAAAAGCTGGGCGCCGCGGTGGCCAAGCTGAAGGTCGGCGACGGGCTGACCCAGGGCACCGACACCGGGCCGCTGATCACCGAGAAGGCCGTGGCCAAGGTCGAGGATCACATCGCCGACGTGCTGGCCAAGGGTGGCCATGTGGTGACGGGCGGCAAGCGCCACAGCCTCGGCGGCTCGTTCTTCGAGCCCACCATCGTCACCGGCGTCACGCAGGACATGAAGGTTTCCACCGAGGAGACCTTCGGCCCGCTCGCTCCGCTGTTCAAGTTCGACACCGAGGAAGAGGCGATCGGCTATGCCAATGACACGATCTTCGGTCTGGCGAGCTATTTCTACGCCCGCGACATCGGCCGCATCACCCGGGTGCAGGAGCAGCTGGAATACGGCATCGTCGGCGTGAACACCGGCATCATCTCGACCGAGGTCGCGCCTTTCGGCGGGGTGAAGCAGTCGGGCCTCGGCCGCGAAGGCTCGCATCACGGGATCGAGGATTATCTCGAGCTGAAATACATCTGCCTGTCGATCTGACCGGGCAGCGGCCCGCAAGGGGGCGGCGGCGCAGGCTGCCGCCCTTTCCTTTGCTCAGGCCCCGGCCAGCAGTGCCTCGACCTGCGGCCAGAGCCGCTCCACCGCCGCCGCCGGCGGCAGCGCCAGAAACACCGCGTCACGCAGCCCCCAGGTGTAGATCGCGAAGACCGCCTCGATGGTCTGCGCCGGGGTGATCCGCTTCAGTTCGACGCCTTCCAGCATCCCCGCCAGCAAGGCCAGCGCCACGTCGCGCTCCGCCCGGTTCTCGGCCTCGGCCTCGGCGCTCCACACCCAGGAGTTCGCCTGCATCACCGCCAGGAGCCGCGGCTCCGACAGGTCGCGGTCGGCCCAGAGCTGCAGCACCCGGCGCAGCCGCTCTGCGATGCTGCCCTCGCCCTCGACGATCTGCCGCGTCGCCGCGATCTGCGGCCCGTTGCTCTCGCGCACCAGCGCATAGAGCAGCCCGGCCTTGCCCTCGAAATAGGCGTTGATCAGCGTATGCGACACGCCCGCCCGCCGCCCGATCTCGGTCACCGAGACGTTGTCGTAGCCGCGTTCGGAAAACAGCACCCGCGCGGCGTCCAGAAGCGCGTCGCGGGTCTGTTGCTTCTGGGCATCGCGGGTGCTGCGACCGGCGTCGGAGAGGGCGTAACTGCGTGGCATGAGGCAGATCTGACGTTCCCGATGAAAATGTCAATGACAAGATCTTGAATCTCGCCTTCGTATTCTCATTTACATTCTTGTTGAAAGTTTAATCGTAATGGGATCGGGTGAAAGGACAGAGGTCATGCCCAGCAAGGACAAGGATGCCGACGACAGACAGGCCCGCCTGCGCATCGTCGAGGAGATCTACTTTCTGGCGGACATGCTGGTGTCCTGGGATCCAAACGGACCCGAGGGCGAGGCAGTGCGGGAAGAGGCGCGGCAGAAGCTTTCGGCGCTCCTGGAGCGGCTGGCCGATCCGCCGGAGGAGTGAGTGTTGCTGCATCCCCCGTGCATGCGATGTGCATCGGTTGCACGGGCCGCTTTTCCATCTGTCGCCGCACCTTCCGCGCCAAGGATTGCCCCGCGGCGCGCGTCCCACTATCCGTGATGCTGATGCCGACGCCCGACGAGACCCTCGCCACAGCCGCCGCCAGCGGCGACCGCAGCGCCTTCGCGACGCTGCTCGAGCGGCATTATGACCGGGTGTTCCGGCTGGCTTGGCGGCTTACCGGCAGCCGGGCCGAGGCCGAGGATCTGACGCAGGACATCTGCGCCGCCCTGCCGTCCAAGCTGCGCGGCTGGCGCGGCGAGGCGCGCTTCACCACGTGGCTCTACCGGGTCACGGTGAATGCGACGCATGACCAGCGGCGGCGGCAGGCGGTGCGCAGCAAGGCTGCAAACGGTTGGGGCGATTGGGAAATCGCCCGTCAGGAAGAGATGGCCGAGGCCCGCGCGGCGCAGGATTGGCTGCTGGCCGCGATGGCCAGCCTCTCGCCCGAGCTGCGCGATACCGTGGCGCTGACCCTGGGCGAGGAGATGACGCAGGGCGAGGCCGCGGCGGTGCTGGGCATCTCCGAAGGCACGGTGGCCTGGCGCATGTCGGAAGTGAAGAAACGCCTGCGGGCGCTGGCTGTGAAGGAGGCAGGGGAATGACCGACGAGCTCGACGCCCTGAAATCCGCCCTGACTCCGCCCCCCGCCCCCCCCGAAGCCCGCGCCCGCGCGCTGGCTCTGGCGATGGAGAACTTCGACCGGCTCCAGGAATCGACCGACCCGCAGCGTCCCATTCAGGACCGTCCCCAGCGCGCAGGGGTCCTGAACGGCGTGCGCAAGATCCTGATTTCGTTCAACTCCCGCGCCTTTCTCGGCGCCACGACCTCCGCGGTCGCCGTCTGTCTCGGCCTCGTCCTGATCGTCCCGCCGAGCGACATGCCTCCCTCCCCCGGCGCCCAGCCGGAGATCCTGCGCCGCATGGCTCCTCCCGCCGATGAGGCCGCCGAGATCGCCGCCGACGCCCCGGCGCCCGCACCCGTGGAAGGCATTGCTCCTCAATCCAAACTCGCCGCGCCCGAGATGACCAGCGCCGCGCCGATGGCTGATGCCCTTCCCTCCGCCGACGGCGAGAGCTTCGCCACGGCCGAGGCCAACCCGCTGAAAGTCACCGCCGAAGAGCCGGTTTCGACCTTCTCCGCCGATGTGGATACCGCGAGCTATGCCCTCGTCCGCTCCAGCCTGACGTCCGGCAGCCTGCCGCCGAAGGCGGCGGTGCGGGTGGAGGAGATGGTGAACTACTTCCCCTACGCCTACCCCGCTCCGGAGGGCGATGCCCCCTTCGCCAGCACGGTCAGCGTCATGCCAACCCCGTGGAATCCGGGCACGAAGCTCGTCTCCATCGGGGTGCAGGGCCGCCTGCCCGCGCTCGCCGATCGCCCGCCGCTGAACCTCGTCTTCCTGATCGACACCTCCGGCTCGATGCAGGACGCAAACAAGCTGCCGCTGCTGAAGCAGTCGCTCCGCCTGATGCTGCCGAGCCTGCGACCCGAGGATCAGCTGGCCATCGTCGCCTATGCCGGATCGGCGGGCGAGGTGCTGCCGCCCACCCCGGCGGCCGAGCGCGACAGCATCATGGCGGCGCTCGACCGGCTGGAGGCGGGCGGGGCGACCAATGGGGCCGAAGGGCTGGAGCTGGCCTATCGCAGCGCCCGGGCGATGACGGCGGAGGGCGAGATCGTCCGGGTGATCCTCGCCACCGACGGCGATTTCAACATGGGTCTCTCCGACCCGGCGGGGCTGGAACAGTATATTTCACGGCAACGGGAGAGCGGCACCTACCTGTCGGTGCTGGGTTTCGGGCGCGGCACGCTGGACGATGCGACGATGCAGGCGCTGGCGCAATCCGGCAACGGGCAGGCCGCCTATATCGACACGCTCTCCGAGGCGCGGAAGGTGCTGGTGGACCAGCTGTCTGGCACGCTGTTTCCCATCGCCGACGACGTGAAGCTGCAGGTCGAGTGGAACCCGGCGACCGTCGCGGAATACCGGCTGATCGGCTACGAAACCCGGGCGCTGCGGCGGGAGGAGTTCAACAACGACAAGGTGGATGCGGGCGAGATCGGCGCGGGCCATCAGGTGACGGCGCTCTACGAGATCACCCCGGTGGGCAGCGATGCCCGGCTGACCGACCCCCTGCGCTACGGCGCTGAGCCTGCGGCGGACGGCAGCGGCGAGCTCGGCTTCCTGCGGCTGCGCTACAAGGCGCCGGGCGAGGCCGCCTCGCAGCTGATGGAAACACCGATCCTGCCCGGGACGGCCGCGGCCTCCGACGATGCCCGCTTCGCCGCCGCCATCGCGGGCTTCGGGCAATTGCTGACCGGAGCGCCCTATCTGGGCGATTGGAGCTGGCCGCAGGCGGTCGAGCTGGCGACCGGGGCGCGGGGCGAGGACCGCTTCGGCTACCGTGCCGAGGCAATCGGGCTGATGCGGCTGGCCGAGGCGCTGAGCCGCTGACATGCGAAGGGGCGCGCCGGTCCGGCGCGCCCCCTGTCGTTCCGGTACGAAGATCAGGCTTCGACCGGCTCCTGCACGGCGTCGATGGCCTTCGTCTCGGCGGCAGCACCGCGCGCGATCTCGATCCGGCGGGGCTTCAGCGCCTCGGGGGTCTCGCGCACGAGGTCGATGTGCAGCATCCCGTGCTCATGCACCGCGCCGGTCACACGCACATGATCGGCAAGCGCGAAGCGCCGCTCGAAGGCGCGGGTGGCGATGCCGCGATGCAGGTAGGAGCGGTCGGCCTCGTCCGCGGCCTTGCGGGCGCCGACATGCAGAGCACCGTCCTTCACCTCGACGGCAAGCTCATCGGGCGTGAAGCCGGCGACGGCGATCGAGATACGGTAGGAGCTGTCGGCGGTCTTTTCGATATTGTAGGGCGGATAGGTGGGCTGGGCGACGTCATTCGTCAGCACGCGGTCCATCAGATCGGCAATGCGGTCGAACCCGACCGTGGCACGGTAAAGCGGTGCGAAATCATAGGTACGCATGGTCATCCTCCAAGAAGCGATGTTGGTCTGCCCGCCCTCATCGGGCCGGGCATTCTGGCAACCGGACCCATTGTGGCGCCCGATGAGGATGATTTGGGAAGCCGCCCGCGGCCTGTCAAGACCCGCTCAGGGCGTCTCGGGCCGCACGAATTTCGCGCCTCCGGCCATGCCGCCCGACAGGAGCCGCACGTTGGGAACGCTGCGCCGGAGACCGCCGTCTTCGACATCGAGCTCGGCCAGCACATCGGCCAGCGGGTCTTCCAGCGCGGTGCCCAGAGCCACCTTGCGCCCCTCGACATCGGCCTTGGCCGAGACCACCGACACCACCTGCGCCACCCCGCCATGCATGGCGAAGATCGGCGCGCCGCTGGAGCCGTAGTCGACGTTGCACGACAGCACCAGAACCGTCGGCTGGCGGCCCAGCACATGGCAGACCTCCTGCAGCGAGGGCACTTCCGAGCGGTCCTGCGCATAGGAGACCACGCCCACCTCGTCGCCGGTCTGGGGCCGCGTGCCGGTGGCGAAGGGGGTGATCGAGGGCTGGCGGATCGGCTGGTCCAGCTCCAGCACGGCGATATCGAACTCGACCCGGTCGATCTTCTCCAGCCCGCCGAAGACATATTCCGGATGGGCCACCGCGCGGCGCACATGACGATAGGCCTCGGCCCGCCCGTTGCGCCAGCCGGCGAGAAACTGGATCTCCGCTGTCTCGACCCGCGCGCCGCTGTCCTTGTCGAAGAGGCAATGCGCCGCCGTCAGCACCAGCTGCGGCCCGATCAGCGTGCCGGTGCAGAAGCCCTTCTTCCCCAGCAGGATCTTGCCCACCGCGTTCCAGCCTCGGCTGTCGTCACTGGTCTGCAAGCCCCGCAGCGGGCTTTCCTGAGCGATCCCCGGGGCGGCCAGCAACAGCAGAAGGGCGATCAGGGTCAGGCGCATGGGGTCTCCGTTCGACGGACCCCCGGCTAGCGCGGCCATGCGGCGGATTTATGGCCCGTCGTTGCCCACATCCAGCCGGTGCGGCTTCGGCCCGCCCGTCGCCCAGTCCAGAAGCTCCACCGTATGCACGACCGGCACGCCGGTGCCAGAGCCGATCTGCATGATGCAGCCGATATTTCCGGCCGAGATGACATCGGGCCGCTTCGCCTCCAGCGTCTCGACCTTGCGCTGTTTCAGCTCGGCAGAGATCTCGGGATGCAACAGGTTGTAGGTGCCCGCCGAACCGCAGCAGAGATGCGGGTCGGTCGGCTCGACCACGGTGAAGCCCGCGCGCTTCAGCAGATCCTTCGGCGTGGTGCGGATCTTCTGGCCATGCTGCAGCGAGCAGGCCGAGTGATAGGCGACGCGGATGCCTTTCGCCTCCCCCTCCGGCAGGTCGAGCCGCTCCAAGAGTTCGGTCACATCGAGCGCCATGGCCGAGACCTCGGCAGCCTCCGCCGCCAGCGGATCGTTGCGGAAGATATGGCCGTAATCCTTCACCGTGGTGCCGCAGCCGCTGGTGTTGATGACGATGGCGTCGAGCCCGCCCGCCCGCTTCTCGGCGATCCAGCCGCGGATGTTGCGCGCGGCGAGCCCGTGGCTCTGCTCGGCCCGGCCCATGTGATGCGTCAGTGCCCCGCAGCAGCCCATGTCCTCCGGGATCACCACCTCGCAGCCGAAGCGCCGGAGCAGCCGGATCGTCGCATCGTTGATGTCGGTATCCAGCGCCCGCTGCGCGCAGCCGGTCAGCAGCGCCACCCGCAGCTTCTTCGGCCCCGTCGCGGCAAACACCTGCGGCGCATCGTTCGGGCTCGGCTTCGGGATGTGGTGCGGCGCCAGCTGCAGCATCGCCTTCAGCCGAGCGTCGGGCATCAGCCGGGCGAAGGGCCGCCCCAGTTGCGCCGCCTTCAGCGCCCAGCGGAAGCGGCTGGGATAGGGCAGAAGCTGGGCAATGACCCAGCGCAGCACCCGCTCCGGCAGGGGGCGCTTGTAGGTCTTCTCGATATGGTCGCGGGCATGGTCGAGCAGATGCGCGTAATGCACGCCCGAGGGGCAGGTGGTCATGCAGGCGAGGCAGCCGAGACAGCGGTCGATGTGCTTGACCGTCTTGGCATCGGCGGGCCGCCCGGCCTCCAACATGTCCTTGATCAGGTAGATCCGCCCGCGCGGACTGTCGAGCTCGTCGCCCAGAACCTGATAGGTCGGGCAGGTCGCCGTGCAGAAGCCGCAATGCACGCAGGCGCGCAGGATCTCGTTCGACCGGGCGATGCCCGGGTCCTGCAGCTGTTCGGGGGTGAAGGTGGTCTGCATCGCGGCCTCGCCGTTCAGGCCATCAGGCCGGGATTGAGAATGCCGCGCGGGTCGAACTTCGCCCGAAGCCCGGCGGAAAGCGCAGCCAGCGGGGCGGGCTGCGGCTGGAAGGTCGGAAGGCGGCGGCGCGTCTCGCCACTGGCGCGGACCAGCGTCGCATGGCCCTTCAGCGCGGGCAGCCGGGCGCGCAGATCGGCCCCCTCCTCCACCAGCGCCCAGATAAGCCCGCCACCCCAGTCGAGCAGCACCTCCGCCGCCATCAGCGCCACCAGTCCCGGCGCATCCGAGGGCTTCACCGACAGCCGCCAGACATCGCCCGCCCTGCCGTGGAACGGCTTCACGTCGCGGATCGCCGCCCAGGGCGAGGCGACAGGCGCCACCGCGCCGAAGGGCGCAAGCAGCCTGGCCAGCCTCTCGGCGCGATAATCCACCGAGGCCGAGAAGCCCTCGAGCCGGAGATAGGTGCCGCGCCCCGGCCAATGCGCCGCGCCGGTCACGTCGAAGGGCGAGCCGAGGGCCGCTGCCATCGCCTCCACCGCGCGGCTGTGCGACAGCCCCTCCAGCGCCAGCGTCGCCTCGGCCTCGGGCACCGGCAGAAGCTTGAAGGCCACCTCACTCAGCACCCCCAGCGTGCCGTGGCTGCCGGCCATCAGCTTGACCAGATCATAGCCGGTGACGTTCTTCATCACCCGCCCGCCGTTCTTCACCACAACTCCCTCGCCGGTGACGAAGCGCACCCCGATCAGGCTGTCGCGGCAGGCCCCCGCCTGCACCCGGCGCGGGCCCGAGGCATTGGCCGCCACCACCCCGCCCAGCGTCGAGCGCCCCTCGCGGCCCAGCAGCCCGCGCATGTCCGGAACCTCGAAGGGCAGCCGCTGCCCCTGCCCCGCGATGGTCGTCTCGACGAGGCTCAGCGAGGTCCCCGCCCCGGCCACCAAAGTCAACGCGCCCGGCTCGTAGAGCGAGATGCCCGCCAGCGCCGTGGTGTCGAGGATCTCGCCCCCCGCCCCGCCGAAGCCCCGCGTGCCGCCGCCGACGATCCGCAGCGGCCCCGTCGCCCCCCGCACCGCCTCGGCCAGTTCACTCTCGCTAGCAGGTCGCATTCCGCCCCTTCATTTTCTGTCCAAAAATATCCTCGGGGGTCCGGGGGCAGACAGCCCCCGGCGCTCTCAACCCGCGCGCCGCCCTTCGGTCACGCGCAACGGAAACACCTTGGCCGGGTTCAAGAGCCACGCCGGGTCGAACACATCCTTCACCCGCAGTTGCGCCTCGAGATCGGCGTCGGTGAACTGCACCGTCATCAGGTCGCGCTTCTCGATCCCGACGCCATGCTCGCCGGTCAGACAGCCGCCGACCTCGACGCAGAGCTTCAGGATCTCGGCCCCCAGCGCCTCGCAGCGCTGCAGGTCGCCGGGCTTGTTAGCGTCGAACAGGATCAGCGGATGCATGTTGCCATCGCCGGCGTGGAACACGTTGGCCACCTCGAGCCCCGCCTCGGCGGAGAGCTCGCCGATGCGGCGCAGCACATGCGGCAGTTCGGTCACGGGGATGGTGCCGTCGAGACACATGTAATCGTTGATCTGCCCCATCGCCCCGAAGGCCGATTTGCGCCCGAGCCAGATCTTCTTCGCCTCCTCCTCGCTGCGGCTCTCGCGGATCTCCACCGGATTGTGGCGCCGGGCGATCCCGGCGATCAGCGCCAGCTGGGCGTCGATCTCGGCGGGCGCGCCCTCGACCTCGATGATCAGCAGCGCTTCGCAATCGGGGTAGCCGGCATGGGCGAAGGCCTCGCAGGCGCGGATGCAGGGGCGGTCCATGAATTCGATCGCCACCGGCAGCACGCCCGCCTTGATGATGTCGGAAACGCAGGCCCCGGCCACCTCGTTGCTGTCGAAGGCGATCAGCACCGGCCGCGCGCCCTCGGGCATGGGCAGGATGCGCAGCGTGGCTTCGGTCACCACGCCCAGTTGCCCTTCCGAGCCGCAGATCACCCCCAGAAGGTCCAGCCCCTCCGGGTCCAGATGCGCGCCGCCGATCTCCAGCACCGTGCCGTCCATCTGCACCAGCGTGACGCCCAGCAGGTTGTTGGTGGTGACGCCGTATTTCAGGCAATGCGCCCCGCCCGAGTTCATCGCGATATTGCCGGCGATGGCGCAGGCGAGCTGGCTCGACGGGTCGGGCGCGTAGAAGAAGCCATCCGCCTCCACCGCGCCGGTGACGCTGAGGTTGGTGCGCCCCGACTGCACCCGGATGAAGCGGTTGTCGTAATCGGTCTCCAGCACCCGGTTCATCCGCGCAACGCCGAGGATCACGCAATCCGCCGTCGGCAGCGCGCCCCCCGCGAGGGAGGTGCCCGAGCCGCGCGGCACCACCGGCACGCCCTCGGCATGGCAGATGCGCAGCACGGCCGAGACCTCGGCGGTCGTGCGCGGCAGCACGGCGGCCAGCGGCGGGCAGCGATAGGCGGTCAGCGCATCGCATTCATAGGCGCGGGTCTCGGCCTCCTCGTGGATCACCGCATCCTTGGGCAGCACGCCCAGCAGGCGTTCGACGATGCGGGCCTTGCGGGCAAGGACCGAAGGGTTCGGCATCGGCATGTCCATGAGCGGGCCCTCCAAGGTGGTAAACTAATATAACCAATCGCGCAGGCTGGCAAGGAATCTTCGCAGGGTCTATGGTCGGGCCATGACATTGATCCCCCTCCTGACGCTGCCCAGCACGCTCGACTACACGGCCATCGGCCTCCTGTTCCTCGCCTGGGCCGGGACCGGCTGGATCGTCGAGCATCCGCCCGCGTCGCGCCCTTCGGTGACGACGCTGATGGTGGCGTTCCGCCGGAGCTGGATGCAGGAATTCGTGCTGCGCAATCCGCGGCTCTTCGATGCGGCGGTGATCAACAGCCTGCGGCAGGGCACGGCCTTCTTCGCCTCGGCCTGCATGATCGCCATCGGCGGCGGCGCGGCGCTGATCGGCAATCCCGAGCGGCTCAGCGGGCTGGCGAGCGATCTCACCTTGCCTGCCGAAACCAGCATGCTGGAGCTGAAGGTGCTGCTGGTGCTGTTCTTCGTCGGCGCGGCCTTCCTGAAGTTCGTCTGGGCGCATCGGCTCTTCGGCTATTGCGAAATCCTGATGGCCGCCGTGCCGAACGACCCCGACGATCCCGAGGCCTATCCGCGGGCGGCGCAGGCGGCGGGGATCAACATCACCGCGGCGCGCAGCTTCAACCGCGGGCTGCGGGCGGTTTTCTTCGCCATGGCGGCGCTCGGCTGGCTGCTGGGCGGTCTGGCGCTGATGCTGACGACGCTGGCCACCATCAGCGTGATCCTGCGGGCCGAGTTCGCCTCGGCCTCGCGCGAGGTCATCATGGGGCGCGACCCCGGTCGGCGCTGAGCCTCAGGCCCGGGCGCGCCGGGTGAAGCGGCCCTCGCGCAGCCAGGCCCCCAGCATCAGCAGCGCGGCCAGCGCAAGGTAGAGCCAGCCGGGCAGCAGCGCGGCGACGCGGATATCCTGCGTGAGATAGGCGCCGCGCGGGGTGATGCCGAGCCAGCCGCGTCCCGAGGCGACGCGCCCCTCGCGCACAGCCCGCACATCGGGCGCACCCTCTTCCAGCCGCAGCACACCGCCGCCGGTCGGCTCCAGCACCGGGGTCAGCCGCTCGCCGCTGGCGATGGTCTCCTCGAACTCCTTCGGCGCCGAGGGACCGACGGCAATCACCGCCTTCTGGTCGCCCTGCTCCAACCGATAGAGACCCATCTCGGGGGCTTCCCATTCGGCGGCATAGCGGCCCGGTGCCGCTTCGGGCATCGGCAGCGCGGTGGTCGTGCCATCCGGCGCGGTGATCGTCACGTCGCCGGGCGGATCGCCGATGGTGCGCCGCGTCACCGTCAGGGTCTGGCCCTCGGCGGTCGCGGTCAGCGCCTCCTCCTCGAGATCCGGCTCCTTCATCATCCAATGCGCCAGCCGCCGCAGCAGCTCCAGCTGCGGCCCTCCGCCCTCGTAGCCGCGGCCCCAGAGCCAGATGTGGTCCGAGGCGAGCACCGCGACACGGCCCTGATCCACCCGGTCCAGCACCAGAAGCGGCCGGTCGCCGGCACCGGTCATCACCGTCTGCCCGCCCCGCGCGCTGATTTCGATCTGGCGGAACCAGCGGCCCCAGCCGCCTTCCGGCGCCATTTCCTCCAGCCCCTCGGTCACCGGATGGCGGCGGCCAAGATCGGTGAGCGTGGGGGTGAAGCCGCCCTCGATCACCCGGCTCGTCGCCTCCACCGGCAGGATCTCGGCCAAGGGCGACCGCCAGAGACTGTCGGCCGTGCCGAACTCCGGCCCCGCCGCCACCAGCACCGTGCCGCCGTTCTTCACATAGTCGCGCACATTCTCAAGATAGGAGGTCGGCAGGATGCCCCTCAGCCGGTAGCGATCGAAGATGATCAGGTCGAACTCGTCGATCTTCTCGACGAAGAGCTCGCGCGTCGGGAAGGCGATCAGCGACAGCTCCGACACCGGGATGCCGTCCTGCTTTTCCGGCGGGCGCAGGATGGTGAAATGCACGAGGTCGACCGAGGCGTCGGATTTCAGCAGGTTGCGCCAGACCCGTTCGCCCGCATGCGGCTCGCCCGAGACCAGCAGCACGCGCAGCCGGTCGCGCACGCCGTTGATCTGCACCACGGCGGCATTGTTGCGGTCGGTGATCTCGCCCTCGACGCCCGCCACCTGGAACTGCAGCACGTTCATCCCGCCATGCGGCAGCGTCACCGGCAGGTCGAGATCCTCGCCCACCGGAACCTGATAGCTCTGCGGCTCGCCGCCATCGACCGAGATGGACAGATCCGCCGTCAGCCCCGCCGAGGCCGGAACCGCGCCCTGATCCTCGACCCGCAGCGTCAGGGTGAAGGGCTCGCCCAGAATGGCGAAGGCCGGGGCGTTCTTGACCACCAGCCGGCGGTCCCAGTCGCTTTCCTTGCCGGTGAGCAGCACATGCAGCGGCGCGGGCATCTGCGGCGCCAGCGGCACGTCATGCGCCTGCCCGTCGGTGATCAGGATCGCCCCCGCCACCCGGGCGCGCGGCTCTTCGGCCAGCGCCTCGGAAAGCGCGGTCATCAGCTGCGTGCCGCCATCCTCCGGCGCATCGGCAAGGCGAACGACGCGCAGCTCGGTGTTCTCCAGCGCCGCCACCTCGGCCTCCACCGCCGCCAGCGCCTCGGCCGTCTGCGCCGGGCGGTCGCCGATACGCTGGCTCGCGCTTTCATCTACCACGGCAATCACGATGTCGGACAGCGGCGCGCGGTCTTCCTCCTGCAGGGCCGGGTTCGCCAGCGCCAGCAGCAGCACCGCCAGCGACAGGCCGCGCAGCCACCAGCCGGAGAGACCGCGCCAGATGGCGAGACCCAGCATGACCAGGGCCACCGCGCCCAGCGCATAAAGCACCGGCCAGGGCAGGAAGGGATCGAAAACCACGGTGCCGTTCATTGCCCCAGCCTTTCCAGCAGGGCCGGAACATGGACCTGATCGGATTTGTAATTGCCGGTCAGCACATGCATGATGAGATTGACCCCGAAGCGATAGGCGATCTCGCGCTGCCGCTCACCGGCATAGCCGCGCCCGACCGGAAACTCCGGCCCGCCCTGCGCCGTCACCGCCCAGGCCGAAGCCCAGTCGTTGCCGCCGATCACCACCGGCGTCACCCCGTCGTTCAGATTGCGGAACGGCATGCCCTCGGCCTGTTCGGCATCCGGCGGCGCGGCCTCGACCCAGAGCGTGGGCGAGGTGTAGCGGCCGGGGAAATCCTGCAAGAGGTAGAAGGTGCGGGTCAGCACATGGTCCTGCGGGATCACCTCCAGCGGCGGGATGTCGAGCGGCGCGGCGAGCATCTGCAGCCGCCGCCCCTCGGGCGTGGTGCCGCCGAGCCCGGCCAGATCGCCGTCGCGCGTGTCGAACAGGATCAGCCCGCCGGTGCGCAGATAGTCGTTCAGCTTGCTGTAGGCGGCGGAGGAGGGCATCGGCTGATCGGCGGTCACCGGCCAGTAGAGGAAGGGGAAGAAGGCGAGCTCGTCCGTCTCCAGATCGACGCCCATCGGCTCGCCCGGCTCCACCGAGGTGCGCTGCGACAGCGTCTGCCCCAGCCCGCGCAGACCGGCCTCCGAGATGTCGTTGGCCCGGCTGTCGTCGGTCATCACATAGGCCAGCCGCACCGCGCCGGTCGCTTCCATGGCGAAGGTGTCGTTCTCCTGCGCCTCGGCACGCGGCACCAGAGCCAGCGCCAACAGCACCACCGCGCCGCGCACCACGCCGACCCGGCTGCCGAGACGGCCCGAGACGGCGAGTGCGGCGATGATGTCGAGCATCAGCAGCCCCAGCGCCGCGGCGAGGAAGCTGCCCTTCAGCGCCTGTTCGCGCGCGGTCTCCAGCCCCTCGACCACGATCCGCTCCGGCCAGGTTGCGGCTGTCAACACCGTCTCCGGCCGGATCACGTTCAGCGCCACGCGGCGGTCGGTCCCGGCATAGAGACCGGGCGGCAGCGCCGGGCCGGGGAGGCCCGCCGCCAGCACCGCACCCTCGACCCCCGCGACCTCGCCCGCGTCCTGCGGCACGCCGAAACCGTCGAGCACCACCTCGGGCACCCAGATCTGGCCTTCCAGATCGGCGGCTTCCGGCGCGGCGGGGCGGGTGGAGACGGCGAGCCGCTCCAGCATCTGCACGAAGAGGCCGGAAAGCGGCAGCGTCGACCATTCGGCATTCGCCGTCACATGCACCAGCACCACCTGCCCCTCGCCCACCGGCTTGCGCGTCACCAAGGGCGTTCCGTCGGCCAACGCCGCGATGGTGCGCGCCGCAAGATCGGGGTCGGGCTGGGCCAGCACCTGCGCCGAGATCGAAACCTCCGCCGGAACCGGCAGGCCGTGGAAGGGCGAGCCTTCGGGGAAGGGCGCCAGCGTCTTCGGCTCGCCCCAGCTCATTGCGCCGCCGACCGTCCGCCCGCCTTCGCGCAGGCGCACCGGCATCAGCGGGTCCTCGTTCATCCGGCTGACATCGCTGGAGGCCAGACGCGGCCCGGCGAAGCGCAGCAGGAGCCCGCCCTCGTCGAGCCAGTCGAGGATGCCGTCCTGCTCCACCTGCGTCAGCCGCGCCACATCGGCCAGCACGATCACGTCGGGGCTGGCCAGCAGCACGTCTTCCAGACTGCCGTCGATCAGATCGGCCACCGGCTCCAGCGCCTGCCGCAGATAGTGGGTGGGCGACAGAAGCTGCAGCCCCTCGCGGTCGTCACGGCCCGCGATCAGCGCCACCTTGCGGCGCTTCAGGCTGTCGTCGGTCAGGCTGACGGCACCGGCGGAACGCACGCCGGCGATCTCGAAGCGCGAGATCCGGTTGCGCAGCTCGGGCGGCAGCGACAGCGCGGTCTGCGCCTCGGCCTCGCCCGCGGCGAAGTCGAGCGTCACCCGCGCCAGCTCGCGTTCGATCCCCGCCGGATCGAGACCGCGGGCCGAGACCTCGGTGCTGACCGGATCGGCGGCGGGCAGGCGCAGCGCCGAGACCTGCACCGCGCCATCGGCAAAGCCTGCGGGTTTCAGCGCCAGCACCGGGCGCGGGCTCTCGAACACGGTCAGGTTGCCCCGCCCCTCAAGCGCCGCCAAGAGCGTCTCCCGCCCCGGATGCTCGAGCCCGTCGGAAAGCCAGAAGCTGTCGAACGCGCCCTCGGGCAGCGCCGCGGCCCAGTCTGCGAGGTCGCTCGGGCCCCAGGCCTGCGGCTCCAACCCGGCGATCCGGCCCGCCCAGGCATCGGCACTCTGGAAGGCGGGGGTCTCGGGCGCGTCGGTCAGGCGGATCACCGCCACGGCGCGGCCCTCGCGCCCGGCATCCTCGACCAGCGCCGAGGCCCGGTCGATCCGGCGCGGCCAGTCGCGGGCATCGGCCCATCCGGCGTCGAGCAGCACCAGAAGCGGCCCGGTGCCCGGCTCGCGCTGTTGCGGGTTCAGCACCGGCCCGGCGAAGGCGATGATCGCCGCCGCCACCGCCGCCATGCGCAAGAGCAGCAGCCACCACGGCGTTTTGTCGGTCTCGGTCTCCTCGTCGGCCAGCCCCAGCAGCAGCGCCACGCCGGGGAAGCGGCGGCGGATCGGCGCGGGCGGCACCGCGCGCAGCAAGAGCCAGAGCACCGGCAGCGCGATCAGGCCCAAGAGCAGCAGGGGCGCGGTGAAGCCGAGGGGGCCGATCATCCACATCAGGCGCCGCGCTCCAGCGCCCGGTAGAGCCAGAGCAGCGCCGGTTGCGCCGATTGGCCGGTGTGGTGGCAGTGGTAGTGCCAGCCCGAGGCGCGGGCCAGCGTGTCGAGCCGCGCCTTGCGCTCGGCCAGACGGTCGAGATAGCGGCTGCGCAGGTCGCTCGCCCGCATCGTCTCGTGGCGCAGGCTGCCGCCCATCGATTCGAAGATCGTGCGCCCGTCGAAGGGAAACTCCTCCTCCGCCGGATCGAGCACCTGCAACAGAGCGCCGCGCATCGACTTGTCGGCGGCCCGGGCCATCGCCCGCTCCACCCCGGCCATGTCACCGAGGAAATCCGAGATCAGCACCATCCGCCCATGCGACACCAGCCCCGAGGCCTCGGGGGCGGCATAGTCGCCCGGGTGATCCTCGGTCAGCGCGTCCGCGATGCGCAGAAGCTGGCTGCGGCCCGAGCGGGGCGGCGCGGTCTCGCCCGTCAGGCCGACACGCTCGCCGCCGCGCAGCAGCAGGACCGAGACGGCCAGCGCCAGCAGCTGCGCCCGGTCGGATTTCGGCGCGCGGCCCCGGTCGCCGGTGAAGCTCATCGAGCGGCCCGCATCGACCCAGAGCAGAACGGTCTGCGCCGCCTGCCACTCGCGCTCGCGCACGAAATGCGCGTCGGAGCGGGCAGAGCGCCGCCAGTCGATCATCCGCGCGGAATCGCCGCTGTGGGCGGGGCGGTATTGCCAGAACTCGTCGCCCATCCCGGCACGGCGGCGGCCGTGATCGCCGAGGATCACCGTCGCCGCCAGATGTTCGGCAGAGGCCAGAAGCGGCGGCAGCGCCTGCCCCAGCGCCTCGGCGCGTGGACGGAGAGCGAGGTTTTCGCTCACGCAGCCGCCTCGAAGCCCATCTGACGGGTGACGACGCGATCGATGACGGACCCGAGGGATTCGCCCCGCGCCCGGGCGGCGAAGTTCAAGGCCATGCGATGCGTCAGCACCGGCCGCGCCAGCGCCGCGACATCAGCCACCGAGGGCGCCAGCCGACCGTCGAGCAGCGCCCGCGCCCGCACTGTCAGCATCAGCGCCTGCGCCGCGCGCGGCCCGGGGCCCCAGCTCAGCACGTCTTCCAGCCCCGCGCCCTCCGGCTCGCCGGGGCGGCAGGCACGCACCAGATCGAGGATCGCCTCGAGCACGCCATCGCCCACCGGCATCCGCCGCAGCACCGACTGCGCCGCGATCAGCTCTTCCGCCGAGAAGACCTGATGCACCTGCGCATCCTCGGCCCCGGTGGTGGCGATCAGGATCTCGCGCTCGGTGGCGCGGTCGGGATACTCGACATCGACCTGCACGAGGAACCGGTCGAGCTGGGCCTCGGGCAGCGGATAGGTGCCCTCCTGCTCGATCGGGTTCTGCGTGGCGAGCACATGGAAGGGGCGACCCAGCGGGCGGTGCTTGCCGGCGATGGTCACCTCGCGCTCCTGCATCGCCTGCAGCAGCGCCGACTGGGTGCGGGGCGAGGCGCGGTTGATCTCGTCGGCCAGCAAGAGCTGGCAGAACACCGGCCCCTCGATGAAGCGGAAGGCGCGGGCGCCGTCGGTGGTCACGTCGAGCACCTCGGAGCCGAGAATATCGGCGGGCATCAGGTCGGGCGTGAACTGGATGCGGCTGCCCTTCAGCCCCATGACGGTGGAGAGCGTATCGACCAGTCTTGTCTTGCCCAGCCCCGGCAGACCCACCAGCAGCGCATGTCCGCCGCAGAGCATGGAGCCCAGCACCAGCTCCACCACGCGGTCCTGCCCGATGAAGCGCCGGTTGATGCTTGCCTTGGCCTCGGCCAGCTTGCCGCCAAGGGCTTCGATTTCGGCAACAAGCGCTTCGGTATCGGCCATGACAATGCTCCCTCGGGCTTTATATGGTCATTAGACCGAACTATGCCGCTCGGCACAAATGGCAAAAAGCAGGAAGCCACAAATGATCGTGAAGCCTTCGGCAGATGGCATCCTTGCCGCCGCGACCGCCGCGACGAACGCCATCGGCAGGCGCGGCCCCGCGCCGGTGCATCTGTGGAATCCGCCGTTCTGCGGCGACCTCGACATCCGCATCGCGCGGGACGGGACGTGGTACTATCTCGGCACGCCGATCGGTCGGCCGGCCATGGTGCATCTCTTCTCCTCGATCCTGAAGCGCGAGGGAGACCGCTATTTTCTGGTCACCCCCGGCGAGAAGGTGGGCATCACCGTCGACGACGCCCCCTTCGTCGCGGTGGATTTCGAAGTGACCGGAGAAGGGAAGAACCAGCAGGTGACGTTCGAGACGCAGGTGGGCGAGACGGTGACCTGCGGGCCCGACCATCCCTTGCGCGTGATGCGGGCCGACGATGGCGAGCCCTCGCCCTATATCCTCGTGCGCGACGGGCTGGAGGCGCTGATCGACCGCAAATCCTTCTACCGGATGGTGGAGATCTGCGCGCATGAGCCCCACGAGGGCGCCGCGTGGTTCGGGCTCTGGTCGGGGGGGCGATTCTTTCCGGTGATCCCCTCGGCCGAGCTTGGCTGATGCGGGTCGCGGCCAATCTGACGCTGCTCTTCACCGAACACCCGATGCTCGACCGCCCGGCCCGCGCGGCGGAGGCTGGCTTCGACGGGGTCGAGGTGCTGTTTCCCTACGACCTGCCGCTGGCCGAGTGGCGCATGGCCCTCTCCCTGCCACTGGCGTTGATCAACACTCCCCCCGGTGACTGGGCTGCCGGAGAGCGTGGCTTCGCCGCCGTGCCGGGTGCCGAGGCGCGGTTCCGCGCGGGCTTCCTCACGGCGCTCGACCACGCCACAGCACTGTCGGCGCAGCATATCCATGTGATGACCGGCAATGCCCAAGGCGCACGGGCCGAGGCGACGCTGCTCGAGAACCTCGCCTGGGCGGCGGCGCAGGCGCCGGGGCAGAGCCTGCTGCTCGAACCGCTGAACCCGGTGGACATGCCGGGCTATTTCCTGAACGGTTACGATCAGGCGGCGCGGATCCTGGATATCCTTGCGCTGCCAAACCTCGGGCTGCAGGTCGATCTCTGGCATGCCGCACGGCTGCAGGGGGATGCGGCGGCGGTCTGGGCCCGGCATGGCGCCCGCGCCCGCCATTTGCAGATCGCAGGCTGGCCGCAGCGGCAGGAGCCGGGAGCGGCGCAGATCGCGCTCCTGCGCGGAATCGAGGGCTATGACGACTGGATCGCGGCGGAATACCGGCCTGCGGCGGCGACTGCTGCGGGGCTCGGCTGGCTTGGCGCACTGCGGGCGCCGCTTGCGGGCGCGGAAACGAGGGAGTAGCCAGAGCCGATGATCCCCGCGCGCTTCGCCCCCATCCTCTTCGGCCTGATCCTCACCGGGTTCATGTCCTGCATCGTGTCGGGCATCTCTACCCTGCGCGCCATCGGCCTGCCGCCGGGCTTCGTCGGGCAGTGGATGGCCTCCTGGCTCGCCGCCTGGGCGGTGGCCTTCCCGACCGTGCTGGCCGTCGCCCCGCTCACCCGCCGCCTTGTCGCCAGATTGACGCGGGTCTGAGCCCCCGGCCCCTTGCCGCGACCCGGCCAATCGCTATCATGCGGCGTCCGCCAGAACGCCTTTCAGGAGAAGCCAAGACATGCCGATAGACGCCCCGGAAACCCAAGTCGTCTCCACCTGGAAGGTGGCCTGTGACGGTGGCGAAGGCGCGCTCGGCCATCCGCGCGTCTGGCTGTCGATCCCCGAGGGGACCGGCTTTGTCGACTGCGGCTATTGCGACAAGCGCTACATGCACGAGAGCTTCGCCGACCGCGTGAAATAGGCCTGCTTTCCTTCGGCGCGACAGATGCGCCCGCAAGGGAGCCAGCATCAGCCCAAGGAGCGACCCATGAGTTTCGGCAAAGGCCATCACCTGCACCTGATCGACGGGTCGGCCTATATCTTCCGCGCCTATCACGCGCTGCCGCCCCTGACGCGCAAATCCGACGGCCTGCCGGTGGGCGCGGTCGCCGGGTTCTGCAACATCCTGTGGAGCGAGCTGAACAGCCCGCGCGAGCGCGAGGCGCCGACGCATATCGCGGTCATCTTCGACCACTCGTCGAAGACATTCCGCAACGACATCTACCCGCTCTACAAGGCCAACCGCCCCGAGCTGCCGGAAGACCTGAAGCCGCAGTTTCCGCTGACCCGCGAGGCGACGCGCGCCTTCAACATCGCCTGCATCGAGACCGAAGGTTACGAGGCCGACGACATCATCGCGGCGCTGGCCTGCCGGGCGCGCGAGGCGGGCGGGACGGTGACGATCATCTCTTCCGACAAGGACTTGATGCAGCTGGTGGGCGACGGGGTCGACATGCTCGACCCGATGAAGAACCGCCGCATCGGGCCGGACGAGGTGTTCGAGAAATTCGGCGTCGCCCCGAACCGGGTGATCGACGTGCAGGCGCTGTCGGGCGATTCCGTCGACAACGTGCCGGGCGCGCCGGGCATCGGCATCAAGACCGCCGCCCTGCTGATCCAGGAATACGGCGATCTGGAGACGCTGCTGGAGCGCGCGGGCGAGATCAAGCAGCAGAAGCGCCGCGAAACGCTGATCAACCATGCCGAGCAGATCCGCATCTCGAAGCGGCTGGTGGCGCTGGATTGCGACACGCCGCTGTCGGTGACGCTGGACGATCTGGAAGTGCGGATGCCGGTCGCCGACACGCTGCTGGGCTTCCTGAACGACATGGAGTTCCGCACCCTGACGAAACGGGTGGCGGAGAGCCTGAAGGTCGCCCCGCCCTCGGCCCCCACCGCCTTCATGGTGCAGAACGAGCCGGTGCCGGAAACCGTGGCGGCGATGGAAGCGGCGATGCCCTTCGACACCGCGAGCTACGAATGCGTCCGCACGCCCGAGGCGCTGGAGGCCTGGGTGGCGCGGATCCGCGAGCGCGGCCATGTCGCCATCGACACCGAGACCACGAGCCTCGACGAGATGCGCGCCGAGCTGGTCGGCATCTCGCTCTGCGTCGAGGCGGGCGTGGCCTGCTATATCCCGCTCGGCCACAAGCAGGGCGGCGGCGATCTCTTCGGCTCCGCGACGCTGGTCGTGGATCAGCTGCCGCTCGACACGGCGCTGGCGATGCTGAAGCCGGTGCTGGAGGACGGCTCGATCCTCAAGATCGGCCAGAACATGAAATACGACGCGAAGATCTTCGCGCTGCACGGCGTCAACGTGGCGCTGATCGACGACACCATGCTGATGTCCTACGCCATGCATGCGGGCCGGCACGGGCATGGCATGGACACGCTGGCCGACACCTATCTCGGCCACACGCCGATCCCGATCAAGCCGCTGCTCGGCTCGGGCAAATCGGCGGTCACCTTCGACCGGGTCGAGATTGACAAGGCCGTCTGCTACGCCGCCGAGGATGCCGACGTGACGCTGCGGCTGTGGAAGCTGTTCAAGCCGCAGCTGCACCGCGCCAAGGTGACGACGGTCTACGAGACGCTGGAACGCCCGCTGGTGCCGGTCTTGGCGCAGATGGAGATGGCGGGGGTGCAGGTCGACCGCGACACGCTCTCGCGCATGTCCAACGCCTTCGCGCAGAAGATGGCCGGGCTGGAGGCGGAGATCCATCAGCTTGCCGGAGGGCCGTTCAACGTCGGCTCGCCGAAGCAGCTGGGCGAGATCCTGTTCGACCGGATGAGCCTGCAGGGCGGGGTCAAGGGCAAGAACGGCGCCTATGCCACCGGCGCCGACGTGCTGGAGGATCTGGCCGCCGAGGGCCACGACCTGCCCGCCCGGGTGCTGGACTGGCGGCAGCTGTCGAAGCTGAAATCGACCTATACCGACGCCTTGCAGGAGCACATCCACCCCGACACGGGCCGGGTGCATACCTCCTACTCCATCGCGGGCGCCAACACCGGACGCCTCGCCTCGACCGACCCGAACCTGCAGAACATCCCCGTGCGCTCAGAGGAGGGCCGCCGCATCCGCGAGGCCTTCGTGGCGCCGAAGGGCAAGCTGCTGGTCAGCCTCGACTACTCGCAGATCGAGCTGCGCATCCTCGCCCATATCGCGGATATTCCCGCGCTGAAGCAGGCCTTCAAGGAGGGCCATGACATCCACGCGATGACCGCGTCGGAGATGTTCAACGTGCCGCTCGAAGGCATGGACCCGATGATCCGCCGTCAGGCCAAGGCGATCAACTTCGGCGTGATCTACGGCATCTCGGGCTTCGGCCTCGCCCGCAACCTGCGCATCCCGCGCGCCGATGCGCAGGGCTTCATCGACCGCTATTTCGAGCGTTTCCCCGGCATCCGCGGCTACATGGACGAGACCATCGCCTTCGCCAGGGAGAACGGCTTCGTCCAGACCCTGTTCGGCCGCAAGATCAACACGCCCGAGATCAACGCCAAGGGCCCCGGCGCGGGCTTCGCCCGCCGCGCCGCGATCAACGCGCCCATTCAGGGCACGGCGGCCGACGTGATCCGCCGCGCGATGATCCGCATGCCCAAGGCCATCGCGGGGATGCCCGCCACCATGCTGCTGCAGGTGCATGACGAACTGCTGTTCGAGGTGGAGGAGACCGCGGTGGACGAGGTGATCGCCCGGGTGAAGGAGGTGATGGAAAGCGCCGCCGACCCCGCCGTGCACCTTTCGGTGCCGCTGACGGTCGAAGCAGGGCGCGGGCGCAACTGGGCCGAGGCGCACTAGGCGCCCCGGTCGATCCTGAGCTGATAGCAGTTGTTGCGCGCCGAGCGGAGGTGGAAATAGGCGATGCGCGGCTCACTCAGCCGCCGCTCCGCCTCCTGCACCAGACGGTCGGTCGGCACCACTGCGCCGCTGCCATAGACGATCCGGTGATCCGCGCCGTAGCCGCGCAGGATGTAATCCGGCGAGCTCAGCATCTCCGGAAATGTGCCGCCCCCTGCCCCACACTCATCCGCACAGAGAAAGATCGGCCCGACCTCGGCATAGGGCTGCGGCGCGGGAAAGGGGCGATGCGCCAGCACCAGCATCGGCGCGCCGTGGGCGATCAGGCGCAGGCAGTGGCGGCAGGGACAGTTGCCCTCGGCCAGATGCCGCTCGGGCGTCTGGCCATTGGCATCGGGACCGCCCGCGCGATAGCGGCGGGCGGTGTCGCTGGGGATCGGGGTGAAACGGATCATCGGGGGCTCCTTTGTCAGAGCTCCCAGCCTGCCCGCTGCGCCGCGCTGCCGCGACCCGATCCCTGCGCTTTCAGCGCGCCGCCAGCAGCGGCCCCAAGGGGCGCCCGCCGAGGATATGCAGGTGGTAATGCGGCACTTCCTGCGCCGAATGCACCCCGGCGTTGGAGATGGTGCGGTAGCCCTTGCCGCCGGCTTCAGGCTGCACCCCCATCAGCGCGCAGACCTGCCCGGCAAGGCGGTGGAAATCGACGATCTCCTCCGGCATGGCTTCCAGTGCGAAATGGTCGAAGTTCACATAGCGCCCCTTGGGGATCACGAGCACATGCTCGGGCGCCTGCGGATGGATGTCGCGGAAGGCCAGCGCATGCTCGCTCTCCAGCACCGTCTGGTTCGGGATCTCGCCCCGCAGGATCCGCGCGAAGATGTTCTGGTCGTCGTAGCTGTAGGCCATGGCTCAATCCACAAACAGATAGTCGGTTGCCGCGATCTCTCGCGCCTGAGCATCCGGAATACCAAGGAAGGCCGCAAGAGGCACGGTGTTTTCATCGACACCAGCGGATTGCCGGATACGGAACAGGCTTTCGAACTCCGCATCGCGGATCTGATCACTTTCGAAGCGCATGTCGTAGCGGATCGTCGGCAACAGCCGCTCCAGCGTCTGCGGCGGGGTCAGTTCTCCGGCCAGCCCGATCCGGCGGGCATGGCCGATCAGGTAGTCGTCGCTGAACTCGCATTCGATCTCCAGAAGCCGCGCGCCGGAGCGGTCGCCGAAGAAATCCCGCATCAGCTCGATATTGGCCGGGTCGATGCAGAGCACCAGCCGGTCCGTCTGCCAATAGTCGAACAGCATCCGAACCAGCGCCCGCCGATGCCGGGTGCGCTTCTCCAGCGTCGACTGGATGCCGCCAAGATCGGGCAGCGGCGTGTCGGCCTCGTTGAACAGGTAGTCCACCGCCGGAAGCCCGGTCACCTGCCGCACCCGCTCCACCAGCCGCTTGGCGACATGCCATTTCTTGCAGGTCACCATCAGCAGCGTCCGGCTGCGCCCGAGGCTCGCTTCCGTCTCCCAGAACCGCGGCGCGAACCGCCGCCCGATCCGCCCCCGCCCCGAGAGAAAGCGAAACAGGCTGCGCCCCTCGTTCGACAGCGGAAACGCCCCCCCCGTCGCGGCATAGAGCTGCCCCAGCCGCTCCTTCAACTGCCGCGCCTCCGGCGAAATCTTGCGGGCGAAGAGATAATCCTGACTGAGCAGCAGGTCGTAATGGTCGTTGTAGAAACTGACCGGGATCCCGTAATCCGAGAAGATCAGGAAGGTGAGCGTCCGCGAGCGGATCTCCTGCTCCGGCACCAGATGCCGCACGAGGGTCTGGAAGAAGGTCTCGTCCGGGATCCACGTCCGGCGGAAAAAGCGCAGCACGTCGCGCCGCCGGTCGCAGAAGCCCAGCACCGCCTCCACCGTGCGCCGCCTCAGGCACCACCACTGGCTGCCGATCTGGATCTGCAGATCCGCCGGCACCCGCCGGGCCAGCCCCAGCCGCCGCTGCCAGTCGAGCGATGCATAGAACAGCCATTTCCGGCTGCGCTCGTTGACATAATGCCGGTAGATCAGCCGCTCCTCGCGGATGCCGGTCTTGATCCAGTCGGAGGTGAAGAAGTCGAAGCTCTCGACGTAATCCGCCTCCTCGCGGTCAAGGAAATTGCGGATATATTCGGCGGATTTGATCGGCATGCAGTCGCCCGACAGCATGTAGAAATGCGTCGCCCGCGGAAAGCGCGCCAGCGCCGCCCGCAAGGCCAGGAGCGTCGCCTCCACCAGACTCCACTCGCCCCATCCGCAGCGCAGCCGCCGCGCCGCGAAGACCACCGACGGGTTGCTCGCCAGCGCTGCGCGGATCCGCTCGAACTCGGCCCGGGGCGCGCGGGCGTCGTAATGGATGGCGATCACATCCCCCGCCGCCGTCAGACGTTCGGCCTGTGCCACGATCCCTTCGGGATCGCGGTGACAGAGCAGCACATAGGCGATCTTGGCCATCCGGGACACCTGCAAGACTGTGACGAACTGCGCCTCTTGATAGCGGCTTCCGCCATTGAAAAGACTGCGTCTCTTTGGTCTCCTGCCGCCGACGCGGGGTCCCCGGGGCCGGGCGTGGCGGTTGGTGAGGGGCAGGTTCGGATGGGGTTTCCCGGGACATGGATGACGCAGAGCGAGCGTCTCGTCTATCGCGTGGTGCCGAAATGCGCCTGCTCCACCATCGGCCAGATCATGTTCTACAGCGACCACGGCCGCTTCTTCGACGGCGACATCCACGACGCCACCGAGGGCCTGCACAAATGGGCGATGGAACCGAGCCAGCCCTTGATCGAGGCCAATGTGACGGCGCATCGTGCCCATGCCTTCACCTGCGTCCGCAACCCCTACAGCCGCATCCTGTCGTCCTTCTTCGACAAGATCTGCGGCATCCAGCGCAACGGCCGGCGCTACCGCGGCAATCTCGTGCCGCTCCTCACCCAGAAATACGGCATCGAGGTCGGCGGCGAGGACGGCACCCGGCCCTTCGACCAGATCCGCAGCTTCCGCCGCTTCCTGCTCTTCGTCCGCGACACGATCCGCTGGCGCAAGCCGATGGAGCCTGACATCCACTGGTCGGCGATGTCGGGCCATATCTCGACCTTCATCGTCAACGGCGGGCGCTACGACAGCATCTTCTTCACCGAGACCTTCGACACGGGCATGCAGGCCGTGCTGAAGAAGGTGAAGCTGCCGCACCGCCCCGACCTGAAGAAGATCCCCCGCTTCAACGAAAGCGAAAGCCACGGCCCCGCCCGCGCCCATCCGGTGGAGGCCTATTTCGACGACCTGTCGATGCATCTGATGTGGGAAATCTACCGGAAGGACTTCCAGCTCTTCCGCTACGACTTCGACAACCCGGCGAACCGGATGCCGCTGGGTGCCGTGGATCTGGCCGAAGTCCACGCCAAGCTCGGCGACTGAGGCGCCAAGGGAAAGGCGCCGGGGGGCTTCACACCCCACCGGACCCCCGTGGGATAGTTTCACAGGGAAGACGCAGGTTCAGGATCCGTTAGTCTTGTGATGCCATGCTCGGCGCACGGTACAGGCTGGGAAGCCGATGACCGTCAGGGAAGAAGGCGCCCCGCGGCCAAGGGCCCTTGCCATCAGCCGCCGGGGCGCCCGACCTCCCCTTCCCCGTCTTCCCTGTGCAAATATCCCGCGGGGGTGCGGGGGCGCGAAGCCCCCGCTGAGGCTGAAGCGGCTCCCCCCGGGGGACGGTCTTCCGTGGCAACGGCGCGCAAGGATGGCCCCGGAGGGGCCTGACGCGCGCGCCTCCCCCGTGTCAGAGCACGCCCTGCGCGCGGAACAGCGCGGTCAGATCCGCCTCGGGCCGGGCGCCGATGTGGCTGATCACCTCGGACGCCGCGATGCAGCCCATCCGTCCCGCGGTCTCGAGCCCATGGCGGTTGGTCAGCCCCCAGAGGAAGGCCCCGGCGAACAGGTCCCCGGCGCCGGTGGCGTCGACGATCTCGGTCGGGATCGCCGGCACATGCCAGTGCTGGCCCTCCGACAGGATATGCGCGCCCTTCTCGCCCTCGGTGCAGGCAACGATCGCCACCTCGGCGGCCGCCGCCTTCAGCGCTGCGGGGAAATCTTCGGTCTGGTACATCGACAGCAGTTCGGCGCGATTGGCGAACAGCAGGTCCACATCCCGGGCGATCATCCGGCGGAAGGCGTCGCGGTGACGCTCGACGCAAAACGGGTCCGAGAGGGTGATCGACACGCGGCCTCCCGCGCCCTTGCAGGCAGCGATGGCCTTTGCGAAGGCCTGATGGCTGGCGGGGCCGTCGAAGCGGTAGCCCTCCAGATAGATCCATTCGGCCTCGGCCATCTGCTGCTCGAAAATGTCCTCCGGCGTCAGGAATTCCGACCAGCCGAGATAGGTGTTCATCGAGCGCTCGCCATCCGGCGTCACCAGCACGATGCAGCGCCCGGTCTCCTGCGCGCCGCCGGGCGCCGCCATCGGCGTCTCGTAGACCGCGCCCTGCGCGCGCAGGTCATGGGCGAAGATCCGGCCCAGCTGGTCGTCGCAGACCTTGCCGACATAGGCCGTCCGCCCGCCGAGATGCGCCACCCCGGCGATGGTATTGGCCGCCGACCCGCCCGAGATCTCCTTGGCCGGGCCGATCCGGTCATAGAGATCCACCGCGCGTTTCATGTCGATCAGCTGCATGATGCCCTTGCCGATGCCGTTCGCGGCCAGAAAGCCCTCGTCGGCCGAGGCGAGCACATCGACCATGGCATTGCCGATGCCGACGACCTGGAATTTTTTCATAGGGTCTTCTCCTCGAAGAGACACAGATCGCGGATCGGGCAGATGCCGCATTTGGGTTTGCGCGCCACGCAGATGTAGCGCCCGTGCAGGATGAGCCAGTGATGCGCATGCAGCGCGAAGGGGGCGGGCACGTGGTCTTCCAGCGCCCGCTCCACCGCCTCGACATCGCGGCCCGGCGCGATGCCGGTCCGGTTGCCGACGCGGTAGATATGGGTATCCACCGCCTGCGCCGGCTGGTGGAACCACATGTTCAACACCACATTCGCCGTCTTGCGCCCCACCCCGGGCAGCGAGACCAGCGCCGCGCGCGACGAGGGCACCTCGCCGCCGAAATGGTCGACCAGACGGCGGCTCAGCGCCATGACGTTCTTGGCCTTGGTGCGGTAGAGGCCGATGGTGCGGATATGCTCCGTCAGCCCCTCCTCGCCCAGACCCAGCATCTGCTGCGGCGTGGTCACCCGGGCGAACAGCGCCCGCGTCGCCTTGTTCACCCCGGCATCGGTGGCCTGCGCCGAAAGCGCCACCGCCACCACGAGGGTGAAGGCGTTCACATGCTCGAGCTCGCCCTTCGGCTCGGCCTCCAGCGCCTGGAAGCGAGCGAAGATCTCGTGGATCGTGAGGTAGTCGAGTTGTCGCGCCATCGTCTGCCCCCTATGCCCGAGCCCCGCCTGCGGAGCAAGTGAAGCCGCAGGAATCGGGTCGCGGCGACCGGTCGCGGCGGCTACTCTGCCCGGGAAAGGAGCCCGCCATGCCCGACACCCTGCAGCAAGAGCGTCCCGCCTATCACTACGCGGTCATCGACCGCGCCATCCGGCTGATCGACGCGGGCGGGCCGGGGCTGACGCTCGACGATCTGGCCGGGCAGATGGGGATGAGCCCGGCGCATTTCCAGCGCGTCTTCTCGCAATGGGTCGGCGTCTCGCCCAAGCGCTACCAGCAATACCTGACGCTCGACCACGCCCGCCGCCTCTTGGCCGAGCGCTTTACCGTGCTCGACACTTCGCTGGCCACCGGCCTCTCGGGCAGCGGCCGGCTGCACGACCTCTTCCTGCGCTGGGAGGCGATGAGCCCCGGCGATTATGCCCGCGCCGGCGCCGGGCTGACGATCCGCTGGGGCCTCTTCGCCTCGCCCTTCGGCGAGACGCTGGTGATGGCCACCGAGCGCGGCATCTGCGGCATGGGCTTCACCGAGGAGATGGGACGCGCCGCGGCGATGGCCGACCTCTGCGGACGCTGGCCGAAGGCCGTCTTTGTCGAGGATGCAGGGGCCGTGGCGCCTCTGGTCGAGGATGCCTTCGGCGGCGGTTCGGCGGCGCTGCACATGATCGGCGCGCCGTTCCAGATCAAGGTCTGGGAGGCGCTGCTGCGCGTGCCCTCGGGCCATGTCACCAGCTATTCGCAGATCGCCGGGGCCATCGGCCATCCGGCGGCGGTGCGCGCGGTGGGCACGGCAGTGGGGCGCAACCCCGTCAGCTGGCTGATCCCCTGCCACCGGGCGCTGCGGAAGTCGGGCGGGCTCGGCGGTTATCACTGGGGTCTTCCGGTGAAGCGGGCGATGCTGGCCTGGGAGGCGGCGCGGGCCGATGTCACCGAAGGGTGACCGGCAAGAAATCGCGCAGGCCAAGGCGGAACTTTCGGCGGGCGGGCGCCCTTGATATATGCACGGTTGCGCACCATTCGGGCGCCAACGAAGCATGAGGCGGCACCATGATCCTGAAATCTCCCGTTGTTCTGATGACCCTCGGCGCGCTGGCTCTGGCCGGCTGCACCGATCCCTATGCCAATTCCACCGACCCGAACGTGCGCACCCGCACTGGCGTGGCGACCGGCGCCATCGTCGGCGGCCTGCTGGGCGCGTCGAGCGGTGACAACAAGCTGGAGAAGGCTGCCGTCGGCGCGGCCATCGGCGGCATCCTTGGCGGTGCGGTCGGCTCGACCCTCGACAAGCAGGCGGCGGATCTGCGCAACAGCATCGGCAACAGCCAGGTGAGCATCACCAACACCGGCTCCGAGCTGATCGTGACCATGCCGCAGGACATCCTCTTCGCCACCGACAGCGCCTCGCTGCGGCCCGACCTGACCCGCGACCTCGGCGCCGTGGCGCAGAACCTGATGCGCTACCCCGACAGCACCATCCAGGTGATCGGCCACACCGACAATTCCGGTGCCGCCGCCTACAACCAGAACCTGTCCGAGCGTCGCGCCGGCGCCGTGGCCCAGACGCTGATCGCCAATGGCGTGCCGGCCTTCCGCGTTGCCGCCATCGGCCGCGGCGAGGATCAGCCCGTCGCCTCGAACCTCACGCCCGAGGGCATGGCGCGCAACCGCCGCGTCGACATCATCATCCGTCCGAACCGCTGATCGGGCGTCACTGACGCAGGGGGGCGGGCCTTCGGACCCGCCCTTTTCTGTTGCCCCTCCCCCCGGCGTGGTCATAGATTCTGACCAGTTTGCGAGGTGCGCGATGCCGTTCCAGAAGATCGAATCCGAGAAGCTGTCGCAGAGCGTGGTGCGCCAGATCGAGCTCCTGATCCTGCGCGGCATCCTGCGCCCCGGCGAGCGCCTGCCCTCGGAGCGCGAGCTGTCCGAACGCCTCGGCATCTCCCGCCCCAGCCTGCGCGACGCGGTGGCGGCGCTGGAGCAGCGCGGCCTGCTGGTCAGCCGCCCCGGCGCGGGGATCTTCGTGGCCGAGGTGCTCGGCTCGGCCTTCTCCGAGGGGCTGGTGCAGCTGTTTGCCAGCCATGACGAGGCGGTCTTTGACTACATCGACTTCCGCCGTGACATGGAGGGGCTGACGGCAGAGCGCGCCGCCCGCCGCGGCTCGGCCACCGACCTTGCCGTGGTCGATGCGATCTTCCGCAAGATGGAGGCCGCCCACGCCAAGCGCGACCCCTCGGACGAGGCGGAGCTGGATGCGCAGTTCCACATGGCGATCATCGAGGCCAGCCACAACGTCGTCATGCTGCACATGATGCGCTCAATGTTCGACCTCCTGCGCAATGGGGTGTTCTACAATCGGCAGATGATGTTCCGCCAGCGCACCACACGCGATATGCTGCTGGACCAGCATCGCGCCATCAACGAGGCGCTGCAGGCCCGCGATCCGCAGGCAGCGCGTGCCGCGGTGCAGGCGCATCTGACCTATGTCGAGCAGGCGATCTCGGAAGGTCTGCGCGCCGAGAAGCACGAGGTCATCGCCCGGCAGCGGCTGGAGCACGAACAGAGCCGCTGAACGACGAAAGCCCGGACCTTGCGGACCGGGCTCTCATCCAGTGGTGATACCGTTCTCAGTGGAAGCGGGCTTCGACTTGGGCGATCGAGGCGTCGATGGAGGCCGAGGCATCCTTCGCCGTCATCTGCCGCGCCAGCAGATCACCCGCCGCGGCAACCGCCACGGTCACGGCCTGCTCGCGGATCGCCTGCACCGCGCTGGCTTCCGCCGAGGCGATCTGGTCTTCCGCCGCGGCGATGCGCCGGGCGATCGAGGCCTTGAGATCGGCCTTTGCCTGTTCGGCAGCGGCCTGAGCCTCTTCCTTGGCGGCGGCCACGATGCGCGCCGACTGCTCAAGCACTTCCTTCTGCTTGCGGTCGTAGGAGGCGAGGATGGTCTTCGCCTCTTCGCGCAGCGCCCGCGCCTCGTCGAGGTCGGCCTTGATCTGCCGCGCCCGCGCGTCGAGCATGCCCGTCAGCTTGCCCGGCACCTTGGCGTAGATCAGGATGCCGATGAAGACGATGAAGGCGATCAGGACGATGAAGTTGGTGTTGTGCAGCGACACGAACGGCCCGGCGGCGGCAAGCGCCGGCGAGGCGGTCAGGCTCAGCAGGATCAGCAGCTTTTTCATCGGCTCAGCCTTTCATCCGGGCGGCAACCGCCGCGTCGACGCTCGAGGGGTCCGACTTGCCACCGAAGGCCGCAACGATTTCCTGCGCCGTATCGCGGGCAACCTGCGTCACGCTTTCCAGCGCACCGGCCCGGATCTCGGCGATCCGCTTCTCGGATTCCGCCGAGCGGGCCGAGATTTCGGCATCGGCTTCGGCCAGGGCAAGATCGAGATCCTTCTGGATCGCCGCACGGGCCTCGCTGACGATGCTCGCCGCTTCGCTGCGCGCGCGGGCCAGCGCCTCGTTATAGGCTTTCTCGGCCAGGACGGCCTTTTGCTTCAGCTCTTCCGCCGCAGCCAGATCGTTGGTGATCGTGCCACGCCGTTCCGCCAGAACCGCACCGATTCTCGGCAGCACGGTCCGCGTCAGCAGGAAATAGATCGCGGCCAGCGTGACCAGAAGCCAGAAGATCTGGTTCGGCCAGGCTTCCATATTCAGTTGCGGCATGCCGACGGCTTCCGCACCGCCATGGCCAGCGGCATCAAGCATGTTAGGCGCTTCAGTCGCCATTGTCGTTCTCCCGCACCGCTACAGACCTGACCGCACGCGCCGGGGCGCGTGCGGTCGAAGGCAAGGTTTTCGGTCTCAGACCGCGAACATCAGCAGCAGGGCGATCAGGAATGAGAAGATCCCGAGCGCTTCGGCAAAAGCGATGCCGACGAAGAGGGTCGCCGTCTGGCCGGGAGCGGCCGAGGGGTTGCGCAGGGCGCCGGCGAGGAAATTCCCCGCGATGTTGCCCACACCGATGCCAGCACCGCCCAGACCGAAAGCGGCCAGACCTGCACCGATGTACTTGCCCATTTCTGCGAGTTCGCCTTCCATAGCTTCAGCTCCTTATGGAATGTGGATGGTTGGTTGAGGATCGGACCTTAGTGGTGGTTGTCGCCCACCGCGTCACGAAGGTAGACGCAGGTCAGAATGGTAAAGACGTAGGCCTGCACGACGGCCACCAGCAGCTCCAGCCCGTAGATCGCCGTCACGGCGCCCACGACGACCGGCGACATGATGGCCAGCGAGGCGAAGCCTGCGATCACCTTGATGACGGCGTGGCCGGCCATCAGGTTGCCCGCAAGACGGATGGAGTGGCTGACCGGGCGGACGAAGTAGGAGATCACCTCGATCAGCGCGAGCACCGGCCGGATCGCCAGCGGCGCCGAGGTGACCCAGAACATGCCGAGGAACCCGATGCCGTTCTTGACGAAGCCGAGGATGGTCACGCCGAAGAAGACCAGAAGCGCGAGGGTTACGGTCACGGCGAGGTGGCTCGTCGTGGTGAAGGCCATCGGCAGCAGGCCGAGCAGGTTGGCGAAGAGGATGAAGAGAAACAGGGTCATCACGTAGGGGAAATACTTCACCCCCTCGTGGCCGGTCACTTCCTCGACCATGTTGTAGACGAAGCCGTAGAGCAGCTCGGCGACCGACTGGCTGCGCGAGGGAACGATCGCCCGGCGGCGGGTGCCGAGGACGAGGAGCGCGCCGATGGCGAGCACCGCGACGGCCATCCAGACGGTGACGTTGGTGATGTCATACCAATGGATGTTCCGGGTGCATTCGTTCAGCACGACCGAAGCGTCTTCCGGCGTGCAGAAGAACTTCTTCACGACGAACTGATCCATCGGATGGATCGCAAAACCGGAGGCTTCGACTTCGTGTTCCACTTCAGTCCCCTTGCTCTGCAGGCTTGCCTGCCGCTTTCTCATGGTCCGTCGCCATCTGCTGCGACGTCCGCAGCATGGTCTTCACCCCGGCGATGAACCCCAGCAAGGCGAAGATGACGAGGAAGATGGGAAGCGTGCCGAACAGCCAGTCCAGCCCGTATCCGATCGACAGACCCAGCAGCATGCCGGAGACCAGTTCGATCACCATCCGCCAGGCCATCTCGCCCTGCGAAAATCCTTTGCCCGCCGTGGAGCGATCTTTCGGCGCCGCCCCCTTCACCTTCGCGATGCGGGCCTCGAGGGCGCGCAGGCGGTCAGGATCGGGGTCTTCCGCCATCGGATGCGTCCCTTCGACAGTCGGGGGATACCTACGGAACGGGGCAAACCGAGTCAAGCAGGGGATTTCACGCGTGAAAATGCGGGTATGTCCTTGTTCTGAAATCGTTTTCAAAAACCCGTCAACCAGTTGGTAACCGCCTCGGGCGCCGGTTTCACCGGCTTTGGCGCCGGGCAGGACATTCAACCCTGCGGTTGACGATGGGCCGGGGGCCAGCCAAGACTGCGGCATGGTCCACCCGCTCGACATCACCTTCGCCGCCCTCGCCGATCCGACGCGCCGCGCCATCCTGGCGATGCTGCTGGAGGACGACATGGCGGTGACCGATGTGGCGGAGCCCTTCGCCATGTCGCTGGCGGCGATCTCCAAGCATCTGCAGGTGCTGGCCGAGGCGGGGCTCATCACGCAGGAGAAGCGCGGCCGGGTGAAGTGGTGCAAGCTGGAGCCGGACGCGCTGAAGGCGGCCTCGGTCTGGATGCAGGGCTTCGGGCAGTTCGAGCCGGTGAACCTCGAGGCCTTCGAGCGGTTTCTGGAGCGTGAGCTCTGCGAGGTGCCGGAGGCGGGGCCGCCGGAGGCGTGACGGCGAGGCTGCGCCCGTGTCTGGCCCCGGAGGGCTGTCTGCCCTCCGGACCTCCCGAGGATATTTCCGCAAGGAAGAAAGCACGCGGACCGAGGCGGTGAACCTTGGCGCCTTTTGGCGGCTTCTGGAGCGCGAGCCGTGAGAGGTGCAGGAGGGGAGAAGGGGGCGCGGGCCGAGCGGCGGCGGCCTCTGGGGCTCAGTTCAGCTGGAACTGCAGCGGGTAGCGGCCATCCTCGAAATCGCCGAAGAGATCGGCCAGATCGGGGTGGTCGACGGGTTCGCCGGTCTCGTCGGGCACGAGGTTCTGCTCGGAGACATAGGCGACGTAATAGCTCTGCTCGTTCTCGGCCAGCAGGTGATAGAACGGCTGGTCGCGCGACGGACGGCTGTCTTCGGGGATGGCGTCATACCATTCCTCGGTATTGGAGAACATCGCGTCCACGTCGAACACGACCCCGCGGAACGGATGCTTCCGATGACGGAGCACCTGCCCGAGATGGTACTTGGCCTGTGTTTTCAACATCATCTGACGGTCCCCAATCGCACCCATTATTCTGCTGTCCTGCGAATTGTCCACCGGGAGAGGCTAGAGAAGCGGGAAACAGTCTGTGGACCATTGTCCACCGCACCGACATCCTGAACAATCCGCAAATTGCTGCGCCGTGACATGACCGCGCGGAGCGGTGCATATCTGCTCAAACGCCCCGGACTGCAAGGCGGGTTCCGTCCTGCTCGCGTTTTTCTGATCCCCGCGGCCCCGGTTGCCATTTCCCCCAAAGACGCTTTGCCCTATCTTTCGGCAAAACAGAACGTGCGAGGGGCAGATGAGCAGACTTCTCCGTGCGTCGATCCTGATGGTATTTCTGGCGTCCTGCGGCGGTGGCTCCTACGAGGCTCCCCGCGATCTGGAAAACGCCTGCAGCATCGTCGCGGAACGGCCGCAATACTACCGCGCCATGCGCGCCACCGAACGCAAATGGGGCGTTCCCGTCTCGGTGCAGATGGCGACGATCCATCAGGAATCGAAGTTCATCGGCAATGCGCGCACCCCGCACCAGTTCGTCCTGGGCATCATCCCGATGGGGCGGCAGAGCTCGGCCTATGGCTACAGCCAGGCGCTGGACGGCACCTGGGAGGAGTATCAGGACGAACAGCGCGCCCGCCGCGCCCGTCGCGACCGCATCGAGGACGCGACCGATTTCATGGGCTGGTACATGCACGGCTCCACCCAGCGGCTTGGCATCCCGAAATATGACGCGGCGAACCAGTATCTCGCCTATCACGAGGGCCGCACCGGCTTTGCCCGGGCCAGCTACAATGCCAAGCCCTGGCTTCTGACGGTGGCGCAGCGCGTGGGGCAGCGCGAGGCGCTCTATCGCGCGCAGCTGGCATCCTGCCGGCGGTGATCCCGCCGGCGGCCCAGGGTGCCGCCTGAGCGGCGCCCGTTCAGCGGCGGCTGCGCTTGGTTTCTTCGGCGGTGATGCTGAACAGCGAGGCGGGCAGGTTGCCACCCTTCTGCAGCTCGCCCAGGATCACGGTCGTCTGGCCGCCCGCGTCATCGGTGATGACCCATTGGCGCAGCTCCACCGGGTTGGCGGTAAAGACCATCTCGATCGTGCCGTATTCCGGATGCTGCGGGTCCTGCGCCCGGACGCGGGTCGAGGTGCCATCCTCGCTGTGGCCGACCACCATGCGCGCCTGCCCGAGATTGACGTTCTCGGCGAGGATCAGGCTGAGCGGGGTGCGGCTGAGCGGGTATTGCTCGGGCGGCTGGTTCGACTTCGAATCGAAGATCGCCACCTGACCGCCACCCGCCATCACCAGATTGGGATCGGGCGGCGCATATTCGAAGCGCACCCGACCGGGGCGCTTGATGAAGAGCTTGCCGGTGGAGATCGAGCCGTCGGAGTTCACCTGGGTGAAATCCGTCTCGGCGGTGGTCAGCTGGTTCAGATACTGCGACAGCTGGCCAAGGGGGATCTTCTCGGCTGCCGCGGGCAGCGCGAGGGCGAAGACGGCGGCGGGCGCCAGGAGGAAGCGTAACGGGTTCATGCTGTTCAACCTAATCGCTGGCCTCCGGTTCCGCACCCCCCGCCGCGTCACGTTGCGGCGAGGCGTGTTTCAATGCCCCTGTCTCAATGTTCGGGCAGCAGGATCTCGCGCTTGCCGACGTGGTTCGCCGGGGTGACCACGTTGTTCTCCTCCATCTGCTCGACGAGGCGCGCGGCCTTGTTGTAGCCGATCCCGAGCTTGCGCTGGATGTAGGAGGTGGAGCACTTGCGGTCCTTGGCGACCACGGCCACGGCCTGATCGTAGAGCGCATCCTCGCCGCCATCGCCACTGCCGAGGCCGAGCACGAGGTCGATGTCATCGGCCTTGTCCTCCTCCAGCCCCTCGACGACGCCGGACTGGTAGGTCGGCGGGCCGAAGGACTTGAGGTGGTTGACGATCTCCTCGACCTCCTCGTCGGAGACGAAGGGGCCGTGGATGCGGGTGATCTTGGCGCCGCCGGCCATGTAGAGCATGTCGCCCATGCCCAGGAGCTGCTCGGCCCCCTGCTCGCCCAGGATGGTGCGGCTGTCGATCTTGGAGGTGACCTGGAAGGAGATCCGGGTCGGGAAGTTGGCCTTGATCGTGCCGGTGATGACATCGACCGAGGGGCGCTGGGTGGCCATGATCAGGTGGATGCCCGAGGCGCGGGCCATCTGGGCGAGGCGCTGGATGCAGGCCTCGATCTCCTTCCCGGCAACCATCATCAGGTCGGCCATCTCGTCGACCACCACCACGATGTAGGGGATGGTGACGGGCTGGTATTCGTCGGTCTCGAAGACGGGCTCGCCGGTGTCCTCGTCGAAGCCGGTCTGGATGGTGCGCTTGAACATCTCGCCGCGGTCCAGCGCCTCGCGGACGCGGCCGTTGTAGCCCTCGATGTTGCGGACGCCGAGCTTGGACATCTTGCGGTAGCGCTCCTCCATCTCGCCCACGACCCATTTCAGGGCGACGACCGCCTTCTTGGGGTCGGTGACGACGGGGGAGAGGAGGTGCGGGATGCCGTCGTAGACGCTGAGTTCGAGCATCTTGGGGTCGATCATGATCAGGCGGCATTCCTCGGGCGTCAGCTTGTAGAGCAGGCTGAGGATCATGGTGTTGATCGCGACCGACTTGCCCGAGCCGGTGGTGCCGGCGATCAGGAGGTGGGGCATCTTGGCGAGGTTGGCGATGATCGGCTCGCCGCCGATGTCCTTGCCGAGTGCCAGCGGCAGCTTCATCGCCGAGTCGCCGAAGTCGCGGGCCGAGAGGATCTCGCGCAGGACGACCTTCTCGCGGGTGGCGTTGGGCAGTTCGATGCCGATCACGGTGCGGCCCGGGACGGTGGAGACGCGGGCGGAGAGGGCGGACATCGAGCGGGCGATGTCGTCGGCCAGACCGATGACGCGGCTGGCCTTCAGGCCCGGCGCAGGTTCGAGTTCGTACATGGTGACGACCGGGCCGGGGCGGACCGAGACGATCTCGCCCTTCACGCCGTAGTCGTCGAGCACCGATTCCAGCATCCGCGCGTTCTCTTCCAGCGCCTCGACCGAGAGCGGGTTGCGCACGATGTTGGCGGGGTTGGACAGCAGCGCCAGCGGCGGCAGTTCGTACTCCACCTGCTGCTCCTCGAAGCGCAGGCGCGGCTGGGCTTCGGCCACGGCCTGACGCGAGGGCTGCACCGGCTTCTTCAGCGGCGGCTGCACCACGTGCTTCTGTTCGGCGACGCGCGGCACATGCACTTCGGGCGCGGGGTCGAGCACCCAGTCGCTGTCGTCGTCGAAATCCTCGTGCTCCTGCCAGGTTGCCTGATCCTCGACGGTATCGGCGTCGAACATCTCGTCGGCCATCGGCGCGTCATCGTCCAGATCGTCGTGCGCGGCGCCGTGCAGGCGCGGCGGGGCGGTCATCGGGTTCAGCGCGTCGAGCGCCGAGATCGCCAGCGGAACGGCATCCGGCAGGGCGTTGCGGCTGGCGATGAAGCCGGAGGCGAAGGTCTTCGGCTTGGGCTGCGAGGCGACCACCGGCGGCTCGGCGGGCATGCGCATCGGCGCGCCGCGACGCTGGTCGGCCACCATCGGCGGCGACGCCGAGCGCAACCGCGCCACCGGCGGCTCGCGCCGGGCGGCGACAGCGGCGGAGACCGGCGAGACCGGCGGCGCGCTCTGACGGACGCGCGAGCGGATCACATCGTTGATCCGCGCCTTGATGCGCTCGTCGGAGGGGCCGTCGGCCGTCGAGGCGGCATAGGAGAGCGACGGCTCGATCAGCTCGGATTCCGGGTCGGGCGTGCGGCGGATCAGCTGCGGCATGCGGGCCAGCAGGCCGGTGCGGGCCGGGGCCGGTGCGGGCTCGGGTTCGGCATAGCGCGGCTCGGCGCGCAGCGTGTCGGAGCGCATGGCATCGGCGCGGGGGCTGTCGGCGCGGGCGGCTTCGCTGCGCGGCAGCGGCTTGCGCGGCGTCTCGATCCGCATCGAGGTCGGGCGACCGTAGGCTTGCGGATACTCCTCGACCACGTCGTCCTGCGAGGCGGCCGGGGTGACCAGCGGCTTCAGCCGGCTGAGGAAGCTGAGGGCGGCAGCCTTCGGCCCCTGTGCCGGGGCGGTGGCGGCGACGGCGGAGGTGGCGGCGGATGCGGCGGCAAGGCCCCTGCCCTGCCCGTGACGCGGCGCGCTGTGGCGCACCGGATCGTCGCGCACCGCGGCTTCGGCCACGGCGGCGCGGTCCTCGCGGTGCTGGCGGTAGCGGTCCTGCATCGCCAGCGCGGCCTGCGCCGACCCGGAGGCGCCGCGCGTGGCGAGGATCAGCACGTTGTTGTAGGTGACGACCAGCCCGACGAGCAGGAAATGCGCGATCGCGCGCAGCTCGCGCAGATCGAAGCCGCAGACATAGAGGCCCATGGCCAGCAGCGCACCGCCCGCGAGCAGCGAGAACATCTTGAGCCCGATGGCGGCACCGAGCGGCGTCACCTCGAGCAGCGCGCCCAGAACGGTGTCGCCGAAGAGCCCGCCCAGCCCGAAGGAATGCGGCCAGTCGGCGCCCGGCACATGGGTGGCAGCGAAGACCGAGCCCAAGGCCACGGCGATCACGGCAAAGACCACCCGGCTCAGCGCGCGCTCTTCGCCCTTGTGCAGCACGAAGCGCACACCCCAGGCGAGCAGGATGACCGGCAGGCCCCAGGACCCCATGCCGCCGATGATCATCAGCGTCGAGGCCACGGCGGCGCCGAAGCGGCCCATGACGTTCTGCGCCGGTTCGTCGGTGGCGACCATCCAGCCGGGGTCTTCGGGCGAATAGCTCATCAGCATCAGCGCGAAGATCATCCCGGCGAGGATCAGCGCCGCGCCCATCAGCTCGCGCCCGCGCCGTTCCAGCATGGCCTGGGTGTTCTGGTCCAGAAGCGGATCGCGCTGCCTGACGTGATAGGATGCCATTCGTTCCGACCTCACCCGTAAAGGCAGTCGCGAAGCCTGGTGAGCCCGCGCTGCATTTCGTCAATCGGGGCCACCAGAGCGACCCGGATATAGCCCTTGCCGGGGTTTTCCCCGTTCACGTCACGCGACAGATAGGCGCCGGGCAGGACCCGCACCCCTGTCTCCTGCCAGAGCGTCAGCGCCGCGGCCTCGCCATCCGGCACCGGCAGCCAGAGGAAGAAGCCGCCTTCCGGGCCCTTGTAGCCCTGCATCCCGGCGAAGACCTGATCGGCCAGCGCGAATTTCTGCTGGTAGAGCGCGCGGCTCGCCTCGACATGCGCCTCGTCCTGCCATGCCCGTTCGGAAACGCGCTGGATCGGCAGGGGCAAGGGGGCCCCGGCGAAGGCGCGGAGCTGGCGGATGCGCGCCATGCCCTGCGGCCCGCCCGCGACGAAGCCGGAGCGCATGCCGGGCAGGTTGGACCGCTTGGACAGCGAGTGGAAGACGAAGACCCGCTCGGGGTCGGCGCCGGTCGCCGCGGCCACCTCGAGCGCGCCCGCGGGCGGGGCGGTGCGCCAGATCTCGGAGTAGCATTCGTCGGCGAAGATGCGGAAATCGTATTGCTCGGCCAGCGCCATCAGCCCGGCCCAGTAGTCGCGCGAGGCCACGGCGCCCTGCGGGTTGGCGGGCGAGCAGAGATAGGCGACGGAGACCCGGTCGAGGATGTCTTTCGGCAGGCTGGCGTAATCGGGCAGGAAGCCGGTGGCGGCGGTGGCGGGGACGTAGACCGGCTCGGCGCCAAGTGCCAAGGCCGCGATGGCGTAGACCTGGTAGAAGGGGTTCGGCATCAGCACCACGGGGCGCTTGCCGTTCTTCTGTTCGGGGCAGAGCGCCACGGCGGCGTTGAACAGCCCCTCGCGGGTGCCGTTCAGCACCATGATCCGGTTCTGCGCCACATCGACGCCGTAGCGGCGCTGCAGCCAGCCCGAGATCGCGCCCAGCAGCTCCGGCGTGCCGTCGTTGGGCGGGTAGATGCCGAAGCCCGAGAGCGAGTCGGCCAGCACCGGACCGACGAACTCGGGCATCGGGTGCCGCGGCTCGCCGATGGTCATGGCAATGGCCTCGCCGCCGGGCGCATGGGCGTCCAGCAGCGCACGCAGGCGCGGGAATGCGTAATCTGGCAGGTTCGAAAACCGCTCGGGGAAAGTCATTGCTGCCTCATCTGCGGAGTCGTGTCGCTCCGCTTTGTCACAGGATAGACAGAACTTCCCGAGGGGTCCAGAAAAACGCAGGCGAAGTCGCGGCTTGACAGGCGGTGTTGTGTCTTTTTCGCCGTCAGCCGAGCGCCCGTTCGGCGGCCGAACCCATGCGCAGAAGGCGTTCCTCCTGCCCCGGCCCGGCCATCAGCGAGATCCCGCAGGAGGGCTGGCCGGTGGGCAGGCTGAGGCCGCAGAGCCCGAAGAGATTGCCGATCCTCGTGTTGCGCAGGGCGAGCAGATTTTCGGCGACGTAATAGGCGTCGTCGGTCATCAGCCGGGCCGCGTCGGGCGGCAGGATCGGCGAGGTGGGCACCAGAACCGCGTCGTAGACGGCGGTCTTCTGCGTCCAGATCCGGCGCAGCTCGTGCATCCGGCGCCAGCACGCCACGTAGTCGGAAGCGCGGAAATCGGCGCCGGAGCGGAAGCGTTCGAGGATGCGGGGGAACATCTTTTCCGGGGCGGCCTCGATGGTCTTGCCCCAGATGCCATAGGCCTCGGCGGTGAAGAGGATCGCGGCCATCGACATGGCCTCGGTCACCTCGGGGATCTTCGCCCGGGTGATCTCGGCCCCGGCGGCCTCGAGACGGGTGACGGCGTCGTGAAAGCCGCGGGCGGGGGCGTCGCGCAGGTCGTCGAGGGCGACGGTTTCCAGGACGAGGAAGCGCTGGCCCTGAAGGCTCGCGCCGCGCAGGTCGGGGGCGCGGGTGCCCTCCATCGCGGCAAGCAGCAGCGCGCAATCCTCGACGCTGCGGGCGAGCGGGCCGATGGTGTCGAACATCTCGCAGAGCGGCACGGTGCCTTCGAGCGTGACGCGCCCGGCGGTGGTCTTCAGCCCGACGAGATCGTTCCAGGCGGAGGGGATGCGGACCGAGCCGCCGGTGTCGGAGCCGATGCCCGCCGCCGCCAGCCCGAAGGCGACCGAGGCCGCAGCGCCCGAGGAGGAGCCGCCGGGCACAGCGGCGGGATCGTTTATGCAGGGCGGCGTCGCGGTGACGGGGTTGAGCCCGAGACCGGAGAAGGCCAGTTCCGACATGTGGGTCTTGCCCAGACAGACGAGGCCCTGGGCCGTCGCGGTGCGCAGCACGGCGGCATCGGCGGCGGGCACCCGGCCTTCCAGCAGCGCCGAGCCGGATTCGGTGGCGACACCCGCCGAATCGAACAGATCCTTCCACGAGATCGGCACGCCATCGAGCGGGCCGTGCCGCAGCCCGGCCTTGGCGCGTTCGGCGGCGGCCATCGCCTCGTTGCGGGCGCGGTCGGGGGTGGTGCGGGCATAGATGCGACCGGCCTCGGGATGGGCGGCAATGGCGTCGAGATAGGCCTCGGTCAGTTCCACCGCATGGATCGAGCCATCGGCAATCCCGCGCCCGAGATCCGCCGCCGTCATGTAAAGCCAGTTCATCTTTCTTCCCCCGTGATTTGCCCGAACGGTAGCGGCGCTCTGCGCTGTGGACAATCCCACCCGGCCCGCCATATCTAGGCCATGACCCATGATGCCGATATTCTCATCGCCGGAGGCGGGCTGAACGGCCCGGCGCTGGCCCTTGCGCTGGCGCAATCCGGCTTCACCGTGACGGTGGTCGATGCCCGCCCTGCCCCGGCCCGCGCCGAGGCCGGATTCGATGGCCGCGCCTATGCGCTGGCCATCGCCTCGAAACGGCTGCTGGGCATGCTCGGCATCTGGGACAAGGTAGCGGCGAAGAGCCAGCCGATCCTGCAGATCAAGACCAGCGATCAGGCGGGCAACGGCCCCGCGCCGTTCTTCCTGACCTTCGATCATGCCGAGATCGAGGAAGGCCCGATGGGCTTCATGCTGGAAGACCGGCATCTTTACGCGGCCTTCCTTGCCGCGATGCAGGCCGACCCGCGCATCACGCTCCTGTCAGGCGAGAGCGTGGTGGCGCAGGAGGTGACGGCGTCCGGCGTGACGGTGATGCTGGGCTCGGGGCGCAGCCTCGCGGCGCGGCTGCTGATCGGCTGCGACGGGCGCGGCAGCGGCACGGCGGAGCGCGCGGGCATCAAGCGCAGCGGCTGGGGCTATGGCCAGACGGCGCTGGTGACGGCCATCGCGCATGAAAAGCCGCATCACGGCATCGCGCATCAGTATTTCATGCCCTCCGGCCCGCTGGCGATCCTGCCGCTGCCGGGGAACCTCTGTTCCATCGTCTGGAGCGAGAGCGAGGCTGCCGCCGCCGCGATCCAGGCGCTGCCGGATGCGGAGTATCTCGCGGCGCTGCGGCCGCGCTTCGGGGATTTCCTCGGGGAGATCTCGCTGGCCGGGACGCGCTTCACCTATCCCTTGTCGCTGAGCCTCGCCAACAGCTTCATCGCGCCGCGCATGGCTCTGGTGGGCGATGCGGCGCATGGGGTGCATCCGATCGCCGGGCAGGGGCTGAACCTCGGGCTGCGCGACGTGGGGGCGCTGGCCGAGGTGCTGACGCTGGCTTCGCGGCGCGGCGAGGATATCGGCGCGATGGATGTGCTGGAGCGCTACCAGCGCTGGCGGCGGTTCGACGCGACGGCGCTGGCCCTTGGGATGGATACGGTCAACCGGCTGTTCTCCAACGACAACCCGCTCCTGCGGCTGGGCCGCGATCTGGGGATGGGGCTGGTGAACGCCATGCCGAACCTGCGGCGCGGCTTCATCCGGCAGGCGGCGGGGCTGACCGGCGATCTGCCGAAGCTCTTGCAGGGCAAGCCGATCTAGGCACGTCCTGCAGCGGGGCGCGCGTCAGATGGTGCGCGCTTCGGAGACCAGCATGATCGGGATGCCGTCGCGGATCGGGAAGGCCAGCGCGGCGGCCTTCGACACCAGCTCCTGCTTCTCGGCGTCATAGCTCAGCACCGCATGGGTGACGGGGCAGACCAGCGCCTCCAGCATGCGGCGGTCGAACACGGTTCCGGTCATTGCATCACCTCGTCACCATTGCCGCCCCGCAGGGCGAACTCGATCAATGTTACCAGCGTCTCACGCCGGGTTTCCAGCGAGGGCGCCTCCAGCAGCGCCTGCTTGTCTTCAGGATCGAAGGGACAGAGCATCGACAGCGAGTTGATCAGCAGCTCTTCCTCCGCCTCCTTCAGGCTACCCCAGTCGGTAGAGAGTTCCATCGCGGCAAAATAGCGGCCCAGAAGATCGAGGAAGGGCGCGCGGCGGAAGCCCTTGTCGTCCTCGGTGCCGCCGAGATCGCGGGTGAAGGCGGCCCAGTCCACCGAACAGCGGCGGTAGGGGGCGAAGCCCTGCACCTCGGCCACCACGCGGAAGCGCGAGATGCCGGAGAGCGTGACCATGTAGCGGCCGTCCTCGGTTTCGGAAAAGCCGGTGAGGCGACCGGCGCAGCCGATGGCGTGAAGGCGTTTTTCGGCGCCGCCCGGCACCTCGCGCGGCTGGACCATGCCGATCAGCCGGTGCGAAGTCTTCATCGTGTCGTCCAGCATCTGCAGATAGCGCGGCTCGAAGATGTGCAGCGGCAGACGCGCGCGGGGCAGCAGAAGCGCCCCGGGCAACGGAAAGACCGGAATGGTATCCGGGAGATCGGCTGGCTTCATCATGAGGGGCAACCTAGCCCGCGCCCCCCATCAGGCAAATATCATCGACGACAGGCGACGACGGCCCTTGAGCACGATCGGGTCCTGCGGCTTCAGCGCCTCGAAGATGATGAAGAGCTGCGCCCGGGCGGCGCCGTCGTTCCACTCGCGGTCGCGGCGGAAGAGATCGAGGAGCTGATCCACCGCCTCCTCGACCTTGCCGGCGGCGTGGAGGGCGAGCGCCAGATCGAAGCGGGCCTGATGGTTGTCGGGCTCGGCCTCGACCGCGGCGCGCAGCTCGGCCTCGGGGCCGGCGTTGGCGGCCTGCCGGGCCAGCTCGATCTGGGCGCGGGCGGCCTCGATCTCCTTGGCCTTGGCGATGGCGGCGGGGGCGGCATCGGCCAGCGCCTGCGCCTGGTCGAGATCGCCCGAGGCCAGATGGCAGCGGATAAGCCCGCCATAGGCCGCGGCATTCTCCGGCTCCTCGCCGAGGATGGCGGCGAAGGTTTCCAGCGCGTCGAGCACGGCGCCTTCCGACAGCATCTGTTCCGCCGCCTCCAGCGCCTCGCCCAGACCGCCGTCACCGGCGAGGGCGGCGATCTTGTCGACGAACTTCTTCAGCTCGGATTGCGGCAGAGCGCCCTGGAAGGCATCGACCGGCTGGCCCTGATAGAAGGCATAGACCGTGGGGATCGACTGGATGCGCAGCTGACCGGCGATCATCTGGTTCTCGTCGACATTCACCTTGACCATGCGGACCTTGCCGCCCGCCGCCTTCACCGCGGCTTCGAGCTGCGGGCCGAGGGTCTTGCAGGGGCCGCACCACGGCGCCCAGAAGTCGACGATCACCGGAACATCGCGGCTCGTCTCGATCACGTCCTTCATGAAGGTCGCTTCGGACGTGTCCTTGATCAGGTCGCCTTGCGGGGCGGGGCTGGGGGCGGTCTTGTCGCCAAATCCGAACATGGGGTCCCTCCGTCTGACTGTTGCGCCCTATATGCGCATGCCTCTGCAAAAGGCCAAGGGGCAAGTGGCGGCAGGCTTGTCGCGGAGGCGGGCCCGGCCTAGCCTGCCCAGGCACTCGGGGGGAGGATCGCATGCGCAGACTTCTGACATTCGGCGACAGCAACACCCATGGCACGCCGCCCATCGTGACGCCGGGGCTCTACCAGCGTTTCGACGCGGACACGCGCTGGCCGACGCTGGCGCGGGCGGCGCTTGGCGAAGGGTGGACGCTGGCCGAGGAAGGGCTGCCGGGGCGGACGGCGCAATTCGCCGATCCGGTGATGGGGGCGCATATGGACGGGCGGCTGGGGCTGCGCATGGCGCTGGAGAGCCACGGGCCGCTCGACGTGATGACGCTGATGCTGGGGACGAACGACACCAAGACCCGTTTCGGCGCGACGCCCGAGATGATCACCGCCGGGATCGCGGGGCTGCTGGACATCGCGCTCGGGCCCCTGATGCAGATGCGGCATGGCGGGTTCAGGGTGCTGTTGATCTGCCCGCCCGCGGTGAAGGAGCAGGGGCCGATCGCGTCGGAGTTCATCGGGGCGGCGGCGAAATCACGGGCGCTGCCGGCGCTTTACGCGGCGCTGGCCGAGGCGCATGGCGTGGCCTTCCTCGATGCGGGGCGGGTGATCGAGACCAGCGAGCAGGATGGCATCCACTATGGCCCCGCCGAGCATCGCAGGCTCGGCGAGGCCGTGGCGCAGGTGCTGGCGACGCTGGCCTGACTCAGCGCGCGGGGCTGACCAGACCGAAGAGATTGCCTTGCGGATCGAGGCACTGGAGGATCCAGAGCCCGCCCGGCACTTCCTGCGGGCCAAAGATCACCTTGCCGCCCAGCTCCTGCACCCTTGCGGCGGAAGCATCGGCCGCGGCGGAGCGGAAGTAGTAGAGCCAGGTCGGCACGGGCATGTCGGGCACTTTGGTCATCATGCCGCCGATGGGGACGCCGCCCGCCGTCACCTGCTGGTAGAGGCCGAGGGCGCCCATGTCGGTGGCCTCGCCCTTCTGCCAGCCGAAGAGCCCGGAGTAGAAGGCGACGTCGCTGTCGAGCGCGCCGCCGTGCAGCTCGTTCCAGGCCGGCATGCCGGGGGTGCAGGGATCGGGGCGAGGCGGCGGCGACTCCATCGGTGCGGGGGCGAAAAGGACGAAGCGCACGCCGTGGCGGTCGGTGGCGAGGGCCATGCGGCCGACGCCCTCCATGGTCTCGGCACGCTCGGCCTTGCCGCCGAGCTCCGCGACCTTCGCTGCGGCGGCATCGACGTCCTCCACCGCGATATAGCCCTTCCATCCGGGACTGCCCGCAGAAAGGCCGGTGATGCCGCCGATGCCGGAGCCCTGCAGCAGCATCACATGGTAAGGCGGCTCGGCGCCGGGAAAGGCCGCCCGCTCCCAGCCGAGGAGGCCGTGGTAGAAGGTGGCGGCGGCCTCGGGATCGGCGGTGGTCAGGTCATGCCAGACGAATGTGCCCTGCATGATCGCACCTCATGCCTCGAGCACGGTTTCGAAACCGCCGTAGATCATCCGCTTGCCGTCGAAGGGCATCTCGCCGGCCTCCTGCATGCGCGGGTCCTGCATGATGGCTTCCCATCCTTTCACCCGCGCCTCCTTCGAGGGCCAGATCACCCAAGAAAAAACGACGACCTCGCCCTCCTCCAGCTTCACCGCCATCGGGAAGGAGGTCAGCTTGCCTTCGGGCACGTCATCGCCCCAGTTCTCGACCAGTTTCAGCGCGCCGTGCTCCTTGAAGATCGCGGCGGCCCTTGTGGCGAAGGCGACATAGGCCTCGCGCTTGGCGGCGGGAACGGCTGCCAGAAAACCATCGACGTAACTCATCGGACTTCCTCCTCAGGTTCAGGGTCAGGTCTGTGATGCGGCCTTGGCCCGCCGCTCGGGCGTGTCGAACAGCTGTTCGATGTAGCGTGTCAGATGATCGAGGCTGTCGGCCACGATCCTGGCCCCCTGCCCCGCCTTGGCGAGGATGAAGGCGCCCTGCAGCACCGCCTGCGTGTGCAGGGCGAGGCTGGCCGCCGTCCAGTCGCCGCCGACGCCGTAGCGCTGGCGGGCCGCGTCGATATCCGCCTCCAGCGTGGCGGCGTGGCCGGTGATGGAGCGGGCGCAGGCCTCGCGGATCTCGGGCGAGGAAGTGTGGACCTCCTGCACCATGGTGCCGACGAGGCAGGTGAATTCGTGGATCGCGCCGGTCAGGAGGGCGCGGCGGAAGGCGAGATAGGCGAGCACCCGGTCGAGCGGGTCTTCCGGGGCGTGATAGGGGGCGGCGGCGAAGAGCTGGCCGGTCATCGCGGCCCAATGGTCGGCGGCGGCCACCCCCAGCGCGTCCTTGCTGGGGAAGTGGTGGAAGAAGGCGCCCTTGGTCACCCCCGCCTCGCGGCAGATCGCCTCGACCGAGGTGGCGGCGAAGCCCCGGTCGCGGATCAGATGCGTCGCGGCGGCAAGCAATCGGCTGCGTCCATCGGCGGCGGTCTCGGGCGCTGGCGGCATGCGGGTCTCCTTCGTCTAACCATACCAACCAGTCGGTATGTCGTCAAGCCTGACTCCGGCACCTATACATCGCCGGGCTTATGCTGTAGGAGGCCCGCTACGGCCCGAGAGTCCGGGGCGGTGGGCGAGGAGGCCCGACCGCGAAGGGGAATGGGTGCCGGTAAACCCGGACGCATGGCGCGTCCCCCTTTCTAGGCAGAATACATGACACATATCGAAATCGCCGCGCCGCTGGCAGCGGCACTGGCAGCCAAGGGCTATGAGTCCCTCACCCCGGTGCAGGACGCCGTTCTGGCCGAAGAAGCGGCGGGCCGCGACCTTCTGGTGTCGGCGCAGACCGGCTCGGGCAAGACCGTGGCCTTCGGCATCGCCATCGCGCAGGAACTGCTGCAGGGCGCCGACCGTCTGCTGTTCGCCGACGTGCCGGGTGCGCTGATCATCGCGCCGACCCGCGAGCTGGCGCTGCAGGTGGCGCGCGAGCTGGACTGGCTCTATGCCGAGGCGGGCGCCAAGATCGCCACCTGCGTCGGCGGCATGGACTATCGCACCGAGAAGCGCGCGCTGGAGCGCGGCGCGCATATCGTCGTCGGCACCCCGGGCCGTCTGCGCGACCATATCGAGCGCCGCTCGCTCGACCTCTCCGGCCTGCGCGCCGCGGTGCTGGACGAGGCCGACGAGATGCTGGACCTCGGCTTCCGCGAGGATCTGGAGTTCATCCTGCAGGCCGCGCCGGAAGACCGCCGCACGCTGATGTTCTCGGCCACGGTGCCGAAGGCGATCGCCGAGCTGGCGAAGGATTTCCAGAACGACGCGCTGCGGCTGCAGACGGCTGGCGAGGCCAAGCAGCATGTCGACATCGAATACCGCGCGCTGAACGTCACCGCCCGCGACCGCGAACATGCGATCTTCAATCTGCTGCGCTTCTACGAGGCGCGCACCGCCATCGTCTTCTGCAAGACCCGTGTGGCGGTGAACCATCTGCTGGCCCGCATGGGCAACCGCGGCTTTCAGGTCGTGGCGCTGTCGGGCGAGCTGAGCCAGCAGGAACGCACCCATGCGCTGCAGGCGCTGCGCGACGGGCGGGCGCGGGTCTGCATCGCCACCGACGTGGCGGCGCGCGGCATCGACCTGCCGGGGCTGGAGCTGGTGATCCATGCCGATCTGCCCTCCAACTCGGAAACGCTGCTGCACCGGTCGGGCCGCACCGGCCGGGCCGGATCGAAGGGCGTCTCGGCGCTGATCGTGGCGCCGGCGGAGTTCCGCAAAGCGCAGCGGCTCTTGCAGGGCGCCAAGGTCGTGGCCGAATGGGCCAAGCCGCCATCGGCGGACGAGGTGCAGGAAAAGGATGACCAGCGTATCCTCGAGCACCCGCTGCTCGGGGCCGATCTGGGCGACGAGATGGCGATGAGCGCGACCCTGCTGGAGCGCTTCGGCGCCGAGCAGGTGGCGGCGGCTTTCGTGAAGATGTGGCGCGAGGGGCGCTCGGCCCCGGAGGAGCTGCAGGATGTGGGTTCGGCCGCCGAGCCCTCGAAGCCGCGCGAGCGGGCGGAATTCGGCGAGGCGGTGTGGTACACCGTGTCGGTCGGCCGGTCGGGCCGGGCCGAGGCGCGCTGGCTCCTGCCGAAGATCTGCGACGCGGGCGACATCACCAAGAACGAGATCGGCGCGATCCGGGTGCAGGAGGACGAGACCTTCGTGCAGATCGGCAAGGCGGTCGCGGGCAAGTTCGGCGCCGGGATCGACCTGGAAGCGGGCGTGACCATGCTGCGGCTGGAGGGCGAGCCCTCGATGGACCGCCCGGAACGCGCGCCGCGCAAGAGCTTCGACAAGCCGGAACGCCGCGCCCCCGCCGCCCGCGCGCCGCGTGAAGACGCTGGCGAGACGAAAGCCCGACCGGAAAAGCCGGCCTATGTGCCGAAACCGTCGCGCATCGTCGAGGATGACGAGCGTCCGGCCAAGACCTGGACCCCGGACGACGCCGCGCCGCGCGCCGAGCGCAAGCCCTACGCGAAGCGGGAAGAAGCGGCCAAGCCCTATGCCAAGCGCGAGGAGGGCGCCAAGCCCTACGCCAAGCGCGAGGACGGGCCGCGCAAGCCCTATGTGAAGCGGGAAGAGGGCACCAAGCCCTATGCCAAGCGCGACGACGCGGCCCGGCCTTCGGCGCCGCGCGACGAGGCGGGCAAGAAACCCCGCTGGGCGGCTGGCGACAAGCCGGCGCCGCGCTCGGCCGGGTTCAAGTCGCATGGCGGCGGGACCGAGGGCAAACCGGCGCGGGCGAGCGGGTTCAAGTCGCATGCCGGCGAGGGCAAGAGCTTCGGCAAGCCGGCTTTCGGCAAGGCCAAGCCGGCCGCCGCGCCGAAAGATGCCAAGGACACCAGCAAGCGTTTCGTGCCGCCGAAGAAGAAGTGATCCTCTAGGGATCGAACGAAGGGCCGCGCTCCGCAAGGGCGCGGCCCTTTTCCGTTGTCGGGGTGTTTCGCCGGTGTGTTTGGCCGGGGGGCGCCGTCCTCGGGGGCATCGAGCCCTCTCGGGCGGCATTGCCATGGCGGGCCGAAGCCGGTCGCCTCAGCCGATCAGCGCCTTGATCCCGGCGACATGGGCGGCGCTCGCGCCCAGCGCATCGGCGGCGAGAGCCCGCGCCTCGCCCAGAAGCGCGCCCGGGGCGACGATCCGGTCGACCAGACCCCAGCCGAGCGCCTCTTCCGCCGTCACCTTCATCCCGCCCATCAGCAGCAGCTTGGCCCGCGACGGCCCGACCAGCGCCGCCAGCCGCGCCGGGTCGGAGGGTTGCGGCAGGAAGCCGAGCCGCATCACCGGGTAGAACAGCTTCGCCTCCGGCACGGCGAGGCGCAGGTCGCAGGACAACGCCATGCCCATGGCGCCCCCCGCCAGCGTGCCGTTCAGCGCGGCGATGGTGAGGCAGGGCAAGGCGGCGATCCGGGCCGAGAGCCGCTCCCACACCGGGTCGGTGGCGAGGCCGTTCTGCGCCTCGTCGAGATCGGCGCCGGCGGAGAAGACCTTGCCTGCCCCGGTCAGGATCAGTGCCCGCACCCCGGCGGTAGCGGCGGCCTCCACCGCGGCGTCGAGTTCGCGCAGCATGGCGCCGGTCAGGGCATTGGCCTTGTCGCTGCGGTCGAGGGTGAGGATGCGCAGCCCTTCCTCCGCCTCGACCCGGATCACGCGATCAGGCCCACGGCGCGGCGGATGCGCTCGTCGCGCAGCGAGATCTCCTGCCCGAGATAGCCGTTGGCCGCCGGGCTGCACATCCAGAGCAGCGCGCGTGCCGGCCAGTCGGTGGGGATATGAGCGGAGGGATCGAGCTGGCTCACCGGGTTTACGCCGCTGGCCTTGATCTTGATCTGCATGTCGGTGGCCACGGTACCGGGGGAGAGGCCCATGACCCTGAGGCCGTGGCCCACCTCCTCGACATGCAGGCAGCTGGTCAGCATCGCCGCCCCGGCCTTGGAGGCGCAATAGGCGCTCCAGCCCTCGAGCGGGTTGTGCGCGGCGCCCGAGCTGATGGTCAGGATCGTGCCGCCCTTGCCGCGCATGTGCGGCACGGCGGCGCGCATGCCGTTGAAGACGCCGGTGAGATTGATGTCGATGGTGCGCGCCCAGTCGGCGGGGTCGGCTTCGGCCAGATGGGCAATCGGCTCGATCACTCCTGCGTTATTGATGAGGACGTCGAGACCACTGCAGCGGGCAACGATGGCCTCGACCGCCGCGTTCAGGGAGCCCCAGTCGGCCACGTCGCAGGTGAGCGCGAAGGCCTTGTCGCCGATCTCCTGCGCCAGTGCCTCGATCTCGGTCGCGCTGCGCGCCAGCAGGGCCACGGTGGCCCCCGCCTCGGCGAAAACCCGGGCCGCCGCCGCACCGATGCCCCGGCTGGCGCCGGTGATCGCCACTACCTTGCCGTCCATACCGCTCATGCTCCGCTTCCTTTCCTGTCGTCGTGATGCCTTGTTACCCCAAGCCTGCCGGGAACGGAAAGCCTTGACCCTTTCAGCGCCGCATCGGATGTTGCGGCACCATGTGATGTTTGGGAAGGTAGATCATGCAGATCAGGACACTGGCCGGCAGCACCGCCATGGCCGCACTCGTCTTCGGCAGCGCCGCCTCGGCGGATGTGACGCCGGAAGAGGTCTGGCAGAACTGGCAGGACATGAGCGCTTCCTACGGGCAGAGCATGACCGCCACCGGGCAGCGGACCGAAGGCGATACGCTGACCGTGACCGGGCTGAAGGTGGTGCTGACGCAGGACGGCAGCGCGATCGAGGCACTGATCGACGAGGTGCAGTTCAGCGACAACGGCGACGGCACGGTGGATGTCACGGTGTCGGACGACTACCCGGTGACGGTGACCGTCGATGACGTGCCCGCCGAGGGCGAGACCGCGGGCGAGCCGACGCGGATCGAGCTGCTGGTGAGCCAGCCCGGGCTGAAGATGACCGCGGGCGGCGGCGGCGAGGAGACGAGCTATGTCTTCAGCGCGCCGACGCTGGGGATCGCGGTGACGGAAGTCGACGGCGTCGATGCCGAGGCGATGGACCTCGAGGCCGATGTGACCCTGACCGACGTGCAGGGCAGCTACCTGATCAAGGGGCTGGACGACAAGACGCTGACCAGCGACTTCTCCTCGGCCACCGCCGAGATGGTGTTCTCGATGAAGGACCCCGAGACCAGCGGCACGACGAACCTGCGCGCCAGCGTCACCGACCTGAAGGGCAATTCCGGCGGGACGCTGGTGGGCGGGGTCGACATGGCCGACATGGCGGCGGCGCTGAAGGCGGGCTTCACCTCGACCGGCACCTTCACCTATGGCCCCTCGACCATGGAATTCGACTTTGCCGACGGCACCGACACGGCCAAGGGCTCGGCCAGCGCGGCGAGCGGGCGGTTCAACGTGGCGATGGACGATTCGAAGCTGGCCTATGGCGGCGGCGGCACCGGCGTCAGCATGACGATGAGCGGCTCGCAGATCCCCTTCCCGCAGTTGACGCTGACCTATGCCGAGGCGGCCTTCGATCTGCTGATGCCGATCTCGAAATCCGAGGAGCCGCAGGACTTCAGGCTGCTGACCAAGCTGGTCGATCTGAAGATCTCGGACGAGATCTGGGCGATGTTCGATCCCACGAACCAGCTGCCGCGCGATCCGGCGACGCTGGTGATCGACACGTCGGGCAAGGCCAAGCTGGATGTCGACATCCTCGACCCCGCCGCCCAGCCCGCTATGGAAGCGGCGCCTCCGGGCGAGATCCATGCGCTGAACGTGAACGCGGTGCAGCTGAAGATGGCGGGGGCGGAGCTGACCGGCGAGGGCGGCTTCACCTTCGACAACAGCGACACGACCACCTTCCCGGGCATGCCGGCGCCGACCGGCAAGATGGACATGAAGCTGGTGGGCGGCAACGCGCTGCTGGACAAGCTGGTGGCCATGGGGCTGATCCCGCAGGATCAGGCGATGGGCGCGCGGATGATGCTGGGCATGTTCGCCCGCACCGTCGAGGGGCAGGACGACACGCTGACCTCGCAGATCGAGTTCAGGGACAAGGGCTTCTACGCCAACGGCCAGCGCCTGCAGTAAGGCGCCACGGCAGGACACCAAGGGCGGCCCCGGCGACGGGGCCGTCTGGCTTTTCGACGGTGGCCCGGGGCTGCCCGCTTGTGCCGCTGCCACCGGCGGCTTACCTCGGAGACGGATGCAAGAGGAGACGCGCATGACCCAGTCGCTCGAACGGCTGACCGAAGCCCTGCTTGACGCCGCACGCCGCGCGGGGGCCGAGGCCGCCGATGCGCTGGCCGTGCAGGGCACCTCGGTGTCCATCGACATCCGCGTGGGCCAGCTGGAGCAGGCCGAACGCTCGGACGGGATCGAGCTGGGGCTGCGGGTGCTGATGGGCGGGCGGCAGGCCTGCGTGTCGGTGTCGGACACGTCGGAGGCGACGATCGCCGCGGTGGCCGAACGTGCCGTGGCAATGGCCCGCGAGGCGCCCGACGATCCGACAGCGGGGCTTGCCGCGCCCGAGCAGCTGGCCCGGGACTGGGATCTGGCGGGGCTGGAACTGATCGATCCGTCGGACGAGCCTGCCGCCGCCGCGCTGGAGCAGGACGCCCGCCGCGCCGAGGCGGCGGCGCTGGCCCATGCCGGGATCACACAGGTCGAGGCGAGCGGCAGCTACAACCGGCGCCAGATGCACCTCATGGCCTCGAACGGCTTTTCCGGCGGCTATGCCCGCACGTCCCGCTCCGTTTCGGCGGTGGCTTTCACCGGGTCGGGCACGCAGATGGAGCGCGACTGGTGCGGCGAGAGCCGGATCTTCGGCGCCGACATGCCGACGCCGGAATGGATCGGCTCGCTTGCGGGCGAGCGGGCGCTGGAGCGGGCGGGGGCGCGCAAGCCGAAGACCGGCAGCTATCCGGTGATCTATGACGAGCGCATCTCCTCCTCGCTGATCGGGCATCTGCTGTCGGCGATCAACGGCGCGACCATTGCCCGCGGCGGGTCGTGGCTGCGCGATGCGCTGGGCCAGCCGGTGCTGCCCGAGGCGCTGTCGCTGATCGAGGACCCGCTGCGGCCGCGCGTCTCGGGCTCGCGCCCCTTCGACGCCGAGGGCCTGCCGACCCGCCGCCGCGCCATCGTCGAGAACGGCATTCTCACCGGCTGGACGCTAGACCTCGGCACCGCGCGCAAGCTCGGGATGCAGAGCACCGCCAGCGCCTCGCGCGGGACCTCCTCGCCGCCCTCGCCCTCGGCATCGAACACCGAGCTGACGCCGGGCGCCGTGACCCGCGCCGACCTGATCGCGCAGATGGGCACGGGGCTTCTGGTGACCTCGATGATCGGCTCGTCTATCAACGGCACCACGGGGGATTATTCGCGCGGGGCCAGCGGCTTCTGGGTCGAGAAGGGCGAGATCACCTATCCGGTGAACGAATGCACCATCGCCGGCAACCTGCGCGACATGCTGTTGCGGATCATCCCGGCGAACGATGCGCGGCAGCATCTGTCGTCGCGGGTGCCGAGCCTTCTGGTGGAAGGGATGACCCTTGCCGGAGCATGACCTCGCGCTTCTGACCGACGCCGCGCTGGCGGCGGGCAAGATCGCGATGCGGTTCTGGAAGAAGAGCCCGCAGGTCTGGGACAAGGACGCCAATGCCGGCCCGGTGACCGAGGCCGATCTGGCGGTGAACGACATGCTGGCGGCGCGGCTCCGGGCGGCGCGGCCGGACTATGGCTGGCTGTCGGAGGAAAGCGCCGACACCACCGACCGGCAGGCGGCGCGGCGCTGTTTCATCATCGATCCGATCGACGGGACGCGGTCCTTCATCGCGGGCGAGGATACCTTCGCCCATTCGCTCGCCGTGGCAGAAGAAGGACGGGTGATCGCGGCGGTGGTCTATCTGCCGGCGCTGGACCGGCTCTATACCGCGGCCAGCACCTGCCCCGCGCTGCGCGACGGCCAGCCGATCCGCGCCAGCACCTGCGCCGCGGCGGAGGGGGCGACGCTGCTGACGACGCAACACATGCTGAAGCCGGAGTATTGGCCGGGTGGCGTGCCCGAGGTGAAGCGCAGCTTCCGCGCCTCGCTGGCCTTCCGGCTCTGCCTCGTGGCCGAGGGGCGGCATGACGGGATGGTCACGCTGCGCGACGCCTGGGAGTGGGACATCGCCGCGGGCTCGCTGATCGTGCAGCAGGCGGGGGCTCGGGCCACCGACCGCTTCGGCAAGCCGCTGCGTTTCAACGCCGAGCGGCCTCTGGCGCCGGGGGTGCTGGCGGCGGGCGCCGGGCTGCATGCCGATCTGCTGCGGCGGCTGACACCCTGATCAGGCCCCCGCCGGCAGCGCCCGCAGCGACGTGCGGCGCTGACGCAGCCGCACCGGCTCCACCGGCTTCGGCGCATCTTCGGCAAAGCTCTGACGCAGCGCCTCGTCCAGCGTGCGCACGGCGAAATCGGCGCCGATGTCCAGAGCCTCCTGCAGCTTGGCATCCGAGACCTGTGCCGGGCGCACGGTCATCGTCTTGTCCTCCTCGGTCGGCGGCATGTTCCAGATCACCACGCCGACGCGCAGATGCGGTGCCGCGCGCTTGATACGGCGGACGTGCAGCAGCGAGGCGCGGACCGGTGAGGGATCGACGAAGTTCAGCACGACGCAATCGACGCCGGTCACCACCACCTCGCGGAAGCGGTTCAGCCCGAGGTCGCTGTGCGGCAGATGCTCGGCGGTCGCGCCTTCGGCCCGCATGATCTGCGTCAGCATCGAGGCCGAGACGTCGTCGAGCAGATTGCGCCCGCCGACACAGAGGATCGAATGGCCGGTGCCGTCCTGCACCGCATTGGCCACCAGATCCGGCGTCGCCTCGGCGTCCTTCTCGGGGCCGATGATGGCGATCTCGCGCTCTTCCTCGACGACTTCGGAGAGGTCGATCACGATCTCCTGCGCGGTGGTCGCCACCCGCTCCTGCTGCTCCAGCGTCAGCACGCCGCGACGGTGGTCGTTCTGGGCGATGAGCAGCGCCGGGATGCCGATGTCGCGGTAGTATTCGCCCAGCGTCATCGTCTCCAGCGCCTCTTCGGCGCGCGAGGTGGCCTCGATGGCATCGCCCGCCAGCAGCCGCTGGTAAAGCCGGGCATGAGGCTCCAGCACCGGCTCGTCGCCGAAGAGCGTGTCGAAGACCTCGAACTGCGGGATGTGGCGGCCAAGGACCACGAGACAGACGGTGAGCGGGGTGGACATGACGAGGCCGAGCGGACCCCAGAGCCAGGTCCAGAAGATCGCCGAGATGATGATCGCCAGCGGGCTGACCCCGGTGCGCGAGCCGTAGAGCCAGGGCTCGATGGCGTTGCTGGTGACGGTCTCCACCACGCCGAACAGGATGATGGTCCAGAGCACCATCGACCAGTCGGGCGAGGAGGCGAAGGCGAGGAGGATCGGGAAGGCCGCCGAGAGCACCGAGCCGATATAGGGGATGAAGCGGAGGACCAGCGTCAGCAAGCCCCAGAGCAGGGCGTTGGGCACGCCGATGAACCAGAGGCCGACGCCGATCGGGATGGCGTAGATGACGTTCACCAGAAGCTGCACCAGCAGATACTGCGCCACCCGCCGCCCGGCATCCTGCAGCACCTGCGTGGTGCGGTGCAGATCGTTGGAGCCGACGAGCTTGATGAAGCGGTCGCGCAGCTCGGCCCGCTCCAGGAGCATGAAGACGACGACCACGACGACGAGGCCGGTGGTGGCGATCGGGCTGATCAGCGGCAGGACGATGTCTTGCAGGATTTCCATCGCGCTTTGATCTTCGACGACCTGCACCGCGACCGGATCGGGTTCAGAGGGGGCGGCGCCCGTTGCGGGCGCGGCGTCCTCGTCGGCAATGCGCTCGGCGATCTGGTTGTTGATCGATTCGACCATGTGCGAGACGCGGCCGATGAATCCGTCGCTGCTGCTGCCGGCCTCCATCAGGCTTTCGACCTTGGTGATGATGTTGGCCTGAAAGCGCGGCAGGTTGCTGGTCAGGGTGCTCAGCTGCCAGCCGACGACGAGAATGAACATGCTGATGGCAAGGAAGGCTGCCGTCACAACGATCAGCACGGCGGGCAGGTTGGGCAGGCCGATGCGGCGCAGCCGCGTGGTCAGCGGCGAGAGCGCGAAGGTGATGAGCATGGCGATGGCCAGCGGCAGCACCACGTTCTGCGCGAAATAGATGATCGCCACCACGGCGGCGATGGTGGCGAGCGTCGGCAGGTTGATCCGGCGCGCCTGCATCGGCGAGCCGGTGATCATGCTGTCCTCGGTCTGCGGTGGGGCGCTGCGCGCGTTCGTGGCTCTTGCGTCGATATCCGGCATCCGGTGTCCCCAACCCTGCGCTCCGGCGGGAAGCTCCCGGCGGTCAGACGGGGCCGGGCAAGGCGCCCGCCGTCAGCACCTGCACAACGCCGCAGAAGCCCCGGGCGGTTCCCTGCGATCCGAAATCCTTGATCCCGGATGCAGGATTGCCGCATCAGCCGCGCCCGCGCGTCTCGAAGCGCGGCAGCATGGCCGAGAAATCGCGGCCCTTGCCGCCCTCGTCCTCGACGAACTGCCGGTAGAGCTGCGCCGCCAGTTGACCCATCGGCGTGTCGGCATCTGCGGCCTCGGCGGCCTGCTGGCTGAGCCGCAGGTCTTTCAGCATCAGCTCGGCGGCGAAGCCGGGCTTGTAGCCGTTGTCGGCGGGAGAGGTCGGCCCCACCCCCGGCGCCGGGCAATAGGCGTTCATCGTCCAGCTGTAGCCCGAGGAGGTGGAGACGACGTCGAACATCTTCTGCCGGTCGAGACCCAGCTTGTCGGCCAGCGCGAAGGCCTCGCAGGTGGCGATCATCGTGACCCCGAGGATCATGTTGTTGCAGATCTTCGCCGCCTGCCCCGCGCCGGAGGTGCCGCAATGCACCGCCTTCTGGCCCATGATGTCAAAGAGCGGCTTCACCGTGGCGAAGGCCGCGTCGCTGCCGCCGACCATGAAGGTCAGCGTCCCCGCCGCCGCACCGCCGATGCCGCCCGAAACCGGGGCGTCGAGCGCGCCCAGCCCCGCGGCCTCGGCCTGATCGGCCACGGCGCGGGCGCTTTCGACATCGACGGTGGAGCAGTCGCAGAGCACGGCGCCCGGCTGCATCGCCGGGATCACCTCGGCGGCGACACTGCGCAGGATGGCGCCGTTGGGCAGCATGGTCAGCACCACCTCGGCCCCCGCTGCCGCCTCGGCGGCGCTGGCGGCCTGCGCCACGCCCTCGGGCATCGGCGCCGCGGTGTCATAGCCGGTGACGCCATGGCCCTCGGCGACAAGGTTGCGGGCCATCGGGCCGCCCATGTTGCCAAGGCCGATGAATGCGATCTTCATTTACTGCTCCTCCTCGAACGTCAGTCTGTCCTCGCCCAGAGGGGCGAGCAAATGGTCGACCAGCCCTTGCGGCAGCGCCGCCGCATCGGCGTGTTTCCAGCGCGGGCTGCGGTCCTTGTCGATGATCGCGGCACGAACGCCCTCCAGCAGATCCGCCTCGCCCTGCGCGCGGAAGGTGAAGCGGAACTCCATCTCCAGCGCCTCGCGCAAGGAGGGATCGGGGCCGAGGCGGCGCAGGATCTCCAGCGTGGCGGCGATGGCGAGCGGGGAGCCGCGTTCGAGCGTCTTCAGCGTCTCGGTTGCGAAAGGGGTGTCGCTGGCCTGCAGGCGTTGCAGGATCGCGGGCAGGTCATAACTGGCGAAATGCCGGTCGATCTCGGGCCTCAGCGCGGGAAGGGTTGCGGGCGGCGGCTCGGCGGCGGGGAGGGTCAGGGCGCCGCTGCACAGCGTCTCGATCAGCGCGGGCCAGTCGGCCTCGGGCAGGTAATGGTCGGCGAAGCCCGCGAAGATCGCGTCGCCCGGCCCCATCCGCCGCCCCGTCGTGCCGAGATAGGCGCCGAGCCGCCCCGGCGCCCGCGCCAGAAGCCGGGTGCCGCCCACGTCGGGCACAAGGCCGATGGCGCATTCCGGCATCGCCATCTGCGTCGTCCCGCCGACGATGCGGTGGCTGGCGTGGCAGCCGAGGCCGACGCCGCCTCCCATGCAGAAACCGTGCATCAGGCTGACCACCGGCTTGGGATAGGCGGCGATGCGGGCGTTCATCCGGTATTCCTGCCGCCAGAAGGCGCGACCGAAGCCGAAGTTGCCCTGCACCCCCTCGGCATGGATCTGCGCCACGTCGCCCCCGGCGCAGAAGGCGCGCGGGCCCGCGGCGTCGATCAGCACCAGCGCCACTGCCGGATCGTCCTGCCAGCCGATCAGCGCCCGCTCGATGGCGAGGCTCATCGCCGGGCTCAGCGCGTTCAGCGCTTCGGGACGGGTGAGGGTGATGCGCCCGGCGCGGCCCTCGATGCGCAGATCGACGCTCATGCGACCAGCCCCCGTGCGATGATGACGCGCATGATCTCGTTGGTGCCCTCGAGGATCTGGTGCACGCGCAGATCGCGGACGATCTTTTCGATCCCGTAGTCGGCAAGATAACCGTAGCCGCCATGCAGCTGCAGGCACTGGTTGGCGACCTCGAAGGCGGTGTCGGTGACCTGCAGCTTGGCCATGGCGCAGAACTTGGTGGCGTCGGGCGCGGCCTGATCCAGCTTCCACGCCGCCTGATGCAGGAAGATGCGGGCGGCCTGCAGCCGGGTCTCCATCTCGGCCAGCCGGAACTGCAGCGCCTGGAAGGCGTCGAGCCTTTGCCCGAAGGCGCGGCGCTCGGCCATGTAGGCCAGCGTCGCGTCGAAGGCCGTCTGCGCCCCGCCCAGCGCGGTCGCGGCGATGTTCAACCGCCCGCCGTCGAGCCCGGCCATAGCATAGGCAAAGCCGCGCCCCTCCTCGCCGATGAGGTTGGCGGCGGGCACGGCGCAGTCGTCGAACTGGACCTGCCGGGTTTCCTGCGCGCGCCAGCCCATCTTGTCTTCCAGCCCGCCGAAGCTGAGGCCTGCGGCCCCTGCCGGCACCAGCAGCGCCGAGATGCCCTTCGGCCCCTCGCCGCCGGTGCGGGCCATCACAAGATAAAGGTCGGAATAGCCGCCGCCCGAGATGAAGGCCTTGGTGCCGCTGATCCGGTAGCCGTCGCCTTCGCGCGCGGCCTTCGTGCGCAGCGCGGCGGCGTCGGAGCCCGCGCCGGGTTCGGTCAGGCAGTAGGAGGCCACGACCTCCATCGCGCAGAGCCGGGGCAGCCACTCGGCCTTCATCGCCTCGGAGCCGTAGCGGTCGATCATCCCGGCGCACATGTTGTGGATCGACAGGAAGGCCGCGACCGAAGGGCAGGCCATGGCCAGCGCCTCGAAGACCAGCGTGGCGTCGAGACGGCCGAGGCCGGAGCCGCCGAACCGGTCGGAGACATAGATGCCGCCGAGACCCAGCGCCGCCGCCTTGGGCCAGAGCGCCTTCGGAATGGTGCCCGCCTTCTCCCAGTCGCGGGCGAAGGGCGCGATCTCGGCAGCGCCGAAGTCGCGCGCCATGTCGGTGATCGCCTGCTGTTCCTCGGTCAGCGAAAACTCCATGTTCCCTCCCCGTCACATGGCGGGGCCTGCGCGGCCCCGTGTCGCCCATGCTTCCCCGCTTGGCGCGGGGGATGCAAGGGGGCGTGCTGCGGCCTTGCGGCGCCGCGCCGCAGCGACGGGGATATGGCCGGGAAGAAATAACGCTTGCGGCAATGGTCAGGCACCGGGTTATATCCATTCGGACATAACGCAACCCGGAGCTTCCATGTCGCCGCATCCCCGCTTCAGCCGGGCGCTTGCCCTCGCCGCCGCCTTCGCCCTGCCCGCCACGGCTCAGGCCGAGGAGATCACGGTCTTCGCCGCCGCCAGCCTGAAGACCGCGCTTGACGAGATCGCGGCGGGGTGGAGCGCCGAGACCGGCAATAGCGCGGTGATCTCCTATGGCTCCAGCGGCACCCTGGCCAAGCAGATCCAGTCGGGCGCGCCTGCCGATCTGTTTCTCTCGGCGGCGACGAACTGGATGGATGTGCTGGAGGAAGACGCGCTGATCGACCCGGCGAGCCGCGCCGACATCCTCGGCAACAGGCTGGTGCTGGTGGCGCATGGCGCGGCGGCGCCGGTGGAGATCGGCGCGGGATTCGATCTGGCGGAAAGGCTGGGCGAGGGCAGGCTGGCGATGGGGCTTCTGGACAGCGTGCCTGCCGGGCAATACGGCAAGGAAGCCCTGACCTCGCTGGGCATCTGGGAGGCGGTGGAACCGAAGGTGGCGCAGGTCGAGAACGTGCGGGCGGCGCTGGCGCTGGTCGCCTCGGGCGAGGCGCCCTATGGCATCGTCTATGCCTCGGATGCGGTGGCGGGGGATGCGGCGGGCGACGATGTGACCGTGGTCGGCGCCTTCCCGGAAGACAGCCACAAGCCGATCGTCTACCCTGCCGCCGTCACGGCCACGGCGAAGCCCGAGGCGAAGGCGTTTCTCGAGGTGCTGGGCACGGAGGCGGCGGAGGCGGTCTTTGCGGCGCAGGGCTTCACCGTGCCGAAGTAAGGACCGCATGCCGGACTGGCTGACGAGCGATGAATGGCGCGCAGTGAACCTTTCGCTGCTCGTCTCCTTCTGGGCCTCGGTGCTCAGCCTGCCCTTCGGCATCGCGGTTGCCTATGTGCTGGCGCGCTTCGACTTCTGGGGCAAGCAGCTCCTGAACGGCATCGTGCACCTGCCGCTGATCCTGCCCCCGGTGGTGACGGGCTATCTGCTCCTGCTGACCTTCGGGCGCAGGGGGCCGGTGGGCGCGTTTCTGGAGCAGAGCTTCGGCCTCGTCTTCGCCTTCCGCTGGACCGGGGCGGCGCTGGCGGCGGCGGTAATGGCCTTTCCGCTGATGGTGCGGGCGATCCGGCTGGCGATCGAAGCGGTGGACCCGAAGCTGGAGCAGGCGGCGGGCACGCTGGGGGCCTCGCGCCCCTGGGTCTTCCTGACGGTGACGCTGCCCCTGATCCTGCCGGGGGTGATCGCCGGCTTCATCCTCGCCTTCGCCAAGGCGATGGGCGAGTTCGGCGCGACCATCACCTTCGTCGCCTCGATCCCCGGCCAGACCCAGACCCTGCCCTCGGCGATCTATGCCTTTCTGCAGGTGCCGGGCGGCGATGCGCAGGCGATGCGGCTGGTGCTGATCTCCATCGCCATCGCCATGCTGGCGCTTCTCATGTCGGAATGGCTGGGCCGCCGCGTCGCCCGCCGGATCGCCGGCACATGACGCTCGCCGTTTCCCTGCGCCACGGCTTCGCCGGTTTCACGCTGGACGTGGAGTTTGCCGCCCTTGCCGGGTTGACGGCGCTGTTCGGGCATTCCGGCTCGGGCAAGACCACCGTCATCAACGCGGTGGCGGGGCTGTTGACGCCCGATGCCGGGCGGATCACGGTGGACGATCTGGTGCTTTTGGACCGGGCGCGGCGCATCGCCCTGCCGCCACATCGCCGCAGGCTGGGCTATGTGTTCCAGGATGCGCGGCTGTTCCCGCATCTGACGGTGCGGCAGAACCTGCTCTACGGGCGCTGGTTCGCGCCGAGCGGGCCGGGGGCGGCCTTGGCCGATGTGGTCGAGATGCTGGGGATCGGCGCGCTGTTGCAGCGGCGCCCGGGCGGGCTGTCGGGTGGCGAGAAGCAGCGGGTCGCCATCGGGCGGGCTCTGCTGTCGAAGCCGCGGCTTCTCCTGATGGACGAGCCGCTCGCCGCGCTGGACGAGGAGCGCAAGGCCGAGATCCTGCCCTATCTCGAACGGCTGCGCGACGAGACGGCGATGCCGATCCTCTATGTCAGCCATTCGGTCGCCGAGGTGGCGCGGCTGGCGACGACGCTGGTGGTCATGGAGGCTGGGCGGGTGCAGCGCATCGGCCCGGCGCGCGAGGTGCTCTCCGATCCGGGGGCGGTGCCCGCGCTCGGCCCGCGCGAGGCGGGGTCGGTGCTGCGGGCGCGGCTGGTCGGGCAGGATGCCGACGGGCTGACCCGGCTGGAGACCTCGGCGGGGGTGCTTCTGCTGCCGAAGGTCGATCTGCCGCTCGGCGCGGAGCTCCGGGTGCGGATCGCGGCGCAGGATGTGATCGTGGCGCGGCAGCGGCCCGAGGGGATCTCGGCGCTGAACATCCTGCCGGCGGAGGTGGTGGCGCTGCATCTGGGCTCCGGGCCGGGGGCGGTGGTGCAGCTGCGCGCGGGGGGCGAGCTGATCCTCGCCCGGCTGACCCGCCGCTCGGCCGAGGCGCTGGCGCTGGCGCCGGGGCTGCCGGTCTTTGCCGTGCTGAAATCGGTCGCCGTGGCGCAGAGCGATGTCGGCGGCGCGATCACCGGGCCGGAGTTGCTGCTTCACAGCTAACAGTCGCTGTGCGCCGGTGCCGGTTGCCAGAAGGCGGCGCCTGCCCCACCCTTCTGCGTGACGCGGCCCCCTGCCGCGGGACAACAGAGATCGGGAGAGACCATGGCTACCAGTGATGCCCCGCTCGAAATCGGTCGGCTTGCGCTGACCGTCAACGACATCGGCGCCGTGTCGGCGTTCTACCAGCGCGTGCTGGGCCTGCAGCTTCTCTCGGGCGATGGCGAAACCGCGCTCCTCGGCGCCGGGGAGCGGCCGCTGATCGAGCTGCGCGCCGATCCGGCCGCGCGCCGCCGCAGCCCGCGCGAGGCGGGGCTGTTCCACACCGCCTTCCTGCTGCCCGACCGCCGCGATCTGGGGGCCTGGCTGCAGATGGCCTCCGAGACGCGGGTGCCGGTGGCGGGGGCTTCGGACCACGGGGTGAGCGAGGCGATCTATCTCAGCGACCCCGAGGGCAACGGGATCGAGATCTACACCGACCGCCCGCGCGACAGCTGGCGGCGCGAGGGCGATGGGGTGGCGATGATCACCGATCCGCTGGACTTCGACAGCCTCCTCCGCGCGGCGGAGGCGCCGTGGCGCGGGGCGCCCGAAGGCACGGTGATCGGCCATGTGCATCTGCAGGTCGGCGCCATTCCCGAGGCGGAGGCCTTCTATGCCGGGCGCTTGGGGCTGACGCTGACCGCGCGCTATCAGGGCGGCAGCTTTTTTGCCTCGGGCGGCTATCATCACCATCTGGCGGCGAACATCTGGAACAGCCGCGGCGCCGGGCCGCGCAGCTACCCCTCGACCGGGTTGGCCGAGTTGGAACTCCGCGCCGATCCCGCGACTTGTGCCGCCATCACCGCCCGGACCGGCGCGACGCGCTTCGCCGATCCCTGGGGCACCGAGATCACCCTGACCGAGAAGGAAGCCTGACATGCTGGTGGACGGAAAATGGACGGACGACTGGCAGCCGGTGCAGGTGAAGGACGAGAAGGGTGGCTTCGTGCGCCAGACCTCGAGCTTCCGGCACTGGATCACCCCGGATGGCAGCGCCGGGCCGAGCGGCGAGGCCGGCTATCCCGCCGAGGCGGGGCGCTATCATCTCTATGTCGCGCTCATCTGTCCCTGGGCCTCGCGCACGCTGGTGGCGCGCAAGCTGAAGGGCCTGGAGGAGGCGATCTCGGTTTCGGTGCTGGAGCCGGTGATGACCGCGCAGGGCTGGCGCTTCGGCGACTATCCGGGCGCGGACCGGGATACGCTGAACGGCGCCACCTATCTGCACGAGCTCTACAGCAGCGCCGATCCGGGCTACACCGGGCGCGCGACGGTGCCAGTGCTCTGGGACAAGGAGCGGCGGACCATCGTGAACAACGAAAGCGCCGACATCGTGCGGATGCTCGATCAGGGTTTCGGCGGGCTGGCGAGCGGGCCGGAGCTTTACCCTGCGGCGCTGCGCGACGAGATCGACGCGTTGAACGACTACATCTATCCCCGGCTCAACAACGGCGTCTATCGCGCGGGCTTCGCCACCACGCAGGAGGCCTATGACGAGCCGGTGCAGGATGTCTTCGAAGCCCTCGACACGCTGGAGGAGCGGCTTGCGGACGGGCGCAGCTATCTGATGGGCGAGAGCTTCACCGAGACCGACATCCGCGCCCTTGTCACCCTGGTGCGCTTCGATCCGGCCTATCACACGCTGTTCAAGTGCAACCTGCGCCGGCTGAGCGACTATCCGGGGCTCAGCGCCTATCTGAAGCGGGTGCTGGCGGTGCCCGGGGTGCGCGAGACGGTGAACCTCGACCACATCAAGCTTGGCTATGCCTCGATCCGGGCGGTGAACCCGCAGGGCATCGTGCCTGCCGGGCCGGTGCTCGACTGGGCATGAGCCGCAGCCTCGTCCTGCTGCTGCATGGCGTGGGGGCGCGGGGGGCGGATCTGGCGCGGCTGGGCGAGCTCTGGGCCGGGCTTTTGCCCGAGACCGCGTTCATCTCCCCCGACGCGCCCTTCGCCTTCGATCAGGGCGGGCCGGGGCGGCAGTGGTTCAGCCTTGCCAGCGTGACCGAGGCCGACCGCCCCGCCCGGGTCAGGGCGGCGCGGCCCGCCTTCGACGCGCTGATCGGCGGGCTGATCGGGGATCTGCCGCTGGAGCGGGTGGCGCTGGTCGGGTTCTCGCAGGGCGCGACGATGGCGCTGGATGCGGTGGCCTCGGGGCGCTGGCCGGTGGCGGCCTGCGTCGCTTTCTCGGGGCGCTTCTCGCTGCCCGAGCCGCTTACGCCTTCGGCGAAGACCGGGCTCTTTCTGGTGCATGGCATGGAGGATCAGGCGATCCCGCATGCCGAATCGAGCAAGGCACGCGCGGCGCTGGCGGGGCGGGTGAAGGGCGTGGATCTGCTGCTGCTGCCGGGCGTCGGCCACGGCTTCACCGACGAGGCGGCGCTGCAGGCGGGACGGTTTCTGGCGGCGGAGCTGCAGGGCACGGCGGTCTGAAAGGACCGCCGGTCAGGTTGGGGTGCCCGACCGGCGGCAAGTCCGGCCCGTGAGGGGCTCGGGCCGGAACCTGGAAGCCCTTGATCAGCGGCGGGGTGTCCCGCCCGGGCGGCGCGAGGCGCCGACGCGGACGACCGCAGGCTCCAGCGGGAACACCACGAGACAGGTGGCGAGGCCGGACCCCAGCAGCAGGAGGGCGAGCGTAAGGGTCGTCTGCATGGCAATCTCCACATCCCGGGCGGGCGCCGACGCGGGCCCCCGTGAAACGGGGCTAACGCAGTGCCGGCAACAATCTTACCCGAACGCTTTGCGCATGCACCGGACCTTGGTCCGATGACCTTCAAGCCCGGCTAAAATCCCGTGGCAAAACGGCTTGTCCGACCTTGGTCCGAAGACGGAGCCCGACTTATGGACGAGGATGGGTGGCGGACGTCGGGCGCTTGGTGCCAGAGGTCCCCCGCATCTGTGGGCAGGCCGGAACTCGTGTCATCACCGTGTCAGGCCCACGAACCCCGCGGGCAGACCCAGATGGAGAAGACCGATGACGCTGCACCTGATCACCCCCGCCCGCCTGTTCGCCACCACCTGCATCGCCGCCCTGCTGACCGCGGCCCCCGTCACGCTGGTCGCCGACGGCGCGGGCCTGAAGCTGGAACCGGCCTATGCCCATGCCAGGAACGGCTCGGACGATTCCTCCGACCATGACCGGGGCGACGACAAGGGCGGCGACCGCGACGACGATGAAAGCGACGATGACGACGACCACTCGGGCCACGGCGGGTCGCATGACGACGACGACGACGACCGCGACGATGACTCCTATGACGACGATGACTCCTATGACGATTCGGGCCACCATGGCCGCGGCCATGATGACCGGGGCGACGACCGCTTCGACGACAACCCCAGCGCCAGCGACATCGCCGAAGGCAAGGGCCGCAACGGTGGCAAGCAGGGCAAGGGTGCCAAGGGTGGCAAGTCGGGCGGCAACGGCAGCACCGGCGGATCGAAGCGCGTCGCCAAGATCGAGTCGTCGCGCACGGGCATCGAGGTGACCTATGCCGACGGCTCGCGCGAGGAGATCGAGAACGGTCGCTACGAGCGCAAGGACCGCTTCAACAACACCATCGTGGAGCGCCCCGCCCGCAAGGCCGATTACGACCGCCTGAACGCGCTCTGAGCGCCGCAGGAACCGAGGACATGGCGGCGGCCCTTGCGGAGGGGCCGCCGCCCGCAGACCAGCCGGAGGGGCGAAGGACCGAAATGACCCGCAGAGCCTTGCTGACCTTGCTGACGGTGCTGGCCCTTCTGGGACCGGCCGCAACCGCGTTGCCCGAGCTCGGCGGCGCGGCCTTCGCCAAGGATGGCGACCGGGGCGAGAAGTCGGATGACGACGGCGGGTCGGACGAGTCCGACGACAGCGACAAGGGCGACTCGGACAAGGACGACTCCGACAAGGGCGACGACAGCGACGACGATGACGACTCCGATGACAGCGGCGGCGGGGACAGCGACGACGACGATGACTCGTCCGGCAGCGGCTCTTCCGGGTCGGGCGGCGGGGATGACGACGACGACAACTCCGGGTCCGGGTCGGGCGGCAATTCCGGGTCGGGGAGCAACTCGGGTTCCGGCAGCTCCGGGTCGGGGGACAATTCCGGTGGCGGCAACGCGGGCGGCGGTGGCAACCCCGGCAGCGGTGGGAACTCCGGCAACGGCGGTGGCAGTTCCGGCAACGGCAGCTCCGGCGGGGGCGCCAATTCCGGCAAGGGCGGTGCCGCAGGCAAGGCGGGCGGGTCGGCCGCGCGGCAGGAGCAGGCCGGGGCGCGCGGCGGCATCAATGTGGTGTTCAACGACGGCAGCCGCGAGCTGCTGCATGACGGGCTCTACGAGCGCATCGATGCGCAGGGCCGTCTGCGCGAGCGGCGCGAGGCGACCGGCGCCGACCGGCGGCGGCTGCGCGACATCGGCCGGGTGATCGGCACGGCGCGGGCGCGGGATCTTCCGATCAGCGCGGTGGTGATCGCCAAGGACCGCGATACCGTGACGCTGACGGATTCCGCCGGCTGGTCCGAGAAACTGGACGGCGCGCGCTATTCGCTGACCGATCCCAACGGCAACGTGGTCACCCGCCGCCGCGCCACCCGGGACGACGCGCAGCGGATGCTGGGCTACCTCGGCAACTGAGCGCTATTTCAGGTGCTGCCGCGCCAGAACCGCCGCCTCGACGCGGTTGCGCACATGCAGCTTCTGCAGGATCGAGGTCATGTAATGCTTGACCGTCTTCTCCTGCAGATCCAGATCGCGGCCCACTTCCTTGTTGCTCTTGCCCTGCGCCACCAGACGCAGGATGTCCTCCTCGCGCTTCGACAGGTCATCGAGCGGACTGACCGCGATCTGTTGGCTGCGCGAGCGCATCGCGTTGAGGATGCGCGCCGCCAGCATGGGCGAGACATAGGACTGCCCGCCCGCCATGTCCTTGACCAGCCGCACCAGCTCGCGCGAACCGATGCCCTTGAGCACATAGCCGATGGCCCCGGCCTTCAGCGCCTGCATCACGTCGTCGTCTTCCTCCGAGGCGGTGAGCATCGCCACGCGCGGCGGCTCTGGCAGCGCCATGATCCGCAGCAGCGCCGAGATCCCGCCGCCCGCCGGCATCGAGATGTCGAGCAGCACCAGATCCGGCTTCAGCCGCTGGGTCTCCTCCACCGCCGCATCGGCATCCTGCGCCTGTGCCACCACCTCCAGCTCGGGGTCGTCGGCCAGACTGCGGGCCACGCCCTCGCGGTAGATCGGGTGGTCGTCGGCCACCACGATGCGGATCGTCGTCATAATGGTCCTCCCAGATCGAGTGTCATGCGCAGTTCGGCGCCAGCGGTGCCGATCTCGCCGGTGCGGCGCGGTGGGCGGTTCAGCCGTTCGAAAAGCCCGCCGAGGCTCTCCACCCGGTCCATCAGCCCCGAGAGCCCCATGCCCCCCTCGTCGTCACCGGGCACCGTCGTCTCGGGAAAGCCCGGGCCCTCGTCCAGCACCGAGACGCGCAGCAGGGTGTTCCTGACCGACATCCGCACCTCCTGCCCGCGCCCGCCCGCGTGGCGCCAGCCGTTGGTCAGCCCCTCCTGCACGAAGCGGTAGAGGCAGATCTTCACCGCCACCGGCAGGTCGGGCAGCGTCTCGGGCAGGCGCATCCGCAGCTTCACCTCGGCGCCGGTGCGGGCGGAATGGGCCTCGGCGAGGCTCTGCACCAGCTGGCCGATGCTGCGATGCGCCACCTCGGGCAGCGAGACGCCACGGGCGATGTGGCGGATCTCGCGCATGGCATCCTTCACCGCGCGCTCCACCTCGTCGAAGCGGCCCTGCGCCTCGGGCGAGGGATCGGCGCTGCGCAGATCGTCGATCCGCAGCGCGACGAAAGCCATCATCTGCGCCGGGCCGTCGTGCAGGTCGGCCCCGATCCGGCGCATCGCCTGATCGTTCATGGCGGTAAAGCGCGACACCGCCTGCTGCACCCGCAACCGCAGCGCGGTGTTGTGCTCGGAGAGGCGGATGAGGTCTTCCACCTGGCGGTCGATGGTGCGGCTGCCGCGCAGCACAATGGCATAGAGGCTGGCGCCGATCAGCAGCATGATTACCGCCACCGTCGCCCAACTGTTGCGCCGGGCGCGGGCCAGATCCTCGCTGAGCCCGGTTGCCACCTCGTAGAACTCGGCCACGCCGATGATGTCGCCCGACCAGACCTCGCGGATCGGGCTGTAGATCTCCAGCAGCGGCAAGCCCAGCGCGCGCTCTTCGCTGTCCTCCGGGTCGCCCAGCTGCTCGAAATCGGCGCGCACCTCGCCCTGGAAGGCCTGCCGAAGGTCGTCGGTCATCTCGAACCGCTGGCCGATCAGCGCCTCGTTGGAGGCATCGACCAGAAGCCCGTCCTCCTTCCAGATCTTGAAGGAGGCCACGCGCTCGCCCAGCGGGGTGTCGGTGAAGATCTCGTCCATCGCCCGCTTGGCACCGGCCGAAAGCACCGAGGATTTCGCCAGATCCTGACTGAGCGGCGAAATGAAGCTTTCCATGTAGAGCGCGGTGGCGTTGGCGGTGTTGCGCACCACCGCCTCCTCGATCCGGGCGGTCACCCAGCTGCCCACCGCCAGCATGGCCAGCAGCATCACCAGCCCGCCCGCAACCGCGAACTGGGTCGCCAGCGACCAGGAAGACCAGAGAAAGCGCCGCGCCGGGGCAGGCTGGGGAAGATCGGAAGCCATGCCAGCCTTCTAGCAGGTGGCCCGCATGGTGAGATACAGACTTTGGTCCGACCCTTCAGCGCCGCCGCGACTGGCTGATCAGCGAGGCAGTATAGATCACCAAGGCCAGCCAGATCATCGGGAAGGCGATCATCTGCGCCCGCAGGAAGGGCTCGCCGAAGAGGAAGACCGCCGTGAGGAAGATCATCGTCGGCGCGATATACTGCAGGATGCCGATGGTGGAGAGCTTCAGCAGCTTCGCGCCGTTGGCATAGAGGATCAGCGGCACGGCGGTGACGATGCCGCAGCCCAAGAGCAGCACCGTGTCGGTGGGCACACCGGTCAGGAAATGGCTCTGCCCGGTGAAGACCAGCCAGCCGATATAGCCGAGCGCCGGCGGCAGCAGCAGCAGCACTTCCAGCAGGAAGCCCTGGTTCGGGCCGATGGGCAGGGATTTCTTCAGATAGGCATAGGCGCCCCAGGTCAGGGTCAGCGCCAGCGCCACCCAGGGGAGCCGCCCGGCTTCCCAGGTCAGTACCGCCACGGCGAGGGCGGCGATGCCCAGCGCCAGCTTCTGCGCCGGGTAGAGCCGCTCGCCCAAGAGAAGCGCGCCGAGCAGGACCGAGAACAGCGGGTTGATGTAATAGCCCAGCGCCGCATCCAGCGCATGACCCGAGCCGATGGCCCAGACATAGATGCCCCAGTTCACCGAGATCAGCGCCGCCGTCAGCGCCGCCATGCCCAGCATCCGCGGGTTGCGCATCGCGACCTTCAGATCCTGCGTCCGCCCGAGGCTCCAGAGCACGGCGCCCGCGACGGGCACCGACCAGAGCACGCGATGCGCGATCACCTCGGCGGGCGAGACATGGGCGAGCGCCTTCATGTAGACCGGCAGGAAGCCCCAGAGCCCATAGGCCGCCAGCGCGAAGAACAGCCCGCGCAGGCTGTCCTCGTTCTTCACAATCTGCACATCCGCCATGGGTCAGCCCTCCGTCCGAGGGCGAAGGGCTAACCCATCCCTTTGAGAAGAACCAATGCCAAGTTGTGACCGTCACAATCAGGCGCGGTGATGGATCAGCGGTTGAGCCGGGCCCTGAGGGCGGCCAGATCCGCGCGCATCACGCCATGCCCCTCGCCGGGGTAGACCTGCAGCTCCACCGTCGCACCGGCGGCGCGCAGGGCGTCGGCGCTGTCCTCCACCCGTTTCAGCGGGATATGCGGGTCGCGCTGATGCACCGAGAGCCAGACGTCGCCGGTCGCCGCCGGATAGTCCAGCCGCTTGGGGCGATGACCGTAGAGCGCGGGCTCGGGCCCGCCCTCGGCATCGGCCGTGCCGACCAGCGCGCCGGAGAAACCGAGCACCCCGGCAAGCCCCGCACCCTCGCGGGCGAAGGCCTCGAGCGCGAGGCAGGCGCCCTGGCTGAACCCGGCGAGCCAGATCCGGTTGCGCGGCAGGCCCTCGGCCTCGAAGGCCGCGACCGCCTCGCGGATGGCGCCGAGCCCATGCTGGACGTGCGGCTCCATCTGCGCGGCGGGGGCGAGGAAGCTCGTCGGCCACCAGCTGCGCCCCGGGGCTTCCGGGGCGAGCGCCGCCACCTCGGGCAGGCCCAGCAGGTCGGAGAGCTGCAGGATATCCGCAGCCCCCGCCCCGCGCCCGTGCAGGAGCACGAGGCCCGCCGAAGCGCGCCCCGTAGAAGCCCCTGCCCGTTTCATGCCCGCACCTTCAGCGGCGGCAGCACCCGGGTGATCCGGTCGCGCATGGCCTCGTATTTCGCCGGCAGTTTCAGCGACTGCCCGAGCGTCTCGGGCGCCTCGTCCACGGCGAAACCGGGCGGATCGGTGGCGATCTCGAACAGCACGCCGCCGGGCTCGCGGAAGTAGATCGCGTTGAAATACTGCCGGTCGATCACCTCGGTGGTGCGGTGCCCCGCCTTGGCCAGGCTCTCGATCCAGCCGCGCTGCTCGTCATCGCTGCGCGCCCGGAAGGCGACGTGGTGGATCGTCCCCGCCCCCGGCCGCCCGATCGACGCCTTGTCGGAGCGGATCAGGTCGACGATGTTGCCGCGCTCGTCACCCGGCGCCTGCAGCCGCAGACGCTCCACCCCGCCGACCGTCTCGCTGCCCGCATCGCGGTAGCCGAAGACATCGCCCAGAAGCTTCGCCGTCGGCGCCGGATCGCGCAGCCAGAGCGTGACCGAGTGGAAGCCGTCGAGCTCCATCCCCGGGCGGGCGGTTTCCACCAGCTCGACCGGCGCGCCATCGGGATCGCGCAGGATGATGACCCGCGCGCCGAACCGCTCGAAGGGGCCGGCGAAATCGACCGCCTGCAGCGCCAGCTCTTCCATCAGCGCGTCGAAGCGACCGGCGGGCACGGCATAGGCATAGGCGCTCGCCATCCCCGGACCGGCGCGGCCGGGGCCGGCATCGACAAAGGGGAAGAAGGTCAGGATCGTGCCGGGCGAACCGGCCTGATCGCCGTAATAGAGGTGGTAGGTGCCGGGATCGTCGAAGTTCACGGTCTTCTTCACCAGCCGCTGTTTCAGCGTGCCGGTGTAGAAGTCGACGTTCTCCTGCGGCGGGCCGGAAATCGCGGTGACATGGTGGATGCCGGGAATGCTGGTCATGGTGTCCTCCTTGCGCCGCCATCGGGGCGGGCTTTCTTGAGAGCCAAGATAACGCAGATTGTGAAGCACAGAAGGCCGATCAGCTCACGGAGGATGTGCAGATTTGCACGGGTCTCACTCGCCGCGCTCGAAGGCCTCCAGCATCCTCAGCCGCCGCCGCAGCCGCGCCGTCTCCTCCGTCAGCGTCAGGATCGCCGCCGCGCCGGGCAGGTTGACCCCCAGATCGCGCTGCAGCCGCTGCACCCGGCTGACGGTGGTCAGGCTGACGCTGGCAAAGCGCCACTCGCTGCGACTGCCGCCACCGGGCTCGAGAATGCCCTGCTCCACCAGTTCGACGATCCACCGCCCCTCCACCCCGCAGGAGCGCGAGAGTTCGGTCAGGGTGAGCATCCCCACCACTTCCGGGTCTTCGGTCATCGGCTCAGCCTCCCATCGTCTTGCGCGGATCGAAATCCGACAGTTTCGCCATCTGGCGATAGAGATCGCGCATCGCCTCGGTGTCACGCGGCGGCACGACGATGCGCAGCACGGCATAAAGGTCGCCCGGCGGCTCGCCCGGGATGCCACGCCCCTTCAGCCGCAGCTTCTTGCCCGATTGCGCATGTGCGGGGATCGACAGCTCCACCGAGCCGCTCGGGGTCTCCACCGCGATCCGCCCGCCCAGCGCCGCCTCCCATGGCGTCACCGGCACGTCAAAGAACACGTCGCGCCCCTCGACGCTGAACACCGGATCGGGCCTGAGCGCCACCTCGAGGTAAAGATCGCCCGGCCGCCCCTCGCCATAGCCCGGCGCGCCCTTGCCCGGCAGGCGGATGTGCTGGCCCTCGGTCACGCCCTTGGGGATGCGCACCCGCAGTGTCCGGTCGCGCAGCACCATGCGGCCCGCGGCATCCACCTCGGGCATGCGCATCGTCACCTCATGCGTCGCGCCCTCGTAGGCGTCGCGCAGGGCGATCTCGATCCGGGCATGCTGGTCCTGCCCCTGCGCATGGAACTCTCGCGCGCCGCCACCGCCGCCGCGGCGGGTGAACAGGGTCTCGAAGAAATCGCTGAAGGCCTGCGCGTCGCCGGGGTCCTGCGCGCCACGCCCCTGCCAGTCGGGCGGCGGCCGGAAGGATTGCCCGGCCTGCCAGTCGCTGCCGAGCTGGTCATAGGCCGCGCGCTTCTCCTCGTCGCTCAGGACCGAATAGGCCTCGCCCACCTCCTTGAACATCGCCTCCGACTCGGCAGAGCCGACATTGGCATCGGGGTGGTGCTTGCGCACGAGCTTGCGGTAGGCCCGCTTGATCTCGTCCTGCGTCGCGGTCCGGGCGAGACCGAGCGTCTTGTAGTAATCCTTGTAGTCCATGCCTGCATGTCCTCGGCGCACCGCCATGCGGGGGTGCTGCCGGAAGGATAGCCGATTTCTCCGGCAATAGCAGTCTCGCCGTGCTCAGCCCTTGGTCGCCATCTTGATGCCGTAGGTCTGCATCTTGCGATAGAGCGTGGGCCGCGAGATGCCCAACGCCCGCGCGGCCTGGCTCATGTTGCCCTGATGCTGGATCAGCGCATTGCCCACCAGCATCTCCTCGGCGTGGCGCAGCGAGGCGGCGCTGGCCAGCCGCAGCTCCTGCGCATAGCCCGAGGCGGGCGGCAGCGGGTCGGCGGGCTGGGTCACGTCGCGCGGCAGGTCGTCCAGCGTCACCCGGCGCGACTTGGCGAGGAAATGCAGCCCCGAGATCGCGTTGCGCAGCTCGCGCACATTCCCCGGCCAGTCATGCGCCAGCAGCGCCTCCTGCACCTCGGGCCCCAGCACCAGCAGATCACGCCCGGTTTCGGCACTGATCTTGCGATTGTAATGCTCGGCGATCAGCAGGATGTCCTCGCCGCGCTGTTTCAGCGGCGGGATCTTCAGGATGATGCTCGAGATCCGGTAGAACAGGTCGCGGCGGAAGCGGCCCGCATCGACCTCGTGCAAGAGCTGCCGATTGGTCAGAGACAGCACCCGCGCCGAAGACCGCGCCGCCCCGCCTTGTGGCCCGGCGACCTGTTCTTCCAGCGCCCGGAGCAGATAGGGCTGCATCTCGGCCGGCAGCTCGCCGATCTCGTCGAGACAGAGCGTGCCGGTCTCGAGGCTCAGCACCGTGTCGCGGAACATCTCGGGGGTGACGACACCGCAGTTGATCGCGGTGAAGCCCTCGGTGCGGCCCTGATACATGCGCGAATGGATCAGCCGGGCGAAGAGCTCCTTGCCGACGCCGGTCTGGCCCTCGATCAGCGTCGGGCTGTTGACGGTGGCGATGCGCGAGGCCACGTCGAGCGCCTCGAGGATCGCCTCGCTGCGCCCGACGATCTTGAGGTCGGTGCCCGCCACCTGCATCCCCGGCAGCGGCGGCAGCGCCAGAGGGCGCGGCGAGCGGCGTTCGGGCTTGGCAAAGACCAGCGCCGCGCCGCGCACCTCGCCGTCGATGGCGATCAGCTTCACGTCCTGACAGCCATGTTCGGCGGGCAGCGAAGCCAGGATCTTCTCCTCGGTGATCCCGTCCGGCAACTCGAGAAACCGCGCGCCGAGCCCCAGATCGCGGTCGGTCTGCGCCATCTCCAGCCCGGTGTTGCGGTTGAAGATCAGCCGCCCGAACCGGTCGACGATGGCCAGCCCCTCGGTCGGCTCCTGCGCCCGCGCCGGGAACTTGCCGATGATCGCCTCCATCAGCCGCATGTTCTGCAGCCACTGGCCCTCCTTCAGCGCCACCTCGATGTCGCGCGCGGCGGTGGCGGCGAAGGCGGCGTTGTGCTTCTGGAAGATCGTGGTCAACCCCGAGAGGTTGATGACGCCGATGATGCTCTGGTCCACCGGGTCGCGGATCGGGGCGGCGGCGCAGCTCCAGGCCTTCATCCCCTCGCAGAAATGCTCCTCGCCATGCACATAGACCGGCTGTCCGGTCCAGAGCGCGGTGCCGATGCCGTTGGTGCCCGAGGCATGCTCGCTCCAGACGCCGCCGACGCTCAGGTTGATCTTGGCGGCCTTGCCCAGCGTGCTGTTGTCCCCCACCGTCTCGAGGATCACCCCGTCGCGGTCGGTCAGGATCAGCATGGCCTCGGCACCGGTCAGCAGCTCGCCGATCTGCGCCAGCGAGGCGCGGGTGGCGCGGCGCAGCTCGTCCTGATCGTAGGTGGACTTGCTGCGCGCCCGGCCCCGCTCCAGCGAGGGCGCCGCGCATTGCTCGGGCTTCACCCCGGTGGTGTTGCTGCGCACCCAGGACTGGTAGATCACCGACCGCACCCCTGTCACCGGCATGCTCGGCGCGTTGCGGCTGGCCAGAAAGCGTGTCCAGGCCTTCGAGGTTTCCTGCGGGTCTATGTCACCGAAATCGAAGCCGAGCCGGGGCGCACCCGGACGGGCGCGTTGGTCTGAACTCATCATTAAATCCCCTCCCGTGGATTTAATCGGAACTGCCGGGCTAAACGTCATGCGGCCTTGTCCGGCCGTCTCGCGCTTGGCTGGGGATGGGTCAGGCCATCTTCAGCCGCTGCTTCAGGTCGCGGGCCAGATCGTCCTCGGTATAGTCGCGGTCCAGTTTGCGCCCGCCGAGATCCGCAATCTCCTCCAGAACCTGCGGATCGAGCGGGGTGATGAAACCGTTTTCCGATGTCGCCAGCACGAAGCGCGTCTCGCCGGCCAGCCGCTTCAGCTGGCCGAGGAACTGCATCTGCAGCCCGCTCTCGGCATCGGCGACGACCACGCGGCCATTGGTGCTGATGCGAAGATAGGGTTGCGGATCGCTCGCCACCCGGCGCGGCGCCTGATCGACGAAGATCAGCCCCGAGGCCTGCGGTGGCGGTGCGGCCTTCCTGGCCTTGTCGGCAGAGTATTTCCCCCCGCTCAAGGTATCGGCCAGCTTCTCGATCGTCCCCCAGTTCTGGCGGAGATGCTGCTTGGCCTGCTGGTCTTCGGGTCGGGGGCCGCTTCGTTTCGAGATGATATCCAACGAACACACTCCCTTACGGTCCACCGCAGGATCAATATTCATGCAGTGGAGATGCAGACATTAGCACGCGGCCATGATTCGGGCGCATTTTCCACAGCCACGGGCGGAAAGGAGCGGATGTGGAACGTTTCTTTACACTCGGGCTCAGCTGGGCCTGACCGGCTGCTGCGGTGTCGCGGCACCGCCCATCCGCCCCTCGCTGATCCAGCGCGCCGCCAGCACGAAGGCGCCCACCGCGAACTCGCGGCCATGCGCGGCGATCATCTCCTCGCCGATCAGCGCGATGCGTTGGAAGAAGGCGTCCTTGCTCTTTTCCTCGTCGGTCAGGTCCATCTTGTCGGCGATCATCGGCAGTCTCCGGGTTTCAGGATTTGAACATGGCATCGGGAAGCTCGACCAGCGCGGCGCTGCCATCGGCACCGCCCAGCGCCAGACAGGCGCCGTCGGGCGAGAAGGCGAGCGCGGTGACCGCCGCGCCGGTATTCTCGCGCAGAAGGATCTCCGAGGGCCCGCCGATCTCGGCGAGGCTCAGAAGCCCGTTGGCATAGCCCACCGCGACCAGCGGGCGGTTCGGGGCCGCGGCCACCGCTTCGACCAGCACCAGACCGGGGCGACCGGTGCTGACCGGCACGCCCTCCGCCCAGCCCGCGACGCGGAAGGCGCCCGAGGCGAGCACCGCCTTGCCCGGCCGGCTGAAGGACAGGCTGCGCACCGGGGCGGGAAAGCTGCCCTGCCGCTCCACCGCGCCTGTGACCGCATCGATCAGGCAGAAGCCGTCGCCTTCCATCAGCGCCGCCAGCCGCTGCGCGGTCTCGTCCCAGACCAGTGCCACCGGGCGCGGCAAGGAGATTTCGGCCAGCGGCACGGCGAGGTCGGTCATCCGCCAGCGCGTCAGCCCCAGCCCATGCGCCACCGCCAGCTCCTGCCCGTCGGGCGAGAAGGCCAGGGCGGTCACCTCGGCGGGGGCAGTCAGCGTCAGGTCCTGGCTCTCGTCGCGCGGCGCCAGATGCACCTCGGCGCCACAGCCATAGGCGACGATCCCGCCATCCGGCGTCGCGGCCAGCGCGCTCACCGGCCCGTCGCAGCGCGCCGGAATATGCGCGGCGATCCCCCCGGGCGAGACCGAATTGATCCGGCCCGTGGTCTTGCCGAAGGCAAAGCCGCTCGGCCCCAGACGCGCCGGCAGAGAGCTGCGGCCGAGCGTGTGATCGCAGGGCTTCAGCGGCGGGCAGGGCTTGGCCCGCGGCGCGATGGTCAGCCGCCCGGTGTCCAGCGCCCGGCGCACCCGGCTGTTGGCCGACTCGCGGTCGGCCACCGCCGCCAGATGCACTGCGCCATCGGCAGAGGCGAAGGCCACGGCGCTGCCCGCGGCGTTGAACAGCACCTGATCCACCGCGGCGGGCAGGCTCCACTCCCGCGCGATCAGGTCGAACAGTTGCAGATGGGCGCGTTCGTCTCTCATCCTCTTCCCCCTGTCAGGACTGGCACAGCGCGCCGATATCGGCGTCGACCTTGGCCAGCAGCTCCTCCATGCGCGTGATCTCGTCCTCGGTGACCTTCAGCAGCTCGCGGGCCGAGGATTGCTCGTGCTTCGCCCGGGTCAGGGCCTTGCGCAGCGATCCGTCCTCGGGCAGCGCCTCCAGATCGCGCTCGGCGCAGAGCAGCTCGATCTCCTTGCCGGCGAGGCGCTGCTGGCGGCTCAGCAGCTTGGTCGTCTCCTGGCTCAGCATGATGACCAGCGTGACCCGCATCTTCTGCAGGCCCAGCATCCGCTCCTGAGTCTCCGCCGCGTCCGCCACAAGCCCGCTCCCTTCACCCGGATGCCGGCAGTTTACGAAACGCTGAAAAATTTCCCGGAAATTCGGAGTCTGTCACAGAGCGTTACAGTCGCGCATCGCTTCGTTACAGATTTTTTTCCCCTAGGTCGCAGCGATTTTCCGTCGCCATCATGCCTCATCGAACAAAGAAGACCGCAAGGCGGAACGCCCCGGCGGTTCAAGAACGAAGGAAGGGAGGCCTGCGTTTGGAAAATATTTTCAACAATGTCAGGCTGCCTGCCGGTCACGCCGCGACCGCACCTCTGACCTTTGCCGACGACAAGGGGGCCAGCCCCCACTGCCATCCCATTCATCCAGAAAGGTGAGCAAATGTCGACACTGACGCTGAACAAGATCACGTCGCAGAAGGGCATCTCGGTGGCCGATGCGACGAAGAAGATCTCGGACCTCGGGTGGAACCCCTCCTACGTGCAGGAGGCGATGACCTATCCCTCCGACTACAAGATCACCAAGGCGCCGCGCGACCCGATGAAGCAGGTGCTGCGCTCCTACTTCTCGATGCAGGAGGAGAAGGACAACCGCGTCTACGGTGCGCTCGATGCTGCCCTGCGCGGCGACATGTTCCGCAACGTCGAGCCGCGCTGGGTCGAATGGATGAAGCTGTTCCTGGCGATCATCCCCTTCCCGGAGATCTCGGCCGCCCGCTCCATGGCCATGGTCAGCCGCCTCGCCCCGGGCGAAGACCTGCGCACCGGCTTTACCATGCAGATGGTCGATGAATTCCGCCACTCCACGATCCAGATGAACCTGAAGAAGTGGTACATGGAGAATTACATCGATCCGGCGGGCTTCGACATCACCGAGGAAGCCTTCGGCAAATGCTATGCCACCACCATCGGGCGCCAGTTCGGCGAGGGCTTCCTCACCGGCGATGCGATGACGGCGGCCTGCATGTATCTGACCGTGGTGGCCGAGACCGCCTTCACCAACACGCTCTTCGTCGCCATGCCATCCGAGGCCGCCCGCAACGGCGACTATGCGCTGCCGACCGTCTTCCTCTCGGTGCAGTCCGACGAGAGCCGCCATATCGGCAACGGCCACTCGCTGATGATGGCCGCGCTGAAGGAGCCGGAGAACCACCTGCTGATCGAGCGCGACATGAAATATGCCTTCTGGCAGAACCATGCCATCGTCGATGCGGCCATCGGCACCTTCATCGAATACGGCACCACCGACCGCGACAAGAACAAGGAAAGCTATGCCGAGATGTGGCATCGCTGGGTCTACGAGGATTATTACCGCACCTACATGCTGCCGATGGAGAAATACGGCATCAAGATCCACCATGACGACGTGACGGCGGCCTGGGAGCGGATCACCAAGAAGAACTACGTCCACAAGGTCGGACAGTTCTTCGCCGTCGGCTGGCCGGTGAACTTCTGGCGGATCGAGGCCCAGACCGAGAAGGACTTCGAGTGGTTCGAGCACAAGTACCCGGGGTGGTATGCCGAGTTCGGCGATTTCTGGAAGTGGTATGCCAAGCTCTCCAAGCCCGGCCAGCAGGTCATCACCTTCAACCAGGAGGTCGGCTACGTCTACCCGCACCGCTGCTGGTCCTGCCTCGTGCCCTGCCTGATCCGCGAGGACATGGTGGTGGACGAGATCGACGGCCAGCTGCACACCTTCGCGCATGAGATCGACCGCTGGACCGCCGTAGAGGCCTTTGCCGACGAATATCAGGGTCGGCCGACCCCGGCGATGGGCCGCTTCTCGGGCAAGCGGGAATGGGAGACGATCTATCACGGCGTCGATCTGGCCGATGCGATCGTCGATCTGAACTTCGTGCGCTCCGACGGCAAGACCCTCGTGCCGCAGCCGCATCTGCGCTTCGACGACAAGGACATGTGGACGCTGGACCACGTCCGCGGCAACACGCTCGGCTCGCCCCTGATCACGCTGCGCGAGATGTCTCCCGAGGCCCGCGAGGCGCATCTGGCCGAATACCGCGCCGGGTTCACGATCAACCCCTGCCACTGACCGCCTGAGAGCGGGCCGCCCCGAACGGCCCGCGACCCAGACCCGGCGCCCCCCTTCCCCGGGGCGCCGGCCCCCCGGTCATACCCTGAAAAGGCGTTTCAGATGTCCCAGACCTACACCGTCCGACTGGAGCCCGTGGGGGTCGAGTTCGACGTCACCGATGACGAGACCCTGCTCGATGCCGCCTTCCGCCAAGGCATCTCGCTGCCGCACGGCTGCAAGGAGGGCCAGTGCTCGGCCTGCAAGTGCAACCTTCTGGAAGGCGAGGTGGAGTTGAAGAAATACTCCACCTTCGCCCTGTCGGATGGCGAGCGCGAGAATGGCGGCATCCTGCTCTGCCGTTCGCTCGCGCAGGACGACCTGACCATCGAGCTTCTGAACTTCGACGAGGAGCTGCTGTCGAAATCCATCGCCGTGAAGGACTTCAAGGGCCGGATCGCCGCGAAGGCCAACCTCACCCACGACATCCGCGCCATCGAGATCGAGCTCGAGTCGCCGATCAAATTCTGGGCCGGGCAATATGTCGACATCACGGTCAGGACCAAAGAGGGGGAGGAGATTACGCGCTCGTTCTCCATGGCAAATACGCCGGACCAAACCCAGAGGCTGCAGTTCATCATCAAGAAATACCCCGACGGACGCTTCTCCAGCGAGCTCGACAGCGGAGGCATCGAAGTCGGAGCCCCCGTCACCGTCCGCGGACCCTACGGCAGCTGCTTCCGCCGCGAAGAAAGAACCGGACCGATAGTGCTGGTCGCCGCGGGTTCGGGCATGTCACCGATCTGGTCGATCCTGCACGACCACATCGCCAGCGGCGAACAGCGTCCGGTCTACTTCTTCTACGGCGCCCGCAGCCGGGCCGACCTGTTCTACCTCGACCGCATCGCCGCGATCACCGCGGCCCATCCGGAAATCCATTTCATCCCGGTGCTCTCGCACGCCGATGACGATGCCGACTGGTCCGGGGCCAAAGGCTTCGTGCACACGGTCGTCGGCAGCCACCTGCGCGCGCTCGGGATCGAGGGACAGGGAGACGCCTATGCCTGCGGCCCGCCGCCGATGATCGACGCGCTCAGCCCGGTGCTGTTCATGCTCGATTTCGACCCGGACCGCACCTTCTACGACAAGTTCACCACATCGACCGCGCCCGCCCCCGTGAAGGCGCATTGAACCAGCAAAGGGAGAGAGACAGATGGTTGCCACGTCAAGCTCGGTCGGCTCGGGTGCCGCAGGTGCCGCGCAATTCGTCGACAGCGAAAGCCGGAAATACCGCTACTTCGAACCGCGCGGCAAGCGCGCCACGCATTACGAGGATGTCACCGTCGACGTCCAGCCCGACCCCGAGCGCTATCTGATCCAGAACTGGATCATCAATTTTCCCAATGGCAAGGGCGCCTACGAGAAGGACAGCACCCGGGCGAAAAGCTCCAACTGGCATGCCTTCCGCGCCCCGGATCAGGAATGGGAGCGCACCCATTACCAGCGCCAGTCGCGCATCGAGGTGATGGTGCAATCGGTCATCGCCAACGGGCGCAAGTCGGGCGCGCAGCATGCCTTCGACGCCGCCTGGGGCAAGATCCTGCAGAAGCATCTGGGCGCGTGGAAACATGCCGAATTCGGCCTCGGCACCTCGCTCATGCAGGCGCAGCGCTACGGCTACACCCAGATGATCAACAACGCCACGCTGACCAATTCCAGCTACAAGCTGCGGCTGTCGCAGGACATCACGCTCTATCTGGCCGAGATCGGCATGGGTATCGCGGGCTGGGACGACGAGGCGGGCAAGCGTGCCTGGCTCGAGGACGACACCTGGCAGGGCACGCGCGAGGCGGTGGAAACCATCATGGGGACCAGCGACTTCCTCGAGCAGTATTTCGCCATCAACCTCGTCTTCGAGCCCCTGGTGGGCGAGCTCTTCCGCTCCGGCTTCCTGATGCAGGCCGGCGCGCCGAACAACGATTTCATGACACCCTCGGTGATCGCCGCGGCAGAGGGCGATTACGAGCGCAATCTCGCCAACACCATCGACCTCATCTACCTCCTCGCCAATGACGAGGTGCATGGCGCGCAGAACCGCGAGTTGTTCCAGCACTGGATCATGACCCACGCCAGCCTCGCCGACAAAGCCTCGCGCCAGTTGCAGCCGATCTGGTCGCAGGCCCATGCGAAGCCCGTCAGCTACGACGAGGCGCGCGCCGTGGCCGAGGAGCGCTTCGGCAAGATCCTCACCGAACTCAACCTGTCCCGCTAAGGAGAAGCCCCATGTCGAACATCGCGCGCGACAACTCGCACGACAACATCTTCAAGGCGATGAAGGACATCACCTTCGAAAAGACCGTCTCGCACCAGTGCGGCGTCACCATGTCGGATTCGGTCGAGGCCCGCGCCATCGCGGAATACATGGCAACCAAGCCCGGCGTCACCGTCACCTACAACCCGGCGCTGATCCGGATCGATGGCGACGGCAAGATGATCTTCAAGATGGACGAGATCGGCGAATACCTCGGCCGCGAGATGACGGCCGAACTGTTCGAGGTGAACTCCTCCACCCATTACGGCCGCATGGTCCGGACCGACGACAACACCGTGATCCTGTTCGGCGACATGAACGAGATGCTCGAATTCATCTGACCCTCCGGCGCGGGGGGATCGCCTCCCGCGCCTGCCCCCACCATCCGCATCTGCGACAGCGAAAGGCAGCAAAGATGTTCGTGACACCCGAAGGCAAGGAGATTTTCGTGGTCGACGGCCATACCCATTTCTGGGACGGCTCCCCCGAGAACCAGGCCAATGTGCATGGCAAGCAGTTCATCGACTGCTTCTACGCCTATCACACCGGCCTGAGCCCCAAGGAGCAGCTCTGGGAAAAGGCCAAGTTCGAGAAATACGGCGCCGACCAGCTCTACAACGACCTCTTCGTCGATGGCCCCGATGACATCGCCATCTTCCAGACCACCTCGCTGAAGGATTTCTACAAGACCGGCTTCGGCTGCATCGAGCGCACGACCGAGATCGCCAAGAAATATCCCAACCGCTTCATCGTCAACGGCGCCTTCGACCCGCGCGAGGGCGAGAAGGCCTTGGAATACATCCACTTCATGAAGGAGACCTACGACATCAAGGGCGTGAAGATGTATACGGCGGAGTGGAACGGCGCCTCGAAGGGCTGGCGGCTGAACGACCCCGACGCCTACAAGTGCTTCGAGCTCTGCGACAAGCTCGGCATCAGGAACATCCACGTCCACAAGGGCCCGACGATCATCCCGCTGAACAAGGATGCCTTCGACGTGCATGACGTCGACCATGCCGCGACCGACTTCCAGAACCTGAACTGGATCATCGAGCATTGCGGCCTGCCCCGGCTCGACGATTTCTGCTGGATCGCCACGCAGGAAACCAACGTCTATGCCGGGCTTGCCGTCGCGCTTCCCTTCATCCACGCCCGCCCGCGCTACTTCGGCGAGGTGATCGCGGAACTCCTGTTCTGGATCGGGCCGGAGAAGATCCTGTTCGGCTCCGACTACGCGATCTGGACGCCGAAATGGCTGGTGGAAAAGCTCTGGGCCTACCAGATCCCGGAAGACATCGCGGCGGAGCGTGGCGTGCAGCTGACCGACGAGATCAAGGAGAAGATCCTCGGCCTCAACGCGGCGCGGCTCTACGACATCGACATCGCGGCGCGCAAGGCCGAGTTCGCCTCGCATCCCGTCTCGATCGCGGCGGAGTAGCCCGATGCCTCTGGCAGATCAGCTTGCCGAGGTCTGGGCGCGGCTCGACCGGGTGACGGACCCCGAACTCGACGATCCCATCACCGACATGGGCTTCGTCGAGACGGTCTCCGTCACCGGGGCCGAGGTGGCGGTTGCCTTCCGCCTGCCGACCTACTGGTGTTCGCCCAACTTCGCCTTCCTGATGGCCGAAGGCATCAAGCGCGAGGTCGAGGCCCTGCCTTGGGTCTCGCGCTGCCGGGTCAGCCTCGAGGATCACATGGCCGCCGAGGAGCTGATGACAGCTGTCAACGCGGGGGGCAGGTTCTCCGACGCCTTCGCCGAGCTGACCGGGGGCGAGGATCTCACCGCGCTCCGCGAGAAGTTCGCGCGGAAGGCCTTCCAGCGCCGGCAAGAGGTGGTCGTCAAGGCCCTCCTCGCTGCCGGCACACCTCCCGGTGTCGTCGTCTCGATGACCCTGCCGGCGCTGGACGCCTGCCCCCTCGACCCCGAGGCCAGCCGCCAACGCAGCCGCTACACCGAGCTGCTGCGCGACCGCGGTCTGGCCGAAGGCCCGGCGATCTGCGCCTTCGACGGCACGGCGATCGCCGCCGAGGGGCTGCGCGACTACATGGGTCTCCTGCGCAGCGTCCGCATAAACATGGAGTTTTCCGGCTCGCTCTGCCGTGGGCTGAAGGAAACCCGCTACAAGGAGGCCGACCTGACCGGCGCGATGCCGGTGCTGGTCGACCTCGCCCGGCGGCAGGGCGAGCCCGCCTGCCGCTGAGGCCCCCGCACCATCACCTGACAATATCGGCCTTGGCCGAGGGAGGAAGCTATGCCGAAAATCATCGCTCATGGAAACGACGCCCGCCGCGCACTGGCCGTCGGGGTGCAGAAACTCAGCGCCGCCGTCGAGTCGACGCTCGGCCCGCAGGGCATGAATGCCATGATCGACCGCCCGATCGGCACCCCGCTGATCAGCCGCGACGGCGTGTCGATCGCATCCGAGATCGAGCTGTTCAACCGCTTCGAGAACATGGGCGCGCAGGTCGTCCGCGAGGTCTCGATGCAGACCAACGACGTGGCCGGTGACGGCACCACCACCTCGATCGTGCTGGCCAATGGCATGATCCAGTCCGGCGTCGCCCTGATCGACCGCGGCGCCAAGCCGGTGGAGCTGTGCCGCGGGATCGACAAGGCCGTCGCCGCCACCATCGCGGCGCTGCGCGCCGCCGCCAAGCCGGTGCGCGACCACGAACAGCTCTCGGCCATCGCCCGGATCTCCGCCTCCAGCAAGGGGCTGGGCGATCTGGTGGCCGAAGCCTTTCGCCGCGTCGGCGCGCAGGGCGTGATCCTGACCGATTACGGCCTCGGCCCGCATTCGACGCTCGAAGTGGTCGACGGCATGTCCTTCGACCGGGGCTACATCTCGCATCACATGGTCACCGATCTCGAGGCGATGCGCGCCGTTCTGCATCATCCCTACATCGTGCTGACCGACATCAAGATGAAGACCCCCGACCAGCTCGCCGCCGCCCGCACCATCGCCGCCGAGGACGACCGCCCGCTGGTCATCATCTCCGAGGAAACCTCGCCCGAGGTGCTGCAATCGCTGCTCGGCAAGGATGCCGCGGCGCGCTTCCTCGTGGTGCATCCGCCGGAGTTCGGCCACTGGCGCCGCTCGATGATGGAGGATCTGGCGATCCTCACCGGCGGCAAGGTGCTGGCCCGCGATCTCGGCGCGCGTCTGGAAGACATCACCCGCGCCGAGATGGGCAGCGCCGAGCGGATCGAGGCCACGAACTCCGACACGATCATCGTCCGCGGCGCGGGCGATCCGCAGGCCATCGCCGCCCGCCGCGCCCAGGTGCAGCGGCTGTTCGAGGCGGCCCCGCCCAACATCGACAAGGACAAGCTGCAGGAACGTCTGGCCAAGCTCTGCGGCGGCACCGCGACCATCCTTGCGGGCGGCGTTACCCCGGTGGAGCAGAAGCGCACCATCCAGCTGATCGAGGACAGCCTGAACGCCGTTCGCGCCGCCTCGGACGAGGGCGTGCTGACCGGCGGCGGCGTGGCTTTGACCCGGGTGGCACCGACGCTGACCGCGCTGGCGAAATCGCTCTCGGGCGATCAGCGCAAGGGGGTGGAGCTGGTGCAGTCGGTGCTCACCCTGCCGCTCGCCCGCATCGCCTTCAACGCCGGCGCCGAGCCGAATGAGGTGGTGCGCAAGGTCTCCGGCCTCTCGGGCGATCACGGCTACAACGCCGCGACCGGCGCCTTCGAGGATCTGATGGCCTCGGGCGTCGTCGATCCCGCCCGCGTCACCTGCGCCGCGCTGGAGAACGCGGGCTCGGTCGCCACACTGATCCTGACCACCGAAACCCTGATCGCCGATCTGGCCGAGGACGAAGACCCGACAGCCGGCGGCGCGCTCGGGGGCGGGGCGGAAAAACTCGGGCGAAAATGAGGGAGGAGACGCCATGACCATGCAAGCCGCGAGGCTCTACGACTACGACCCGGCGATGAACGTACAACTCAAGATCGAGGCGGTGAAGGAGCCCAACATCCTCGGCCCCACCGACGTGATCGTGAAGGTCGGCGCAGCCGGGCTCTGCCGCACCGACCTGCACATCATCGAGGGCGTCTGGAAGGACATCATGGACAGCAGCGGCACCCTCCTGCCCTATATCATGGGGCACGAGAACGCCGGCTGGGTCGAGGATGTCGGCTCCGGCGTCACCTCGGTCAAGCCAGGCGACACGGTGATCTGCCACCCGCACCGCACCTGCGGCATCTGCCTCAGCTGCCGCTACGGCGACGACATGCATTGCGAACACAGCCTCTTCCCCGGCCTCGGCCTCGACGGCGGATTCGCGCAGTATTTCGTTACCTCCGAGCGCTCGCTGATCAAGCTGAACCCCAACATCACGCCGCTCGATGTGGCTCCCATGGCCGATGCCGGGATCACCGCCTACCGCGCCGCGAAGAAGGCCGCCAAGGGCCTGCGCCCCGGCGCCTATTGCGTGATCGTCGGCGTCGGCGGCCTCGGCCACATCGCCCTGCAATGCCTGCACGAGATCTCCGGCTGCCGGATCATCGCGGTGGACCGCGAACCGGCGGCCCGCGCGCTCTGCAAGGAACTGGGGGCGGATTACATCCTCGACGGCGGCCCTGACGTGGTGGAGGAGATCCGGCAGATCACCGGCGGCGGCGCGCAATGCGTCATCGATTTCGTCGGCGAGCTCGGCGTCGAGAACCTCGCCTGGAAGATGGTGCGGCCCGGGGGGCAGCTGCTCATGGTCGGCTATGGCGGCAAGATCGAAGTGCCGACGGTGCATCTCGTGATCAACGAGATCAACATCGGCGGCAGCCTCGTCGGCAACTACACCGAGCTGGTGGAGTTGATGGAGCTGAACGCCGACGGCAAGGTGAAGATGCATTACACGCAATATGCGCTGTCCGACATCAACCAGGCGCTCGACGACTTCAAGAACCGCCGCTTCTCCGGCCGGGGCGTCATCGTGCCCTGACGCTGGGTGGTCACAAGAAAAAGGGGACGATCAATGATCGTCCCCGATAAGCATGAAAAAAACTGTGGCAGCAGCGAATGGTCAGGTCAAAAAGGCTCTGGTCTAGCAATTATTTAATTAGAAAGAGCTACTTTCGGAGGTGGGTCAACCACCCTTCGGGGGATAAACGGCTCTGATCGGCGCAAAGCCCGATTTTTTCCCTCGGCTTTCAACCCCCTCGGTTTGGCCATATTTCGGGCACAATCCATGGGTGTGCCGGATGCATCGGATTTGGGCAGCACAGGCAAAGTTCCGCTGATCCCTGAGGGTGGGAGGGGCGAGGCGGACCACTGATTCGAATCAGCTTATCCTTTGAGAAAGAACAGTATTTTCCTCGTTTCGGAAACAATGGGAGCCGGGAGCGCCGGATTGGCAAAGGGGTTTTGCGAAGATTCAGCGAGACGAGCCGCGCTCCCCATGACCAGCCTCGACAGGCCGGGCGTAGCGAAGCGTAACGCTGAAGATCAGCCTAAAACGCAGGTTGCGCGTCGCCGTGGAGGCGGACGACCTGTGAGCCACCGGGGGGCAAAGGCGCGATCTTAGCCGCTGTGCCCCAGACATGACAAAGCCCGCAGCGGAGCTACGGGCTTGATGTAGTGTTGGTTGCGGGGACAGGATTTGAACCTGTGACCTTCAGGTTATGAGCCTGACGAGCTACCGGGCTGCTCCACCCCGC